>NZ_JBTLRP010000001.1:374647-1734093 GCF_054482795.1 Altererythrobacter sp. CAU 1778 | reverse complement strand
GTTCATCTCTCGACTCCTCGGTTGAAGGAGCCGGAATGATCGGCCTTGTTCAATCTACTCGCTACGGTCTTGCTCTGGCGTAACCCGCGCCGCCAGCACCCCTCCCGCGAAGCGGGTTCGTGCAACGGCCCACTTGCTGTCGGGCAGCTCCTGGGAAAAGCAGTCAGTCGGCAAAGCGCCCCAATTCAAGTCGTTCGTGGACTGAATATACACACCCAAATGCGGCCGTTCTCGTAAGCTTACAATGCGCGCAAGATGAGCTGACTGGGGCGGGCGGCACGGAGGACGACATTGCTCAGAATCAGCCACTGTCGCCATCCTGATTCGCTGGAATCTCGCCGACCCTCCCTGGACAAAAATGACCAGGGGCTCTTCATACTGTGATAGCGTGATGCGCCACGGATTACTTCGGATATGCGGACGTGCTTCTTCGGTGGACATCCATGGCCGGGGCGGCTGGACCCTTGTGTCCAGGGGTATGGACACCTATGTCCAGGGGGCGAACCCCTCGCGCGTCTAGAAATTCCAGGATTTCCAGCGCATCTGAGCTGCAATCTATGCAGGAGTTTCTGGTGATGGTCAAACCTACAAACAATGTCGTGGCGCTTCGCCCGCCCAAGAAGGAGTCGAAGAGCGGGCTCGAGAAGCGCTGGTCTAAGGAGGTTCTCGAGCCCGGCTTCACGTTCGTGCCCTCGGTCATCCTGCGGGCGCAGGCGCGTCTCCATATCGACGCCACCGAGCTGGCGGTGCTGCTCCACCTGATCGACCATTGGTGGGAGGACAACACCATGCCGTTCCCGTCCAAGAAGCGGCTGGCCGAGCGCCTGGGCGTGTCGGACAAGACGGTGCAGCGTGCGATGAAGCGGCTCGAGGACGAGGGGCTCATCAAGCGCGAGCGGCGCAGCCATGCGAGCGGCGGTCAGGCGAGCAACCGCTATGATCTCTCGCCGCTGGTCGAGAAGCTGAAGCCGATCGCGCGCGACATGGTCGCGGCACGCGACGAAGCGGCAGCGACGCGCCGCGCAGCGTCGCGTCCAGGGCTCAAGCGCCGGCCAAAGGGCGACGCCAAGAGCTGATCCCGATGGCCAAATCGTTCTTCCCAACGCTTCTCATCGACGGGGCGCCCGTCAATTTCGATCATCTCGAACCCTTCCAGTTCGTGATGGAGACCGAGGTGCGCCCCAAGGGCGCGGTGATCGACGTCCGTTTCTCGAACCACTGTTTTTCGGAAAGCTATGACCCTGAGCTTCATCCTGAGCCGGTCGTCGATGTCTGGGATCGCGGTCAGCGGCGGGTGTTTAACCAGGCGCGCTACGATCTCTCTTTCGGTTTGCGGGGGATCATGGAGGGTCTGCCGAACGGGCCCGTGTACCATACGCCCGAAGCCAATTTCGTGCGCATCGTCGCGCCGGGAGGCAACGGGGCGGACGAGTACCGCGTCTATTTCAACGCCAGGCGCGGCGGGGGGCGTGGCGACTGTGATGTTTCGCTGTTCGTCGAAAGCGCCTATACGCCGGATTTCGAGAAGCAGGTGCTGAAGCCGGCGCAGATGACCAAGGTCCGGTTCGCGTTGCTGGTCGACAAGACCATTCGCGGGGAAAAATTACGGTTTCAGTACAAAAGGTAGGGGCGCCCGAAGGCGCCCCATAAAAGTCACTCGATGGCCACTTCGGCTGTTCGCCTATCTCCGCGTCACGCGAAGGCCCGTGAGGGCGGGGGAACGCTGTTGGCGTGTTACCGCCGCAACCGATCCGTCGTTCCGGGAGGACACATAGGTCCAGGGGATGAAGAAATCAAGAACCCCATAGAGGACAGCAGTGTCCAGGGGGCGATCTATCGCACTCAAGGACCGGTCCCCCGCACCCGTATCGAACTGAGCGAGAGAACGCGAAAAAAGACCACTGTGTTCGCGATCTGGCCCACTCCATTGAAATGACGGTAGGCTCCTTTCCTTACGCAGCGCCGGAATGCAGGCATTCTGCATGCGGCCCAATGCCTGCTAGTCAGCTTTGCGCCCCAATCTCGGTCGTTCGAGCCCGCTCGTAATCTTCCCGAAAGCTGCCGTTGATCGGGCGCTGGCCTAGCGGCGGCTTTGCGCCCTAGAACCGGACACGAAGTTGTGACACCCGCAGTGACACGGAAAAGCGCGGTTGTGGATCAAGTGTCAGAACCGTTCGGTTTCGACACTTCGGCAGGATCGAGTACGAAGGGGTTGCAAGGAGGTTGAAGATAGGTCAGGTTCTTATCCGGAACAACGGGTCGCACTATGGATCCCTCGATTCAGAAAATGGCGTTGAAGGCCTTGGGGATGGGCTTCCTATTCTCGTGTATACTGACGCTATTTCACGTTCTTGCGGGATCGACTGATTTTGAATTCACCCTATCGCGATTCTTGTTTCGCTTTGTTGTCTTCGCAGCGCTGGCCTTCGTATGGATGGTTGCTGAAGACTATTTTCAAACGAGAAGGAAGAGAAGATATGATTCAGGAACTTAACTTTGACGAATTGGATACCGTCAACGGCGGCGTTGGCCCTGTCGGTGGGCTCATTGGCGGTGTGATTGGTGCGGTTGCCGGCGCTGGAGGTGCCGTTCTGAGTGCAGGCATCCGTGGCGGCAGCGCATCTGCGGGCGATATCGTTCAGGGCGCAGTAGCCGGAGCCGCGGCTGGTGCTATTACGGGCGCAACTGGTGGAATGGCCGGCGTGGTCGCGGGCACCTACGGGGCGACACTCGGTGCCGGTGCTGCAGCTACGGTGGCTAAGGTCACGACTGGCTCGTAATCAATGACGAACGATAACGCAGAAGATGATAAAGAGCGGGCGGCTTATGTTGGAGTGATGTTTGTTGGACTAGTTCTGATAAACCCGCTTCTCCACGCCTTTTCAATATTCGATAGTTTATCTGTGTTTGAAGGAATTTCCGCCGGCATTTATGTCGGCGGAATTTTCGTTTGTGCGATTGTGGCGATAAATGTTTTCTATAATTATTCTCAATATACGCCACAGAGAGATTCCACAAAACGGATTTTCTTCGCTTTTTCTGTGTTATTTTTCATCGTTGGAGCGTTGATTTTGATCACTGCTGACGTGGTTTTGTTATCTAGCACTATACAAAAAGTTATATTCGCCTTGGCGGTTATATTTCCGCTCTCATATTTCTCTTATTTTGGCTTTAAAGTTAAATTTGGCTTTTCTGCGACTTAAATTTTTACCATTTTAAGTCATTGCGAGGGCAATTGTGTTTAGAGAGGCGGCTGTTCGGAATACTAATTCTTCCATCTCCGGATCAACTCGCATTGATGTTCCTATTCAATGGCAATTAATCGGCTATTTCATTTTACTTTGCTTGATAATTGCACTGGTTTTTCTGACATTTGCGAAGTATTCGCGTGTTGAGATCGCCCTAGGTGCGATTACTCCCGACAAAGGCATATCCACCATCCTTCCTACACGAGCTGGCACGGTCGTCGATTTCGCCGTAAGAGAAGGACAGCGCGTTCACGCTGGTGACCTTCTCGCGCAAATCCGCACGGAAACAGATAGCAGTCAGAATCTCACGTCCTCCGAGCGAATTCAACGTGCAATCGCCCGCCAAGACGCAAGCCTCGCATCGCAGATGGATGCCACCAATGCAGCAGCCTCTGCACAGCAAAGCCAGCTTGCCGCGCAGCAAGCAGGTTTGCGCTCCGAAATCAGTCAAATCGAGTCACAAATCACAATCCAGGAAAACCTGATCGAGACGGCGCAAGCCGACCTCAGCCGCGCACAGGAGGTGGCCGAACGGGGCTTCATCAGTCAGCGTGACCTCCAAGTGCGCGAAGAAACATTGCTCGCCCGTCAGCAGGGACTGTCGCAACTGAACCAAAGCCTTTCGGCCAAACGCTCAGCCCTTACAGAATCTGAACGCTCATCGGCATTGATAGCGGCGCAGTCCCGCGCTCAATCGGCTGACCTCGCCGCTGCACGCGCTCAGGTCGGACAACAAGCGGCCAGCGCAGAAGGCTCTCGTTCATATGGCATTCGTGCACCAGTTTCTGGTATAGTAACAGCACTTACTTCTCGAGTTGGGCAACCTGCAAATACGCAAACTCCTCTAATGGCGATCGTTCCCGCAGGCGCGGAATTGCAAGCCGAGTTGGCCGTTCCCAGCTCGGCTATTGGGTTCGTAGAAGAGGGACAGGAAGTGAGTCTCGCGATTGATGCGTTCCCCTATCAACGGTTTGGCACCATTAAGGGCGAAGTTCTGACCGTAGCCGAAAGCGCGCTCAGCCAGCAGGGCGCGAATGGTGAGGTCGTATCGGTCTATCCCGTTCGTGTGAAACTTGATTCCGCTGCGGTTACCGCGTTTGGTCGCAGCGAGCCTCTGGTTGCGGGTATGACGCTCTCGGCGCGGATCGTCACCGAAAAGCAATCGCTGCTCGAATGGCTGTTCGAACCTCTCTATGCCGTAAGACGGCGATAGGGAGATATCATGCTCGATATGGGGTTCTTCACCCGTTCGCGGGTGCGGCTTGTTCGTCAAACCGAGATTGCGGAGTGCGGTTTGGCATCATTGGCGATGGTCGCCAACTACCACGGCCTTGATATTGACCTCGGCACATTGCGTCGCCGCTTCGCTCCATCTTTGCGTGGGGCACCCCTGCGATCCCTTATAGGCCTTGCCGACAAGATTGGGCTGACTCCTCGCGCGGTCAAACTGCCGCTTGAGGAGCTGAAGAACCTCCATAAGCCCTGCATCCTGCATTGGGATATGAACCACTACGTGGTGCTTGAGCGTGTCCGAGGCGACAAGGCGCTCATCCACAATCCCGATGGCCGTTCGACCAATATGCCAATGGATGAAGTGTCCAAGCATTTCACCGGCGTTGCTCTGGAGTTGCGGCCAAGCGATGATTTCGAGGGCGGCAAGCACCGTGAGCGATTAAAACTTTCGCAGCTCTGGCGGCGCATGACCGGGCTTAAGCGCGCGATTGGGCAGGTCCTCGTTCTCACTCTGGTGCTGCAAGCCTACGTACTGGCCTCGCCCTATTACATGCAGGTCGCCATTGATAATGCCCTGCCGGCCTTGGATCTGGATCTCTTGGCTGTCCTGGCGATCGGTTTCGGGTTGTTCACACTTATCAATGCGGGAGCGGCATTGCTGCGCTCGTTCGTGTTGCTGGTGGCCGGGACCACGCTTGGGTTCACGCTCGCCTCTAACGTGGCACGGCGCCTCTTTCGTCTCCCTGTCGATTGGTTCGAGAAACGCCATACCGGCGACATTCTTTCGCGTTTTCAATCTATCGGTCCAATACAGGAAATGCTGACCCAGGGCGCGGTTGCGGCTATTGTCGACGGACTGATGGCGGTCCTGACGCTGGCTCTGATGTTCTGGTATAGGCCGCTCCTTGCCGCGATCGCGATAGTGGCCTTCGTTCTCTACGGCATCGTGCGCGCCGTATCGTTCTCTTTCGAGCGTGAAGCGCAGGAAGGCTCGATCATCATGGGAGGCAAGGAACAGTCGACCCTCATTGAGACGCTGCGCGGCATGACGACATTGCGGTTGTTCGGTCGCGAGACTTTGCGCCATGCCCTGTGGCAGACCAAGCTGACCGACGCTGTCAATTCCGACGTCCGCCTTGCGCGTATCGGGATTTGGCAGGGAACCACGAACCGCCTCATTTTCGGACTGGAGAATATTCTCACGATCTACCTCGCAATCAGCTTCGTCATCGAAGGAAGCGGGTTCAGCGTGGGTATGGTGTTCGCTTATATGGCCTACAAAGGCCAGTTTATCGGGAAATCGGCAGCCCTTGTCGACACTGCAATAGCGTTCAAGATGCTTGGTCTGCATCTCGAACGATTGTCAGATATTGCTCTTTCCGATGAAGACCGAAGTTTTGGCGACAGCCTAGACCGCGAAACCGAACTCAAGGGTCGCATTGAACTGCATGATGTGTTCTATCGCTACGCGCCTAGCGACCCGCTCGTGCTGGAAGGCGTGAACCTGACTGTCGAACAAGGAGAGTTCGTCGCCATTACCGGACCATCTGGAGGCGGGAAGTCCACGCTCGTGAAACTGCTCCTCGGTCTTGTTGAGCCAGAAAACGGCGAGGTATTGGTCGATGGCCTTCCACTCAATCGGTTCGGCTACAAGAGCTTCCACAGCCAGATTGCGGCAGTGCTGCAGGAAGACAGCCTGTTTGCAGGGACACTTGCTGACAATATCGCCCTGTTCGATGAAAGCGTCGACATGGAACGTGTGGTGGGGGCAGCGATTGCCGCGTCGATCCACAGCGATATCGAGCAGATGCCGATGCAATATGAAACCTTAGTCGGTGACATGGGGTCGACCCTGTCGGGCGGACAAAAGCAACGTGTGCTGCTTGCCCGAGCGCTCTACCGGCAGCCCAGAATACTCGTGATGGATGAAGGCACGGCGCATCTCGATACCGAGCACGAGCGCGCGGTCAATGAAGCCATATCGGCGATGGGAATCACCCGCATCATCATCGCCCACCGTAGGGAAACCATCGAGGCGGCCGAGCGCATACTGGTGATGGCGGGCGGACAGTTACACGAGGTCCAGTTGGAGCCGTCAGAAACCTGAGACCATGGCCGCTACGGGTCTTGGCGCAGCCCTAGGCTATCGCTCACAAGCCGGCATTCTGCCGCTCCAGCGCTGTCAACCGCCCGCCCGACCGCAGTGCGATCGCGTCGGTCGGCTGCTCGCGGCAGTCTGTATGGACGTCGCATAGAAACGCGCGCAGCTTTTCACGACATCAATGGTTGCGAGTCCACTACTCTCTCGCGATGAAGTTTAAGATGCGTTGTCGATCGGACGGCGGCTGCGCTTTGATTTCCATGCACCATGTCCATCTATTCAGGAACGACCCGTATCTGCCGTGCCTGCCCCGCCCTGAGATAATGCGCGGCTACGCGCTGGAGTGTCTGGGGAGTAAGAGCGTTTAACGCGTCCAAGCGCTGCCTCCGCCGATCAAGCTCTTCTGGGTCACTTTGCGCCATGGCAACCAAACCTGTCCAGGCACTGTTGATGTTCTCCGCTCGCTCGAACCCTTCGCGGATCGGGCTGCGCGCCCGTTCCAGAAGGTCGGCCGACACCGGCTCGCTCGTAAGGCCTGCGGCGATCTCTTCGATGATCTCGGCGGTCCTGTCCATGTCCTGAGCCGGCGTGGTGACCAGCGCCGTGATATGGCCGAACCCGTCATAGGTCGTGGTCGAAAAGCTGAACGCCTGTGGCGAATAGGCAGCGCCCAGTTCCTCGCGCAGAATTTCGGTCATGCGCAGATTAAGGACACGGGCCAAGATGTCGCGTGCCAGATCGTCCGACAGGTCGTGCCCGTCATCGGTCGGCCAGCTGAGCGAGAGGACCCCCTGATCGTCCTGCCCGGCGTGGGTCAGCATAATCGGACCGGCCCCCTTCGTGAAGGATACGGCGCGAGGCGGCTCGCCGACCTCGACGCGTTCGGGCCGCGCTGGCAAAGCGCCAAGGGTTGCCGCCACCGCTTCGATGGCCGCATCCTCGTCAAAATCGCCGACAAGGCCAAGAGCCACGCTTCCCTCCGTTAGCTGCGGTTCGATCGCTCGTCGCAGATCTGCGAGGGACAAATTGGCAAGCGAAAGCGGATCGGCAACGCCGAGGCGCGCGTCCCCGCCGCTTAGAACGGCATTGAAGGCATTGCTCCAGACCTGGATCGGCGCTCCGCGCAGGTTTTCGACCAAGAGCGGCGTCACCCCGGCCAACTGGGCTTGCGTCTCATCCCGGTAACTTGTCGCGGTCAGACGCGCCGCTAGGAGCTGCATCTGCAGGAGCAGATCGTCTGGTGTCGTCGCACCCTCCGATACAAGCCCCGCATCGTTCGCGGTCAATGTCAGCTCGACCTGTCGGCCCGCCAGCGCACGGCGCAGCTCGTCCGGACCATGCGCCTCGAACCCGTCGATGCTCGCAAAGATGGGCAGCATCAGTGCGAGTCCCGACAAGTCCGATGGGAAGGTCGAGGATCCGGACCCGACGCGCATGACGAAATTGATCTTGCCCGGCTCGAACCCGGTCCGTTTGAGGTTCAGCTGCAGACCGTTCGCGAACCGGATCGTGCGAATGCCGAAATCCTCGATCCTCTCATCCGCGACAACTGTTCCCGGTTCGCCCCAATCCGTATAGGCGAATGCGACCGTCTCGGCTTCTTCGGGACGTGCGACCGCGACTTGGGCGCTCGTCGCAAGGGCGGCGGCGATGGCCTGCATTCCCCCTTCGACCGGTGTCTTGGTGGACAGGTGAACGATATCCGGCCCATCCACGAATGCCCGAGCGAAAGCCGCGCTCGTCGTCTCCGCCGTGATGGAGGGCGCGATCTGTCGATAGAAGGCGAGATCGTTTTCCGGCGTCGTGACGACCGCGTCGGTGAGGCTGGCGGTGATCAAGGCGTCTGCGAGGCTCACGCTGTCGCGTCCATCGGCCTGCGCGGCGGCGTTGCGCAGCGCGGTTTCGACACCGGCCTTGATCTCGTCGACTTCGCTCTGGGTGAAGCCGTATTGAGCGGCTCGTCGCAACTCGCGTTCCGCCAGTTCCAGGGTCGGTTGCCACTGCCCGTCCTTCGCCACGATCAGGAGACCGTAGGCGGTGGCTGTGCGGAACAGGGGCTGCTCGGTCACTTGTCCGCCAAGTGTCGGAGAGTCCGCGCTGCGGGAGAGCTCGTTGATCCGGTTGGCGATCACCGCCCCGGCGATGGCGCGGAGCACTTCGTCCCGCGCTCTTGCGACCGTGTTATCGCTCGGACTCCATTCCTCGATCGTCTGGATCTCGATGATTTCCGGCGTCGCGGGATCGACGAAATTCGAAAACGTCGGCGCGGCGCGATCAACCACAGGAACGGTGTAAGGCGCGCGCGGTTCGCCCTCACCCTGCCAGTCGGCGAAGACCTGCGCGATCTTCGCCTCAATCGCGTCAGGGTCGATGTCGCCGACCACGACAAGGGTCGCGCGGTCGGGACGGTAATAGGCCCGGTAGAACGCCTGAAGTTCCTGCGCGGAAATCCCACGAATGCGCTCGGCATTTGCCGTGACCCTGTCACCAAGCGGCGTTCCGGGCAGTGCTGTTCGCAGATAATCCGCCGCGCGGCGTCGGTTGGCATCGTTGCGGTCCTGCGCCTCGCGAAGGATGACGCCGCGTTCCCGCTCGACCGCCGCCGGATCGAATGTCAGGCGACCGGCCATCTCGCGCATTACCATGAACGCGGTATCGACTGTTTCGTTATCGGTATTGGGCAGGCCTAGCTTATACATGGTGTAGTCCAATGACGTCTCGGCATTCGTATCCGCACCGAACGCAAGGCCGAGCCGTTCGAGCATCGGCAGCAGTTCGCCTTCGGGAATGTTCGTCGATCCGTTGAACGCCATATGTTCAACGAAATGCGCGGCCCCATTTTCGGCATCGGTTTCGTCCCGTCCGCCGACCAGCAAGTTGAAACGTATGACTGCCTCGCCCGGCGGGGTCGTGTTGCGCCGGATCGCATAGCGCATGCCGTTAGGCAGCGTGCCGAAAACCACGCCGGGGTCGGCTTCGAAATCGGAACTAGTGATACCCCATTCCGGAATGCCGCCAGACGATGCCGGCTCAGCGGCAGCTGCTGTCTCCTGGGAACATGCCGGAGCCGGCGGTGCCCCGATGGCGACCGCTAAGGCGATCGAGGACACGAGTATGGAATGAATGCGCATGATTAGACCCCGTGTTTTCTAGACTTGCAACTTGAATTAGCGATCGCGCTGTTGCTGATAACCGATAATCGATCAACGACAGATGTCACAGCACAATAAGCGAGTTGCCCTCCAACGCGTCCGGTGCCTGCCCCGCATTTTTCCTCATACGAAGAAATCGGGTATGCGAGAGCGGCGGATCGAGGAGTGGCGCTGTGCGATTGAACGGAGCGGGACGATGCATGATCGATGTCCGCACTTTCCGCCACAACTGAAACGTCTGCTAGTCAGAAAAGTTGCTCCGCCTTTGGAAGGTTTGCAATTGAGGTCGCTTGCCGAAGGGCAGCTTTCCGCAGTTTTGCAACTGGGACCGGACAGTCCGAAAGCGGCCCAACTTCCGCCGTTCAATGAGGCGGTTGAGCTGCCAGTTTTCGCACATTAGTCGGCCGATCGCACCCTTGTAACGGTTTGGCGCAAATTCGGGATTCTGGGGGTATCGGTGGGGGTATTTTCCAAGAGTTGGGCGGAAAAAACGATCAATGTCAGAACGTTATATGTTCGCTATATGTTCCTCCTCCGCTACCAAAATTCCCACTTTGCAGAACTTTCTATGCCTCGGTGGCCTTGCAGTACTGCGCGAGGTAAGCCTCGTGATGAGGTAGTCCGGCGACTGTCTTCGTCACGTTCTGACGCAGCGTGGTGAGGAAGCGGTCGATTTCCTCGTCGCTCATCTTGCCTGCGACCGGGTGATGCGCGTGCGGAGTGATTCCCTGGCCCATCATGACCTGCACCCAGCTGTTTTCGACGAACAGTTCGTCATTCTTGCGAAAGACCCGCCCGGTGTCGCGGAACAGCTCGATCTTCTGCTGCAGCGTGTCTGGCACCTCCATCGCCGCGCACTGACGCCAGAAGGCGCTGTCGCGGCGGTCGGTGGCCTTGTAGTGCAGGATCAGGAAGTCGCGCACCTGGACCATGTCTGTAAGCTGCTGGTCGTTGAATTCGGCAACGTCGCGCTCGCTGATGCGGCCCGATGGCATCATCCGGATGAGGCGCACCACGGCACGCTGGATCAGGTGGATGCTGGTGGATTCGAGCGGTTCGAGGAAACCACTCGACAGTCCGATGGCGACGCAATTTCGGTGCCACTGTTTTCGCCGCGCGCCGGTACGAAAGGGGATCGCGCGCGGTTCGCTGATGGGTTTGCCCTCCAGCGTCGACATCAGCCGTTCGCGCGCTTCGTCCTGCGATAGATAGCGGCTGCAGTAGACGATCCCGTTGCCGCCGCGATGTTGCAGCGGAATGCGCCATTGCCACCCTGTATCATGCGCGATGGCGCGGGTGTAGGGCAGCGGCGGTCCGGTCAGCTCGGTCTGAACGGCAATGGCGCTGTCGCACGGCAGGTGGTGGGTCCAGTCATCGTAGCCGACATGGAGCGCACCTTCGATCAACAAGGCGCGAAAGCCCGTGCAATCGACGAACAGGTCACCTTCGATGCGGCTGCCGTCTTCAAGCGTGATGGCCGCGATGTCGCCGCTTTCGCCGTGAAGGTCGACGCTGGCGATCTTCCCCTCGCGCCGCGAAGCGCCTGCCTTCTCCGCGACGTCGCGCAGGAACGCCGCATAGGCCGTCGCATTGAGGTGGTAGGCATAGTTGAGGCCGTTATCGGGCAGATGCGCGAACTTGCGCGCATAGGCCGCCTTTAGCTCGAGGCAGTAGTCGTCGTAGCTCTGTTCGTGCCCGCGCGCCTTTCCCTCGGCCCAGAAATGCTGAAATCCGGCGGACCAGTGGTCGCGGCCCGTCGTCCCGAACGAGTGAAAGTAACTCTCGCCATCCACGCGCCAGTTCTGGAATTCGATGCCCAGTTTGAAGGTCGCCTGCGTTGCGCGCATGAAATCGGCTTCCTTCACGCCGATCAGACGATTGAACAGGACCAGCGGCGGGATCGTCGCTTCGCCAACGCCGACGGTGCCGATCGCATCGCTTTCGACGAGCGTAAGGTCGACTGCCTTTCCCATGGTATGCGCGATTGCGGCAGCGGCCATCCACCCGGCGGTGCCACCGCCCGCGATCACGACGCGCATCGGCGTTTGCTGAAACGTCATCGGTTGAGTGCCCTCAGAAGGAATGCGCGAATGCTGCCAGCGCCCTCGGCCGTGAGCGGGGCAAGGATGCCGCGCGCCTTTTCCGGGATGTGCTCGGTGACTTCCGGCGGGTTGTCGAACACGTAATGGTCGAACAACTGGCGCCAGAAAGCGCGCTCTTCGCGCGGAAGGTCGCGCAGGGCGAGGATCGCATGGTTGAGCGCCTCCTGCGGCTGCCCGAGGAAGGCGGGCGTGTCACGCCACCAGTAATTGACGAGAATGTTGAACGGCTCCAGCCCTTCGACATGGTGCCACCACATGGACGGGATGTAGACGGCATCACCCGGTTCCAGCTCGACGACCAGCGCATGGCGCAGCGCATCCGCAAAACGGGGATAGGCGCCGAAATCGGGCGCGTGGAAATCGACCATGCTCACGGCCCGACCGGCTGGCGTGTTCTCCAGCGGACCGATGTAGAGGTTGGCGAATTGCTCGGGCGGGAAAATGGTGAACCGCCGCCGCCCGACGGCGCAGCAAGCGAGATTGCGCGGAAAATCGTTGTGCGCCGCGATGCGCGTGTCCGTGCCGATCCATATGCTTTCGAGCGGTTCGCGATCCGCAACCGGAGACGGGTTGTCCTCCACGAGGCCGTCAAAAAACAGCTTCATGTCGACAGAAGTCAGGTAGATTGCGGGGGCGTCACTGCGGCCTTCATTGTCGTCGAAGCCGCGGAATATGTCGGCGAGCCTGCCTTTCGCTGTGCGAAAGTTCATCGCGTAGTCGTCGTCGTAGAACAGCCTCCCGTCCCGGCCGGGCTGTCCGATGGTCACGGTGAACGGGGCGGGCCGGGCGCGTTCCAGCAGATATTCGCGCGCAGCCCTGGAGGACGTCCTGCCGGCCTTGATCAGCGGCCAGTCCCGAACGAGGCCGCGCACCACGAAGGGGCGGTCGGCGCTATCGAGCAAGTCGGAAAGTGCCGCGGGCGAGCTTGCTTGCCGCTCCTCCACCGGCGTCATGTCGTCGAAAATACTGGCGGCCGCACTAGCCACGGGCGAGCTTTGCCTCCTTGCGCGCAATCAGGTCGGTGAAATGGGAGAGCGAGGCGAGGGACATGAAAATCGGCATCAGGTGACCTTCGGCGTGCAATGCGCCGAGCGCCTCGCCATCGAGGCTGCGCAATTTGGCTTCGTCGATGATGTGGAAGCCGACCAGCGCCTGTTTCGATCCGTCGCTCAGAGGGACGTTGAGGGTGAACGGCTCGAGCAATTCGTAACGGGCAAGGGCGGCGAAGAACGCACCGCTTGCCTCGAACGCGGAATGGAGCAGTCCGAGCTTGTCGGCGATGCCTTCCAGATACGGTGTCGCGCGGCCGGTTGCGTCGAAGACGCGCGTGCCCTCGCCGTTAGGTGAGATGCGCGGGTGATCCATGTCGACATGGACCTGCCCGTCGCCTTCGCCACTCGCGGGTCGGCCGAACAGGAAGGGCTGAATGTCGATCGAGAGCGGGCGGTAGGCCGCGTCCCAATTCTCGCCTTGCAGAAACAGGTTCTCCCCGTTCTCGAAACCGAACAGCGCCAGCGCGGAGAAGTTACCCTTGTCGTCGCGGCGAAAGACAATGGGATAGTGCGCCTGCAGCTTGCGGAATTCCTCCGGCACAGCCAGCGCGGCCATCACCGCGTCGCCACGGTCCGCGCTGGCGCCCGTGTGCACGCGCAGCTCGGCGTGATCGTTTGTATTGAGGATCTGGTGGTTGCTCATTGCTGGACGGCTTCTTCCCGTAATGGATTGAGTGCATCGAAATAGGCGCGGTTGGTCGGCAGTGCTGCCGCCAGCGCGCGCGCCCGTTCGGCGGTTTCCCGAACCTGCGCGAGAGCAGTATCCGAAGGCGTAGGCGAAGCGCAGGCAGGTGTCGGCCACCCCATGCCGTAGAGCACGTATTGCTGGCTGGCTGCGGAGAACATCTCGTCCACTTGCGGGAGGTCGATGGTGGAAGGCGGATGGTCGCGCCAAAGGGCCAGCTGCTCCTTCAGCGCAGGCGGAAGGGTCGCCGGGTCGCGTTGATCCCGCCAGTAGTCGCCGGATCGCTCGCTAAGGACGTAATGCAGCTTGAGAAACTCGACCACGCGGTCCCAGCGATAGCGGAACAGCCGGTTGAACCGCGCCGCGTGCTGCGGAAGAGCTGCGCGCGATTGCGGAAAGTGGTCCGCTAAAGCTTTCACCGACAGTTCGATCAGGACGATGGCCGACGCTTCGAGCGGTTCGATGAAACCGGCGGAGAGGCCGACGGCGATGCAGTTGCCCCGCCAGAATTCGGCCCGGTGGCCGGTGCGAAACTGCAGCAGGCGAGTTGCGATCGAGGCTGCATCGGCGCCCGGCACCTTGTCCGCGATGTAGCTGGAGAGAATGTCCTTCGCCCGGTCATCGCTCAGGTGACGGGAGGAATAGACGCAGCCGATACCGCGGCGGTTCGGCAGGGAGATGTCCCACAGCCAGCCCGCTTCATGCGCAGTCGCGATCGTCTGGGAAGCGATTGGGCTGTCGGACGCCGTCGGAACCTGCACTGCCAGCGCGCGATCGTTGAACGAGGTGTCGGAACGGTCGACCCATTCCGTCCCAAGTTCTTCTCCGATCAACCGCGCGGCCATTCCGGTGCAGTCGAGGAACAGATCGCCGGTCAGCGCACCGCCGTCGCGCAGCGTCAGGGCAGCAATGTCGCCGCTTGCCCGACGTTCCACGGCAACCACGACATCGCGCTGGTGCGTCACGCCGAGCCGATCGACAGCGTGGCGGCGAAGCAGGCGCGCGAACTTGCCCGCATCGAGATGATAGCCGTAGTTCAACGCTCCGGCGTAGCCTGGCATCGCGCGTTGGCGCGGCGCGAGATCGGCATCGCAAACGGCCGCTTGCGGGGTCGCGGCATGGGCGAAGTCGCTCTTGCCAGCAGCAGCCAGCAATTCACCGACATCGCCCTGCGGCGGAGGGGTGAAGGGGTGGTAATAGCGGTCGCCCGCCGATCCGTCCTTCCATCCGTCGAAGCGCGTGCCCTGCTTGAAGGAAGCATCGCAGGCGGTCAGAAACTCTGCCTCGTCGATGCCAATGGTGGCGAGGGTCTGCCGAAGTGTCGGCCAGCTTCCTTCGCCGACGCCGACGGCCGGAATGTCGGGCGCTTCGACCAGGATAATCGCCAGACCGGGATGCCGCGCGGCAAGGTAGGCAGCGCTCAGCCAACCGGCTGTGCCACCGCCGACGATCACGACTCTCCCGAATTCCGTATTCATCCTGCTGGCCTTCTAGCCGCGAATTCGCTCCCGGACAAAAAGAGCCGCATTGCCCGTGCAGCAACGCGGCTCTCTTGTCCGGCGGAGAGAGACGGGGGACTGTGTCCAGCCCCCCAGCCGGGTTACCAGGTGAAGCGCACGCCGCCGGCGTAGCGCGCATGGCCGGGCGCTGCGAAATACACCGCCTGATCCGCACGCCGGTGGCCCTTGCGGTCTTCGTTCAGCAGGTTGATCGCCTCTGCGAAGATGGTCACGCCATTGTCGAACTCGTAGCTCGCGCTGGCATCGACCTGGCCATAGGCTTCGACGATGTACGGGTCGAAGTCGTAACCGGCGAGGAACTCGTCACGCCAGTTATAGGCAACGCGCGCCTGCAGGCCGTTCTTGTCGTAGTAGAGCACTGCGTTGGCGCTGTCCGACACGCCCGTCACGGCGAACTGCGGCTCGGTATAGCGCAGCGTGCTGTCGTACGAAGTGTCGCTGTTGACGACGGTGTAGTTCAGGATCGCCCCGAAGCCGGTGTCCCAGAAGCTGTGCTGGATCGCGAATTCGAACCCGTCGAGATTGGCCGACTGGTCGCTGTTGTCCGGCTGCGTGAAAGTGAATTCCAGTGCCGGATCGCCGGGCGCGCCCAGCAGCCCGACCGGATCTCCGTTCCCGTCGAACGTGACGAGATCCGGGAAATTCACCGCGGCGTAGTTCAGGATTTGGTCGAATGTCGCATTGGCACCCAAGGCTGCCCGCGCTGCCTGCGCAGCCGCACCCTGGCTCGGGTTGGTCAGGCCGAAAGCCGGACCCTGTGTGGTCGAAGTCGTGATGAAGTTGGTGACGTTCTTGTGGAAGTAACCGACCGAAATGTAGCTTTCGGGCCCGTAATACCATTCGCCCGAGACATCGATATTCTTCGACAGATACGGGATCAGCCCCGGGTTGCCGGCGCCCCCGGTGCTTCCGCCATTGGGGCGGGCAGGGGAGTTGACCGTCAGGCCGCCATTGAGCTGGTTATAGGCTGGTCGTGTCAGCGTGTGGCTGTACGATGCGCGCAGCACCACGTCCGCGATCGGAGAAATGTCGAAGTCGACCGATGGCAGCCAGTTTTCGTAGCTGCCCTTGAAGGTGGTGAAGCCCGCTTCGCCGCCATCGTAACGGATGGCGATTTCGTTTTCCGACGACTGCTCCGTCCCGGTCGGGATCGGAACCAGCGCGGACGAGGTCACGTCGGTGACTTCGTAGCGCAAACCAAGCCGCAGATGCGCTTCGTCGGCGAGAATATCGAAGCTGTGGAGCGACTGGATGTACGGTGCGACCGTCTTTTCGTTGAGGCGACGGTCCACGGAATATTCCGCAAGGCAGCCCACCCCGGTCGGCGTGCCGACGAAGGGAGTGGTGCAGATGCCGAGTTCACGGTCCAGCAACTCGATAAGGTCTTCGGTCGCTATGTCGTAATAGGTCGAGATGATGCCGGCGGCATCCGACCCGCTCATCCCGGCAAGATTGTCCGACACGCTGCGAGGAATGAAGAAATCGTCCGGCGTGTCTTCCGCGCTCAGCGTGCCGCCCCAGGTTTCGTTCTGGAGGAAGCCGTAAGCCGTGCGCACCTTGTTGTCGGTGTAGGTGACGCCGAAATCGAGGCTTTCGATGAAGCCCGCGTCGAAGTCATATCCACCGCGGAAGGTCGCTTCGATGATGCGATCCTTCATGTAGGCATTGCGGAAGGCGTTGCCCGAAGGACGAATGTTTGAAGGATCGATTTCCGAGCCCGGATACATGTCGACCGAGATGACCGGCAGGTCGGTGGTGAAATCGGTGTTCTGGCTCTGCACCCCGAAGATCGCGGTGCCGACAGCGCTGTTGCTGCCATAGGGCGAGGTCGGCTTGGACACGGCGGTCGAGTGATGACCGTCGAGCACGAAGCGGAAGCCGCTGGGATGGTTCCATTCCAGGTTGCCGCCGATGGAATGATTGATGCTGCGATTGGCCGCGACCGCGCCGGTGATGGCGAGGTCCTTGCCATTGTCACCGATCGTCGGGTTGGGTGCGCCGAAGTTTTCCGAATAGAAGTTCGGGCCGGCGACCGGTCCGTCGGTCCAGCTCGAGCTGACATCGCCGTGATTGTACCACACGCCGATGCTGCTCGTCCGCGCGTCGATGGTATTCTGCGAGAATGTGTAGTCGAGCGTTGCGTTGAACTGTTCGGACGGCTGCCACTGCAGCACGGCCTGGCCGTTGATACGCTCCCGATCGATGTCGGTGAAATCATAGGCCGTGTTCTGCGGCACCTGATAGATGTCGTCGCCTTCCGGACGGTTCTCCACATTGGCGTAGCGCGGATCGCCGGGGAACGGGAGCGACCCCCAGTTGCCTTCGCTCGCCAGATAACCCTCGCGCCAGCCGGCGCCGAACTGCGAAAGGCTCGCCTTGCGGCGCTGGTAGGAGCCGCTGACCAGAATGCCGAAGGTGTCGTCGGCAAAGGTGTTGCTGACGATACCCGAGACTTCCGGTGTGACCTTCGTGTCTTCGAACGTGTAATCGAGCACGGCCTTGGCGCCGATGCTGCCCTGGAAACCGGGGCGATCGAGGGGGCGCGGCGTCTTGATGTTGATCGTCGAACCGATGCCGCCCGTCGGCAGCGATGCGCGGCCCGACTTGTAGACCTCGACACCTGCAATGCCTTCGGAAGCGAGGTTGGCGAAATCGAACGAACGCGAGGCCGGGGCCGAGCAGCAATCGCCGAGCGACGATGCCGGCATCTGACGACCGTTCAGCAGCACGAGGTTGAAGTCGGGACCGAACCCACGGACCGTGACCTTGGAGCCTTCGCCGCTCTGGCGGTCGATCGAGACACCCGTGATGCGCTGGAGCGACTCCGCGAGATTGGTGTCTGGGAACTTGCCGATGTCTTCCGCGCTGATTGCGTCGACGACGCCGATCGCTTCGCGCTTGATGTTCATCGCGTCCTGGAGACTGGCGCGGATGCCGGAGACGACGATGACGTTCTCGTCATCCGAGCTGCTGGCGGCTTCCTGCGCGGAATCGGCCTGCACTGTGTCCTGTGCCATAGCGCTCGACGCGCTCATGCCGAGGGCGACGACGGACGCGCCGGCCATCCACACGGCAAGATTCGGCTTGCGGCCAAAGTTCATCAGTGATTCTCCTCCCAAAACATGCACTTGATGTGCATTGCAACTTTTGTGAACGTTCACCTAAATGATAACGTTCACTTGGTCAATTGCATCGTCTTGACCGGGGGGGTGGGAGGAGGTCAGGGATAGCCCGTTGCAACCGTGAGAGCGATCGCAATGCGCGAGGAAGTCTGCGCGCCGCGCGAAGGGTTGCAACGGGTGCGAAACTGTTACGTCAGAAGACCCGTCGCAGATGTGGGGCGCTTTCCGAACCCGCGCCGGAAGAGCGACGCAACTCTTCCTCCAGCGCGCGGTGTTTCTCGCGCTCGGCACGGGCGTCGAGCAGGCGCTGGACCTTGTAGGTCAGGTCTTCCGGTCGGAACGGTTTGCGGACGTAGTCCTGCGCGCCGTTGTACCGGGCGGCCTCTTCGTCAGCGATGCCGTTCATCCGGGTAAACATGATCACCGGCAGGTCGTAATGATAGGCAGACCCGCGCAGCTCTCGCAGGAATTCGCCCCCCGTCACGCCGGGCATGTCGTGGTCGAGAAGCAACATGTCGGGCCGTCGCCACTTGAGCAGCGCGCGCGCCTGTTCCACCCCCGTCACCCAGCCGCAGGCATGACCCGCTTCCACGAGAATATCCGATGCAAGTCGGGCGATCAGTTTGTCGTCGTCGACAATGATTATCATGGCCATGGCGTGCGATCCCTTCGGGGCTGGTGTGGGCCGAAACATCGACACTCTTTCACGGCAGGGCTACGAACGCCTGAATGTGCCGCTAGGGGCAATTACGCAGCCGCTCCTGCGCGCAGATGTGGATGAGTGATGCGGGTGTGGCGTGACTCGCGCGCATCGCTTCCCATATAGGCGGGACTTTGCACCCCAGGACGACAGAAGGCTGTTTCATCATGGCGACCCATTCCACCCGCATGCTCATCATCGGATCGGGCCCGGCGGGACTTTCGGCGGCAATCTATGGCGCGCGCGCCGGGATGGAGCCGATCGTGGTTCAGGGACTTCAGCCGGGCGGGCAGCTGACCATCACGACCGATGTCGAGAACTATCCCGGCTTCCGCGACGTCATCCAGGGTCCGTGGCTGATGCAGGAAATGCAGGCGCAGGCCGAGCATGTCGGCACGCGGATGATGTGGGACACGATTACGGAAGTGGACATCGCGGGGGGCTCGCCCTTCCGCGCGAAGGGCGACAGCGGCGATGAATACGTGGGCGACGTTCTGGTGATCGCCACCGGCGCGCAGGCCAAGTGGCTGGGCGTTCCGGGCGAAGCGGATCTGGGAGGCAAGGGCGTGTCGGCATGCGCGACATGCGACGGCTTTTTCTATCGCGGCAGGAAGGTCGCAGTGATCGGCGGCGGCAACACTGCGGTGGAAGAGGCGTTGTACCTCACCAATCATTCCGACGACGTGACGCTGATCCATCGCCGCGACGAGCTTCGCAGCGAGAAAATCCTGCAGGATCGCCTGTTCAAGAGCAACAAGATCAGCACCATGTGGAACAAGACGGTGAAAAGCTTCGAGGCGGGCGAGGACGGGATGCTCGATCACCTCGTGCTCGAAGATACGCAGACGGGCGAGCTTTCCACACTGCAGGTCGACGGGGCCTTTGTCGCGATCGGTCATGCGCCCTCCACAGAGCTGTTCAAGGGCAAACTGCCGATGGACAAGACCGGCTATCTGATCGTCGAGCCCGGAACGCCCAAGACCGAAGTCCCCGGCGTGTTCGCCTGCGGCGATGTGATGGACCACACCTATCGTCAGGCCGTGACGGCGGCAGGCACCGGCTGCATGGCCGCGCTCGATGCGGAGCGCTTCCTCGCTGGCCTCTCGGTCGACCTCTCCGGCCATGTGGAAGCCGCAGAGGCCGCCGAATAAGGCCTAGTGAAACACCGCGATCGCGGCGTGCAAAACCAGCGCAATCAGTGCCAGTGACGACAGCATGAAAATCGCGAAACGCAGTGCGATGCGATTGACCGTTGCCTGCACCAGCGAATGGGCGACGCGCAGCGCGACGTAAATCCATGCGATGATCGCATTCCAGCCATCGCCCTGACCGACTATGGCGAGGGTGATCGCAATCGCATAGAACACCGTCGGCGCTTCGTGGAGATGGTTGTAATTGTCCGCTTTCCACTGGACGTCCTGCGGCAGCACGCCCTTCAGGTCCGCCCCGGTCCCTCCGCGCAGGGCGCCGATGTCGATCTTCGCGCGGCGCATGGCAGGCAGGCGGGTTATATACATCCATAGCCACATGACCATCGTCCAAGCCGCCAGCGCGACGACCGGGCCGAGCGTTCCCATCCCGATCATGCTGCCACCGCCGGACCGGCGAACAGCGTCAGGGCGAGCGCGCGCCATGCCAGCACGACCAGCGCAATCGTCGAGACCACGAAGAGCATGAAGCGGATGGAAACGATATTGACCATCGCTTGCCAGATCGAGTGGACAATCCGCAGCGCCACGTAAATCCACGCGACAAAGACATCGAAATCGGAGCCGCCCATCATCGCAATGATCACGACGACCGCGTAGAACAGGGTCGGCTGCTCCATGAGATGCGCGTAATTGTGCGCTTTCCAATTGATGCGATTATCGAGCACGCCCTCGAGGTCTTGTCCCCTGCCACCGGGTTTCGCCTTGCCAATCCCGCCGGTCGCCTTCGAAAGCGCTGGCAGGCGCGTGCCGGCCATCCACAGCAGCATCACCAGCGACCACGCGATCAGCACCGCGGCGGGTGCGAGTATCTGTGCCTGCATCGTCAATTCCCCCTACAAGCGACCCGGCGGGAGACTGCGTCGGGCAAATTTGATTGTCAATTGCAACCGATCGCGCCGACGACCGAGGCGAACTGCGCGGGATCGACGTTTCCGCCGGTCAGCATGATCACGGTGTCCGCGTCGAGCGGGACTTTGCCCGCAAGCGCGGCCGCCAACGCCGCGGCTCCGCCGGGTTCCAGCACGAGCCGCAGCTGCGAGAAGGCGAACGCCTGTGCTGCGCGAACCTCATCGTCCGTCACGCTGACGCCCCGTTCGGCGCGGCCCTGCAGGACAGAAAGGTTTATTGGCTTGGTCGCATCTGGTTGCAGGGCATCGCAAATCGTCGAGGGCGGGTTGGCTGCCGCGCGGACCACGCTTCCTGCCGCCATCGCCTGCCCACCATGTCCCAGCCCAATGGCTCGACGACATGGATTGCCGCGCGGGGGCAGGCGAGGGCGAGCCCCGCGGCCAGCCCGCCGCCGCCGCAACAGGCAATGAAGCGTGAAGGGGTGTGGCCAAGCTGGGCCTCGGCTTCGATACCGGCGCTGCCCTGACCCTCGATCACCCACGGGTCGGCAAAGGCGTGCACCAGCGTACCGCCCTTTTCCGCGATCAGGCGCGCGGCGACCTCGTCACGGTCTTCTCCGGGCCGTTCGTAGAGCACGATCTCGGCGCCCAGCGCGCGTGTCGCGTCGAGCTTCACCTGCGGCGCGTTTCGCGGCATCACGATGGTTGCCTTGATACCGAGCCGCTGCGCCGCCCAGGCCACGCCTTGCGCGTGATTGCCGCTCGACACGGCAACTACGCCGCGCGCGCGTTCTTCCTCGCTCAATTCGGTCAGCCGGTGCCAAGCGCCGCGAATCTTGAACGCGCCGATGGGTTGCAGGCTTTCGCATTTCACGCGGAGCGTCACGCCGCGGATCGTCACCGGAAACAACGGCGTCGGCGGCAAGATCGCAGAGACCTTCTCCGCCGCGCGCAGGACGCCTTCGCGCGTTGGCGCACGCGACGCAATCACTGCGAACGTGCCTCAGGATGAAACACATGGAACACAGTCCTGAGACTGGAACCGGAAGCGGGCGGGCGGGGGAATCTCATCGCCCGCCTTCATGCGCCAGCGCGATAACATAGGAAAGCATCGGACCGTTTATTTGCCCCGCGCATTCCCCTAATGCGCCCGCAACAGCGAATCCCATTCGGAGAAATCCCCATGTCCACAGTCCTCGTCATCGGTGCCGGCGGCGTCAGCTCGGTCTGCGTCCACAAGATGGCCTTCAATCCCGACATCTTCTCGGAAATCCATCTCGCCAGCCGGACGAAGTCGAAGTGCGACGCCATCGCCGCAAGCGTGAAGGAACGCGCCGGAGTGGACATCGCAACGTATGAGATCGACGCCGAGGAAGTGCCTGCGATGGTCAACCTGATCCGCAAGGTCGGACCCGAACTGGTCGTCAATCTCGCCCTGCCGTATCAGGATTTGCCGATCATGGACGCCTGCCTCGAAGCGGGCGTCGACTATCTCGACACCGCCAATTACGAACCCAAGGACGAGGCGAAGTTCGAGTACCACTGGCAATGGGCCTATCAGGACCGCTTCAAGAACGCGGGCCTCATGGCGCTGCTGGGGTCGGGCTTCGATCCGGGCGTGACCAGCGTCTTCACCATGTGGCTGAAGAAGCACAAGCTTAAGACCATCCGCCAGCTCGACATTCTCGACTGCAACGGCGGCGATCACGGTCAGGCCTTCGCCACCAACTTCAACCCGGAAATCAACATCCGGGAAGTAACCGCGCCCGCACGTCACTGGGAAAACGGCGAATTCGTCGAAACCCCGGCGATGGGCAAGAAGGTCGAATTCGACTTCGAAGGCGTCGGCCCGAAGAACATGTACATGATGTATCACGAGGAGCTGGAAAGCCTCGCCAAGTTTAATCCGGAAATGGAGCGCGCGCGCTTCTGGATGACCTTTGGTGATGAATACATCAAGCATCTCACCGTGTTGCAGAACGTCGGCATGACGCGGATCGACCCGGTGAAGTATCAGGGCAAGGACATCATCCCGCTGCAATTCCTCGCCGCCGTGCTGCCCAAGCCCGAAACGCTGGGCGAAACGACCAAGGGCAACACCAATATCGGCGTGATCGCCACCGGCGAGGCGCTGGATGGCTCAGGCGAGAAGACGTTCTACATCAACAACATCTGCTCGCATGAGGCGGCTTACGAGGAAACCGGCAATCAGGCGGTGTCCTATACTACAGGTGTCCCTGCGATGATCGGTTCGGCCATGATGATGACCGGCAAGTGGGCAGGCGACGGCGTCTTCAACATGGAACAGATGGACCCCGATCCGTTCATGGAAATGCTGAACGCGCATGGCCTGCCGTGGCAGGTTGAGGAGCTGGACGGCCCGGTTCAGTTCTGATGGAAACCAAAGCCGGCGATCCGGGCGCCTTCGCCCAATTCGATCTTTCGCGCGTAGATAGCCCAGCCTTCGTCGTCGATGCGGCGAAGTTGCGGGCGAATTGCCGCGTGCTGGCGGAAATCCGCGACGAGGCGGAGATCAAGATGCTTGCCGCCTTGAAGGCGTTCTCGATGTTCTCGGTCGCGCCGATCATCGGGGAGTATCTCGATGGCGTCTGCACCTCCGGTCTGTGGGAAGCATTGCTCGCCGCGGAACATTACGACGGCGAGATCAGCACCTATTGCGCCGCCTACAAGCCGGAGGACCTGCCCGAGGTCATCCGCCTGTCCGACCACGTGATCTTCAATTCGCCGCAGCAGATCGTGCGGGCGAGCGCGATGATCGAGCACGCGCGCGCGCGCGGCGAGACCTTCGATGTGGGCCTTCGGATCAATCCGATGGTGCCGACCGGCGAAGTGCCGCGCTATGATCCTTCCAGCCCCGGCAGCCGCCTCGGCTTTCCGATCGACCAGCTGACGCCAGAGCACATGGAGCTGGTCGACGGCATCCATTTTCACAATCTGTGCGAGCAGGACTTCGAGCCACTGTCGCGGACCTGGGACAAGGTCTTCGACGCGATCGAACCCTGGTTCGGGCAGCTCAAGTGGATCAACATGGGCGGCGGCCACCACATCACCCGCGCCGATTACCAGCGCGAGGAGCTGGTGGAATTCCTGCGCGACGCGAAGGAAGATTCCGGCGCGGAAATCTACCTCGAACCGGGTGAAGCGGTGGCGCTGGATGCCGGCATACTGGTGGGCACCGTGCTGGATACAGGAGTGAACGAAGTGCCATTTGCGATCACCGATGTTTCCGCCACCTGCCATATGCCTGACGTGATCGAGGCGCCCTACCGCCCGGCAATGCTGGGGGAGGGTGGCAACGGCGCTGCGGTGCGGCTGGGCGGTCCTTCATGCCTCGCGGGCGACATCATCGGGGATTACCAAGTGCCGGGCGGGGCGGAGGTCGGTACGCGCTTCGCCTTTCTCGATCAGGCGCATTACTCGATGGTCAAGACGATGACCTTCAACGGCGTTCCGCTTCCCAGCATCTGGCTGTGGGACAGCGAAACCGACCAGCTCGAACAGATCCGCAAGTTCGGATACGAGGACTTCCGCGATCGGTTGAGCTGAGCGCCTAGCGTTCCGGTTCCTGCAAGGCGTCGGCAAGGTCGGCGAGCCGCGCGAACTGGTCGATCGTGCGCGCGACGCGGATGTGATCGTCGCCTGCGTCGATCGAGCCACTTTCGAACAGGTTGCCGCAATTGAGCGCCACCACCAGTTCGCCGTCGGAAAAGATGCTGGTGATCTTCTCGCCCGCGAACGCCTGCTCCACGGCGATCAGCCGTTCGATATAACGGGGGTGCACGATGTAGCGCGCCTCCACCTGGTCGTTGGTGTAGACGTCGAAAGTGTCGACGAACTCGGGATGCACCATGTCGGCAAAGTCGAGCCGAACACCCTCGACCGAAATGTAATCCCTGCTCCCGCCGAACAGCTTGCCGTGCCGACCCTTGCGCGCGACCAGCGTGGTGCCGTGGAACCTGCGGCGAAACCCCATGGTCAGGATGGAGCCGCGGAATACGGTGACCCAGCGGGTGTTCTTGCCCGAACCCCGGCGCTCTTCCAGATGCGCTTCGTGCAGCACGAAGGGGTGGCCCGCGTAATGCCCGCTCCACATGTCCTCGAAGCTCGCGCGGTCGTAACCGGGCACCATGTGCGCCGCCTTGGCCAGGGCAAAGCCGCGGCCCGGTTCCAGATCGTGAACATAGGCCAGGCCGAGCGCGCCTGCGATGGCCTCGTTGATGCCGGTCTTGACCTGCTTCACCGCCGCGCGTTTCGGGGCTTGCGACCAGTACCAGATCATCGCCGCCGCACCGAACCCGAAGTAGAGCAGGGTCGTCGGTTCGAGCACTCCGAGGATTCCGACGAACAGCCAGACCGGCCCGGCAATGATCGCGCCCTTCCACAGCCGGTTGATCGCCTCTTTCTTGGCGTCTTCGCGCACGGCGACCTGCGAATGGAGCCACTGGCCCAGTTCACCGGCCATCAGGCGTTCTGCGCTGGGATACTCCGCCATTACCCTACGAAACCCCCGCAATCCGTTTGCTTAACCCTTCGCATCCTATACTATGCCGCTATTGGCAATGGGAGGTTAAGGCGTGACGGTTGTCATCATTGTTCTGGCGATTATCGTGTTCGTCGCGATCCTTGTCGTCGGGATTTACAATTCGCTCGTCGGGCAGCGGCAGAACGTCTATCAGGGCGTTGCCGATATCGATGCGCAGTTGCGCCAGCGGCACGATCTGATCCCCAATCTCGTCGCCACGGTGAAGGGCTATGCCACGCACGAGAAAGACACGTTCGATGCGGTGATCAGCGCGCGCAACCAGGCCGCCAGCGGCGCGATGAACTCGGGCGACGAAGGGCAGCTTCGCATCGCGCTCGACAGGCTGCTGGCCCTCGCGGAAGCCTATCCGGATCTTAAGGCGAACGTGAACTTTCAGGAATTGCAGCGCGAACTGAGCGACGTTGAAGACAAGCTTGCTGCCGCACGCCGCGCGCTCAATGCTGCGGTCTCGCGCTACAATACCGCGCGTGAAAGCTTCCCGGCCGTGATGTTCGCATCCGTGCTGGGGTTCCAGCAGGCCGACTTCCACAAGCTCGACGACAGCGAGAAGGGCGTAGTCGACCAGGCACCGCGCGTCGATTTCCAGCCAAGCTGACACCGGCGGTCACGTCCCGGCGAACAAGCGCCACGGCTCGGCCACTCTGCGGGAGCCAATCTGCAGCCCACTCGCTAACCCCTAAACCAGGGCACATTTCCCTTGCGGTTCGGTCGCGGCTCTCTATATGCGCCCTTCCTGCCCCAAGGGACACGAACCGCAAGGCAGCCCTGTTGACCGAAAGGTCAGAAACTAAACCTTCTGGGGGTCCCTTGAATTGCACATCTATCCTGACGCTCGGTCTGTAGTTCGCGACCTCGCACCGGACGAACCGGTCATCTGCAATCGCCCGCACGCCGCCGCGCGCGCTGGCCATTTCTTCGCGCAGAAATTCCCCGGCAAGTCGATGTATGCGGTGAAGGCGAATCCGTCGCCTGACTTGCTGCGCGTGCTCTACGACAGCGGAATCACCCATTACGACGTCGCTTCCATCGCCGAAGTGCGGCTGGCGCGTGAAACGCTGCCCGAGGCGACCCTGTGCTTCATGCACCCGGTCAAGACTCGCGCCGCGATTCGCGAGGCGTATTTCGAGCATGGCGTAAAGACCTTCAGCCTCGACCATATCGAGGAACTGGAGAAGATCGTCGAATGCTGCCGCGGAGAAGACGGCGAAGCCGCCAGCGACCTGCGCCTGCTGGTGCGGCTGCGCGTGTCGTCCGACTATTCGGAGCTTTCGCTGGCGTCGAAGTTCGGCGTCGATCTTGCGGACGCGGCGCCGCTGCTGCAGGCGACCCGCCAGCATTGCGACTGGCTGGGCGTGTGCTTCCACGTCGGCAGCCAGGCGATGACGCCATTCGCCTATGTTCAGGCGCTGGAGCGTGTGAAGGCCGCCGTGGCGGAAGCCGGCGTCGTGATCGACATGGTCGATGTCGGTGGTGGTTTCCCGAGTGTCTATCCCGGCATGGAGCCGCCGCCGCTCGAAGATTACTTCGCGATCATCCACAAGCATTTCGAGGCGTTGCCGATCGCCTACAACGCGGAACTCTGGTGCGAGCCCGGTCGGGCCCTGTGCGCCGAGTATTCCTCGATGATCGTACGCGTCGAAAAGCGCCGCGGGAACGAGCTTTACATCAACGACGGTGCCTATGGTGCGCTGTTCGATGCGGCCCACGTAGGCTGGCGCTTCCCGGTCGCCTCGCTGGAGGAAGGCCGCCAAGGACCGCAGGAAGATTTCGCGTTCTTTGGCCCGACCTGCGACGACATCGACTTCATGCAGGGGCCGTTCCAGCTTCCCGGCGACATCAAGTCCGGCGACTATATCGAGATCGGTATGCTGGGCGCCTATGGTGCGGCGATGAAGACCGGCTTCAATGGCTTCGGTAATGCGCAGCAGGTCGTGACCGGAGACGAGCCTATGGCGAGCCTCTATCGCGGCGACCGCGAAGTGCGCCAGAGCGACAATGTCGTAAGCCTGCGGTGATGCGCGTGTTCCGGCGAGGCCTGCTGTGTCTCGCCGGGGTTTTTATGGCGTCCGACGTCGCTGCGCGAAGATCGCACCGCCGCATCCATCGACGTTAGACTGATTCGATTCCGGGTCGATGCCCCAAGAGACAATGCGCGGCCGGCTGCTGACCGGAAACGTCGAGCCGGCGAAACGCCAGAAGGCGCTCGCCGGCTCGTAGAAGGGCAGGGCAGCCCGCAGGCCGTCCTTGTGCAAACAGACCTAGAGTCCGTCGACGGCCTTGCTGACCATGATGTTCACCGCCACGCGGCGGTTCTGGGCCATGTTCTGCGCGGAATCGTTCGGCGCAATCGGGTCGGCCTCTGCCATGCCGGTCGGCGTCAGCATCCGGTAGGGCTTCCAGCCGCAGGCCTGCTGCAGGTAGTTCACCACGCGGGCCGCACGCTTCTCGCTCAGATCCTGGTTGAACTCGTAGTCGCCGGTCGAATCGGTGTAGCCGACCACCAGCAGCAGGGCGTTGTCCATGCCTTCCGCTTCGGTCGCGGCGTTGCACAGCGCGGCCTCGGCATCGGGCGACAGCGCGGCCTTGCCGGTGTCGAAATAGACATTGGTGGTGTTCTTGAGGTTGTAGTTGTCGATGTCACCGACGCGCCCGCGCAAAGCCTCCGTCGCGGCAGTCTGTTCGGCGAAGCCCTGCGCCGTGCCGGTGCGGATCATCGTCGCGGTCTTCATGTCCTTGGTCTTGAGCGCGATCTTGCTCGCCACGAGGCCGTTGGCCCATTCGACGGTTTCGACTTCGACCGGCAGGCCGTTCATCAGTTCGTTGACCGACAGCTTCTCCTTCGACAGTCCGAGGAAGCCGCCGCTGGAGCGAATTTCGGTGCCCTGGCTGAGCGAAACGACAGTGCGCTCGCCGCCCGGCGTCGTAACCTGGATGCGGTCGCCCGAACGGGCCGAGATGAAGCCTTCGAGATCGGGCCCTTCGTTCATGCCCGAAAGGTCGGATGGCGGGGAGCCGTAGACGGTGGTGAGGACTTCGCCTTCGCCTTCACTCGCCTGCTGGGCGCCCGCGGGGACGGACATCGCCAGTGCGGCCAGCGCGCTGGCCGAAACGATAGTCTTGGAAATGGTGGTCATCGCAATTCTCCTTACGTAATCAACGAGCCTTCATCCTTCCCTTGCGAACCTGCTGAAATTGCAGGCCCATTTCCCTGTCGGACGCTTATGGCTTCAACTGCCCCCTTGAAAATATTGAACAAATTTTTCGCAGTCGCCCACAGGTTGTGAGCGGGTCGACCGGAACCAGCAGGCTCCGGATTGCCAGTCAATGAACTGAACCCGCCTCGTATCCTACCATGAGGACGGGCGGGGCGGGTGGTGCGATGAGTCGAGTTGTGCGTTTCGCGCGGTCAGTCGCCGAATCCGACGAAATTCGCTGCGTCCGACACTTCGCGGCGGGTGATCTTGACCGCGTTTGCGGGGAAGTCCGGATCCGGCCAGCCCATCGCCACCGCCTTCATGATGACCTGGTCGTCGGGTATCCCGGCGTGCTCTCGCACGACGGGCGACTGCATGATCCCCTGCGAGTTGATGACGCAGCCCAGCCCGCGCGACCACGCGGCGTTGACCAGCGCAGTCGTGACGGCACCGCAATCGAAGGCGGTGTCGTCGCTGCCGGAAAGCTCCCTGTCGTAACTCACGATCACGCAGACCGGCGCGTCGAACTGGCGGAAGCCGCGAAGCACCCACTCCTGCCGCATTTCCTTGTCGTCGCGTTCGATGCCCATCGCTTCGAACAGCTGCACGGCGCAACCGATCTGACGTTCGCGGTGCTTGCCCGCGAAAGCGTCCCCGCGCCGGAACTCACGGCTGTCGGGCAGGCCGGCGAGAATGTTCTCGGTATTGCCCTTGCGAATCCGATCGAGCGGCTCGCCCGTAATGACGTGGAAGTGATAGGGCTGGGTGTTCATGGACGAAGGAGAGCGCATGGCGAGAGCCAGCACTTCCTCGATCAGTTCGCGCGGTACGGGCTTGTCGAGGTAGCCACGGATCGAGCGGCGGCCAAGCACCACGTCATCATAGGTCTGTTCGGAATTGCCGCGCATGTTCTCTCCTTGTGGGAGAGCGGCCTAGCGCAGGCCGAAGCAATCGCAAATTCCGCTACGGCAATCCTGCGCTCAGGCTGCCCTTGCCAGCTCCAGTTCCATGCGATCCCAGATTTCGACCAGCGCGCGGACAAGCTCGCGCATCATCTCCTCGGTATGGGCGGGGCCGGGAGTGAAGCGCAGACGTTCCGTACCACGGGGCACGGTCGGGAAGTTGATCGGCTGAACGTAGACGCCGTATTCGGCGAGCAGGATGTCGCTGATCTTCTTGGCGCGCACCGGATCGCCCACCATCAGCGGCACGATATGCGTGGTGCTGGGCATGACCGGCAGGCCGGCCTGCGCCATCAGCGCCTTGAGCTGCGCCGCGGCAGCCTGTTGTGCGTCGCGCTCCTCGCTCGAAGACTTGAGATGCTTCACCGCCGCGAGCACGCCTGCGACCAGCGCCGGGGACAGCGAAGTGGTGAAGATGAAGCCCGGTGCGTAGCTGCGGATGCAGTCGACGATCTTGGCGTCGGCGGCAATGTAGCCACCCATCACGCCGAAAGCCTTGCCGAGCGTGCCTTCGATAATGTCGATGCGATGTGCGGCTTCGTCGCGTTCCGTGATGCCGCCGCCGCGTTCGCCATACATGCCGACCGCGTGAACTTCGTCGATATAGGTCAGCGCGTTGTATTTCTCCGCGAGGTCGCAGATTGCGTGGACCGGGGCGACGTCGCCATCCATCGAATAGACGCTTTCGAAGGCGATGACCTTCGGCGTGTCCGGATCCTCTGCGGCGAGCAGTTCTTCGAGATGCGCGATGTCGTTGTGGCGGAAGACCCGCTTCTCGCACCCGGCATTGCGGATGCCGGCGATCATGCTGGCGTGGTTCAGCTCGTCGGAGAAGATGATGCAGCCCGGAAGCAGTTTGGCTAGCGTCGACAGCGTCGCGTCGTTGGAGACATAGCCGCTTGTGAACAGCAGCGCGCTTTCCTTGCCGTGGAGGTCGGCCAGTTCACGCTCAAGCTCGATGTGGTAATGCGTGTTGCCGCCGATGTTGCGGGTGCCGCCAGAGCCTGCGCCGACATCGTGCAGCGCCTCTTCCATGGCGGCGATGACCTTCGGGTGCTGACCCATGGCGAGGTAATCGTTCGAGCACCACACGGTGATCGGCTTGGGGCCGTTGTGCCCGGCGAAACAGCGGGCGTTGGGATAGCCGCCCTTGTTGCGCAGGATGTCGATGAAGACGCGGTAGCGCCCTTCCTCGTGCAGCCGGTCTATGGCCTGGTCGAAGATCTGGTCGTAATTCATGTCAGCGGGCGCATTACGCGCGGAAAGCCGCGGTTTCTACCGCGATCTTTGCGAGTGATTCGCAGCTAGAGCCGCTCTACCCGGACAAGACCCGCCGCCTGCAACGAGCGTTGCAATCTTTGAAACGAGGGCAGGTCGCCTGTCGTGAGGGCCAGATCGGGGTTTACGCGGCCGATCGGCTGACCTTCGACGAGGTGAGCGATGCGGCGGGCTATGCCTTCGCTGCCATCAACGAATTGCACCTGCGGACCGAAGACCTGCGCCAGTTCGTCGCGGAGCAAGGGGAAGTGGGTGCAGGCGAGCACCAGCGTATCAATCTCTGCGCCGCGTTGGTGGTCCAGCAGACCGGCGACTGCGTCCCGAACCTGGGCTTGCATCACGGCATCACCGCGCAGCTTCGCCTCGGCGAGAGAGACCAGTTCCGGCGCAGCGTGGCGCAGCAGCACCTTGTCGGCGGCGAACTCCGCCTCCAGCCGGTCGACATAGGACTGCCGGATCGTGGCCGCCGTGCCAAGGAGGCCGATCACGCCGGTCTTCGTCAGCACGGCGGCTGGCTTGATCGCGGGCACGGTCCCCACGATGGGCACTTCCAGCACCTCGCGCACCATGCCCAGCGCGATCGTGCTTGCGGTGTTGCAGGCGATGCAGATCAGGCGCGGATCGTAGCGTTCCGACAGGCGGCCGAGCAATCCGCACACCCGTGCGGCAATCTCCGCCTCCGACTTGTCGCCATACGGCAACCCCGCCTCATCCGCGACGTAGATCACCGGCGCATCGGGCAGTACTTCGCGAAGCGCGTGCAGCACCGTCAGCCCGCCGACGCCGGAATCAAACAGCAGGATAGGGGCGGACGGGTCCAAAGTGACGGTTTCCAATGGCAGCAAGCTTGTCGAAGCCCCGTACTTAACTTTACAGCGGTTTCAAACATCAAGGCGGATGGCCTTGCGACGGAGACGGCTGTGAACGCGTTTTTCGCACTCTTGCTGGGATATGCCTGCGGTTCGATCCCGTTCGGCCTGCTGCTCGCGAAGGCAGCGGGGCAGGGGGACATCCGCAACATCGGCAGCGGCAATATCGGCGCGACCAACGTGTTGCGGACGGGCAGGAAGGGGCTGGCAGCGGCAACGCTGCTGCTCGATCTGGCGAAGGGGTTTCTCCCAGTCTTCATCGCATGGCGATGGGGCGAAACGGCGGCTGGCGTCGCAGCGCTTGGCGCGGTGCTGGGGCACTGCTTCCCGGTCTGGCTGAAGTTTCGCGGCGGGAAGGGCGTAGCGACGCTGGCGGGCGTGTGCTTCGGCATCGGCCTTTTCGTCGGGCTGGCCTATGCCGTGGTCTGGCTGGGCCTGCTGGCGGTGACGCGGATCAGTTCGCTTGCCGGGATGAGCGCGGCGGTGATCGCACCGGTTGCGGCCTGGGCGTTCGGCTTCGTCGCGGCGGTACCATTTCTCGCGGTGATCGCAGTGCTCATCCTGTGGCTCCACCGCGCCAATATCGGTCGCCTGCGCGCCGGGACCGAACCGAAGGTCGGCGCGAAAACGTGAGCCTGACACAGGACGAAGCCTTCGCGCGCATCCGCCTGCTGCGCAGTCCCAATATCGGGCCGATCACCTATCGCCAGCTACTCCGCCGCTTCGGCAATGCCGTCGCCGCGCTGGAGGCTCTGCCCGACATCGGCACGCGCGGCGGGCGGCAGTATCGTGCCGTCGGGACCGACAAGGTGGAGCGCGAGATCGAGGGCGTGCGGGCGGCCGGTGCGCGCTACCTGTTCCACGATCAACCCGACTATCCCGCGCTCTTGGCGCAGGTCGACGGCTCGCCCCCGATCCTGACCTGGCGCGGCCGGCTGGAACTGGCCTCCGCGCCCTGCGTCGCGATGGTCGGCGCCCGAAATGCGAGCGCGGCGGCAGTCAAGCTGACGCGCGACTTCGCGGCCGTACTGGCAGACGCGGGCCTCACCGTGGTTTCCGGCCTTGCACGCGGGATCGACGGGGCGGCGCACCAGGGCGCAATGCCTGCGACCATTGGCGTCATCGCCAGCGGGATAGAAATCGCATATCCTCCGCAGCACGCCGAGTTGCAGGAGAGGATCGCGCGGGAAGGTCTCCTCGTCGCCGAGCAACCACCGGGCACCGAACCGCGCGGCAGCCACTTTCCCAGCCGCAACCGGATCATCGCTGGCCTGGCGAGCGGTACGCTGGTGGTGGAAGCGGCGCCCAAGTCCGGCTCGCTCATCACCGCGCGGTTGGCGGGGGAGGCGGGGCGCGAGGTCATGGCGATCCCCGGCAGCCCGCTCGAACCGCGCAGTCTGGGTTGTAACCAGCTGATCCGCGATGGCGCAGTGCTGGTGCAATCGCCCGAGGACGTGGTGGAACTGCTCCACGGCTTCGACGGCACAAGGCGCTCCGCCTTCCGCGAGCCCTCCGCCGGCTTCGACTACGCGCCCGACGAACTGGCCGAGGCGGAAGCTGCGGATATCGCGGGGATGCTCACTCTCGCGCCGGTTGCAGTCGACGAACTGATCCGCCAATCTGGGGAAAGCACCGCCGCCGTGCAGCTCGCGCTGATGGAGCTGGAGGTGACAGGGCAATTGCAGCGTCATGCCGGGGGACGGGTAAGCCTGGCGGGCTAAGAAATTTCAGGGGGAACACAATGGAACGCGAAGCCGATTTTTCAGGGATTCTGAGCGAGACTTTTTCTCTCGTCAGTGCCAGCGCGAAGGCGATTGCGCTCTACGTCGCAGTCGTGGGCGGGCTGAATGCGGTCGGATTTGCGATGGGCATCGTCGAGCAGAGCGAACTGTTCAACGGCCTGGATGTGGGCTTCATGGTCAACGCCGAGCAGGGGCTGTTGGTCGCGCTGTTCCAGATCGTGATCGCCGTCGTCTCTCTGGTCGGAAGCTACCTCGTCTTGCGCGATCTGCTCGCCAAGCGCGGGCGCTTGCACGATAAGCGGATGCGGTTCTGGGGCTATCTCGGAATGTCGATCCTTGCACTGCTGGGGCTCATGCTCGGCCTCATCCTGCTGATCGTCCCCGGTCTAATTGTTCTGGTCCGCTGGTCCGCCGCCAACGGCTTCCTTCTGGGTGAGGGCGAGGGCATTACCGACGCTCTCGGCAAAAGCTGGGAGGCTACAAGGGGCCACGGCTGGGCAATCTTCTTTGTCGGGGTGGTCATCACCATCGGCCTCAGCATCGTGGGTGGCGCGATAGCAGCTGCCGCGCTTTCGACCAATTTCGACATCGCGATCTTCGCGGTCAGCGCGTTCGTCGACGCCTTTTCGAACGCCCTGCTGCTGGCGCTGAGCATCGCGGTCTTCCACCTCGTCGCACCAATGGACACCAGCGTCAGCGAAGTGTTCGAGTAACGCCCCCAACAACCCCGCTTGACGGGCGGCGGCGCGGGGCCAAACTCGCGCGTACGTACACGTATACGCGTAAGGGAACGCTGAAACCGCAATGCAACTCGTTATCGTCGAATCGCCTGCCAAGGCCAAAACCATCGAGAAATACCTTGGGGGGGATTACAAGGTCCTCGCCAGCTACGGCCACGTCCGCGACCTGCCGCCCAAGGACGGCAGCGTGCGCCCGGACGAGGACTTCGCGATGGACTGGGAGGTCTATTCCGACAAGCGCAATCGCGAGCAGGTGAAGGCCATCGCCGATGCCGCGAAGAAGAGCGACCGCCTCGTCCTCGCGACCGACCCCGATCGCGAAGGGGAAGCGATCAGCTGGCACGTCCTCGATCTGCTGAAGAAGCGCAAGGCGCTGCCCACCAAGGTGGAGCGGGTGACCTTCAACGCGATCACAAAGCAGGCGGTGACCGATGCAATGAAGGCCCCGCGCCAGATCGACAGTGATCTGGTGGAGGCTTACCTTGCCCGTCGCGCACTCGATTACCTGTTCGGCTTCACGCTCTCGCCGGTGCTGTGGCGCAAGCTGCCCGGTGCCAAGAGCGCGGGCCGCGTCCAGTCGGTCGCCCTGCGGCTGATCTGCGAGCGGGAACGGGAGATCGAGGCCTTCAGGCCGGAGGAATATTGGTCCGTCATCGCTCGCATGGAGCATGACGGGACGGCTTTCGATGCGCGACTGGTCAAGTTCGCGGGCGACAAGCTCGACAAGATGACCCTCGGCAACGAAGGCAGCGCGATGGCGGCCAAGGCCGCGGTCGATGGCGGGCGTTTCACGGTCGAGGACATCGAGACCAAGCCGCTCAAGCGAAATCCCTCTCCGCCGTTCACCACTTCCACCCTGCAACAGGAAGCAGCGCGCAAGCTCGGCTTCTCCGCCAGCCATACGATGCGTTGCGCGCAGTCGCTCTACGAAGCGGGCGCGATCACCTACATGCGTACCGATGGCGTGCAGATGGACATGAGCGCGATCATGGCGGCTCGCGATGTGATTGCCGAGCGCTTCAGCGACGACTATCGACCCGAAAAGCCGCGCTTTTACAGCAGCAAGGCGAAAAATGCTCAGGAGGCGCACGAAGCCATCCGCCCGACCGATTTCCGCAAGGATCGCGCCGGCAGCGGTGACGAGGGGCGCCTTTACGACCTGATCTTCAAGCGCGCTATGGCGAGCCAGATGTCGGCGGCCGCGCTGGAACGCACGACCGTCACCCTGCGCGATCCGACCGGCCAGCACGAACTGCGCGCCACCGGGCAGGTGGTAAAGTTCCCCGGCTTCTTCGCGGTCTACCAGGAAGGGCGCGACGACAGCGCGGACGAGGATGACGACAATCTCCTCCCCGCCATGAGCAAGGGCGACCAGCCCGCCAAGAAGAGCGTCGACGCGAACCAGCATTTCACTCAGCCGCCACCGCGCTTCTCCGAAGCGAGCCTGGTCAAGCGGCTGGAGGAGCTGGGCATCGGCCGTCCTTCGACCTACGCCTCCACCATCCAGACGCTACGCGATCGCGACTATGTCAGGATGGAGAAAAACCGTTTCTTCGCAGAGGAATCGGGCCGTTTGCTGACAGCATTTCTGGAGCGTTTCTTCCCGACCTACGTGGCCTACGACTTCACCGCGGGAATGGAAGACGAACTGGACGAAGTTTCCGGCGGGCGGGAGAACTGGAAGAAGCTGCTGAGCGAGTTCTGGAAGGACTTCAAACCGAAGACCGACGAGGTGATGGAGCAGCAGCCCTCCGACGTCACGAAGGCGCTGGACGAATATCTCTCCGACTTCCTCTTCCCGCCGAAGGAAGACGGGTCGAACCCGCGCGCCTGTCCGCTGTGCCTTGCCGAAGGGCGCGACGGTGGGGAATTGCATCTGCGCGGTGGCCGCTTCGGTGCATTCGTCGCCTGCGACAATTACCCCGAATGCAAGTACACGCGCCGCTTCGCCCAACCGGGCGCGGATGGGGAGGATGCTGCCGAAGACGGCGTGATGGGCCAGCACCCGGAGACGGGCGAGGACATCACCCGCAAGACCGGGCGCTTCGGCCCCTATGTCGAGATGGGCGAAGGCAAGGAGGCCAAGCGCGCCTCGATCCCCAAGGACTTGCCCGATTTCGATCTCGAATGGGCGGTGAAGCTCCTCTCGCTGCCGCGGATCATTGGCGGGCATCCGGAAACCGGCAAGGAAATCGAAGCTGCCATAGGACGTTACGGTCCGTATCTTCGGCACGATGGCAAATACGCCAAGCTGCAATCGACCGCCGACGTGTTCGAGACCGGCATGAACGCCGCTGTCACCCTGCTGGCCGAGGCCGTCAACCGCAAGGGCGGCGCGCGCGGCAAGGCGGAGCCGATCAAGACGCTCGGCAAGCACCCGACCAGCGAAGGCGAGATGCGGGTCATGCCGGGCCGCTACGGTCCCTACGTCACCGACGGCACGACCAACGCGACCATCCCGAAGGACATGAAGCCGGAAGACGTCACCGATGCCCAGGCGATCGAACTGATCGATGCCCGCGCGGCCAAGGGACCGGCCAAGAAGAAGAAAAAGGCAGCGCCGAAGAAGAAGGCGGCCCCGAAGAAAAAACCGGCTGCCAAGAAAAAGCCCGCTGCAAAAGCGAAGGCGGACTGATGGCGAAGGAACGCTTCGAACGCCACAAGCAACCGTGGAAGTCCGACGAGGCCGGTCAGCTGCGTACGCTGGCTGCCAAGGGCAAGGGGCTGAAGGAAATCGCCAAGGCGATCGGGCGCAGCGAGGAATCCACCAAGGACTTCGCCAAGGCGAACAAAATCGAGATACTCAAGAAACGCTGAGCGCGGCGCTCGCGCTCAGCGCACCCAGTCGAGCCCGATTTCCTCGAACAGTTCCTTGTCCTCGCTCCAGCGTTCGTCGGTCTTGACGTGCAGGAAGAGGTGGACCTTCTGGCCGAGCAGTGCGCTCAGCTCCTCGCGGGCGGCCTGCCCGATCGCCTTGATGCGGCTGCCGCCTTTGCCGAGAACGATGGCGCGCTGGTTGTCCCGCGCGACAAGGATTTGCTGGTGAATTTCCACGCTGCCGTCCGGCCGCTGGAGGTATTTTTCCGGCCGAACCGCGCTGTCGTAGGGCAGTTCCTCGTGCAGCTGGCGGTAGAGCTGTTCGCGCGTGATCTCGGTCGCGAGCAGGCGTTCGCTGGCGTCGCTGACCTGATCTTCGGGATACATCCACTCGGCCACCGGCATCATCGCGGCGAGCGCGGACTTCATTTCGGCCACACCGTCGCCGGTCAATGCCGAGATGAAGAAAACCTCGGTGAAATCGACCTTGGCTGAGAGTTCTTCGGCCAGAGCCAGCAGCGGCTCCTTCTTCGCGCGATCGACCTTGTTGAGGACAAGGATCTTGCGCTCGGGCCGCCCGGCGACCTGCTCAATCAGCGGTTCCAGTTCGTGGCGGCGTTGCTTGATCGGATCGACCAGCAGCAGCAGCGCATCGGCGGCCTCCGCGCCTTCCCATGCCGCGCTCACCATTGCGCGGTCGAGCCGGCGCTTGGGCGCGAAGATGCCCGGCGTGTCGACGAGGATCATCTGCGTGACGGGATCGGGATCCGGATAGAGAGCGATGCCCATCATCCGCGCGCGGGTGGTCTGCGCCTTTGCGCTGGTGATCGCGACTTTCTGACCGACGAGCTGGTTGACCAGCGTGCTCTTGCCCGCGTTGGGCGCACCCAGCACGGCGACGATGCCGCATTTGTGCTCTGTCATGCGAATTGCTCCATGAACGCCTTAGCGGCGGCTGTTTCGGCTTCCTGCTTGCTGGCGGCGACGGCTTCCGCCTCGCCCACGCGGTGGACGGAAACGCGTACGGTGAAACGTGCCGCGTGGTCCGGGCCTTCGCGCTTCAGCAGTTCATATTCGGGTGGACGGCGGCGATTGCCCGCGGCCCATTCCTGTAGCGCGCTCTTGGGGTGTTTCTTCTCCCCGGTCCGACCGTTGAGCTTGTCGTCCCACAGGCGCAGAATCATCGCGCGCGTGCCCTCGAAGCCGTGGACGAGGAAATGCGCGCCGAGCAGCGATTCGGTCACGTCGCCAAGAATGTTGTCGCTGTCCGCCCCGCCGTCTTCGCGCGCCTGCTTGCCCAGCCGAACCACCTGCGACAGACCGTTGGCGCGGCCGATGGCGGCGCAGGTGGCCTTGCTGACCAGCGCGTTCAGCCGCTGCGCCATCTTGCCTTCCGGCGCGTCGGAACCTTCATACAGTGCCTGCGCGATCGAAAGGCCGAGCACGCGGTCACCCAGGAACTCGAGACGCTGGTAATCGCGGGGCGCCTGGGCGCTGCCATGCGTCAGCGCCTCTGCCCAGAGCTGTTCGTCGCCAAGGTTCGTCACGCCAAGCTGCATCAGGAACGCGCGCTCGTCGGAGGAGAGCGCGGCGAGCAGAGCGCTCAAAACGTGCCCCCGATCCGGTTCCAGCGCGCGGCGCTGAACCAGGTCCACGGGAGCAGCCATTCCGCACTGCCGTCGGTCGACCATGCCATCACCGTCGCGCGGCCCACCAGCAGTTCCTGATCGACGATGCCGACCCCGCCGCCGACCGCTGCGGGAAAGCGGCTGTCCTGCGAATTGTCGCGATTGTCGCCCATCAGGAACATCTTGCCTTCGGGCACCACGACTGGTCCGAAGGTGTCCTTCGGCATCGGCCCGAAATCGAGAACGTTGAAGCTGACGCCATTGGGCAGCGTTTCGCGGAACTGCTGGTATCGGCAGACGATGTCGCCTTCCGGCGTCTCGACCGTTTCCGAGAAGGGATGGCAACCGGTGTTGGGAGAGGCGGGGATGTCGAAATTGGCGATCCGCACCTTGGGCACCGGCTTACCGTTCAGCACGACCTGCCCGGCACGCATCTCGACCTGGTCGCCCGGCACGGCGATGACTCGCTTCACGTAGTCGGAAAGGTCGACCGGATGCTTGAAGATGACGATATCGCCCGGCTCGGGCTGGCTGGCGAAGACGCGGCCTGGAATCAGCGGCGCATTGAACGGCAGCGAATAGCGCGAATAGCCGTAGGGCCACTTGGCGGCGAACAGGTAATCGCCGTTCCACAACCGCGGCAGCATCGACTCGCTCGGAATGACGAAGCTGGAGAAGATGAAGCTGCGGAAAATGAACACCGCCAGCGCCAGCTTGAGCAGGAATTGCCAGAACGGCCCTTCCTCTTTTTTCTCCGGCTTGGCGGGCGTGGTCTCGGTCGTGACGGCGGTGTCGTTCATGCGCGCGACCCTTGTTGGCGGCCCTCGCGCTAGTCAAGCGCATTTGCGGAAGACCGGCGGGCTTGCAATGGCGTGACGCAAGGTTAGGTGCCGGAGGACTCAACTCCCAACCGAAAGCCCTTCGCCGATGACCGACGCAAAAGCCTGCTGGAAAGCCATTTCGCTGCACAACGACCCCACGCTGGAGCAGCTGTTCGCGAAGGACAGCGACCGGGTGGCGAAGCTGAGCGGACGGATCGGCTGGGGTCAGGCAGGCGACGATGCGGCGGTTCCTGCAAACTCCATCCTGTTCGACTGGTCTAAGACCCATCTTGATGACGACCTGCTGGCCGATTTCGAGGCGCTGGCCGGGGCGATGGATTTTGCTGGCAAGCGCGACCAGTTGCTGGGCGGCGAGGCTATCAACGTCACTGAAGGTCGCGCGGCGACCCACACCGCGCAGCGCGGCGTCGGCAGCGCAACGGATGTGGAGGAAGCCCAGGCTCTCCACCAGCGCATGAGGCTGTTGGTCGAAGCGATCCACGACGGCGCGATGGGCGAGGTCAAGCACCTCATCCACATCGGCATCGGCGGCAGCGCGCTCGGCCCGAAGCTGGCGGTGGACGCGCTGACGCGCGATCTCGCGCTGGTGGACGTCCATGTGGTCTCGAACATCGACGGGCTGGCGCTGGAACAGGCGTTCGCGGCCTGCGACCCGGCAACCACGCTGGTCGCGGTGGCGAGCAAGACCTTCACCACCATCGAGACCATGACCAACGCCCAGAGCGTGCTCGACTGGTTGCAGGCCGGCGGCGTCGGCGACCCCTCGGGCCGGGTGGTGGCGCTCACCGCCAGCCCCGACAAGGCCGTGGAGTGGGGCGTGGACGAAACACGCGTCCTGCCATTCCCCGAGAGCGTGGGCGGGCGTTATTCGCTGTGGTCGAGCATCGGCTTCCCCGTGGCGCTCGCCGTCGGCTGGGCGGAATTTGCCGCCATGCTGGAAGGCGCGCGCGCCGTGGACGAGCATTTCCGCGATACCGCCGGGCGCGCCAACCTGCCACTGCGCGCCGCTTTTGCCGACCAGTATTACACCCGCGTGCGCGGGTGTCAGACGCGCGCCTGCTTCGCCTATGACGAGCGGCTGGCGCTGCTTCCCGACTATCTTCAGCAGCTGGAAATGGAATCGAACGGCAAGCGCGTCACGGCGGAAGGCAATCCGCTCGACGCGGCCAGCGCGCCGATCACATGGGGCGGGGTGGGCACGGACGGGCAGCACGCCGTGTTCCAACTGCTGCACCAGGGGACGCACCTGATCCCGGTGGACTTCATCGCCAGCGTTGCGCCGGGCGACGATCTCGACCCTGCGCACCACCGCATCCTGCTGACCAATTGCTTCGCGCAAGGAGCGGCGCTGATGGCGGGCGGCAACATGAGTTCAGATGGCAAGGACCCTGCGCGCGCCTTCCCCGGCAATCGCCCAAGCGCGACCATGCTGGCAGATGATCTGGACGCCGGCGCCCTTGGCGCGCTGATTGCCTTTCACGAACACCGGACCTTCGCCAATGCCGTTCTGATGGGGATCAACCCCTTCGACCAGTTCGGCGTCGAACTGGGCAAGAAAATGGCCAAGGATGCTGAAAGCGGTGGTGGCGATTTCGACCCCAGCACCAGGGCGCTGCTGTCCGCGGCCGGTCTCGCGTGAGACCTTAGGCTGGCTTGACCGGCGGCGGGGCCGAAGCCTAACCGCCGTCAAACGATTTCAGGAGAAACCATGTCCGCCAACATCGCCGAAATGGAACGCCGCCGTGCCGCAGCCGAACTCGGCGGGGGGCAGAAGCGGGTCGAAGCGCAGCACGCCAAGGGCAAGCTGACAGCGCGCGAACGGCTCGATGTGCTGCTCGACGAAGGCAGCTTCGAGGAGCTGGATCGCTACGTCGAGCATGACTGCGTCGATTTCGGCATGGAGACGCAGAAAATCCCCGGCGATGGCGTGGTCACCGGCAGCGGCACGATCAACGGGCGACTGGTTTACGTCTTCAGCCAGGACTTCACCGTTTTCGGCGGCTCGCTGTCCAAGCGTCATGCGGAGAAGATCTGCAAGGTGATGGACACCGCGATGAAGGTCGGGGCGCCGGTCATCGGCCTCAACGATTCCGGCGGCGCGCGCATTCAGGAAGGCGTCGCCAGCCTCGGCGGCTATGCCGAGGTGTTCCAGCGCAATGTGCTGGCGAGCGGCGTGGTGCCGCAGATCAGCCTCATCATGGGGCCGTGTGCGGGCGGGGCGGTCTATTCGCCCGCCATGACCGACTTCATCTTCATGGTGGAGGACAGCAGCTATATGTTCGTTACCGGACCGGACGTGGTGAAGACGGTGACCAACGAGGTCGTCACGCAGGAAGAACTGGGTGGGGCAAAGACGCACACCACCAAGACCTCCGTTGCCGACAACAGCTTCGCCAACGACATCGAAACGCTGCTCGCAACGCGCGATTTCTTTGATTACCTACCGCTGTCGAACCGCGAGGAAGTGCCGGAACGCCCCACCGCCGACGCATGGGACCGCGAGGAGCCGAGCCTCGACACGCTGATACCCGACAACGCCAACCAGCCCTACGACATGCACGAAGTGCTCCGGAAGACGCTGGACGAGGGCGAGTTCTTCGAGATCCAGCCGGGCCATGCCGCCAACATCATCTGCGGCTTCGGGCGTGTGGAAGGGCGCACGGTCGGCGTGGTGGCGAACCAGCCAATGGTGCTCGCCGGCGTGCTCGACATCAATTCTTCCAAGAAGGCCGCGCGTTTCGTGCGCTTCTGCGATGCCTTCGAAATCCCGATCCTGACCTTCGTCGACGTACCCGGCTTCCTTCCCGGCACGGCGCAGGAGCATAACGGCATCATCAAGCACGGCGCCAAGCTGCTGTTCGCCTATGCCGAGGCCACCGTGCCCAAGATCACCGTCATCACCCGCAAGGCCTATGGCGGCGCTTATGACGTGATGTCATCAAAGCACCTGCGCGGCGACCTCAACTACGCATGGCCGACCGCCGAAATCGCCGTGATGGGCGCGAAGGGCGCGGTGGAGATCATCTTCCGCCAGGACCGCGACGATCCCGAAAAGATCGCCGAGAAGACGAAGGAATACGAAGACCGCTTCGCCAATCCCTTCGTGGCAGCGCAACGCGGCTATATCGACGAGGTGATCTACCCGCACTCCACCCGGCGGCGGATCGCGCTGGGGCTCAGGAAGCTACGCGGTAAGCAGCTTGAGAACCCGTGGAAGAAGCATGACAATATTCCGTTGTGAGGAAAAATTTTTGTGAAAAAATTTGAAGGTCAAGTAGATCGAATGACTGCCGCGCGCGAACGCTTAATCGAACTTGATATTGAGCGTTTTTTCTCGATAACACTCGATCTGTTCAAGTGGGTTATGGCGACCACTTTGACCATCAACGGAGCACCGTTGGCAGCGATGCTGAGCTCTGATTATCTCCGGCCTATGCTTCTGGGCCCCGGAATCGTCTTTAGTATAGGGTTGGCGTTTTCTGTTTTCGGAAACTTGCTACTTGTCAGAGGTCTGGCGTTAGCTGGCGACGCTTTGTTTAAGTCCCATTGGGCTGGGGTCGCAGTTACCGAACAAGATTACGATAATGTTGCCCCGGAAGCGGGCGTTAACGGTGCTTCGATGACGGCTGCAGTACTTTTGGGGCTATCTATACTGTCTTTTCTCGGGGGAATCATTTGGCTGGCATTATCATTGGAGACAAAATGAAACTCGGTCGCCTCAACCATATCGGCGTCGCGACGCCCTCGATCGCGGAATCGCTGCGCTATTACCGGGACGTCATGGGCGCCAAGATCACGCATGAGCCGTTCGATCTGGAGGAGCAGGGGGTGAAGGTTTGCTTCGTCGATACGCCGGGCGAGAATGGCACTCACGGCACGCAGATCGAGCTGATCGAACCCTTCGACGAAAGCTCGCCGATCAATGGCTTCCTCGCCAAAAACCCGGCGGGTGGTCAGCACCACCTATGCTACGAGGTCGAGGATATCGAGGAGGCGCGCAGCTGGTTCGAGGGATTGGGCAAGCGCATCCTTGGCCCGACGCGCATCGGCGCGCATGGCACGCCCATCTTCTTCCTCCACCCCAAGGACATGATGGGCCAGCTTACCGAAATCATGGAAACACCGAAGGACGACGCGCACTGGTCTAACTGACCGTCGCACCCTGCCGCAGCGCGTCCTAGCGGACTTGCCCTTGCCCCCCATCCGCGCCAGAGACGGTTGCGATTGAAAACATATCGGGAGAATGCGCGCGTGAGCTACGAAACAATCCTGGCGGAACGCGAAGGGGACGTCCTCACCGTCACGCTCAATCGGCCCGACCGGCTCAACGCTGCCTCGCTCGACCTCGCGAGCGAACTCAGCGACGCGCTCTACGATCTCGGCGATGCGCGCGCGGTGGTGATTACCGGCGCAGGCAAGGGCTTCTGTTCCGGCGCGGACCTTGCCGCGCGGGGCGAGGGCGGCCCGCTGCGCGGCAAGGGCGGCAGCCATCAGGCGCTACAGAACTTCTACAACCCGCTGATCAGCCAGATCCTGCGCACGCCTGTCCCGGTCATCTGCGCGGTCAACGGACCTGCGGCGGGTATCGGATGCTCCATGGCTTTGGCGGGCGACTTCGTGATTGCAGGGCAGAGCGCCTATTTCCTGCAGGCCTTCGTCAACATCGGTCTGGTGCCCGACGGCGGATCTTCATGGTTGCTCGCCCGCGCCATCGGTCGCGCCCGCGCCACGCGCATGATGATGCTGGGTGAGAAGATTGGCGCCGCGCAGGCGGAGGAATGGGGCCTCATCTACAAGGCCGTCGCCGACGAGGCTCTGATGGAAGAGGCAAAGGCGCTGGCGCACAAGCTCGCCGCCGGACCGACCGTCGCCTACGCCACGATGAAGGCCAACATCGCCACCGCGCTCGACGGGACGGTGCAGGACGTGCTGCTGGCCGAGGCCGAGGGGCAGCGCACCGCCGCCGCCAGCGAAGATGCGATGGAAGGCGGAATGGCGTTCCTCCAGAAGCGCGCTCCTGCGTTCAAGGGGTGCTGAGCGATGCTGTTCTACGATAGTGCCAATCCCGCGCCCAATCCGCGCCGCGTCCGCATCTTCGCAGCGGAAAAGGGCATCGAGCTACCCGTTCGGGACATCTCCATCCCCAAGCGAGAGCAGAAGTCAGACGAATATCTCGCCATCAATCCGCGCGGGCAGACGCCGGCGCTGGAAACCGACGATGGCGATGTGATCACCGAAAGCGTGGCGATCATGCGCTATCTCGAAGCGCTCCGGCCGGAGCCTGCGCTGTTCGGCAGCACCCCGCTGGAAATCGGCCGGGTCGAAATGTGGAACCGGCAGGTCGAACTGAACCTGATGCAGGCTGTCGGGCAGGTGTGGGTTCACACGCACGCCTTCACTGCCGCGCTGCCGGGCCGCAATGCCGAATGGGGCGAGACCAATCGCCCGCGTGTCGAAAGCGGCTTCAGCTATTTCGACCGTGCGCTGGAGGGGCGGGAGTTTCTCGCCACCGACAGCTTTTCTGCCGCCGACATCACCTTGCTGACGACGATGGATTTCGCCAGCTTCGTCGGCTGCGGGGCGGCGGACGATCTCGAACACCTGCACGACTGGCACGCCCGCGTCTCCGCACGCCCGAGCGCCCGCGCCTGAGAGGACCATGACCCACAAGACCCCCGGATATGACGACTGGAAGCCCCTCTCTGAAAAGGAGGTGAAGGGCGCCGAAAATCTTGACGCTCTGACCTGGCATACGGCCGAAGGGATTGCGGTGAAGCCGCTTTACACCAGCGAAGACACCGAGGGTCTCGACCCCGGGGTGCCCGGCATCGCGCCCTTCACGCGTGGGCCCTATGCCTCGATGTACACCGGTCGCCCGTGGACCATCCGCCAGTATGCGGGCTTCTCGACCGCGGAAGAATCGAACGCCTTTTATCGCCGCAACCTCGCGGCGGGACAAAAAGGCTTGTCGGTCGCCTTCGACCTTGCCACCCATCGCGGCTATGACAGCGATCACCCGCGCGTGGTCGGTGATGTCGGCAAGGCGGGCGTCGCGATCGACACGGTGCGCGACATGGAAATCCTGTTCGACCAGATCCCGCTCGACACCATGAGCGTTTCCATGACGATGAACGGCGCGGTGATCCCCGTCCTGGCATTCTACATCGTGGCGGCAGAGCGGCAGGGCGTTCCTCAGGACAAGCTCGCCGGGACCATCCAGAACGATATCCTCAAGGAGTTCATGGTCCGCAACACCTATATCTACCCGCCCGAGCCGAGCATGCGGATCGTCTCCGACATCATCGCATATACATCCGTGAACATGCCGAAATTCAACAGCATTTCGATCTCGGGCTACCATATGCACGAGGCCGGGGCGACGGCGGTACAGGAACTTGCCTTCACCATCGCCGACGGCAAGGAATACGCCAAGCGCGCCATGGAGGCGGGGCTGGACATCGATGCCTTCGCGCCGCGCCTGTCCTTCTTCTGGGGCATCGGCATGAACTTCTTCATGGAGATCGCCAAGATGCGGGCCGCGCGCGCGCTGTGGCACGACGTGATGGAAGGGCTGGGGGCGCAGAACCCGAAGTCGAAGATGCTCCGGACCCACTGCCAGACCTCCGGCGTCAGCTTGCAGGAGCAAGATCCCTACAACAACGTCATCCGCACCACGATCGAGGCGATGGCGGCCGTGCTGGGCGGCACGCAATCGCTCCACACCAACGCGCTGGACGAAGCCATCGCGCTGCCGACAGACTTCTCCGCCCGCATCGCACGCAATACGCAGCTGGTGATTCAAGAGGAGACGGGCGTCACCAAGGTCGCTGATCCCCTGGGCGGCAGCTACTATATCGAAAGCCTGACTGCTGCGCTGGTCGAAGAGGCGCGCACCATGCTCGACGAGGTCGAGGCGGCGGGCGGGATGACCGCATACGTCGCCAGCGGCAAGCCCAAGGCACAGATCGAGATGGCAGCAGCAGCGAAGCAAGCCAGCGTCGACAAGGGCGAGACGGTGATCGTCGGCGTCAACAAGTACCGCCGCGATACGGAAGACGAGATCGACACGCTCGATATCGACAACCACGCCGTGCGTCAGAGCCAGATCGCACGGCTGCAGGAAGTCCGGTCAAAGCGGGACGAACCGGCGTGCCGCGCCGCCCTTGATGCGCTGACCCAAGGCGCGAGCGGCGGGGCGAACGTTCTTCAGCTGGCAGTCGAAGCCGCCCGGCACGATGCGACACTGGGAGAGATCAGCGCGGCGATGGAAGCCGTATTCGGACGCTACGACACGACGCCGAAGCCAGTGCGCGGTGTGTATGCCAAGGCCTATGCCGACGACGACCGCTACAATCAGGTGGTGGAAGGTGTGGAGGCGGTGGCCCGCAGGCTCGGGCGCGCGCCCAGGCTGATCGTCGCGAAGATGGGCCAGGACGGCCACGATCGCGGCGCGAACGTGATCGCCAGCGCATTCGCCGACATGGGCTTCGACGTCCTCAGCGGCCCGCTGTTCCAGACCCCGGAAGAAACGCGCGACATGGCGCTCGCCGAAAACGCCGACGCCATTGGCGCAAGCAGCCTTGCCGCCGGGCACAAGACGCTCATCCCCGAACTGATCGGCCTGTTGAAGGATGCTGGCCGCAGCGACATCAAGGTGATCGCCGGCGGGGTGATCCCGCAGAAGGATTACGAATTTTTGCGCGATGCAGGGGTGCAGGGCATATACGGACCGGGCACGAACGTGATCGAGGCAGCCGCCGACGTCCTGCGCCTGCTGGGTCACAATATGCCGCCTGCAAACGAGACAGTGGAAGACGTGCCATGAGCGGTCAGACCGGAAGCAGTTTCCTGCCTTTAGCCGCCAAGATGTTCGCCGCGGGGCTGGGCATACCGGTGTTCGCCGCCCTCAACGCCGGCCTTGGCCAGCAACTTGGCGGCCCGGTCGCGGCGACCGCGGTGACCTTCGCGATCGGCTTCCTGATTGCGATGATGATGCTGACTTTCACCGGCTACCCGCCAGCCAGCGCATTCACCTTCGAGCGGCCGTGGCTCTGGATCGGAGCGGTGATGATGCTGTTCTACGCCACGTCGGTCGCCTATTCCGCGCCGCGGATAGGTTTGGGCAATGCCATTTTCTTCGTCCTGCTTGGCCAGATCGTGGCAGCCGCGCTTATCGACCATTTCGGCCTGCTCGGTTCCATCAAGAGCGCGATTACGCCAAGGCGCGCGCTCGGCCTCGCGGTCATGGCCGCCGGTCTCTATCTGGCTAGGAAACCCGTATGAACTCCGTCCGTACCGACTGGACCCGCGAAGAAATCGCGAGCCTGTTCGACCTGCCATTCACCGAACTGCTGTTCCGCGCTGCGACGGTGCATCGGGAGCATCACCCGCCGGAGCAGGTGCAACTGTGCACGCTGCTGAGCATCAAGACCGGCGGGTGTCCGGAGGATTGCGGCTATTGTTCGCAGTCGGTGAAAGCGGATTCCGGCGTCGAAGCGAGCAAGCTGATGGACGTGCAGGCCGTGCTGCAATCCGCAGCGCAGGCGAAGGACCACGGTAGCCAGCGCTTCTGCATGGGTGCTGCCTGGCGCAACCCCAAGGACCGCGATATGCCCGCGATCGTCGAGATCGTGAAGGGCGTGCGCGCGATGGGGCTGGAGACCTGCATGACGCTCGGCATGCTGACGCCCAGGCAGGCGGACATGCTCGCCGAGGCGGGGCTCGATTACTACAACCACAACATCGACAGCAGCCCCGAATATTACGAACGCGTCATCACCACGCGCACGATGGCCGACCGGCTCGACACGCTCAGCAACGTGCGCGCGGCGGGGATCAACGTGTGTTCGGGCGGGATCGTCGGCATGGGCGAGACGCGCGATGACCGCGTCGGCTTCGTCCACACGCTCGCCACGCTGGAGCAGCATCCCGAAAGCGTGCCGGTCAACGCGCTGGTGCCGGTCAAGGGCACGGTGCTGGGCGACATGCTGGCGGACACCCCGCTCGCCAAGATCGACGACATCGAATTCGTCCGCACCGTCGCGGTCGCGCGCATTACCATGCCGCTCAGCATGGTGCGCCTCTCCGCCGGGCGCGAGAGCATGAGCGAGGCGACCCAGGCGCTGTGCTTCCTCGCCGGCGCGAACTCGATCTTCACCGGCGACAAGCTGCTGACCGCGCCGAATGCGGGCGACGACAGCGACGCCGCGCTGATGGCGAAGCTGGGACTGACGCCGCTGAAGGGCGAGGAGCCGCTGCGGGCTTGCAAGGTTGTGGAGGCGGCGGAGTGATCACCCCCCCATCTCGTCACCCCGGACTTGATCCGGGGTCCCGCTTTTCTTCGAGCGCCGCGCCGGAAAGTAGCGGGATGCCGGATCAAGTCCGGCATGACGTAGTAGGAAAGTGGTCGGATGTTTCGTAGTTTGACGATCTTTGCGTTCGCGTTAGCCACTCTCGCATTGTTCGGCTGGATGTTGCTCGTTTGGATGTCGCTCAATCTCCTGAGCTTCCCCTGCGAACAGGCTCATCCCGGCTATACTTGCTCGCAATCCATCTGGATCGAATTCGGGTTGCAAGCGGGAATCCCGCTCGCAATCTGGGCCGTCGCCGCAATCATCATTTATCGGAAATGGGCTCGCTGATGTTCTCCAAAATCCTCATCGCCAACCGGGGCGAGATTGCTTGCCGGGTCATCAAGACCGCGCGCCGGATGGGTATCGCGACCGTCGCTGTCTATTCGGACGCCGATGCGCGCGCGCCGTTTGTGCGGATGGCGGACGAGGCGGTGCACATCGGACCTGCGCCTGCGGCCGAGAGCTACCTGATCGCGGACAAGATCATCGCCGCGTGCAAGCAGACGGGAGCCGAGGCGGTGCATCCGGGCTACGGATTCCTCTCCGAACGCACCAGCTTCGCCGAGGCGCTGGCGAAGGAGAACATCGCCTTCATCGGCCCTCCGGTGAACGCGATCGCGGCGATGGGCGACAAGATCGAATCCAAGAAGCTGGCGAAGGAAGCGGGGGTCAACGTCGTCCCCGGCTTCGTCGGCGAGATCGAGGATACCGAGCATGCGGTCCGCATCTCCAACGAGATCGGTTACCCGGTGATGATGAAGGCCAGCGCCGGCGGCGGCGGCAAGGGCATGCGCCTCGCCTACACCGAGATCGACGTGCGCGAAGGCTTCGAAAGCGTGAAACGCGAAGGCCTGAACTCCTTCGGCGACGACCGCGTGTTCATCGAGAAGTTCATCCTCAATCCGCGCCACATCGAGATCCAGATCCTCGGCGACCAGCACGGCAACATCGTCTATCTGAACGAGCGCGAGTGCAGCATCCAGCGCCGCCACCAGAAAGTGGTCGAGGAAGCGCCGTCGCCCTTCGTCACCCCCACGATGCGCAAGGCCATGGGCGAGCAATGCGTCGCGCTCAGCCGTGCCGTGGGATACTACAGCGCGGGCACGGTCGAACTGATCGTAAGCGGTGCGGACCCGACGGGGGAGAGCTTCTACTTCCTCGAAATGAACACCCGCCTTCAGGTCGAACACCCGGTGACCGAGGCGATCACCGGCATCGACCTCGTCGAGCAGATGATCCGCGTCGCGGCGGGCGAGAAGCTGCCGTTCACGCAGGATGACATCGGCATCGACGGCTGGTCGATCGAGAACCGCGTCTATGCCGAAGACCCCTATCGCGGCTTCCTGCCGAGCATAGGGCGGCTGGTGCGTTATGAACCGAACGCAGCGGATGTGCATCAGCAGCCGCTGCTCGACCGAAGCGATGACGCCGCCTACATCCGTGTCGACGACGGCGTAGCCGAGGGCGGCGAGGTGTCGATGTTCTACGACCCGATGATCGCCAAGCTGATCACATGGGCACCCACGCGCGGCGAGGCGGCGGACTTGCAGGTTAAGGCGCTGGACGCCTTTCGCATCGAGGGGCTGGGCCACAACATCGATTTCCTTTCGGCCCTGATGCAGCACCCGCGCTTCCGCAGCGGCGAACTGACGACGGGCTTCATCGCCGAGGAATATCCGGACGGTTTTACCGGCGCGCCCGCCGACACTCGGCTCACGGGTGTGCTGGCGGCCGTGGGCGGGGTCATCGCGACTGCCGAGGCGGACCGCGCGCGCCGGATCAACCAGACGCTTCACGACGAGTTCTTCGCACCGGGCGACTGGTCGGTTCGGATCGGGGAGCGTGATGCGGATGCCACCACGCATCAGGTCCGGCTGGAAGAGAACGCGATCACGGTCGACGGCGAACCGGTTACGCTCGAAATGGCCTACACTCCGGGCGACCGGTTCGTGCAGGTCGACCTGTTTGCCAGTGCGGACGAGGACGCGGAGATTGTCGACAGCTATGGCCTGCAATTGCAGCCGACCCGGACCGGCTATGCCGTAACCACGCGCGGCGCGACGCATCAGCTTCGCATCCTGCAAAGCCGGATCGCGCATCTTGCCGGACACATGATCGAGAAGGTGCCGCCCGACCTTTCGAAGCTGCTGATCTGCCCGATGCCGGGTCTGCTTGTGAAGCTGCACGTGGCGCAGGGCGACACGGTGCAACCGGGCCAGCCGCTCGCCACGGTAGAAGCTATGAAGATGGAGAACATCCTGCGCGCCGAGAAGGAAGGGACGATTGCCGCGATCAACGCGGGCGAGGGCGACAGCCTCGCGGTCGACGAAGTGATCCTGGAGCTGGAGTAGAGTGCACCTGCTTCACGCCCCTGACGCGCCGCGTTGCGACGAGATCTGTTTCGAGGACTTCTTGAAGGTCGACATTCGCATCGGAACGATCGTTTCGGCAGAGGACTTCCCCGAAGCGCGCAAGCCCAGCCTGAAGTTGCAGATCGACCTCGGCCCGGCCATCGGCGTCAGGAAAAGCAGCGCGCAGATCGCTGCCAATTACGACGCGGAAACGCTCGTGGGGCGGCAGGTCGCGGCAGTGGTCAACTTTCCCCCACGACAGATCGGGCCGATGATGTCCGAGGTGCTGACCATCGGTTTCGCAGACGAAGCGGGCCAAGTGACGCTTTTCGCGCCGGACAGTCCCGTTCCCAATGGAGCACGCCTGTTCTGAGCGGAAATTGCGGTGCCGGGACATGAAGTGTCCCGGCTACGTTCATTCGTTGCGAAAATTGCGCCCCTCACAACGATGCACTTTATGGTGCAGCGCAGCACGTGATATGTCCGCAGCCATAAAATCGAGTCGCATTGGACACCAGCATGAGGGGTGAACGATGGCACACCGGGGAACGGCTTATTTCGACAGCCGCGGATTATACCACAAGACCCCCGAAGACGCGACGCTGAGCGATCTGGCTTCGCTACTCGGGAAAATCGGCGATGGAGAGAGCCTTGCGCCGGGCATCGCGCACATGTTGCTCGATCGCAGGACCGACCTCGACCGCATCTTTGCCGAGCATGACGCGATGAAGCAGGCCGAGGACGAAGCGCGACAAGCTGCGATCGATGCGGATAATGTGACTCCGTTGAAGGTGCCGCGGGACTGAAAACGCCCCCGCGCAGTTGACGCAACCGGCCTGGCTGGCATGGAAGCCGGCATGAGCTTTACCGACCTGATCGACGGCGCGCGCCGCACGGACACCGGCTTCGCGCTGGATATTCCCGAAACGTGGCATCAAGGGCGCACGGCCTACGGCGGTTTCTCTGCCTCGCTTGCGCTGGCGGCATCGCGAATGCTGGCGGACGATCTGCCGCCGCTCCGGTCCGCGCAGATCAGCTATGTGGGGCCGCTGTTCGGCACGGCAGAGGTCAGCGCGCGTATGCTCCGTCGCGGACGCAACGCGAGCTGGGTGAATGCGGAAATCGTCAACGAAAAGGGCGTCGGGCTGACCGCGACCTTCGTTTTCATGGGACCAGTGCAAAGCGCGCTCGCCTTCAACGACAGCGCACCACCGGACGATGTGATCGCGTGTGATGAAGCTAGCGTGTTCGACAACCCACACGCTCCGCAGTTCATCGCCAACAATTTCGAACAGAAGTTCGCCGTTCCGCGGACGGAGGCGAAGCAGCCACGGGTGACCTGGTGGGCGCGCCAGAAGAACCCCGGCCGCATGGACCCGATGGCCGATGTCCTGATGTGCGCCGACGCGCTGCCACCGGGCGTGATGCCAATGCTGGGTCGGGGCGTTCCGGTCAGCACGATGCAGTGGCAGGTGAACCTGCTGACGGCCGAACCCCGGACGCGCGATGGCTGGTGGCTATTGCAGGCCGAAGCCGACTATGCCGAGAACGGATGCTCGAGCCAGCGGATGATGATCTGGAACGCCGATGGCGAGCCGATCGCCGCGGGCAAGCAGTCGGTCGCCGTTTTCGGCTGACGGTTCAGTCGGCGCGCAGCTCGCCGTCGAGAAACGCCGCGACATCGTCCAGCGCGACATCGTGTGCCAGCACGGCATTGCCGATGCCGTCCAGCAGGATGAAGGGCAGGGTGCCTGCGTCCATCTTCTTGTCGTGGCGCATATGGTCGACCAGTTTGGCGCCGTCGCAAGTCAGGCCGAGGGATGCGACATCGGCAGGGAGCCCCGCCTGCTCCACCGCCAGTGCAACGCGATTCGCAGCCGCGCGCTCGATCGAGCCGCGGCGGACCGAATAGCGCGCCGCCAGCACCATGCCGAGTGCAACCGCCTCGCCATGCAAAAGACGGCTGGAAAAGCCGGTTTCCGCCTCCAGCGCGTGGCCGAATGTGTGGCCCAGATTGAGCAGGGCTCTTCGCCCGCTCGTCTCACGCTCGTCCTCGGCAACGATGCGCGCCTTCGCCGCGACGCTGGTTGCGACCGCTTCCTCCAGCGCTTCCGGTTCGCGCGACAGGACAGCTCGACCATTGCTTTCGAGCCAGCCGAAGAACTGTGCGTCGCCCAGCACACCGTATTTCAGCACTTCGGCATAGCCAGCGCGCATCTCGCGATCGGGCAGCGTAGCAAGACAGTCGAGATCGGCCAGCACCAGCGCGGGCTGGTGAAAGGCGCCGATGAGGTTCTTGCCTGCGGTCGTATTGATAGCCGTCTTGCCGCCGACGGAGCTGTCGACTTGCGACAGCAGCGTGGTGGGCAGCTGGATGAAGCCGCACCCGCGCTTCAGAATGGCACAGGCAAAGCCGGTGAGGTCGCCCACGACGCCGCCGCCCAGCGCCAGCACGTGGTCCCCGCGCTCGACGCCCTCGGCCAGCATCCAGTCGGTGAGATCGCGCAGGCTGTCCCAGCTCTTGGAAGTCTCGCCCTGCGCGACTTCGTACCAGACAGCGGTCTTGCCGACCTGCGCCAAGGCACGTTCGAGCCGAGGCCCATGCAGGCGCCGCGCGTTGACGTCGGCCACCACCGGCACACTGGCCTTGCGCAGCAGCGCCGCGCCAAGCTCGCCCGCGCGGTCGAGCAGGGCAGGCCCGACGTGCACGTCGTAGCCGCGGCCAGCCAGTTCCACCGGAATTACAGCCATCGATCGATTGCCTCCAGAATACGCCCGGCCATCGCTTCGTGCGGGCCTTCCATGCAAGGCACCCGGATGTGTGCCTGCTGATAAACGGGATTGCGCTGCTCGAGCAGGCTGGAAAGGATTTCGCGCGGATCGCCAGTCTTCAGCAGCGGACGATTGTTGCGCCGCCCCACGCGCTCGACAAGCGTGTCGAGATCGCAGTCGAGCCAAACGGCAATTGCCCCTTCGAGGATAAGCGCGCGCGTTTCGTCCTGGATAAAAGCCCCACCGCCGGTGGCGATCACGCCGATCGACGCATCCTCCATCAACCGTGCGATCACCCGGCGTTCCCCATCGCGGAAGTAGTCTTCGCCAAACCGCTCGAATATCTCGGTGATGGAAAGCTGCGCGGCCTGCGAAATCTCGTCGTCGGCATCGTGGAACGGCGCGTCCATGAGTTCGGCCAGCTTGCGCCCGACGGTGGATTTGCCGACGCCCATCATGCCGACCAGCACCACGGGGCGATCGATCCGCCGGACGATTGCGCGGATCTGGTCGCTGGACAGGTCGGTTTGCGCGTTGGACATTGCAGCCAAGCCTATAGATGGGCTAACCCGCCGCGCAAGCGCCGCGGGAGGTGCTTGGTTGTGAAGGTGGGTCGCGTGTCACTGTTAAATCGCCGCAATGTTCTGCTGCTTCTGCTTGGTGCCACGGCGGCGCTGCTCGTCGCGGCGTGGATCGCGGGCGGATCGGTGGAGACCCGCACGATCACCGAGCCCGTGGCTTTGCCGGAGAGTGCACGATGAAGGCCCGGTACCTGATCGGCGGCGCGCTGCTGGCGACCTGCTCGACACTGGTGCTTGCCGGTCCGACATCCCTGCTGCCGCCGGGGTTCGAACAGCCGACGCCTGCTCCGGCACCCGCACCGACGCCATCCCCTGCTCCGACCCCGGCTCCGAGCTCGACGCCGGCCCCCTCGTCGGGCAGCACATCACAGCCGGTCGTCCAGGCGACAACGGGCGGATCGTCGAATGCGTCCGCGAGCGGATCGGAAGACGGGTCGGACAGCGATTCCGATGGTCCGCGCCTGAAACGCCTGCCTTCGGTCCAGGAACTGGAACGGATGAGCCCGGAGGCGTTCAACGAACTGTTCGATCTCAATCCTGAATATGACGTGCCGCCGACTGCACGCCGCTCGCTCGACATGGTCGGAGTGATCGATGCCGAGAATGGCGGATTGCCGGGCGGGTCGCTCGCACGTCAGCCTGCCGCGCTGGTGCGCGCGGCGTTGGCCAGCAATACGGGTCGACTGACATCGCGCTGGGGCCATATCCTGCTGCGCCGTGCGCTTGCCAGCCGGATGGATGCGCCGGACGGGATGGGCGGAGTGGAGTTCGCCGCTCTGCGTGCGGGCCTGCTCAACCGCATGGGCGAGAATGCCGTGGCGCGCACGCTGGTGCAGGACGTCGATTCGGCCAATTACAACGGTGCGCTGGCAAGCGCGGCGGTCGATGCCTTCGTCGGCACCGGCGATATCGTCGGTATTTGCCCCGTAGCGCGTCTGAAGACCGATGCCCTCGATTCCGATCAGTGGAACATCCTGAAGCAGGTTTGCGCCGCTTATGCCAACGATGGCCTCCGGGCCAACCGCGAACTTCGCCGCTACGTCAACAACGGCAAGGTACCGCAAATCGACGCGCTGCTGGCGCAACGCTTTGCCGGTGCATCTGGCGAGAGCGGGCAGGCGGTCAACATCGAGTGGGACGACGTCGAGGAACTGACCCCTTGGCGCTACGGTTTCGCAAGCGCGCTGGGCATCGATTTTCCCGACGAGCTGTGGAACGGCTCGAACGGCGCTTTCGATGCGCAGGCAGCGATTTCGCCCGCCATGCCCCTCGACCGTCGGTTGCAGGCCAGCGCTGCTTCCGCGGCGCGCGGCGTGATGTCGGCCAGCGCGCTGGTGGACCTCTATTCGCAGGCATACGCCGACGCGGAAAGCCTGCCCGACTGGACGAGGCAGGCGCGCAGTCTGCGCCGGGCCTATGTCGACGAACAGCCTGCGGAACGGCTGAATGCAATCCGTTCGCTGTGGGATGACGACCGGGTCGGCAGCGGCGACGTGCTGACCGCCTATGCCTCCGCGCGCATGACGCCAAGCGGGGAATTCGCAGCAGATGCGGACCGCCTGATCGGCTCCATGCTGACCGCCGGGCTGGATCGCAATGCCATGCGCTGGGCCTCTGTCGTGGACGAAGGTTCGATAGCATGGGGCCTGCTCGCCTTGGCGCAGCCGAACGGTGACACGGCGGTGGACGAAGGCTCGGTCCGGGATTTCGTGGGGAACGACGAGAGTGTCGACCAGCGCCGGTCGGGTTTTCTCGTGGCCGGCCTCGCGGGGCTGGGCCGTCTGGACGGCGATGCGGTATCGGAACTGGATGCCGATCTTGGCCTGTCGCTCGGTCGACGCACGAAGTGGAGCAATCTGATCGATGCGAGTGCGCGGGTGGACAATCAGGCGCTCGTCGCCCTTCTCGCGGGGCTGGGAATGCAGGGCGAAAGCTGGGACAAGATGACGCCGCGCCATCTCTACCACATCGTGCGCGCGCTCAACGACGTTGGCCTTTCTGCCGAGGCACGCATGATCGCCGCCGAAGCGGTTGCGAAGGGCTGACCCGATCAGCGCCGCGATAGAGGCGTTCCTGCAGATGATGGCCGCGGAACGCGGTGCATCGGTCAATACGCTGGCGGCCTATCGGCGCGATCTTCAGGGCGCTGCCGAGATCGTTGACCGTCTTGAAGCAGCGGACAAGGACCAGCTGGCGACCCTCGGAAGCGAATGGAGCGCGCTTGCACCGTCCTCGCTCGCTCGAAAATCCTCGGTGCTGCGCCAGTTCTTTGCCTTTCTGCAGGACGAGGGGTGGCGGGAGGACGATCCATCGGGCGCGCTGCCACGCCCCAGAGCGCGCAGACCCTTGCCGAAGATACTCTCGCACGACGAAATCGGCCGCCTCTTCGCGCTGGCGGAACAGGAGGCCGCGACGGACAGGCCCGGCGCCGTCCGGATGCTGACCCTGATAGAGCTGCTTTACGGTTCCGGCCTTCGGGCGACGGAACTGGTTTCCCTGCCCCTGAGCGCCGTCCCGCGCGATGCGCCGTTTCTGACCGTGACGGGCAAAGGAGGGCAGGCGCGCATGGTGCCGGTCAGCAAGCGCGCGGGCACCGCGATCCACCGTTGGTTGCCGCTTCGCGATACCTCGTCACGTTACCTTTTTCCCAGCCGAGACAAGCACTTGTCGCGTGTGCGGCTGTTTCAGTTGTTGAAGGCGCTCGCCGCGCGTGCCGACATCGCGCCTGAAAAGGTCAGCCCGCACGTATTGCGCCATGCCTTCGCAACGCACCTGCTGGAAGGGGGGGCGGACCTGCGCGTCCTGCAAACGCTGCTAGGCCATGCCGACATCGCCACCACGCAGATCTACACCCATGTCGACGCGGCGCGGCTTGTGGCTCTGGTGAACGAGCGTCACCCGCTTGCGGAAAAGCGCGCGCGCGACTAGCGCAGCGCCATGATTTCCTATCTCGAATTTGAAAAGCCGGTCGCCGCGCTCGACGCGCGCGTGGAAGAATTGCGCAAGGCGGCCGAGGGCGACGAAGTCGATATCGGGCAGGAGCTCGACCGGCTGGAAAAGAAGAGCGCCGACTTGCTGGCGAGCACCTATGCTGCGTTGACGCCGTGGCAGAAGACGCAGGTTGCGCGGCATCCGGCGCGCCCGCATCTGCGCAATTTCCTTGAGCATATCTTCACCGATTTCGTGCCGCTCGGCGGGGATCGGCTGTTTGGAGATGATCTTGCCATTATGGGCGGGCTCGCCACGCTGGACGGGCGCAAGGTCATGCTGATCGGGCACGAGAAGGGCCACGACACCGAAACCCGGCTCAAGCACAATTTCGGCATGGGCAAGCCGGAAGGCTACCGCAAGGCGATCCGGCTGATGCAGATGGCGGACCGCTTCGGACTGCCGGTGGTGACGCTCGTCGATACCTCCGGCGCATTTCCCGGCATCGAGGCGGAGGAACGAGGACAGGCCGAAGCGCTCGCCCGTTCGACCGAGGCTTGTCTCGCGCTCGGCGTGCCGATGGTCGCTACCATCGTGGGCGAGGGCGGTTCCGGCGGCGCGCTGGCGCTTGCGAGTGCGGAACGCGTGATGATGTTCGAGCACGCGGTCTATTCGGTGATTTCCCCCGAAGGCTGTGCCTCGATCCTGTGGCGCACAGCGGACAAGGCCCCGGATGCTGCCGATGCGATGAAGGTCACCGCGCAATCGCTGCTCGAACTCGGCGTGATCGATCGCATCGTGCCGGAACCTGTCGGCGGGGCGCATCGCGCGCCGCAGCAGGCGGCAGAAACGCTGGGCAGGGCAATTGGCGAGGAACTGGATAAGCTGACCGGAAAGCCGGCGGACGAGCTGCGCGCCATGCGCGAAGAACGATTCCTGCGCATCGGAAATTTCTGACGCGGGCCTGCCGTGCGGCGGCTCGTCGCGACCTCGGAACAATTGACCCAATCTCCGGTTAGTGGAGCAGACTTCCCACGAGGCGAAGCTGCGTCGCCAACAAACCGGAGAACCCGATGCCCAAAGCCCTTACCACGCGCGCCAAGGCGCTAGCTCTTGCCACCACTGCCAGCATGGCCCTGTCAGGCTGTGCCGCGACCGGCCTGGGCGGTTCCGTTCCGTCGGCTGGCACGCCCATCACCACGTCCGAAGCCCAGCAGGGGGCCGAAGCGCATCCCCAGATTCTCGCAGAATTCGGCGGTGAAGTCAGCGGCCCGGCCGCTACCTACGTCGAAGGCATCGGCAAGAATATCGCGGTGCGGTCCGGCCTCGGCGGTGCGCGTGACAGCTTCAACGTCAGTTTCCTCAACAGCTCGGTCAACAACGCCTTCGCGGTGCCGGGCGGGTATATCTACGTCACGCGGCAGCTCGCCGCCCTGATGAACAATGAAGCGGAAATGGCCGCCGTGCTCGGACACGAAGTCGGCCACGTGGCGGCCCGCCACTCGCAGCGCCGCCAGGCCAACGCGCAGCAGAACTCGCTGCTGGGCGCAATCGGCGCGATCCTGACGGGTGTGGTGTTGGGCGACAGCAGCATCGCGCAGGGCCTTCAGCGTACCTTCCTTCAGGGCTCGCAACTGCTGACGCTGAAGTTTTCGCGCAGTCAGGAACTCGAGGCCGATCAGCTCGGTATCCAGTATCTGAACAGCGCAGGCTACGATCCCAAGGCAATGTCGACGCTGCTTGCCAGCCTCGCAGCGCAGAACACCCTCGACGCGCGTTTGCAGGGTCGCGATTCGGCGCAGGTTCCGGCGTGGGCGTCGACCCACCCCGATCCGGCCAGCCGCGTTTCGCGCGCATCGCAGCTTGCTGCCGGTGGAACGGGCACGATCAACCGCGATACCTATCTGACGCGCATGGACGGCATCATCTATGGTGACGATCCGCAGCAGGGCGTGATCGAGGGACGGCAGTTCATCCACCCGGACCTGAGGCTTTCGTTCACCGCGCCCAGCGGCTTCTACATGGTCAACGGCACCCGTGCCGTGACGATCAACGGCCAGAGTGGCCAGGCCCAGTTCTCGACCGGGCAATACAACGGCAATCTGGAAACCTACGCTCGCCAGGTTTTCCAGGCGATCGGCGGCAACCAGCAGAACATTCAGCCAAGCAGCCTGCAGCGGACTACGATCAACGGTATTCCAGCGGTGATCGGTCAGGCGCGGGTCGCGCAACAGAACGGCTCGGTTGATGTGACCGTGGTCGCCTACGAGTTCTCGAACAATCAGGCGTATCATTTCGCCGCATTGACGCGAGCAGGCGGGGCGAATGTGTTCAACCCGATGTTCCAGTCGATGCGGAAGATCTCGACGCAGGAGGCCGCCAATGTCGTCCCGCGTCGCCTCGATGTCGTGACCGCAGGCAGCAGCGATACGATCCAGACGCTGGCACGCCGCATGGCCTACAGCGACGCGCAGGTCGAACGCTTCATGGTGTTGAACGGACTCTCATCTTCCGAGCGCATCCAGCCGGGTCAGAAGTACAAGGTGGTTGTACGCTCACGCTGATACGATCAAACCTCGAAAAAAAAGGGGCCGCAGTAGATTGCGGCCCCTTTTTCGTATGCGTCATCCAAAAGAAAAGGCGGCGGGTTTCCCCGCCGCCTCTTGCTTTTTGGCTTTGCAGCCGAACCGATTAGACGTTCGTGTTCGCCGTGGTCAGTTCGCCCGAAACCGTCGAGAAGGTCTTGGTGAGTTCGCCACCGAGGGTGCCCATTGCGGTCATGGCAGCAACGGCGATGAGAGCAGCGATCAGGCCGTATTCGATAGCGGTCGCGCCGTCTTCGTCACGGATGAGCTTGTTGATGAAGGTCATTGTAAGTCTCCTGGTTTTCAATCTTCGATACCCGGCTCTTCCCAAGTACAATCCCGGATCGAGCCATTCCGGGATAGTTGTCAGAAGTTGACAAATCGCTAAGCAGTCTCACTCAAACATTCGCGGTCGCGGTGGTCATTGTATTCTCGACCTTGTTCCAGAGGGCGATGTTGCCATCACCGACCTGGCTGAGCGTTCCGACCATTGCGATCACGATAAGTGCAGCGATCAAACCGTATTCGATTGCTGTTGCCCCCGAGCGATCGTCGGACAGTTCTTTCAGGAAAGCCGTAATTCGCATCGGAAATCTCGCCATCACTTGCTGACGAGTTGGCTTATGATGGCGAGTTCCTAACAAATCGTTTCAGCAGGACGCACGCTTGGAAAAATTTCCGACATGGATGCCAGTTGTGGCAGCCGCTCTCACCCGCGCAGACGGGCGATGCCTGTTGCAGCAACGGCCCGTGCACAAGCGCCACGGCGGCCTGTGGGAGTTTCCCGGCGGCAAAGTCGAAGTGACTGAAAATCCACGCGAAGCCTTGTGCCGCGAACTTGCCGAAGAACTGGCCATCGCTGTCCTGCCTGAGCATTGCGAGCCGCTGCTGCTGGCGGACGAGGCAGGGGAAGGGCCGGTTGTCCTGATGCTTTACAGAATTGCGGTCTGGCAGGGTGTGCCCGAATCGCAGGAAGGGTGCGAACTGCGATGGATTCGCCAGGACGAAGCGACGGAAATGCCGCTTGCGCCGATGGATCGCGACTTCCTGTCGCGTATGTCGGGGTAGGGTCCGCAAAATCGCAAACAGGGATTGCCAAGCCAGCAAGCCCCCCCTATGTGCCGCCCTCCAAGCGCGCCAGTAGCTCAGCTGGATAGAGTACCTGACTACGAATCAGGCGGTCGGAGGTTCGAATCCTTCCTGGCGCGCCAAAGATGGCCATCCTCCGACGGGAGGGTGGCCTTCTTTGGTTCTGGCCTTCCGCATTTGAAAACGGTGCCAGACCATCCGCAACCCGTCTTGCGGACTTGCGGTCGTTTAACTTTCCTGCGGCCACGCTGCCGTGCGGCCGGAACTCTCGCGCGGGTTGGCGGTTCGGTCTGTGTATCCACACAGGGGAATTGCCATGAGCCACGCCGACGCCATCTTCGAACGCCTGAAGCAGGACCACGACAAACATCGAGATCTTCTCGACCGGATCGGCGCAACCAGCGGCGACAGCGAGGAACGCGAGCAGCTGTTCGTCGAGCTGACGAAGGAACTGAAGGGGCACGCGGCCGCTGAAGAGCAGGCGCTCTATTCCACAATGTTGCGCAAGCCCGAGACGACGGACGAAACTCGCCACTCCGTCGCCGAGCATCATGAGATCGACGAAGCACTGAACGACCTCGCGGCAACCGATATGTCTTCGGGCGCGTGGCTGACGAAGTTCAAGACCTTCGAACATGACTATCGTCACCACATCGAGGAAGAGGAGGAAGAACATTTCCCGGACTTCGCGAAATATCTCGATGCGGAAGACGAAAAGCACATGGAAGAGGTGTTCGAACGTCGCAAGCAGGCCGAGAAGGCCGACGCCGAGGTGACTCCGGAGAAGAAAGAAGACGCCAAGGAGTGATCAGCGGGCGAGGGGGCTTTCCAGGGACATGAGTGAAAAGAAAGCGGACGACGGCGGTTTCAGCGGCGACGAGAGCGTGGAGCAGGGTGTCTGGCGCTACGCCAGGGCGACCCGCGCGAGCGTGATCGTCGATGCGGAGCATTATTTCGCGCACATGCAGCAGGCGATGTTGAAGGCGCAGGACCGAATCCTGCTGATTGGTTGGGACTTCGATTCGCGCATCCACCTCACGCAGGGCCGGCGGTGGTACAAGCGGCTGACCTCGCATGAATACCCTGCGCGTCTGGGAAGCTTCGTTTTGTGGCTGAACCGCCATCGCAAGGGCCTCGACATCAAGCTGCTCAAATGGAGCTACGGCGTCGTCAAGTTCTTCGGTCGCGGGTCCATGGCGCTCGACCTGATCCGGTTCGCCCGTCACAAGCGCATCGATTTCAAGTTCGACACCGCGCATCCGGTCGGTTGCAGCCACCATCAGAAGCTCGCCGTCCTCGACGGGCAAGTCGCGGTGTGCGGCGGCATCGACATGACGACCTTCCGCTGGGACACGCGCGAACACCGCGAGGACGACCCGCGGCGCAAGCGTCCGCGTGGCAAGCCTTACGGGCCCTGGCACGACGCGACGATGATGCTGGAGGGCCCGATTGCGGGCGATCTGGAACAACTCGGCATCGACCGGTGGAGCTGGGCTGGGGGCGAGCAGCTGGAGCGGACCGAACCGGGCGACAAGGACTGCTGGCCGGAAAAGCTCGAGGTGCAGTTCGAGAATGTCGAGATCGGCATTGCCCGCACGCGCGCCGAATATGACGAACGGGATGCCGTTCGCGAGATCGAGGAACTGTTCGAGAAGCACATCGCCGAGGCAAAGCACTTCATCTATGCCGAAACGCAGTACTTCGCCTCGCGCAAGATCGCCGATGCGGTCTGCCGGCGGCTGAGCCAGCCCGACCCGCCGGAAATTTTCATCGTCCACCCCTGCAACGCCGACGGTTGGCTTGAACAACAGGCGATGGACCACGCGCGCGCGCAACTGGTGCGGGCGATTGGCGAGAACGATCCGGCCAAGCGCTTCAACCTGATGGTGCCATATACGGGCGAAACGCCGATCTACGTCCACGCCAAGCTGATGATCATCGACGACCGTATCCTGCGGATCGGTTCGGCCAATATGAACAACCGCTCGATGGGCCTGGACAGCGAATGCGACCTGTTCATCGATTGCAGCCGTCCCGGCAACGAAAGCTGCGGAGACCAGATCGCGCGACTGCGCTATTCGCTCCTCGCCGAGCATTGCAGTCTGGAAGAGGACGAGGTGCCCGGCCTGCTTGCCCGGTATGGCTCGATGATAGAGATGGTCGACCGGATCGGGACCGATCGCAATCGCACCTTGCAGCGGCTGGATCTGCCCGAATTGAACGCGGTGCAGGAAAAACTGGCCGATTCCGAATTGCTCGATCCGGAATGTCCGGACGATATGTTCGAGCCCTTTGCCGAGGGCGGGCTTTTCCGCGAAAGAACCGTGCTGCAACGGATGCGCGATCGGATTCGCAGGAGAAAAGAAAAATGAGCAGCCTTGTAGGGCCCGACGAAGACGATCCGCGCGGCAAGCCGCCGGTGCCGGAGAACGTGCAGGACGCGATCCGCACATTGATCGAATGGGCGGGCGATGATCCCGCGCGCGAGGGATTGCTGGACACGCCATCGCGCGTCGCGCGGGCGTGGAAGGAATACTGTCTCGGCTACACCGAGGATCCGGCGGTTCACCTCAGCCGGGTGTTCGAGGAAGTGGGCGGCTACGACGAAATCGTTTTGCTCAAGGACATCCCGTTCCAGTCACATTGCGAGCATCATATGGCACCGATCATCGGCAAGGCCGCGATTGCGTACCTGCCCACCGACCACGTGGTCGGGATCAGCAAGCTGGCGCGGGTTCTGCACGGCTACGCCCGCCGGCTGCAAATCCAGGAGCGGCTGACCGCAGAGGTCGCCCAGTGCATCTGGGAACACCTCAAGCCGCAAGGCGTCGCCGTGGTGATCGAGGCGAGCCACGCCTGCATGACGGCGCGGGGAGTCCGCACGCCGGGCGTCGGCATGGTGACGAGCCGCGTGATGGGCACATTCCGCGAGGACCATCGCAGCCGCGAAGAAGTGCTCAAGCTCATGGGTTACGGCTGATCCGAAACCGTCACGCCAAATAAAAAGGGCGCCCACCGGGCGCCCTTTTGCTGTTCGGGGTTGGCAGGCTCAGAGCTGGCCGAGCATGTGTTCCGCGCTGGAGACCTTGAAGTCGCCCGGTTCCTCGACATTGAGTTCGGTCACCACGCCGTTGTCGACGATCGCCGACCAGCGCTGCCCACGCTTGCCCATGCCGAATGCCGAGCCGTCCATGGTGAGGCCAAGCGCTTCCGCGAATTCGCCATTGCCGTCAGCCAGCATGGTGATGTCGTCCGAACCCGCGGCGCTGTTCCATGCGCCCATCACGAAAGCATCGTTCACGGCGGTCGCGGCGATTTCGTCAACGCCCTTGGCCTTCAGTTCCTCTGCCTTTTCGACGAAGCCCGGCAGGTGCTTGGCGGAACAGGTCGGGGTGAACGCGCCGGGGACGGAGAAGAGTGCGACCTTCTTGCCCGCGAAATATTCGCTCGCCTGCACCTGCTGCGGGCCTTCGGCGGTGGCTTTCACCAGTTTGGCGTCGGGAAGCGTGTCACCTTTGGAAATCGTCATGTCGCGTATGTCCTTCTGCGAGTGTTCGCTGCCCTAGTTAGTGCGCGGCGCGACGGGTGCAAGCGGGCGCGGCCCCTTTACTCTGCTCCGGGTGGCTACTATGTGCCGCGTCCAGAAACGCGCTGCATGGAGCCCCGGCCGCGCCTCACCCGAACATTGTTACAGGAGAAGTGCGCGTGGCCACTGCCGCTAAGGACGCAGACTACATCGTCAAGGACATCAGCCTCGCCCAGTACGGGCGCGACGAAATCGACATCGCGGAAACCGAAATGCCTGGCCTGATGGCCCTGCGCGAGGAATACGGCAGCGAACAGCCGCTCAAGGGCGCGCGGATCACCGGGTCGCTTCACATGACGATCCAGACCGCCGTGCTGATCGAAACGCTGGTCGCGCTGGGCGCGGACGTTCGCTGGGCGACCTGCAACATCTTCTCGACGCAGGATCACGCAGCTGCCGCGATCGCCGAACAGGGCATTCCCGTGTTCGCCATCAAGGGCGAAAGCCTGGCCGATTACTGGGATTACGTCGGTCGCATCTTCGACTGGTCGAGCGACGAGGACGAAGATCGCACCGCGAACATGATCCTCGACGATGGCGGCGATGCCACCATGTTCGCTCTTTGGGGTGCGCGCATCGAAGCCGGTGAAGAGATGCCGGCACCCGCGAATGCCGAGGAAATCGAATTCCAGCGCGCGCTCAAGGCTTTCGTCAAGGCGAAGCCCGGCTACCTCACCGCCAGCGTCAAGAACATCAAGGGCGTGTCGGAAGAGACCACCACCGGCGTGATGCGGCTCTACCAGATCGCCAAGCAGGGCAAGCTGCCGTTCCCGGCAATCAACGTGAACGACAGCGTCACCAAGTCGAAGTTCGACAACCTCTACGGCTGCAAGGAATCGCTGGTCGACGCGATCCGCCGCGCCACCGACGTGATGCTGGCCGGCAAGGTCGCCTGCGTCGCGGGCTACGGCGACGTCGGCAAGGGTTCTGCCGCTTCGCTGCGTGACGGCGGTGCGCGCGTGATGGTGACCGAAATCGATCCGATCTGCGCGCTTCAGGCGGCAATGGACGGGTTCGAAGTCATCACGATGGAAGAGGCGACCAAGCGCGCCGACATCTTCGTCACTGCGACCGGCAATGAAGACGTCATCACCGCCGAACACATGAAGGCGATGAAGAACATGGCCATCGTCTGCAACATCGGTCACTTCGATTCCGAAATCCAGATTTCGGCGCTCGACAATTACGACTGGAAGGAAATCAAGGAAGGCACCGATCTCGTCACCTTCCCCGATGGCAAGTCGATCCTCGTGCTGGCCAAGGGCCGCCTGGTGAACCTCGGCTGCGCGACCGGCCACCCCAGCTTCGTGATGAGCTCCAGCTTCACCAACCAGACGCTGGCCCAGATCGAGCTGTTCAAGAACACTGACAATTACGACAACGACGTCTACGTGCTTCCCAAGCACCTCGACGAGAAGGTGGCAGCGCTGCATCTCGACAAGCTGGGCGTGATGCTGACGCAGCTTTCCAAGAAGCAGGCCGACTACATCGGCGTGCCGCAGGAGGGCCCGTTCAAGCCGGACCACTACCGTTATTGATCGTTCAAGCGCGCGAACCGGTTTCGGCTGGTCCCGTGCAGGAGGAGAACCCCCGCTTTTGCGGGGGTTTTTCGTGCGCGGCGCAGTTGCATCGAACGCGGTGGGCGCATAGCTGCTAGGCCATGGAGCTGACCCCCACCGCGATTGCCGTGATCGGCCTGTTGCTGGCCGCATGGACGGCGGCGGCGGGCTGGGCGTGGCTGCGCGCGCGTGCGACCGGGCGGCGCGCCGATGGGGTGGCCAAGCGTGCCAAGCGGCTTTCGCGGATGCTGGACGAAGCCCCCGCGGTTCCCCTGCTGGTCCGCGTCGATGGCCGGGTCGAAGCGCCGCCGCGCTTGGCGCAGTGGCTAGGGCTGGCAAAAGTGCCGGAATTCCTGTCTGAATTCGAATGCGAGGACGGGGGGCTCGAGGCTCGCGACCTCTCCCGCCTGAACGACGCCGTGCGCGCCACGCAGAAAACCGGCGCTCCGTTCCAGATCGCGCTGACCCCGGCGGGCTCGCGCCGCAGTCTCGCCATGCGCGGGGCGCTTGCGGACCCGCAGGTTTCGCCAGGCGGCGCGGCGCTTGTCTGGGTGTTCGATTTTTCAGACAGTCACAACGAACTGGCTGATCTGCGCGAGGAAGCGGCGCAGGCCAAATCCGACTTCGCTGCGCTCGTCGGCCTCATCGAATCCGCTCCCATCCCAATGTGGTTTCGCCGCAACGACGGTCGGCTCCGGCTCGTCAATTCCGCCTATGTCGATGCTGTCGGCGCGGCCGATGCCGCCAGCGTGGTGGAAGACCAGATCGAGCTGATCGAAGCCTCGGAAGGGCGAACTGCGGCCGAAGTCGCACGACTGGCGCGCGAATCGGATGCGCCATCGGAACGGGTCGTCAGCGCCACGGTCCACGGCCAACGTCGTTCGATGCAGGTGAGCGACCTGCCGGTGGGTCGCGACGGCGTGGCCGGATATGCCATCGACATCGAGGAAATGGAGGAGCAGGCCCGCGCCTTCCGCGCCTTCCGCGAAGCGCAGCGTTCCATGCTGGACCAGCTTTCGATCGGCGTCGCCCAGTTCAACGCGAAGCACGAAATGGTCTTCGCCAACCAGCCGTTCCAGCGCGTGCTGGCCATAACGCCGGACTTCATCGCGGATGCGCCCCATTTCAGCCGGGTGCTCGACCGCGCGCGGGAGCAGGGCAAGGTGCCCGAGATGCGCGACTATCCCGCGTGGCGACGCGAGATCGAGCAGTGGTTTGCCGCCGACAAGACGATAGAGGACCACTGGGCGCTGCCCGGCGCGATGCATCTGCGCGTCGTCGCCCAGCCGATGCCCGACGGCGGGCTGGTGATGATCGCGGAGGACCGCACCGAACAGCTCGCCATGTCGGCGGCGCGCGACCAGTTGCTCCGCACCCGCACCGCGACCTTCGACAGCCTCTTCGAAGCGCTCGCTGCCTTCCAGCCGAACGGTCAGCTGCAACTGTGGAACAAGCGGTTCGCGGATTTGTGGGAGCTGGAGGAGGAATTCCTCATCGGCCATCCGAAAGCCGACGCCATCATCGCCGCGATTGCCGACAAGCTGGCGCGCCCCGCCTTCGCCACGCGGCTGGGCGATGCGGTGAAGGCTGCCGCGCTCGACCGGCGCTCCAAGACTGGCCGCATCGACCTTGCCGACGGGCGCATCCTCGAATTCGCAGGCGTCCCGCTGCCCGATGGCAATGGCCTGCTCACCCTGCTCGACGTAACCGACAGCCAGAAGGCAGAAGCCGCGCTACGCGACCGGGCGGAGGCGCTGGAGGAGGCCGACAAGGTGAAGACCCGCTTCCTCGCCAACATGAGCTACGAATTCCGCACCCCGCTGACCTCCATCGGCGGATTTGCCGAGTTGCTTCAGGCTGGCGCTGCGGGCGAGATGAGCGCGCAGGGGCAGGAATATGTCGCTGCGATCCTCACCTCGGTCGAGCGGCTGGGCGAACAGATCGAAACCGTGCTCGACCTCTCGCAGAGCGAAGCGGGCCTGCTGCCGCTGGATCGCAAACCGATCGAGATGTTGCCGTTCATCACCGGGCTCGTTCGCGAGCGGGAACAGGCGATCATCGATGCGGACCTGTCGCTCGATCTCAAGGGCGATCGCAGCGCGGGCAAGGTCGAAGGCGACGCGCGCAGGCTGGGCCGGGCCTTCGGTCACCTGCTCGACAACGCCATTTCCGCGACGCCCAAGGGCGGGCGCATCCTGGTGATGGTTGGGCGGGAGAACCGGCAATCCCGCGTGGTCATCTCCGATAATGGGCGCGGAATGGACGGCAAGGAACTGGCCCGCGCGCTCGAAGGCGTGCGGCTGGGCAAGGACGGAAAGCAGGTCGACCGGCGACAGGGCCTCGGCCTTCCGCTCGCGCGAGAATTGGTCGAAGCGCATGGCGGGAAGCTGGAAGTCCAGTCCGAACGCGGCGCAGGCACCACGGTGGTAATAACCCTGCCGTGACGCGCGACTTGCCCGACCTTGCCGCGATGGAGCGCTTCGGTGCGGATATTGCCGCACGATTGCGGGCCGGTGACGTGATCGCTCTGACGGGCAATCTCGGCGCGGGAAAGACCACGCTGGCTCGCGCAATTGTCACATCGCTCGGCTATGCGGGCGAAGTGCCATCTCCCAGCTTCACGATCATCCAGACCTACGACCCGCCGCAGGTCACCCTCCCGCTGGTCCATGCGGACTTCTACCGGCTCGACGATCCGGCGGAGGCGGAAGAGCTTGGCCTCGACGATTATCGCGACGGCGCGGCACTGATCGCCGAATGGCCAGAAAAAGCAGGCGGCTTCTCCCACGAGCCAGCCTGCCTCACCATCCGCCTCGAAATTGCGGACGAGGGGCGCAAGGCCGTTGTCGCGGGCGGCGCGGATTGGCAAGGACGCTGGCCATGAGCGACCTGCCCGACGGAATCGACCAGTTTCTCGCAGATGCCGGATGGGCGGGGGCGGATGTCCAGCCCATGCCGGGCGATGCCTCTTTCCGGCGCTATTTTCGCGTGGTCGATGGGGGTCGCAGCGCGATCCTGATGGATGCGCCGCCGCCGCACGAAGATCCCGGACCGTTTCTCGATGTGGGTGATTGGCTCACCGAACACGGCCACCGCGCGCCGCTCACCTACGCCGCGGACCGGGCACGCGGCCTTGCGCTGATCGAGGATTTCGGCGCCGACCGTATGCGCGACTGGCTGGACGAAAATCCGGCGGCGGAGGAGGAGACATACGCCCGCGCCATCGACGCGCTGGTGGCCTTGCACCAATCTCCACCCGGACCGTTCGCGCCTTACGACATGGGGACGTACCAGCGCGAGGCGGCGCTGCTTCCCGAATGGTTCGCACCGGCAGCGGAGATAGACGTCGATGCAAGCGGGTATGCGACGGCGTGGGAAGAAGCGCTCGCCCCGATGCTCGAACGGCAGAACCCCGGCGTGACCGTGCTGCGCGATTATCATGCCGAAAACATCATGCTGCTGGAAGGCGGCGCGCAGGGGCTGATCGACTATCAGGACGCGCTCGTCGGACACCGCGCATACGATCTGGTGTCGCTGTTGCAGGATGCACGGCGCGACGTTTCGCTGGAATTGGAACGGGCCATGCTCGACCGCTATCAGGCGCTCGCTTCGCCGGGGCCGGAGTTCGAAGCGGATTACGCCCGGCTCGGCGCGCAGCGAAACGCCAAGATCGTGGGCATCTTCGTGCGCCTGTGGAAACGCGACGGCAAGCCGCGCTACCCCACGCTCATACCGCGCGTATGGGATGCGCTCGAACGCGATCTGGCGCATCCCGCGCTGGCCCCGGTTGCAGCATGGTTCGACGCGAATATCCCGGCGGAAATTCGTGAGCGTCGCGGCGGAGGGCTGGTCACGTGAGGCAGCTTGCCAGCGACACGGCGATGGTCATGGCCGCCGGCATGGGCAAGCGGATGCGACCTCTCACGGCCACCCAACCCAAGCCGCTGGTGCGCGTTGCCGGCAAGCCGCTGATCGACCACGCGCTCGACCGGCTGGCCGAGGCGGGCGTGGCGAAAGCGGTGGTCAACGTGCACTATCTCGCCGACGCGCTGGAGGCGCACGTGGCGGGACGAAAGACGCCGCAAATCGTCATTTCGGACGAGCGCGGCGAACTGCTCGAAACCGGCGGCGGCATGGTCAGGGCGCAGCAGCATCTGCCCGACCCGTTCTTCTGCCTGAACTCCGACAACATCTGGCTCGACGGGCCGCGCAATGCCTTTGCCGATCTCAGCCATGCCTGGGACGCGGACCAGATGGACGCGCTGTTGCTGGTGGTGCCGCACACCGGCGCGCATAATTTCCGGGGGAAAGGGGATTTCCATCTCGACGCCGCGGGCCGGGTGACGCGCCGCCGCTCCGGTCGCATCGCGCCGTTCATTTATTCGGGCATCCAGCTCGTTTCCCATCGCCTTTTGCGCGACGCACCCGAGGGACCGTTCTCGACCAACGTGCTGTGGTCGCGCGCTATCGAAGAAGGGCGATTGTTCGGCATCGGCTTTACCGGCCAGTGGTTCGAAGTCGGCACCCCCGATGCGATCCGGCCGACCGAGGCGGCATTGCGCGATGGCTGATCCGGCGCGGCCGGAAATCTATTCGATCGCGGCGCACCGCGGATTCGCCGATGCGCTGGTCGCAGGGCTGGTGCCGCGCTATCGCGAAGACGGTTTCGGCCTTGCGCGCACCACGTTGCTGTTGCCCAGCCGCCGGGCCGCGCGCACCGTGTCGGAAGCCTTCATCCGCCACTTCGGCGCGGCAGGTGAACCGGGCCTGTTGATGCCGCGCATGGCGGTGGTCGGGGATCTCGACCTCGACGAGACGCTTGGCAGCCTGCTCGACCCGATTGGCCAGGGAGCTGAGATTCCTCCCGCCGCCGATCCGATGCGGCGCTGGCTCATGCTGGCGGACATCGTACGCGATGCGATGGAAAAACTCGGCCAGACCGTGCCGCCGCGTCCTGCGCTGCTGACCCTGGCGCGCGAGATGGGCCGCACGATGGACCGGCTGCTGGCAGAAGATGTCGCGCCCGATGACCTGTGGAGCGAGCGGGTTGCAAGCGCGCTCGCCGATCAGTCCGCGCATTGGGATCGCAACACGCGCCTGTTCGCCGCCGTGCAGAGCACGTGGCTGGCGGAACTTGGAGCGCGCGGAGAAGTCGACGCCGCGACCCGGCGCAACCTCTTGTTCGACCACGCCGCGCGCCGCTGGCGGGAGGATCCGCCGCAATCGCCGATCATCGCCGCAGGCGTGACCAGCGCGGCGCCCGCACTTGCCCGGCTGTTGCGGGTCGTCGCAGGCCTGCCGCAGGGCGCGGTCATCCTGCCCGATCTCGACCTGTCCTTGCCAGACGACGCGTGGGACGAACTGGGTACGGCCGGCGATCCCGCAGCGGAGCAGGCCTTCGCGCGCGGCGATGCCGTCACCCACCCGCAATATCATCTCAAGCTGCTGCTCAACCGCATGGGCGTGGCGCGGGGCGAGGTGCAGCCGTGGCACCGCGCCGGTCTGGGCAAGGGACCGCCAGAGCGAAGCCATGCAATCTCCAGCCTGTTCCTGCCCCCGCAGGCCAGCGAGGTGTGGGTGACGCTGCCGCCCGATAAGCGCCGCCTTGCCGGCGTGCGGCTGATGGAAAGCGCCAATCCCGAGGGCGAGGCACAGGCCATCGCGCTCGCTATTCGACAAGCGGTGGAAGAGCAGGAACGCCGCGTTTCGCTCATCACCCCGGACCGGGCACTCGCGAGGCGCGTGAAGGCACATCTCGAACGCTGGAATATTCTGGCTGACGATACCGCCGGTCAGCCCCTGTCGCAAAGTGCCGCGGGTCGGGCGCTGCTGCTGCTGGCGGAGGTCATTGCCGAGCGTGCCGCCCCCGTGCCGTTGCTCGCATTGCTCGGCCATCCGCTGGTCGGGCAGGGCGACGATGGCGCAGTCCGGGCCGACTGGCTGAGGCGCGTGCGGGCGATGGAACGAAGCCTGCGGGGTCCACGCCCTGCGCCCGGCATCGAACCCCTGATGCCGACAATCGCGAAGCTGGCGGCTCGCGATGCCGGTGTGCGCGACTGGTGGGATGGCGTGCAGGCGATCCTCGCCCCGTTGCTGGCCGGGGACAGCGATGCGCCAGCGCCGCTTGCCGACTGGATCGAGCGATTGGCCGCCGCTGGCGAGGCCTTGTGCGGGGAACGCCTTTGGGCCCGCGAAGACGGGCGCGCGCTGGCTAGTTTCGTCGAGGAACTGCGTGCGAATGCGGCCAAAGTCGGCACCTTGCTGGCGCCGGACGACCTCCACACCGTGCTTCAGGCTGCGATGAACGAAATTGCCGTGCGCCCGCCCTATGGCGGCCATTCGCGCGTCGCGATCTATGGCCTGCTCGAATCGCGCATGACCCGCGCCGATCTGACAATCTGCGCCGGCCTAAACGAAGGCGTCTGGCCGCAGGTGCCGTCCACCGATCCGCTGCTCGCCCCGGCGATCCTGCGCGTGCTCGGTGTGCCGGGGGCGGACTTCCGCATCGGACTTTCCGCGCACGATCTAGCCGGAGCGCTCGGGGCGCCCGAGGTTATCTTGTCGCGCGCACGGCGCGACACTGGCGGTCCGACCATCCCCTCGCGGTTCTGGCTGCGGGCGGAGGCGCTGCTGGGCGACGCAGCGAACACCGCTGCGGACTTGCGCGGCGGGCACGAAGAACGCGCTCTCCCGCTGCTTGCCGAAACGCTCGACGCCGCGCGGGAAGAACCTGCGCCCTATCCACGACCGGCACCGATGCCGAGCGCGGCGCAGCGCAGGGTCGACATTCGTATCACCGCACTCGACAATCTCATCGGTGACCCGTTCCAGTTCTACGCGCAGCACATCCTGCGGCTGAGCGCGTTCGATCCGCTGGACGACGAGCCGAGCCCGAAGTGGCGCGGCATCGCGGTGCATGAAATCCTCGAACGCTGGCACCGCGAGGGCGGCGATCTGCTGGCGATGGCCAGAACGGTGCTGCGCGAGATGAACGCGCACCCCTTGATGCGCGGTCTCTGGCTCCCGCGCCTGCTCGCAGGGCTGCAATGGGTCGAGCAGACGATTGCCGCGCAGGATGACCGCGACGTGATCGCGGTGGAGCGCAAGGCCGAAACCACGTTGCACGGCATCCGCATCCTTGGCCGCGCCGACCGGATCGACCGGCTCGCGGACGGCTCGTTCGCGATTGTCGACTACAAGACCGGCGGCGCGCCCAGCACGAAGTCGGTGGAAAAGGGCTACAAGCTGCAACTCGGCCTGATCGGTCTGATGGCCGAAGCGGGCGGGATCGAGGGCCTACCCGCAGCACCGGCCAGCGCCTTCGAATACTGGTCGCTTACCAAGGACAAGCGCAGCGCCACCGATTTCGGCAAGGTCAGCTCGCCGGTCAAAACGGTCGGAAATAAGGCGAAAATCCAGCCTGAGGACTTCGTTGCTCACACGCAGGATCATCTCGAGGACGCCATAAAGACCTACCTCCTCGGCGATGCGCCGTTTCTCGCCCGTCTGGCGCCGGATTATCCCGGTTATGCCGACTACGATCAGCTCATGCGCCTCGACGAATGGTTCGGGCGCGAGGACGGTTCGGCATGAGCGGCCGGATTTTTCCGCTGAAGGAGCAGCAGGCCGACGCGGTCGATCCGCGCGAGACGGTGTGGCTGTCCGCCAGTGCCGGGACCGGTAAGACGCAGGTCCTGTCCGCCCGCGTGCTGCGCCTGTTGCTGGAACCGCACGTCGATGCCTCGCAAATCCTGTGCCTCACCTTCACCAAGGCAGGCGCGGCGGAAATGGCGAACCGCGTCAACGAAGTGCTCGCGCGTTGGGTTCGGATGCCTGCCGTCGATCTGGCGGGCGAACTGGCGCATATCGGCGCGCCGGTCGATCCCGACACGGTCGCACGGGCGCGGACGCTGTTCGCCAGCGTGCTCGACAGTCCGGGCGGCGGTCTCCGCATCGACACGATCCACGCCTTTTCGCAGTGGTTGCTGTCTGCCTTCCCGGAGGAAGCGGGGCTCGTACCCGGAACGAAGGCGATGGACGACCGAGAGCGCGACCTGCTGGCCCGCAAGGTGCTGTCAGACCTTCTGGAAGACGCCGAACGTACGGGCGACGAGGCGACGCTGGAAAGTCTCGCGGAACTTAGCCGGCGGCTGGGCGCGGACGGGGCGCAGGGGTTCCTCATGCGCTGTGCCGCCGCGCGCGATTTGTGGTTTGGCACGGGTGCCTGGCAACCGCCCATGCGTGCGCGGATCAACAATGTGCTCGGTCTGCCGAGCGAGGCCGGGCCTGCGAACCTGGCGGCGTTGTGTGCGGACGACCGTTTCGACCTCGCGTCCCTGCGGGATTGCCAGCGGATCAATCGCGCATGGTCGGCCAAGACGGGGCAGGGCAATGCCGACGTGATCGACGCCTGGCTTCTGGCCGAGCCGGTGGCGCGGGTCGAAGCGCTCGATGATCTGGCGCGGGTTTTCCTCACCCAGAAGGGTGAGCCGAAATCAACGACGTCGCTCGACAAGATCGATCCGGGGTATGCGGCTGCGCAATCCCGCGTGATCGGCGGCATTGCCGCCGTGGCGGACTTGCGCGCGATGCTCGACCTCGCAGCATTCCTTGACCCGACACTCACGCTCGGTCGGCGCTTCGCCCTGGCGTGGGACGAGGCCAAGCAGCGCGAGGGGCTGATCGATTTCGACGACCAGATCCGCCGCGCCGCGCAATTGCTCCAGCGCAGCGAGACTGCGCAGTGGATCCGCTTCAAGCTGGACCGGCAATTCGACCACATCCTGATCGACGAGGCGCAGGACACCAATCGGTCGCAGTGGGACATCATCGATGCGCTGACCGACGACTTCTTCGACGGCGTCGGCCAGCGCGAGGGGCGGGTGCGGACGCTGTTCGTGGTCGGCGATTACAAGCAGGCGATTTTTCGCTTCCAGGGCACCAGCCCGGAAAACTTCCGCCTCGCCCGCGAACGGGTGAGTGCGCGAATGGACAGCACGGCGGAAAATGCCGAGACGCTGCGCGGGCTGGGCGAAGCCCGGCGCTTGCGCGAATACGGGCTGGGCCACAATTTCCGCAGCACACAACCGGTGCTGGATTTCGTCGATGCGGCGATTGAGCGGATCGGGTTCGAGCAGTTCGGGCTGGAAAAGGCGCCGGAGCGTCATGTCGGCCTCGGCGAGCACGGTCAGGTCGTGCTCTGGCCGCCCGTCGCGGGCGACGAGAATGCCGACAGCGGTGACGACGACAGCGAGCCGCAGAACTGGATCTCGCAACCGGAACGCCTGCTGGCCGACCGGATCGCGCTGCAAGTGCGGCAGTGGATGCGCGAGGGGTTCCCGCTGCTGCGAGGGCGCGATGGCAAGCCTGCGCGTCGCGCCGGTCCGGGCGATGTCATGGTGCTGGTAAGGAAGCGGCGCGAGCTTGCCGGCCTGCTAGTCGCGCGGCTCTACGCTGCGGGTGTTCCGGTGGCCGGGGTGGACAGGCTCCGACTAGGCGCACCTCTGGCGGTGCAGGATCTGATGGCCGCGCTGCGCTTCGCCGTGCAGCCGGCGGACGACCTCTCGCTCGCCAGCCTGCTGGTTTCGCCGCTGGTCGGCTGGAGTCAGGAAGACCTGCTGGAGTGCGGTTATCGCGATCCGGGGGTCACCTTGTGGCGACACTTGCGCGATAGTGAGGATGCCCGCAGTCGCGCAGCCGTATCCCGCTTGCGCGATATGCTGGCGCGCGTCGACTTCCAGACACCGCAGGCCCTGCTGCACTGGATGCTGGTCGGGCCGTGGCGCGGTCGCGCGAAGCTGCTCGCCCGGCTGGGGCGCGAGGCTGCGGACCCGATCGACGAGCTACTGAATGCAGCGCAGAATTACGAGGCGGCACATACCGCCAGCCTGCAGGGATTCATCCAGTGGTTCGATGCCGGCGACGGCGAACTCAAGCGCGAGGCTGAGGGCGCAGGCGGCCAGGTTCGGGTGATGACCGTCCACGGCTCCAAGGGCTTGCAGGCGCCGATCGTCATTCTGGCCGACGCGACCGGGCGGATCGGCAACGGGCGTGCGAGCGACCTTGCCCTTGACGAGGTGGTGGCAGGTGAGCCGACCGGTCGCGCCATGCCCTTGCCGCCGCTTTCCGGTCAGGAGCGTGTCGGGATAGTCGCCGATGCCGCGGAGGAAGCCGCGCTGGAGGAAGCGCGCGAGCACTGGCGGCTGCTTTACGTCGCGATGACGCGCGCGGAAGAAGCGCTGTTCGTGGGCGGCGCACTCGGCACGCGGGACAAGGGCGAGCCGCCCGAAGAGAGCTGGTATGCGCATCTCGCGCCACTGTTCGCCAATGCGCCGGCAATCGAAGAATGGCCGTGGGGAGCGGTGAAGCGGTTGGGAGCGATGCCCGATGTGCCGATGGAACGGGCAGATGAGGAGCGCGCTGCGTTGCCCGTCCTGCCGCACTGGGCCACCACGCCCGTGGGGCCAGAACCGCGCCCGCCGCGCCCGCTTGCCCCGTCATCGGCAGGTGAGGACGAATCGCCCGACCCGCCGCTGCCGCCGGGGGTTGGCAAGGATGCCGCGCGGCGCGGGGTGCTGATCCATGCCCTGCTTGAACGGCTGCCGGCGGTGCAGCCGGAAATGCGGGAGGCCAGCGCCGCCGCGTGGCTCGACGGGCAAGCGCGCGACCTCGCGCCTGCGGACCGCAGTGAAATCTCCGCCAGCGCGCTTGCAGTGCTGTCTCATCCGGGCTTTGTCGAGGTGTTCGGCCCCGATGCGCTCGCGGAGGTTCCGCTTGCCGCGACAGTCGGGGGGCGCGTGATCGCAGGCACGGCGGACCGCCTGCTTGTGCGGGACGAAGCCGTCACCGTGGTCGATTTCAAGACGGCGCGCCGTCCTCCAACGTCGGTGGAGGAAGTGCCCGACGCCACGGTGCGCCAGATGGCGGCCTATGTGCTTGCACTGGAAGCGATCTATCCCGGAAAGCGGGTCGAGGCAGCGTTGCTCTATACGCAAACGCCGCAAATGATTGCGCTTTCCGACGCGGCTCTGGCCCAACATAAGGCGGCGTTGGCGGGGTCGCAGGAAAGCTTTGCCGGGTGATACGTTGCACTAGGGCGACCAGCACCTAGATTGTCGAAGATCAGAATTCAGGAGATTTCCCATGGCCACCAAGCAAGTCACCGACGCGAGCTTCCAGTCCGACGTCCTCGAATCGGACAAGCCCGTGCTCGTCGATTTCTGGGCGGACTGGTGCGGCCCGTGCAAGATGATCGCCCCCGCGCTGGAGGAAATTAGCGAGGAACTGGGCGAGCAGGTGACCATCGCCAAGATGGACATCATGGAGAACACCGAAATTCCCGGCCAGATCGGCGTTCAGTCGATCCCGCTGATGGTCCTTTTCAAGGATGGCAAGCCGGTCGCGCAAAAGCTTGGCGCGGCGCCCAAGAACCAGCTCAAGAGCTGGCTGGAAGGCGAGCTTTAATCCAGCCTTTCGTAAAGCGCGGCCAGATCGTCCCACAGCGCCGGACTGGCCGCGCCGATCATCCCGGTGCGCCCGACCTCGTCCACGCGATAGGGTGATCCGTCGGGTCGGCAGACCTTGCCTCCCGCTTCGTTCAGCCACAGCGTTCCGGCCGCATGGTCCCATGCCAGCGTCCGCTCGAAGAACGACACGTCGTTTTCGCCCAGCGCGAGGCGCGGGTATTGTTCCGCCGCGCAGCGCGGTGTCTCGACCACGCGGTAGTGCGGCATGATATGCTCGGTCACGGCGGCCCGGCGCGCCGGATCGAGGAAGATGGTGGAGATCGCGGCGACCGGCCTATCCTCGCCCGTTGCGCTCGCCGTTACCCGCTGTCCATCGACGAAGGCGCCTTCGCCGCGGCGCGCATGGCAGAACCGTTCCGCGACGGGATCGTAGATCCAGCCTGCCACTGCTTCTCCTGCATCGGCGAGCACGAGCATGATGCCGAACGGCCCTTCGCCACGGGCGAAGTTATGCGTGCCGTCGATCGGGTCGATGATCCAGCACGCGCCGGATAGGTGATCGAGCACGCCGGGGTCGGCGTGGGCGGCTTCCTCGCCGACGATTGCGACGCCCGGCGCGAGCTTCGCCAGCGCTTCGGTCAGGAAGGCCTCGCTCTCCCTGTCGGCGACGGTGACGAGATCGTCTTCCGCCTTTTCGATGATCTCGCCAGCAGACAGGTTCTTCCACCGCGGCAGGATCACGCGGTCCGAAACGTAGCGCATCAGCGCCAGGATCTCCGCATCCAGCGCGCTTTCGCTCATGACCTGTAGTCCGCGTTGATCGAGATGTAGCCATGCGTCAGGTCGCAGGTCCACACGGTGGCGCGCCCATCGCCCAGACCGAGGTCGATCTGTATGGTGATGTCCTGCCCGCGCAGATGTTCGGCCACCGGGGCTTCGTCGTAATCCGCGAGCGGCAAGCCCTCGCGCGCTGCCCAGGTGCCGCCAAAGCCAATGGAGAGCTTGTCGCGGTCCGCCGGTTCGCCCGCCTTGCCGACCGCCATAACGACCCGGCCCCAGTTGGCATCCTCGCCCGCGATAGCGGTCTTCACCAGCGGTGAGTTTGCCACGGCGAGACCGATCCGACGCGCGCTGTCATCCGATTGCGCGCCCGTGACTTCAACCGCGATGAACTTCTGCGCCCCTTCGCCATCGCGCACGACCAGTTGCGCAAGCTGGCGGCAGACGTCTTGCAGCGCGGCGGCAAAAGCATCCGCGCCCTCGCTGTCGTAGCTGGCCAGCGGAATGTTCCCCGCCTTGCCCGTAGCGAAGGCAAGCACCGTGTCGCTGGTGGAGGTATCGCTGTCCACCGTGATGCAGTTGAAGGTGCCGGCATTCGCCTCGCTGAGCATTTGCTGGAGGAAGGCAGGCTCCACTGCCGCGTCGGTGAAGATGTAGCCCAACATGGTCGCCATGTCGGGTGCGATCATGCCGCTGCCCTTGATGATCGCGCATAGTTCCACGCGCGTCTCGCCGATCATCGCGCTGGCGTGGGCGCCCTTGGCGAAAGTGTCGGTGGTTGCGATCGTGTCGGCGGCGTCCTGCCAGCCGCATTCGTCCGTTCTCAGCGCGGCCGCCACGCCGTCGCGCGCCTTGTCGCGGGGCAGGGGAACGCCGATCACGCCGGTGGAGGAAACGAACACCTCATTTGCCGAGCAGCCGAGGTGCTGCGCGATCTGCTGCATGATCTGTTCGACCGCCTCCCGCCCGCGATACCCGGTAAACGCATTGGAATTGCCGGCGTTCACGACCAGTGCGCGAGCAGCGCCGCGCGCGGCCTGTTCGCGGCCAAGCTCGACTTCGCTCGAACAGCAGATATTGCGCGTGAAGACCCCGGCGACGCTCGTGCCTTCGCTCAGTTCGACATAGGTCAGGTCGCAGCGGTCCCATTGCTTGTAGTGCGCCCGGGCAACGCGCAGTCTGACGCCGTCGATGGCGGGCATATCGGGGAAGGGCCGGGCGAGGGGGGAGCGGGCGAGTTCCATGGCCGGGCCGTGTAAGGTCGCGGGAAGCTTTCCGCAATCTCCGCCTGTCCCCGACGCACGAATGTTGCGAAGCGGCCACGTCTGCCTGCTTTATCGGCTCATCACTCTGGACGAACGGCTGGTCGCGCGCTATGTCCACACCCGATATGCGTCATCTGCTCGCTCTCGTTGCCTTGTTCACCGGACTTGCCGCTCTCGGCAGCCCGGAAACCGCGCGCGCCGGGGCGATCGAAAACGCACTGACCGAACTTGCCGAGCAATGCGCCAAGGGTGGCGTTTGCATCCAGGAACCGACGCGGTCGCAGCCGACCTCGCGTATGCCTGTCGACAATCGCCGCAAGACCGGCCACGATCGCCGCCGCTCGGTGACGGTGATCATCCCGACGCTGCAGTACGGCGTCGACCGCGCTCTCGAATAGCGTTTAACCGCCTTTTCCAGTTCCGCTGACGGGATGCGCCTGCTGCGCGTCCCGCTGCTTGCATATAAACTCCCTATTATCGCGAGGAATCGCCCGTGCTCCAGTCCCTCGGCAAGGCCCTGTTCGGCTCGTCCAACGACCGTTACGTCAAATCGCTCGGCAAGATCGTCACCCAGGTCAACGCGCTGGAAGACAGCATAAAGCCACTGTCCGACGAACAGTTGCAAGGCAAGACCAAGGAATTCCGCGACCGCCTGAGCGCAGGCGAGACGCTCGACGACATTCTGCCCGAAGCATTCGCCGTGGTGCGCGAAGCCTCGCTCCGCGTGCTCGGGATGCGGCATTTCGACGTACAGATGATCGGCGGGATCACGCTGCATCGTGGCGAAATCGCGGAAATGCGCACGGGCGAAGGCAAGACGCTGGTCGCCACGCTGGCGACCTATCTCAATGCGATCGAAGGCAAGGGCGTCCACGTCGTCACCGTGAACGATTACCTCGCCCGCCGCGACGCGGAATGGATGGGGCAGCTTTATCGCTGGCTCGGGCTGACGGTCGGCGTGATCGTGCCCAATCTCGACGAATTCTCGCGCCGCGAAGCCTACGCCGCCGACATCACCTACGGGACGAACAACGAATTCGGCTTCGATTACCTGCGCGACAACATGAAGCACGAGCGCAGCCAGATGGTGCAGCGCCCCTTCAACTACGCCATCGTCGACGAAGTCGATTCGATCCTGATCGACGAAGCGCGAACGCCGCTGATCATCTCCGGCCCGACCGAGGACAAGTCCGAACTCTACGTCGCGCTCGACGAAGTGGTGAAGACCATTCCAGAGGATTGGTACGACAAGGACGAGAAGTCCAAGAGCATCATCCTGACCGAGGATGGCGTCGAGGAAGTCGAGAAGATCCTGATCGAACGCGGCCTGCTCGAAAGCGACAATCTCTACGACGTGGAGAACACGCAGGTGGTGCACCACCTCGACCAGGCGCTGAAGGCGAATGTCATGTTCAAACGTGACACGGATTACATCGTGAAGGACGACAAGGTCGTCATCATCGACGAATTCACCGGCCGCATGATGGATGGGCGCCGCTGGTCCAACGGCCTGCACCAGGCAGCCGAGGCCAAGGAAGGCGTCAAGATCGAGCCCGAGAACCAGACGATGGCCTCGATCACCTTCCAGAACTACTTCCGCATGTATCCCAAGCTGTCGGGCATGACCGGTACGGCCGCGACCGAGGCGGCGGAATTCTTCGACATCTACAAGCTCAACGTCACGGAAATCCCGACCAACGTGCCGGTCCAGCGGATCGACGAGGACGACGAGTTCTACAAGAATACGCAGGACAAGTTCCAGGCGATCGCCAAGGCGATCCGCGAGAAGAACGAGATCGGGCAGCCGGTGCTCGTCGGCACGGTCAGCATCGAGAAGTCCGAACTGCTCAGCCAGTTCCTCGACCGCGAAGGGGTGAAGCACTCCGTTCTCAATGCCCGCTTCCATGAGAGCGAGGCGCATATCGTGGCGCAGGCGGGCCGCCTTGGCGCGGTGACTATCGCCACCAACATGGCGGGCCGCGGCACTGACATCCAGCTCGGCGGCAACCTCGAATTCCGTATCGACGACGAAGTCGGCGATATGCCCGAAGGGCCGGAACGCGATGCGGCGATTGCTCGGATCTCCGAGGATATCGAGAACGAGAAGCAGAAGGTGAAGGAAGCGGGCGGCCTGTTCGTGCTTGGCACCGAACGCCACGAAAGCCGCCGCATCGACAACCAGCTGCGCGGCCGCTCCGGCCGTCAGGGCGACCCCGGCCTGTCGCGCTTCTACCTCTGTCTTGAGGATGACCTCCTGCGCATCTTCGGCCCGGACACGCTGTTCGCCAAGATGATGAACTCGAACCTCGAGGATGGCGAGGCGATCGGATCGAAGCTGCTCAGCAAGGCGATCGAGACCGCGCAGAAGAAGGTCGAAGCGCGCAACTACGAAGTTCGCAAGCAGGTTGTCGAATACGACAACGTGATGAACGACCAGCGCAAGGTCGTGTACGAACAGCGCGCCGAAATCATGGACAGCGCGGCGGTGGACGTCGTCGTCGTCGACATGCGCCACGATACGGTGAACGCGGTCGTTTCCACCCATTGCCCACCGGGGACCTATCCGGAACAGTGGGACGTCGAAGGGCTGAAGGAACGCCTTGCCGACGTGTTCGATATCGCTCCGCCGGTCGAACAATGGCTCACCGAAGACGAGATCGATCCGGAACTGATCGAGGAGCGCGTGGTCGCCGAAACCGACGGCATAATGGATGCCAAGGTCGCAGGCAGCGATGCGGAGATCTGGCGCTCGGTGGAAAAGAGCGTGCTGTTGCAGAAGCTCGACTACCACTGGAAGGAGCATCTCGCGACGCTCGACGCGCTGCGGCAGGTGGTGTTCCTGCGCGCCTACGCCCAGCGCAAGCCGATCGACGAGTACAAGCGCGAAGCCTTCGGCCTGTTCGAATCGATGCTGGAGACGATCCGCGAGGATGTCACCCGCACGCTCATGACCAGCCAGCTGCGGATCATGCCGCCCGAGCAGCCGGAATTGCCCGAGCTGCCCGACTTCCTGACCGGCCATATCGATCCGCTGACGGGTCGCGAGAATTCCGACGATGGCGATGGCTCGGCGCAGCGCGCGGCGCTGTTCGGCGCTCTGGCAGGTTCGACCTTTGCTGCGGTGGGGCCGGGCGGGGCGGACAAGGCGAATCCGTACGCGGACATGGAAATCAGCCGCAACGCGCAGTGTCCTTGCGGTTCGGGCAGCAAGTACAAGCATTGCCACGGCGCCGCAGCCTGACCTGACCAGCAAGCAGCGCGGGTAGGATGAGCGGCATCGCCCTGACGGCGGCGTTCTTCGTCACCGCGCTGCTATATGCCTCGGTCGGCTTCGGCGGAGGCTCGACCTACAGTGCCCTGCTGGCGCTGAGCGGGTTCGACTATCGCCTGCTGCCGGTGCTGTCCCTGCTGTGCAATATCGCCGTCGTTGCCGGAAGCACGGTTCGCTTCGGGCGGGCGGGGGTTATGCCATGGCGCGGCGCGATGACCCTCACCGCCGTGGCGGCGCCAGCGGCGCTTGTGGGCGGTCTGACGCCGGTCGGGGAAGGCGCGTTCTTCATCATTCTGGGTGCCAGCCTCGTGCTCGCGGGTCTGGCGCTGTTCGTGCCGCAGGCCTCCGGCGGGGACGAACCGACCCGCTTTGCCCGTCTCATGCCCGCCGCCGCGCTTCCGCTGGGGTATGTCGCGGGGCTGGTGGGCATCGGTGGAGGCATCTTCCTTGCCCCTCTGCTGCACCTCGTACGCTGGAATGACTCGCGCCGGATCGCAGCGACGGCCAGCGTGTTCATACTGGTCAATTCGCTGTTCGGCCTTGCGGGCCAGCTTCTGAAGAACGGACCAGACAGGCTGGGGGAGGCGGTGGCATTCGGATTGCCGCTCATGCTCGCCGTCGTGGTGGGGGGGCAGATCGGGAGCCTGTTGGCCCTGAAGGTCCTGCACCCGCGGGTCATCCGCTGGTTCACCGCCGCACTGACGATCTGGGTCGGCTCGCGCCTGTTGCTGGGATCGTGACAACCGAGCTGACCGGAAACCGGTCTCAGCTAGCGAATTGTCGGAATAGTGGCTCCCCGAGTTGGATTCGAACCAACGACCAAGTGATTAACAGTCACCTACTCTACCGCTGAGCTATCGGGGAGCAGCCCTTGCGAGCGAGCCGCGCCTATATTCAGCGTCCCGGTCTTTGGCAAGACCCGGATTTGCTCAATTGAGGAATTGTTCGGCTACGATGCGTTCGTCAAGGCTGTGGCCGGGGTCGAACAGCAGGGTCAGTTCCTGGTCGTGGGAGACTTCCAGCTGCACCTCGGCTATGTCGCGCAATTCCTTCTGGTCGGCGACGGCGGCGACGGGTCGCTTGTCCGCTTCGAGGATGCGGAAGCCGACGCGGCTCTTGTCGGGCAGGATCGCGCCGCGCCAGCGCCTGGGGCGGAAGGGGCTGATCGGCGTGAGGGCGAGCAGCTGCGAATCGAGCGGCAAAATCGGTCCGCGCGCGGACAGGTTGTACGCGGTCGATCCGGCAGGCGTCGCCAGCAGCACGCCGTCGCAGGCGAGTTCGGCGATGCGAATCTTTTCGTTCACCGACACTTCGATCTTCGCGGTCTGGCGCGTCTCGCGCAGCAGGGACACTTCGTTGATGGCGCTGAAACGGTGCGTCTGGCCGTCCTGCGTGGTCGCGCTCATGGTTAACGGCGCAACGATGATCGCCTTCGATTTCGCCACCCGCTCGATCAGCTTGGTGCCGTTGCGAAAGCGATTCATGAGGAAGCCTACGGTGCCGAGGTTGAGGCCGTAGACGGGCAGGATATGCCCGCTGTCGAGCATCTGGTGAAGCGTCTGAAGCATGAAGCCGTCGCCGCCCAGCACGACGGCGGCATCCGCTTCCTCCAGCGGAACCCAATCTGCCATGTCGGACAATGCCATGCGCGCGGTCTGCGCCGCCTCGGTATCGGAGGCGAGAAGCGCGAGCCTGCGGTAGCCGTTATTCTGCGTCACCTCCGGTCCTCCCCAACCGTATTCGCGCTACCTATGGCGCGTGCCAAGCAATTGCAACGCGCGCGCTTGGGCTTTCCGCGCAACAGGAACGCTTTGCTAACCGCTGCAAGTCTAGGGAAGCGCAATGGTTTTCGCCGTGAAACGTCCTTCGAGCCGAGACGACCGCGACCCGCTGACGGGCCTTGCAGGGCTGGCCAGCGCGCGCGAACAGATCGCTCACTGGCAAGCCGAGGCGCGGGAGCGGGGAGACAATCCGCCGATCCATGCGCTGTTGCTGGGGCTCAAGCGGTTCGACACGGTAAACCTTGCCTATGGCGAATCCGCTGGCGACGCCGCGCTGGTCGAAATCGCTGCGCGCATACTCCGCTTCGCCGGGTTCGAACTGGAAGGCGAATGGATCGCCGCGCGTCTTTCCGGCGGCACCTTCCTCGTCGCAGCGAACGAGCCATGCAGCCGGGAGCGGTGGGAATGGCTGGCGCAGGCGCTGGCCGACAGCATCAGCCGTCCGATGGGCGGCGCCGACGGAAACGCGACGCTGCGCCTGTGGCCCCGCGTCGCGCTGATGCGGGCGCTGCCGGCAGACGAGCTGGACGTCATGCTCGATCGCTTGTCGGAAACGCTCAATGTCGCGCAGCACGCCCATGGCGCGCGCTCGCTATGGGTGGATGGCGAGCGTAACCTTGCAGGGCGCAGCGCCGCGCAGCTGGAAGCGGACCTTCTCGCCGCGCTTGACCGGGACGAGATCGAGATCCTGTTCCAGCCGCAATATGCCGGGCTCGACGACAGGCTGGTCGGAGCGGAGGCGCTTGCCCGCTGGCAGCACCCGGAGCTTGGTCGCATCGGTGCAGGGGCATTGTTCGCGATTGCCGACAGGGCGGACCACGTCGCGCACCTGTCGCGCCATATCGCCCGCCGCGCGCTGGAAGGCGCGGCGACCTGGCCGGACCACTTGCGGCTCTCTCTCAACGTCACGCCGACCGACATGACGGCAGGCAGCTTCGCTCATTCCCTTCGCGAAATGCTGGAAGCGACGGGTTTCGATCCGGCGCGTCTCACGCTGGAGATCGTGGAGCAGGCGTTGCTGTCCAATCTGGAGCAGACAGCGGACAGCCTGAGCCGCCTCGTCGACCTTGGCGTCAGGATCGCGCTCGACGATTTCGGCGCTGGGTTCTGCAACTTCCGATATCTCAAGTTCCTGCCGCTCCACTACCTGAAGCTCGATCGGGCAATGTTGGAGGATATCGCCCGCGACAGCCGCGATCTCGCGGTGCTTCGCGGCATCATAGCCATGGCTCACGCGCTTGACCTCGAAGTCATAGCGGAAGGGATCGAGGACGAGGTGCAGCGCGCACTCGTGGTGCAGGAAGGCTGCGCTTTCTATCAGGGTTTCCTGCGCGCCGCGCCCATGTCCGGCGATGATTTCGCGGCGTTGGCAGGCAGGGCCTAGGCCGCCTCCGTCGCGCGCTTCGCCTTCTTGGCGAGGATGTTCGACAAGCCCCTGGTCAGCTGGAAAAGGCCGTTGAGGCGGCTCTTGGGATCGCCCCAAGCGCGGTTGATGACCAGCTTCATGTCCGGGCGCAGCTTGGCCGTCCCTTCCAGCCGGTCGACATAGGCAAGCAGGCCTGCAGGATCGGGGAAATCGTCCTTGTGGAAGGTGACAAGCGTGCCGCGCGCGCCGACGTCGATCTTGGCGATATTGGCGGCAATGGCCTGGTGCTTGATCTCGATCAGGCGGACGAGGTTGGCGGTCGCATCGGGCAGCGGGCCAAAGCGATCGATCATCTCGGCCGCCATCGCCTCGATCTCGGCCTTGTCCCGCGCATCGTTGAGGCGGCGATATAGCGCCATGCGCACGGCAAGGTCGGGGACGTAATCGTCCGGGATCATGATCGGCGCATCGACTGTGATCTGCGGGCTGAGGCCGGTGCGGTCGCTCTCCAGCCCCGCATCGCCTGCCTTGGCGGCCAGGATCGCGTCTTCCAGCATCGACTGGTAAAGTTCGAACCCGACTTCGCGGATATGACCGCTCTGCTCGTCGCCCAGCAGGTTTCCTGCGCCGCGAATGTCGAGGTCGTGGCTGGCAAGCTGGAAGCCAGCCCCCAGGCTATCGAGATCGCCCAGCACCTTGAGCCGCTTTTCTGCCACTTCGCTCAACTGCGTGTTGGCGGGCGTGGTGAGGTACGCGTAGGCGCGGATCTTGCTGCGTCCGACGCGCCCGCGAAGCTGGTAAAGCTGGGCAAGGCCGAAACGGTCGGCACGGTGGATGATGATCGTGTTGGCGCTCGGCAGATCCAGCCCGCTCTCGACGATGGTGGTGGAAAGCAGGACTTCGTACTTGCCTTCGTAATAGGCGCTCATGCGCTGTTCGATTTCGCCCGCGCCCATCTGGCCGTGCGCGGTGATGGACTTCACCTCCGGTACGTTGTCCTTCAGCCAGCCTTCCAGCGCTTCGAGATCGGATATGCGCGGCACGACGATGAAGCTCTGCCCGCCGCGGTGGTGTTCGCGCAGCAAGGCCTCGCGCATCACCATGTCGTCCCACTCCATCACGTAGGTCCGCACCGCGAGGCGGTCGACCGGCGGGGTCTGGATGGTCGACAACTCGCGCAGGCCCGACATCGCCATCTGGAGCGTACGCGGAATCGGCGTGGCGGTCAGCGTGAGCACGTGAACGTCGGCGCGAAGCTGCTTCAGCTTTTCCTTGTGCGTGACCCCGAAACGCTGCTCCTCGTCGACGATCACGAGGCCGAGATCCTTGAACTTCGTGCTCTTCGACAGGATCGCGTGCGTCCCGATGACAACGTCGACCGTACCGTCGGCAAGGCCTTCGCGGGTCTCGGTCAATTCCTTGGCCGGGACGAGGCGCGACAGGCGGCCGACTTGTAGGGGGAAGCCTGCAAAGCGCTGAGTGAAGTGCTGGAAGTGTTGCCGTGCGAGCAGGGTGGTCGGCGCGATGATCGCGACCTGCTGGCCGTTCATCGCTGCGACGAAGGCGGCGCGCAGGGCAACCTCGGTCTTGCCGAAGCCGACATCGCCGCAGACGAGCCGATCCATCGGGCGCCCGCTTTCGAGATCGTGCAGCACATCGGTGATGGCACGATCCTGATCGTCGGTTTCCTCCCACGGGAAGCGGTCGACGAACTGGTTGTAGCTTGCGCCATCGGCGGACAGGATCGGTGCCTTGCGAAGTGCGCGCGCGGCAGCGGTTTCCATCAGTTCGCCCGCGATTGCGCGGATACGCTCGCGCAGCTTCGCGCGGCGTTTCTGCCATGCCTCGCCGCCCAGCCGGTCGAGCTGCACCGCTTCTTCGCTGCTGCCGTACCGGGTGAGGACATCGATGTTCTCGACCGGGATAAACAGCTTGTCTCCGCCGCGATATTCCAAGGCCACGCAGTCGTGCTGGCTCTTTCCGACGGGGATCGGTTCTAGGCCGAGGTATTTGCCGATGCCGTGCTCCAGGTGGACGACGAGATCGCCGCGAGCGAGCGATTGCAGCTCGGCCAGGAAGGCATCGGCATCTTTGCGGCGTTTCTTGCGGCGGACCAGCCGGTCGCCGAGCAAATCCTGCTCGGTAACGATCTCGAGGTCGTCGCTGGCGAAGCCGTTGTCGAGCGGCAGCACCATGGCGGTGAGCTTGCCCTTGGCCGATTTGCCGAGTGCATCCTGCCAGCTTTCGGCAAGCACGGCGGGCGTGCCGGCCTCGCCCAGGATGGACGCGATGCGGCTCCGCGACCCTTCCGAATAAGCGGCCAGGAGCGGCCTCTTGCCCGATTTCGACACCGCCTTGAAATGCTTTGCGGCGGCTTCGTAGACGTTCTCGCCTCGCGCACGCTCCGGGGAGAAATCGCGCGCTGCGGAATAATCGAAGTCGAGCACACTCTCGCGCTCCGGCTCGCTGAACGGATTGGCGCGATGTACGGTGCGCGCGGCCAATGCGCTGCGGAATTCGTCGCCCGACAGGTAGAGCGCATACTCGGCCAGCGGCCGGTAGCTGCCCTTGGCCTGCCCGGCATTCTCGGCGCGGCTGCGGCGGTAGTCCGTGATGTCGGTCAGCCGTTCGTCGGCGGCGCCGATGGCGGCGTTCTCGATTACCGCGACGTCATCACTGCCGAGATGGTCGAACAGCGTTGCCAGCTTGTCCTCGAACAGCGGGAGCCAGTGTTCCATTCCTGCTAGGCGACGACCCTCGCTCACTGCCTGATAGAGCGGGTCCTGCGTGGCGTTGGCGCCGAACATCTCACGGTATCGGCTGCGGAAACGCTTGACGCTCTCCTCGTCGATCAGTGCCTCGCTGGCGGGCAGGAGAAGATGCGAATCGAGCGTCCCGATGGTGCGCTGCGTCGTTGGGTCGAACAGGCGCAGGCTTTCCAGCTCGTCGCCGAAGAAATCGAGCCGCAATCCGCCTTCGAGGCCGGATGGGATGATGTCGAAGATCGAGCCACGCACGGCGAATTCGCCCGCATCGATGGCGGTGTCGCTGCGCGAATAGCCCTGCCGACGCAACAGGCTGGTGAGGCTGTCGTGGCCGATCTCCGTGCCCGGCTTCAGTTCGCGCACGCATTCCCGGATGCGGAACGGGGTGAGCACGCGCTGGAGCGCGGCGTTGATGGTGGTGACGAGCAGCTGCGAACCGCTCTTGCCAGCCTGCAGGCGGTGGAGCGTCGACAACCGCCGCGCGCTGACCGACAGGGCCGGGCTGGCGCGGTCGAAGGGCAGGCAGTCCCACGCGGGAAACTCCAGCACTTCCAGCTCTGGCGCGAAGAAGCGCGCGGCATCGGCCAGCGCCCGCATGGAACCTTCGTCTGCAGCGATGAAGACTGCGCGACCCTTCGCCGCGCGGGCGAGGTCGGCCATCACCAGCGGCTGCGCCCCGCGCACCAGCGAGGCGAGCGTCAGCGGCTGTTTGGCGGACAGGATGCGGGAAAGGTCGGGCATGGACGTCTTGCAGTTAAAGCGGGGCAGGGCGGTGTCGTTCCCGCCGGGGCCGGCAGGGGAGAAGGTCAGATAGTGACGTAGTCGAGCTTTTGCATCAGTGCCATCTGCTCGCCTGCGAAGTCCGGCGGCACTTCCGCGCCGCCCAGGACCCAAGCGAGGATGTCGTGATCGTCGCGATCGAGCAGCATTTCGTACCACGCCAGCTCAGCCTCGCCCCAGCTCTCGTGATAGCGGTCGAAGAAGCCGCCGACCATGTAGTCTGCCTCGCGCGTGCCTCTATGCCACGCGCGGAAGCGCGCGCGGGCGATGCGGGTCGCGAAATCGGGCGAATTATCCGGCACGCGCGCCGGGTAGGCCACTCGCCTTGCGCGCGCAAGCGGCTATACTGCGCGGCTTCATGCGCCCCGAAATACTCAATCCTCTGTTTGCCGAGACCGAGACGCTGGAAGGCGTCGGCCCGAAGCTGAAGAAGCCGCTGGAGAAGCTGGGCCTCACGCGGCTGCGCGACCTCGTCTATCACCTGCCCGAACGCTTCGTTTCCCGCCGCGCGATCGCCAATCTGGACGAGGGCGCGGAGGGCGAACAGATCGTCGTGGCGCTCACCCCGACGGAGCATCGCGCCCCGCGGTCCGGCCGCGGGCCTTATCGCGTTCTCGCACAGGACGAGGCCGGCAATATCTGTGCCCTGACCTATTTCGGCCGCGCGAGCTACACCGCGAAGAAGCAACTGCCGGTGGGGGAGAAGCGTTGGGTCGCCGGACGGCTCGACCGGTATGGCGATATGCTCCAGATCGTTCATCCCGACCACGTGGCAGACACCAGCGGCGCGCTGACCGGCAAGCTGACCGAGCCGGTCTATCGCCTGGCAGAAGGGCTGACGCAGCCCCGGATGGTTTCGCTGTGCACGCAGGCACTGGCCGCTGCGCCGGAGTTGCCCGAGTGGATCGAACCGGGCGTGTTCGAGCGGGAGAAGTGGCCGGGATGGCGCGACGCTTTGACCCTCTGCCACCGCGACCGTCACGAAACTGCGCGCGACAGGCTGGCCTATGACGAACTGCTCGCCAACTCGCTTGCCTTGATGCTGGTGCGCGCTGCCAATCGCAAGGCGCGCGGGCAGGCATTGCAGGGCGACGGGCGCTTGCGCGACAGGCTGCAACTGCCCTTTGCGCTGACGGGCGCGCAATCGCGCTCCGTCGCCGAGATCGAAGGCGACATGGCGCAGGAATCGCCAATGCTGCGGTTGCTTCAGGGCGATGTCGGCTCGGGCAAGACGGCGGTTGCGCTCCACGCCATGCTGGTGGCCGTGGAAGCAGGCAAGCAGGCCGCGCTCCTCGCGCCGACCGAAATACTGGCGCGCCAGCATTTCGAGACGATCCGGGCAATGGCCGCACCGACCGGCGCGGAGGTTGCTCTGCTCACCGGCCGCGACAAGGGGCGTGCGCGGGAATCCATCCTGATGGGTCTGCTCGATGGCAGCATCGACATCGTTATCGGCACGCACGCGATCTTTCAGGATACTGTCGGATACAAGGACCTGGCGCTGGTCGTGATCGACGAACAACATCGCTTCGGTGTCGGCCAGCGGCTGATGCTCGCGAAGAAAGGCCGCCGCACGCCTCACACGCTGGCGATGACCGCCACGCCGATCCCGCGTACGCTGACGCTGGCGCAATATGGCGAGATGGACGTCAGCAAGCTCGACGAAATGCCACCGGGCAGACAGGCCATCGACACGCGGGTCGTCTCGCAGGACCGGATGGCCGATGTCATTGCCGCGGTCGAGCGCCACATGGCGAGCGGGCAGCAGGCCTATTGGGTCTGCCCCATGGTCCGCGACAACGAAAGCGACGACATCGCCGCCGCCGAGGCCCGCTATGCGGCCTTGCGCGAGAGGTTCGGCGCGGATGTCGTGCTCGTCCACGGCCAGCTTGCGCCCGAGGTGAAAGACGCAGGTATGGAGCGTTTTGCAAGCGGCGCGGCAAAGCTGCTGGTTGCCACCACGGTGATCGAAGTCGGCGTGGACGTGCCCTCATCAACTCTCATGGTGATCGAGCAGGCCGAACGCTTCGGCCTTGCCCAGTTGCACCAGCTGCGCGGGCGCGTGGGGCGGGGGAGCGAGAAGTCGGTCTGCCTGCTGCTGCGCGGAGAAACGCTATCCGAAACCGCACGTGACCGGCTGGCTCTGATGCGAGAGACGCAGGACGGCTTCCGTCTTGCCGAAGAGGATCTGCGCCTGCGCGGCGGGGGCGAGCTGCTCGGCACGCGGCAGTCGGGCGACACGCCGTTCAATGTCGCGAACCTCGAACAAATTCAGCGGCTGCTTCCCATAGCTCATGACGATGCGCGGCTGCTGATCGAACGCGACGGCGGCCTCGATAGCGAGCGCGGGCAGGCGGCTCGCGTGCTGCTCTACCTGTTCGAGCGGGACTGGGGCGTGCAGCTGTTGCGCGGTGGATAGGGTGCCTGCGCCCGCGCCAATTCAGTTGCCAGCAAGGGCCGTCCTGCCTAAGTGCCGGCGCGCAACTTGCCGCCTTTTCGGGACCATCGCTTGATCCTTTCCACCTTCGAATGGACGATTGCCAAACGCTACCTCCTGCCGGGCAGGGGAGAGGCGTTCATTGCGCTGGTCGCCGCGATCAGCGTGGGTGTCGTCATGCTTTCCGTCGGCCTGCTGGTCATCGTGATGAGCGTGATGAACGGCTTTCGCGCAGAACTGATCGACAAGACCACCAGCCTCAACGGCCATGCCATCGTGCAGGCCTATGGCGGGCGACTGGAAAACTGGGAGCAGGTGCTGGAAGAGGTGCGAAACACCCCTGGTGTGACGGAAGCCTCGCCCCTGATCGAACAGCCGCTGCTTGGCACCTACAATGGCCGGGTGGAGGCGATCCTGGCGCGCGGAAACACGCAGGAAGACATCGACGCGCTGGCGGACAAGACGATCCTCGGCGAAATTTCCCAGCTCCGCCCCGGCGAGAGCAAGGTCGCGATCGGCGCGCGGCTGGCGGAAAACCTCGGCATCAGGCTGGGCGAGACGATCACCATTATTAATCCGCAGGGGCGCAGCACCCCCTTCGGCACGGTCCCGCGCCAGATCGGCTACGAGGTCGCCGCGATCTTCGAAGTCGGCGTCTACCAGTATGACGAGGCTTTCGTCGTTATGCCGATGGAAGACGCGCAGACCCTGCTGCTGATCGGCGATACGGTCGGCATGATCGAGGTGCAGACCGAGGACGCGGAGCGGGTCGAGGAAATCATGGCTCCGGTGGTGCAATCGTTGACCGGTCGTGCAGTGGTCAACAACTGGAAGACCATCAACAGCTCGATCTTCGAAGCGATCCAGATCGACCGCATGGTAACTGCCTTCGTACTGTCCTTCATGGTGCTGGTCGCATCGTTCAACATCCTTTCCTCGCTGGTGATGCTGGTGCGGTCCAAGACGCGCGACATCGCGATCATGCGAACGATGGGCGCGACGCGGCGCTCGCTGGTGAAAATCTTCGTAACCACTGGCTTCGTCGTCGGCGCGATCGGGACATTCGCCGGGCTGATCTTCGGCCTGCTGATGGTCGAATTCCGGCAGGGCATCTCGCGCGGGATCGAGCTGGTGACGGGCCGCACACTGTGGGACCCGGAGGTCCGCTTTCTGACCGAACTTCCGGCCAAGACCGACCCGCTCGAAATCCTATTCATCGTCCTGCTGGCACTCGGCATGAGCCTGCTCGCCACGCTTTACCCGGCGTTCAAGGCCGCGAGCACCGATCCGGTGCAGGTGCTGCGCTATGAGTAACCCGGTCATCCAGCTCAAAAATCTGACTCGCAGCTTCGAGCAGGGTGGCATTCGCATCGATGTGTTGCGCGGGGTCAATCTGTCGGTCGCGCCGGGAGAGATCGTTGCGCTGCTCGGCCCGTCCGGTTCCGGCAAGTCGACGATGCTTCAGGCCGTCGGCCTGCTGGAAGGCGGCTTTGGCGGCAGCATCGCAATTGCCGGACAGGAAGCGGCATCCATGTCGGGCGACGAACGCACCCGACTGCGCCGCGACCACATCGGCTTCGTCTACCAGTTCCACCACCTGCTGCCCGACTTCAACGCGCTCGAAAACGTCGTGCTCCCGCAGCTCGTCGCCGGGCGGGCGCGACCAGAGGCAGAGGCACGGGCGGCGGAACTGCTCGAGGCGCTCGGTCTTGCCGCGCGGCTCGACCATCGGCCCAGCCAGCTTTCGGGCGGCGAACAGCAGCGCGTCGCCGTCGCGCGGGCGCTTTCCAACCGGCCCGATCTGGTGCTGGCGGATGAGCCGACCGGCAATCTCGACGAGCACACCGCCGACCGCGTGTTGGAGGAATTCCTGCGACTGGTGCGGGGTGAGGGCAGCGCCGCGCTGATCGCTACGCATAACGAGCGGCTGGCAGCGCGCATGGATCGGATCGTTCGTCTGCACGAAGGTGTGCTCGAATAGGAAACGCCTCGGGCTTTGCAGCGTTAGGCTTGGCAAAGGAGGAATTCATGACCGATCACCCATCGACATATCGTGGCCCCGACGGACGCTGGAAAGGCGTGCAATGGGACGACCGCGCTTCGCTGCACCGCAAGGATGACGGCGGCGGCGTCTTCGACGGCGCAAACGCGCTGCGCCGTGGCACTTTCGCCGAACTGATCCGCCACATTATGATGCTGCCTGAAGACGACCGGCGCGAATATGTTATCCAGAAGGCCGGAGACCGCGAATATGGCGCGACCGAGATCGCCGAACTGGCTGCGGTGGAAGGCTTTCCGGCCACAGGCGAAACGGGCGAAGGCGAGGGCGCGGAATGACCGCGCTTGGCGACTTTACCGTCAAGACCAACCGCGGCGAGCCGCTCGACCTGTCGGAGAAACTCGGCACGGTCCTGCTGGTGGTCAACACCGCAAGCAAGTGTGGCTTCACTCCGCAGTATGACGGGCTGGAAGAGCTTTACAAAAGCTACAAGGATCGCGGCTTCGAAGTGCTGGGCTTCCCCTGCAACCAGTTCGGCGCGCAGGAGCCGGGAAGCGCGGACGAAATCTCCGAATTCTGCAAGGTCAACTTCGGCGTCACCTTCCCGCTGATGGAGAAGATCGAGGTCAACGGCCCCGATGCCGCCCCGCTGTTCGACTGGATGAAAGGCGAGGCACCGGGCCTGATGGGCTCGAAATCGATCAAGTGGAACTTCACCAAGTTCCTGATTGACCGTGAAGGCAATGTCGTGAAACGCTACGCCCCGACCGACAAGCCGGAAAGCATTGCGAAGGATATCGAGAAGCTGCTTTGATTGGCGGGAGGGCTGACTGGTCTGCTATACGAAACAGTGTAGCTCAAAGCTGACTGTCAGTTCGCGACCCCAATTGCGGTCATTCAGAAGTTAATCTCGTTTCACCAAATCCCGACTTGTAGGGTTATTCCGAGATACGTGCCACCAGCACCGTTGGTTGGGGACGGGCAGCCAAAGCGCGACCGCCGACCGGTTGATGACGCATCTAAGAAATAACCCTGCGACGACGGTGGGCACCAAGACTAGATATTCCCGATCAGCCGCGTGCCATGGCGAAGGCAGGGAATAATGCACGAGCGATCAGTAATGCTGTCTTTTTCATGCTAATTTCCTATTCTATTTACGATGAAGCCTCGTTGTGGACATGAAGTGCCAGAAATTTCCTGTCCTGGTGGTCCAGAGAACCCCCCGTAGAAGGTATAGCTTTCGCCCACGGAAGCGACGAAAGCTCCGTTCGCGGTTGGCAGTCGCACCGTTTCCCCCTGCAGTCTTGTGCCATCTGGCAGAATTGCACGAACCGTTTCTGTTTCGGCAGCAATAGCCAAGCATCCATCTTGCAGAACCAGAGGTCCGGTCACCGCGGCACCTAAATCAAAGCCTGCATATTCGTAAGTATCGAAGGATGGGGTAGCTGCACATGCGCTCAACCCGACACAGGTTAGAATGAGGAGGTAGGCATTGCGTAGCATTTCTTTTCTCCTGATTTGTTAGAAGGAATTTTGTTACCGAGCGACAGGTTAATGCCAATTTTGAACGATTGTAAAATCAGGAGGTTTGTCGATCAGTCCAGCTAATTTTAAATATTTTTGGACCGCTTACATAACCATCTCGTCGCCGTCGGCACTTTGGATTGAGGGCCGATTTTTCAAGGCTCGCTCTGAAAGCAGACGGTCCGCTTCCCACCCCATGTCGGTCGTAGGTGAGCAGTTGGCTGAATAGTAAAACAGTCACTCATCCGGCCGGCACCCTGTGGAGAATTAGCGCCGCAAACCGCTTCCGAATCCCGCAGCAATTCCTAATGTAGCAGCATGGCTTTCGCTCCCTTCGTCCCGCTGCGCGTCCTGTCGAGTTACTCGCTGCTGGAGGGGGCGATCGACCCCAAGGCGATTGCGCAGCTGGCCAAGGATCGCGGTTTTCCTGCCATCGCCATTTGCGACCGCAACGGCCTCTACGGCAGCGTCATGTTCGCGGGCGCTTGCATGGAGCGCGGGGTGCAGCCAATCACCGGAACCCTGCTCGGCGTGTCGCGGCCTGCGGATTGCGGCGGGGACGAGGCGGGGGAGACGATCGACTACCTCCCGCTCTACGCGCAGAACGAGGATGGCTACCAGAACCTGTGCCACCTCGTCTCGAAAGCGCATCTGGAGCGGCCGCTGCACCTCGAACCGCACGTTCGGCTGGACGATCTGCAAGGCCGTTCCGGTGGCCTGATAGCGCTCACCGGCGCGAATGAAGGTGCACTGACTAGACTGCTGGCCGAGGGGCAGGGCGACCAGGCCGGCCGCTATAGCGACCGGCTGGAGACGCTGTTCGGCGGCCGCCTCTATGTCGAGCTCGCCCGGCGCGGCAATGCGGTGGAGCAGGCTGCGGAAGCGGCGCTGATCGACCTCGCCTATGCGCGCGACCTGCCGCTGGTCGCCAGCAATCCGGCCAATTTCGCCGACCCGCATTTCCACCCCGCGCATGACGCCATGCTGTGCATCGCCAATTCGACGCATATCGAGGCGGAGGAACGGCCGCGGTCGGCCAAGCACAGTTTCGTCAAGTCCGCGCCGATGATGGACGAGGCGTTTCGCGACCTTCCGGAAGCGACCGCCAACACGCTCGTCATCGCGCAGCGCTGCGCCTACGCGCCGCCCAAGCGCGCGCCGATCCTGCCCAGCCTCGCCGGCGATCTGGAGGGCGAGGCCAAGGCGCTGGCGGAAGATGCGCGTAAGGGCCTCGAAGCGCGGCTGGCGGTGTATGAGGATCTCTCCGAAGAAGACCGCAAAGCCTATTTCGAACGCCTCGACTTCGAGGTCGAGGTTATCGTCGGCATGGGCTTTCCCGGTTACTTCCTGATCGTTGCCGACTTCATCAAATGGGCCAAGGACAACGGCATCCCCGTTGGGCCGGGCCGTGGCTCGGGCGCGGGCAGCGTGGTGGCCTGGGCGCTGACCATCACCGATCTCGACCCGTTGAAACTCGGCCTGCTGTTCGAACGCTTTCTCAATCCGGAACGCGTGTCGATGCCCGACTTCGACATCGACTTCTGCGAAACCCGCCGCGGCGAGGTGATCCGCTACGTCCAGGCGAAATACGGCGCGGACCACGTCGCGCAGATCATCACCTTCGGCAAGATGAAGGCGCGCGCCGTGCTGCGCGATTGCGGCCGTATCCTCCAGATGAGCTACGGCCACGTCGATCGTCTTTGCAAGATGGTGCCCAACCATCCGACCGATCCGTGGACGCTGCCGCGCGCGCTCAACGGCGTCAGCGAGTTCAAGAACGAGTATCACAACGACAACGAGGTCAAGCGGCTGATCGACCTCGCCATGCAGCTGGAGGGGCTGCCGCGCAATTCCTCCACCCACGCGGCAGGCGTGGTGATCGGCGACCGTCCGCTCGACCAGCTGGTGCCGCTCTACCGCGATCCGCGCTCCGACATGCCGGTGACGCAGTTCGACATGAAGTATGTCGAGAGCAGCGGGCTGGTGAAGTTCGACTTCCTCGGACTGAAAACGCTGTCGGTTCTTCGCAAGGCGACGGATCTGCTGTTGAAGCGGGACATCACGATCGACTTGTCCGCTTTGCCGCTGGATGATCCGGCGGTGTTCCAACTTCTCAAATCCGGCAACACCGTGGGCGTGTTCCAGCTGGAATCGGAGGGGATGCGCCGTACGCTGACAGCGGTGAAGCCGACCAAGTTCGAGGACATCATCGCCCTCGTCTCGCTCTACCGCCCCGGCCCGATGGACAACATCCCGTTGTTCGGGAAGCGCAAGGCGGGTGAGGAGCCGATCGAGTATCCGCACCCGAAGCTGGAAGGTATCCTTGCCGAAACCTACGGCATCTTCGTCTATCAGGAACAGGTCATGCAGGCCGCGCAGATCCTTGCCGGATACTCGCTCGGAGATGCCGACCTGCTGCGCCGCGCGATGGGCAAGAAGGTACAGGCAGAGATGGACGCGCAGCGCCAGCGCTTCGTCGACGGGTGCAAGGACGTGTCCGGCATCGAGAAAAAGCGCGCGAACGAGCTGTTCGATTTGATCGACAAGTTCGCAGGCTACGGTTTCAACAAGTCGCACGCCGCCGCCTACGCGCTGCTCGCCTATCAGACGGCATGGCTGAAGGCGCATTATCCGGAAGAATTCTACGCCGCTTCCATGTGCTTCGACATGAACCAGGCGGAAAAGCTGGCGGTGTTCGTCGACGATGCGCGCCGTTACCCCGGCAAGAATGGCGGGGTGGAGGTCGCCGCGCCCGACATCAACGCATCCGAGGCGGAGTTCACCGTCGAACAGACCGACGATGGCTATGCCGTGCGCTACGCGCTCGCGGGCATTCGCAATGTCGGTGAAAAAGCCATGGAAGCCGTGGTGGGGGAGCGGGAGGCGAATGGCCCGTTCACTGGCTTGCAGGACCTGTTCGAACGCCTGCCGAAGGGCGCGATGAACAGCCGGCAGCTCGAAGGGCTGATCGCGGCGGGCGCGCTCGACGGGCTGGAACCCGACCGGGCAAAGCTGCACGCCAATGTTGATACGCTGCTCGCCGTTGCCGATGCCGCCGTGCGCGAGCGCGAGAGCGGGCAGGCCGGCCTGTTCGGCGAAGCGGCTGAGAGCGGGGATACGCTGCGCCTCAAACCCGCGGAGCCATGGTCCCGCACCGACCAGATGGCGAAGGAGCGCGAGAATTTCGGCTTTTTCTTCGCCGCCCATCCGGTCGAGGCTTATCGTCAGATCGCCAGCGCCAACGGCGCGCGCAGCTATCAAAACCTGATGGAAAGCGGGGCGCCGCCGGGCGGGCGGGCACCTGCCGTGATGTCGGTCATGGTGGAAAGCGTGAACAAGGGCCGGACCAAGCGCGGGGCCGACTTCATTCGCGCGGACTTCTCCGACAGCTCGGGCCAGTTCAGCGCGGCTTGTTTCGAGGAATCGCTCGTCCCCCTGTTCCAGAAATGGGCCGCGGACGGCACCTGCCTGCTCCTCAATGTCGAACTCGATTCGCCCAGCCCGGACGAGCCGCCGCGCATCACCGTGCGCGGTGCGCGACCGCTCGACGAGGTGAAGAGCGCGGCGAGCATGTTGCTGGAACTCGACGTGACCTCGCCGGAGGCTCTGGCGGAACTGGCGCTCGCCTTGCCGACCGCACCCGATGCCAAGGGCGAGGTGCTGGTGAAGCTGCGGATCGGTAGCGAGGATGAGCCGTGTCTGCGCCTTGGCCGCAACTTCGCGCTCGACGGCGAAAGCGCGGAACGCTTGGCAAGCATCGAAGGGATTGCCAATATCGCGCTGAGCGCGCGGCGGGGGGCATCGCATCTGCGACTGGTCGCCTGACCGCTTACACGCGCCGTAAGAAAGTTTAGGGAGAGAGACCGATGCTGGGTGCCATGCAGGACTGGACCATGCGCGTAACGCGTGTGATCGATCACGCCGCGAGGGAGGCCGGATCGCGCGAGATCGTGACCCGCTGGGCCGACGGTAGCGAGACGCGCACCGACTGGAGCGGCATTCGGCGCGATGCGTTGAAGATGGCGCAGGCGTTGCAGGCGCTTGGCCTGAAGCCTGGCGACAAGGTCGCTAGCCTGGCGATGAACCACTCGCGCCATTTGGTCAGCTGGTATGGCGTCGCCGGAATGGGCGGCGTGCTTCACACGGTGAACCCGCGGCTGTTCGACGACCAGCTCGAATACATCGTCAATCACGCCGACGACAAGGTCATGCTCTACGACGCGGCCTTTCAGCCCATCGTCGACCGGATGCGCGACAAGTGGCCGCAGGTGGAACATTACATCTGCTTCGATTCCGGCGAACACTCGCAAAGTTTCGAAGACTGGATCGGCCAACAGGACGGCGACTTCCAGTGGGTTGAGGGAAGCGAGCGCGACCCCTGCATGATCTGCTACACCAGCGGCACCACCGGCAATCCCAAGGGCGTGCAGTACGAACACCGCTCCACCATGATGCACGCCATGGCGGGCCTTCAGCCTGCGGGCTTCAACTTCAGCGCGTCTTCCGTGATGCTGCCCGTCGTGCCGATGTTCCATGCGGCGAGTTGGGGGCTTCCCTATGCCGGCGCGATGGCGGGTATCAAGTTCGTCTTCAGCACGGTCAACGATCCCGCCGTGCTGCATGAATTGATGTTGCGCGAAGGCGTGACCGACAGCGCGGGCGTGCCGACCGTCTGGCTCGCGCACTTCCAGTATTGCGACAGGGAAGGTCTGGACCTGCCGCCGCTCAAGGCGGCGACCGTAGGCGGCTCGGCTGCCCCGAAGTTCATGATCGAGCGATTGATGAGGAACGGCACCCGCGTACAGCACGCATGGGGCATGACCGAGACTTCGCCCATCGGCACGGTCGGTGGGCCGACAGCGGACTGGGAGCACCTCAGCTTCGATGAAAAGGTCGCCAAGACCGCGATGCAGGGCCGCCCGATCTTCGGCGTGGAACTGCGCACGGTTGATCTCGACGACATGAAGACCCCTCTTCCGCGCGACGGCGAGACGAGCGGCGCGTTGCAAATCCGGGGACCGTGGATCATCCAGCGCTACTTCAAGGCGGAAGAAGACGCGGTGAGCGCCGAAGGCTGGTTCGACACCGGCGATGTCGGCATCATCCACCCTGACGGCACGCTGCAACTGACCGATCGCACCAAGGACGTTATCAAGTCCGGCGGCGAGTGGATCAGCTCGGTCGAGCTGGAAAACGCCGCCGTAGGCCACCCCGGCGTCGCCGAGGCCGCTTGCGTCGGAATGTTTCACCCCAAGTGGGACGAGCGCCCGGTTCTGTTCGTGGTCAAGAAGGACGGCGAGGATTTGAGCGCTGAAAGCGTCATCGCCTTCCTCTCCGACAAGGTCGCCAAATGGTGGCTGCCCGACGCGGTCGAGTTCGTCGACGACATCCCACACACTGCGACCGGCAAGATCAGCAAGAAGGACCTGCGTGAACGGTTCGCGGACTACAAGCTTGCCGACACCGGGGCGTGAGCAGGCTTATCCTGCTTAACAAGCCGTTCGGCGTGCTCTCGCAGTTCACAGGCGGCAAGGAAGGCGTGGACGACACGCTGGCGCATCTGGTCGATGTGCCGGGGGTCTATCCCGCCGGGCGGCTCGACAAGGATAGCGAGGGGCTGCTGCTGCTGACCGACGACGGGCGGTTGCAATCGCGCATTGCGGAGCCGCGCTACAAGATGGCGAAGACCTATCTCGCGCAGGTAGAGGGGGAGGCGGGGGACGAGGCGCTGGCACAACTCGCACGCGGTGTGCGGCTGAACGATGGCGTGACGCGGCCCGCACAGGCGAAACGCGTCGAGCCGCCGCCGCTGTGGGAGCGTGACCCGCCCGTCCGCTATCGCAAGAGCGTGCCCGACTGCTGGATCGCGCTGCAGATCACCGAAGGCCGCAACCGGCAGGTCCGCCGCATGACCGCCGCCGTCGGGCTGCCCACCCTGCGCCTCATCCGCTGGCGCATCGGCGAATGGAGCGTCGAAGGCCTCGCGCCGGGCGAGTGGCGCGAAGTGCAAGTCTAGGAGAGCGAGGAATGCCCGAAAGCTACATCGACCCCAGCCGCGCTAATTTCGACGCCTTCAAGGCCCTGCCGCGCGACGAGCCGATCCACATGCTCAACCTGCTGCAATTTCGCGAGACGGCGGAATTTCCTACAGGCCACGAGCACGCCGACAAGGGCTGGAGCGGCCGCCGCGCTTATGAGGAATACGGCAAGACCAGCGGCCCGATCTTCCGTCGCGTGGGCGGCACCATCGTCTGGCGCGGCGCGTTCCAGGCCGTGCTGACCGGGCCGGAAGCGATGCACTGGCACGACGGGTTTGTAGCGCAATATCCCAATGCAGGCGCGTTCTTCGAAATGGTCAAGGACGCGGAATATCAGCAAGCGGTCGTGAACCGCACGGCGGCGCTGGTCGACAGTCGATTGGTGAGGTTCGCGCCGGGCGAGGGTGGAGAGGTGTTTGGGTGAATTTCCGTTCGCGACCCGATTGGGCACTCTCCAGAAATACGACATCCGTAACCCATGGAGAACGCAATGTTGCGCGATCGAGAATTTTTACGGGGAACGGTAGTTCAGTTTCTGCCCTTCGTGCTGCTCCATGCCATTTTCACTGATGCCGATTTGCTATTGATCTTGATGGCGGCACCGCTGCTTAGCGTGTTCACCTACCTACTTGCCATCGGTTGGTTTCCACTCATTAAATTTCGGAAGCCGAGGTTGGTTTGGTACCTTCTGTTTACGCTGTACACGCTTCTGTTTTTGTTGAGCGAGATCATCAAATCCAGATAATTCGACTGTTGCTGTCAGCTCTCCAAACAATCGCGACACTCACAACAACCGCATCTGCCCTCCCACCTCCGGCGCTCTGAACTGAGTGCAATCCAGTTCGAACTTCGCGCCGGTGGACTTGCTGCCGATGCCTGCGCGTTTGCAGGCGATACGGAAACGGGTGCGGAAGAGGTCGGCCCAGACGCCGGTGGGCTTCAGGCGGGTGAAGAACTGCGGATCGTTGTCCTTCCCGCCGCGGATCGACTGGACGATGCTCATCACCTTGCGCGCGCGGTCGGGATAGTGGACGGCGAGCCATTCGCGGAACAGCGGCGCGACTTCATGCGGCAGGCGTAGCGGTATCCAGCCCGCCGAGTGCGCTCCGACCTCGGCGGCGCGCTCGACGATCTCCTCCATAAACTCGTCGGTGATCGCGGGGATGATCGGCGCGATCGAGCAATGGACCGGCACGCCCGCCTCGGCCAGCCTGCCGATTGCCGCCATGCGCTTCGCCGGCGCTGCCGCGCGCGGTTCGAGCAGGCCGGAGAGGCGCGGATCGAAAGTCGTCACCGAAATCGCCACCGCCACCAGCCTCCGCCGCGCCATCTCCACCAGCAGGTCGAGATCGTCGCAGACACGGTCCGACTTGGTGGTGATGGTGACGGGGTGGCGCGTCTCCAGGCACACTTCAAGGATGGAGCGCGTGATGCGGTATCGCCGCTCGATCGGCTGGTAGGGATCGGTGTTCGTGCCCATCGCGATGGGGCGGGGCGTGTAGCCGCGCTTCGCCAAAGTCGCGCGCAGCAGCTTTGCCGCATCGGGCTTGGCAAACAGCTGCGTCTCGAAATCCAGCCCCGGCGAGAGATCGTGATAGGCGTGGGTCGGTCGCGCGAAGCAATAGACGCAGCCATGCTCGCACCCGCGATAAGCGTTGATCGAGCGGTCGAAGAAGATGTCCGGCGACTGGTTGAAGCTGAGGATAGTCTTCGGCCGCTCCTCCGTCACATGGGTGCGGAGTTTTACCGGAGGTCCATTGAGCGCCACCATATGGTCACGCCAATCGCCATCCGCCTCCCGCTCCGCCAGCCCGAAACGCGTCGGCACCGCGCCGGACTGCGCGCCGCGACCGTGGATCGACTCAGGTGGGGCTGACATCCGTCTGCATTAGAACATAAGCGGAACATCGGCAATGGGTGAGTTCGCGTCAGGCGGCGAACTTGTCCTGCAATGCGAGCATCGCCATCGCCGCCTTGGCCGCTTCGCCGCCCTTGTCCTTCTGCGACTTATCGGCGCGAGCGATGGCCTGCGCCTCGTTCTCCGTGGTGATGATGCCGTTGCCGACTGCGAGCCCGTCCATGGTCAGCGCCATGATCCCGCGCGCGCTTTCGCCCGCGACGATCTCGAAGTGATAGGTCTCGCCCCGGATGACCACGCCGATGGCAACGAAGCCGTCGTAACGCTCGCTCTCAGCGGCCAGCGCGATAGCGCCGGGGATCTCGAGCGCGCCGGGCACGGTGACGACCTCCACGCTGTGTCCTGCTGCATCGAGCGCGGATTTCGCGCCGTCGATCAGCATGTCGTTGAGGTGGTCGTAGAAACGCGCTTCGACGATGAGGAAATGGGCCATGGGTCGCTCCTTTGTCGCCGCGCCTAGCCCAAGCGTCGCGTCAGGGAAAGCGCGACAATATCTTTCGCGGGGCGGCAATATCTGCAAATAGGTGCGACCACGCGAGAGGAAAGGCGACAACGCATGGCGGGCCCGATTGCCAGCGCACAGGACAGCTTTGCGGAGCTGCTTTCGGCAGGCGCATTGCCCAATCCGCAGGGCGGTGCGGGTGACCTATCCGCGACCGATCTGGTGCAATTGTTCGAAAGCCAGGCGACCAGCCGGCGGCTCGACCTGGAGGCGCGGCGGCTGGGGGCGGAGCGGCGTGCGTTCTATTCCATCGGCAGTTCGGGGCACGAAGGCAATGCGGCGGTGGCGCGCGCGCTGCGGCTGACCGACATGGCTTTCCTGCACTATCGCAGCGGTGCCTTTCTGATCGAACGGTCGCGACAACTCCCCGGCTCCACGCCGATCTGGGACATGGCGCTGTCCTTCACCGCGTCGAGCGACGACCCGATTTCCGGCGGGCGGCACAAGGTGCTCGGCTCAAAGCCGCTGAACATTCCGCCCCAGACCTCGACCATCGCAAGCCACCTGCCCAAGGCGGTGGGCGCTGCCTACGCCATCAGCCTCGCGCGCGCGCTTTCGTTCGAAGGCAAGGTCATGCCCGACGATGCGCTGGTACTGTGCAGCTTCGGTGACGCATCCTCCAATCATTCGACCGCGCAGGGGGCGTTCAACACCGCTGCGTGGACGGCATTCCGCAACATTCCCCTGCCGCTGATCTTCCTGTGCGAGGACAATGGCATCGGCATTTCCGTGCCCACGCCGCACGGCTGGGTGGGGCGCAACTTCAGTCAGCGCGCGGGGCTGGAATATGTCGCCTGCGACGGGCGCGACGTCGCGAGCGCCTTTGCCGGGGCGCAAAAGGCGGCCGACGTTGCACGGCGGCGCCGCAAGCCGGTGTTCCTGCACATGAAGACAGTGCGCATCGGCGGCCATGCAGGGTCGGACGTGGAAGCCGCTTATCGCAGCCGGGCAGAGATCGAAGTGGCACAGCGCGAAGATCCTCTGCTGATGACGGCGGCGCGGCTGGCGTCCGAGGCGGGGATATCCAGCGGCGAGATCGCAGGAATTTACGCCCGCATTTCGGATCAGGCGCGCCATGCGATGGAAGCCGCGACGGAACGGCCAAAGTTGACCAGCGCCAAGGACGTTATGGCGAGCGTGGTGCCCCCCAGGGTCGAGACGCACGCGGCACCCGCAACACCGCTTGACCATCCGGCCGCGAACGAGCCGCAGCACCTCTCCCGCATGGTCAGTCTCGTGCTCGCCGAGCAGATGCAAAGACATGAGGAAATCGTCGTCTTCGGCGAGGATGTGGGGCGAAAGGGCGGCGTGTACGGCGCAACCACGCGGTTGCAACAGCAGTTCGGGCGGACGCGAGTGTTCGACACGCTGCTGGATGAGCAGGCCATCCTTGGCAATGCCATCGGCTTTGCTCACAACGGCCTGCTGCCGATCCCGGAAATCCAGTTCCTCGCCTACGTCCACAATGCCGAGGACCAGTTGCGGGGCGAGGCAGCGACGCTCTCCTTCTTCTCTCGTGGGCAATACACCAACCCGATGGTCGTGCGGATTGCGGGGCTGGGCTACCAGAAGGGCTTTGGCGGGCACTTCCATAACGACAACTCGGTCAACGTCTTCCGCGACATACCCGGCATCGTCGTCGCCTGCCCGTCGAGCGCTGCCGAGGCGGCGCGGCTGATGCGCGAAAGCGTGCGGCTTGCGCGTGAGGAAGGACGCGTGGTCGTGTTCATCGAACCGATCGCGCTCTACGGCACCAAGGATCTGCATGAGGACGGCGATGGCGAGATGCTGGCTGTTCTCAACGAGATTTCGGACGCCGCGCCGCTGGGCGAGCTCGCCGTCCATGGCGAGGGGCGCGACCTCCTGATCGCGACATACGGCAACGGCACCTACATGGCGCGCCGCTGCGAGAAACGGCTGGCTGCGGAAGGCATCGCGACCCGCGTGCTCGACCTGCGATGGTTACACCCGCTGCCGGTCGACGCGGTGCTGGCAGAGGCGCGCGATTGCGAGACCGTGCTGGTGGTCGACGAATGCCGCCGCACGGGCTCGCTGGCAGAGGAAATGGTCTGCCGCCTGGTGGAAGACGGTTTCGACAAGCCGCTCGCACGGCTGAATTCCGACGACAGTTTCATCCCGCTTGGCCCGGCGGCCGAAGAAGTGTTGCTCAGCGAGGCACAGATCCTGGCCGCCGCGCGCAAACTGACCGGCAAGGGGGACGCAGCATGAGCGCGCGCAAACGGGCCGTCGTCGTATTTCCGGGGCGCGGTTCCTACGGTGCGGCGGAGCTGGGCTATCTCGGCAAGCGGCAGGGGCAGGCCGAACTCATTGCGCAGCTGGACGCGGTCGTGACGGGGCGGGGCGGCACCTCGATCCGCGAACTCGATGCTTCGAAGAAATTCTCGCCGTCGCGGCACTTGCCGGGGCGCAACGCCTCCAACCTCATCTACGCCGCAGCGCAGGCCGATTTCGCGGCGATCGACAGCGCGCAATACGATGTCGTCGCAGTGTGCGGCAATTCGCTCGGCTGGTACCTGACGCTGGCGGCGGCCGGCGCGGTCTCGCTAAGCGACGGTGCGCGGATCGTCGACACCATGGGCGACATGATGGAGCGCGAAGGCATCGGCGGACAGGTGCTCTACCCGCTGTTCGACCGCGACTGGCAGGCGGACGCCGGACTGGCGGCAGATGTGGCCAAGGCATTGGAGGAAGCAGACAAGGTTGGGCGGGCCTTCGTTTCCATCCGCCTCGGCGGTATCGCCGTGCTGGCTGGTGACGATCCTGCGGTGACGACGCTAATGAAAGCTCTGCCACCGCTTGGCGACACGTTCCCCTTGCGCCTGCCACGACACGCGGCATTTCACACGCCGTTGCTGGCGGACATCAGTGCCAGGGCACTGGCAGAACTTTCGCCGACCCTGTTCGGCCAGCCCCGGATTCCGATGATCGACGGACGTGGAGCGATCTGGACGCCGCACGCTTGCGACCTGTCCGCATTGCACGACTACACCTTCGGCGCGCAGATCGTGGAAACCTACGATTTCGGCAAGAGCGTGGAAGTCGCGCTCAAGGAGTTCGCGCCGGACTGCCTCATCCTCTGCGGTCCGGGCACCTCCATGCTCACGCCCGTCGGACAGACCATCGCGCGCCTGAACTGGTGCGGCGTGGATTCGAAAGCGGCTTTCGAAGCCCGGCAGAACGATCAGGACTCGTCCGGGCAAGGACGGATCGTTCGCCTCGACTGAAGCGACGCCTGTAAGCCGGTTTGCCGTTGGCGGTTCGCAGCCGCATGGAACAAGGCCGTGAACGCGAGATTCGCGCGGCACTGATGCGCCGACACGCCCTTGTCTGTCACGAACGTCAAGTCATCGACGCTGCGCTGTTTCACCAAGCCCTGAATGAGCTTCCCAGCGTCATGGCGGTGACAGAAACTATGACGCCTACACCCCAGCGTTGACAGAGCCTGCTGCCCCTGCCGTAACGGCAGCACCCGCACCGTCAGCGGACAATCTGCGCACGGCGCTCGGTTTCACCTAACCACATTGGCGCGGTCAGGGCACTATCTCGCCGAGTGGCTAGGATAGAACGCGAAGGGAAGTCGAGGTCTTCGCCGTTCGTGGTCATGTTCGGTTCGTTCGATCTGTTCGTCGAAATAGCAGTGCTGCCGGAGATCGAAGCGGGACACCTGTCTCGTGCCGACATGGTCGATGTGGTCGCCGCTCTTCGCTCTTGGGAAGAGAATGGGACTTGGGGTCGACCTGTATAGTTTTGGGTCTGAAATTAGGGTTGCTGCTAAGTATCACGAACCCACGAATCTTGGGCGATCCCGTCCTTCCAACGGACCTCCAGAATCCAGACGTCCATGAAGCTAGGACAGAGGTGCCAATGGCTGAGGCTGGCGTCGCTTGCTTCGTTCTCATCAGGACCAAGCAAATCGGTCAACTCTTCTCTCGTTTTTCCTTCGATCTCTATTCTCGTCCGAAGGTCCGCAATCATTGCGCAGCGCGTGTCTCCCCAATGGTCCACGGCTTTCCATCTTTCCCAATTGAACGGTCGCGGCAAAGCTTCTGTGTAAGCCCCGCCTCCGATGTAAAGCATTGGCAGCAGTATGAAGGCTGCCAGCATCAATGCGCATCCTGCTACGGGAGTCTTGCCACTCATCCGATAAGACATAAGCTTCAAATAACTGACCCAATTGCCTTTAGCCAGCAGGCGATTTGTGTCGCTGACCACTAAGCAGAGCGGCTAGAAATACGCTAGAGTGCACGCACATCCATTGAGGAGACGTGGCTCGCACTGCGATTAAATAATTGTTATAAAAGCTGAAAAATGGTGGACGCACTAGGGCTCGAACCTAGGACCCGCTGATTAAGAGTCAGCTGCTCTACCAACTGAGCTATGCGTCCACATCGCCGCTTGAGGCGAATATCCGAATCGCGCTGCAACCCGGAGAGGGGCCGCATATAGCGACTGCTCGCGGCATTTGAAGCGCTTTTTTCGCAGGCCGCTTCGGCAATGCGCTCAGCTTGCGAAACTGCTGCTTCGGCCGCGCTGGTTCCAGCGGTCTACGGCCATCAGCAGGCCAAGACATATCATGTTGGTCAGCATGGACGAGCCGCCGTGACTCATGAAGGGGAGGGGGATGCCCACCACCGGCGCAAGTCCCATCACCATCATGAGGTTGATCGCAACGTAGAAGAAGATCGTCGCCACCATCCCCGACGCGAGCAGGCGGGAAAAACGGTCCGGCGCGTTGCGGGCGACGATCAGGCCCCAGCGCAGGATTATGCCGAATACGAGCAGCACGAACAGCCCGCCAATCAGCCCCCATTCTTCCGCCATGGTCGCGAAGACGAAATCGGTCTGCGGCTCGGGCAGGTATTGCAGATGACTTTGCGAACCTTCGCCAAAGCCCTTGCCGCTGAGCCCGCCCGAACCGATGGCGATCTTCGACTGGGTGATGTGATAGCCCGCGCCCAGCGGGTCGCTCTCCGGGTCGAGAAAGGTCGTCACCCGGCGCTGCTGATAGGGCTTGAGACCGAAGAAGAATGCCAACGGAGCTATCACGAGCCCTGCGGCTCCTGCCATGGCGAACCAGCGCATGGGCAGTCCCGCGAGGAACATCACCACCACGCCGCCGAAGCCGATCGCCAGCGCAGTGCCGAGGTCGGGTTGCAGCAGCACCAGCAGCATCGGCACGGCGATCAACCCGCCCGCCGGAACGAGCGAGCGCCACGTCGGGATCATTCCCAGCGGCAGCAGGGAATAGAACCGCGCCAATGCGATCACGATGGCGGGTTTCATCAGTTCGGACGGCTGCAAAACGATCGGGCCGAGGTTGAGCCAGCGCTGGCTCCCGCCGCCCATCGCGCCCAGCGCCTCCACCAGCACGAGCAGGACGAGCACTGCGCCATAAATGGGGAACGCCATGAACTTCAGGAATTCCGGCTTCAGAACGAACATGACGACCAGCGCGACCGGCAAGAAGACGGCGAAGCGCAGGAGGTGCGACGACGCATAGGGGCTGAGCGAACCACCCGCCGCCGAATAAAGCACGGTAGCGCCGAACAGGACGAGCGCGGTCAGCGGCAGGATCAACTGCCAGGGCTGGCGCGCGATGGCCGCAGGGACGATCGAACGGTTCACTGGCCTGCGCCCGTGGCTCCGGCCGAGCGCGGCGTCGTGGTGCTCTCCGGCAGATTTGCGCTGTCGGGCCCGTCGCCGGACCCGCCGCGTGCCGAATTGTTGCGTTCCGCCACGCGGGCAGCGGCGCGCGCTTCCGCATCGACCTTTCGCGACAGATCCATCTGGGTCGGCGGTTCGGTCGGAATGTCGAGGCCAGCCTCGGCGGCATATGCGGCGTAGCGCTGGTCGAGCCGTTGTTGCGCAGTGCCGCCCCATTGCTTCTCGAACCCGTGCAGTGCCTCCAGCGCCTTTTCGGGATCGAACAGGAAGGTCATGACATCGCGCGCGATGGGATAGGCGGAGCCGGAGCCGCCGCCATGCTCGATCACCACCGCCCCGGCGTAGCGCGGATTGTCGAACGGGGCGAAGAACACGAACAGACCGTGGTCGCGATATTTCCACGCGCCGGTCTTGCCATCGCTTCGGCTGAGGCTGACGACCTGCGCCGTGCCGGTCTTTCCGGCCATGAGGACATCGTCGATGGGCAACCGCGCCCGGCCAGCGGTGCCGGGGCCGTTGACCACGTCGCTCATCGCCTGACGGATGTAGGTTATTTCTTCCTGCGGGAAGTTGAAGCTCTTGGGGGCGGGGGCCTTCGGGTCGAGCAGGAGGCGAGGTTGCAGCATCTTACCTGTGGCCAGCCGCGCGCTCATCACCGCGAGCTGCAACGGATTGACGAGGTAATAGCCCTGTCCGATCGAGGCATTCACCGTGTCAAACACGGCCCAGTCGTTGCCGTATTTCTTCTTCTTCCACGCCGGATTGGGAACGGTGCCGTAGAACTGGCTGAGCACGGGCAGCTCGTATTCCTGGCCAAGGCCAAGCCGCGTGGCCATTTGCGCCACGGCATCGAAGCCCGTCTTCTGGGCGAAGTGATAGAAATAGGTGTCGCAGCTCTGGTAGATGGCCTTGGCCATGTTGACCTGGCCATGGCCGCCGCGCTTCCAGCAGCGGAAGAAGCGGTTGCCGACGCGCAGGCCGCCGCCGCAAAAGACGGTTTCTTCAGGGTCGATGCCGGCTTCCATGAAGCCCAGGCAGTGCATCGGTTTGACGGTGGAGCCCGGCGGATAGAGCCCCTTCAGCACCTTGTTGCGCAGCGGAACACGGTCGTTCTCGCTCAGCATCTTGTATTCGACGCGGCCGATCCCGTCGGAGAAGCTGTTGGGATCGAAGCTGGGCATCGAAGCCATGCAGACGATATCGCCGGTGAGGCAGTCCATCACCACGACGCTGCCGGATTCCAGTCCGATGCGCCGCGCGGCGTAATCCTGCAGCGGTCCGTCGATCGTCAGGCGGATGGGCTGGCCCTGCACGTCCTCGCGCGTTTCGAGGTCGCGCACGATCTTCCCGCTGGCGGTCACCTCGACGCGGCGCGCACCCGGTTCCCCGCGCAGCTGCTGCTCGAACTGCTTTTCGAGGCCGTCCTTGCCAAGCTTGAAGCCGGGTGTGACGAGCAACGGCTCCGGCTCCTCCTCGTACTCTTCGCGGCTGGCGGCACCGACATAGCCGATGAGGTGGCCCACCGCCGGACCGGTGGGGTAATAGCGTGAAAAGCCGCGCTGCGGGATGACGCCGGTCAATTCGGGCAGGCGGACCGTGATCGCGGCGTATTCGTCGATGGTTAGGCCGCTGCTGACCTCTACCGGCGCGAAGCCTGAACCCTGGCCGATCTGGTCGCGCAAGTCCTGTAATCTTACGTCAGTCAGGTTAAGAACGTCGCCGAGGATTTTCAGGGCGCTTTCGGGGTCTTCCATCCGGTCGGGAATGATGTCGACCCGAAAGTCCGCGCGGTTGGATGCGAGCGGGGCGCCGTTGCGGTCGAGGATCCAGCCACGCCTCGGCGGGATCAGCGCGAGATTCACGCGGTTGCTTTCCGCCAGCACGCGGTAACGCTCGTTCTCGGCGACGGCGATGTATCCCATCCGCGCGGCCAGCAGCACGCCCACCGTAGCCTGCAAGCCCCCGATGACCGCGCTGCGGCGGTCGAAACGGTGGCGCAGGATCGCTTGCGTCAGATTGGGTTCGCGGCGCAGCCCCAGCTTCACAGCACGCGCATCCGCAGGAGCCGCACGCTGTCCAAGCCGGCAACGAGGCGCGCGATGATGGGATAGGCCAGCAACGACAGGATCAGCACGGGGCCCATCAGATACAGGAAATGCAGGCCCGGAAGAATACCGGCGAAAAGGGTAGAGGACACGATATAGATCACGATCAGGAGCGCAGCTGTCAGCCAGTCCTGCAGGAATGAGCGCCAGGGGAAGCGTTCCTCGACGATCTCGATCGCCAGCAGGGTGAGTGACCAGAGCATGATACCACCGCCCAGTGGCTGTCCGCTGAACAGGTCGTCCCAGAAGCCCAGCGGAATGCCCGCCCACAGCGGCAGCAGGCCGGGACGCACCAATCGCCACGCGAGGAAGGACAGGTAGCCCAGCGGGGGCAGAATGGGTGAGGACGCGATGACCGGCAGCATGGGGGCAAGCGACATCAGCAGGATTGTCACCCACGGAACGCCGTAGATCAGGATGCGCGAATGGTCGCGATTGATCTTGGTGCCGTAACGGTCGCGGCGGGCGCGTGGGTTGAGACGGTCCATCAGTCCGCTGCGGCCGGTTCGGATGGTGCGGGCGTCTCGGCATCCTCGGCAGGCTCCGGGGGCGGAGCCTGCTGAGGCACGACCTGCTGCGCCTGCGGTTGCCAGATCGGGTCGACGACGACGTAATCCGTGCCGGCCGGATCGCTCAGCAGGCGGCCAATGGCGCCGTCGCGGTTGATCTCGGTCGCTACAGCCACGGCGATGCCGGGGCGATAGAGGCCGCCCGCGCCCGAGGTTACGAAGACGTCGCCTTTCTTAAGTGGATTAATGCCAAGGTTGACCAGCCGGATCCGCAGCGTGCCGTCCGAACGCCCTTCCGCAAAAGCGACCACGTCGCCGGTCGCCAGACGTACCGGCACGACGCTTTCATTGTCGGTCAGCAGCAGCACGCGGGCGCTGAGCGATCCTGCGTCCAGAACACGGCCCACCAGGCCGCGCGGGCTGCGAACGGGCATACCGGGGCGCACCCCGTGGCGTCGCCCGACGGAAAGATAGGCGAGGCGGCGCGCGCTGGTCGAAGTCGAACCGATCAGCCGCCCGCGGGTGACGGGCGGATCCTCCGCGCTGTCCGACAGGCCGAGCACGGCCTTCAGCCGCTGGTTCTCGCGCTTAAGCGCTTCCGCTTCGGCAAGGCGGATGCGGGCGACTTCCATTTCCTCGCGCAGCGCGGCGTTCTTGCTGCCCGCGCGGTAGTAGCCGCTGATGCTTTCGAAGACGCTCTGGCCGGATGTCCGTGCGACCGCGCCGCCCCTGCCGGCAGGGGAAACAAGGTCGTTGGCGCCCGAACGCAGTCCACCAAAGGCGTTGGGCTCGAACAGCGAGATGACCAGCAGCACCGCACCCAGCAGCGCGCCGGCCCCGGCCACGACATATCCGGTGAAGGCGCTGACCTGCGCCTTCTTCGAATAGCTGGAGGATTTGGTGGCTCGCGCCATCGCCGCTTGGGCTCCATCTGGCCGGCGCGGCCCGGATCGAGTCCTGGCTGAAGCGCCGTGGGTGGGATCAGGCGGTCATCAAGACGCCGCGGTAGACCGGGTCTTCCATCGCCCTGCCGGTGCCGATGGCAACGCAGGTGAGCGGATCTTCCGCCACGCTGACGGGAAGGCCCGTCTCCTCCCGGAGGAATTCGTCCAGGCCACTGATCAGCGCGCCGCCGCCGGTCAGGACGATGCCCTGGTCGACGATGTCGGCGGCGAGTTCGGGCGCGGTGTTTTCCAGCGCGATGCGGACGCCTTCGACGATGGCGCTGATCGGTTCCGACAGCGCTTCGGCGACGTTGGCCTGATTGATGGTGATTTCCTTGGGCACCCCGTTCACGAGGTCGCGACCCTTGATCGTGATCGCTTCGCCCACGCCGTCTTCCGGCACAGTCGCGATGCCGTAGTCCTTCTTGATCCGTTCCGCCGTGGCGTCGCCGATCAGCAGGTTATGGTGGCGGCGCACGTAGGAGACGATGGCTTCGTCCATCTTGTCGCCGCCAACACGCACGCTGGTTGTGTACGCAAGGCCACGCAGCGAGAGGACGGCGACTTCGGTCGTGCCGCCGCCGATGTCGACCACCATGGAGCCGACCGGCTCGGTCACCGGCATATCGGCGCCGATCGCCGCGGCCATCGGTTCCAGGATCAGGTACACGTCGCTTGCCCCGGCATTGCTTGCTGCGTCGCGGATCGCGCGGCGTTCGACAGAGGTCGAACCGCTGGGCACGCAGATGGTGATTTCAGGGTAGCGAAACAGGCTCTTCTTTTCGTGGACCTTGCGGATGAATTCCTTGATCATTTCTTCCGCGATTTCGATGTCGGCGATGACACCGTCGCGCAGCGGACGGATGGCTTCGATGCTGTCGGGCGTCTTGCCCATCATCATCTTCGCGTCGTTGCCGACCGCCTTGACGCGCTTCACGCCATTGATGGTCTCGATTGCCACAACGGAAGGTTCGTCGAGAACGATGCCGCGATCCTGCACGTAGACCAGCGTGTTGGCCGTTCCGAGGTCGATAGCCATGTTCTGCGAGCCGAACTTGAAGAAACGCGACATGAATGAGCTCATTGCAAAATCCGTGATGATAGCGTGGCAGGGACGACGAGAATCGCCCACACGAAAGGTTGTTACGGCGGGATTGAGCGGGTCTCTAGCGCGGGCAGTCGGCAAAGGCCAAAATTTTGTCGCAAAATCGGGGAAGTTTTCCTCGGCTCAACTCGAATATTCCGCCGCTCGTCGCTAGGCTGTCCTGCCCATGCCCCAAATCCGTCGCCTGCCCGAAACTCTGGTCAATCGCATTGCCGCTGGCGAGGTGGTCGAACGTCCGGCATCCGCGCTCAAGGAAATCGTCGAGAACGCCGTCGATGCAGGAGCGCGGAGCATCGCGATCGTGCTGACCGAAGGCGGTCTCGACCGCATCGAGGTGACCGACGACGGTTGCGGGATGGAAGCCGAACAGATGGCGCTCGCGCTGGAACGGCACGCCACCTCCAAGCTGCCGGACGAAGCGATCGAGCAGGTCTCGACCCTTGGCTTTCGCGGTGAAGCGCTGCCCTCCATCGCCAGCGTCGCGAAGCTCACTATCGAAAGCCGGGTACGGGGCAGCGAACAGGGCTGGCGGCGTGTGGTCGATCATGGCGCGCTGACGGAAGACGCGCCCGCCGCCCTGCCGCCGGGCACCCGCGTCCGGGTCGAACACCTGTTCGCCAAGGTGCCTGCGCGGCGCAAGTTCCTGCGCACGGCGCGCAGCGAATATGCAGCCTGCCTCGATGTGGTGAAGCGGCTGGCAATGGCGCGGCCCGACATTGCTTTCACCCTGACACACGGCGAGCGGCGCGTGTTGAAATTGCAGGGCGACGAAAGCGTCGAGCAGCGCGTGGCGCATATCGTTGCGCGCGAACTGGCGGACAACGCGGTCTCGCTCGACATGGAACGGGCGGGCGCGTCTGGCGCAATGCGGCTGACCGGCGTGGCGGGTCTGCCGACCTACAATCGCGGGATCGCCGACCAGCAGTTCCTGTTCGTAAACAGGCGCCCGGTGAAGGACCGCCTGCTGACCGGCGCCGTGCGCGGAGCCTATGCCGACATGCTCGCGCGCGACCGGCACGCGGTGCTGGCGCTGTTCCTCACGCTGCCGTGCGAGGATGTGGATGTGAACGTCCATCCGGCCAAGACCGAGGTGCGTTTCCGCGATGCGCAGGGTGTGCGCGGCTTCATCGTCAGCGGGTTGCGGCAGGCGCTCTCGACCGGCGACCGTCGCAGCGCGCAGGCGCCGGATGCGGCCGCGATGGGGCGCTGGCAACGCGAAGGAGATACGCCGCCCGCCTTGGCGAGCATTTTCTCCGGCCGGGATTGGTCGCGGCCTTCCAGCGGGGTGTCCGAACCGTCGCAGGCATGGCGCGGCTATGACGCCGAAGTGATGACGACGGCGCGGTCAGACATGGCCTTGCCGCAGGGCAGGGCAGAGGAGGCCGCCCCCGCCAGCGCCGACGGGGCGCAATACCCGCTCGGCATCGCGCGCGGGCAGATCGCGGAAACCTATATCGTCGCGGAAGCAGCGGACGGCCTCGTCATCGTCGATCAGCACGCCGCGCATGAGCGGCTGGTTCTCGAACGGCTGCGCGCGGCAGGGGCGGGGGACAAGGTCGCCGCCAGCCAGGCGCTGCTGATCCCGGAGGTCGTCGAATTGGAAGAGCCCGATTGCGATCGGCTGGAAGACCATGTCGATGGCTTCGCGCGCTTCGGCCTCGTGCTCGAGCGCTTCGGGCCCGGCGCCATGCTGGTGCGAGCGCTTCCCGGCGCGATCCGCTCAGGTGATCCGCAGAAACTGCTACAGGATCTGGCTGACGACATTGCGCGTCACGGAGATGCGCTGTTGCTGGAAGAAAAGGTCGAGCACGTCCTTGCCACGATGGCCTGCCACGGCTCGGTGCGGGCGGGCCGCGTCCTGCGGGTCGAGGAAATGAACGCCCTCCTGCGGGAAATGGAAGCGACCCCGCGTTCGGGCCAGTGCAATCACGGGCGCCCGACCTGGGTCAAGATGAAGATGGAAGACGTCGAAAAACTGTTCGGGAGACATTGATGGGTAACGACAGGGCCACCTGCGAAGGAGGGCGTTTCTCCCGTACAGCGCGCCGGGCGGCAAACTCGCCCCAACTGCGATGGGCATCGGTAATTGCTCTGGCGATCGCGCTGAGCGCTTGCAGCGAGGAGCCGTCGGCCGCCGAGAAAGCGGCGCAGGACGCCGCCGACATCGCCAAAGTCGAGGCGATCAACGACAGCGTGCCACCGCCCCAGCAGATCAAGCTGGAAGCGATCACCTATCCCGACATCGAGAAACACGACCTGTTCGGTGCGGGCTGCAATTTCGCGCCGGAAGGTGGCGGGATCGGCGCGGTTTTCCTCGGCATGAAGCAGACCGGCTATTTCAAGCACGAAGGGCGCATCGTGCGCCTTGCCGCCGATGCGGGTTCGCCTGAATTGCCGCTCGAATCGCACGAACAGTACGACGGGAAGGAATACTCCGCCGAGCTGAAGATCGAAGAAGGGGAAGGGGAGCAGTCCGGTATCGAGACGGTCGATTTCTCGGGCCATCTTACCGTTCGCGACAGCAGCGAGCAGCCTGTCTACGAGGCCGACGGCGTCGTGCAATGCGGCAGCTGAGTTAGTCTTCTGTCGGCGCGTCGGGATCGCGAACCACGATTAGTCCGTTGGACACCATTTCAAGCACCACTTCGTCGTTCTGGTTGAGCGTGCGCGAACGGCTTTTGAAGATGCCCATGTCAGGGCGGGACTTGCTGCGGCGCTTTTCCAGCACTTCGCTTTCCACCCGCAGCGTGTCGCCGGGATAGACCGGTTTCACCCAGCGCAAATTGTCCACGCCGGGAGAGCCCAGACCCGCTTGCTGGTGCGTCTTCATGTTCTCGACCAGCATCGCCATCGTCATCGCGCAGGTGTGCCACCCGCTGGCGCTGAGCCGCCCGAAGTGGGTGTTTGCCGCCGCCTCGTCATCGAGATGAAACGGCTGCGGATCGTATTTTCCCGCAAACTCCATCACCTCGTCGCGAGTGACTTCGTAATGGCCGAAAGAGCGCGTTGCGCCGACTTCGATGTCTTCGAAATAGTGCATGGCCAGCAGGATTGCGTCAGATCGCCGGGCGGAGCAACATCCAAATGCCCATGCCGATCATGGCGAGGTTCTCCGTCAGGGAAACGAAACCGAGCGGGACGTTGCCCGACCCGCCGACGCAGGCACATTTGATTTCGCGCTTCTGGACATAGACGGCGTAGAACACGCTGGCAGCGCCGATCGTGCCGATGGTCAGGGCGATGGGGATGGACAGCCACGGCAGGACGCGGCCCGCCATCAGCACCGCCGCCGTCGCCTCCAGAAACGGATAGGCATAGGCATAGGGCACGAACCGCACGCCCAGAAGGTCGTAACCCACGAACATCGTCGAGAACTGCTCGACATCCTGGAGCTTCAGCATCGCGAGCATCGCCATCGAAAAGGCGACGAACCACTCCGCGGTGCGGACGGTCAGGAGATCCCCGAAAGCGAACTGGCTGAGCGAAAGAGCGAGCGCCGCCGCGACGCCGAACACGGCGATCACGGGGGTATAGCTCGTCTTGTGCTTGTCGACCGGGCTGCCGAACCGGGCGCGCAGCGCGTCATAGCCACCGATACGTTCGCCATCAATGAAGGTCTGCGGCGTCGTCTTGACGTCGTACTTCGCCTTGAACGCGTCCGTTGCCTCGCGCGTGGTTAGGTGGTGATCCTCGACCTTGAAGCCGTGTCTTTCCAGCAGCCACTTCGACTTGGTGCCATATGGACAAATGTGCTTGTCCATAACCATGCGGTACAGTTGTGCGGTCTTTTCCATAAGTGATCAGGCCCGGAACGCGGGAACCTTGCCGTGATCGCCGAGGTTAGGGATGATGCGATAGCGCGCCAGCACTAGGCTGAAGAGGCCGAACATCAGCAGGCCAATCGCGACCAGCGTGAAGACGATGCCTTCCCCGGCGAGCGAGGCGACCGCGTCGCCCAGCGTCTTTACCTGCGAACTGCCGCCGCTGCCGAAGCCCGCTTTCACCAGCGACCAGCCGATCACGCCGTAAACGACACCACGCGCAGCGTAGCCGGCAATGCCGAGATATTTGGTCTGGTTGGGTGCGGCACCGGAAATCCGATGCATAAATTCACCGGTGTAGGCCTTCTTGAACTGAAAGAAGGCCGTGGCGAAAAAGGCAATGCCGAGCAGGCCGAGAACCGCGCCGCCGAAGTCGATGCTGATCACGCCGGCTGCAGCTTCCTGCGCCCCTCCGCCGCCTTCACCGCCGTCGCCAGCGCCTTCGGCCTTGGCGAACTGGGCTGCCGACCATGCGAGCGCGAGATGGCCGATGCCGCTGCCCGCGTGACCGATACGCTTGGCCCAACCCTTCGAATCTGAACCTTGGTTCTCGATATCGAAAGCGGTCGATGCGAAACGGAACAGGGCATAGCCAACAAGGCCGATGGTCATGATCCAGAGGATCGCGGTCCCTGCCGGAAACTCCTCGATAGCCAGGAAGATACCGTCGGTCCCCTCTCCCACCTTGCCTGCGCTGGTCAGCGCGATCAGCCCGAGGACCGAATAAAGGATGGCGCGGCTGAAATAGCCCGCGCGCACCAACCAGCTGAATTTTTCCGACTTGTCGACCATGCATAACTCCCTGTTTGCAGGCCTAACGGGCGAGCGGCGGAATAGTGCCGGACAAAGGCCCGCCGCCGCATGCAGCATTGTCGGCGCGATCAGCAACGCAATGGAAAGGTAAGCAGCACGGAGCGCGTGTGCGCAATTCAGGCGCAGAGCCGCGCGATGCTAATCAGACGTTGAACTTGAACAGCATGACGTCGCCATCCTGCACGAGGTATTCCTTGCCCTCTTGCCGCAACTTGCCCGCTTCCTTCGCGCCGTTTTCCCCGCCCAGCGCGACGTAATCATCGAAGGCGATGGTTTCGGCACGGATGAAGCCACGTTCGAAATCGGTATGGATTTCGCCGGCAGCTTGCGGAGCCTTTGCGCCCTTCGGGAACGTCCAGGCGCGCGATTCTTTCGGTCCGGCGGTGAAGAAGGTGTTGAGGCCGAGCAGCTGGTAGCCGGCGCGGATCACGCGCGCGAGGCCGCTTTCCGTAAGGCCAAGCTCTGTGAGATATTCCGCACGGTCTTCTGCCGGCATGGCCACGAGTTCGCTCTCGATGGCGGCGGAAACGACCACCGCCTGTGCGCCTTCGGCTTCCGCTTTCGCAAAGACGCGGGCCGACAGTTCGTTGCCCTCGGCTGCATCTTCCTCGGCAACGTTGCAGACGTAAAGCACGGGCTTGGCCGTGAGCAGCTGCGCCTGCGCGAAGACCTTTTCCTCGTCATCGCCATTGGGCTGCGTCAGCCGCGCGGGCTTGCCGTCGCGCAGCAGTTCAAGCGCCTGACCCAGAACGCTGGCCATGATCTTGGCTTCCTTGTCGCCGCTGGTCGCGCGCTTCTGGGCTGCCGGCACGCGCTTTTCGAGGCTTTCCAGGTCGGACAGCATCAGCTCGGTCTCGACCACTTCGGCATCGGCGATCGGATCGACCTTGTTGGCAACGTGCTGAATGTCGTCGTCCTCGAAACAGCGCAGGACGTGGACGACGGCGTCGACTTCGCGAATGTTGCCGAGGAACTGGTTGCCGAGGCCTTCGCCCTTGCTCGCGCCTTTTACCAGACCCGCGATGTCCACGAAGGCGAGCTGGGTCGGGATGATCTTGGCCGACTTGGCGATGGCAGCGATCTTGTCGAGCCGCTCGTCAGGGACGGAGACCTGCCCGACATTGGGCTCGATCGTGCAGAACGGATAGTTGGCCGCCTGCGCCGCCTGCGTTTCTGTCAGCGCATTGAACAGGGTCGATTTGCCGACATTGGGCAGGCCGACGATACCGCAACGGAAACCCATGGATGACTCCGGTTGATATATGGGTGTGAACGGGGAAGTGGCGCGGCTTAGCGCCCCCGCGCGGCGCGGGCAAAGAAAAAGGGGCTCCGATAAGGGAGCCCCGTGAAGGTAGCCTTTCGAGAAGGCCGGGTACACAACCACAAGGGTGCGGGCAGTGGTTCCGGACCCGAATCGCAAAGGGTCCGCCGCCCACCAGGAGTGGTCATTCCGAACAGCGCGGCGATGGGACGCCGCGCCGAAATCAGTATGTCAGCGCTTGCCGCGCGCCTGGCGACGGCGGGCGACGACGAGGCCGGCAAGCCCGAGGCCCATCAGGCCGAGCATTCCGGGTTCCGGAACCTGCGTCGCGCCGCCGCTCGACCCGGTCGGGCTCTGCGGTTCTTCGGGGGGCTTGGTCATCGCGGCAGAAGGCACGGCGGTGAATGCAAACGCTGCTGCGGCGCTGGCGGAAAGAATTTGGATCGCGGTCATGGTCAGTTGCCCCTCTGATGTCTTGGCCGTTGCGTAAGCTGCCTGCGCGCGAAAGCCCAAGGCGTTAACCCGGGGCGTTTCGTTATGAAACAGAAGCGGGCGGGGCGTTAACTCGCCCCCGCGCGGATCAATCCTGCATCCGCAGGGCAAGGTCGCTCATGAAGCGGGCGTCGTCGCCCCTGGCAAGCCAGTCCGCCTCCGCCCCGATACCGCCGAGCATCTGGATGAGGTCGTCCTGTTCCGCCTTGGCGTAGTCGCCCAGCACATGGCCGTGAACTCGGTCCTTGTGGCCGGGATGGCCGATGCCGATTCGCACGCGGCGAAACTCCGCACCGCAATGCTGCGTGATGGAGCGCAGGCCGTTGTGTCCGGCATGACCGCCACCCTGCTTGACCTTCACCTTGAACGGCGCGAGGTCGAGTTCGTCGTGGAATACCGTAAGCACATCGGTGTCCAGCTTGTAGAAGCGTAGCGCCTCGCCCACGGCGCGGCCGCTTTCGTTCATGAAGGTGGCGGGCTTCAGCAGCAGCACCTTCGCCGTGCCGATGCGCCCTTCCTGCACCCAGCCGGAGAACTTCTTCTGCACCGGGCCGAAGCCGTGCATTTCCGCGATGACATCCACCGCCATGAAGCCCACGTTGTGCCGGTGCATGGCGTAACGCGGGCCGGGATTTCCAAGGCCTGCCCAGATCTGCATGTCCGCCCCCTAGCGCCGTGTGGCCGCAAAACAAAACACCGGACTTCTCGCGAAGCCCGGTGCCTTGGTGATCTCGTAACGGCGAGACGAGCTTATTCGCTCTTTTCTTCCTGTTCGTCCGCGGCATCGTCGTCCGGACCCTGTTCGGTCGCGGCAACGCCACTTGCGGGAACATCGTCGCCGTCGTCGCTTTCTGCGCCTTCGCTCTTCTTGAGCGCGGACGGTGCGACGAGGGTTGCGATGGTGAAGTCACGATCCGTGATTGCGCTTTCCGAACCTGCGGGAAGCTTCACTTCGCTGATGTGGATCGAATCGCCGACTTCCTTGCCGGTGACGTCTATTTCGATCTCGCTCGGGATCTTGTCGTTATCGCAGACCAGTTCCAGCTCGTGACGGACCACGTTCAGAACGCCGCCCTTCTTGAGACCGGGCGAGCCTTCTTCGTTGATGAACACCACGGGAACCGCGACATCGACCTTCGCGCCCTTCGAAAGGCGGAGGAAATCGACGTGCTGCGGACGGTCGTTGACCGGATGGAAAGCGACATCCTTGGGCAGGGTGCGAACCGTCTTGCCGCCGATTTCGATTTCGACGATCGAGTTCATGAAGTGGCCGGTGCCAAGCTGCTTGCGGAGCAACTTTTCCTCGACGTGGATCGGGGTGGGTTCTTCCTTGCCGCCGTAGATTACGGCTGGGACGCGGCCTTCACGACGCAGTGCACGGGAGGCTCCCTTGCCTGCCCGATCGCGCGTCTCGGCCGGCAGTGTCAGAGCATCGCTCATGGTGCATACCTTTCGAGTGTGGTGTCAATTGCGGCACGCCTCCAGGGATGACCATGCCTTAGTGAAGCGCGCGCCTATACCGGGGCGGGCAGGTTTTGCAACACTATTGGATGCGAGACACGGTGTAGCCGCGCCTGGCGAGCAGGGCGGGTAGGCCGGTTTCGCCAACCATGTGCGCTGCGCCGACCGCCACGAAGGGCTTTGGCGCGCGTGCGAGCATCGGGGCAAGCTTGCGATCCATCGCGATGTTCCGGTCGCTCATCAACCGGCGGTAGAGTTCCGGATGGCGTGCGATGTCTTTCGCGAGATCCTTTCGGATTGCCTCCATGTCGCCTGCTAACCAGTAATCGCGCAATTCGTCGTCCTGCGTGGCGCCGTCGGCGTAATCCTCCACCACCGAATCGAGCAAGGCGCGCTGCTGCGCCGCTGGCATGGTGTCGAACATCCGCAATTGCGCTTCTGCACCTTCGAGTTCGCGCACCGGCTTGGCGGAGCCTGCCCGGTCGATCAGCGCGCGATCGACGCCATTTTCAGGATCACTTTTGCTCAGCATGGAAGCAAGTGTCAGGGCGGCGGCCCAGTCCTCCATATCGACGAAACGCGGCTCGATACCTCCCAGGCTGTCCGACAAGGCCGCCATGTCGCCACGCAATTGCGGGGAGACCCGCGCCGACAAGGGGCCGGAGCCGCGCGTGGTGGCGAGGCGCGCGAAGACCTGCGCGACGTCGAAATCCGCGATCTCGACCACCAAGACATCGCTATCCTCGAAGGCGGCATCCATGCGCGGGGTGTCCCAACGCGCATCGTCGGGCAGGGCGTGGATGGTGCCGAACAGGTACCCTTCGGTGCCTTGCGGGCCGGTGATCTCCCACAGGGCGGGCTTGGCAGGTGGAGAGGGCTCCGACTGTCCGCAGGCCGCCGCTGCCAGCGCCAACAGAGCCGGCAGCAGCGCGTTGCGCCGTACGATCATTGCAGGCGTGTCACCTCGATGCCCAGTTCGCCCAGCTTGTCCTGCACGCTGCCTTCGCCGGCCAGATGGCCCGCACCCACGGCCACGAACACCGTACCGGGCTGGTCCATCCGATCGTCGATCCAGCGCGCCCAGTTCGCGTTACGCTGCACCAGCAGCCGCTCGTAAAGCATCGGGTTGTCCATCGATGCGTTCATCATCTCGGCCAGCGCGTCGGCATCGCCTTCGAGCCATTCGGTGACCATCTGGTCGATCATGTCTCCGGTCATCGGCACTGCATCGACCACCTGGTTGAGATACGCGATCTGGTCGTCCAGCTCGAGCCCGTCGAACAGGTCGATCTGGTACTGGATGGTCTCCAGTTCCCCGCGGGTCTTCGCCTCGCCAGCCGCACCGCTCAGCACGGCCTCGGCGCCAAGTTCGGGATTGTAGCCGCCCTTCACCAGCGTCAGCATCGAGAGGTTCATCGCGGCGAACCACGGTTCGAACTTGTCGAAGGTCGCGACCGGCAGGCCCAGGTCGGTGACGACGCCTTCATAGGCTTCGCGGTCGCTCTCCGACAGCATCTCGCGCAGGTTCTGGCCTTCCGCCAGAGTGGCGGCAGCGATCATCGTCGGGGCCATCGCGGTGGCCTGAGTCGTGTCGACTTCCGTCACCAGCGTTTCCGATTCTTCCAGCGCCTTGGCGATCGGGCCATTCATCCAGCCGGACCGGCTTTCCGGCAGAACGTGGACGGTGCCGAACAGATAGATCGTCGTATCTTCGTCCGCGACCTTCCACAGTGCGGGGCCAAGCTCCAGCGTATCGGCCTCTACCGCCTCGACCGGCTGGGGCTGCGGAAGCTTCTGTTCCTGCGCGACGGCAGGAGCCGAAAGGACGATGCCGAGACCGGCAAGGGTTCGCGTAATGCGATTGAGAATGGTCTTCATAGCTGTTGGTGCTGCCCGTATCCGGCTTGAGAAATGATGAACGCTAAGTGGGGCGAGGCGGGCGGGAGGTCAACTCGCCTTGGAAACAGCGCGTGGCAAAGGGCGCGCTGCGGCATTGACGCTGCATGGGCCATGCGTCATTTGCGCCTCCCATGCCGACAGTGCCCGACAGAGACCCGACCACCAGCTTTCAGGACATGATCCTGGCGCTCCACGATTTCTGGAGCGCGCAGGGCTGCCTGATCCTGCAACCCTACGACATGCGGATGGGGGCGGGCACGTTCCACACCGCGACGACCCTCCGCGCGCTGGGGCCGGAGCCGTGGAACGCCGCGTTCGTGCAGCCCTGCCGCCGCCCGACCGACGGCCGCTATGGCGAGAACCCCAACCGCCTGCAGCATTACTATCAGTATCAGGTGATCCTGAAGCCGAGCCCGCCCGATATCCAGGACCTCTACCTGAAATCGCTGGAAGTGATCGGCATCGATCCGCTGAAGCACGACATCCGCTTCGTCGAGGACGACTGGGAATCGCCCACGCTGGGCGCGTGGGGCCTCGGCTGGGAAGTCTGGTGCGACGGCATGGAAGTGACGCAGTTCACCTATTTCCAGCAGATGGGCGGTTTCGACTGCAAGCCCGTCGCGGGCGAGCTTACCTACGGGCTGGAGCGTCTGGCGATGTACATTCAGGGCGTCGACAACGTCTACGATCTCGCTTTCAACGGGCGCGGCGTTTCCTACGGCGACGTATTCCTCGAAAACGAGCAGCAGATGTCGAAGTGGAACTTCGAAGTTGCAGACACAGGCGCGCTGTTCGACCTGTTCAACAAGGCGGAAGCCGAGTGCAGGAACGCGCTCGCCAATGAAGTTCCGATTGCTGCCTACGAGCAAGCGGTGGAGGCCAGCCACATCTTCAACCTCTTGCAGGCGCGCGGCGTAATCAGCGTGCAGGAACGTGCCAGCTACATGGGCCGCGTCCGCGACCTCGCGCGCGGATCGTGTGAAGCGCACCTGGCGAAGGAAGCCGCCGTCTGGGCGGAGAAATACCCGGAGTGGTCGAAATGAGCTCCGACTTCCTTCTCGAACTGCGGTCCGAAGAGATCCCCGCCCGGATGCAGGCGGGTGCGCGCGCGGAACTCGAAAAACTGTTCCGCCGGGAGATGGAAGCGGCCGGGATTGCGGTGGGCGAAGTCACCGTCTGGTCGACCCCTCGCCGCCTCGCACTGATCGCGCGCGACCTGCCGGCAGCGACGCAGGCAGTGAGCGAGGAAGCCAAGGGACCGCCAGTCGGTGCGCCCGACGCCGCCATAGACGGCTTCTGCCGCAAGAACGGCGTCACCCGCGACCAGCTCGAGGAGCGCGACGTGAAGGGCCGCGCCACGTGGTTCGCCGTGATCGAGAAGCCGGGCCGCGCCACCAGCGACCTGCTGGCCGAAGCAATACCGGCAATCATCCGCGATTTCAGCTGGCCCAAGTCGATGCGCTGGGGCGAAGCATCGCTCAGCACTGAATCCCTGCGCTGGGTACGCCCGCTGTCGGGCATCGTCGCGTTGCTGGGCGACGAAATCGTCGATTGCGAAGCGCATGGGGTCACCTCTGGCGCCGTCACGCTGGGCCACCGCTTCCATCACAGCGGCGACATTACCATCGGCAATGCCGCAGATTACGCGATCAAGTTGAAGGCCGCCCACGTCATCGTCGATCACGAGGCGCGCGCCGAACTGATCCGCGAAGGCGCGCACGCTGCCGCGGCGGAAGCGGGGTTGTCGCTGGTCGAGGACGAGGGGCTGGTGATCGAGAACGCCGGCCTGACCGAATGGCCGGTCCCGCTGCTCGGCCGCTTCGACGAGACCTTCCTCGATGTGCCGCCCGAAGTCATCCAGCTGACAGCGCGCGTGAACCAGAAGTATTTCGTGTGCGAGGACGAGCGCGGCAAACTCGCCAACGCCTTCGTCTGCACCGCCAATATCGAAGCGGCAGATGGCGGCGCGGCAATTGTCGACGGCAACCGCAAGGTCCTCGCCGCCCGCCTTTCCGACGCGCGCTTCTTCTGGGAGTTGGACCAGAAGACACCGCTCGCCGAGCACGCGAAGAAGCTGGAACGGATCACCTTCCACGAAAAGCTCGGCACCGTCGCCGACAAGGTCGAGCGCGTGGCGAAACTCGCCCGCTGGCTGGTGGAGGAGGGCATCGTCAAGGGGGCCGACCCCGACCTCGCGGAACAGGCTGCGCGCCTCGCCAAGGCCGATCTCGTCACGGAGATGGTCGGCGAATTCCCCGAACTGCAAGGCCTGATGGGCGGCTACTACGCCCGCGCCGAAGGTCTGCCGGATGAAGTCGCCGACGCCATCCGCGATCACTACAAGCCGGTCGGGCAGGGGGACGAAGTGCCGACTGCTCCGGTGACGGTGGCGGTAAGCTTGGCGGACAAGCTGGACACGTTAGTTGGGTTCTATCTAGTCGGAGAGTATCCAACCGGCTCAAAAGATCCGTTCGCCCTTCGCAGGGCAGTTCTTGGTATCAATAGACTCATTCAAAATGGCCTTCGAATGGCGATGCAATCAGCAATCCACAAAGCCATCACACTTCACCTTCCCCCGACGGACTCTGCTGTTGAGGAAGAGTATCGCGCATTGTTCGAAATCTATTCGCGCGACTTTGAATGGAGTGATCGTTTCAAGAGGGAAGCCAGAGAGATTGCAGGCGACACTCGAGGGCAACTCGCCGCGACCCGAGCAAATTGGTATTATGCTCTAGCCGCGCTCCCCGATTTCTTCGCCGACCGCCTAAAAGTCCAGCAGCGCGAGGCCGGTGTCCGTCACGACCTGATCGACGCGGTGTTCGCGCTGGGCGGCGAGGACGATCTCGTCCGCCTGCTCGCCCGCGTTAAGGCGCTTCAGTCCTTCATGGAGAGCGAAGACGGCGCCAACCTCCTCGCCGGATACAAACGCGCGGCCAATATCCTCAAGAAGGAGGACTGGCGCGGCGGGGCCATCCCCCAGACCGGCGACGAAGACCCGCTCGAGAACGTCGATGATCCACGCATGCGCGCCGTCTATGCCGAAGCGGGGAAGGGCTCCGCTCTTTCCTACACGCCCGAACCGGCCGAAAAGGCGCTCATCGACGCGCTCGACGCTGCCGAACCCAAGGCCGAGGCTGCCGTCGCAGCGGAGGAGTTTGCGGGGGCCATGGCGGCGCTCGCCAGTTTGCGCGGTCCGATCGACGATTTCTTCGAAGAAGTGACGGTAAATGACGAGGAAGAAATCAAACGCTCCGCCCGGCTGGACCTGCTTGCACGCTTCCGTGGTGCGGTGCACAAGGTCGCCGATTTCTCTCGCATAGAGGGCTGAATTTTCTGAGCACATGGACCGTGTTCCATGTGTTCCATCGAACCCGAGGACACGCATGACACAGACGGTCTATCCATTCGGCGGCGCGGCCGATCACTCCGATCCGCGGCAGAAGGACAAGACAGTCACCGGCGGCAAGGGTGCGAACCTGGCGGAAATGGCGGCGATCGGCCTGCCGGTACCCCCCGGCTTCACCATCACGACAGAGGAATGCGTCAGCTACCTTCAGGAGGGCGGCGATTTTTCCAGCGGGCTGGAGGCGGCGGTCGCCACCGCGCTCGAACACATCGAAGCTTCGGTCTGCAAGTCTTTCGGAAATCAGGAAAATCCACTTCTCGTATCGGTCCGTTCGGGCGCGCGGGTTTCCATGCCGGGCATGATGGACACGGTCCTCAATCTCGGCCTCAATGACGAGACGGTGGAAGGGCTGGCGCGATCCTCCGGCGACGAACGTTTCGCATGGGACAGCTATCGCCGCTTCATCCAGATGTATTCCGACGTCGTCCTCGGCCTCGATCACGGGTTGTTCGAGGAAGCACTGGAAATTATGAAGGAAGACAACGGCTTCTTCGCGGATACGGAGCTTTCGGCTGAAGACTGGAAGGCGCTCGTCGCCGAGTACAAACAGATCGTTTCCACCGAACATCAACAGGATTTTCCACAGGACGTCCATGTCCAGTTGTGGGGTGCGATACGCGCTGTCTTCGACAGCTGGGACAGCGAGCGCGCGAAGGTCTATCGCCGCCTCAACGACATTCCCGGCGACTGGGGCACGGCGGTGAACGTGCAGGCCATGGTGTTCGGCAACATGGGGGATACCAGTGCCACCGGCGTCGCCTTCACCCGCGATCCGGCTACCGGCGAAAAGGCTTATTACGGCGAGTACCTCATCAATGCGCAGGGCGAGGATGTGGTCGCGGGTATCCGCACGCCGCAATATCTTACCCGCACCGCGCGCGAGGCGGCGGGTGCGGACAAGGCCAGCATGGAAGAAGCCATGCCCGATGCCTACGCCGAACTGGCCAATGTCTTCGACCTGCTGGAGCGGCATTATCGCGATATGCAGGACATCGAGTTCACCGTCGAACGCGGCAAGCTCTGGATGCTCCAGACCCGCAGCGGGAAGCGGACGGCCAAGGCCGCGCTCAAGCTGGCAGTCGACATGGTCGAAGAAGGACTGATCGACGAGAAGACCGCGATCGGCCGTGTCGACCCAATGGCGCTCGACCAGTTGCTGCACCCGACGCTCGATCCAGACGCGCCGCGTGATGTCCTGACCCGCGGTCTCCCGGCCTCTCCAGGCGCGGCGGCGGGCGCGATCGTGCTCGATGCCGACACGGCGGAGAAGTTCGCGGCGCGCGGCGACAAGGTCATCCTCGTTCGCGTGGAGACGAGCCCGGAAGACATTCACGGAATGCACGCCGCGCAAGGCATCCTGACCGCGCGCGGCGGCATGACGTCACACGCTGCCGTCGTGGCGAGAGGCATGGGGCGCCCCTGCGTTTCGGGTGCGAACGGCGTGACGATCGACCTTCCCAACCGCAAGCTCACCATCGGCGGCCGCGAATTGAAGGAAGGCGACTTCCTCACTCTCGACGGCGGCAATGGCGAAGTCATGGCGGGCGAGGTGGCTACCATCGAGCCGGAACTCGTAGGCGATTTCGCCACGCTGATGGAATGGGCCGACAGCCACCGCCGGATGCGCGTTCGCACCAATGCCGAAACGCCCGACGATTGCCGCATGGCCCGCCAGTTCGGTGCGGAGGGCATCGGCCTTTGCCGGACAGAACATATGTTCTTCGATGCCGCGCGTATATCCGCCGTTCGCGAGATGATCCTGGCCGATGACGAGGCGGGGCGGCGCACCGCTCTTGCCAAGCTGCTGCCCGAACAGCGCGCCGACTTCCGCGAAATCTTCGAGGTGATGGCAGCGCTGCCCTGCACGATCCGCCTGCTCGACCCGCCGCTGCACGAATTCCTCCCGCATGGCGAAGACGAGTTTGTCGCTCTCGCGGATGCGACGGGGGTGGGCGTCGACCACTTGCGCCGGCGCGCGGCCGAATTGCACGAATTCAACCCGATGCTCGGTCACCGGGGGTGTCGCCTCGGTATCACCTATCCCGAGATCTACGAGATGCAGGCACGGGCCATTTTCGAAGCCGCCTGCGAAATTGCGGCAAACGGCGAGGCGCCGGTCCCGGAAGTGATGATCCCGCTGGTCGGCACGAAGCGCGAGTTGCAGATCCTGCGCGAGCTTGTGGATCGTGTGGCCAAAGAGGTCTTCGCCGAGCAGGGACGAAGCGTGGACTACCTTGTCGGCACAATGATCGAACTCCCGCGGGCGGCCCTGATGGCTGGCGAGATTGCTGAAGAAGCCCGCTTCTTCTCGTTCGGAACCAATGACTTGACCCAGACAACTCTTGGCGTTTCGAGGGATGATTCAGCGCGTTTCCTGGCGCAGTACGTCGACAAGGGGATTTATCCGCGCGACCCGTTTGTGGGTCTGGACGAAGAGGGCGTCGGCCAGCTCGTCCAGCTTGCGGCGGACCGGGGACGGGCCACGCGCGATGACATCAAGCTGGGTATTTGCGGCGAGCACGGCGGCGATCCGGGCAGCATCGCATTTTGCGAGAAGGTCGGCCTCGATTACGTCAGTGCATCGCCCTACCGCGTCCCGATTGCGCGGCTCGCAGCGGCTCAGGCGTCGCTCAAGTAATCAGCTTTTCCAGCCGGTTAGCGTCACGATTTCGAAGAATTCGGTAACCCGGCCTTCGGTGTCGGCGCGATTCATGAAGGCCGCTCGGGCCGCCGCGCGGCTCTGTCTGGAGAGCGGGGGCGGCGTGTCGGCCAGCTGGTTTGCCAGACCCTGATCGCGCAGATCGGCTATCAGCCGATCAAAATGACGGTAGCGCACTTGCAGCGTCCTGCTGTCCGCCACCTGTCGCCTGAACCCGGCACGCTGGAGCAATTCGGCCCCGCCACGAACGTCGACCATGGGATGGATGCGCGCCGCCGGCCGCTCGCCGTCTGCCGCCAGCAGGGCACTCCGCAAGACCTGCAAAGAGCCGAGCCCGACGAATTGCGCAATCATCAGGCCGCCTTCGGCCAGTGCCGCGCGGTAGTGCACCAGCGCGCCGGGCAGGTCGTTGACCGTTGCCAGCGTGTTCATGCTCACGATCAGGTCGTAGCCGCCGCGGGGGAAGGGGTTCTCTTCGTCGAGCGTGGTCGGGGCCGCCTGTGACAGGTCCGCATCGGGGAAGGCGTCGGTAAGCGCGCCCGTCATATCACCGATGACCAGCACCCGCTGCGGCTCATGGCGCATGAAGCCGAGGCGTTCTTCCACTTCGTCTGCCATATCGCGCGCCAGGAAATTGGCGGCGTCCGGGCCTTGCCGCGCGACGCTGCGCCGCCAAGCCGCTTTTCTGCGTTGCGGAGAGAAGATAAGCGGGGGCGTGGTCGTCTTCATCCGCTCTCCTCTGTCGCGCTTCGTGCGTCCGCGCAACCGCGCTGGAACAGCGGCATGAAAGTGCTCGGCCAATTGAGAGAATCGATCGCGCCGGTGGTCAACCTTGTCTATCCGCCGCGTTGCCCATTGTGCGGCGACGGGATCGAGGCGCAATCGGGCCTCTGCGGCGCGTGCTGGTCAGAGCTGGCAATCCCGTCCTCGCTTGCTTGTGCAGGGTGCCAACGACCGTTGGTCGCCAAGCCCGATCAGCCGCATTTGCAATGCGGTGCATGTTTCTCGGCGCCACCACGGCATGACGGCATTGCGGCGGCGACGTTCTACAACGACGCATCGCGCAAGCTCGTGCTCGCTTTCAAACATGGTGGGCGAATCGCTATGGCCGGTATGCTTGCCCGCCTGATGGCGGCGCGCCTGCCTGCGCTGGAAGAGCCTGCGGTGCTGGTCCCCGTTCCGCTCCATCGGTTGCGCCTCTGGCGGCGCGGCTTCAACCAGTCGGCGCTGCTGGCGCGTGAGCTAGAGAGGCTGGGGCGGGGCAAGCTGATGGTCGACGCGCTGGTGCGTACGAAGGCGACACCCGCGCTGGGTGGCCATGGCAGAAAAGAACGCGCTGCAATTCTCAGCGATGCGATTGTCGCCAACCCGCGCCGCTCAGCCGACCTGCGGGGCCGTGACGTCATCCTCGTCGATGACGTGCTGACCAGCGGAGCGACGAGCGATGCCTGTGTCGCCGCTCTGAAAAGCGGTGGAGCGAATCGCGTGACCATTTCCTGCTTCGCTCGCGTCGTCGATTGGTAGCGCCCAAACGAAAGCGCCCGGAACATCGCTGTTCCGGGCGCCCTTCGTGACGAATGTTCAGGCCATATTCGCGCCGTTTGCGATCCCCCCGAATCACTCCCGGTTGGCCGCGAGGCCTGTCCCTCATGTTGCGGCAGTCGACCCCCTCAGCCCAACTGCCATCCCCCGGTGAACCTGTGCCATCATGGCGGCGATTTGCCGTTCGACGGTCCCCTCAGACCGCAAGCCTGTTCAAGCATCCTGCGCTCGAAACACAAAGCGTCTCGCAATGTCGCGATGGATTTTGCCGTCACCTTGTGGTTATCTGGCAACAATCGGTCGCACCGCCTGCGACGCTCTTTTCACTAGGAATTTCCCATCGACGATCGCGAAACAGGCTCCGTTTTCCAGCCGAAATTCGATGCCGCCGGCCTCCTGACGGCTGTCGTGATCGATGCCGCTTCCAAGGACGTTCGCATGGTCGCGCACATGAATGCCGAAGCCATCGCCGCTACTCGCGAGACCGGGTTCGCGCACTTCTGGTCACGATCGCGGCAGTCGCTCTGGAAGAAGGGCGAAACGTCCGGAAACATGCTCCGGGTCCGCGAGATCCGGGTGGATTGCGACCAGGATGCGCTGCTTGTCATTGCGGATTGCGATGGGCCGAGTTGCCATACCGGCGCCACCAGCTGTTTCTTCCGTAAACTTGGCACCGACGGGTCTCTTGAAGCTTGAGATAATTGACGCTTACGTAAAGGTAAGCTAGAAGGCTCTGCATGGATCAGAGCAGCACCTCCCGGAAAGCCAGCGCGGGATCGCAGGGTCACGGCCGGTCTCACATAGATCGTCCGGACGAGCTTTCGCGCGAGAGCTTCACCATCTCGGACCTCACCAAGGAATTCGACGTCACGGCGCGGGCCCTGCGCTTCTACGAGGACGAGGGGCTGATCGCCCCGCAGCGCGATGGCCTTTCGCGCATCTATTCCAAGCGTGATCGCGCGCGCCTTGCATGGATCATGCGGGCCAAGAACGTGGGCTTCAGCCTCGGCGAAATTCGCGAGCTGATCGACCTGTACGACCTCGGCGACAACCGCAAGACGCAGCGCGCCGTAACGCTGGACCGGTGCCGCGAGAAAATCGCGAAGCTGACCCGCCAGCGCGACGACATCGATTCGTCGATCCAGGAACTCAACGAATTCGTCGAGCAGATCGAACAACTCGATCTCGGCCAGCGTTAGAAAACCCCTCCTTCAAAGGACCCTCAAGATGCCCGTCTACCAAGCCCCCTCCCGCGATCTGCGCTTCGTCGTCAACGAACTGCTGGAACTGGAAAGCTACAACAATCTGCCCGGATTTGAGGCGGTGAGCGCCGATCTGGTCGACACCATTGCCAGCGAAGCGGGGAAGTTCTGCGCCGAGGTGCTGTTCCCCCTGAATGCCGTGGGCGACCGCGAGGGCTGCACACGGCACGAGGACGGCAGCGTGACTACGCCGACCGGCTTCAAGGAAGCCTTTCAGCAATATCGCGAATCGGGTTGGGGCACTCTGAGCGCGCCGGAGGAATTCGGCGGGCAGGGTCTGCCGCACGTGCTGGGCTTCATGGTCGAGGAAATGGCCTCGTCCGCCAATCAGGCGTTCGGGATGTATCCCGGACTTACCAATGGTGCGGTATCCGCGTTGCTCGCCAAGGGATCGGACGAGCAGAAGGCGACCTACGTCCCCAAAATGGTGTCGGGCGAATGGACGGGCACGATGAACCTGACCGAACCGCATTGCGGCACAGATCTCGGCCTCATCCGCACGAAGGCGGAACCGCAGGGCGACGGAAGTTACGCAATCACCGGCACGAAAATCTTCATCTCTTCGGGCGAGCACGACATGAGTGAAAACATCATTCACCTGGTGCTGGCCAAGACGCCGGGTGCGCCGGACAGCTCGAAGGGTATTTCGCTTTTTGTCGTGCCGAAGTTCATCCTCGACGATGCTGGCGATCCGGGCGAGCGCAATGCCGTCTCCTGCGGATCGATCGAGCACAAGATGGGCATTCACGGCAATTCGACCTGCGTGATGAATTACGACGCGGCCAAGGGCTGGATGGTCGGCGAGGAGAACAAGGGGCTCGCCGCCATGTTCATCATGATGAACGCCGCGCGTCTTGGCGTTGGCATCCAGGGTCTCTCGCAGGCCGAAATCGCTTACCAGAACGCCGTCGCCTACGCGAAGGACCGGCGGCAGGGTCGCGCGCTGACGGGCCCGGCGAGCCCGGACGAGAAGGCGGATTCGATTATCGTCCATCCCGACGTGCGCCGGATGCTGATGGATGGAAAGGCCTTCACCGAAGGACAACGCGCGCTGTCTCTGTACGGCGGGCTGTTGGTCGATCTCGTACACGCCGCGCAGACGGAGGAAGAACGGCAGGAAGCCGACGACCTGCTGGGCCTGCTGACCCCAGTTCTGAAAGGCTACGGCACGGACAAGGGCTACGAGGTCGCAACCAATATGCAGCAGGTCTTCGGTGGCCACGGCTACATCGAGGAATGGGGCATGAGCCAGTTCGTCCGCGACGCTCGCATCGCCCAGATCTACGAAGGCACCAATGGCGTGCAGGCGATGGACCTGTGCGGGCGCAAGCTTGCCGCCAATGGCGGTCGCGCGGTGCAGCTGTTCTTCGCCAAGGTCGACGAGGCTTGCGAGGCTGCCAAGGGTGACGAAGCGCTGGCTCCGCTGGCCGAGAAGCTGGCGAAGGCCAATGGCGAGCTGAAGGCGGGAACGATGTGGTTCATGCAGAACGCGATGGCCAACCCCAACAATCTGGGCGCAGGCGCGCATCACTACATGCACATCATGGGCATCGTGGCGCTCGGGTGGATGTGGCTGCGAATGGCGCAGACAGCGACAGCCAAACTCGCTGCCGGAGACGACACGGCGTTCTACGAAGCGAAACTGACCACCGCGCGCTACTTCATGGATCGCTTCACGCCCGACGCAGGTGCCTTGCGCCGCCGTATCGAAAGCGGTGCCGAATCGATGATGGAACTGCCGGTCGAATCCTTCGAGCGAGCTGCTTAACCGAGCACTTCATCGAAGAAGGAATGCATGGAAGCCCAGCTCTGCCGGTCGGCGCTCGCGTCGTAGGCGGAGTTGGGCTTTCCATCGAGGCCAGTGCTGACGGTGAACCCGTGCGCAACACCGCTGTAGGAGTGGAAGAGCCAGTCGGCCTGGACGCTGTCCATTTCCTCCCAGAACGCCATCACCTGCTGGCGGGGCACAAGGGTGTCGGCATCGCCGTGACAGATCAGCATCCGCGTGGCGATGGGCTCGCTGGCGGGCAGATCCGTCGCAAGCAGGCCGTGAAAGCTGACGACGGCGGCAAGGTCCTGCCCGTCGCGCGCCATTTCGAGAGCTGCCAAGCCGCCGAGGCAGAAGCCGATCGCGAGCTGGGGGACGCCCGGCTCCAGCTCCGCCGTCTTGGCAATGGTCGCACGCAGACGTCGCCGGAAGGCCAGCGGATCGCTGCGGACCCGCTGCATGGCGGCGAAGGCTTCGTCCGGCGTCTTGGGTGAATCGGACCCGTAGAAATCACCGATGAAAACGGCGTAGCCCGACTTCGTCAGCAGTTCCGCCTTCGCCTTTACGCCCGGCGTTACGTTCATGAAGCTGGGGAAAATAGCCACCGCCGCGCGCGCCGGACCATCCGGGCGCTCGTGGTGGCCGAGAAGCGCCATGTCGCCATCGACATAAGCGACAGTCGAGAACACGGTCATGGAGCCGTTGCCTACTCGGTCGGCAGGAAATCGGGGACAGAGAGGTAACGTTCGCCCGTGTCGTAATTGAAGCCGAGAACGCGGGTACCAGGCTCCAGCTCTCCAAGCTTCTTGTCGATCGCGGCGAGAGTGGCGCCGCTCGAAATTCCGACCAGCAGCCCTTCTTCGCGCGCGCAACGCAGCGCCATGGCCTTGGCTTTCTCCGCCTCGACCTGGATGGAGCCATCAATTGCCTGCGTGTGAAGGTTCTCCGGGATGAAGCCCGCGCCGATGCCCTGGATGGGATGCGGGCCGGGCTGTCCGCCGCTGATGACCGGGCTCGCTTCCGGTTCGACCGCATAGGCCTTGAGATCGGGCCAGGTTTTCTTCAGCTCCTCCGCGCAGCCAGTCAGGTGTCCGCCGGTGCCCACGCCGGTAATCATTACGGCAGGCGGAGCGTCCGCGAAGTCGGCAAGGATTTCCTGCGCCGTCGTTCGGACGTGCACGGCGACGTTCGCCGGGTTGTCGAACTGGCTGGGCATCCAGGCGCCTTCGGTCTGGGCAACCAGTTCGGTCGCGCGTTCGATTGCGCCCTTCATGCCCTTTTCCTTCGGCGTCAGGTCGAAGCTTGCGCCATAGGCCAGCATCAGCCGCCGCCGTTCCAGCGACATCGATTCAGGCATGACGAGCACCAGCTTGTAGCCCTTGACGGCCGCCACCATGGCGAGACCGATTCCGGTGTTGCCGCTGGTGGGTTCGATGATGGTGCCGCCGGGCTGCAAGTCGCCGGACTTCTCCGCCGCTTCGACCATGGCGAGGCCGATGCGGTCCTTGATCGAGCCGCCGGGGTTGGCCCGCTCGCTCTTTACCCAGACCTCGTGGTCGGGGAACAGGCGCGACAGGCGAATGTGAGGCGTATTGCCGATGGTGGCGAGGACGTTGTCAGCTTTCATGGAATCTTCTCCTGCAATGTCTCTTCGGGGGTGTGCTCCACCAACTCGTCAGGCGGGTCGAAGGTCCGGGTCGTCCTTAGCACGGGGAACACGCGGCTCCACAATCCCACGGTGATGATCGCACCTGCACCGCCGGTCACCACGGCAGCGACCGGGCCGATAAGGAAGGCGAGGCTGCCGGAAAAAAAGTCGCCGAATTCGTTGGAGGCGGAAATGGTCAGCAGCGATACGGCAGACACGCGCCCTCGCTTTTCGTCGGGCGTGTGCAGCTGGATCAGCGACTGCCGGATGTAGACCGAGAACATGTCCGCGCAGCCCACAATGAACAGCATGGCGAGGCTGAACGGCATCCATGTGGAGAAGCCGAAACCGATGGTGGCCAAACCGAACAGGGCGACGGCCAGCAGCATCTTCGGCCCTACATTGGTCTTCAGCGGATTGAAGCTGAACCACAGCGCCGTCAGCGCCGCACCGACGGCCGGGGCCATCGCGAGCTGCGCAAGTCCGGTCTCCCCCACTTTCAGGATGTCGCGCGCGAATACGGGGAACAGCGCGGTCGCCCCGGCGAGGAAGACGGCAAACAGATCCAGCGTGATTGCGCCGAGCACCATCTTGTTACGAACCACGTAATGCAGCCCGTCGACCATCTGGCGCACTGGATGCTGGTTCGCGGCGCGCGGCGGTTGCGGCACCTTTCCTATGAAGGAAAGTGTGATCATCGACATGGCGAACAGACCAGCAGCCGCGACGTAGGGCAGGGGTGGGGAAATGGCGTGGAGATACCCGCCGACCGCCGGCCCGACGATCATGCCGGTCTGCCAGGAAATGCTGGAAAGGGCGATGGCGTTGGGCAGGATCTCCTTTGGCACCAGATTCGGCGCAAGGGCGGAAAGAGCGGGTCCGTTGAAGGCGCGCACGACGCCAAGCGCCACGGCCACGCCGAAAATCGCGGGGATAGAGATCTGCTCCGACCATGTGAGCCAGGCGAGAACTCCGGCGCACAGCAACTGCACCATCACGGTGAGGCGCGCGATATTCCTGCGGTCGAAATTGTCCGCCACCCAGCCGGAAAATGGCGTCAGCACGAAAAGCGGAAGGAACTGCAGCAGCCCGACGATAGCGAGCTGGCCGGAGGCTTCGGCGACGTTCTGCCCGCTGTCACGCGCGAGGTTGTAAACCTGCCAGCCGATGATCAGCATCATCGCGTACTGGCCCAGCGTCATCGACAGCCGGGACAGCCAGTAGGCGCGGAAATTCGGGATCTGGAAGGGGGAGGTCGGCTCTATCACACCCGCGCAATGGCAGGCCGTCGCGACCTAGCCAAGCGTTAGCATCTTGGCGGGGGTAAGCCCGCGCTTCGGAATGCTGCTCAGCGCGTGCGGCGCAATCTGGGATTCGGCTGGAGCGCGTCGATCAGGCGACGGAATTCTTCCAGACGGATGATGCGTTCGAACTGGAAGCCGGCGCGTTCGTCCTTCACCCAGATCACATGGGCTTCGATATGTCCGATTTCCGGAAGGCGGATGGTGACACGCTCGCCTCTGGTCAGCGAGTCGCAATTGTCGATCATGAAACCTTGCGCAGAAACGTTCACGATATGCATCGGCAGATCGCCGCGATCGCGATGTTCGCCGATTACCGGAAACTCGACCGGATGGCGTGCTGCCTGCCGCATGTCCGTTACCGAAAGTTGTGCCCCGTGTGTCACGGCGTGCGCCCCCCTTTGAGCCTAGAAACTCGAACCGCCGTTCTGGCAGCGAAGTTCTGACAAAGGGTAAACGCGGCTATAACTGCGCGTCAGGCCGATCGCAGGACAGCGTGCTTCTTGCGGCCGAGGCTGAGCTTGATTTCCTGCCCGGCTGGCACAGTGACGAGATGACCGGCATCGCCGACGGTTTCCCCATCCAGCTTCACCGCCCCTTCCGCGATCTTGCGCTTCGCTTCGCCATTGGAGGCAGTGAAGCCGAGGTCGGTCAGCACCGCGCCGATGCGGAGCCCGTCCGAAGGAATATCGAGCGAGGGGAGGTCGTCTCCCGCCCCGCCAGCGAAGGTGGTCGAAGCCGTGGCTTCCGCCGCCCTGGCCGCGTCTGCTCCGCGTACCATTTCGGTCACTTTATTAGCCAGCACGACCTTCGCGTGATTGATCTCGGCACCATCGAGCGACTCGAGCCGCGCAATCTCGTCGAGCGGCAGATCCGTAAACAAGCGCAGGAACCTGCCGACGTCGCGGTCGTCCGTGTTGCGCCAGTATTGCCAGAAATCGTAAGCCGGCAGCTGCGCCTCGTTCAGCCAGATCGCGCCGGACACCGACTTGCCCATCTTCTGCCCGTCGGCCCGGGTGATCAGTGGTGCCGTGACGCCGTAAACCTCGGTCCCGTCGATGCGCCGCGCCAGTTCCACGCCATTCACGATGTTGCCCCACTGGTCGCTGCCGCCCAGTTGCAAGCGGCATCCGTGCGAGCGGCTCAACTTCAGGAAGTCGTAGGCCTGCATGATCATGTAATTGAATTCGAGGAAGGTCAGCGGCTGCTCGCGATCGAGCCGCAGCTTCACCGAATCAAAGGTCAGCATACGGTTGATCGTAAAGTGCGGACCGACATCGCGGAGCAGCTCGATGTAGCCGAGCTGGCTCAGCCAGTCGTCATTGTTGATCAGCAGCGCGCCGGTTTCACTGTCGTCGAAACGCAAGATCTGCTCGAAGCTGCCGCGAATGCCGGCGATGTTGCTCGCCAGCACTTCGTCGGTGAGCATAGTGCGCGTTTCGTCCTTGCCCGACGGGTCTCCGACCTTGGCCGTACCGCCGCCCATGATGACGATGGGTCGGTGCCCTGCCTGTTGCAAACGCTTGAGCAGCATGATCGAGGCGAGATTGCCGATGTGAAGCGAAGCCGCCGTGGGATCGAAGCCGACGTATCCCGTGACGATCTCCTTGCTCGCCAGCGCGTCCAGCGCGACGGGGTCGGTGATCTGGTGGATATGGCCACGCTCTTCGAGCAGGCGCAGCAGGTCGGATTTGTAGGCGCTCATGATGCTGGCGCGCGTAGCACGCGAGCGCGTGGGCGCAAGCGCAGGATTACCTGGCCTGCGCGGCAAAGAAGGCTTCGACCACCTGTTTGTGCGTGTCCGATTCGCAGCTCTTCGAGGCTATGGAGACCGCCCAGGCCGCGCTGTCCCGGCGAATGCTGCCGGTGGTGACGCAGCCCCCGGCGGTTCCGGGCGCGACGCGGAACTGCTCGCCGTCGCGCGCGCTCAGGGTTGCCAGCGAGACACCGAGCGGACCGACGATGGCACTGCGGGGGGTGATTTGGCTCTCGTTCGCTTGCGGCAGGTATTGCCCGGCTGCCTGAAAGGTAATTTTCTCGACGGCGGCGAGCGTCTCTTCGTCCATCTCCCGCGACGGCTTATCGCTTTTGAAGTTCATGTAGCTGACGAGAATTTTGGTCCCGCCCTTTTCCATCCGGGTCTCCGAAGCGCCATTCATCATGTCGCGCATGGCCTTCATCTTCATCGCGGGATTGACGATCTGGTCGTGATCCCAGCCTTGGGGAAGCGTGATCTCAACCTCACCGTCGAGGCTGTATCCCATCGCGCCCTGCGCCTGAGCCGGATTGGCAACGAACGAAGCCACGACCACAAGAGCGAGAATTTTCATTGCGACGACCCCCATCGATTCCGTAGTCCGGTCCGACATGGACCTTCATCCGCATTTCGCACGCAAACCGCGTTCCGTCACGAGTATTTCGTGCACCGTGAACGTGCGTGACGCGCACTGGCTGCAACTTCGCTGGCGCATCGAGGGAACGGGTGATCTGATCGTGCCACCACCGGCGGGAAACCGTCGCCGCGACGGGCTATGGCAGACAACCTGTTTCGAGCTGTTCCTGCGACCCGAAAGCGGCTCATCCTATTGCGAGTTCAACTTCTCGCCCTCCGAAGCGTGGGCAGCCTATGATTTCGACGACTGGCGCGAAGGAATGCAGGAGCGGCCCGTCGAGCGCCCTCCGGTGCTGACGATCCGTCGGGGCGGTTCGGTTGCAATCTTCGACGCGGCCATCCCGCGTGCCATCCTGCCGGACGCACCTTGCGCCATGAGCCTGACAGCCGTGATCGAGGAGGCGGGCGGCACCAAGAGCTACTGGGCGCTCGCCCATCCCGATACGCCCACACCCGATTTCCACGCCGCGCCTTGCTTCGCGGCCCGGCTTGAGGCACCGCGCGGAGCATGAAATTCGGGATCGATCGCCTGCTCGCCGAGCCGGAACTGCGCGCACCGCTGGAGGGCAAGCGCGTTGCGCTCGTCGCGCATCCGGCCTCCGTCACGCAAGACCTCACGCATAGCCTCGATGCGCTGATTGCCGCGGGCATCAACGTCACGAGTGCGTTCGGCCCGCAGCACGGGCTGAAGGGCGACAAGCAGGACAATATGGTCGAGACCGCGGACGAGACCGATCCGCAATACGGCATCCCTGTGTTCAGCCTATACGGCGAGGTGCGCCGTCCCACCGGACAAATGATGTCGAGCGCGGACGTCTTCCTGTTCGACCTGCAGGATCTCGGTTGCCGGATCTACACTTTCGTCACCACGCTTCTCTACCTGCTGGAAGAGGGCGCGAAGCACGGCAAGAGCGTGTGGGTGCTCGACCGGCCTAATCCGGCAGGCCGCCCGGTGGAAGGCACTCTGCTGGTGCCGGGACAGGAAAGTTTTGTCGGGGCCGCGCCCATGCCCATGCGCCACGGTCTGACGATGGGCGAAATGGGGCACTGGTTCATCGAGCACTTCGGCCTCGACGTTGATTACCGCGTCATCGAAATGCAGAGCTGGGAGCCGGACGGAGCCGGACACGGTTGGCCCACGGACCGCGTCTGGATCAATCCTTCGCCCAATGCCGCCAACGTCAACATGGCGCGCGCCTATGCCGGTACGGTCATGCTGGAAGGAACGAACCTCAGTGAAGGGCGGGGCACGACGCGGCCGCTGGAAGTGCTGTTCGGGGCGCCGGATGTCGATGCCGCGAAGGTTTGCACCGAAATGGAGCGCTTGGCGCCCGAGTGGCTCGCCGGATGCGCGGTGCGAGAGTGCTTCTTCGAGCCGACCTTCCACAAGCACCGGGGCGAGCTTTGCAGCGCGTTGATGATCCACGCGGAGGGGCCGTTCTACGCGCATCACGCGTTTCGCCCCTGGCGATTGCAGGCGCTGGCCTTCAAGGCCATCCGCAATCTTCACCCGGAATACGATCTCTGGCGCGATTTCCCTTACGAATACGAGCTGGAGCGGCTGGCGATCGACGTTATCAATGGCGGGCCGGCTCTGCGCGAATGGGTCGACGATTTCGCCAGCACGCCGCACGATCTCGACGCGCTCGCCAGCGCTGACGAAGCCAGCTGGGTGGCAAGCGTGCGCGATCACCTGCTCTATGGCTGACAGCGTCGATCAGCTCGCTCGCAAGGCGGCTGCGCTGCTCAATGCCGAACCGGCCGACGATGGCGCAGCGGCGTACCGCGCGCTGCTCGATGCTGATCCCGACCGGCCGGACGACTGGTACAATCTCGGCTTCTGCCTGCGCCGGGCCCATCGCTTCGAGGAGGCGCTGGAGGCCTACGGACAGGCGCTCGACCGGGGCGCGTCGGGGCCGGAGGAGATACGCCTCAACCGCGCGGTGATTTATTCCGATGGCCTGCGACAACCCGATGCTGCGGCGAAGGAACTGGAAGCAGCGCTGGCGATAAGGCCCGATTATGTGCCCGCCTGGCTCAATCTTGGAAACCTGCACGAGGATCGGGGCGCGCGGGAGGAAGCGGAAGCAGCCTATCGCAAGGCGCTGGAAGTGGAGCCGCACAACCCGCTGGCGCTGCTGCGGCTGGCGGAGGTTACGCGGTTCGACACTGCCGATCATCCTCTGCTGACCCGATTGTCCGGGTATCTGCGGGCACCCAACGTGCCACCCATGGCGCGGGCCGACCTGGGGTTCGCGCTGGGTCGGGGGTATGATCAGGCAGGTGCCTACGATCGGGCTTTTGCCGCTTACGATGACGGCAATCGCGGCACGCGGCAGCTGGCAGGCGCGCCCTATGACCCGTCGGCGCAAGAGCATCTCGTCGATCGCATCATTGCATCCTTCAACGAGCCAGCAAGGACCAATGGCGGTCCGGAACCTGTCTTCGTGTGCGGAATGTTCCGTTCCGGCAGCACGCTCGCCGAACGTATCCTCGGCGCGCACAGCGGGCTAACGGCAGGCGGCGAGCTGGAGTTCATTCCAGCGATGGTTCAACGCGAATTGCAGCCTTATCCGGAGAAAGCCGCGAACCTTGGCACCGCGGATGTCACCCGGTTGCGCGAGCGCTATCTCGACGGTCTGGATCGCATCGGCCTGCCCGGCGATCGCTGGATCGACAAGCGGCCCGACAATTTCCTGCACATCGGGTTGATCAAGCTGCTTTTTCCCCGCGCGCGGATCGTCAACACGGTTCGCAATCCGCTCGCCAATTGCTTGTCGGTATTCTTCGCGCATCTCGACGCGCGCATGACCTACGCCCAATCGCTCGACGGGGCGACGCATTGGTATCGGCAATACCAGCGGCTGATGACGCATTGGAGGTCGCTGTACCCTGACGCCATCCACGACTTCGATTACGACGCCATGGTCGCCGACCCGCACCCGAACATCGAAGCGCTACTGGGCTTTCTGGGGCTGGAATGGGAAGCAGCTTGCCTTGAGCCGCACATCGGCTCTGGCGCCGTCCGCACCGCGAGCGCGTGGCAGGTGCGCGAGCCGCTCTACACGCGCTCTTCGGGTCGGTGGCGCAATTACCAAGCGCACATCGCGCCGTTGCTGAAGGAGTTCGGGAGTCCCGCGGTTTAGTCCAGCGGACGAAGAGCGGCCTCTTGCTCGACCTGTGGGAACGCTTGCTCCTTGCTCGTTTCGCCACCTGTCACCAGCATCGGGCAACCATTCTCGCTGCGATCAATTGCAGGAGTAACCTCGGTTTTTGGCCCTTCGTTGACAGGCGCGGGTTTCTCTCCGGCTTTGATAAGCTCGGCACGGATTTCGCGGATTTGTTCTTCACAAAGCTCTTGGTCCGCCTTGCTCAACACATCTTCCCACGGCGCTCCCGGATATTGATAGCCAGGCATATCGAAGGACTGTTGCGGGCTAAGAGCAGCTGCAACCAGCACGAATATCTTGAGCATCGTTATTCCCCTTCGGCGCCGAAGCTCGCGCGGGCGGCTCGAACCTGCGCTTTATGCTCCGAGCTAGTGACCGGCCTTGCGGCTGAGTTCGCGCATGGCATCGTCAAGCCCGTCAAGCGTCAGACTATACATCCGGTTGTCGAGCAGCTGCTTGATCACCTTGGTGCTCTGCGAATAGCCCCATTGCTTTTCCGGGACTGGGTTGAGCCACACGGTCGCGGGGTAGGTGTCGGTTACCCGCTTCAGCCAGATGCCGCCTGCTTCCTCGTTCATGTGCTCTACGCTGCCGCCCTGATGAGTGATCTCATACGGGCTCATCGCCGCATCACCGACGAACACCACCTTGTAGTCGTGGCCGTATTTGTGGAGGATGTCCCAGGTCTTCGTCCGCTCCTGCCAGCGACGTCGGTTGTCCTTCCAAACGCCTTCATAGAGGCAGTTGTGGAAATAGAAGAATTCGAGGTTCTTGAATTCCGCCGTGGCCGCGCTGAACAGTTCTTCGACCAGCTTGATGAAGGGGTCCATCGAACCGCCGACGTCGAGGAACAGCAGCAGTTTGACCGCATTGCGCCGTTCCGGGCGCATATGAATGTCCAGCCATCCTTGTTTGGCTGTTCCGTCTATTGTCGCGTCGAGATCGAGCTGGTCGGCGGAGCCTTCGCGCGCGAAGCGTCGCAGGCGCCGCAACGCCATCTTGATATTTCGCGTGCCAAGTTCGCGCGTGTTGTCGAGATTGGCGAACTCGCGCTTCTCCCAAACCTTGATCGCGCGCTTGTGCTTGCTTTCGCCGCCAATTCTGACTCCTTCGGGATTGTAACCGGAATGCCCGAAGGGCGAGGTGCCACCCGTGCCGATCCACTTGTTGCCGCCTTCGTGGCGTTCCTTCTGTTCCTCGAGTCGCTTCTTCAGCGTCTCCATGATCTCGTCCCAGTCGCCCAGCGACTTGATCGCTTCCATCTCTTCTTCGGAGAGGAATTTCTCGGCGACCGCCTTCAGCCATTCCTCCGGGATTTCGACCGGGTTCTGACCAGTGTCGGAGAGGATGCCCTTGAACACCTTGTTGAACACCTGGTCGAAGCGGTCGATCAGGCCCTCGTCCTTCACGAAAGTCGTGCGGCTGAGGTAGTAGAACGCCTCAGGCGTCTGTTCGATGACGTCGCGGTCCAGCGCTTCGAGGAGGGTAAGGTGTTCCTTGAAGCTGGCGGAAATACCTGCCGCTCGCAATTCGTCGACGAAGTTGAAGAACATTCGGGCCCGCTCCTTTGGTTCGGGGTTAGGAGCTCGTCGCCGGTGGGGCAAGCGCTCGCGCAAGGTCCGGTTTCGGGACTGGTCCCGATTCAACGGTTGAGATGCGCGATGGCACAGTGCAGACCTGTCAGATGGTTAACGGGTTAGCTAACTGGTTGCGCGCTTTAACGGCTTTAAGCGCACCTGCGCTGATGACCATGTCGGCAAGCGGTGCGGCTCTGGATGGCTCAGGAGGTAGCGAACCCGTGGGGCTGGTAGAGATTGCCGAAACCGTGGGACCGGAGATCGTTACGCGGTCCGAACCGGACGCGCCGATGCCGCGAACGGTCGGCGAAGTTCTGGATTCGGGAGTGCTGATCGTGATCAGCAAGCCCTCTCAGCAGATGCACGTCTTCCGCGACGGCGAACTTTGGAACAGTTCGCCCGTGTCGACCGGAAAGCCTGGTCACGCGACGCCGGTGGGCATGTTCCCGATCTTGCAGAAGCGCGTATTCCACCGCTCCAACATCTATTCGAACGCTCCGATGCCGCATATGCAGCGGCTGACGTGGGATGGGATCGCGATCCATGCCGGTTACGTGCCGGGTCGCCCTGCATCCCATGGTTGCATACGCGTGCCGGCGGGGTTTGCCAGGACGCTGTACGGGATCACCGGCTTCGATCGCACAACCGTTGTCGTGAGCGATTATCCCGCCAGATCCGAAGAGAGCGCTCTGGCGATCGCGATGAATATGCCAAGCCCGCGCGCCGGCCCCGGCGGAGCGCTGGTGCAGCGCCCGGAGCCGCTGTTGCCGACGTCAACCGCAGATCCGGAAGCTCTTGCGGACAGAGAGCCGTCTCCGCCAAAAATGCTCAGCGGACAGACGATCCAGCTTGCCGCCGCGACAACATCGGCAGGAGCGGAAGCGCAATGGGGAAAGATAATCGCGCGCCACCCGGAGTTGTCGGAACTCACTCACGCGGTAATCCCGGCGATGGTCGACGCGCAGCAAGTCTACCGGTTGCGCGCAAGTGGGGCCGGGGCGCACCAGGCCTGCCGCGCACTGAAGGCGAGGGGAACAGCCTGCTTCGCGGTTAGCTGAGCGATCCTAACTCTGCCGCCGGGCCATGAAGGCCAGGCGTTCGAACATCATCACGTCCTGCTCGTTCTTGAGCAACGCGCCGTGAAGCGGGGGGATGGCGTTGTTGGGGTTGCGATCCTGCAACGTTTCGAGCGGCATATCCTCGTTCAGCAGCAGCTTCAGCCAGTCGAGCAGCTCGCTGGTGGAAGGCTTTTTCTTGAGGCCCGGAACCTCACGCAGTTCGTAAAAGATATCCATCGCCTTCGTGACGAGCGTCTTCTGGATATTCGGATAATGCACGTCGATGATCGACTGCATCGTCTCGCGATCGGGAAACTTGATGTAGTGGAAGAAGCACCGGCGCAGGAAGGCGTCGGGCAGTTCCTTCTCGTTGTTCGAAGTGATGATCACGATGGGGCGTTCTGCCGCGGTGATGGTCTCGTGCGTTTCGTAGACGTCGAACGACATCCGATCGAGTTCCTGCAACAGATCGTTGGGAAACTCGATGTCGGCCTTGTCGATCTCGTCGATCAGCAAGACGGGAAGTTCGGGCGCGGTGAAGGCTTCCCACAGCTTGCCCTTCTTGATGTAGTTCGAGATGTCGTGGACCCGCTCGTCACCAAGCTGTCCGTCACGCAGGCGCGCGACCGCGTCGTATTCATAGAGGCCTTGCTGCGCCTTCGTGGTCGACTTGACGTTCCATTCGATCAGCGGCGCACCCATCGCCTTGGCGACTTCGGCGGCCAGCACGGTCTTGCCGGTGCCCGGTTCGCCCTTGACCAGCAGCGGACGGCGCAGCGTGACCGCGGCGTTGACGGCGACCTTCAGGTCCTCCGTCGCGACGTAGTTGCTGGTGCCTTCGAAGCGCTGGTCCGTCATGCAAATTTCCTCGAGATCGAAATGAGATTTGCCGATGGAGTAGGTCGCGCACGGAAAAAGGGCAAGCGTGCGGAGCCTGCCGTCGTGCAGAATTGAAAGCGAGGTATGGTCGGGGCGGCGGGACTAACGCGGGTTTTGCGTTGTCACGTGGTTCCACACCGCATCGTGCAGCGGGGGATCGAAGGAAACGCCGACATATCCCTTCTCACGCCAGCGCACCGTCGCAATGATCGGAGCAAGCGAACCCACGCGCAACGATATTTCCTTGCCGGGTTCCAGCTTTCCGAACCGCTCGAAAAAGCGGCAACCGGTGCGCGAGAGATTTTGAAGTTCCACTTCGCGCGCGATGCCGCGACCCGAACGGTAGCGGCCGATCGCGGAGATCGTACGACGTTCCGCCTCGCGCTCTTCGTTCGAGCGTTGCGGCATCTGCGGGTCAAGGGCGCTGTCCATGGAAACACCCCCTACCATCATAGGGTTACCGCATCGTTATTGACGAAAACCCGGACAGTATGGCCGGTTAGCGAGCGGTCAGGCGTCGATCAGGTCCCTGTCGACTTCGCCCGCGCGGTTCTGGATGAACATGAAGCGATGTTCCGGGTTGCGGCCCATCAATTGATCGACGACTTCCTTCACCACGGCCCGCTGCTCGAATTCAGCGGGAAGGGTGATGCGGATCAGGCTCCGGCTGGCGGGGTTCATGGTGGTTTCGCGCAGCTGGCCGGGGTTCATTTCGCCAAGGCCCTTGAAGCGGCTGACCTCGACCTTCTTCCCCTTGAAGCGCGTCGCTTCGAGCTCGGCGCGGTGCGCGTCGTCGCGCGCGTAAGCGCTCTCCTTCCCGGCGGTGAGCTTGTAGAGCGGCGGCTGGGCGAGGAAGAGGTGCCCACGGCGGACGACCTCGGGCATTTCCTGAAAGAAGAAGGTCATCAACAGCGTTGCGATATGCGCGCCGTCGACATCGGCATCGGTCATGATGACAATACGGTCGTAGCGAAGCTGTTCGGGGTCGTTATGCTTGCGAAGGCCGCAGCCGAGCGCGAGGGCGAGGTCGGCGATTTCCTGATTGGCGCGGATCTTGTCTGCGGTAGCGCTGGCGACGTTGAGGATCTTGCCACGGATCGGCAGGATCGCCTGTGTCTTGCGGTCGCGCGCCTGCTTGGCACTGCCACCGGCGGAATCGCCTTCCACGATGAACAGTTCGGTCTCGGCATCGCCTTCGCCGGAACAGTCGGTCAGCTTGCCGGGGAGGCGCAGCTTCTTGGCATTGGTCGCGGTCTTCCGCTTGATCTCGCGTTCCTGCTTGCGCCGCAGCCGCTCGTCCATCCGCTCCATCACTTGGCCCAGCAGCGCCTTGCCGCGGTCCATGTTGTCGGTGAGGAAATGGTCGAAGTGATCGCGCACCGCGTTCTCGACCAGACGCGCCGCTTCGGGGCTGGTGAGGCGATCCTTGGTCTGGCTCTGGAACTGCGGATCGCGGATGAAGACGCTCAGCATGATCTCGCTGCCGGTCACCACGTCGTCGGCGGTGATGTCCTTGGCCTTCTTCTGGCCGACCAGGTCACCGAAGGCGCGAATACCCTTGGTCAGCGCCGCGCGCATACCCTGTTCGTGCGTGCCGCCGTCGGGCGTGGGCACGGTGTTGCAGTACCAGCTGTAGGATCCATCGGAATAGAGCGGCCAGGCCGCGGCCCATTCGACGCTGCCCTGCATCTGGCCTGCGTCATTGGCGGGAAAATCCTGCTTGCCCGAAAAAGGCTGCGCGGTGACGCATTCGCGGTTGCCGATCTGTTCGGCGAGATGGTCGGCCAGGCCGCCGGGAAACTGGAATGTCGCCTCTGCCGGAACGTCCTCGCTCGCCAGAGCGGGCGCGCATTTCCAGCGGATTTCCACCCCTGCGAACAGATAGGCCTTGGACCGGGCCAGCTTGAACAGCCGCTTGGGCGTGAACTGCCGGTCTCCGAAGATCTCCGTATCCGGCACGAATGTCACGCTGGTACCGCGCCGGTTCGGTGTGTCGCCAACCTTCGCAATCGGACCGAGCGGCAGGCCCTTGGAGAATTCCTGCGCGTAGACCTGCTTGTTGCGCGCGACTTCCACGCGCGTCAGGCTGGAAAGCGCGTTGACCACCGACACCCCGACGCCGTGCAGGCCGCCACTGGTGGCATAGGCCTTGCCGGAGAACTTGCCGCCGGAGTGGAGCGTGGTCAGGATGACTTCCAGCGTCGACTTGCCGGGAAACTTGGGATGTTCGTCGATCGGCATCCCGCGCCCGTTGTCGGTGATGGTCAGGCGGTTGCCTTCTTCCAGAAACACCTCGATCCGGTTGGCGTGACCGGCGACCGCTTCGTCCATCGAGTTGTCGAGGACTTCGGCTGCAAGATGGTGGAGCGCGCGGTCGTCCGTTCCGCCGATATACATGCCGGGACGGCGGCGGACGGGCTCCAGCCCCTCCAGCACCTCGATCGATGAAGAATCATAGTCCGAATTGTCGGAACCGGCCGGCGCGCCGCCGAAAAGATCGTCAGTCATGCCATGGGGTATAGGCGCGTGGTTCCAGTGCGAACAAGTCGCGAACCCCCGTTATTCTCAATCCAGCGTGGCGGGGGCGGGGGAGACCACGGAGATTGTCCCGTTTCGGACCGCGCGAACCTCCATCGCCCGCTCCGCCACGCCATCGTCCATGAAGCGGAAGGTGCCGTCGAGGCCGATAAACCCCTGCCTGTCGCGCAGGCGCCGGGTCGGGAAGTTGCTGCCGACCTTCCAGTCTCGCGCGACATTGAGCGTCAGCAGTACCGCGTCATAGCCGATGGTGGCAATGCGATAGGGCGGGGCGCCATAGCGCGAGGCGTAGCTGTCACGAAACTGGCGGTAGCGATTGTCCGAAACGGTCGAGAACCAGGAGCCGCGGAGCGCAGCACTGTTGGCGAGGCCGCTTTCCCCGCTCCACAGCTCGGTCCCGATATACTGCGTGCGGCCATTGTTGAGCGTCCCCGCCGCACGTGCGGTGAGCGGCACACTGTCCGCGAGAAGCACAGTGTCGTAGCCGCCGGTGGACTTGAGCCGTTCAGCGGCGCTGATGATAGACGTGTTGCGGCGGTCGTAATTCTCGGCCGTCACGAAGGTGCCGCCCGATGCCTCCACCGCGCGGCGGTATGCGGCCAGCGCCTGGCTGCCGTAGTCGCCGGTCGGAACCAGCGCGGCGAAGCGGTTCTTGCCCGCCCCGCGCGCGTAGCGCACGCTGCGCGTTATCGATTGCGCGGGGACATGGCCCATCAGGTACACGCCGTCCTGCGCCACGCTGACATCGTTGGAGAAGCTGATCACCGGAACGCCCGCGGGCCGCGCGGCGGCGAGCACGGACTGGATGTTGCCGCCGAGCAGCGGACCGAGGATCAGCTTGTTGCCGTCGCGCATGGCCTGCCGCGCGGCATCTTCCGGCCCGCGATTGGTGTCGTAGCTGGTGATCCTCAGATTGGTGGAGTTGGTGTCCTTCAGCGCCATCGCGGTGGCATTCTCGATCGACTTGCCGACCTGCGCGTTGCGCCCGGTCAGTGGCACGAGCAGGGCTATCGAATGCCGCCCTTCGTCTCGCGGAAGTTGGGATTGAGGGGCGTCCGCCGGTGTCGGGGTTGGCGCCGGGCGGCTGCCGCCGGGAATGACCTGACAGCCCGCAAGCAACAGTCCCAAACTGGCGGAAACAGCCCCGCGCCGCGTCAATTTGTATCGCGTCATGGCTTGCCGCTCCCCACCCAATGCGTCCACAAGGCCCGCCATGAGCGGCGAACCCTTACCCTGCGGTCTCTACATCGTGGCGACCCCGATTGGCAATCTCGGCGACATCACGCTGCGGGCAATCGACGTGCTTAAGCGGTGTGACGGTGTCGCGTGTGAGGATACGCGCGTGACAGGCAAGTTGTTGAAGCATCTCGGCATTTCGCAGCCGCTGTGGCGCTATGACGATCACGCCGGCGAACGGGACCGCGCCCGGCTGGTCGCTTCCATGGCTACGCGCGCCGTGGCGCTGGTCAGCGACGCCGGCACGCCGCTGGTGAGCGATCCGGGCTATGCCCTGGTGCGAGAGGCCCGCGCTGCGGGTGTGGACGTGACCACGATTCCCGGCGCCTGCGCAGTGGTGGCGGGGCTGACGTTGTCAGGCCTGCCCAACGACCGCTTCCTTTTCGCCGGCTTCCTGCCGAACAAGGACAAGGCACGGCGCGATACTCTGGACGAGCTTGCGTCCGTGCGCGCAACCCTGGTGTTTTACGAAACCGGACCGCGGCTGGTCAAAAGCCTTGGCGCCATCGCGGATAGCTACGGTGATCGGCAGGTCGCCGTAGCGCGTGAACTGACCAAGTTGCACGAGGAGTGCCGCAGCGGAACCGCTCAGGAACTGGCCGACTGGTACGGAGCCCATCCCCCGAAGGGCGAAATCGTCCTGCTGATCGGTCCGCCGGGCGACGAAGCCGGGGAATACGACATCGACGCCCTGCTTCGCGACGCACTGGAAACGATGAAGAGTTCACAGGCCGCTGCGGCAGTCGCCAGGTCCACCGGCGCCGATCGCAAGGCTCTGTATGCCCGCGCGATGGAACTGAAAGCGCAGTGAAGCGTCAACTCGCCGAAAGCGCCGGCCGCCATGCAGAGGACCATGCGGCAGACTGGCTGACCGCGAAGGGATGGGAAATCCTGGCGCGGCGCCGCAAGACCCGCGTCGGGGAGATCGACCTGATCGCGCGGCGCGATAGCTGCATTGCTTTCGTCGAGGTCAAATACCGCAGGACCTCCGCCGAGCTCGACCTCGCCATAGACGAATACCGCCTTTCCCGCGTTGCCGCGGCAGTGGAAGCGGTGGCCCATGAATATGCGACGGGCGGCCAAGACATCCGTATCGACGTGCTTCTGCTTGCACCGGGCGCGGAGCCTCGCCACATCGTCAACGCCTGGCAGCCCTGAAGGAATTGGAATGACCCTGCGTGTCGCGGTCCAGATGGACCCTATCGAGACAATCAAGATCGCCGGAGATTCCTCCTTCGCGCTGATGGAGTCCGCGCAGGCGCGCGGTGCCGAATTGTACGAATACCACGTCGAAAGCCTCTCGCTCGACGAGGATGATCGCCTGACCGCGCTTGCCAGTCCGGTGACGGTTCGCCGGGTCGATGGCGATCATTTCGAGAAGGGCGAGGCGCGCCGCATTGACCTTGGCCGTGAAGTCGACGTCGTGCTGATGCGGCAGGATCCCCCTTTTGACATGGGCTACATCACCGCGACGCACCTGCTCGAGCGGATCGAGAGCGAGACTCTGGTCGTCAACAACCCGGTCAGCGTCCGCAATGCGCCGGAAAAAGTGCTGGTGCTCGATTATCGCCGGTTCATGCCGCCGACCCTCGTCACCCGCAGCGTCACGGAGGCCAAGGCCTTCATGCAGCGCCACGGTGCGGTCGTGCTGAAGCCCATTCACGGCAATGGCGGGAAGGCGATCTTCCGCATTCCCGAAAGTGGCGACAATCTTTCCGCGCTTATGGAAGTCTTCAACCAGACCTGGCCGGAACCCCACATGCTTCAGCCCTTCCTTCCCGAGGTTTCCCAAGGCGACAAGCGTATCGTGCTGATCGATGGCGAAGTCGCCGGCGCGATCAACCGCAAACCGGGTGAGGGGGAGTTCCGCTCCAACCTAGCGCAAGGAGGCTATGCCGAGGCGACTTCGCTCACCCTGACCGAGAAAGAGATCTGCGCGGCCATGGGGCCGGAGTTGAAGCGCCTCGGCCTGATTTTCGTCGGCATCGACGTGATCGGCGGAAAATATCTGACCGAGATAAACGTCACCTCGCCCACGGGCATTGTCGCGATCGACAAGTTCAACGGCACCGACACGCCGGGCATGATCTGGGACGCGATCGAAGCGCGGCTGGAGAACCGATAGCGCCGCCGCGCGTTGGCTAGTCCGTGAACCAATTCATTCTCGATACGCTATCGCAGGCGGGTTACTTTGGCGTTTTCCTGCTGATGGCGCTGGAGAACATCTTTCCGCCAGTCCCGTCGGAGATCATCATGGGCTTCGGCGGGGTCCTGGTTGCGCGCGGAGAGCTGGAATTCTGGCCCTTGCTGCTAATCGGCACGCTCGGCACGGTGGCGGGAAACTACTTCTGGTACTGGCTGGGCCACCGATGGAGCGAGGCGCATCTGCGCAGCTTCATCGCGAAGCATGGGCGGTGGCTCACTTTCGAATGGTCCGAATTCGAAAGCGCGCGCGAGAAATTTCGCAAGCACGGCGACTGGATCGTCTTTCTTCTGCGCTTCTCCCCTTTTCTGCGGACAATCATCTCGCTGCCGGCCGGGCTGGCGAAAATGAAGCTCTGGCGGTTCGTGCTGTTCACTTTCCTCGGTTCGCTGGTCTGGAACGGGTTGCTCATTCTCGGGGGGCAGGCACTGTCCGGTTATATCGAGACTTACGAAGCGGTCGCCGAATGGGCGATCATCGCCTTCGTTGGCGGCGGATTGATGTGGTATGGATGGCGGGTGTGGCGCTGGAGTCCCAGCGACTAGACGTCAGTCGCCACGCTCTCGCGGATGCGCGTTGCGATAGGTGTCGAGCATGGTTGCTGCATCCACCTTCGTGTAGATCTGGGTCGAACCGAGCGAAGCGTGGCCCAGCAATTCCTGCAGGCTTCGCAAATCCGCGCCCGCACCGAGTAAATGCGTCGCAAAACTGTGTCGCAAGGCATGGGGCGTCGCCGTGTCAGGCAGGCCGAGCGCATTCCGCGCCCGCGCCACAGCCTTCTGCACCATGCCCTGATTGAGCGGACCGCCCTTAGCACCTCTGAACAGAGGCTCCGACTGCCCTAGCGGCCAGGGGCATTGCGCGGCGTAATCCGCCACCGCGTCGCGCACGATCGGCAGGATGGGAACGACGCGCTGCTTTCCGCCTTTCCCGGTCACAAGCAGTGTTTCGCCGAGAGGGATATCGCGCGCAGTCAAAGATAACGCTTCGGCAATCCGTAGCCCCGCGCCGTAGAGCAACAGCAGCACCGTGCGGTCACGCGCGCCGATCCAGTCTTCGGCGGCGTTGGAATCGACAAGTTCGGCAAGGCCTTGGACATCGTCCGGTGCGATGGGGCGGGGCAGCGGCTTTTTCAGCCGAGGCCCGCGAAGCCGCGGCGTTCCGCCATCGGCCATTCCACATTGTTCGCGGGCGAAAGCGATGAAGGACTTGAGCGCCGACAGTTCGCGTGCGGCGCTGGCATTGCTGAGACCTTCGCTGCGGCGCTGGGCCAGATGACCGCGCAGGGTGCGGGCGTCGGTATTCGCAATTGCAGGCCAGACCGGCGTTTCCATCCCCGTAACGAAGCGCCTGGCCGCAGCCTGATAAGCGCGCACCGTATGCGGGCTGCGGCGGCGGTCCTGCGAAAGGTGCCGTTCCCAGGCGGCAAGCGTTTCGCAATCATCGCTCACGCTTCGACCAGTCCCGCGGGCACAAGTTCGCCAAGCAGCGCGTCGAGTAACGGCATCCCCGCTTCCGTCACGCCGATACGCTCTCCTTCAAATCGGACGAGACCTTGCTGGCGGTAGAATTCGGACCTCTGCCGATCGATCAAAGCGCTCGTTGGCAGACCGAAACGCAGCGACAGTTCGGCCAGGTCGATCCCTTCGCGTAGGCGCAGCCCCATCAGCAGCGCCTCGCTAGCCTGCTCCCGGATGCCGAGTGCGCGCTCTTCCTGCAATCCGTGTTCGTTGCGCGTGACGGCGGAAAGCCAGTTTTCCGGTTTGCGATGCCTCTGCGTCGCAAAGCCGCCGCGCCGCCCATGCGCGCCGGGGCCGATCCCGCAATAGTCGCGGTAACGCCAGTAAGTGAGGTTATGGCGGCTCTCCGCGCCGGGAGCGGCGTGATTGCTGATTTCGTAGGCGGGCAGCCCATGCGCAGCGGTGAGTTCGCGCGTAAGCTGGAAAAGGTCTGCGGCCGCATCGTCATCGAGGGGCGCAAAATCTCCGCGTCGCACATCTGTCGCGAAACGCGTGCCCGGCTCGATCGTCAGCTGGTAGAGCGACAGGTGCGTCGTGCCATAACCGATTGCCCGGCGCAGCTGTTCTTCCCACAGCACGGGCGTCTGGCCGGGCAGGGCGTAGATGAGGTCGAAGCTGACGCGCGAAAAGGCGCCCTGCGCGGTTTCCAGCGCCGCCAATCCCTCCGCCGCGTCGTGGAGCCGCCCGAGGAACCGCAGGGCTGCATCATCCAGCGATTGCAGCCCGAGCGAAACGCGGTTGACCCCTGCTGCTGCCAGCCCTGCGAACTTGCTCGCCTCGACCGACGACGGATTGGCTTCCAGCGTGATCTCGATCTCCGGCGTGAATCCCCAGAGACGCTCTGCCTCCTCCAGTAGCGAGCTTACCAGAGCAGGCGGCATCAGGCTGGGCGTGCCGCCGCCGAAAAATATGCTCTCCAGCTTTTCCCCGCCAGCGATCTTAGCCTCGTGGCGCATGTCCGCCAGCAGCGCCGCGCGCCAGGCATCATGGTCCACGCCGTCGCGCACGTGCGAGTTGAAGTCGCAATAGGGGCATTTCTTCAAGCAGAAAGGCCAGTGGATATAGAGCGCGCGGGCCATGCTGAGGTTTCAGATTCGGTTAAGGCCCCGAAGTCAAGAAGCGAGGCCATGGGACGGGTCAGGAAGAGCATCGCTGCGGGCGGTGCGGCAATCGCGTGTTTGTGGGTTTCGGCGGGCGTGACGGCGCAGGATCGCGGGCGCCCGGTAAACGGTTTTGCCGCCCAACTGCTCGATTTGCACAATGACGCTCGCGGAAGCGCCGGGGTCGGTGAACTTGCGTGGAGCGGACGGCTTGCGGCCGAGGCGCAGCAATGGGCCAACGAACTCGCGCGTCGTGGTCAGATCCAGCACTCCACTCGCGACGCGCGCCGCGGGGCGGGCGAAAACCTGTGGATGGGCAGCGCCGGATATTACGATGCCGACGCGATGATCGGCGCCTTCATCGCGGAGCGGCGCAATTATATGCACGGTACGTTCCCGCAGGTTTCGCGTACCGGGCGCTGGACCGACGTAGGGCATTACACGCAGATCGTCTGGCGTGAGACGCAGGAAGTCGGCTGTGCAGTCGCGCAGGGGCGGCAGAACGACTTTCTCGTCTGCCGCTACTGGCCAGCCGGGAACACCTACGGCAAGAAAGCCTACTAGGCGAACTGCTCCGCGACGAGCTTTGCGAAGGCATCGGCGCGGTGGCTGATGCGGTGCTTTTCCCCTGGCTCCAGTTCCGCGAATGTCTGCTCGCGGCCCTGCGGCACGAACACCGGATCGTAACCGAAGCCCATTTCTCCCCGGGGTGGCCAGGTGAGCATGCCGTCGATGCGCCCTTCGTAAACGGCGCTCTCGCCATCGGGCCAGGCAATCGCGAGAACGCAGCTGAAACACGCGTCGCGCGGGACGTCGCCCCTGGCCTGCAACATCCCTTCAACCTTGCCCATGGCCATGTGCCAGTCGCGGCCCGGATCGCCTTCGAACCACTGCCGTTCGGCCCAGTCGGCGGTGTAGACCCCCGGACGCCCATCGAGCGCCGCGACCGAAAGGCCGCTGTCGTCGGCCAGCGCCTGCATCCCGCTCGCCTCCGCTGCCGCACGCGCCTTGATGAGCGCGTTGGCAACGAAGGTCGTGCCGGTTTCCGGCGGTTCCGGAAGCCCAAGCGATCCGGCAGAGATGCAGTCCACGCCATAAGGCGCGAGCAGGGCTGATATTTCCTTCAGCTTGCCTGCGTTATGCGTTGCGATGACGAGCTTTCCGGGGCCGATGCGGCGGGTCACTTGGTCGCCTTGTCCTGCTCGGCGAAGATGCTGTCACAACCCATCCGCGCAAGGCGCAGGAGGCGAAGCAGCCCTTCCTCGTCATAGGTCGCGCCCTCTGCCGTGGCCTGAACCTCGGCGATCTGACCGCCTTCGATCAGCACGAAATTGGCGTCGGCATCAGCGCTGGAATCCTCGATGTAATCGAGGTCGAGCACCGGCGTGCCCGCGCAGATCCCGCAGGATACCGCGGCCACGCGGCCGGTGATCGGGTCTTCCTTGATCGCGCCTTCCGCCATCAGCTTGTCGATCGCGATGCGCAGCGCGATCCACGCGCCGCTGATGGACGCAGTGCGCGTGCCGCCGTCGGCCTGGATTACGTCGCAATCAAGAGTGATCTGCCGCTCTCCCAGTTTCTTCAGGTCAACCACGGCGCGCAGACTGCGGCCGATAAGCCGCTGGATTTCCTGCGTTCGCCCGCTTTGCTTGCCACGTGCCGCTTCACGGCTTCCGCGCGTGTGCGTGGCACGCGGGAGCATCGAGTATTCGCCCGTAACCCAGCCTTCGCCCTTGCCGCGCAGCCACGGCGGGATCCGTTCTTCGACACTCGCAGTGCACAGCACCTTGGTGTCGCCAAACCCGATCAGGCAACTGCCTTCCGCGTGCTTGGTGTAGCCGGTTTCGATGGTGATGGCGCGCATCTCGTCGGGCGCGCGGCCGGAAGGTCGCATGACAGTCTCCGTTCAGTTCGCGGGTCGCACTATCGCGTATCGCCATTGCAGGCCAGAAGGCCCGAAGGAGAATTCTCGTGATAAATGTTCCGCCTATCCGATTCGCTGCTCTGGCACTGGCCAGCGTGTCGCTTTCCGGCTGCATGGCGACCGCCCCGGAGCCGCAGTCGAGCGCTTCTGGCGAAAGCATTACCTTTTCCGTCTCGCCATGCTTCGGCGCCTGCCCGCAATTTGCCGTTGACGTCTCGAAAGACGGGAATGGCACCTACACAGGCGAACGCTTTGTCGCCGTGACCGGAGAGCGAGACTTTACCGCAACCGCCGTCCAGACGCAGGCGTTCTTCGACCGGCTCGAAAAATTCCGGCCAGAGCGATCGGTGCGATATGACTACGAAAATTGCGAAGGGCCGGTGGCGACGGACAGCCCTTCGGTGAAAGTGACATGGAACGACGCCGACGGCGGAGCCACGACGCTGGACTGGTACATGGGATGTCGCCAGCCGGGTCTCACCGAGGTTTCCAACGCTCTCTATCGCGCCTGGGAAGAACTCCCCCTGGCGGAGCTGGTGGGATCGGATGAAAATCGCTTCAACTACCGCAATGATTGATCGCAGCCGGTTCTGGCGCCATCTAACGGGGCAATGAGCGCTCCCGCCATCACCGAACTGACCGACCGTGCCCGGCAGATCTTTGCCATGGTGGTCGAAGGCTATCTCGACAGCGGGCAACCGGTGGGCAGCAAGGCGCTGGCCGCGCATGGCGGGCTCGACCTTTCGCCGGCGTCGATCCGGTCGGTGCTGGCCGAACTGGAACAACTAGGCCTGCTCGCGGCGCCGCACACCAGCGCGGGGCGGATGCCGACCAATAGCGGCCTGCGGATGTTCGTGGACGGTATCATGCAGGTGGCGGAGCCAAGCGCGGAAGAGCGGGCGGCGATCGAACAGCAACTCTCGCAACCCGGACCGATCGAACGGGCGCTGGAGACGACCAGTGCACTGCTTTCCGACATTTCGGGTGCCGCGGGCATGGTGCTGGTGCCGCAGCGCGAACAGCGTCTGGTGCAGGTCAGCCTGGTGCCGCTCGATGCCGAGCGGGCGCTGGCGGTTCTCGTCGGGCAGGATGGGCACGTCGAGAACCGGGTCATCCCGCTACCGGCCGGGGCTGGGCCGGCGGCCTTGCAGGAAGCGGGGAATTACATTTCGGCGCGGCTTTCGGGTCGCACGCTGGCGGAAGCGGCGCGGCTCATGCGCAGCGAGATCGAAAGCGGTCGTGCAGCGTTAGACAGTGCGAGCCGCGACCTGGTTGAAGCCGGTATCGCCATATGGAGCGAAGATGCTGCCCGCCGTCCGGTGCTGATCGTTCGCGGGCAGGCCAATCTGCTGGACGAAAGCGCGCTCAGCGATATCGAGCGGGTTCGCTCGCTGATGGATGAGCTGGAGAACAAGCAATCGGTCGCCGAACTGCTCGACAACGCACGCGAGGCGGAATCGACCCGCATTTTCATCGGCAGCGAGAACCGGCTGTTCGCGCTTTCCGGCTCTTCGGTGGTCGCATCTCCCTATCGCGATCGCGAGGGCAGGGTGATCGGTGTACTGGGGGTGATCGGCCCCACGCGGTTGAATTACGCGCGCGTCGTCCCCATGGTGGATTTCACGGCCCGATCTCTGGGCAAACTCATCGGATAACCGGACAAGAACACCCGTGATCAACGACGATACCACGAATCAAAATCGCGACCCCGAAGTCGAGAAGGAGCTGGAAGGCGTGCCTGAACAGTTTCTCTCCGATCCGGACGACGACGAAGCAGCAGATGGCGAGAGCGTCGACGACGCCATTGCCGCGCTTCGCAACGATCTCGAAACCGCCAAGCAGGACGTTCTCTACGCCCGCGCGGAAACGCAGAACCTGCGCCGCCGCATGGAGAAAGACGTCGCCGACGCACGCGCTTATGCTGCGACCGGCTTCGCCCGCGATGTCCTGACCGTAGCCGACAACCTTGCCCGCGCGATTCAGGCGGTGCCTGACGAACTGCGCGAAGACAGCAAGTTCAAGGGGCTGGTCACCGGCGTCGAGGCGACCCAGCGCGAACTGGACAAGGTGTTCACGCAGAACGGCATCACCCGTATCGCTGCGATGGGAATGCCGCTCGATCCCAATCAGCATCAGGCGATGATGGAAATCCCCAGCGCCGACAAGGAACCGGGCACCGTCATCCAGGAAATGCAGGCCGGTTACATGATCAAGGATCGCCTGCTGCGCCCTGCCATGGTCGGCGTGGCGAAGAAGCCGGACTGATCGCGGTCGCCAACGCTTCGTCGCGTTTGGCGGAACAAGCCACTGTCTCCGTCCATTGGCCCAGTAACAGGGACATGACGGAGACAAGACCATGAACAACAAGCTTTTCCTCGCACCCGCGCTTGCGCTGTCGACCCTGTCGCTTGGCGCGTGCGCCAACAATTACGCTGCCGAAGGCGCGCTTGGTGGCGCGGCTCTGGGCGCGGCAGGTGCTGCCGTGCTGGGCGGCGACATCGCGACTTACGCGCTGGCAGGCGCCGCTGCGGGCGGACTGGCGGGCTATTTCGTCGACAAGAACGATGGCTGCGATGGGTATAACCGCAACGGCTATCTCGACGACGACTGCTTCGGCACGCGCGGTTATCCTGCCGACCCGCGATAACGCCGAGATGGGAAGGGAGCCCTAGAGCTCCCTGACCATCTGCAGATTGCAGCGCGCGTAGGGAGTGGGCCAGAGCGCATCCTGATCGAGCCTGCGGAACCCGTGGCGCTCGTAAAGGCGCACCGCTGCTGCAAGGCTGCTGTTGGTCTCGAGCCAGATAGCGTCGATGCCCGCCTGCTCCGCTTCGGAAATCAGGAAATCGATAACCTTTGATGCGACCCCCTGGCCCTGCGCGGCGGGGTCGGTCGCCATCTTGACCAGTTCAAGCCATCTGCGCCCGTCGGCGGGCGTCCAGTGAGGCGGCACGAGCCCGGCGGTCCCAACGACCACGCCATCGCTCTCCGCAATTGCGATGGTGCCGCCGGAGGCGAGGATATTGTCCTGCGGGTTTTCGAGTTGCGCCCGATCGCTGTCTTCCACGACGAAGAACTGCTCGATCCAGCGAAGGTTGAGCGCGGCGAACGCATCCTCGTCGCCATCGCGGAATTGACGAACCGTGATCATCGACCTGCCGCTCCCGGAAAATTGACCAGCACGTCGTATGCCGCGACGTCGGCCATGCCTGCCAGCTTCATTCCGTTGCGCAGGAGGAAGGCGTGCTTCACGATTTCGGCCTGCTGTTCGATCCCGTAGCGGTCCAGCGGCCAGCCGGGGCGTAGGGCATAGTCGTACCTTGCCCACGGCATACGCCGGGTGACGAGATACCACTCGCCCCGCCGCTGCGTCTGCCAGACGTGCGTCATCTCGTGGATGAAAAGCGCCTGACGATGAATCGGCTGATCCGAGAAATCATCGCAATAGGCATCCCCCAGCGGGTGGAAGTGGAGATGCCCGCGCGGTGCCATCGTGATGTTGCGCGGCTGGAAGAATGCCCACTTCCTGCGGCGGATACGGACAGGCGCATAGTCTATCGCATCGCCGAACACGCTGCGCGCCAGCGCGACCTCGCCCGGCGTCAGTGCCCGCTCACCGCCGATCGGGCAGGATGGCACGGCGTCGGCCATGGATCAGTTCAGCGGGCCGCGTTGGCGGGCAGGACTTCGGCCGGCACGGTCATCTCCACGCCGCCCGCCGCGATCAGCGTCACGTTCAGCGTGTCGCCCGGCTTCACGTCGTCCGCCAGCCCCGTTGCCATGATATGGGCCTCGCCCGGCGTGAACGACCCGGTGTCGCCCGGTTGCAGGGTCATCTGCATCATTTCGACCATCTGGGTCTGGAAGTCGTATTCGACATATTCGTGAAGCATGGCCATCTCGGCCTTCTCCAAATTGACGCGACGGATCGCGACGCCGCGGTCCTCGTCGGCGGAATAGGCGAGGTCCATATAGACTGCGGCCGGATTTCCAGCCACGGCGGGAAGCACGACGCGCGCGTTCGTGACCGTCAGACCGGGAATGCCTTCCGCTGCAACTTCTTCGACTGGCGCTTCCGATCCGCAGGCTGCGAGAGCGAACGGGCTGGAAAGCAACGCCGCCGCTGCCAAAATCGAACGAAAAGTCATCGAATTCCCCTGACTGAACCGCTTGTGGACAGGTCGCGCGACTAGCCGCGCACATCCCTTGTGCCAAGCGAAAGCACACCTATATCGCGCCTGCAAGTAACGAGCCGCCGAGGTGTTTTGCCGAGCATCGGGAAGCCCACCGCGCGGTGTCCAACCAACGAAGACAGGATAGGGAAGTAATGGCAAAAGTAATCGGTATCGACCTCGGCACCACCAACAGCTGTGTCGCCGTGATGGACGGGGGCAAGCCCAAGGTCGTGGAAAATTCCGAAGGCGCGCGCACCACGCCGTCGATCGTCGCCTTCACGAAGGACAGCGAACGCCTGATCGGCCAGCCGGCGAAGCGCCAGGCGGTGACCAATCCCGACAACACGCTGTTCGCGATCAAGCGCCTGATTGGCCGCCGTTTCGACGATCCGATGACCAAGAAGGACATGGAGCTCGTCCCCTACGACATCGTCAAGGGCAAGAACGGCGACGCATGGGTCGAAGCCGGCGGCGAGGAATACTCCCCCAGCCAGATTTCCGCCTTCATCCTGCAAAAGATGAAGGAAACCGCCGAAAGCTATCTTGGTGAAACCGTGTCGCAGGCGGTCATTACCGTGCCTGCCTACTTCAACGACGCTCAGCGCCAGGCGACCAAGGACGCCGGCCAGATCGCCGGCCTCGAAGTGCTGCGCATCATCAACGAGCCGACGGCAGCGGCGCTCGCCTATGGCATGGACAAGGAAGACGGCAAGACCATCGCCGTCTATGACCTTGGCGGCGGTACCTTCGACGTCTCGATCCTCGAAATCGGGGACGGCGTGTTCGAAGTGAAGTCGACCAATGGCGACACCTTCCTCGGCGGCGAAGACTTCGACAGCGCGATCGTCGAATACCTCGCAGACGAGTTCAAGAAGAAGGAAAATATGGACCTGAAGAGCGACAAGCTCGCTCTGCAGCGCCTGAAGGAAGCCGCCGAGAAGGCCAAGATCGAACTGTCGAGCTCGGCCCAGACAGAGGTCAACCTGCCCTTCATCACCGCCCGCATGGAAGGTGGCAGCTCCACGCCGCTGCACCTCGTGGAAACGATCACCCGGTCCAAGCTGGAACAGCTCGTCGGCGACCTCATCAAGCGCACGCTCGAGCCTTGCAAGAAGGCTCTGGCCGATGCTGGCATTGACAAGGGCAGCGTGGACGAAGTCGTGCTGGTCGGCGGGATGACCCGTATGCCCAAGGTACGCGAAGTGGTCGAAGAATTTTTCGGCAAGAAGCCGCACACCGGCGTGAACCCCGATGAAGTCGTCGCCATGGGCGCGGCTATCCAGGCGGGCGTTCTGCAGGGCGACGTCAAGGACGTGCTGCTGCTCGACGTGACGCCGCTTTCGCTCGGCATCGAGACGCTCGGCGGCGTGTTCACCCGCATGATCGATCGCAACACGACGATCCCGACCAAGAAGACGCAGACCTATTCGACTGCCGATGACAATCAGCAGGCGGTGACGATCCGCGTGTTCCAGGGCGAGCGCGAGATGGCGGCAGACAACAAGCTGCTTGGTCAGTTCGACCTGCTCGGTATCCCACCCGCACCGCGCGGCGTGCCGCAGATCGAGGTCACCTTCGACATCGACGCCAACGGCATCGTCAACGTCAGTGCCAAGGACAAGGGCACCGGCAAGGAACAGCAGATCAAGATCCAGGCGTCTGGCGGTCTCTCCGATGCCGACATCGACCAGATGGTGCAGGATGCGGAGAAGTTCGCGGACGAGGACAAGAAGCGCCGCGAGGCTGCCGAGGTCAAGAACCAGGCCGACAGTCTGGTCCACGCGACCGAAAAGCAGCTTGAAGAGCATGGCGACAAGATCGACGCCGGCCTCAAGTCGGACATCGAGGGCGGCATTGCCGAACTGAAGTCCGCGATCGAAGCCGACGATCTCGACGCGATGAAGGCCAAGACGCAGGCTCTTACCGAGAATGCGATGAAGCTGGGTCAGGCGATCTACGAGCAGGAGCAGGCCAAGGCCGCGCCGACCGGCGATGCGCCTGCCGAGGAAGCTTCGAGCGCCGACGACGACGTTGTCGACGCCGAGTTCTCCGAAGTCGACGAAGACGCGAAGAACTGAGCCTCTGGAATGGAAACGAAGATCGCCACCGGTGCAGACCGCGCCGGTGGCGATCGGTTTTCCGGCGGAGGGAACTGAATTATGTCAGCGATGGACATCGATTATTACGAACTGCTCGGCGTCGAGCGGACGGCGGACGATCGCACGATCAAGACCGCTTACCGCAAGCTCGCGATGCAGTACCACCCGGACCGCAATCCCGGTTGCGACGATTCCGAAGCGCGCTTCAAGGCGATCAGTGCAGCGTACGACTGCCTGAAGGACCCGCAGAAACGCGCCGCCTACGACCGGTTCGGGCATGAAGCTTTCCAGAGCGGAATGGGCAGTGGCGGTGGCGGCGGGCCGCAGGACTTTTCCGACATCGGCGACATCTTCGAGACGATCTTCGGATCGGCCTTCGCCGGTGGCGGCGGACGCCAGCGCGCGCGGCGCGGAGCGGACATGCGCTACGATATGCAAGTCTCGCTCGACGAGGCCTTCCACGGCAAGGAGACGCAGATTGAGGTCGAGGTCTCGACCTCTTGCGACACGTGCGAAGGCACCGGCGCGGAGCCGGGCACCGGCAAGCGCGTCTGCAATCTGTGCGGCGGGCAGGGACGGGTGCGTGCGCAGCAGGGCTTTTTCGCGGTCGAGCGGCCGTGCCCGAATTGCGGCGGCCATGGACAGGTAATCGAGAAACCGTGCCGCGATTGCCGCGGCGAAGGGCGGGTGGACACGATCCAGACGCTCGACGTAACCATCCCGCCGGGCGTCGATAACGGCACCCGCATCCGTCTTTCGGGCAAGGGCGAAGCGGGGCCGATGGGGGCACCTCCGGGCGATCTCTACATCTTCCTTCACGTGAAGGACCACTCGGTCTTCGCGCGCGAAGGAACCACGCTGTTTACCCGCGTGCCGATCAGCTTCACGACTGCCGCCCTTGGTGGTTCGGTCGAAATTCCCGGCCTCGATGGAGAGGTCAGCAAGATCGACATTCCCGCCGGCATCCAGTCGGGCAAGCAGGTCCAGCACCGCGGTGCTGGTATGCCCGTGTTGCAGGGCCGGGGACGCGGCGATCTGGTGGTGGAATTCGCGGTCGAGACGCCGACGAAGCTGTCCTCTCGGCAGAAGGAACTCCTGCGCGAGTTTCAGGAGACCGAGACCGGTGACGAATGTCCCGAAAGCCGCGGTTTCTTCAACCGGCTGAAGGATGTCTTCGGCGGTTAGCCGAGCTGCATGGTCGCGAGCACTTCCTCGCGGATGGTGGGAATGAGACGCGGGTCGGCGGTCAGTCGCTCGCGCTCTTCCTCCAGCACGGCGAGAAACAGGTCCCGCTTCAGTTGCGACAGGACTTCGATGGGAAGCCCGCCGTCGAGCGTTGATGACAGCAGATCGGCCATCCGCTCTGCGCCATGCAGTCGGCCCCACAGATAATCGTTTTCCCGATAGGCGCGGCTGAAGAAAGCGCCGAAATTGTAGAATTCCGTCCCGCGCAAGGTCGCTGCGGTTCCGCCATCGCGAATGGCAGTGGCATCTTCGGGTGAGATGCGGTCGACCTTGATCGGGTCGAATTCGGTCAGCCGGTCGTTGCGCAGCAGCGGCAGGGTTGCGAGGTCGTAGAAAGGAAAGCCGAGGTAGGCGAGCAGCATTCGACGCCGCAGGTTCTTGGGCATGGCTTGCAGTGCTTCGGCGAGTTCGGCCTCCACCACCAGGTCCAGTTCCGGCAAAGCGCGGCGCTGCGCGAACTCTTCGAGAACCCGGCCCGGCTGATCGCCCGCCTCGCGCGCGATGTCCGCGAAATCCGCGCCTAGCGTTGCGGGTGCCTCATGTTCGAAATAGCGCGACAGGCCGCTGAATATCGCGGCCTGCGCGGCATCGCGATCCGACTCCGTCACGCCGGGTTCGTCGACCCATTCGCGCGCCAGCCGCCTTGCGAGCAGGCGCAGGCGGCGGATGCGGAACCCGATGTCGTGAGCCCGGAAAAAGGCAATGGCTTCGCTGCTCGCCCCGCCGCCCCTGGCCGAAAGGCTCTGCAAGCCCCCGCTGCGCGCTGCCTGTTGCAGGCTCGCGGCGATGGCGTGTCGTTGCGCAGGGCCGACGTCCGGGGTCAGGCGCTGCACGGTATCCGCAAGCCGGTCGACGATGCCGTGGAACTTCGCCTCGGCATAGGCATGGTAGGCATAGCCGGCCTGTTCCGCCGCGGCCTGCTGCGCGCTGGAGCGCCACCCTTTCAGTCGGCGTGGTGTCGGCTTGTCGAGAAACAACGTGCGACCGAACATCTTTTCGATCTGCGCTTCGATCTGCGGGCGCATGGAGGAAACGATGCTCGACAGCCGTTCTGCCTCGCGCGATTGGGCGTCGATCAGTTCGAGGTTGTCGCGGATCGGCTGTTCGCGCGGGATCGAGGAGACCGAGCCGAGAATGTTGGCGAAGAAGCCGACGGGCCGGTCGCGCCGCGCATCGTCTTTCGTCAGATCGTCGGGCGTCGGGTCGATATAGACGAAGCGTCGGTCGACCTCGCGCAGCGACGGTCGACCCCGCAGGGCGCCCATCGCCTCGGAAAACGGCGCATTGACCAGCACTGACCCGTCAATCAGCGATGCACTCTCCAGCTTACCGCGTCGCGCGCGCCCCGGCATGATGCGACTGAGGAAACCCTCCCGCGTCGGCCAGCTTATATTGCTCTCCCCGGCCAGCCGGTCGATTTCAGCAACCTGCAACGGCGGGAAAGCGCCCGGGAAGCTGGCGGTCGAGCGCGCGGCGAACACCAGGTCGAGCGGATGCGACAAGGCCGCACCACCTGCGTGCGGGACCTTGCCGGAAAAGCCGATGGGGAGGCGATGTTCGCTTTCCTCGACCACGGCGGGACTGTTGAGGTTGATATATTCGAGATGCCCATGGAAATCGGTGGCGGTCACGAACAGGTCGATGGGGTGGCCGGGGGGAAGCAGCGGGCCGTCGATGGGCTGCTCCGCCATGGCTTCCAGCGCCTCGCGCAGCATTCGCGAAAACCCGATACCGGAAAAGGGCGGCTCGAACCACCGACCCCGGATGAAGCGCGAGAGCTTGGCCCGCACCTCGTCGCGCGTTTCGGGTGCTACGCTTTCCGAAATCGCGTTTCCGGGCCGGCTGAGCACCCATTGCACGATCGGCTGGGCCCAGAACTTGGTTGCGCGGGAAAGCGGGGCAGCCTGAGGGTCGAGCAGCGCGTCGACGTCCGCCTTCTCCAGCCAGAGGTCGGTCAGTGGCTCCAGCGAATGGCCCGCATGGATCGCCTGGGCGAGGAAGACAGCGTTGATCCCGCCAGCGCTCGCTCCCGCCAGAATGTCCGGCATGACGCGCAGGTGCAGGTCCTGGTCCTGGGCGATGTAGCGTAACGCGCGCAGATACACTGCTTCGGTCCCGCTCGTGAAATCCTCACCACCGTGAAACGCGCGGCTTGCGCGGGCGAGCTTCCAAAGCTCCTTCGTGACGCCATGCATGTAAACGGCGAGGCTGACCCCGCCATAGCAGACGAGAGCGATCCGGAGTTCCTTTTGCCGCATTGCGCAACAATGGCGGGAAAGCGCGGCCAAGGCAATTGCGTTCCCGCTTCGTTCCCGCTAGCTGTCCCCGCATGGCGAAACCCAAGAAGCGATATGTCTGCCAGGCGTGCGGCTCCGTCTCCCACCGCTGGCAGGGACAATGCGCCGACTGTGCGGAATGGAACACGCTGGCAGAAGAAGCGCCCGCGACGGTATTCTCGCAGAAGCACGACCTTTCCAGCGGGGGCAGGGCAGTGGTGTTCGATGCGCTCGACGCGCCGTCGGAGCCGCTGGCCAGACGCAGCACCGGCCTGGCGGAGTTCGACCGTCCCCTGGGCGGCGGGCTGGTGCCGGGCAGCGCGATCCTGATGGGGGGCGATCCGGGCATCGGCAAATCGACGCTGCTGTTGCAAGCCGCTGCCAAGATCGCGCGCGATGGAGGCAAGGCCGTCTATATCAGCGGCGAAGAAGCTTCGGCTCAGGTGCGTATGCGCGCCGCGCGGCTCGGGCTGGCAGATGCGCCGGTGAAACTGGGCGCGGCGACCTCCGTGCGCGACATCCTCACCTCGCTCGCCGCGATGGAGCGTCCGGACTTCGTCGTGATCGATTCGATTCAGACGATGCACTCCGACCAGATCGAAGGCGCGCCGGGCACGGTCAGCCAGGTTCGCGCCAGTGCCTTCGAGTTGATCCGCTTCGCCAAGGAAACCGGGGTTGCGATGGTGCTGGTCGGCCACGTGACGAAGGATGGCAATATCGCCGGGCCCCGCGTGCTGGAGCACATGGTCGATGTTGTGATGAGCTTCGAGGGGGAACGGAGCCATCAGTATCGCGTGCTACGCTCTCTCAAGAACCGCTTCGGTGCAGTGGACGAAATCGGCGTTTTCGCGATGGCAGGCGACGGGCTGGAGGAAGTGAGCAACCCTTCGATGCTGTTCCTTTCCGGACGGGACGAACCGTTGGCGGGAAGCGCGGTGTTCCCGGCGCTGGAAGGCACGCGGCCCGTGCTGGTCGAGATACAGGCCCTGATCGTGCGCCTGCAATCGGGCGCCACGCCGCGGCGCGCGGTGGTGGGATGGGACAATGGCCGCATGGCGATGCTACTTGCCGTGCTCGAGGCGCGCTGCGGTCTCAATTTCAGTTCGGCCGAGGTGTATCTCAACGTGGCAGGCGGCTTCCGCCTGAGCGATCCCGCCGCTGATCTCGCCGTCGCCGGAGCGCTGGTGTCGGCACTGGCCGACCGGCCACTGCCAGCGCAGTCGGTGCTCTTCGGTGAAGTATCGCTGGCTGGCGAAATACGCCCCGTTGCGCACGCCAATCTTCGCATGAAGGAAGCCGCGAAACTCGGTTTCACGAGTGCCTATGGGCCAGCCAGCGCGACCGACTCGCCCAAAGGTTTCGCGTTTCGCGGAATGGCGGGACTGCCGAAGCTCGTTGACCATGTGATGACGCCTGCGTAATCCTCCGCGCCCATGACGGGATTCGACTTTATCGTACTGACGATCGTGGCAATCACCGCGGTCGGGGGCTTCCTTCGCGGTTTTGTTCAGGAAATCCTGTCGCTGGCGGCATGGGTGCTGACCATACTCGCGATCTACTCGCTGCACACACCGCTGACCGACCAGCTGATAAGCTTCTTCTCCGGCGACCTGCAAACCGCCTCCATCCTCGCTTTCGTGCTGTTGCTGCTGATACCCTATGCGGCGATGAAGCTGATTGCTCGCCGGCTGGGCGAAGCATCGCGTACGTCCGTGCTTGGCCCGATAGACCGCGTTCTCGGTTTCGGTTTCGGCATGATCAAGGGTGTCATCATCTCGGTGATGGCCTTTTCCCTGCTCGTCCTGGGCTACGACACGGTCTGGGGACCTGCTGGTCGCCCGACCTGGATCACGACGGCGCGGACCTACCCGATGATCGATGCCGCCTCCGATGCGATGGTACAGATGATCGACAATCGCCGCGCGCGGTTGAAAGAGGAACAGGCCGAGGGATGAGCCAGGCGACGCGGCTCTACACGCCGCAACTGCTCGCGTTGGCGGTGGAGCTGGCGGATTATCCCTACGATCCCGAAGCCGAATTGATTGGCGGGGCGCGGTCCCCGACGTGCGGCAGCCGGGTCGAACTGTCCCTGACCGTGGTCGATGACGCGATTGGCGAGGTCGGTATCCGCTGTCAGGCCTGCGCCGTGGGGCAAGCCGCCGCCGCGATCTTTGCCAGCGGAGCGCCCGGTGCGAATGCGACGGCGATCAACGCTGCCCTCGACCAGATTTCGGCATGGACGCAAGGCGGAGCGCTGCCTCGCTGGGCGGGGTTCGAGGTGCTTGCGGCGGCGCAGGATCATCCCGGCCGTCACGGTGCGGTCCTCCTGCCGTGGAAGGCCGCTCGCGCCGCTCTTTGCAGTCGCGCTCCGGCTCGCTAGACCGCTGCGACTTGCCCGCGGGAGGGGATTGCACAATGGCCACTGCCGTCGCGCCCTTGCAGCGCGAACCGACCGACAAGGAAATCCGCCTCGTAATCGCCGCGTCCTCTGCCGGAACGGTGTTCGAATGGTACGATTTCTTCATCTACGGCACGCTCGCAGCCTTGATCGGCGCGGCTTTTTTCCCGAGCGATAACGAGACGCTACAGGTCCTGCTGGTATGGGCGGGCTTCGCAGTGGGCTTCGGTTTTCGTCCGCTCGGTGCCATCCTGTTCGGTTATCTCGGGGACCGGTTGGGCCGCAAATACACCTTCCTCGTCACGGTGACGCTGATGGGCGTCGCGACGGCGGGCGTCGGCCTTATCCCGAGCGCGCAGAGTATCGGCATCGTCGCCCCGATCATCGTCATCGTCCTGCGTATCCTGCAGGGCCTGGCACTGGGCGGAGAGTACGGCGGCGCGGCGATCTATGTCGCTGAGTACGCTCCACCGGAAAAACGCGGGTTCTACACCAGCTTCATCCAGGCGAGCGTCGTTGGCGGTTTCGTCCTGTCGATCATCGTGGTGATCGCCTGCCGCGCTGTCATCCCGCCAGAGGATTTCGCCGCATGGGGCTGGCGCGTACCGTTCCTGCTCTCGATCGTGCTGCTTGGCATCTCGCTGTGGATGCGGCTGAAACTCTCCGAAAGCCCGGTATTCCAGGCGATGAAGGACGCGGGCGAGACCGCCGGCAATCCCTTCGTCGAAAGCTTCACCTATCCCGGAAACGGCAAGCGCATATTCGTCGCGCTGGGCGTGACGGGCGTGCTGACGACGATCTGGTACACGGCGTTTTTTTCCGGCCTGTCGTTCCTTCGCGGACCGATGCGGATGGAGGAGCAACTCGTCGAGATCATCCTGCTCATCGCGGGCGCGCTTTCGATGGGGTTGTACGTTCTGGTGGGCAAATGGTCCGACCGGGTGGGGCGCAAGAAGCCGATCGTCCTCGGCGCGGCAGCAGCGCTCGCGCTGCTCTTTCCGGTGTTCTGGGGTATCGGCTCGCTTGCCAATCCGGGGCTGGAACGAAGCGCGGCCGACGCTCCCGTGGTGGTGAGCGGTGCGGATTGCACCTTCGATGCCTTTGCCGATGTGCAGGAGAGCCCCTGCGGCCGAATCCTGTCGGATCTCACCGCGCTCGGCGTGCCGTACGACATCGCAGCGGGCGGCGGCCAGAGCGTCGCCATCGGAACCGCGCAGTTCGTCTATGCAGACGTACCGGACGATGGGCGCCGGGCGGCGGTGCAGGCGGCGCTGGAACGGCAGGGCTACGACTTTACCCGACAGACCCCTCCGCTGGCTAGCATCGTGGGCATCATCGCCCTGCTGCTCGTGCTAGGCGGCCTCTCGGCGCTGACCTACGGTTCGGTCGCAGCTCTGCTGGCGGAGATGTTCCCGCCCAAGATCCGCTATTCGTCCATGTCGATCCCCTACCATATCGGGGCGGGGTACCTCGGCGGCTTTCTCCCGCTGATTGCCGCCTACATCGTGGCGAGCACGGGCAATGCGTATGCGGGCATCTGGTACACCTGGGTGGTGGTGGCAGTAGGCTTGCTGATAGCCTGGTGGGGCATCCCGAACGGGCCGCCGCGCGATTTCGCCGACGATGCCGGCTGAGCTTCCACCCCCTTCGCTCCGCCTTCGGGTCGATGAGGATGCGTTGCGCGCCAACTGGCGGCTGCTGGACACCATGTCGGGTACGGCCAGCGCTGGCGCTGCGGTAAAGGCGAATGGCTACGGCCTGGGCGTCGATCGCGTCGTTCCGATCCTGCGTGACGCTGGCGCAAGCAGCTTCTTCGTTGCGCATTGGAGCGAGGTGCCTGCCGTCATCGCCTATGTTCCGGCGGATCAAGTCGCGGTGCTCCATGGCCCGCTCAGTGACGCGGATTGCAGGTTCGCGCGGGAGACGGGGGCGCTGCCGGTCATCAATTCGCTCGACCAGGCACGCCGCTGGACGGCAAACGGGGGCGGGTCGTGCCACCTGATGGTGGACACGGGGATAAATCGGCTCGGCCTGTCCATGCACGAGATCGGCGACGAGGCCGTCGCGGCGTTACAGGTCGAAGTGCTGCTGTCGCACCTCGCGTCGGCGGACGAGGACTGCACACTCAACGCGAGACAGCTTGCGCGCTTTCGCGATGCTGCCGCAACGATCGAACATCGCGCGCTGAGTCTTGCGAACAGCGCGGGTATCGCCCTGGGCCACGAGTACGCGTTCGATCTCACCCGGCCCGGACTTTCCCTGTATGGCGGGGTGCCGCGTGACGAGCTTGGCGAAATACGGCAGGTCGCATTCCCGCAGGTATCGCTGATCCAGACGCGCACGATTCAGCCGGGCGAGACGGTGGGCTACAATGCCACGTTCACCGCCGAACGAGAGATGCGCGTCGGGGTCGTGTCACTCGGATACGCCGATGGCTATCTGCGCTGCTGGAGCGGAGTGGGGGCCACGCACCATGACGACACTGCTTTGCCCGTGCTGGGACGGGTCTCGATGGACATGGTCGTGATCGATCTTACCGAAGCGGCAAACCTGCGCGAAGGCGACTGGCTCGACGTGCCATTCGACTTGCCTGACGCTGCCAAGACCTCCGGCCTTTCGCAGTACGAACTTCTCACCACCCTAGGTGCCCGCTTCGGCTAAGCCATTGCGAACCGCAATTTGTTGCGCTGCACATACTGCAACTGCTAATGCAGCATTTTGCAGGCTGACGAACAGCGTGGGGGACAAGGCGCGTGAGCAAGAACGGCGATACGATCATCATCAAGAAATACGCAAACCGGCGCCTCTATAATACCGACACGTCGAGCTACATCACGCTGGACGATATTGCGCGCATGGTACGCGAAGACGTCGACTTCCAGGTGATCGACGCCAAGAGCGGTGACGACATCACGCACTCGATCCTGACCCAGATTATCATGGACGAGGAAAACGGCGACGGCGAACACATGCTGCCGGTCAGTTTCCTGCGCGACCTGATCGCGATGTACGGCAATTCGATGCAATCGCTGATGCCGCATTACCTGAAGGCTTCGATGGAAAACTTTCGTGCCAATCAGGCGAAGATGCGCGGGATGATGGAAAGCAGCCTCGGCCCCAACGCTCTCGCCAAGATTGCGGAAACCAACATGGCGATGTTCCAGGCGGCGGCCAGCGCCTTCCTGCCGGGCGTTGCCAAGCAGTCCGAACCCGCGGCCGAAGCCAAGCCAGGCGACGATATTGCCGCGCTGCGCGACCAGATGGCGCAGATGCAGAAGAAGCTGGACGAACTTACCAAGTAAGCGCTCGCGGTTCACCGCGCTCCATCTCGACAGCAATGCTCCGCCTCGCCTAAGGCGGCGCACCGACAACCCTATCCGCAAAGTATCGCCATGGCCCAGATTCGCCACGCTCTTAACGTCAAACGCGAAGACGATTTCGCCGCCTGGTATCAGGAAGTCATCACCGCCGCCGACATGGCCGAGGAATCGGGTGTGCGTGGCTGCATGGTGATCAAGCCATGGGGTTACGGCATCTGGGAACGGTTCCAGCGCCTGATGGACGACCGCATCAAGGCGGCGGGCGTGCAGAATTGCTACTTCCCGCTGTTCATTCCGCTCGCCAATTTTGAGCGTGAAGCGAGCCATGTCGAAGGGTTCGCCAAGGAAATGGCAGTGGTCACCCACCATCGGCTGATCGCGGACGGGAAGGGCGGCCTCGTGCCCGATCCCGAAGCGAAGCTGGAAGAACCGCTGGTCGTGCGTCCGACGTCCGAAACGATCATCGGCGATGCAATGGCGCGCTGGGTGCAGAGCTGGCGCGACCTCCCGCTGCTTACCAACCAGTGGGCGAACGTCGTGCGCTGGGAAATGCGCACCCGCATGTTCCTGCGCACCAGCGAATTTCTCTGGCAGGAAGGTCACACCGCGCACGAGAACCGCGCGCAGGCGGAGGACGAAACCCGCCGGGCGATCGAGATGTACCGGGCCTGCGCCGAAGACGATCTCGCCCTGCCGGTGGTCGTCGGAGAAAAGCCGGAGAACGAACGTTTCCCCGGTGCAGTCGAAACCTGGTCGATCGAAGCGATGATGCAGGACGGAAAGGCCTTGCAGGCTGGTACGAGCCACTATCTTGGCACCAACTTCGCCGAAGCTGCGGGAATCAAGTATCAGGATCGCGAAGGCGGCGAACAGTTCTGCCACACCACCAGCTGGGGCACTTCGACACGGCTGATCGGCGGCATCATCATGACGCATGGCGACGATGACGGCCTGCGCGTGCCCCCGCGCGTCGCGCCGTTCCAGGTCGTCATTCTGCCCATGTTGCGCGACAAGCCGGAAGACGATGAACTGCTTGCCTATTGCGAGGTCCTGCGCGCCGCGATCGCGCAGCAGAACGCATTGGGCGAGCCGTTGCGCGTTCTGCTCGACAAGCGACCGGGCAAGGCTGCGGCGAAGCGCTGGGACTACGTCCGCAAGGGCGCACCGGTCATCATCGAGGTGGGCAGCCGCGACATGGAAAACGGGGTCGTCAGCCTGCTCCGCCGCGATGCGCTGTGGGACGAGGCCACTGGCAAGCCCGCCTTCCAGAACCCGACCCGCGACGATTGCGCAGGCCAGATGGGCGGAATGCTCGAAGACATCCAGTCGAGCCTTTTCGCTGAAGCCCGCGACCGGCGCGATGCCAACATTCGCCGCGACGTCGGTAATCTTGAAGCGCTGGCCGATCACTTCGCCAACTCCGGCAAGTATCCCGGCTGGGTCGAGGTGCAGTGGGCCAGGCCGACCGGCGCCGAACTGGAGAAGGTCATCGCCAAGCTGAAGGAGCACAAGCTGACCTTCCGCAACGTGCCGCTGGACAGCGCACCGGCAGACGGGCCCTGCATCTTCACCGGCGCACCGGCGGTCGAGCGCATCCTGGTTGCGCGAGCATACTGACACGCTTGAGATTGCGGGCGAAACCCGCAACAAGGGCGGCCATGAGATACGCACTGGTCGCAACCGCACTCGCCATCGCTCCCACTGTCGCTTCGGCCCAGTCGGACCCTGCCAGCGAGGTGTCCGAACAGCGCCTGCGCGCCGATATCGACACGCTGGTGTCTTTCCGCACGCGCCACACGCTCTCGGCACAGGACGATCCGAGGCGCGGCATCGGCGCGGCGGTGGACTGGGGCGCGGCGGAAATGCGCCGTATTTCGGACGCCTGCGGCAATTGTCTGCGCGTCACTTTGCCCGAACGCATGGTGGAGGGGCGCCGCATTCCTCAGCGCACGCGCCTTCGCAACGTCGTCGCGATTCAGACCGGCAGCGAGCGTCCGCGCGAAGCCGTGATCGTGCAGGGCCACATCGACAGCCGGGTGTCGGATGTCGCGGATTTCACCAGCGATGCGCCCGGTGCGAATGACGACGGTTCCGGCACCGTGCTCGTGATCGAGGCCGCGCGCGTCCTTTCGCAGCAGAAATATCCGACCACGATCATCTACGCGCTGCTGAGCGGCGAAGAACAGGGTCTCTACGGCGGCCAGTTGCTCGCCGACTGGGTTGCCGAACAGGGCTACACCGTCAAGGCGGTGCTCAACAACGATATCGTCGGCAACAGCTGCGGCAGCGACGGCTTTTGCGACGACGAACACGTGCGCGTCTTCTCCGAAGGGCCACGCGCCGATCTCGACGATGCAACCCGCGCCGACCAGCGTCGCAATGGCGGTGAGAACGACACGCCGGGCCGCAACCTCTCGCGCTTCATCGGGGAAGTCGCGGAAGGGCACGGTGACGGCCTCAAAGTCCGCCAGATATGGCGAACTGATCGCATGGGCCGGGGCGGGGATCAGATCCCCTTTCTCGAGAAGGGTTATCCGGCGGTTCGGTTCTCCGTCGCGGTGGAGGATTACGACCACCAGCATCAGGACCTGCGCACCGAAGGCGGCACGACTTACGGCGACACGCCGGACGAGATGGATTTCCCCTATCTCGCCCGCGTCACGCAGCTGAACGTGCGCGTGCTGGACCGGCTTGCCCGTTCCACCATGCCGCCTGCACCGACTGCCAATGCGGCGGTGCAGACCTTCACTGACATCGCGTGGGAGCCCGTGCAGGGCGCGGCGGGGTACCGTGTCTATCGGCGCCGCACCGATGCGCCTTATTGGGAGGAGCGGCCCGTCGCTCTCACCGCCGACACGAAGGTCAAGCTGGACGGGGTGCGCGGTGACGACTGGTTGTTCGGTGTCAGCGCCGTGGCTCAGCCGGGCGCCATTGAGAGCCCCATCGCCAGCGCCGTGCCCGCAGGTGCTTTCGCGCCTATCGCCACGCCAAAGAGTGACATCGAGTAGACGCGCCCCCATATACGGGGGCGTATGAACAATCCGAATAAGAAGAAATCTCCCGCCCGCAGACCATCCGGCCTGCCGAGCAGGGAACAGGTGCTGGACTTCATCCAGACCTCCGATAAGCCTGCGGGCAAGCGCGAAATCGCGCGCGAGTTCGGCCTCAAGGGGCAGGAAAAGATCGCGCTCAAGCGCTTGCTCAAGGACATGGCGGAGGACGGCCTGATCGACGGCCGCAAGAGCGCGTTCCATCGCATGGGCGGCGTCCCGAAGGTCACCGTCCTGCGTGTGGTCGAGATCGAGGACGGGGAGCCCTTCGCCATCCCTGAAAGCTGGCAGCCAGACGATGGCACGCCGCCGCCCCGCATCCGCGTGATCGAGCGCAAGAAGGGCGGCGCGCTGCGCAAGGACGACCGCATCCTCGCCCGCACAGAGGAAGCGGGGAAGGGCTGGCGCGCCCATGTGATGAAGAAGCTGCCCGCGCAGCATCTCAGCACGCTTGGCGTCGTCGCGCTCGACGGCAGTGGGCAGGCCTGGCTGGAGCCGGTCGACAAACGCGTGCGTCAGTCCAGCAAGATCAGCGAACTTGGCGGGGCGGAAGCGGGACAGCTTGTGCTGGCCGAGCCGGTCGGACGTTCGGCCAAGGCAGGCGTGAAGGTCACCGAACTGCTCGGCGACCCGCTGGCCCCGCGCGCTTTCAGCCTGATCGCCATTCACAAGTTCGGCATCCCCTTCGATTTCCCGCAGGAAGCGCTCGACGAGGCCGAGGAAGCGGCGCGCCTGCCGCTCAGCGAGGACAAGCGCGAGGATTTGCGCCACGTGCCCATCGTCGCGATCGATCCGGCCGATGCGCGCGACCACGACGATGCCATCTGGGCCAAGCCAGACGGTAACGGCGGGTTCAAAGCCATCGTCGCCATCGCCGATGTCAGCCACTACGTGCGCCCCGGCAGTGCCGTCGACCGCGAGGCGCGGAAACGCGGCAACTCGGTCTACTTCCCCGACCGCGTTGTGCCGATGTTGCCCGAAGCGCTGAGCACCGATGTCTGTTCCCTGCGTGAGGGTGAGGATCGCGCGGCGATGGTGTGCCATATGCGCGTGGGTAAGGGCGGTGCGGTCAGCGACGTGCGCTTTACGCGCGCCATCGTGCGGATCGCGCACAACATCGCTTACGAAGACGCGCAGGCGCAGATCGATGCGGGCGACGCGCCGGAGGAACTGCGGAACCTGTGGGACTGCTGGGGCGCTCTGGCCAAGGCGCGCGCGGGCCGCGACCCGCTCGAACTCGATCTGCCGGAACGCCGCGTGATGCTGGACGAACAGGGAAAGATTGCCGAAATCGCCGTGCGCGAACGGCTCGATGCGCACCGCGTGGTGGAAGATTTCATGATCGCCGCCAATGTCGCCGCGGCGAAGGCCCTCGAAAGCAAGGCTTCGCCCGTCGTGTATCGCATTCACGAGCCGCCGAGCCGCGAGAAGCTGATAGCTTTGAAGGAGTATCTCGACACTTTCGGGCGCAATCTTGCGCTGGGTCAGGTCATCACGCCGGGGCTGTTCAACCGGATGCTGAAGGACGTCGCGGACGACAGCGAAAAAGCGCAGGTGATGGAGGCCGTGTTGCGCAGCCAAACGCAGGCGTATTACGGCCCGCGCAACGCCGGTCATTTTGGCCTGGCGCTCGGCAGCTACGCGCATTTCACCTCGCCGATCCGCCGTTATGCCGATTTGCTGGTGCATCGCGCGCTTGTCGATGCGTTTGGTCTGGAACAGCCCGCGCCCAAGGGCAGCCTGCCGCCGAAATCCGGCCTTTCGGATAAAGACCGCAGCGACCTTTCGAAGATTACCGATGCCATCAGCACGACCGAGCGCCGCGCCATGGAAGCGGAACGCGAGACGGTCGACCGCTACATGGCAGCCTGGCTTGCTGGGCGCGTGGGCGAGGTGTTCGACACGCGCATAACCGGGGTGCAGGGCTTTGGCTTCTTCGCCACGATCGAAGGGTTGGGCGGCGACGGCCTGGTGCCGGTTTCCACGCTCGGTTCGGATTATTTCCGCTACGACGAGGGCGCGCATTCGCTGACCGGCGAACGATCGAAGACCAGCTACACCATCGGCGACAAGCTAAAGCTGAGGCTGGCGGAGGCCAATCCGCTGACGGGTGCGCTCAAATTCGAGCTACCCGAAGGCGGCGGCAGCATCGAACCGCGCGGCGGGCGGCCTGCGGACAAGAAGGGCCAGCACAAGAATCGCGGTCCGAAGAAGGACGCGAAAGGCAAGCATATGGTTGGGAAGCGCGGGCGGCCCGGCAATATCCGGCATCAGGGGCGCGGCAAGAAATAGGGTTTATCGGTCCTCTCAACGCCCTTGGTCGATCTGCTCCTGTGTCAGCGATCCGGGCACGATGATAAGCGGGCAGGGAAGGCCGCCCGCCCGCTGCGAGAAGTGGGTGACGAGCGGGCCAGGATTGTTCTCGTCCGCCGCGCCCAGCACCAGGCCGGTGACTTCCGGATGCTCGTCCAGATAGGCGCGCACGATTTCCTCCGGGTCGCCTTCCTTGACGGTGATGGTCGGCATCCGGCCCAATTCCGCGAAAAGGCTTCCGGCAGCGGAATTGGCAATGACTTCCGCCCGGTCGCGCGCTTCCTGCTCGATGGTTTCCTGCACCGCGCTGAAGGCGCTGAATTGCTGCTTGGGCACCAGCGCGAGAATATGCACCCGGCCCGCGCTGTCGAGCGCGCGCCGCGCGGCAAAGCGCAGTGCGATCTGCGCCTCTTCCGTCTCGTCGATGACAGCCAGATATATCCGCATGGACCCCTCCCATCCCTTGCGCGAATTCGTATCCAACGAATGGTTGGCGCGCGCAAGCGCCTTGCCCGCGAGCTCTAAAGCCGCCATTGCTGGGATGCAAATCTCGCCGAAGGAAAGACGCGCCGCCCATGCCGATCGAACTGAAAATGCCTGCCCTTTCGCCGACCATGGAAGAAGGAACTCTGGCCAGGTGGCTGGTGAAGGAAGGTGACACGATCGGTTCGGGCGACATCATCGCGGAGATCGAAACCGACAAGGCTACGATGGAATTCGAAGCCGTGGACGAAGGCACGGTGGCGAAGATCCTGATCGAGGAAGGCGCGGAAGGCGTGAAGGTCGGCACGGTCATCGCCATGCTGGCCGAAGATGGCGAGGATGTGGGCGATGTGAGCGCGCCGGCAGCAAAGGATGAGACGCCTGCACCGGCGACTGAACCCGCTCCGGATGAAAGTGCGAAACCGAAGGAGGCTCCTGCCCCCGCCGAGACGGAGGAGGCGGCGGCACCTGCGCCCGATGGCGACCGCATCATAGCCTCGCCGCTGGCCAAGCGGATCGCAGAGCAGAAGGGTCTGGATCTCACGTCAGTCACCGGCAGTGGGCCGAATGGTCGTATTGTGAAAGCAGACGTCGAGAACGCGCAAGCTAGCTCGGCTCCTGCAAAGGCTGAGGTCGCGTCTCCTGCCGCCGCGCCGCCAAAGGCCACGGCGCAAGGCAGCGACCTCGACGCGCCCTACGAGGCGACCAAGCTCAACAATGTCCGCAAGGTCATCGCGCGCCGCCTTACGGAGGCAAAGCAGACCATTCCGCATATCTACCTGACCGTGGACGTGCGGCTCGATGCGCTGCTGAAGCTGCGCGGCGAACTCAACAAATCGCTGGAGGCGGACGGCGTGAAGCTGTCGGTCAACGACCTGTTGATCAAGGCGCTTGCCCGCGCGCTCCAGCGTGTGCCGAGCTGCAATGTCAGCTTCCAGGGCGACGAGCTGTTTACCTACACGCGCGAGGACATCTCGGTAGCGGTTGCCGCGCCTTCCGGCCTCATTACCCCGATCATCCGCGATGCGGGCCGCAAAGGCCTCGCACAGATCAGCACCGAGATGAAGGAACTTGCGGGCAAAGCGAAGGAAGGCAAGCTCCAGCCGCACGAGTTTCAGGGCGGCACTGCCTCGCTCTCCAACCTCGGAATGTTCGGCACCAAGCAGTTCGATGCGGTGATCAACCCGCCGCAGGCCATGATCCTCGCCATCGGCGCGGGCGAGCAGCGTCCTTACGTGATCGACGGCGCGCTGGGTGTCGCCACCGTGATGAGCGCCACCGGCAGCTTCGACCACCGCGCCATCGACGGCGCAGACGGCGCGGCGCTGATGCAGGCGTTCCAGCAACTGGTCGAGAACCCGATGGGGCTGGTGGTTTGAATATCAGCCGGAAATTGCTGACAGCTGTGGGTGTCGCCGAGATTCTGCTGGGTATTTCCATTGGCGTAATGGTGTTGGCACTCAATGAAGCGGTGCAGAACCCTGATCCGATGGGGCGCGTCATGGTTTCCGCGATCCCCTCGCTCCTTTTTGCGGTGCCACTCCTTTCTATTTGGCTTCTCCACTCGGACACTAAGTTTCCGAATTGGATGGCACGCTTCGGAATCATCGCGCCAGCAATTCTCATTCTAGCTTATGCCTTGGCGCTTTATGTCTGACCGCCATCTCTGCATTCGCGGTGCGACTTCGCTTACCGCCACGAACCGCTCTGGAGGCTTAATCGTCGGGGGAGCGACGATTTGAGGCATTTTCTCGCTCTTGTCCTAATCGCCAGTCTGCTCGGCTGCACCGATCCGGTCGAGCATGAGGAACGAGACGCATCGAGCGATGAAACACCCGGTCTGCCAGACCGCGGAGCCGTGACTGCTCGTCCTGTGCAGATCGGCTTCGACGGTCCCCGGTTCGACGCTTGCGCCGGATATGGCCGTGTTACCCGGCTCAATCCCAACGGCGACAACTATCTCTCTGTGCGCTCGGCGCCGTCGGGCGGGGCGGAGGAGATCGACCGGCTTGGCCCCGGCGTCGGTGTCTCCATGTGCCAGCAGGTCGGAGACTGGCTGGGCGTCGTTTACGACAACGAGGGTGGGGAAGAGCCGGTCAATTGCGGCACAAGCTCGCCCGTCGCGAGTGTGCGGGAATACAAAGGCCCATGCAGTTCGGGCTGGGTGAACGAAGATTTCATCAAGCTGGTGGCGGGCTGAACCATGGACCAGCGCCAGCCGGCAATCCGCGTCACCGCGATGCCGACCGATCTCAACCCCTATGGCGGGGTGTTCGGCGGGTGGCTGATGAGCCAGATGGCGCTCGGCGCAGGCTCGCTCGCCAGCCGGGTGGGGCAGGGCAAAGCAGTGGTCGTCTCGGCAACCGATTTTGCCTTCCCCGGCGCGATGGAGGTGGGCGACGAACTCTCGGTCTACTGCGACATCGCGGCGACCGGCAACACCTCGCTCACCATCACCGCAGATGCCATCGCCCGCACGCGCAATGGCGAAGCGGAGACCAAGGTAGCGCAGGGAACTTTCAAATTCGTCCTGCTGGATGAAGAAAACAGGCCACGCGCGGTGAATGCCGCCGCGCTTTCGGCAAACAATTAGAGAGACTTATGGCAGACACCAATTACGACGTCATCGTTCTCGGCTCTGGACCCGGCGGCTATGTCGCGGCGATCCGTTGCGCGCAGCTGGGGCTGAAGACCGCCATCGTCGAACGCGAACTGCTCGGCGGCATCTGCCTCAACTGGGGCTGCATCCCGACGAAGGCACTGCTGCGCAGCGCCGAGATCATGCACTATGCCCAGCATGCGAGCGACTACGGGCTCAAGATCGCGGGCAAGATCGAAGCGGACCTCGAAGCGGTGGTGAAGCGGAGCCGCGGCGTGGCCAAACAGCTCAATCAGGGCGTCACGCATCTGATGAAGAAGAACAAGATTGCGGTCCACATGGGAACCGGCACGCTCACCGGCCCGACGAGCCTGACCGTGAAATCGGACAAGGGCGAGGAAAGGCTCACCGCCAAGCACGTCATCGTCGCCACTGGCGCGCGCGCTCGCGACCTGCCGTTCGCTCCGGCGGATGGGAAGCGGGTGTGGACCTACCGCCATGCCATGACGCCAGGGGAGATGCCGACAAAGCTGCTGGTCATCGGCAGCGGTGCGATCGGGATCGAGTTTGCCAGCTTCTACAACGACATGGGCTGCGACGTGACCGTCGTCGAAATGCTCGACCGTATCGTGCCGGTGGAGGACAAGGACGTCTCCGCCTTCCTTGAAAAGAGCCTGACCAAGCAGGGCATGACGATTATGACCGGCGCGGGTGTCGAAGCGCTCGAAGTCTCGGACACGGGCGTGAAGGCCAAGATCAAGGACAAGCAGGGCAAGGTTTCGGAAACCGCGTTCACCCATTGCATCACCGCCATCGGCATCGTCCCGAACACGGAGAACGTCGGCCTGGAAAAGCTGGTCGAGATGGACCGCGGCTTCATCAAGATCGACGGCTATGGTCGCACGAAGTCCAAAGGGCTCTGGGCCATCGGCGACTGTACGCCCGGCCCCTGGCTGGCGCACAAGGCGAGCCACGAAGGGGTTACCTGTGCCGAGGCGATCGCGAAGGAACTGGGCAACAAGGATGTCCACCCGCACCCGCTTGACCGTTCCAACATTCCGGGCTGCACGTACTGCCACCCGCAGATCGCCAGCGTCGGCATGACCGAAGCCAAGGCGAAGGAAGCGGGCCACGAAGTGAAGGCGGGCACTTTCCCCTTCATCGGCAACGGCAAGGCGATTGCGCTGGGCGAGGCGGAAGGCTTCGTGAAGACCGTGTTCGACGCGAAGACCGGCGAACTGCTCGGCGCGCACATGGTCGGGGCCGAAGTCACCGAAATGATCCAGGGCTTCGTCGTCGGCAAGACGCTCGAAACGACGGAGGCGGAGCTGATGAATACCATCTTCCCGCACCCGACGATCAGCGAGTCGATGCATGAGAGCGTGCTGGCCAGCTACGGACGAGCCTTGCACATCTGACGGTTTAGACCAGAAGGGCGGGCATGACCGGATTCCTCCTCCTCGCCTTCATACTCCTGGTAGCCATGATTGCCGCCGTCCCACTGGCGGCGCGTTTCGGCATGGGTTCGGTGCTCGGCTATCTTCTGGCGGGCACATTGCTGGCGCCGCTGCTGCGGACGATCGGCATCAATATCGAGGGTTTGCAGCAATTCGCCGAATTCGGCGTCGTGATGATGCTGTTCCTGATCGGGCTGGAATTGGAGCCGCGAAAGCTCTGGGAAATGCGCGGGCGGCTGATCGGCCTCGGCGGGGGGCAGGTTGTCGTCACCACCGCGCTGTTCGCCGGGATCGGGATGATTGCCGGCTACCCGTGGCAGACCGCGCTGGCGATCGGCATGGTGCTGGCGTTGTCCTCCACCGCCATCGTCCTCCAGACACTGGACGAGAAGGACTGGACCCATACCGAGGGCGGCGAATCCGCGTTTTCGGTGCTGCTGGTGCAGGACATCGCGGTCATTCCCATGCTGGCGTTCATACCCCTGCTCGCGATGCCCGAGCTGGCAGGCGCTGGCGGCGGCGAGGAGGGCGGGGCCCACAGTTCGCCGCTCACCTTCACCGAGGGTATGCCTGCCTGGGCAAAGGCGCTGTTCACTCTTGGCGCCATCGGGATCATCGTCCTGATCGGCCTTTACCTGACCCGCCCGGTGTTCCGCTTCATTGCCGGCGCGAAGCTGCGCGAATTGTTTACGGCGGCCGCGCTGGTGTTCGTCATCGGCATCGCATTGATGATGGAAATGGTCGGCGTATCACCGGCGCTCGGAGCCTTCCTGGCCGGTGTGGTGCTGGCGACGAGCGAATATCGGCACGAGTTCGAAGCCGATATCAGTCCGTTCAAGGGGATCCTCCTCGGCCTGTTCTTCATCACGGTGGGAGCCGGGATCGACTTTGCGCTGGCGATGGAGAACGCAGGAACCGTCCTGGCCTGGACCGCGGTGGTGATTGCCAGCAAGGTGGTGATCCTCTGGGGACTGGCGCGGATGTTCGACCTGTCTGGCGAGCACCGCTGGCTGTTCGCGCTCTCCCTGGCTCAGGCGGGCGAGTTCGGCTTCGTGCTGGCTTCCTTCGCGGTCGGTGCCTCGGTCTTCGGGCGCGAGCTGGCGGACCTGCTGTTGCTGATCATCACCCTGTCGATGTTCATCACCCCGCTGCTCTTCATCCTCTACGACCGCGTCGTGCGGCCGCATTACGAAGGCGCGGCAAACGGTTCGGCGGACAAGATCGAGAAAGCGAGCGAGATCATCCTGGCCGGGCGGGGCCGCGTGGGCGGCATCATCGACCGGATGCTCACGACCGCAGGCTACGATGCGACTGTCATCGACTACAACAGCCGGCAGATCGAGAACATGCGCAAGTTCGGCATGACATCGTATTTCGGTGATGCGACCCGCCCGGACCTGCTGGCATCGGCAGGCATCGCGAGGGCGAAATTGCTGATCGTCGCGCTGGATGAGAAGGACGAGATCAACAAGCTCGTCCGCTATGCGACCGCCAATTTTCCCGATCTTCACGTGATCGCCCGCGCGATCGACCGTGACCACGTGTACAAGCTGTGGTCGATGGGGTGCCGCGATATCATTCGCGAGACTTACGACGCATCGGTCCGCATGGGCCGGTCCGCCTATGTCGCGCTGGGGCACAGCTCCTCGGAAGCGGAGCAGATGGCAGACGCCTGGGAAGAAGCCGACCGTCGCACCATGCGGGAAGTGGCCGATCTCTACGTCGAGGATCTGCCTGCGTGGGAAAACGAGGAGTTGATCGCCCGCGTGAAGGAACTGCGTGCCGAATGGGACCCCAAGCTGCGCGCGCAGATGGACGACATCATCGGACGGGATATCTGAGAGAGGGGTTGGCGGACAGGGTGGGATTCGAACCCACGAAGGGCTTGCACCCTTGCCGGTTTTCAAGACCGGTGCATTCAACCGCTCTGCCACCTGTCCGCTGATTGCGCGCGCTACAAGCGAATGGCGTGGCTGTCACCTGTCCTCTTGCCTGTGCGCGCACACTTTGGCGCTGGGACAGCCCGACCGGCGGATAAGTGTTTGGCGGCGAGGCGAGATTGTGAGAGACAAGCGCGATGAAATTCAAACTTCTGCTCCCCGTCCTCGCCGCCCTGACCGTTCTTGCCCCCGCCGCGCCCGTCGCGGCACAGGACATGTCGTTCGACGCCTATCTCCAGATCCTCGCCGCAAGGGCGCGGGCGGAGGGTGTTTCCGAAGCTACCATCCAGCGCATGACCGCAGGGCTGACGCCGAACAGCCGCGTAATCGAACTCGATCGCGGGCAGCCCGGGTCACCGACCAGCAGCGGCTTCCCGGCGCTTGCCCCCTACATCGCCACCCATGTCGACAGCGCGCGGATCAACGGCGGGCAGCGGGTGTTCGCTTCCGCCCGACCGACACTCGCGCAGATCGAGCAGCAGTATGGCGTCCCTGGTGAAATTCTCGTCGCGATCTGGGGACATGAGACCAATTACGGCAGCTACAAGGGCGATTTCGATCTCTCCCGCTCGCTCGCAACGCTGGCGTGGGAAGGGCGCCGGCGCCAATTGTTTAGTGACGAATGGGTCGCTTTGATGAAGGTTGCGGACAAGGGCTACCCTCGCTCGACGCTGGTGGGCAGCTGGGCAGGTGCGTTCGGGAATCCGCAATTCCTGCCGAGCGTCTATCTGCGCCTTGCCACCGATGGCGATGGCGACGGGCGTGCGGACATCTTCAACAACCGCACCGACACGCTGGCTTCGATCGCCAACTACTTCCGCGATTCCGGCTGGCGGCGCGGACAACCGTGGGGCGTTCGCGCCTATGTTCCGGTGGACCTGAACCGCAGCGGCCTCGACACCGAACTCGCGCCGCCTGTCTGCGATCGCGTGCACGGTCGCCACAGCCGCTGGATGACCGTCGGGGAATGGAAGCGCCGGGGTGTGACGCCCGCCGCGCCGATCGGCGACGATGTGATCGCATCGCTGTTCGAGCCGGATGGCCCGCAGGCGCCCGGCTATCTTCTCACCGGCAATTATCGGGTCATCCTGGAATACAATTGCTCGAACTATTACGCGATGAGCGTCGGCCTGCTGGCCGACGCGATCGCCCGTTGAGGCAATCTCGCAAGGATGGTGGACAAGCCGTTGCGGCGCTCGCCAATACGGAAAGAGTGACCTAGTCACGCGCCCATGTCGCAGATTATCGGAACAATTCGCGGCCCGCAGCCCGCGTTAGGTGGGGTCGAGCGGTGAGGTACTTGCAGATCGGCGCCGCGCTGGCGTTCGCATTGTTGGCAGGGACTGCACCGGCACAGGTGGTGGCTCCGCAAGCGCGCGCGAACGAAACCTCGAGTGACGCGCTGGCGCCGCCCGATGCGGCCAGCGCACCGATCGCGCTGATGGTCGACATGGCCAGCGGGCAGGTACTCCACAGCCGGGAGGCGGACCGCCGCTTCGTGCCCGCTTCGATTACCAAGGTGATGACGATGTTCCTCGCCTTCGAACTGCTGGAAGATGGCCGCATCGACTTGCGCCAGAGAATGCCGGTGCGCGACGAGACCTATCTCGAATGGTCGGGCACCGGATCCTCCATGGGCATCGGACGGGGGGAGCAGATCTCCGTTCACGATCTTCTGCGCGGTATCTCCACCGTGTCCGCCAATGACGGCGCGGTTGTGCTGGCCGAGGGTACGGCCGGCTCGACCGACGAATGGGTCGCGATGATGAACGCTAAGGCCCGCGAGATCGGGATGCACGACAGCCATTTCGGTACGCCCAACGGCTGGCCGGACGAAGGGGCGACCTTCGTTACCGCGCGCGACCTCGCGACCTTGGCGCGCGCGATGATCCTGCGGCATCCGGAGCGCTACCGCGCCTATTTCGGCCACCGCAGCTTCACCTACCGCGAAGTCACGCAGAACAACCACGACCCGATCACCGGGGTCGTTGCAGGCGCCGACGGCATCAAGACAGGATACACGCGGCAGGCCGGCTACGGCTTCCTCGGTTCGGCCGAACGCGATGGTCAGCGGTTAATCATGGTGGTCGGAGCCGTTCCGAACATTCCGGCGCGCAACCGTGCGGCGCGCGGCTACATGGAATGGGGCTTCGCCAATTTCGACCGCGACCGACTTTTCGGCGCAGGCGACGTCATTGGCGAGGGGCGGGTGCGCGGCGGTGCGCAAGGCAGCGTGCCGCTTGCCCTGCAGATACCCGTCACTGTCGCAAGGCGGGCGGAGGCTGACCCCCAGGTCGGGCTGCAATTGGTATACGACGGTCCCATTCCAGCGCCGATAGCTGCCGGGGACCGGGTGGCGTCCCTGCGAATGACCATCGATGGCCAGAGCGTCAGTGATGTGCCGCTTGTCGCCACGCAGGATGTCCCGCGTGGCGGAACGCTCGACCGGCTGCGCGACGGCTTCTACAACCTGCTGCAATGAGTCGCGGCAAGTTCATCAGTTTCGAAGGCGGCGAAGGGGTCGGTAAGTCGACGCAGGTTCGCCTGCTGGCCGAAGCGCTGGAGCAGCGTGGAATTGCCGCTGTCGTCACGAGGGAGCCGGGCGGAACACCGGGGGCGGAGAGCATTCGCGGCCTTCTCCTCGGCAAGGAAGTAGACTGGAACCCGCGCGCCGAAGCCTTGCTGTTTGCCGCAGCCCGTTCGGATCATTGCCAGCAGCGAATCGAACCGGCCCTGGCTTCGGGCCAGTGGGTTCTCTGCGATCGCTTCATCGATTCCACCCGCGCTTATCAGGGCGGGGAAGGGGAACTCAGCGATGCGGACATTCTGAGCCTTCATCGTGTTGGGAGCGGCGGGCTTATGCCCGATCTCACCGTGTTGCTTTCCGTACCTGAACACGTCGCGCACGAACGCCTGAGGCAGCGGGACGGCGCGACGACGGATCGCATCGGCGGTCGGGACAGTGCCTTCCACCAGCGCGTCGCTGCGCGGTTTCGCGAGATCGCGGATGCAGAACCGGGGCGCTTCGTTTCGATCGACGGCGCGGGCGATCCTGCTATCGTCCATGACGCCATTCTTCGGGCGATCGACGGGGCGGAACTTACGCGGTGACACAGCAACACGCCTCTCAATTCGCGGCATTCGGTGCGGCGATGGACAGCGGAAAGATGCATCACGCATGGCTGCTTGTGGGCAAGCACGGGCTCGGCAAGGGCCAGTTCGCGCATGTCGCGGCGCGCAGCTATGTCGGCACCGCATCCACGGCCGCCCATCCCGATATCCTTACCCTGACGCATCTGCCCAAGGATGCGAAGGAGGAAAAGAAGCGCGATGAGGGCAAGCCCTTCGAGGTCAAGCGCAACATATCGGTCGACCAGATCCGCGCAATGCAGTCGCGGCTGACGACGCGGCCCACGCTGGGCGACCGCCGAGCGATAATCATCGAACCGGCGGACGACATGGAAAAGAGCGCGTCAAACGCCTTGCTCAAGAGCCTTGAGGAACCGCCGCAAGGCACGCTTTTCCTGCTCGTGACGCATCGCCCGGGACGACTGCTCCCCACGATACGCTCGCGTTGCCGCGTGCTGCGCTTCGCAGCGATGAACGACGCAGAGATTGCGGCCGCCCTGCGCGACGAGTTCGCGGATGCCGGTGAAGGGGAACTAGCCGATGCCGTTGCATTCAGCGGCGGCTCGCTTGGCGTGGCGCGACAGTTTCTCGAGATGAAGCTGCAACCGGTGGGCAATGCAATGGCGGAGCTCGCGCTGCACGGCGACCGTGGCATGGACCTTCGCGGAAGGCTGGTCACCGCGCTGGGGCCGCGTCCTGCGCGCGAGCGACAGGCTGCGGCAATCGACCTCGCCAGGACGGTACTGGCCAATCGCATGGGCGAAGCCGCACCGCGAGACATCCCCGCGCTGACCAACGCCCATGCGGAGCTTTCGCGGCTTTCCGGGCAGGTCGCGACCTATAACTTCGACCCCGGACTGCTTGCCCTGCAAATCGGCACCTTGCTTGCCGCCGCCGCCCCCGCTAGCGAGCGCAGCCGTGTCTGACCCATTCTATATCACCACCGCAATCAGCTATCCCAATGGGCGGCCGCACATCGGCCATGCCTATGAGGCGATAGCTGCCGATGTGATCGCCCGGTTCGAACGGATGCGCGGCCGCGACGTGCGGTTCCAGACCGGCACGGACGAACATGGCTTGAAAATGGCACGCAAAGCCGAGGAGCAGGGCCGGACGCCTCGCGAATTGGCCGACGAAATGTCATCGTATTTCAGGGCGATGTGCGATGCATTGAACGTCAGTTATGATCGTTTCATCCGGACGGTGGATGACGATCACCACAGGGCCAGCCAGGCGATTTGGCAGGCGATGGAGGCTAAAGGCGATCTTTATTTGGACCGTTACGAAGGCTGGTACTCGGTCCGTGACGAAGCGTTCTACGACGAGAAGGAACTGATCGACGGCGAGGGCGGTCAGCGTCTTTCGCCCCAGGGGACACCGGTCGAATGGACGACCGAAGAAAGCTGGTTCTTCCGCCTGTCGAAATATCAGCAGCCGCTGCTGGACCTGTTGCGTGGCACGCCGGACTTCCTCCAGCCGGCCCGCAGTCGCAACGAGATGATTGCCTTTCTTGAAGGCGGGCTGCGCGATCTCTCCGTCAGTCGCACCAGCTTCGACTGGGGCGTCAAGGTGCCGGCGGGCGAGGGTGGTGACCGCGAGCACGTGATGTACGTCTGGGTCGACGCTCTCACCAATTACATCACCGGCCTCGGATACCCCGATGGCGGCGAATTGTGGGACAAGTTCTGGCCTGCGAACCTCCACCTGATCGGCAAGGATATCGTGCGCTTCCACACGATTTACTGGCCCGCATTCCTGATGAGCGCGGACTTGCCGCTGCCGCATAAGGTGTTTGCCCACGGCTTCCTGCTCAACGATGGCAAAAAGGAATCGAAGTCGCTGGGCAATGTGACCGATCCGATGGAACTGGCCGAGCGGTACGGCGTGGACACGCTTCGATATTTCCTGATGCGCGAAGTGCCGTTCGGATCGGACGGAAACTGGTCGCACGAAGCCTTGGTCAACCGTGCAAATGCGGAGCTCGCAAATAGCTTCGGCAATTTGGTTCAGCGCACATTGTCCATGATTAACAAGAATATGGACGGCGCTCTTGAGCAATTCGTGAAAGCTGACGCGGATCACGAACTTCTTGGCTTGGTCCGGGAAGCTTGCGCGATTACCTTGCCGGAGCAGTTCGAACAGCAGGCGTTCTCTGTCGGGATCGAGGCCTGGCTGAAAGCTGTGTTCGCCTGCAATCAATATGTCGATGAGCAAGCCCCCTGGACACTCCGCAAGACCGATGAAGCGCGAATGAAGGCAGTTTTGCAGACCTTGCTGGTCGCCATCCGCGACCTCGCAATCGCATTACAGCCCGTGGCGCCGGAGAAGACCGCTGTCGTCCTCGATCAACTTGGGGTTGCAACGGTTGAGCGTGATTTCGCGTCTCTCGCTGACGACGGCTGGTTCGAGCGCTTGCTTGCCTCCGGCCACACCATCGGCAAGCCCGTGCCCGCCTTCCCGCGCCTCGAACTGCCAGAGGCTGAGCCAGCCTGATGCTGATCGACAGCCACTGCCACCTGGAATATGAAGGTCTGATCGAGGACCAAGGCGGCGTGCTCGATCGTGCGCGCGAAGCCGGGGTCGCTGGTTTCCTCAACATCTCCACCCGCAAGTCCGAATGGGGCAGGGTGGTAGGCACCGCCGAGCGCGAAAGCGACGTATGGGCGAGTGTCGGCATTCACCCGCATGAAGCCGACAATCACGCGGAACTCGATGTCGCTGCCTTGCGCGAAGCGACGGACAACGGTCGCGTGATCGGCATTGGTGAGACCGGACTCGATTATTACTACGACAATTCCGATAGGGACACTCAGCGCGATCTGTTTCGCCTGCACATCGGCGTTGCCCGCGAGACGGGTCTGCCGCTCATCATCCATACGCGTGACGCGGAAGACGACACGATTGCCATCATCGAAGATGAGAAGGCAAATGGCGAATTTCCGGCGTTGATCCACTGTTTTACGGCTTCCGCCGCGTTCGGGAAGCGTATGCTGGAGCTCGGCCTCAGCATATCGATTTCGGGCATCGTGACGTTCAAGAATGCAAAGGACCTCCAGGCGGCTGCAGCCGAGATCCCGGCGGATCGGCTCTTGATCGAGACCGACAGCCCGTTCCTGGCACCGGTGCCACACCGCGGCAGGCCTTGCGAGCCAGCCTTCGTCGCCGACACGGCACAGTTTCTGGCGGATTTGCGTGGCGTGACACGCGAGGAACTTGGGGCGCAAACCAGCCGCAATTTCTTCGATCTGTTCGAGAAAGCCGCGCTTTGAAGCTCATCATGCTCGGTTCCGGTACGTCGACCGGCGTCCCGCGCATCGGCAACGACTGGGGCGATTGCGACCCACGGCAACCGAGAAATCGGCGCACCCGCGTCTCTATAATCGTCGAAAACAACGCCGGCTCGCGGCTCTTGGTCGATACGTCTCCGGACCTGCGCCAGCAGCTGCTCGACAACGCGATTGACCGCGTGGATGGCGTATTCTGGACGCATGATCACGCCGACCACTGCCATGGGATCGATGATCTCAGGCCGCTGCGCTATGGTCGCAAGGCGCCAATTCCCGGATATGGGACGGACGAGACCGTGCGCCGACTGCGGGCCCGCTTCTCCTATGTATTCGCCGGAGAGTTCGGTTATCCGACAATCGTGAACATTGCGACGATGGAGAATCTGCGAATGCTCGCAGGTTTCGGTGTCGGACATTGCCGAATGCCGCACGGACCGGCAAAATCCACGGCTTATCGGTTCGATTGTGACGCAAAATCAATAGGTTACGCGACGGACTTCAGCGAAATAACCCAAGAAATGGTAACCTTATTTTCCGGCTGTGATCTCGTCATTTCCGATTGTCTGCGCCGGGATGCGCATCCGACACATGCAAATCTCGACATGGCGCTCGATCTCATTCGTCGAGCCAAGGCCAAACACGGGATCCTCACGCATCTCGACAAGAGCATGGACTACGAAACGCTATGCGCTGAATTGCCCAAGAATATTCAGCCGGGATACGATGGACTGGAGGTCGTTCTTTGAGTTCGATCGGATGGGCGAACGTTGCTCTCGTCGCCGCAGCGTTGATTTTGCCGATCAGTGCGCTCGCAGCGCACCGGATGAATTGGAAGACAGGGCTGAAATACGCGCTGATCTGGGCCTCGGTCTTTGCTGCGGTGACGCTGCTGATCCGGGCGATAAGCTGATCGAACGCCGTAGCCCTGTGCGATGGATTTAACATAATATATATTATCGTTCTCACGGACCTTACAGACGCGCGTTCCTAGTTTTGGCCCTGCTTGACCTACGAAGGATTGATTTCATGAGCACGTCCGCGCCCGGAACGTCACAGATCGAACGTTTGCTGGCCGTCATGGCGCGGTTGCGGGATCCGGTTTCGGGATGCGAATGGGATCTGGCGCAGGACTTCGCTTCGATCGCGCCATATACGATCGAGGAAGCCTACGAAGTCGCTGACGCCATCGAGCGACAGGACTGGTCCGAACTCCGTGAAGAACTCGGCGATCTCCTCCTCCAGGTCGCTTTTCACGCGCGGATGGCAGAAGAAACAAATCTTTTTGCATTCGAGGATGTTGCAAGAACTATCTCCGACAAGATGGAAGCCCGTCATCCGCATATCTTCGGCGATCAGGCCGGCCAGATGGACACGGCTCGCTGGGAACAACTCAAGGAGACGGAGCGCCACGCAAAAGGAGCTTCAAGTGCGCTTGATGGCGTGGCGCAGGCGCTCCCGGCTTTGATGCGGGCTGAAAAGTTGCAGAAGCGCGCCGCGCGTGTCGGTTTTGACTGGGGCGATACGGAAGGCCCGGCGGACAAGCTGCGCGAGGAAATGTCCGAACTGGCCGAGGCAGGCGAAAACGACCGAGCCGAAGAAGCCGGCGACCTGCTTTTCGCTGCGGTCAATCTGGTGCGTGCGCACGGAATTGCTCCGGAAGAAGCGCTCAGGAAAGCCAACGGCAAGTTCGAGCGGCGTTTTCGCGCGATGGAGGCGATTGCCGAGGGAGAGTTTCCACGCCTTTCGCTCGAAGAGCAGGAAGCCCTCTGGCAGCGCGTGAAGGCCACCGAAAAGGAGCGTTAGATCTGGAGCGCCGCGAACCGTCCGGCTTCCTTGGGCTTCAGGCGAACCTCGATTGCGATCTGCGGAGCGCCGGCATCGGCCGATGATGTCGTCTCGGAGATCACCTCGCCGTGTGCATGAAGCCAGGCAAGACGCGCGCCGTCCGACACGTCTAGGTCGAACTGATACAACTTGGCCTCGCGCGTCAGCACCGCGTCGATTGCATCGAGCAACCTGTCGACCCCCTCCCCCGTCCCCGCCGAGATCGCGACTGCGTTATCTACGTGGGCCGCCTTCTCGAACATCTCGTCCCGTACGTCGGGAGACATAAGATCGATCTTGTTCCACGCCTCAATGATCGGAATCGCCTCGTCAGCGCGGTCGGGATCGATCACGCCGAGGTCGGTGAGGATGCGCTCCACTTCTTCCTTCTGCTCGGCATTGCCGGGGTTGGCTATGTCGCGCACATGGACGATCACGTCGGCCCCGGTCACCTCTTCCAGCGTCGCCCGGAAGGCCGCGACCAGTTGCGTCGGCAGGTCGGAAATGAAGCCCACCGTGTCCGACAGGATCGCCTTCTCAACCCCGGGCAGTCGGATTGCCCGCATGGTGGGGTCGAGCGTTGCGAAGAGAAGGTCTTCCGCCATGACGTCGCCATCTGTCAGCCGATTGAAAAGCGTTGATTTTCCGGCGTTGGTGTAGCCAACCAACGCAATTACCGGCCATGGAGCCTTTTCACGCCGCTTGCGGTGCTGCGCTCGAGTCTTCCTGACCTGCTCCAGGTCCTTTCGGAGCCGCGCCATGCGTGTGCGGATCATTCGGCGGTCAGCTTCGATCTGCGTTTCGCCGGGACCGCCGAGGAAGCCGAAGCCGCCACGCTGCCGCTCGAGGTGGGTCCAGCTTCGCACAAGGCGGCTCTGCTGATAATCGAGGTGCGCGAGTTCGACTTGCAGGCGGCCTTCGGCTGTCGCAGCACGCTCCCCGAAGATTTCAAGGATGAGGCCGGTACGGTCGATCACCTTGCGCGCCAACCGGTCTTCCAGATTGCGCTGCTGGATCGGCGTGAGTGCGCCATCGACGACAACGAGATCGATCTCGTCCTGTTCGCAGGCGATCCGCACGCGTTCGACCTGCCCCTCACCGAACAGCAGGTTCGGGCGGATCTGGCGAACCGGGACGGTCTCCACCGTCAGGACTTCCAGCCCGATGGCAAGGGCGAGCCCCCTCGCCTCCTCCTCGCGTTCGGCTGCGGAGAAGGTGGTCGGATGCCCGCGAATGTCGGGGCACAGCAGGTAGGTGCGCGCGCCGCGCGTCACCTCATCCCGTTCGTCGTCGAGAAAACTCAGCTATCGTCGCCTTCGAAGCCGCCTTCGGTCAGGTCGACCGGATGGGCGGGCTGGATGGTAGACACGGCATGCTTGTACGCAAGCTGCACATAACCTTCCCGCTCCAGCAGAGTGCAGAAAAGGTCGTAGGCCGCGATCCGGCCCTGCAGCATAACGCCGTTCACCAGGAACATGGTCACCTGCACGTATTCCCTGCGAACGCTGGATAGGAACACGTCCTGCAACTGGCGCTTCTTCTTGCCGCCCGTATCGTCTGTGCCGAACTGGTCGGCATCCATCGGCGTGCTCGGCATGATGGTGCTGATCGCGTGCTTGTAGACGAGCTGCGATTGGCCGTCGCGGCGAAGCAAGATCGAGAAGTTGTCGAACCAGGTGACGATGCCCTGCAGCTTCACGCCTTTGACGAGAAACATCGTCACCGGCGTCTTGTTTTTCCGCAGCAGGTTCAGGAAACCGTCCTGGAGGTTCCGGTTTATCGCATCAGCCGCGACGGGCTTTTCAGTTGCTGCGGGCTTCGGCGTCGGGCGGGCGCGCAGGGTACCTTCGGGCATGACAAGCTCCTGTTCTTGTTGGCGAAAGGCGATGAAGCCTGTCGCGGTCTGGCCGGATTTTGCCGACCGTTGTCGTGCCAGTCGCGCGGAGTCCCGCTCGGCCAGCTAGTCCTTACTATCGCGCGAACGCTCTCCCATGCCAAGGAGTTTTAATTTCCGGTGCAATGCCGAACGTTCCATGCCGACGAATTTTGCGGTCTGCGAAATATTGCCGGAGAAACGGCGGATCTGAATACTGAGATACTCCCGCTCGAAGGATTCGCGCGCCTCGCGCAGCGGCACCCCCATCAGGGAAGCCATGCCGATATCCCCCGAAGTCGCTTCACCGCTGACTTCGGCAGGAAGCATATCCGCCTCGATCCGGGAAATCTTCTCCCGCGGGGCGAGGATGATGGTGCGCTCGATCACGTTGCGAAGCTGCCGGACGTTTCCGGGCCATTCGTATGCCTGCAGCGCGGCCATGACTTCCGGTGCGATTTCCGGCGGGGAAACCCCCTGTTCCAGCGCGTGACGTGAGAAGAAGTGTTCTGCCAGCGCGGGGATATCCTCGCGGCGCTGCGACAGCGGCGGTATTTCCACCGGCACGACATTGAGGCGGTAATAGAGGTCTTCGCGGAATCGCTTCTGTGCGATTTCCTCTTCCAGATCGCGCGAGCTGGACGAAACGACACGCACATCGACGCCGATTTCGCGGTTTCCCCCGACGCGCACGAAGCTCTGGTCTGTCAGGACACGCAGGATGCGGGCCTGTGTCGCTTCGGGCATATCCGCAACCTCGTCGAGAAACAGCGTGCCGCCATTGGCCGACTCCAGCATCCCTTGCTGGACCAGTTTGCCGTCCTCTTCCTTGCCGAAAAGTTCCAGCTCGAAATGTTCGCCGGAAATGCGCGCGGTGTTGACGGGCACGAAGGCCTGTTCGGCGCGATTGCTCCAGGCGTGCAGCAGGCGGGCGGCGACTTCCTTGCCCGATCCGGCGGGACCGTGGATCAGCACGCGGCTGCCGGTGGCCGCTACACGTTTCAATGTGGCCCGCACGTTATTGATAGCGGCAGAGTTGCCGGTGAAGCTTTCCGCCTGGGATTGGCCTTCGCGCAATTGCGCGTTCTCACGCCGCAGCCGCTCCGTTTCAGTCGCGCGATCGACGAGGTGGAGCAAGCGCTCCGCCTCGAACGGTTTTTCGATGAAGTCCATGGCGCCGCGACCCACGGCCGAGACGGCGGTGTCGATATTACCATGACCGGAGAATACGACCACCGGCAGCTTCGGCTCGCGCGCCTTGATGGCGTCGAGAACTTCGAGGCCATCCATCTTGCTGCCGTGCAACCAGACGTCGAGCAGCACCATGCTGGGCCGCCGTTCGTCGACCATCCGAAGCGCGGTCTCGCTGTCCCCTGCAGTGCGGCAGGTGTAGCCTTCGTCACTCAGCACGCCGGCGACCAGTTCGCGGATGTCCTGCTCATCGTCGACGACAAGGATTTCGAGCGCCATCAGCGTTTCTCCAACTTTCTTATGCCTGTCATTGCGTCAGCCTGCTCTTCCCGCCGGAGCAGTGTTCGACGGATCGCGATCGACGGTAAGAGTGACGATCGTGCCGCCGCCTTCCCGCGCTGCGAACGTCATTTCCCCGCCGTGTTCCTCGACGATCTTCTTCACGATCGCGAGGCCGAGCCCCGTGCCCTTCTCGCGCGTAGTTACATAGGGCTCGACCAGCCGCTCGCGATCCTGCGGCAGCCCGATACCGTTGTCTTCCACGATGATCCGTGCGTGATCTCCGGCGGTCTCGACCCGCAGACTGATCTTCCCCCGATAATCGATCCCGCTCTTTTGCGCCTGTGCTTCAACAGCTTCGGTGGCGTTCTTGAGTATATTCGTGAGCGCCTGTCCGATCTGGTGCCGATCGCAGGCGATCATCAGCGAGCCGTGATCGGTGGAAAAGCCGAACCCGATTTCCGACCGCGCGACTTCCTGCAGGAAGAGAGCCTGCTTGGCGAGGTCGACGAGGTCTTCGCTGCGGAACACTGGTTTTGGCAGGCGCGCAAAAGATGAGAATTCGTCCACCATCTTGCGCAGGTCGCGAACCTGCCGGATGATCGTGCTGGTCAGTTCCTCGAACAGTTCGCGGTCGTTTTCGATCTGCTTGGCGTAACGGCGGTTGAGCCGTTCCGTGGCGAGTTGGATTGGCGTCAGCGGGTTCTTGATCTCGTGCGCAATACGGCGCGCGACATCGGACCAGGCGGCCTGCCGCTGGTCGATGATCTGCCGGGTAATATCCTCGAAGGTAATGACGTTACCTTCGGCCGAAGGCGCGATCTTCACTGCGAGCGTTTTGAGGTCGCCGTCGCGCCCGTACTGGACGATATTGCTGGTTTCCCCGCTGCCGAGCATCTGGCCGATCGCGGGCGCGAGCGTATTCAGGTCGCCGCCGACCGCCCCGCCGTCCGGCGCATCGAGCAAGAGTTCCTGCGCCTTGCCGTTCATCAGCAGGATTTGTCCGTCGCGATCGGTGGTGATGATGCCGGAAGATACCGATTCCAGCACGGCTTCGATGAAATTGCGCCGTTCGTCGAGCTGACGGTTTGCACCGATAAGGTCGGAGGTCTGCTGCTCGATCCGTCCGGCCATGCGGTTGAAGGCACGGTTGACCAAGCCGATCTCGTCCGCCCCGGTACGTCCTTCCACCCGCATGGCAAAGTTGCCCGATCCGACTTGCCGTGCCGCGGAGACGAGCTCTGTCAGCGGTCGGACCTGCCGATCGGCAAAACGCAAGGCGAACCAGACCGCTGCGGCCACGAGGGCGAGCGCGGCGAAAAGCATTCCGAGGTTGAGCCGGAGCTGCATGACGCGCGCGCGTTCGATCAGGCTGTCGTATTCCTGCACGACCGTTCGCGCACGGTCGTACTGGCTGAGAGCGAGCGCATCGGAATTGCGCGCAGCGTAGAGAAACAGTCCGGCGTCCCGATCAATCGGCGTGATTGCCTCCAGCCGTTCCGCCGAGGAGGTGATGACGACGGTCGTCCCGCGGTCGATCTTCGCCACGTCGTCCAGCGTCATGCGCGGACGCTCGATATCCTCGTCTGGATCGACGATCGCCGCGACGGAAAGCGCCCCGTTCGGTTCGAGCCGGATGATGGCGGATTCGTTCATCTCGCGGCCCAGTACCTGGAGGGAATAACCCTCGGCGAACTGGTCGCTCAGAATGGTATCCTGCTCCAGATAATAGCGCAGGTCACCCGCCATCGCGAGGACCTGGTTCTGGATATCACGCTGATTTTCTTCGTAATACCCCCGTGCAAGCTGGTTCGCGTTTTCCATCAGGCTGCGGGAACGGTCGGAAAACCAGAACTCAATCGCGGACTGGAACAGGAATGATGCGAAGATGGCTACGATCACGGTCGGTATCGCGGCGACGAGCGAGAAGAAGAACACCAGTCGCACGTGGAGCCGCGCCGTGCTGCCCGCCGCCCGGCGGAGCGCAATGCGGCGTCCGATCAACACGATGAGCGTCAGCGCGGGCAACAACGTCCCGACGAGCAAGGTGGCTGCACGTTCCGCCGGAAACAGCCGGTTGCTTTCCGTCTGGCCTGAGAAGGCGGTGATCGTGAGGACGATCATGACGCATAACGAGATCGTGGCGATGAGCTCAAGCAGGAGGTAGACGTTCATCCGGCGTGAGCCGACGACCACACGTCGCCACCAGCGCGGGGTCGAACCCCTTACCCGATATACCTCACTCGCCATTCTGTTGCGATAAGACGACACTGTTGCAGATTTGCAAGGGGGATTGCGGTGTTTTGCGCTAGATTCGCTCCGGCTCGATGCCGAGGTCAGTCAGCCGCTTACGCAAGGTGTTGCGATTGATGCCCAGCCGCCGCGCCGCCTGTAGCTGGTTGCCGCCGGTTTCCTGCAGGATCGCTTCGAAAAGCGGGCGCTCGAATTCGGCCAAAGCCGAGTGGTAGATCGCACCGGGGGCAGGCTCGGCCTGTCTCAGCCAGCTGGTGACTGCCTGCCGCATATCCGCCCAGCCCTCTGGCTGGCCGACGGAACCCGCACCATCGTCCCGTGTCAGCGCCTCGTCCACCGCTTCACTCGCGATGGTTTCGTCGCGAGCCATGACGGCCAGGCGATAGACGACGTTCTTCAGCTCTCGCACGTTCCCGCGCCAGGCGCCTGCCGACAGCTTTGCTATGGCGGCGTCGGAAAAGCGCCGGGCCGGTAGCCCCTCTCCCGCGGCGAGGGCCAGGAAGTGGCGCGCAAGGGCCGGAATATCCTCCCGCCGTTCGCGCAGCGGAGGCAACAGTATGGGAACGACATTCAGCCGGTAGAACAGGTCTTCGCGGAAACGCCCCTCCGCGATCATCGGCAGCAAATCCTTGTTGGTTGCCGCCACGATACGGACATCGACGGCAATCTCGCTCGTTCCGCCGACGCGCCGTATCTTGCCCGATTGCAGGGTTCGCAGCAGGCGTGTCTGTGCTTCCATCGGCATGTCGCCGATTTCGTCGAGGAAAAGCGTCCCACCGCTCGCCAATTCGAACTTCCCGATGCTGCGGCTGACAGCTCCGGTGAAAGCGCCTTTTTCGTGTCCGAAGAGCTCGCTCTCAATGAGGTCGGCTGGAATGGCTGCCGTGTTGACGGCCACGAAGGGGCCGGACTTGCGATGGCCGAGCTGGTGTATCGCCTCGGCTACCAGTTCCTTCCCCGTACCCGATTCTCCCAAGACAAGCACGGTCAGGTCGTTGGCGAGCACGCGCGCGATCAGGCGGAATACGCCTTGCATGGCCTGGCTGCGGCCGACCAGCGGCATTGCATCGGTTTGCTCGGCTGACGAGGCGGTGACAGACGTCTTGCGCGCTGCGGCCTGCCGGGTCGCCGACACCAGTTCGTCGAGATCGAACGGCTTCGGGAAATATTCGAAGGCGCCCGTTTCGCTGGCGCGTACCGCCGTATCGAGCGTATTTTGTGCCGACAGAATGATGATCGGCAGGTCCGGATGATCGCGAACGAGCTGGGGCAAGGTCGCGATGCCATCGCCGTCCTTCAGGACGACATCTGTCAGCAGAACGTCGTAGCTGTTGATGGCCACCAGTTCGTCGCGGCCCGCGGTCGTGTCGCACTGGTCGATGGAGTACCCTTCCTCCTCCAGTGCCGCGGTGATGACGGTGGCGATCGAGGCGTCATCTTCTACCAGCAGGATTCTTGCGCTCACGCTGTGACTTTCTCGATCGGGGCCATCGGGAGATGGACGTGAAAATGGGTAAGGCCGTGCGACTTGTCGCGCTGGCAAGTGATGCGGCCTTCCATGTCGAGCACCAGTTTGCGCACCAGGGCGAGGCCAAGGCCCTGCCCCTGCGACTTCGTGCTGACGAAGGGTTCGAAGATGCGTTCCTGCAGGTGCGTTGGAATGCCCGGCCCGTTGTCGCTCACGATGAGTTCTATGGGCAGGCGGACGTTTCGCCCCGGACGGATGGCATTGAAAAATCGCCCGCTGACGAAGCGCGTGGTTACGGTGATGGCCGCATCGTCGCGGTCCTGCAGAACGTCGCGCGCATTGGAAAGGAGGTTGATCAGCACCTGCTCCAATGCCTCGCGATTGCCCATGACGTCGGGCAGCGACGGGTCGAACTCTTCCGCCACAGGGGGAAAGGGCGCCTCCCCGTGCTGCAACGTGGTCAGCGCATTTCGCACGGCCTCGTGCAGGTTGAAGGCTTCGCGCGGGGCGCTCGTCGCGCTGCCGAGCGTCTGCATTCGGTCGATGAGTGAGGCGATACGGTCCGCTTCCCCACTGATGAGCTGGGCGAGATCCTTCTCCTTGTCCTCGCAGCGGCGGGCCAGGAGCTGCGCTGCGCCTTTTATCGCCGCAAGCGGGTTCTTGATCTCGTGGGCGAGGATTGCCGGAGCGCCTGCCGAATGCGCTTCGTCATGTTGCGAAGCCATGCTCTCCTGCCCAGCGTCCGAAAGCGTGATTACGCGCCAGCCGCCGAATTGCGTCAGGGGAGAGACGGTCATGTTCACGCGCCCGTCGCCCTCGCCAAGCCGCAGCGTGAGGCCACGTGCGACGATCGGGGTGGCGGCATCGTCGAGCAATCGCAGAACGCGCTCGTCCTCCACCCGCACCACGTCGGTCAGGGATCGCCCGACCATCCGTTTGGCGCTGAAACCGAGCATATTCTCCGCCGCTGCATTCGCCTCATGGACCTCGCCCGCCGGATCGACGAGCAACGCGGCAAAGACCAGCCCCGCGATCTGCGCTCTCGCATCCGGGGCCGACATGATCTCGCTCACGCTGCCGAGCGGTGGAGAAACGGGGTGTAGAAGCGCTCGATCTCGCCCAGCACCTGCTTCGGATCGTCGATGAAATTGGCGTGATTGCGGAACTCGGCGGAGCCGTGCATTCCCTTGGTATACCAGCCGAGGTGCTTGCGGGCGATCTTCACGCCGACATTCTCGCCGTAATGGTCGAGCATGGACGCATAGTGTTCGACAAGGACGTCGTACTGTTCGTCGAAACCGGGGCTGGCAAACATTTGCCCCGTGCGCCACCAGTGCATCACCTGGCCGAGCAGCCACGGCTTGCCGTAGGCGCCGCGCCCGATCATCAGCCCATCCGCGCCCGATTGATCAAGCGCATTCGCCGCATCCTCGATAGTGCAGATGTCGCCATTGACGATCACCGGGATCGAGACCGCATCCTTGACCTTGCGGACGAAGCGCCAGTCGGCGCTGCCCTTGTACATCTGGTTGCGCGTGCGAGCGTGAACGGTGACCAGCTTGACGCCGAGATCTTCTGCAATGCGGGCGAGCTCGGGTGCGTTGAGGTCGCCGTGGTCCCAACCCATCCGCATCTTCACCGTGACCGGCACCTTCACGGCCTTCACCGTGGCCTCCATAAGCCTTGTCGCGAGCGGCACTTCGCGCATGAGGGCGGAGCCGGCAAGCTGGCCGACGACCTTGCGGACTGGACAGCCGAAATTGATGTCGATGATCGCTGCGCCGTTGCCCTCCTGCAACTTCGCCGCTTCCGCCATCGAAACAGGGTCGCAGCCGACGAGTTGCATCGAGACCGGCTCTTCGATCGGATCCCACGCCGCCTTCTGGATCGACTGGCGCGTGTCGCGGATCGCAGCTTCGCTGGCGATCATCTCCGTCACGTTGAGGCCCGACCCGTAACGACGGACCAGCCGCCGGAACGGCAGGTCGGTAACGCCTGTCATCGGCGCAAGCACGACCGGGCAGGCGATGTTGACATCGCCGACCTGGATGGGAGCCACAGGCGGTGGAGGAGGAAGTTCGGACATATCTGCTGGACTGCTTAAAATTTGGGCAGCCTGTAGTGGATTGCGAGCGCGCCCGCAAGCGGCTAGCCGCGCGGGAGTTTATGTCCGCCCCCGCCCTTCTCTCTCCGTTTTGCGTTGTCGTGGTTGCCGCAGGGGCAGGCCTTCGCGCGGGTCAAGCTGTGCCGAAGCAATTTGCGTCCTATCGTGGGCAACCGCTCGTCAGGCATAGCGTCGCTGCATTCGAGCGGTTGGGGGCGGAGAGGATCGTGGTTGTCATTCCCTCCGGTGCGCAAACGGAAGCGGCAGATGCGCTCGCGGGGATTGCGAACGTGACTTTCGTAACCGGCGGGCCGACACGGCAGTCCTCGGTCGCCAATGGACTTGCGGCGCTGGGCGAGGCCAAATTCGTCCTCATCCACGACGCAGCGCGGCCGGTCGTTACGGCAGAAGTGGTCGAGCGTTTGCTTGGTGCCCTGGCGGACGCGGATGGGGCGATCCCCGCCCTTCCCCTCGTCGACAGCATCGCGGTCGCAGACGGCACGCGAATGGCCGGTCAGGCGGATCGCGACAACCTGAAGCGTGTGCAGACGCCGCAGGCCTTTCGTTACGACGCCATCCTCGCCGCGCACGAGGCCTGGCAAGGCGAGCTCACAGCGGCCGACGATGCGCAGGTTCTCATGGCGAACGGCGGGACGGTAACCCTGGTACCCGGCGATGAAAGCATGGCGAAAGTTACATTCGCGGAGGATTTTGTGAACGCGTCACCATTCCGGGTCGGGACCGGCCACGATGTCCACCGCCTTGCCGATGGCGAGGAACTGTGGCTCTGCGGCGTGAAGATCGAACATGACCGCGGTCTGGCAGGCCACAGCGATGCCGATGTCGGCCTCCATGCTGTGGTGGACGCGATCCTCGGCGCAGCGGCACTGGGCGATATCGGACAGCATTTTCCGCCAAGCGATGCGCGCTGGAAGGGCGCAGCGTCCGGCCAGTTCGTAGAGCACGCCGTGAAGCTCGCCGACGAAGCCGGTTATGCTGTCGGTAATGTTGACCTCACTATCGTATGCGAAGCGCCGAAGATCGGTCCGCACCGCGATGCGATGCGCGAACGGCTCGCGGGACTGCTTGGAGTGGATGTCTCGCGCGTCAGCGTGAAGGCGACCACGACCGAGCGGCTCGGCTTCATCGGGCGCGGCGAAGGAATAGAAGCACGGGCCGTGGCCCTGCTTCAGGCAAAGGATTGAGCATTTGACCCGTCGAACGAAAATTGCCGCCGCGACCGCTGCGCTGGTCGCCATGACCGCCGCCAACACGGCCGCCGCACAGAGCAACTGCCTGACCGAGCGCGAAGTCGCGCACTCGATGATCTACGCAGCGCCTTCCGCCATCGAAGCGGCGCAGAACACTTGCGCGCCCCGACTGTCGAAATCCGGATTTCTCGCCACCGGCGCCAATAGCATGAAGAGCCGCTACGCTGACCTCACGGAAGAAGTTTGGCCAAATGCAAAAGCCGCGATGCTGAAGCTCGGAAGCAAGCGAAGCGAGGGCCAGCAGATTGCCGGCATGATGTCGCAAATGCCCGACGAGGCCGTTCGCCCCTTCGTCGATGCCATGCTGCTTCAGATGATCGCCAAGGAAATCCAGCCGAATCATTGCGCCAATATCGAGCGTGGCCTGTCGCTGGTGAACAAGCTCCAGCCGCGCGACGCGGGCGCCCTAATCGGTTTCGTGTTCAATATCGCGGGCACGCGCGGTCAGGCAATCTGTGCTACCGAGACCAAATGACTCGCGATCTCCTGCCTCCTGAAATCATCGACCTCGCCAGGTGCGTGGTGGAAGAAAACCGCGCCGCCGGGCGCAAGATCGTGCTTGCGGAGAGCTGCACCGGCGGCCTCGTCGCGGCTGCGCTGACGGAGATTGCGGGCAGTTCGGCCGTGCTAGATCGCGGTTTCGTGACCTATTCCAACAGTGCCAAGCGCGACGAACTCGGGGTGAAGGATGACATCATCGACACGTTCGGTGCGGTCTCCATCGCGTGCGTTTACGCCATGGCGCAGGGCGCGCTGAAACAGGCTCCCGATGCCGATGTGGCGGTGGCGATCAGCGGCGTGGCCGGTCCGGATGGCGGGACGGACCAGAAGCCGGTCGGCACGGTCGTATTTGCGAAAGCCGTTCGCGGCGAGGAAGAGCCGTTGGCGGAACTCAAGCTGTTCGAGGAGAACGACCGCGCGGGCGTCCGGTTTCAGGCGACGCTCTGCGCGCTCGAACTGCTGTTGCCGTAAAGCTCTGCCGCGCGAGCCTCGAAGGCGCTCATCATCTTGCGGAAGGCGCGGTCGAAATACTGGCCGGCGAGCGCTTCGAACATCCTGTTGCGGAAGGTGAAGTCGACGCGAAAGTCGATCTCGCAACCGCCGTCGTCCAGAGGACGAAACTCCCAGACATTGTCGAGATCACGCATCGGGCCATCGACATACTGGACTTCGATGAATTCCGGTCGCCGCTTGATGACGCGCGAAGTGAACTTTTCCCGGATCGCCTTGAACCCGACCAGCATGTCGGCGGTCATTTCCGTGTCGCTGTCTTCGCGCACCCGCGTGGCGATGACCCACGGCAGAAACTCGCCATAGCTGTCGACGTCAGCGACGAGGTCGAACATCTGCTCGCAGCTGTAGGGCAGCTGACGGGTCTCGTGAATTCCGGGCATCAGGCGTTCTGGCGGGCCAGCTTCACTTCGCGCGCGGCGCGCATTTGCGCGAAGTCGTCTCCAGCGTGATAGCTGGATCGGGTAAGCGGGCTGGAGGCGACTTGCAGGAAGCCCTTGGCCCGCGCGATGGCCCCGTAGGCGTCGAATGCCTTGGGGGTGACGAATTCATCCACCTTCGCGTGCCTCTGCGTCGGCTGGAGATACTGGCCCATCGTGATGAAATCGACGTCGGCGCAGCGCATGTCGTCCATCACCTGGTGAACTTCCAGCCGCTGCTCTCCCAGGCCCAGCATGATGCCAGACTTGGTGAAGATCATCGGGTTGTGGCGCTTGACCTCTTCCAGCAACCGCAGCGAGGCATAATAGCGCGCGCCGGGGCGAATGGTGGGATAAAGACGCGGCACGGTTTCCAGGTTGTGATTGTAGACGTCCGGCCCCGCCGCGACGATCGCTTCGACCGCCGGGCGCATCTTGCCCCGGAAGTCGGGCGTGAGAATCTCGATGGTGGTGTTCGGCGTGTTGCGGCGCAGCGCCTCGATCACCTTTACGAACTGCCCCGCCCCGCCGTCGGGAAGATCGTCCCGATCGACGCTGGTGATGACGATGTGTTCCAGCCCCATCTTGGCGGCGGCGACGGCGGTATTCTCCGGCTCCATCGGGTCGACCATGCGCGGCATCCCCGTCTTCACGTTGCAGAACGCGCAGGCGCGGGTGCAGACGTCGCCGAGGATCATCACGGTTGCGTGTTTCTTGGTCCAGCACTCTCCGATATTCGGACAGGCCGCCTCTTCGCACACCGTATTGAGGTTGAGATCGCGCATCAGCCGGCGCGTTTCGGCATAGCCTTCGCTGGTCGGCGCTTTCACGCGGATCCAGTCGGGCTTCTTGAGCCGCTGAGGACGTTCGCCTTCGGTCGCAATAGCCGTCATGTCATTCATGCCGCTCCACTTAGTGACAGGGCTTGCCAGACGCAATGCCGCGCGGCATCTGCCCGCGCATGGCAAACACACCCACGATCGATCTCGCCCGCCTCGTCGAAGGTTACCGCCGGTTCCGTAATCAGGACTGGGACATGCGGCGCGAACGCTGGGCTGCGCTGGGTACGGGGCAAGAACCGCGGGTGATGGTCATTTCCTGCTCGGACAGCCGTGTCGATCCTGCACAGATCTTCGACGCCGATCCCGGCGAGCTGTTCGTGGTCCGGAATGTCGCAGCCATGGTTCCGCCCTACGAAACGACGCCCGGCCTTCACGGTGTGTCTGCCGCGTTGGAATTTGCTGTGCAATTCCTGAGAGTGCGCGAAATCATCGTGATGGGTCATGGCCTGTGCGGCGGCTGCAAGGCTGCGTTGACGCAGGATTTGCACGGACAGGCGCCGGGCGAAGGCGGCTTTGTCGCCAGCTGGATCGGGATGCTCGACCATGTGCGCGATCCGATCGCAGCTGAATTCGGCACGCAGGGGCGCGAAGCCGAGCGCGCGATGGAACAGGCCGCCGTGCGCGAAAGCCTGAAGAACCTTCGGTCATTTCCCTATGTGCAGGAGAAGGAGTCGCTCGGCGAACTCAAGCTGCGCGGCTCGTTCTTCGCGATCTCGGACGGCGTGCTCCACTTGCTCGACGAGGAAAGCGACGACTTCCTGCCGGTCGAGTGACTTGCGCCCCCGCACCAACGCGACCATGTAGCGGCACATGCCCGAAGCCGAACTCAAGAACATCGCCCTGCTGATTGACGCGGACAACACCTCTCCCAAGGGGATCGACCCCGTGCTGACGGTCATGGCCGAACTGGGGCAGGTGAACATCAAGCGCGCCTACGGGAACTTTGCGAAGAACAACCTCGCGCGCTGGGACACCATCACTCACAAGTACGGCATTCGTCCGCAGCAGCAGTTCGACCTTACCGCGGGCAAGAATGCAACCGACATGGCAATGACGATCGATGCCATTGACCTGCTTTATCAGGGCAAGGTCGATGGGTTCGGCATCATGTCGTCGGACAGCGACTTCACCCCGCTGGTCACCCGGCTACGGCAGGACGGGCTCATCGTCTACGGCTTCGGCAGCACGTCCAAGACCCCGGCAGCGTTCAAGAGCGCCTGCACCCGTTTCATCGACATCGACGCGCTGATCAAGGGTGCGTCTGACGATGCGGATACGCCAAGCAAGTCGAGCGCGAACGGCAAGGGCGCGATCGATGAGGAATTGGTCGAATTGCTCGGCACCGCATGGAAAGCGGCGAAGCGCGACGATGATGGATACGCGCAGATGGGCGAAGTCGGCCAGATTGCGGGCAACCGTTCCAGCTTCGATATTCGCAACTACGGCTTCAAGCGCCTGATCGACCTGTTCGACGCGATCGACCAGTTCAAGGTCGAACGGCGCGACAATACGATCTGGGTCAAGCGCCTGCGCTGATAAACGTTACGAGCTGATGCGCAACGAAAAGGGCGCGGACAGCTTTCGCCATCCGCGCCCCGAATTTTCGCTTAAGTTGAAGGCTTACGAACCAGCCTGCTGTGCTGCGTAAACGCCCCACAGTCGGGCGATCGCTTGCCGTGCACCTTCAACCTTCGCAAAGGTCGCAGCCGCTTCGGTGGTCTTGCCCTGCGCCTGCTGCGTAATGCCGAGGCGGGTCAGCGCCGTCGCGGTGTTCACGCCCGGCATGCCCAGCGCCTTGCTGTAAAGCGCTTCGGCCTTGGCGTACTGTCCGTAGTTCAGGAACGCGTCGCCTGCCGCCATGACTGTGCGAAGCTGCGCCGAACCGCCCATCGCATCGCGTTCGAGCGACGGGAGGTCGGCCTTGTCCGCTGCGATCTGGCGTTCTGCCATCGCGCGGTTTTCCTTCACGTAAGGGTCCGTGCGGTCGAGTTCGCCCGAGGCGTACCCTTCGTCGATGATCGCCAGAACTTCGCCAGGCATCCGGCGCGCGTCCGCCGATTCGATGTATTCCATGTAGGTCGGCTTCTTGAGCACCTTCGTAGCGCGAGCGAGACGCAGGAGGTCCAGAACTTCGGCCGGTTCGTACTTGTTGGTGTTCAGCGCGATGGCGATCGCGTCGTTCCAGCTTTCGGCACCGGGCTGATTTTCCACATACATGGTGGCGTACTTGTTCGCGTAGGTCGGCTGATTGTTGGTGTAGGCAATGGCGAGTCCGCGCTTGATCCAGTCGATCTTGACCGGCTGGCCGGCAGCGACACGCGTCGCGATTGCCTTGTCCAGATAGTCGAGGCCGGCCGCGTGCTGCCCTTCCTTGAAGTAGCTTTCCGCGATCAGGGCTTCCGGATCGTTTTCGGAATAGCCAGCGGCGATGGCCGATTCCATGCGGGTCCGCGCTGCGGCGTAATCGCCGGCATTGTAGGCGAGTTGCCCCGCAATCGCCGTCAGCCGGGCGAGATCGGCTGCCGCCACCTTGCCGCTGTCGAGCATCATGTCGAGGCCCTGCCTCTGCAAGGCGGCGTCGTTGTTCTTGTTGCCGACCTGCAGGATGAAATTGCCGGTAGCCATCTTGTCGTCGGCCGTGCTGGATGCAGCAACCAGGCCGGGGATGGCGGCCTTCAGCGCTGCCTGATCGGCACCTTCCACGCCCAGCTGGTCTGACAGAGGCTTGTACGCAGTGATGAACGCTTCGGAATAGTCAGCCTTCGGCGCCTTATCGTTCTTTTTCTTCTGCGCGAAAGCAGGCGCTTCAAGCGCAGTCGCGCCGAGCACGGTGCCGCTGGCAAGCGCAATGGCAAGCGCCAGCTTGCTGCCGATCAGGCGACGCTTGACGGGCGAGGTAGTGGTAGCTGCAGCCATTGGGGAAACTCTCCTGTTATGTCGGTATAATAAGCGCTGCGAGATTGCTGTCACTCATGCGCGAGCGCCCTTCGATTTGCAAATCGGTTATGGGGATTCGCGGCTTAATGCGCTTTGAATGGGACCATCAGCTTGCGCTCAGCCACGCAGCCACCCTCACGGGTTAGATGTGTGGAAAACCGGGCGAAACGGGGCCATCCATCCTCGGGAAAACTGGCGGTTCCCGCCCCCCTGCCCTAGGGTTCCCGCTCGCGGAATTACTGATCGCGAAAGCTGACCGGCGAAAACCTAAGTGACCGACGAAACATACCCGCTTGATCCCCCCGTCCCCTCGGGCGACGTCGAACGCATCGACATCGTCGACGAGATGAAGGCGAGCTACCTCGATTACGCGATGAGCGTGATCGTCAGTCGCGCGCTGCCCGACGTGCGCGACGGGCTGAAGCCGGTTCACCGCCGTATTCTTTATGCCAGCCAGGAAGGCGGTTTCGTCGCCGGGCGCCCGTATCGCAAGAGCGCCAAGATCGTCGGCGACGTCATGGGTAACTATCACCCGCATGGCGATTCCGCGATCTACGACGCGCTCGCCCGCATGACGCAGGACTGGTCGCTGCGCGTGCCGCTTATCGACGGTCAGGGCAACTTCGGTTCGATGGACCCCGATCCGCCAGCCTCGATGCGCTACACCGAAGCGCGTCTGGCGAAAGTCGCCAACAGCCTGCTCGACGATCTCGACAAAGATACGGTCGACTTCACCGAAAACTACGACGGTTCGCGCAAGGAACCGACGGTCCTGCCCGCGCGGTTCCCCAACCTGCTGGTCAATGGCGCAGGCGGAATCGCGGTCGGGATGGCGACGAACATTCCGCCGCACAATCTGGGTGAAGTGATCGACGGCTGTCTTGCCTATCTGGACGATCCGACGATCACTTCGGAAGACCTGTTCGAGATCATACCCGGCCCGGATTTTCCCACCGCACCGCTGATCCTCGGCAAATCGGGCGCGAAAGCAGCCTACACCACCGGTCGCGGCTCCATCCTGATGCGCGCGCGGCACGAAGTCGAAACCGGTCGCAACGATCGAAAGTCGATCGTTTTCACATCGATCCCCTATCAGGTCGGCAAGTCCGGCCTGGTCGAGAAGATTGCCGATGCCGCGAAGGAAAAGCGGATCGAAGGCGTCGCCGACATCCGCGACGAATCGAGCCGCGAAGGCGTGCGCGTTGTCGTCGACCTGAAACGCGATGCGACCCCGGAAGTGGTTCTCAACCAGATCTGGCGCCACACGCCCGCGCAGGCGAGCTTCCCTGCCAATATGCTCGCGATCCGCGGTGGCCGCCCTGAGGTGCTGACCCTTCGCGACATCATCCAGGCGTTCGTCAGATTCCGCGAGCAGGTGATTACCCGCCGCACCAAGTTCGAACTGAACAAGGCGCGCGACAGGGCGCACATCTTGCTCGGCCTCGTCGTCGCTGTGTCCAACCTCGACGAAGTCGTCGCGATGATCCGCGGCTCTTCCAATCCGCAGATCGCGCGCGAGAAGCTGCGCACGAAGCAGTGGCCGATCGGCGACATCGCGCAATACATCGCCTTGGTCGAAGCCATCGAGCCAAGCGAGGAACAGGAGGGCGGCACCTATCGCCTGTCCGAACGACAGGTGAAGGCGATCCTCGCCCTGCGCCTGCAGAGCCTTACGGCAATGGGCCGCGACGAGATCGGCGACGAACTGAAGGAACTGGCCGACGCTATCGCCGAATATCTTTCCATCCTCGCGGACCGCGCGAAGCTCTATGGCGTCATGCGTGACGAGCTTATCGAAATCCGCGAGCAGTACGCGACGCCCCGCATTTCCGAGATCGCGCCCGCATGGGACGGGATCGATGACGAGGATCTGATCGAACGCGACGAAATGGTCGTGACGGTGACCCACGGCGGCTACATCAAGCGCACCCCGCTCGGCACGTTCCGCGCGCAGGCCCGCGGCGGCAAGGGCCGCAGCGGCATGGCGACGAAGGACGAGGATGCCGTGGTGGAGATGTTCGTCACCTCCACCCACAATCCGGTGCTGTTCTTCACCAACACCGGTCGCGTCTATCGTCTGAAGGTGTGGAAGCTGCCCGAAGGCGGCCCGCAGACCAAGGGGCGCCCGATGGTGAACCTCCTGCCGCTTGGCGAAGACGAACGGGTGACCAACGTCCTCGCTCTGCCGGAAGACGAGAACGACTGGGCTTCGCTCAATATCGTCTTCGCGACCGAACAGGGCATGGTCCGCCGCAATTCGATGGACGCTTTCACGAACGTGCCGACTGCGGGCAAGTACGCGATGGGTTTCGTCGAAGGGTCGGGAGACAGACTGATCGGCGTCGAACTGCTGAATGAGGATCAGGAAATCTTCCTCGCATCCGATTCAGGCAAGGCCATTCGCTTCGCCGCCACGGACGCGCGCGAAACCAAGAGCCGAACCGGCATCGGCGTTCGCGGCATGACGCTGAAGGACGGGGCGAAGGTCGTCTCCATGGCCGTGCTCGATGCGGGCGAACGCGACACCGAGGTGCGCGACGCTTACCTGCGCGCCGCCGACTGGAAGAACAACGATGCCGAAGGCACGCTGGACGACGAGAAGGCGGCGGAAATGGCGGATGGCGAGGAATTCATCCTCACGCTGACTGCGAACGGTTACGGCAAGATATCGTCGGCCTACGAATATCGCACCATCGGGCGCGGCGGCCAGGGGCTGACCAATATCGGCGAGCCCACGAGCAATCCCGACCGCAACGGCCCTGTGGTGGCGAGCTTCCCGGTCCGGCACGGTTCGCAGCTGATGCTGGTGACCGACCAGGCCAAGCTGATCCGCCTGCCGATCAACTTCCGTCACCTCGTGCCCGGCGGGTTCGAAATGCATGAAGGATACTCCGTGTCGGGTCGCACATCCTCAGGTGTGCGCATCTTTAACGTCGGCAAGGGCGAGCATATCGTCGGTGCCGCGTTGATCGACGAAACCGAGGAACCGGAGAACGAGGCGGAAGAAATGGTCGCCGACGAAATCGCCTCGCACGGCGGCAGCGTCAATCCGACCGCTCCGCACACGACGATGCACAGCGGCCGCAATATCGAGGATGAGCCGGGCGGCTAGGCCCGTCGCCGCAGCGTCTGAATGACGCCGGTCGCGATCAGGAACTGGCCGCCGTAATACAGCGGCCAGACCAGCCAGTTTGCGATGATTTCGACCTGGCCGCCCAGGCGGGCGAAGATCAGGATATCGGACGCGACGAACAGGACTGCCCCTACGCCGACCCGGTAGCGGGGAAAACGGCTCAGCCACGCTGCGCACGCCATTCCGCCCAGCGCCAGCGCGTAAACGGCGGTGGATGCTTCATTGGTGAAAAGCCAGCCACTGACTGGCGTGCCGATCAACAGGGCCACGCCGGCCGACTTCTGGCTTCCTGTGAGCACATCGCGGTGGTTCCGCAGATAGAGCGAAATGGCGGCGAGGTGGGATGCGAAGAAGAACGCACCGCCCGCGGTCGTGAAGAATTCCAGCGTCATGTCGCCCACAGCGGAAAGTGCCATGACCAGCGCCAGCAGGCGCGCATCGGCACTGCCATGCCGTGCCAATGCGTACACAGCGAGGAGGCCGACCGGAAAGAGCTTCAAAGCGGCGACGTAGAGCTCCGGAACCTTGCTGCCGGACAGGACATAGAACAGGATTGCCGTGGCGAGGCTCGCCAGCAACCAGGGCCGATGCTCGGCCAGCGCAAGTTTCGGCATCTTTGCCCCTTTCGTGCACGAGCTTGGCCTTGAACACTACCGGGCGCAAGCGGTAGGTGCGCGCTCATGAACAGCGATACGAAGACCCACGACGTCCACATCATCGGCGGCGGCCTCGGCGGAAGCGAGGCGGCGTGGCAGCTCGCCCGGCGCGGCGTGAAAGTCCGCCTGTCGGAGATGCGGGGCAGCGGCGAGATGACCCCTGCCCACCAGACGGACGGTCTGGCGGAACTGGTCTGCTCCAACAGCTTCCGCTCCGATGATGACGAACGCAATGCGGTTGGTTTGCTGCACCACGAAATGCGGCGTTGCGATTCCATCGTCATGGCGGCGGCAGCGAAAGCCCAGGTGCCGGCAGGCTCCGCACTTGCCGTAGATCGGGACGTGTTCTCCGCAGAGGTCCAGCGGCGGCTGGACGAACATCCCAATCTTACCGTCGTGCGCGAAAAGGTGGACAGGTTGCCCGACAGCGGCCTGACAATCGTCGCCACCGGCCCTCTGACAGCGCAATCGTTGGCCGAAAGCATCGTGGGCGCAACGGGTCAGGACCGCCTCGCTTTCTTCGATGCGATCGCCCCGATCATCCACCGCGACAGCATCGACATGACCAAATGCTGGGTGCAGTCGCGCTGGAACAAGCGCACCGAAGCCTCGAACGAAGACGGCGATTACATCAACTGCCCGATGACGAAGGACCAGTATCTCGCCTTTCACCAGGGTCTGATGGATGGCGAGAAGACAGAGTTTCGCGAGTGGGAGAAGGACACGCCTTACTTCGATGGCTGCATGCCGATCGAGGTCATGGCGTCGCGCGGGGTCGAGACCTTGCGCTACGGCCCGATGAAGGGCGTCGGGCTCGACAATCCCTATGACACCACGGAGGAGCATCCGCAGGGTCGCTGGCCCTATGCCGTGGTCCAGCTGCGGCAGGACAACGCCATCGGCACATTGTGGAACATGGTCGGCTTTCAGACCAAGCTGAAATATGCCGCGCAGGTAGAGCTGTTCCGCACGATACCCGGCCTGGAGAATGCGGAGTTCGCGCGGCTCGGCGGGCTGCACCGCAACACCTTCATCAACTCTCCCACGCTGCTGGACCGTCAATTGCGCCTGCAGAGCGCGCCGCATATCCGCTTCGCCGGGCAGATTACCGGCTGCGAGGGTTATGTCGAAAGCGCAGCTGTCGGCTTGCTGGCCGGAATGATGACGGCAAGCGAACTGGCGGGCGAGGATTGGAGCAACCCGCCCCGCTCAACCGCGATGGGCGCACTGCTGGCACACATCACCGGCGATGCCGAGGCGGAGAACTTCCAGCCGATGAATGTCAATTTCGGCCTGTTCGACCCGCTTCACGAGGTGAAGAAGAAGGCCCGCAAGGAAGCCTATACAAGCCGAGGGAAGGCCGACTTCGGGGCGTGGCTCGACCAGCGCGAAGCTGTGCCCGCCTGAGCGGGGGTTCGGCAGTCAGCAGCGGCAGGCCGGCTTGCGAGGCGAAGGCTTGGGCGCAGTCGCCGCGAATTCGCGCTGGGTCAGCTCACGATCGCGATTGGCGTCAGCGCCTTCGAACTTGTCCACCGTCGTAACTGCCCATTCCTCGAAGGTCAGCAGGTTGTTGCCATCCTTGTCGAGCTTGCGGAAGGCAGCGCTGCGAGTGGACAGCATCTCGTTGCGCGTGATCCGCAAATCCCGGTTGCGGTCGTAGCGGAAGAAGCGCCGTTGTTCCTTGGTGAGTTCGGTCGCCTCGGGTGGCGCTGGCCCTTCACCGAGCAGATCGGCATCGCTGGCTTGGGGTAGCGTATCGGGATCGACGGGGTTGTCGGGAGCGGTTTGCGGAGGTGGCGGAGCGCTCTCTTCCACCTGCGCGACGCCTTGCCACCAGAACATTCCGATGCCCGCAGCAAATAGCGCGAGGATCGCTCCGAGCAGGATGCGGTTCATTTGGTCATGCTGTCCATCGCAGCACCCTAGCGACCGAGTAGTGACATTCGCAAGACGGCAAGCGCGTCGCCGCGGGTGCTCATTGGCACGTCGCCTCCACGGGCAAGGGCGCGACGTCCCAACTCCCCCAGGATAGCGATACCGCGAAGCCTTTTCGGCAGCAGCATGGGAGAAGGTCTGGCCTTGCCGGATGCCAAGACGGTTCGCTTTTCTTCGCCCTCGCCAAGGTGGGCAGCAAGATCGGCACACGACCAAAGTGAAATACAGGCCGCTGCGTCACCCGCGTGCGCGTCCAGCCCCGCAGCATGGCACCACTGTCGAACTGGTGCTGCCCTGCCCTCGCAATATTCCGCGACTTCGACGGGAGAGAGCTGATCTGCCAGCAACATTTCCCAGGCTTCGACCATGGCGATAAATCCTGCTTCCAACCCCGACCAGCGCGACAGGGAATCGAGAACAACATCGCCTTTCGGGCGCACGGACACCGGCTCGGCCAACCGTTCACGCCACCACGCGAGGCGGATTTGGGATAGCGCCGGCTCGCTCGTGCCTCCGACGATCCGCGCGCACCGTCGGTCCAGGGCGAAGACCGGTGCCAGCATTCGCGCAACGTCTGCCGGCGAATGGGCGAGCGCAACCTGCTGCGCAGCGGTCAGATCTTCGTCTTCGGGGATCGTATTCACCATTCCGCCCTAGGCCAGAAGCACCAAACATTGTGAACAAATTAACCATCTTGCGAAGGCAAGCCCTTACCCCGTGCCGGTAAGGCAAGACCATGATCGATGGGTCCTCCGACTGTCGCCGTGGCGGCTTTCTGCGCAATCTTGCGCGCGACACGGGCGGCAATACGATCATGCTGGTCGCGGCAGCGCTGCTGCCTTTGATCGCAATGATCGGCGGCGGCGTCGACATCAGCCGCGGTTACCTCGCCGAATCGCGCTTGCAGCAGGCGTGCGATGCCGGCGTTCTCGCGGCACGCAAGGAACTGGGCTCCGACGTCGTGGTGACCGGCGACGTGCCAGGTTCCGTCGTGACGGTCGGGCAGAGCTTCTTCGATCTCAACTTTCGCGATGGCATCTACGGCACCACCAGTGACAGCTTCCAGATGACGCTTGAGGATAATTACGCTATCTCCGGGACCGCAAGCGCCGATCTGCCGACGACGCTGATGGGCATATTCGGCTACGACAACATGCCGATCGCGGTCGCCTGCCAGGCGCAGCTGAATTTCACCAACATGGACCTGATGATGGTGCTCGACGTCACGGGGTCGATGCGCCACACGAACGCTGGCGACAGCCAGTCGCGGCTCGACTCCCTGCGCTTCGTCGTTCGTAACTTTCACGCTCAGATCGATGGTTCGAAGAGCCCGGGCACGCGGGTGCGATACGGCTTCGTCCCCTATTCGACCAATGTGAACATCGGCCACCTGTTGCAGGACGACTGGGTTGTCGATGAATGGACCTATCAGTCCCGCACCGATGCCGGCACGAAGCCCGCTCCGCCGGGAAGCAAATACACTCGCAACTGGAAATTCGTTTCCGGCACGCGAACCGACTGGGTGACGTCGACCTCTTATCCCGCGACCTGGAACGAGCCTGCCAGTTCCGACCAGCAGGGCTACTACTCCTGCAATCAGCCTCTGCCCGCGGGGAGCTGGGTGACGAGCACCGCTCCGACCGGGAGAACCTGGCAGGAGCAGCGGTCGGATCCGCCTGCGGTCCTTTATATCACGGAATTCCACAAGACCCACAACGGCACTCGATGGCGTGCGATCGTTACCGGGACGACGTGCGAAGTGCAGAGCTCCACCGATACAAATTATGTCCAGTCCTACGAAGAGGTCGAGCCGATCCCGGAGGTTATCCGGCAGTGGCGGTACCAGCCGGTTACACGGGACGTATCCAATTGGCGCGCAGAGACTGGCGGATGCATGGAGGAACGCGGCAGCACCTTCATCTCCGACTATTCGGCCGTCGATCTTGCCGACAATCCCGATCTCGACATCAATCTCGTTCCTACCCCGACCGACAGCGCAACGCAGTGGCGGCCGCGCTATCCGGGGATGATTTACGCGCGGGCGTTCGACTGGTGGTCCAACGGTTCGTGGTCCGTGAAGCCGGTAGTTACCACGGATCAGTATCTCGACACCGGGAATGTCTGGTGGTCGGCCTGCCCAGCCCCCGCGCGTAATCTGGCCGAAATGAGCGCGACAGATATCGACAGCTACCTCGCGACGCTTTCGCCGGTCGGCGCGACCTATCACGATGTGGGTATGTTGTGGGGCGCCCGGCTGATTTCGCCCAATGGTCTGTTCGCTGAAGAGAACGCGGACGAACCGGCGCGCCCCACCAGCCGGCACCTGATTTTCCTTACCGATGGCCAGACTGAGCCCTACGACCTGTCCTACTCCGCTTATGGCGTCGAACCGCTCGATCAGCGTCGCTGGACGACGGGCGCATCGATGTCGCTGAAGCAGACCGTGAACGAACGGTTCCTGTTCGCCTGCAAGGAAGCGAAGAAGCAGAACGTCACCGTGTGGGTCATCGCGTTCGGCACGTTGGTGAACAGCTACATGACCGAATGTGCCGGGCCCGGGCGCTATTTCGAAGCGCGAAACTCGGCCGAGCTGTCCAATGTCTTTACCGACATTGCGAAGACACTCGGCGACTTGCGGATCTCCAACTGATGGCCGCACGCCTCGGAAGCCTGCTGCGCGATGAGCGCGGCGTGACCATTACGGAGTTCGCGCTGATCGCGCCCGTGCTCCTCATCATGCTGATGGGCATCTTCGACCTCGGCTACAACATGTACGCCAAATCGGTTCTGCAGGGAGCGATGCAGCAGGCGGCGCGCGATGCAACGATCGAGGGAGCGACCGCGCTGGCGCTCGATAACCGCGTGCGCGGCCAGGTTCATTCGATCGTTCCGCGCGCGAACGTCACCTTCACGCGCCGCTCCTACGGCAGCTTCATCGACGTCGCACGGGCCGAAGATTACGACGACGTCAACGGCAACGGTTCCTGCGACGATGGCGAACCGTTCGAAGATGCCAACGGCAATGGCTATTGGGATGACGATCGCGGTACAGCGGGCAATGGCGACGCACGGGAGGCCGTGCTCTATACCGCCAGCATGAGCTACGCGCGGGCCTTCCCGCTGGCAGGGCTCATCGGGATTTCGCCCGAGTTCTCAACCTCGGCAACCACCGTGCTTCGCAACCAGCCGTTCACGCTCCAGCCCGACCGGGCCACCACCGGGAACTGCTGATGCTGAGCGCGCTTCGCAGGCTCTGGAGCGACACGCGCGCGGTCGCGATGACGGAGTTCGCGCTGTCAGCGCCATTCGTGCTCGTCGCCGGGCTCTACGGGTTGGAGACGGCCAACATGGCGGTGGTCAAGATGCGGATGAGCCAGGCCGCTATGCAGGCGGCGGACAATGCCTCGCGCATCGGCGACACCTCCACCTTGCAGAACCGCAGAATCTACGAATCCGACCTCAACGATCTGCTCTACGGTGCGCATCTCCACGCGGGCGCCTCGCTCGAATTGTACAAGCATGGGCGCGTTATCGTCAGCAGCCTGGAAGTCGTTCCCGGCACGGATGACCAGCAGTGGATACACTGGCAGCGCTGCGCCGGTAAGCTGTCGTGGACGTCGAGCTACGGCCTAGAAGGCGACGGCTACGGCAGCGGGATTGCCGGCATGGGGCCGGCAGGAGAGGAAGTCCGCGCGCCCAAAGGCGGCGCAGTCGTATTCGTCGAGGTTGCCTACGAATACCAGCCGCTGATCACCGACGTATTCATGACGAGCAAGACCATGCATGCCAATTCGGCTTTTATGGTCCGTGACGATCGTGACCTGTCCGGCATCATGCAGCGCGCCCCCGGAAATCCCGATCCGGTGGCCGGCTGTTCCCAGTTCGAAGGTATCGGCCCGATAGCGGGCTGAGCCGTAGGCTCAGTCCCGGTAACAGACCTTCTTCGCTGCGGCGACGATGCGAGCGCTGTCGATCAGCGCGAGCTTTTCGAGGTTTGCCGCATAGGGCAGCGGAACGTCCTCATCGCAGACGCGAAGAACCGGGGCGTCGAGGTGGTCGAAGCCATCTTCCATACAGATCGCCATCACTTCCGACGCGATCGAGCAGGTCGGCCAGCCCTCTTCCGCAATGATGAGGCGGTTTGTCTTGGCGAGACTGTCGAGAATAGCTTGCTTGTCGAGCGGGCGCAGCGTGCGAAGATCGATAACTTCGGCATCGATACCCTCGCCTGCCAGTTCCTCGGCAGCTTCCAGCGCAAGTCCGACTGCGATCGAGTAGGCGACGATGGTGACATCGCTGCCTTCGCGCATGATCCGCGCCTTGCCGATCGGCAGAACGTGGTCGTCGAGCTGCGCGACTTCGAAGCTGCGTCCGTAGACCAGCTCGTTCTCGAGGAAGACAACAGGATCTTCGCAACGGATGGCGGCTTTCATGAGGCCCTTGGCATCCTGCGCATCGTAGGGCGCGATCACGATCAGCCCGGGGACGCTGGCGTACCACGGGCCATAGTTCTGGCTGTGCTGCGCGCCGACGCGGCTGGCTGCGCCGTTGGGACCGCGGAATACGACCGGGCAACGCATCTGGCCGCCGCTCATGTAATTCGTCTTCGCCGCCGAGTTGATGATGTGGTCGATCGCCTGCATGGCGAAATTGAACGTCATGAATTCGACGATCGGGCGCAGGCCGCCCATCGCGGCGCCCGCACCGATACCGGCAAATCCGTATTCGGTGATCGGCGTATCAATGACGCGCTTGGGCCCGAATTCGTCAAGCAGGCCTTGGGTCACCTTGTAGGCGCCCTGATACTCGGCAACTTCTTCGCCCATCACGAAGACGCGGTCGTCGCGCCGCATTTCTTCGGCCATGCCGTCGCGCAGCGCCTCGCGCACGGTCAGGTTGACCATGTTGGTGCCAACGGGGATTTCCGGATCCTGCCGGGGCTCCACCTTCGCCGGCTTGGTGATCTGCGCCTCACTCTGGTCGCGTCCCACATCCTTGCCTTCGCCCGGCGTGTCTTCGACGTCCTTGGTGGCGGCCGGTGTCTTGATCGCGGAGGCATCTTCGCCCTCGCCCGCCAGCATCGCGATGACGGTCCCGACCTTCACGCCCTCGGTCCCTTCCGGGATCAGGATCTTGCCAAGCGTGCCTTCATCGACCGCCTCGAATTCCATCGTCGCCTTGTCGGTCTCGATCTCCGCGATGATGTCGCCGGCAACGATTTCGTCGCCTTCCTGCTTCAGCCACTTGGCGAGCGTACCTTCCTCCATGGTGGGAGAAAGTGCGGGCATCTTCAGTTCGACAGCCATCAGTAGCTCTCCACCAGAATGTCGGTGTGGAGTTCGCTGGCCTCTGGCTCCGGCGAATTCTCGGCAAAATCGGCCGCTTCGGAAACCTGTGCGCGGATGCGCTTGTCGATGGCTTTCAGATCGTCCTCGCTCCGGCCACGTTCGACCAGTTCGTTCTTTGCGCGTTCGATGGGATCGTTATGCTCCCGCTGGTCCTGCACTTCCTCGCGTGTGCGATATTTCGCCGGGTCGGACATGGAGTGTCCGCGATAGCGATAGGTGTTGCATTCCATCAGCACCGGCCCGTTGCCGCCCCGCACATGCTCGAGCGCGATTTCGGTCGCTTGGCGCACTTCGAGAACGTCCATGCCGTTCACTTCCATGCCGGGGATACGGAACGCGGTGCCGCGCCGGTAGAAGCGGGTCTCCGCGCTCGACCGCTTGGTGGCGGTGCCCATGGCGTACTGGTTGTCCTCGACCACGAAGATGATCGGCAGGTTCCAGAGCGAGGCCATGTTGAAGGTCTCGTAGACCTGCCCCTGGTTGGCTGCGCCATCGCCGAAATAGGCAATGCACACGCCGCCGTCGCCGCGATACTGGTGTGCAAGCGCGAGGCCACCGCCGAGCGCCACCTGCGCGCCGACGATACCGTGGCCGCCGTAGAAAGCGTGTTCGGTCGAGAACATGTGCATCGAACCGCCCTTGCCCTTGGAAATCCCCGCCTGGCGACCGGTCAGCTCCGCCATGATGACCTTCGGATCGATTCCATAGGCGAGCATGTGGCCGTGGTCGCGATAGCCGGTGATGACGCTGTCCTTGCCCTCTTCGAGAGCGGATTGGATTCCGACGGCGACGGCCTCCTGACCGATGTAGAGGTGGCAGAAGCCGCCGATCAGGCCGAGACCGTAAAGCTGGCCTGCACGTTCTTCGAACCGGCGGATGAGTAGCATCTGTTCATAGAAGTCGAGCAACTGGTCGTCCGACGCGTCGAAGCGCCGTTTTTGTTCCAGGGCATCCTGCAGGCTGCTGAGGACGAAATCATCCTCATTCTCGGGAGTTGTGGCAGGTACTTGCGGCTTTTTCGCCAAGACGAAATCCTCTCGCGCGTGCGTTTGAGCAGGGCTCTTGATGATCCTCGCACTAGGACGCGCAGGCGACCCGCGCAAGGCGCATAGCTATGCAATGGCCGGAGTTGGGAATGGTGCCGCCTACTTGGTCGCAGGCTTGACCGGAACGACAATCTCGTCCGGGTGCGCGACGTTCAGATTGCGCCGCAGCAGTTCCCCGACCAGGTCAGGGTCCGCGCCGTCCGGATCGAGCCGATCGACCAGGTTGGCAAGATCGTTCCGCTCGCTCTGCAACTTCGCGATCTGGACTTCGTACCGTTCGAGCTGCCCGACATTTTCGCTCCACGCGAGCAGGCCAGACGGACCAGCAAGAGCCAGCCCCGCCATAAGCAGCAGACCCGCCAGCGCACCCGTCTGGGCGAGCTGTTCGCGCGATTTTCCGAAAATGAATGAGCCCCGTGCCACAAAGCCACAGAATCACAGTTGAATTCCCGATTCAAGCGGTTTGTGTGACAGCGGCCTGTTTGTGCGGCGAAAACTTTGCATTTTCCCGCTTCGGCCGCTATGTAGTTGCAAATGAAACCAGCTTCTGCGGAGATCGCCCCGATGACCACCGACCTTTTCGAAAATCCCGCCGGCCTCGACGGATTCGAATTCGTCGAATTCTGCGCACCTGAAAAGGGTCAGTTGGAACCGGTGTTCGAAGCCATGGGCTTCACCCACGTGGCGACGCACCGGAGCAAGGATGTGCACCTCTGGCGCCAAGGCGGGATCAATCTGATCGCCAACTACCAACCGCGCAGCGCCGCATGGTACTTCGCCCGCGAGCATGGCCCCTCAGCCTGCGGCATGGCTTTTCGCGTGCGGAACGCATCGGCGGCCTGGGACCATCTGATGGATCAGGGGGCAGAGCCGGTGCAGGTCGAGACCGGACCGATGGAACTCGCCATTCCCGCCATCCGCGGCATCGGCGGCGCGATCCTCTATCTTGTCGACCGGTACGAAGACGAGAACGGCGATGGCTTGTCGATCTACGACATCGATTTCGAATATCTCCCGGGTGTCGAGAAACATCCGGAAGGTGCTGGCTTCAAGCTGATCGATCACCTCACGCACAACGTCTATGCCGGGCGCATGAAGTACTGGGCCGATTATTACGAAACGCTCTTCAATTTTCGCGAAATCCGGTTCTTCGACATCAAGGGCGAATACACCGGCCTCACCTCCAAGGCGCTGACTGCGCCTGACGGCAAGATTCGCATCCCGCTCAACGAAGAAGGCGAAGGCGGCAAGGGACAGATCGAGGAGTTCCTGCGGGAATTCAACGGCGAGGGGATCCAGCACATCGCCCTGATCTGCGACGACCTGCTGGCCTGCTGGGACCGGCTCAAGGAGTTCGGCGTCCCCTTCATGACCGCCCCGCCCGCAGCCTATTATGAAATGCTGCCCGAGCGACTGCCCGGCCACGGAGAGAATCCCGAGGAATTGCAGATGCGCGGCATCCTGCTCGACGGAACGACCGAGGGCGGCCAGCCGCGTCTGCTGCTACAGATATTCGCGAAGGCACAGGTCGGGCCGGTGTTCTTCGAATTCATCCAGCGCAAGGGCGATGACGGCTTCGGAGAAGGCAACTTCAAGGCCCTGTTCGAAAGCATGGAGCGCGACCAGATTCAGCGCGGCGTGCTCGAGGTCGATCCGGCGTAAGACGCTGCGGCTTCAGTCGCGCAGGTTCGCCTGCGCCAGATTGGCGGAGGACAGCGTCGCCGTGACCTGGTCCATGGGCTTCGCCAGCGTTTCGTAGGCGAAGTGCGCGGCGGCCATGCCGAGCATCACGGTCGCGCTTGCCATGAATGCGAAGTCCAGCGCGCGGCTGATGCGCCTGCTTGATTCCGCGGCCTCGGCGAACGAGCGCCGCGTGGGCGCACCGTATTTCTCGACGCCGCGTGCGGTGCGGCGACGGTCTCCGTCGGGCCGCTTCGCGATGCGGCCCGGCTCCTTCAGTTCGTTCAGATCGATGGTGTCCTGGCTGACGATGCCGAAGCGATCGTCGCCCGACCACGCGACCCGACCGACGATAACCATCGGCCCGCGCCGGATCTCGACGTAGTCTCCACGCCGTGGTGGTGTTGGCGTGTGGGCCATCAGACCGCGGGACGAAACGTTGCGGATGTGAACGTCGGTCCAGTCGGCACCGAAGTTGAGGCGTGCGGAAACCGACACCGGAACCCTCGCCTCTCGCTGCTTGTGCGTCATGCGGAGCATTGTCCGCGGCACCGGTCAACAAGGCGCGGCCACGCGCTTCCGTAGGAACACTTACTTTGTTGGTGCGCCCGACAGGATTCGAACCTGTGGCCCCCAGATTAGGAATCTGGTGCTCTATCCTGCTGAGCTACGGGCGCGCCGAAGGCGGACTAGGCAATCCCCGTGCCGCTGGCAATCAGTTGATGTCTTCCGGCGGGGCGAAGGGCGTGAGAAGCGGGAGGACGGAAATCCCCTCTTCGATCAGGTCGCGCGCCTCTTCGGCGCTCGCCCTGCCGTGAATGGCGGCGCCATCTCGTTCCCCGTAGTGAATGGCGCGCGATTCCTCCGCGAATCGTTCGCCGACGTACTCCGAGGTCTTGAGCGCTTCGGCCTGCGCCTTCGCGAGGGCGCTAAGAGCTTCCTTGATTTGAGCGGGCAACACGCCGCCAGCCAACCCGGTGCTGTCCTGCGAAGCGACCGTCGCTCTTGAATTGGATTTCGCCGGCACTGCGGGGGCCATCGGCGCTTTGCCGACCTGCGTGTCGCCGCAAGTCGGACAGGACACCATGTTGGCTTCCAGCTGGCTTTCGAAGTCGGACGATGAGCCGAACCAGCCCTCGAACCGATGGCCGTGCGGACATTGCAGGTCGAAGATAATCATGGGCGGGCGGATTTAGGCACTTCGCGCCGGTTCGCAAGGCTGGGCAATTGTCGGCGCACTTCGTCGATACGGTCGAGATCGAGTTCGCAGAACGCCAGCCCTGCCTTTTCGCCCCCCATGTCGAGCAGGACTTCGCCCCACGGGTCCACGACCAGCGAATGGCCGTAGGTTCTACGCCCGTCTTCGTGCTCGCCCACCTGGGCGGCAGCGATGACAAAGGCGCTCGCCTCCACCGCGCGGGCGCGCAGCATCAGGTGCCAATGTGCCTTGCCGGTCAGAACGGTAAAAGCGGCCGGGACCGCAATGGCGTCACATCTGGCCCGTCCCAGCTCTTCGAACAGCGCCGGAAAGCGTACGTCGTAACATATGGCGAGGCCCAATTTCCCAAGTGGGGTCTGCGCGGTAACGACGTCCTTCCCAGCGGTATAGGCTGCCGATTCCCGCCAGCTTTCTCCGTTGGCGAGCGAGACGTCGAACATGTGGATCTTGTCGTAGCGGGCCGTGATTTCTCCGCCGGGCCCAATCAGGAAGCTGCGGTTGGCCCATCCGCCATCGCTTGCAATTGCGAGCGATCCAAGCGCGACCGTGATGCCAGCGGCTGCGGCTGCCGATCGCGCGGCCGCGAGCACCACGTCCTCGTCTTCGGAGACGATGCGGCTTGCGGCCCTGCCCCTGTCCCGGTCGAGCAGCCCAGACATCTCCGGCGTGAACAGTATCTCCGCCCCGCCCTCTGCCGCAGCCGCGATGGCATCGGCAATCGTGCGCGCGTTTGCCTGCGGGTCGGTCCCGGACGTCATCTGAAGCAGCGCAATACGCATGGTGTTTACTGCCCGAGCATCGCGTCGAGCTTTCCAGCACGCTCCAGCGCGGCAAGATCGTCGGAACCGCCTACCAGCGTGTCATCGATGAAGATCTGCGGAACGGTGCGCGCGTTGGGGTTGCGCGAGAGCATCTCTTCGCGCTTCGGGCCGCCCATCGTGATGTCGTATTCCTCGTAAGTCACGCCCTTGCCGTCAAGCAGCGCCTTGGCCCGGAAGCAGAAGCCGCAGCCGAATTTGGTGTAGATTTCGATCTTGGGTTCGGTCACGTTTTATCCCGTTATTTCAGTTGCAGAGGCGCAATATGCACCCTCTTGAATTGCCATGTGGCTAACATATCTAGGTGGCGACGTCATGCGCCGAAAGGTTCGGGCAAGATGTCACCGCCGGACGCCGGAACGACCGGGTCCGATATGTACCAAATTGCTCAGCAGAGGATTTGCTCCGATGAATCGTTTTGATTTCACTCCCTACCGTCGCTCCACCGTCGGCTTCGATCGCCTGTTCGACCTGCTCGAAACATCGGCGCGCCAGAATGGCGGCGACAATTACCCCCCCTTCAATATCGAGCGTTTCGGCGAAGACAGCTACCGCATCACGCTGGCGGTTGCAGGCTTCACCTCCGCCGATCTCGACATCACGGCGCAGCAGAACCTGCTCACCGTGCAGGGTCGCAAGCGCGATGATAGCGCCGAGGGCGAAATGCTCCACGTCGGCATCGCCAACCGCGGGTTCGAGCGTCGTTTCGAACTGGCCGACTATGTGCGGGTCGAGAAGGCTGACCTGCGCGATGGCTTGCTGGTGATCGACCTGCTCCGCGAAATTCCCGATGCGATGAAGCCGAAGAAGATCGGCATCAACGGTCAGCAGACCGTCGAGCTGTCGCACAGGAACGACGCTGAGAGCGATGGCGAGGCTGCGACGAAGGCGGCCTGAGCCAGGCCAATGTTCTGAAAATTTGGGGGCGGTCCCGTTCTAGGATGGGGCCGCCCCCCGGTGCATGAAGCACCGTTTTCCCCGAAAATGGTGATCTGGGTCGCAGTAGACCACCGTCCCCGGAGAAAACCGTTGGCGGCTACCTAGCTGATAAATGTTAGGAGTGCGACCGTCTTTGCGTCGGACGCCCGCAATCCGATAAACCTGGCCTCAGACCAGACGCGATTGTTCCAGCGCAGCGGCTATGAACCCGGCGAAGAGCGGGTGCGGTTCGAACGGCTTGCTCTTGAGTTCGGGATGGAACTGCACGCCGACGAACCAGGGGTGATCCGGCCGCTCGACGATTTCCGGCAGCAGGCCGTCCGGCGACATTCCCGAGAACACCAGTCCGCCTTTTTCCAAAGGTGCGATGTAGGCCGAGTTCACTTCGTAACGGTGACGGTGACGTTCCGAAATACTCTCCGCCCCACCATAGATGCGCGAGACGTGGCTATTGCCCGCGAGCTTTGCTTCATAGGAGCCCAATCGCATGGTGCCGCCAAGATCGGTCTCGGCCGAGCGCTGCTGCAAGCCTTCCTTGCTCATCCATTCGGTGATGATGCCCACGACAGGCTCGTCGGTGTGGCCGAATTCGGTCGAGGACGCGCCGGAGATCGCAGCGGTGTTTCGTGCGCCTTCGATGCAGGCCATCTGCATCCCCAAGCAGATGCCGAGAAACGGCACCTTGCGCTCGCGAGCGAAGCGGACGCTGGCAATCTTGCCTTCGGAACCGCGTTCCCCGAAGCCGCCGGGCACGAGAATGGCGTGCATCGGTTCGAGCTTGGCGGCGATGCTGTCATCATCTTCTTCGAACAGTTCGGCGTCGATCCAGCGGATATTGACCTTCACCCGGTTCGCCATGCCGCCATGGACCAGCGCTTCGTTCAGCGACTTGTAGGCGTCCGGCAGGCCGACGTACTTGCCGACGACGCCGATCGTGACCTCGCCTTCGTAGTTCTCCTTGCGGTCGACGATGTCGTACCAGCGGGAGAGATCGGGTTCGGCAGCATCATGGATCCCGAAGGCAGCCAGCACCTGCCGGTCCAGACCCTCGCCATGATATTGCAGCGGTACGGAGTAGATCGATTTCGCGTCGAGCGCGGGAATGACGGCCTCTGTCCGCACGTTGCAGAACTGTGCGATCTTGCGCCGGTCGCTCTCCGGCAGAGGGTGCTCGCACCGGCACAGCAGCACGTCCGGCTTGATGCCGAGCGCAGCAAGTTCGCGTACCGAGTGCTGGGTCGGCTTGGTCTTCAGTTCGCCCGCGGCCGCGATGTATGGCACCAAAGTGACGTGGACGCTGACCGTCTGGTCGGGATCAAGCTCGTTACGGAGCTGGCGGATCGCCTCCATGAACGGCAATGATTCGATGTCGCCGACCGTCCCGCCGATCTCGCACAGGATGAAATCGTGATCGCCCTGGTCGGCCAGCGCGAATTCCTTGATCGCATCCGTCACGTGGGGGATCACCTGGACCGTCGCGCCGAGGTAGTCGCCGCGGCGCTCCTTCGCGATAATCTGCTGGTAGACCCGTCCGCTGGTGATGTTGTCGCCCTGATGCGCCGAGACGCCGGTAAAGCGTTCGTAATGGCCGAGATCGAGGTCGGTCTCCGCCCCGTCGTCGGTGACATAGACCTCGCCGTGCTGGTACGGGCTCATCGTGCCTGGATCGACATTCAGGTAGGGATCGAACTTGCGAATGCGGACCTTGAAGCCGCGTGCCTGCAGCAGAGCGCCGAGGCTCGCCGCCATGAGACCTTTTCCGAGCGAGGAGACCACGCCGCCGGTGATAAAAATGAACCGCGCCATGGGAGTCGGGCCTTAAGCGTCGCGATGGATTCGGCGCAAGCGGAATGCGGCGCGACGTCGCGCACAATCCACAGCCGTGCGGTGAATTACTCGGCTGCGCCCGCGAGCGGGTCAGCGTTTTCGGCAGCTTCCTGTGTCGGGTCGACCGGCGGATCGCCGTCGAGCCCTTCGCCCGCGAGAGGATCGACCGGGGCCTGGGTGGCAACCGAACGGTCGAGCGTGTCGTCGATGTCGCGGCCGCCCGCGACATTCGTCGCGAGACCTGCCAGCAGGATGCTGAGCCCGACGAACAGGACCGCGAGAATGGTCGTCATCCGAGTCAGGAAGTCCGCTGCACCGCGGGCAGAGAGCATGCCGGACGGGCTGCCACCCATTCCGAGGCCGCCGCCTTCCGAACGCTGCATCAGGACGACGCCGACCAGCGCTGCGGCGACGATCGCCTGAATGACGGTGAGGAACAGGAACAGGTTCATTGCTATACTCTATTGATCGCGAATTGGCCGCGCATCTAGGCGCTGGCAGTCCGAAACACAAGCTGGCGCCGCTTATTCGCCCAGCCCGGCTGCGGCCATGATGATCGCCCCGAAGCTCTCGTTCGAGAGGCTGGCGCCGCCCACAAGAGCGCCGCCGACCTTGTTGGCGGAAAGCAGTTCGGCGGCATTCTCGGCATTGACCGAGCCGCCGTAGAGAATGCGAATCCCCTGGCTCGCCTCGCCATAGAGTTCGCTGAGCTTGGCAGCGATGGCTTCATGCATCTCGCTGATGTCCTCGACCGAGGGGACGCGCCCGGTTCCGATCGCCCAGATCGGTTCGTAAGCTATGGAAAGTTTCTCGGCGGCATTTTCGATCTGCGGAGCAGAGGCGGTCAGCTGCTCGGTAACGAACTCCACTGCTCTTCCGCAGTCTCGCACCGTCTCGCTCTCGCCGACGCACAGTATCACGCCGAGACCAGCGCTGCGTGCCGCTTCGCACTTGCGACGCACCCACTCGTCGCTTTCGACATGGTATTCCCGGCGCTCGCTGTGGCCCACAATCACGAAATCGGCGCCCGCGTCGGCCAGCATGGACGGGGAAATATCGCCGGTGAAGGCGCCGGTTTCCTCGAAATGGCAATCCTGCGCGCCCACCCGGATGCTTTCCACCGCGTCGCGGGTAGCGTGAACCAGCGTGAACGGCGGGGCGAGGCCGACTTCGACCTTGAGAAAACGCGATGCCACGCGGTCGATCGCGCGCGCTTCGGCGAGCGAGGCGCGCATGCCGTTCATTTTCCAGTTGCCGACAATGAAAGGACGCACGTCCATGACCGTGTTCGAGCCTCGCTGACGCTAAATGATGGGATGCCGTTTGCCGGCCGAGCCGCGCTGCTAGGTTTAGCGCGCCCTCTTGTCAAAAGCAGATTGGCTATACCGACATAAATGGCCGCTGTGGTGTTGCGGGTTTCAGACAGGCTGGATAAAGCACGCCGCGACCATATCGGCGCCACCCGCGCGCTGCGCACAGACACGGATTGTTCAAGTTCCATGATCGGTTTTTTCCGCAGTTTTTTCCAGTCGAAGATCGGCATCTTCGTCACGCTCGCGTTTCTCGGCCTGATCGCATTTGCGTTTGCCAGTAGCGACGTTGCCAACACCAACGCGGTTGGCGGGCTCGCCGGCGGGGATCAGGTTGCCGTCGTCGGTGATACGAAGATCAGCGCAAGCGAACTTGATCAGGCCGCGCGCAATGCGCTGCGACAGGCCCAGCAGCAGAATCCGACGCTGACGATGGAAGCGTTCGTGGCCGATGGCGGGCTGGAGCAGGTCCTCGAAGGTTTGATAGAGCGCGCGGCCATTGCCGAGTTTGCGCGTGAGAACGGTTTTCGCGCAGGCGACCGGCTGATCGACAGCGAAATCGTCAACATCCCCGCGTTCCGTGGCCCCGACGGGCGTTTTGATCAGGACATGTTCCGCAGCGCCCTTGCCCAGCAGCGCATTCAGGAAAGCGACCTGCGCCGCGATCTCGGCCTGCAACTTCTGTCCAGCCAGGTGAGCGTTCCGGCCAACTTCGGCGGATATATGCCGGAAAAGCTGGCGCGGCGGTACGCGGCGCTGTTCAAGGAACGTCGCTCCGGTGAGCTCGGGCTGCTGCCGAGCGCGGCCTTCGCGCCGAAAGCCGACCCCACCGCCCAACAGCTGACAGGTTTCTACACGGAGAACCGCGCGAACTATGTCCGCCCGGAACGCCGTGTGATCCGTTATGCGACATTCGGCGCCGACGCGGTCAAGAACCTGCGCGCCCCGACCGATGCGGAAATCCAGGCGCGCTACAACGAGAACAAGGCGCAGTATGCGGCGTCCGAAGAGCGTTCCTTCACCCAGCTCGTCGTCCCGACCGAGGGGGCGGCGCGTGCCATTCTGGACCAGGTCGCACAGGGAACCACGCTCGACGCGGCTGCTCGCGCGCAAGGTTTGCAGACCAGCGAGGTGGAACTTCTGTCGCGCAACGAACTCGCCAGCGCCGCGTCGTCCGCTGTCGCGTCGGCGGCATTCTCGGCGCGAGAGGGAACGCTTGCCAGCCCGGCACGAGGTTCGCTGGGTTGGTACGTATTGCGCGTCGATAACGTCGAACGCACGCCCGCCCGCTCGCTGGCGCAGGTTCGCGGCGAGATCTCGGAAGCCATTGCGGCCGAACAGAAGCGCGAAGCCTTGGCGCAGCTGACGGAATCCATCGAGGAACGCTTCGCATCCGGGGAAACCTTGACGGAAGTCGCGAAAAGCCTTGGCGCGCAGGTTCAGTCCACCAAGCCGCTTCTTGCCGATGGCCGCGTGTTCGGTAGCGCTGACGAGATGGTGCCCGAGGTTCTGCAACGCGCCCTGCCGCCGGCATTTGCGATGGACGAGAATCAGCCGGAGCTCGGCCAGTTGCAGCCAGGTCAGCAGTTCCTGCTGTTCGACGTGTCGGAGATTACACCCGCCGAAGCGGCGCCGCTCGGCGAAATTCGCGATCAGGTCGTTGCGGAGTGGAAGCGCAGTCGCGGACTGGAAGATGCGCGCAAGGCCGCCGACCGAGTGATGAAGCGCGTGCGCGACGGCGCGACCCTTTCCGAGGCGATGACAGCCGAAAAGGTTTCGCTTCCGCCGACGGAAAGCCTGCGCTTCTCGCGCGAACAGCTCGCCCAGATGGGCGACCGGGTGCCTCCGCCCGTGGTGCTGTTCTTCAGCATGGCCGCTGACACCGTGAAGCGCCTCGAAGCGCCGCAGGAGCAAGGCTGGTTCCTCGTGTCGCTCGACACCATAGAGCCTGGCGAACTGGCACAGAACGATCCGTTGATCGCAGGCGCTCAGCAGCAGCTCGGTACCGCCGTCAGCAACGAAACCGTCGATCTCCTGCGCAAGGCGATCCTCGCGGAAGTCGGCGTCGAGCGGAACGAGCAGGCAATCGCTGCGGCAAAAGCCCGCCTCCTTGGCGGCAACTGAGGCGGTCTTGCCGCCAGGCGGACTCCACAACCGCGCAAATGCGGCGGCTGCGCTGGGGCGCGGCGAACACTCGCTGGTGTGGCGGCGGGTGGTGTCCGACACCATCACCGCCGTAGGCGCGGCAACGCGGCTGATCGAGGAAGGGCGCGGCGACTTCCTGCTGGAATCTGTCGAGGGCGGCGAGACGCGTGCGCGTTACAGCCTGCTCGGCCTCGATCCCGATCTGGTCTTCAGGGCAGAAGCGACAGGCTGTTTCGTCAATCGCGCCTGGCAAGTTGATCGCGACGCGTTCGTTCCTTGCAACGGCGGCTCGCTTGAAGAACTGCGCGCGCTCGCCGAGGAATGCCGCATCGATGTGCCGGATGGCCTGCCGCCCGCGCTGGCGTTCCTCGTGGGCTATTTCGGTTACGAGACGATCGGGCTGGTCGAAAAGCTCGAACGCGCTGCGCCCTCCCCGCTCGAGCTGCCCGACATGCTGTTCGTGCGGCCATCCGTGCTGCTGGTGTTTGACCAGCTAAAGGACGAACTGTTTCTTATCGCGCCCATCTGGGCCAGCGATGCAGCGCCTGATCAGGCCGTTGACAAGGCGAGCGACGCACTGGACCGCGTGCTCCGCGTTCTGGATGCCGACCCATCGCATGGTGCGCCGCCGGTCGACCTCCCGGAACCCGACTTCACTGCGCAGGTTCCGGCAGAGAAATATCGCGAAATGGTCCTTCGGGCGAAGGACTACATAACCGCGGGCGACATCTTCCAGGTCGTGCTTGCCCAGCGTTTTACCGCGAAGTTTTCCCTGCCGCCGCTCTCGCTCTACCGTGCGCTGCGGCGGGTCAATCCCTCCCCGTTCCTGTACTTCCTCGATCTGCCCGGTTTTGCCGTGGTCGGATCAAGCCCGGAAATCCTCGTGCGCGTGCGTGATGGTGAAGTCACCATCCGCCCCATCGCCGGCACTCGCCCGCGCGGCGCAACGCCAGCCGAGGATCGCGAGAACGAGGCCAGCCTGCTCGCTGACCCGAAAGAGCGCGCGGAGCACCTCATGCTGCTCGATCTCGGGCGGAACGATGTGGGCCGTGTCGCGTCCGCCGGGACCGTGGAGGTGACCGACAGCTACACGATCGAGCGCTACAGCCACGTGATGCACATCGTCAGCAATGTCGTGGGCCAGCTGGATCCGAGCAAGGACGCACTCGACGCCCTGTTCGCAGGCTTTCCCGCAGGAACCGTCAGCGGTGCGCCCAAAGTGCGAGCGTGCCAGGTCATCGCCGAGCTCGAGCCGGAAACCCGCGGCGCCTATGCTGGCGGCGTCGGATATTTCGCGCCCGACGGCTCGCTGGACAGCTGCATCGTTCTGCGGACTGCCGTGGTGAAGGACGGCACGATGCACGTGCAGGCGGGCGCCGGTATCGTGGCAGACAGCGACCCCGATTACGAGCTGGCGGAATGCCGTGCGAAGGCCGGCGCGCTTCTGGCGGCGGCTCGAGAAGCCGTGCGGATCGCCGGTGAACCGGGCTTCGGGCAGTGAGGTTCCTAACTGCTGCCCCGCTTCTCGCACTCGCCGCGTGCAATCTGGCGAACCCGGACCCCGGCGGCACTGAGGATGAGGCCGAAACCGAAGCGTCTGCAGCCCCCAGTACCCCGTCGGATTGCCAGCGGGAAACATTCGAAGGCTCGGTGCTCACCCGCTGCGTTGCCGATCCCGAGATGCATCGCATCGTTCTCGCGCTCAAGGATAATGATGGTCGCGTCTTCCGGACCATGCCCGATTATGCCGCGCGTCGGCCCGCCGATGCCGCGCCAGTAGCGTTCGCCATGAATGCCGGGATGTACGATGAAGTCGGCGAGCCGATCGGCTACTACGTCGAGAACGGAGAGCGCATCCACGAGCTCAACCGAAACGAAGGCCCCGGAAACTTCCATCTCAAGCCCAACGGCGTTTTCTACGTCGCTGCACCCGGCGAATGGCGCATTCGCACGACATCGGAATTCTACGAAAAGGTCATGGACCGACCGCTGTTCGGCACCCAAAGTGGCCCGATGCTGGTGATAGACGGCGCGATCCATCCGGAGTTCTCCGAGGATGGCGACAGCCGCAAGACCCGCAACGGTGTTGGCATCGATGCGAGCGGGCGCGCGCATTTCGTAATCAGCGAAGGGCCGATTTCCTTCGGCAAGTTCGCGCGCTACTACCGTGACGAAGTGCAGGCCGAGGACGCGCTGTTCCTCGACGGCTCGGTTTCGTCGTTGTGGGATCCGGCGAACGACCGGCTCGATATCGGGCCGGAGCTGGGGCCACTTGTGGTCGTCGAAAGAAAGGCCGGATAATGGCAGAATATCGCGGGCTCTATCCCGAGATCGAACCCTATGAGAGCGGAATGCTCGACGTCGGCGAGGGGCACTCGCTCTATTACGAACGGGTCGGAACGCCCGGCGGAAAGCCGGCGGTGTTCCTTCACGGCGGTCCCGGCGGCGGAATGAGCCCATCGCACCGGCGGCAGTGGGATCCCGCGATCTACGATGTGCTGCTGTTCGACCAGCGCGGCTGTGGCAAATCACTCCCCTTCGCGGAAATTGTCCATAACGACACATGGCGCATCGTCGCCGATATCGAACGTTTGCGCGAAATGTGCGGGCATGAAAGCTGGCAGGTATTCGGCGGAAGCTGGGGTGCGACGCTGGCGCTGGCTTATGCCCAGACCCATCCCGAACGGACCAGCGAGATTGTGCTGCGCGGCGTCTTCCTTGCCCGGCAAAAGGAAAAAGACTGGCTCTACAGCTACGGCGCCAGCGAGATCATGGCCGAGCAATGGGACGATTTCTCCGGTCTCATTCCCGAAGCAGAGCGCGACAATCTGGTACAGGCCTATTACGACCGGCTGACTAGCGACGACGAAGCGACGCGTAATGCCGCGGCGAAGGAATGGTCGCTTTGGGAGGGTTCGGTCGCGACCCTGCTGCCTGACGAGGACCTGCTCGACAGTTTCGCCGACCCGGCCAAAGCGATCCCATTCGCCCGCATATGTGCGCAGTTCTTCCTCGAAGACTTCTTCCTCGAAGAAGCGCAGCTGCTGCGCGACGTGGGGCGGATCAAGCATATCCCCGGTATCATCGTGCAAGGTCGCCACGACATCTGTACCCCGCCGACTTCGGCCTGGGCGCTGAAGAAGGCATGGCCCGAAGCCGAACTGTGGATCGTGCACGACGCTGGCCACAGCGCGAGCGAGCCGGGCATCATCGACGGTCTGGTGCGCGCCACCGACAAACTGGCCGGAAAGAGCATTGCGCCGTGATCCTCGTCCTCGACAATTACGACAGCTTTACGTTTAACGTCGTCCATTACCTGATGGAAATGGGGGCGCAGGTCGATGTCGTCCGCAACGATGCGATAACCGCTGAGGAAGCAATTGCGCGTGACTGCGCGGGCTATCTGATCTCGCCCGGGCCCTGCACGCCCGACGATGCCGGGCAGAGCCTCGCACTGGTCGCGGCCTGCGAGAAGGCACGCAAGCCGCTGCTCGGCGTGTGTCTGGGCCATCAGGCGATCGGCCAGCACTTCGGTGCGACGGTTTCGCGCGGCGGATTGATGCACGGCAAGACTTCGCCGGTCGAACACGACGCGAGCGGGGTGTTCGCCGGTCTGCCCTCCCCCTTCAATGCAACGCGCTACCACTCGCTCATCGTCGAGAATATCCCCGATGCGCTTGTCGTGAATGCATGGAGCGAGACGCCCGGTCTCGACGGGACCAGCGTGATGGGCTTCCGCCATCGCGAATTGCCGATTCACGGGGTTCAGTTCCACCCGGAAAGCATTGCGACCGAACACGGCCACGCCTTGCTGGCCAATTTTCTCGCCTCGTGCGGAATCAATCCCAAGGTGCCGGCATGAAGACGCTGCCCGGCGCCGAAACCCACCTGACCGAGGCCGAGGCCGAAGAAGCCTTCGGATGGGTGCTCGACGGTGAGACGAGCGATGAGGATATCGCGCGGTTCCTGGTCGCCCTGTCCGACCGTGGCGAAACCGCGGACGAGATCGCCGGAGCGGCGCGGGCCCTGCGCGCGCGACTCATTCCGATCGAAGCGCCGGACGGTGCGATCGATGTGTGCGGCACAGGCGGAGACGGACATCACACGCTCAACGTGTCGACGGCCGTTGGTCTGGTGGTCGCAGCCTGCGGCGTGCCGGTGGCGCGCCACGGCAACCGCGCGGTGTCTTCGCTCGCAGGGGTCGCAGATACGCTCGAAGTGCTCGGGCTCGATATGGAGGCGGCTGGCCGTACGGCGGAAAAGACGCTGAACGACATCGGCATCTGCTTCCTGTTCGCGCCGAACCATCACCCGGCAATGCGGCGCATTCAGCCGATCCGCAAACAACTGGCGCGGCGCACAATCTTTAACCTGATGGGCCCGCTGTCGAACCCTGCATGCGTGCGTCGGCAGCTGATCGGGATCGCCCGGCCAGCCTACGTACCCATCTACGCTGGCGCGCTGGCGCGGCTGGGAACGGAGCGGACGCTGATCGTGTCGGGCGACGAAGGTCTCGACGAACTCAGCCTCGCTGGCGGGAACGAGGTAGCCGACGTCATCGGCCGCGATTTCGAGATGCAGCGGGTGAACGCTGCCGAAGCGGGTCTGGTCAACGCTCCGGTCGAAGCGATCCGTGGGGGCGATGCGGTGCATAACGCCAAAGCGCTCGAAGCGCTGCTGATGGGCGCGCCGGGCCCTTACCGCGATGCCGTGCTATTCAACTCTGCCGCCGCGCTGATGGTGGCGGGTGAAGTCGAAAGCTATGCCGAGGGTGTCGAGGAAGCTGGCGAGGCAATCGACAAGGGGCTTGCCAAAGGCCTGCTCGACTGCTGGATCGCAGCAGCGAAATGAGCGACAAGCTGACAGAAATCTGCGCCACGAAGCGCCAAGAGGTCGGCCGTCGCCGGGCCGAACGCTCGGCCACTGCGCTCGACCACGCTGCCGCCTCGCAGACCGCACCGCGCGGGTTCGAAGCGGCCTTGCGAACGAAGTCACAGTCGGGTTTCGCGCTGATTGCTGAAATCAAGAAGGCATCGCCGTCAAAGGGCCTGATCCGGGAGGATTTTCGGCCAGCAGATCATGCCCGCGCATATGAGGCTGGCGGCGCCGCCTGTCTTTCCGTCCTCACCGACGCGCCTTATTTTCAGGGGCACGAAGACTATCTGGTTGCGGCGCGCGAGGCATGCACACTGCCCGTCCTGCGCAAGGATTTCATGGTCGATCCGTGGCAAGTTGCCGAAGCACGGGCAATCGGTGCCGATGCCATTCTGATTATAGTCGCGGCGCTGGAAGACGGGGCCATGCGTGATATCGAGGCAGCAGCCATCGAACGCGGCATGGACGTGCTGGTCGAGGTGCATGACGAAGCGGAACTGGAGCGTGCCCTTGCCCTCCACTCTTGCCTGATCGGCGTGAACAACCGCGACCTCCGAACTTTCACCACAGACCTCGCCACGACCGAGCGCCTGGCACGGCTCGCGCCTGCTGATGCGCTGCTGGTCGGTGAGAGCGGGATCAATTCGCACGAGGATTGCTTGCGACTGTCCGAAAGCGGCGTCCGGACGTTTCTCGTCGGCGAAAGCCTCATGCGCGATGCCGACGTCGAAGCAGCTACGCGGCGTCTTCTCGGACCGTAGTGAATGGCTGGCAGGCTGACCCATCTCGACAGCGCCGGACAGGCCCGCATGGTCGATGTCGGTGCGAAGCCGTCTACTCAGCGGACAGCTGTGGCGACGGGATTCATTACTATGTCGGCGGCAGCCCTCGAGGCTGTACGATCGGGCGATGCCGCCAAGGGCGATGTCTTGGGCACAGCGCGCATCGCCGGGATCATGGCGGCCAAGAATACCAGCGGGCTGATCCCCCTGTGCCACCCGCTTCCGCTGAGCGCGGTCGCGGTGGATTTCACCTTCGAGGCTAACGGCATTCGCGCCGCGGCCACAGCCAGCCTGAATGGCCAGACGGGCGTGGAGATGGAGGCGCTGGCCGCCGTGTCCGTCGCGCTTCTGACCGTCTACGACATGACCAAGGCCATCGACAAAAGCATGGTGATCGACGGCGTGCGCCTGCTCAGCAAGACTGGCGGCAAATCCGGCGACTGGCACGCCGACGCACCGTGAGCGATCAGGCCGACGACCTTCCCGTTCCGCTTCCACTGGAAGATGCGCAAGAGCGGATGCTCGAAACCGTCGGACCGCTCGGGTCCGAGAGAATTTCAATCAGGGAAGCCGCAGGTCGTTTTCTCGCCGAACCCGTCGTGGCGTGCCGGTCCAATCCCCGCGCCGACTTGTCGGCGATGGATGGCTATGCCGTGCGCGCAGGAGATGCCACCGGCTCGCTAGTCGTGATCGGTGAAAGCGCCGCCGGAAGGCCGTTTCCCGGCGCGATTGGCGCAGGTGAGGCGGTGCGCATCTCCACCGGCGCGCACTTGCCTGCGGGCGCCGATGCGGTCGTGATTCAGGAAGTGGTGACACGCAACGGGGAGCGAATCTCGACGCAATCCTCCGCTGCCCAAGGCCAGAACGTGCGACGCGCGGGCTTCGATTTCGCGGACGGTGACACGTTGCTCGAACGTGGCTGCCGCGTCACTCCGGCACGGATGGCGCTCGCCATGGCCGGCGGAGCCGAGACACTCGCGGCCGGTCGCCTGCCGAGCCTGACCGTGATCGATTGTGGCAATGAGCTGTTGTCGGGCGCCGGTGAAGCATCGATCGTGGCTACCAATGCAGCGATGATCGCGGCCCTCGCAAAGCCGTTTGCCTCTCTCGTGCGATCGGTTGGCCCCATCCCAGACGATGCCGCCGCCCTCGCAAATGCCCTTGCTGGGGCCGACACCGATGTGGTCGTAACCTCCGGCGGAGCTTCCGTGGGGGACCATGACATGCTGCGGCCGGCGCTGGCTCTATGGGGTGCGGAGACGGGCTTCTGGCGAGTATTGATGCGGCCGGGGAAGCCACTGCTCTATGGCACGCGCGGGCAGCAGCGCGTGCTCGGTCTTCCGGGCAACCCGGTCTCGGCTTTCGTCACGACCCATATGTTCCTCCTGCCGTTGCTGCGGGCATTGGCGGGTGCTTCGATTGCGGAGGCTCTTCCACGCTTCACCATCGCACCGCTGGCAGGCCCCTTGCCCGCAGCGGGCAAACGGCTGGAGCTGGTTCGTGCACGCTGGAGCGACGGTGGAGTGGAAGCGCTCTCTTCGCAGGACAGCAGCGGTCTATCTGCGCTTGCCAACGCTGAACTGCTGATCCGGCGCGAGCCGCAGGCGATTCCGGCCAGCATTGGAGACATGGTCAGGATTTACCCGCTGCGATAGGCGTGTTGACATGGCAACAGAAGTTTCCTAATTGTTCCGCATTCGTTCACTGTAAAGACCGGAAAGCGACGGACAGGATGTTGACAGCCAAACAGCACGAGCTGCTTCGTTTCATTCAGCAGAAACTGGAAGAAACCGGCATCTCGCCTTCATTCGAAGAAATGAAGGAAGCGCTGGATCTCAAGTCCAAGTCCGGTGTGCACCGGCTGATCTCTGCACTAGAGGAGCGCGGTTTTATCCGCCGTCTCCCCAATCGTGCACGGGCACTGGAAGTCCTCCGGCAGCCTGAGGATGCCACCGCGCAGGGTCCGAAGGTCGATGACCGGTCCGGTGCCATTTCCCGCACCGTTTCCGTTCCGGCGGTTGCTCCGCAACCGGCAAACGATGTGATCGAGGTGCCGCTGCACGGCCGGATTGCTGCCGGTGCACCGATAGAAGCTCTGGAAGATCATCAGTCGCTTCCCGTTCCTGCTGCCCTTCTCGGCGCAGGCGAGCATTACGCGCTGGAAGTGTCTGGCGATTCCATGATCGAAGCGGGCATTCTCGACGGTGACTTCGCTCTCGTCCGCAAGGCGGACGCCGCGCGCGATGGCGAGATTGTGGTTGCTCTCGTCCGCGGTGAAGAGGCGACGCTAAAATACCTGCGTCGCGAGAACGGCATGGTTCGTCTGGACCCGGCCAATGGCGCTTACGAACCACAAATCTATCGCGCGGACGAGGTGCAGGTTCAGGGCAAGCTAGCCGGGCTTCTGCGCCGGTACCACTGATCTGCCGAGGCACGGTCAACGGCGATCTGCCGGATAAACATCGGATTGCGAGTTCGTCAGCGTCGCTGCGCTCCCCGCCACCAGCCATGCGCCCCTCGGCTGTCGGCGACGCTGACGACCCTCTCCTGTTCCAGATAAATAGCCAGCCCACCGCTTTCGCTCAGGTGGCGGCGGTCAGCGGTCAACCAGCGCGACTCGCAGCTGCGCGGCAAAAAGCGATCGGCCACGACGATGTCCGCGCGCTCGCACGCGGCGGCAAGGGCCCGTTCCTCGACGACCTCCCCCGAACGGGCCGCGAGCACGTTCCAGTCGCGACCATCCCGGCGGAGGGTAAAACTACAAAAGTCCGCGCTGCACCGCGCACGGCTCCAGCTGTCGATAGTGCGGGTTTCGTCGCCAGCGCTGGCCAGTTCCAGCAGATTGTCGCGGGCGTAACTGCTCTGGGTATCACGGAGAAGGAACAGACCTGCATCCGCGCCGTCCTCGATCACAGCCAGGTGACGCCCATCAGCGCTGACGAGAAGGTCGGGGCCGGGGTTAGTCAGAGTCACAAGCAGCGCGATTCCAGCGGGCAACAGTCCCAATAGGCGCGCCCTCCCCTTCCACAGCGCAAGCCACAGACCACCAAGGACGAAGAGCGCGAAAGTCATCTCGCTCATCTGCGGAAGACGTTTCACCGCCCCGGGCTGCGCGGCCGTCCAATGTGCTATCCATAGAAGGGCGTCGAGCGACTTACCCACCAGCCACCACGCCGGAGCGCCGGCTCCCACCGTGTCCAGCAACAGTCCGAGCGCAATCAGCGGCATCGACACGAATGTCGTCAGCGGAATGGCGACCAGATTGGCGAATGCGCCGTAAACACCGGCCTTGTGGAAGTGGTACAGGCCAATGGGCATCAGTGTGACCTCGATGACGATGCCCGTCAGGAAAAGCATGGCCGCGCCGCGAGCGACACGCCTGCCGAAACTCTCCTCACGCGGTGCCAGGAAACGCTTTACCGGCGCGCTGCCAGACAGTGCGACAATGGCAAGAACGGCAGCGAAGCTCATCTGGAAGCTCGGCCCGACGACTGATTCCGGCCACAATATCATCACGACCATCGCTGCAACCGCGACCATACGCATCGACAGCGCTTCCCGGCCGATGACTAGCGCGCCCAGCACCAGAAGTGCGGCGATGCAGCTTCGGACCGTCGGAACCTCCGCCCCGGTCAGCAAGGTGTAACCCAGCCCTGCAAGCGCCCCCACGGCGGCGCCCGCAATCGGCAATCGCATCCGCAACGCCAGCCAGGGGAAGAGTGCGAGCAGGCGGATTGCAAGCACATAGGTCGCCGCGATCACCGCGCTGACGTGCAGGCCGCTGATCGATAGCAGGTGCGTCAGGCCCGAATCTCGCATGGCGTCCTCGTCCGCCGCAGAGATGGCCCCGCGATCGCCGCTGGCGAAAGCCGCGGCAATTGCGCCTGCCGAGCCGGTAACCTCCCCTCGCACATGGGCGGACAGGCGCCGCTGCAATTGCGCCGTCGCGTCGCCATCGCCCGCCGAGGCCAGCAGTTCCACTTCGCCGACAGCCGAACCGGTCGCCGCGAGACCGTCGAACCACGCCGTGCGGGCAAAGTTGTAAGCGCCCGGCAGCATCGGCGGCGCTGGCGGCATCAGCCGGGCGCGGAGACGCACCGTGCTTCCCTCTCCCACGCCATCCGGCAATCCTTCGGGCTCGACATTGACGCGCACCTTGATCGCTTCGCCGCTATCGGGTTGACGTGTGGCGACAACTAATCGCACGCGGTCTTGCGCGGGTTGCTCGATCCGCTCCAGCACCCGTCCATCGAACTCTGCGAAAACCGGTCGTTCCAGCGGCTCCGCGCCGACCATTTCGGAGCGCGCCCAGATCAGCCCGACCCCCAGCGCGAAAGCGAACGACAGCCCGACGGCGGCCAGCAGGAGATTCGCCCGATCCTCCCGTCCGCGCCACGCGGACAAGGCGGCCAGCGATACGATCGCCGCAAGTGCCAGCAGCAGAAGCCACTGGTCACGGCCCGAAGTGCCGAACCAGGCCGCTATGCCGGCCAGAACAGCCGCCGTCAGCCATGGCGCGCGGTCGAGGCCGGCGCGCCCAAGGAAACGCTCGGAGGCTTCCGCTGCGCTGGACAAACGCCAACGCATTCGCCAAGGCCTTTGCCGCACCGCAACATCGGCGGCGGCCGGCTCCGGCCCGATCGGAATGTCAGGTCTACCGGTTGCCCCCATATTCGTATTGGAAGGGAAATTCAGTCACATGGCAAGCGCTGGCAACACCGCTGCTCCTACCGGAAAAGCCGTCGTCACGCGGTTTGCCCCCTCCCCAACCGGTTTTCTGCACATTGGCGGTGCGCGCACTGCGCTGTTCAACTGGCTGTTTTCCCGCCACCACGGCGGCAAGGCGCTGTTGCGGATCGAGGATACGGATCAAAAACGCTCCACCACGGAAGCCATCGATGCGATCATGGACGGGCTGGACTGGCTGGGCCTAGAATATGACGAGGAGCCGGTCTTCCAGTCGGCACGGGCCGAACGTCATGCAGAGGTCGCCCACAAGCTGCTGGAAGCGGGGCACGCCTACAAGTGTTTCGCCACCGCAGAGGAACTCGAACAGATGCGCGCCGATCAGCGCGCGGCCAAGCAGCCGATGCGCTACGACGGCCGCTGGCGGAATCGCGATGCTTCCGAAGCGCGGGAAGGTGCGCCCTATGCGGTCCGGCTCAAGACGCCGGAACATGGCGAAAGCGTGATCGAAGACGCCGTGCAGGGCCGCGTGAAGGTCCGCAACGAGGAAATCGACGATTACATCATCCTGCGTACGGACGGTACGCCGACCTACATGCTCGCGGCTGTGGTCGACGATAACGATATGGGTTGCACCCATATCATCCGTGGCGATGACCATCTGAACAACGCTTTCCGCCAGCTTCCGCTGATCCGCGCGATGGCAGAGATCGAGGATGGCTGGGCGGAACCGGTGTATGCCCATATTCCGCTGATCCATGGTTCGGACGGGGCCAAGCTGTCGAAGCGCCACGGTGCTCTCGGCGTCGAGGCCTATCGCGACGAGATGGGCCTCCTTCCCGAAGCGGTCGCCAATTACCTGCTGCGCCTTGGCTGGGGGCATGGCGATGCCGAAATCCTCTCCATCGAAGAGGCTATCGCGCTGTTCGACCTCGACGGCGTGGGCAAGAGCCCCTCGCGGCTCGACATCAAGAAGATGGAAAACATGAACGCGCACTACATCCGCGAGGCGGACGATGCGCGGCTGACGCAATTGGTTGCGCCGCGGATCGATGGCGAGGTCGATACGGCTTTGCTGGAACGCGCCATGCCGGTGTTGAAGGAACGGGCCAAGAATCTCAACGAACTGGCCGAGGGCGCAGCGTTCTTGTTCAAGCAACGACCGCTCGAGATTTCGGAGAAGGCGAACGCCCTTCTGACCGACGACGCGCGTGCGCTTCTGGCTAGGATTTCTGCCAGTTTCGCAACGGGAAATGACTGGACAAGCGAGGCGCTGGAGGCCAATCTAAAGGCGATGGCCGAAGATCTGGAGCTGGGTCTCGGCAAGCTGGCGCAGCCCCTCCGGGCGGCGCTGACCGGGCAGACCACATCGCCCGGAATTTTCGACGTTCTGGTTCTGCTCGGCAGGGAGGAGAGCCTTGCGCGGATTGACGCGCAGGCCGCCTGAGCCGGGATAACGCACAAGTGAAATGAGGAGTAGCATCTTGGCGGACAAGCAAGCGAAGCTGGCGATTGGCGGTTCGGAGCACGAATATCCCGTTCTGGAAGGTTCGATCGGCCCCGATGTCGTCGATATTCGCAAGCTTTACGGGCAAACCGGCACATTCACCTACGATCCGGGCTACAAGTCGACCGCGAGCTGCGAGAGCGCGCTGACCTATATCGATGGCGAAGAAGGCGTGCTGCTGCACCGCGGCTACCCCATCGGTCAGCTGGCCGAGCAATCGAGCTTCATGGAAACGGCCTATCTGCTGCTGAACGGCGAGCTGCCGAGCGGCGACGAACTCAACGACTTCACCTACACCATCACGCGGCACACCATGCTGCATGACCAGCTACGTCAGTTCTACCAGGGGTTCCGCCGCGACGCGCACCCGATGGCGATCATGTGCGGTGTGGTCGGCGCTTTGTCCGCGTTCTACCACGACAGCACCGACATTTCCGATCCCGAGCATCGCAAGATCTCGAGCCATCGCCTGATTGCCAAGATGCCGACGATCGCGGCGTGGGCCTATAAATACTCGATTGGCCAGCCCTTCATGCATCCGGACAATTCGCTCAGCTACACGGGCAATTTCCTGCGCATGACCTTCGGCGTACCGGCGGAGGAATACGAAGTCATTCCGGCGATCGAAAAGGCGATGGATCGCATTTTCATCCTCCATGCCGATCACGAGCAGAATGCCTCGACCTCGACGGTGCGGCTTGCCGGTTCTTCGGGAGCAAACCCGTTCGCCTGCATGGCGGCCGGCATCGCCTGCCTGTGGGGGCCCGCGCATGGCGGTGCCAACGAAGCGGCGCTCAACATGCTGCAGGAGATCGGCACACCCGACAAGATTCCGCACTATATCGAGCGTGCCAAGGACAAGAACGATCCGTTCCGCCTGATGGGCTTCGGTCACCGGGTCTACAAGAACTACGATCCGCGTGCGACGGTGATGCAGCAGACGCTGCGGGAAGTGTTCGACGCGCTGAACGTGAACGATCCGGTATTCGAAACCGCGCTCCGGCTCGAGGAACTCGCGCTCAGCGACGACTATTTCAGGGAAAAGAAGCTCTTCCCGAACGTCGATTTCTACTCGGGCATCATCCTGAACGCGATCGGCTTCCCGACGACGATGTTCACCGCATTGTTCGCTCTCGCCCGCACCGTTGGCTGGGTCGCGCAGTGGAACGAGATGATTTCCGACCCCGGCCAGGTCATCGGTCGTCCGCGTCAGCTCTACACGGGTCCGACGCAGCGGGATTACGTGCCCGTCGACAAGCGCTAGGAGCAGTCCGTGAAGTACATCCTGCAGGTCTTCGGTGTCGCCCTGATACTATCGGGCGGGCTGTGGACCTTGCAGGGGCTCGGGCTGGTGATGTGGCCTGCGGAAAGCTTCATGCTCGCAGAGCGCCAGTGGGCGGTCTACGGGCTTATCACGGTCGCTATCGGGGCCGGTCTGTTCTGGCTGGGCAGCAGACGCCGCCGGCGCTGAGGTTCAGCGCCTTGCCGGGACCAGCAAGGTAAATCGGGCACCTTCGCCGGGCGCGGTGTCGAGCGCGATGTCTCCGCCCATCGCTCGCGCAAGCTGGCGCGAGATGTAGAGGCCGAGGCCCGATCCCCCGTCGCCCGAGCGCCCGAGACGTTCGAATTTCCCAAACGCGCGCGCCTTCTGTGCGTCGTCCATGCCCGGCCCTTCGTCGCCCACGGTCACGCTGGCCATGCCCACATCACTGCCAAGAAACACGCGGACGCTGGTTCCGCGCGGCGAGTAATTGATGGCATTGCCGATCAGATTGAGAAGCACCTGGAGAACCCGCCGGAACTCTCCTGTGGCCGGGGCGGTCTCGCCTGCATCGGGGCCGACAAGCGTAATTCCCTTGTCCTGCGCACGCACGCCGAGGATTCCGATGGCCCTCCGCACGACGTCGGCGAGGTCGATCTTGTCCGGCGCGGTGCGAAAATCGCCCGCTTCGACCACCTCCAGATCGGCCAGATCGTCGATCAGCGCGAGCAGGTGCTGGCCCGCGTGCGAAATGTCTGCGGCATATTCGCTGTACTCGTCCGGCAAAGGTCCTGCGAGGCGGCCACGGATGGTCTCGGCATTAGCGATGATGCGATTGATCGGACGGCGCAGGACACCGGCAAGGTCGCGTCCTACCGAAATCTCGTCACCCGGCTCCGTCGCCACGGCGGGTGCAGCCCTTGCAACCCTGACCGACTGATTTGCAGGCGTGTCCGCCACCAGCACAAGTTCGAAACCGTCGTCGCCGGGCAGACCTCGGCCTGCCGGACGCAGCGCAGCCTTCCAGCTTCGGTCGCTGCCGGCGATGGCCAGCTTCGCGCCGTCGAGCAAGCGCCAGTGGAGAGGCTGGCGATGGGCGCTGCCTTCGACCTGCACGAAGTCCGTCCAGGGCTTGCCCCGCCCCTTCGCCATGGTGCGCGCCAGGCTGGTGAGCGCCGGTCCCTGCGCCTGCACGGCAAGAATGTTCTGAGATGCATCCAGCTGCGCGATCAGTTCCGCACATTGCCGGTCGATCTGGAAATGCCGGTCCGCCGTCTCGCGCAGGTCTTCCTCGGCCAGCGGCTCGGTGTGCCAGGTCGCCAGACCGATCCGGCAACTGCCGTCGGCGGGATCGGGCTGCACTTCCGTCCATGCAACGATCTTCTCGTCCTGATCGACCGCCATGATCTCGCGCGCGAGCTTTCGCTCCGTACGCCGCGCGCTCGCGACGAGATCAAGCAGCATCGGCACGGCGAGCGGCCCCGGAATCGTCCCGCCGCAGCGCCGTTGCAATCCGGCCAGCGGCTCGTCGGCGCGAACCAGGCGGTTTTCTGCGTCGCAAGTTCCGCTTGCGATGAAGGCACGATCCGCCATCCCCTATGCCCCTGCCGTAAGATTGCTGTCCGCGAGCAGCATGGCTGCGCGGTCGACCGACAGGTGATCGAAATTGGGCGGCAGCGAGACTTCGGGATGGAGGTAGAGAAACTGCTGTTCGATGGCATCCGGCTTCAAGCCGGCAGCACGCAGGGCGATGGCCAGCCGCGCGAGCTGGCGCTCGGTGGTCGACAATGTGACCGTCTCGCGCGGTTGTCCCGAACCCATCGCGAGTGCGGTCAGGAACAGCGCCACACCCGCGCGATCGACATCGAGCGCGGCAAGGAAGTTCGAACCGAGGTTTTCCGCTACCTGCGTCATCAATTCGACACGGGTGCTTTCACCTTCCGCACGTTCCTGCAGGGCGGACAGTGGCGAGACGTCCACATCCGGGAAGGCTGCGGCCGCCTGAAACGTCGCTCTCAGGAGCATCCTCGGCAATTCGGTCAGCGGAAGCTCCATGCGGCGCATCTGCTGCATGAACCGCGCTTGCGCTGCCAGTGCCTGCATTGCGACTTCGGCCGCCTGCGCGTCCCTGGTCGCGAGCATCGACTGCAAGACGGAGGACACCACCGGATCGGTGGCATTGCGGGCGTTCAACCGCTCGGTCAGTTGAAATTCCAGCGCGAGCGCGTGAACGTGCTCCAGCACGCGCGCATCGCCGAGGAATTGCTCGTTAAGATGTTGCCGGGCATCGGCTGCGCCTTCGCTCCCGTCCCGTCCGAACAGTTCCTCCGAGAGTTGGCGGGAGACATCGTCGACCATGCCGCGAACCCGGGCCATGATCTGGTCGCTGAAGATGCTGCTGTCGTCGCTGATCAGGAGGTGGCGCACGATCCCGACGGTCGACGCAAGTGCAGCGTCGCCCAGCGCGAGTTCTTCGCGCAGCACCGCCTCGACCGGCGGTAGACTGGTATCCATGGACGCGCCCTGTATCACCGCAACTTGCTAGCCTTGGTTCGGTTAATTCGCAGTTAGCCTTGAACCCGCGTTTTTGCGCGAGGAAACGCCGCTCGATACCAACGGTAGAAGCACGAGAGCCGCAGTCAGGTATTGCAACCCGCCTTCCAGCCAACCTCCGTAAACGATCACCGCAAGCAGCAAAGCCCAGGACAGGCGGTCTGTCACCCAGTCCCGGACTTGTGTCACCAAGACCATCTCCGACACACGGATCAACCCCACCAGCAGCAAAGGCAAATACCAGACCTGGCCCCAACGATAGTAAAACGCGAACAATGCCAGCGCCAGAACCGCGAACAATGCCCCATCGCACGCCCACTTCAGCGCCTGGCTTGCTGTCGTCGCGCCGTTGTCCCCCGCGGCACGTTGCAATTGTTCCGCTATCGCCTTCAGCAGCGAAGCGACGCCGACGAGGAGGATTCCGGCGACTGGCGACCAGAACCAGGCCAGCATTACGGCCAGCAGGAGCGCCACAGCCGTCACCACGCGGAAACGGCCCGCGTTCCACCCCCGATTGAGCAGCTGCGCTCCGAAGCGGCGCATGATTGCATCCGCAATCGTCTGCTCCAATCCAGCGGCAGGCGCGCCTCCGCCGCGAAACATGGTCTGCGAGAGCTCGTCGAGCTGCTCGCCCGCACCGATCAGCGCCCACTGTTCTTGCCGGCTATCGCTCAGCTCCAGCGGAACCACCGGCACCCCGCCCTGCAATCCGATCCGCAGCAGGGCAGAGGGAATGTCGGTATCACGCGGCAAATCGCCGAGACGGTCGATCAACCTTCCCGGCAACACCATCGCACCGGACCAGTGACGGTCACGGTCGATCCGCTCGAAATCGGCGCTGTGCACGGCATGGTCGCTGGCGTGGTAGAGGATGGCAGGCTTCTGGCCGAGAACGCCCAAAACGCTCTCCGCGCGCGGCAGCAAATCGCTTGCGATCACCAGCACCTGATCTTCGGTATGCACCATGCCCAGCAAGCTTGCGACGTCTGCTATGACATCGAAGCGCGCCCCGCCCTTCTCTGCCGTTTCCTGCAAAGCGAAGGCGGCAGCGTCGGCTTTTGGCGCGACCACGACGATGCGTTCGCACCCGGCTGCGCAGGCGAACCGCACTTGATGCTGACCGAGAGTCAGCCCGAGCAGTTTCTTATCGGCAACAACGGGACTTGGCGTTTGGAGGAGAGCGATACGCATGGCGCCGCTGATATGGCATTGCGCGCGCCGTGCAAAGCGCCAGCGCAGTCAATCGGACGGGCTAGTCGGCCAGTTCGGCAAACTCTTTGGCATAGGCGGACAATTGGCGCACGACGACCGGGTCACCCGGCGCGCTCGACAGGGCCCGGTCTGCCAGAGCGATAAGGTCGTCGGCGTGGAAGCTGGCGGCGAGGCCCTTGATCCGCATGGCCGCGACGTTCCAGTTCCCGTCGCAGCGAGCGCGGGAAAGAAGGTCGATCTGCCGGTCTAGACTATCACGAAATGCGCTGCGCAGTTCACGCATCAGCTGGGCGTCATCCCCAGCCGCAGCGGCGAGATTCGCGTCGAGAGCTCCACATTCGATGGCCATAATGCCACACCTATCGGCGGAATGGTTAAGGCAGGGTTACGGTCCTTCAACATGGTGATATATTGGCAGGATGGTGGGGAAATCGCACATCGTCTCGATTGGCGCTGATCAGCGCGACAAGGATCCGCTCGAGCTTACGGAGGCGCTGCCTGACTACGGCCCCGCCTCCGCGATCGAGGCCGAGCCCGAAACCGTCGCGGAGAGCGATTGGGATACGGATTGGGACGCCGAGGTCGCTTCGCGCGGTGCCAATGGATCTGCATATGCCCTTCCCGCGCTGGCCGGTCTTGCGATTGCCGGTTGGACGGCGGTTTTTGCCTACGGTCATCGGGCGGAAATGATGGCTGGGGCCGGTCTGACCCAATGGCTCGACTGGATTTCGGCCTGGGCGATGCCAGTCGCGCTCATCGTTGCATTATGGCTGCTTGGCTTGCGTACGAGCCGGCGCGAGCAGTCGCGTTTCGCGGATACCGCCGCGCTGATGTCGACGGAATCCGCGCGCCTTGAGGAGCGGCTCAGCGTCGTCAACCGCGAACTCAGCCTCGCGCGTGAATTCATTGCCAGCCAGTCGCGCGACCTTGAATCGCTCGGCCGCGTCGCGGCGGAGCGCCTGTCTGCCAACGCTGCGGAACTGCGCGAACTCATCGCCGACAACGGCCAGCGTATCGACCAGATCGCGGACGTCAGCGAAGCCGCGATGGAGAACATGACGCGCCTGCGCGGCGATCTGCCTGTCATCGCGAATTCAGCGCGCGATGTGTCGAACCAGATCGGTGCTGCCGGCCGGACGGCGCATGGTCAGGTCGAAGAACTCGCCACCGCTCTCCAGCGGGTCAATGAATTCGGCAAGGCGAGCGAGCGGCAGGTGCAGAGCGTGAAGGATCATGCTTCGGGCACGATCTCCTACCTCGTGGAGCAGGTCGACAACATGGCCGACCTGGCCGACACGCGCTTCGGCGAACTGAAGGCGCGCGGCGAGGAATTCCGTTCCGACCTCGACGGGCAGGAAGTTGCCGCGCTCGCCGGTATCCGCCGCCGGGCCGAAACCTTGCGCGAGGAATTGCAGGCGAGCGGCAATGCGCTCGAAGGCGAGGAAGAGCAGGCGCTCATTTCGCTCCGCGCCCGGCTCACCGCTCTGCGAGACGAAGGCGCGACCATCTCGCGCGCGATGCGGGAGACAGAAGAAAGCGCCGGCGCGGCATGGGACGAGGCGATCACGCGGATCGATGGGCAGATCGCACGGCTCGACCGCGACCTCGCGACCCGCGGCGAGCAGGCTGCAGAACGCGAGGCCGAGGCTCTCGAAGCGACACAGGCCCGCCTGGCCGACTTCGATGCTGCGACTTCGGAACGTCAGGCTGCGCTGATCGGTCGTGCGGATTCGCTGGCGGAGCGTGAGACCGTCCTGGCCGAGCGCATGGCCGCGCTGGTAGAGGAAAGCGAGCGCCTGGCGGAGTTCGGCGACCGGGCGGAGCGGACGCTTTCGCAGGCTCTTTCCGATCTGCAGGCGCGGTTTGCGACGGGCCGCACGACCTTGGCCGAAACCGAGACTGCGATTGGCGGTCTGACGGATGCGAGCGTGCGTTTGCTAGAACTGGTGCAGGCGACCGCGCAGCAGAGCCAGACCGATCTTCCTCGCGCCATGGGCAACGCCGAGACAACGCTGACGGATCTCGAACAGCGCACCGCCTCCTTGGGCGAATTGTTCGAGCGGCTTCGCGATACCGGAGCGGCCACGGTCAGCACATTGCACGAAAGCAGCGCCGCCACGGTCGAAGGGGTGGAACGGCTGACCGACCTGCGCCGCAATGCCGAGGCAGATCAGACAGCGGCAACGCAGCGCCTGTCGGATCTGCAAGGCAGCATCGCAGAACTCGATACGCAGACCAGGGCGCTGTCGGGCCGCGTGAGCGCCGATCTCGCGGATGCCATCGCAAAGCTTCGCGCTGCGCATGGCGAGGCGATCAGCACGCTCGAGGACGAAAATGCCGCGCGCGTGCAGACGCTAGCCGACCAGCTGGGCCAGCGGAGCGCCGATGCCATCGAACGTGCGCTAAACGAGCGCAGCCGGGTGGCGATCGAGCAACTCGACAGTGCCATCACCGACGCCACCGCGCGTAGCCGCGAAGCGACTGGGCAATTGCGTGACCAACTTGCGAAAGTCGCCGAACTCACTGCCAATCTCGAAAGCCGGATTGCTCATGCCCGCCAGCGGGCCGAAGAGCAGGTGGACAACGAATTCGCGCGCCGTGTCGCCCTCATCACCGAGAGCCTCAATTCCAACGCCATCGACATCAGCAAGGCGATGTCGAGTGCGGTAACGGATACCGAATGGAATGCGTATCTGCGGGGCGATCGCGGCATTTTCACCCGCCGTGCGGTGCGCCTGCTCGACAAGGAAGATGCGCGCGACATCGCGACATTGTTCGAACAGGACAGCAATTTCCACGAACACGTCAGCCGCTACATCCACGATTTCGAAGCGATGCTGCGGACGATGCTGTCGACCCGCGATGGCAATGCCCTGGCGGTCACGCTGCTCAGCTCGGATATGGGCAAGCTCTACGTTGCGCTGGCGCAGGGAATAGAACGCCTGCGGAGCTGATCGTTCAGCGGTATTCCGGCTCGCCCGCCGGGGCGTAGCTCATGATGTCGAAGTCAGCTATTTCGACCCAGCCATAAGTGTAATTCAGCACGAAAATGCCGGTGACGATGGCCGAGAGGATGGTCGCGCGGATCGCCACGCGACCGGGCCGGAAATTCGCAGGGGCACTGTCGGCCTGACCTTTGATCTTGGCGACGCCCTCCTCATCGTGGGTACGAATGCCGACAGGTAGCAGCACGAAGGCGCAGAACGTCCACGCGAGCGCATAGATGGCGATTACGGAGGTCCAGTTCATGCGCGCTCTCAGCCTGCCAGGATGACGCGGGTCTGCGGCTTCTTGCCGGACCAGCGTTGCGCTGCGCGGCGGGCGGCCAGTCGCGCAGTTTCCTGAACATCGGCGTCCGTCGTCTTGTTGCGCGACAGCTTCTTCAGCGCTTCTCGCACGTCCTGCGTCGCCTCGGCGATGAAGTCCGGCATATCCTCGTCCAGCGGCAGGCCCAGCGCTTCGATAGAGATACCGCGGTTGGCGTCGAGCACCACAATCAACACTCCATCGCGCGCCAGGCGGCGGCGCATGGTAATCGCCTCCCCGTCGGCAGGCGCGATGATGTCGCCGTCGAGGACGAGCCGGCCCGTCGCAATTTCACCGATCTTGCCCGGCTTACCGGGCGCCAGGCGAACGATATCGCCATTCTTCTGAAAGACGTTGTGCGGAATTCCGGCAGCTCTGCCGACGCGCGTCTGCTCCTGCATATGCCGTATCTCACCGTGCACGGGCACCAGGATCTCAGGCTGCAGCCAATCGTAAAGAGCTTCGAGTTCCGGGCGACCGGGATGACCGGAGACGTGGATGAAGCTCTGCCGGTCGGTGACCATTTCTATTCCGCGCCCGGCCAGCTGGTTCTGCATTTTCCCGATGGAAATCTCGTTGCCGGGTATCTGGCGGGACGAGAACAGCACGACATCGCCGCGCGACAGTTCGAGCGGGTGGTTCTCTTCCGCAATGCGAGAGAGGGCTGCGCGCGGTTCGCCCTGCCCGCCGGTCGCGATGATCAGAACCTCGCCGCGCGGCAGGCCCATGGCGGTATCGAAATCGATGGGGTCGGGGAAATCGTCGAGATAACCATGCGTTCGGCCGACCTCGATCATGCGGTCGAGCGAGCGTCCGGCCACGCACAGCTGGCGATTGGTCGCCTTGGCAACCTCTCCGAGCGTTGCCAGCCTCGCGACGTTGCTTGCAAAGGTGGTGACAAGCACGCGCTTGCCGGAGTGCTTCGCAACTTCCTCCATCAAGCCGGTATAGACCGCGCCTTCGGACCCGCTCGATTGCGGATTGAACACGTTCGTCGAATCGCACACCAACGCCAGCACGCCTTCGTCACCGATCGCGCGCAATTCCTCTTCGCTGGTCGGTTCGCCGATGATCGGTTCCTCGTCCAGCTTCCAGTCGCCGGTGTGGAAAATGCGCCCGTGCGGGGTCTCGATAAGCACCGCGTTGCCCTCTGCAATCGAATGGGCAAGGGGGATGTAGGTTACCTCGAACGGGCCGAGTTCGATCGAACCGTGATCGTCGTCGATGACGATAAGTTCGATGTCTCCGGCAATGCCGGCTTCCTCGAGCTTCCGCCGGACAAGATCCGCGGTGAAGGGTGTGGCATACAGCGGCACGCCCAGCTCTTCGGCGAAGTACGGGATCGCGCCGATGTGATCTTCGTGCGCATGCGTGATGACGATGCCGAGAAGGTCGTCGCGCCGCTCCTCGATGAAGTCGAGATCCGCGAAAACCAGCTCGGTGCCGGGATATTCGTTCGCACCAAAGGTCATGCCGAGATCGACCATCAGCCATTTGCCCTGACAGCCGTAGAGATTGACGTTCATGCCAATTTCCGCCGACCCGCCAAGCGCGAGAAAAAGCAGTTCGTCTTCCGGGGTGTAATCCTTCTTCACGCTGCGCTGCGCCCGGCAAGAATGGCCAGGCCCTGTATGGTGAGATCGGCGTCGACGGCGTCGAAGATGTCTGTCGCTTCGTCGAAAAGGATGGCGAGGCCGCCGGTTGCGACGACCTTGACCGGACGGCCGATTTCCACGCGCATCCGCTCTATCAGCCCCTCCATCATCGCAACATAGCCCCAGAATACGCCGATCAGCATCTGGTCTTCGGTGTTGCGGCCGATGACACTGTCGGTGTCGGGCGCGCGGATGGCGATGCGGGGCAGCTTCGCAGTCTTGCCGACCAGCGCGTCGAGCGAAAGGTTGATGCCCGGCGCAATGATCCCGCCCTTGTAGGCGCCGTTGAAGTCAACCGCCTCGAACTTGGTGGCGGTTCCGAAATCGACGACGATCAGGTCGCCGCCGTAGATCTTATGAGCGGCGATGCAGTTGAGCGCGCGGTCGGCCCCCAGCGAGCTAGGCTGCTCCACGTCGATCTCGAAGCCCCAGGCGGCGCTGCCCTGCCCGGCCACGAGCGGTTCTATGCCGAAGTATTTCTGGCATAGTACGGTGAAATTATGGTCGGCGCGGGGGACGACAGAGCCGAAGATAATCTGCGTGATCTGGTCGCGCGACACGCCCTGGATCGACAGGAGTTGAAGCAACCAGACGGCGTATTCATCGCCCGTGCGTCGCGGATCGGTCGCGATGCGCCAGCGCGCGCGGATGTCCTCGCCTTCGAACAGGGCGAAGACGACATTCGTGTTTCCGACGTCGATGGCTAGCAGCATTGGTTGGGTATCGTCCTCAAGCTTCAAATGGTGTCGCCGAGCACGACGTCGCCCGCGTGGATAGTGCGCCGCTCGCCATTCGCCAAGGTCAGTCTGAGTGCGCCGGCCTCGTCCAGCCCGGCGAATGTTCCGCTCAGCCGGTGACCGGAGCCGTCGTGCACGCTGAGCGCCGTGCCGAGCGGGTGCGCTGCGGCCATCCAGCGCCGAAGCATGGGGGCGAGGCCGAAATTGCGCCAGCGTTCAAGTTCGATATCGAGCGATCGCGCGATATTGCTGGCGAAAAGGTCCCGATCCGGAGCCGGTCCGAAGGCGGAAAGAGTGACGGTTGGGCGATCGGGCACGTGCGGCGCATGGGCAAGATTGACGCCGATGCCAACGACGATGACCTCGCCCTCCCCTTCGAGAAGAATGCCGGACAGCTTCGCCCCGTCGACCAGCAGATCGTTCGGCCATTTCAGCATGGGCTGCGACGTCGCCGGGCAAATCGGGGCAAGAGCTTCGTAGAGGGCCAGACCGGCGAGCAGCGACAGGCTCGCGGCAGGCGGGTCGCCCGGGCCGGGGCGAACGACCGTGGAGCCCATGAAGTTGCCGTATCCATCGGACCAGACGCGGCCCTGCCGACCGCGCCCCGCAACTTGCCTGTCCGCGACGAGCCAGTCACCTTCGCCAACGAACTGACCGGATTTCAAACGGTCGATCAGGTCCGAATTTGTCGAGCCGGTCTCCGCAACGGTTTCGATCAAGGGCAGGTCAGGCAGCGAAGAAAAGCGCGGCCGATGCCGTATCGGTCAGATTGCCCAGCCAGCCGTTCAGCAGATATCCGAGCGGCGAAACGAACAGCGTGGCGATCAGGAGAAGCACGCTATGCGAAAGCTCCGACTTCCCGGTAATCACGCCGACGGGCTCGTCGAAATACATGATCTTGACGATCTTGATGTAATAGAATGCGCCAATCACGCTGGCTGCGATGCCGATGGCGGCAAGCTCGATATATCCTGCGGCAACGGCAGCCTGGAAAACCACGAACTTGCCCCAGAAACCGAACAGCGGCGGGATACCGGCGAGGCTGAACATCAGCACTGCAATGGCGAGTGCCAGCCAGGGCCGCGTATTCGAAAGGCCACCAAGCTGCGCAATATCCTCGACATGGGCGCCAGCCTCGTCCTTCAGCATCAGCACGGCAACGAAGCTGCCCATGGTCATCGCGACGTAGATAGCGAGGTAGAACAGCATCGCGCTGGCCCCTGCCTGCGTCGCCAGAGCGAGGCCGATCAGGATGAAGCCGACGTTGTTGATCGACGAATAGGCCAGCAGCCGTTTGACGTTGCTTTGCCCGATGGCGCCCAGGGCACCGATCACGATGGACGCGAGCGCGGCGAACATCACCACTTGCTGCCAGGCAAACGCCTGCGTGCCGAATGCATCCAGCGCAACGCGCATCGTCAGGGCAAGCGCCGCAACCTTAGGGGCACTGGCAAAGAAGGCGGTTACTGGCGTCGGCGCGCCTTCGTAAACGTCGGGCGTCCACATATGGAAGGGCACCGCGCTGATCTTGAACGCGAGGCCTGCCAGCACGAAGATCACGCCGAACAGCTCGCCGGTCGAGAAATCGCCTGCGATCGCGGCCCGGATGCCCGTGAAGTTGGTCGTGCCCGCGAAACCGTAGACGAGGCTCATGCCGAACAGCAGGATGCCCGAAGCAAGCGCGCCGAGGACGAAATACTTGAGGCCCGCTTCCGCAGAACGATCGTCAGGCCGCAGGAAGGACGCCAGCACGTATGCCGCAAGGGAGTTCAGCTCCAGACCGATGTAGAGCGTCATAAGGTCGCCCGCGCTGACCATAATCGACATGCCCAGCACAGCAAAAAGCACAAGCACCGGATACTCAGTCCGCATCGCACCGTAGCGGTCGAAAAACGAGGGTGCGACCATCAGCGCCGCGGCGCCGGAGATGAAAATCAGGATCTTGGCGAAGGCGGAGAATGCGTCCGCGCGGAACTGGCCGGCAAAGGCGGTGGCCTCTGCGCCCATGGCTCCGCCAGACAGAGACGGGATGACCAACGCCGCAGCAGCTACGAATGCAGCCACGGTCAGTATGCTGACGAGACGGGCGCTCTTCGAACCGGTCCATGCCGCGACCAGCAGCAGTACGAGGCCCGACAGGCTGAGTACAATTTCCGGGGCGACCAGCGACAGGGAGGAGGAGAAGTTCATCAGTGTGCTCCCTCGCTCGCTTCGCTGCCTGGTCCGGCACCATGTTCGGCAGAGTGCTCCCCGGCCATGTAGTTCGCGGCGCGGGTGCGAGCCTGACCTTCGCGGGCCGGTGCAGGCTTGGCGTCGCCTTCAGGGGCAGCGCGGGCAAGGCGCGCGTCGAGCGCGGCAATGTCGTTACGCATCGGTGCAAGGAAGCTTTCGGGGTAGACGCCCATCCACAGGACGGCCGCGGCGATCGGTCCAAGCATCAGGTACTCGCGCAGGTTGAGATCGGGCATGGCGGCGGCGTCGGCGTTTTTCTGCACGCCGAAGGCCACGCGCCAGTAAAGATAGAGCATGTATCCAGCACCAAGGATGATGCCTGTCGTGCAGACCAGCGTGACCCAGCTCGATACTTCGTAAATGCCTGCCAGCGAGAGAAACTCGCCGACGAAACCGCTCGTGCCGGGAAGGCCGATGCTCGCCATGGTGAACAGCAGGAAGAACACCGCGTAATGCGGCATGTTGATGCTGAGGCCGCCGTAGCGCGCGATTTCACGCGTGTGCAGCCGGTCGTAGATCACGCCTACGCACAGGAACAGAGCCCCCGAAACGAGGCCGTGGCTGAGCATCACGATCATCGATCCTTCGAGACCCTGGACGTTGAAAGCGAAAAGCCCCACCGTCACGATTGCCATATGCGCGACCGAGGAATAGGCGATCAGCTTCTTCATATCGTCCTGGACCAGCGCGATCAGACTCGTGATCACCACCGCGGCCATGCTGAGCGCGAACACCAACCAGGCAAACTGCGCCGAAGCCTCCGGGAACATCGGCAGGCTGAAGCGGATGAATCCGTAGCCGCCCATCTTCAGCAAGACGCCCGCGAGAATGACTGAGCCGGCAGTCGGTGCCTGAACGTGTGCCGCCGGGAGCCACGTGTGGACCGGCCACATCGGCATCTTCACCGCGAAGCTCGCGAAGAAGGCCAGCCACAACCACGTCTGAGCATCGACGGGGAAGTCGTACGCCATCAACGTCGGGATGTCGGTGGTGCCCGTCTCGTTCACCATCCACAGCATCGCAACCAGCATCAGCACCGAGCCGATCAGCGTGTAGAGGAAGAACTTGTAGGCGGCGTATTTGCGGTCCGCCCCGCCCCAGATGCCGATGATGAGATACATCGGGATGAGACCGGCCTCGAAGAAAATGTAGAACAGGATCAGGTCCTGCGCTGCGAAGACGCCGATCATCAGCACTTCCATGAACAGGAAGGCTGACATGTATTCGCCCACACGCTTGGTGATGCTGTCCCAGCTTGCAGCGATACAGATCGGCATAAGGAAGACGCTGAGCACGATCAGCAGCAGCGCGATCCCGTCGATCCCGAGCGCGTAGGAGAAGCCGGAGAAAATCTCGGCCCGCTCGGTGAACTGCCACTGCGCGCCGCCGATGTCGAAGCTCGCCCACAGCAGGATGCCTAAGGCCAGATTGGCCAAGGTGGCGAACAGGGCAATCGAACGTGCAAGGCGGTCGCCGGCGAACAGGCAGGCAATCGCACCGACCAGCGGCACGGCGAGCATCAGCGATAGGATTGGAAAGCCCCCCATGTCAGCGCACCAGCACCCAGGTCACCGCGGCAACCAGGCCCAGCAGCATGATCAGCGCGTAGGAATTGAGATAGCCCGACTGCACCCGCTTCGCGAGGCCGGAGCCCTGCGAGACGACATTGGCGACGCCATCCGGCCCGAACCTGTCGATCACGCCGACGTCCAGCTCTTTCCAGAACACCCGGCCGAACCAGAACGCCGGACGGACGAACAGGAAGTGATAGAGCTCGTCGAAATACCACTTGTTGTAAACGAAGGCGTGCAGTTGCGGCAGTTTCTCGACGAAGGAGGCAGGCACGTCAGGCCGCTTGATATAGGAATACCACGCGCCCAGCAGGCCCAGCAGCATGACGAATGTCGCCGTCAGCTTCACCCAGTAAGGAACGCCATGCAGGGCGTGGATCAGGTTCTCGTTGTAATAGATCGATCCGGCCCAGAAGCCTTCGTTGTCGATGAAGCTGGGCGCGAAAAGCCAGCCCGCGAAGACTGCGCCGAGACTTAGCACACCCAGCGGGATGAGCATCGGCCACGGGCTTTCGTGCGGATGATACCCACCGTCGCCCGCGCCATAGGCCGGGGTCGGCAGCGGAGCTACGACGTCGTGGCCGGAGTCTTCCTGCTTCGGAGGATTGTGATCTTCCGGCTCGTCATGCCCGGCGTGAACGGCGTGCTGGATATGCTCCGACGCGGCCCAGCGCGGCTTGCCCCAGAAGGTCAGGAACATCAGGCGCCAGCTGTAGAAGCTCGTCAACAGCGCGGCGAAGGCACCGAGGAAGAAGGCAAGCTGGCTCAGCTCGGTCCCGCGACCCCATGCCGCTTCGAGAATGGCGTCCTTCGAATAGAACCCTGCGAAGCCGAACACGTAGAGTACGCCCACACCGGTGATCGCCAGCGTGCCGGCCATCATTGCCCAGAAGGTCAGCGGGATTTCCTTCCGCAGCCCGCCGTAGAAGCGCATGTCCTGCTCGTGGTGCATGGCGTGGATCACGCTGCCCGCGCCGAGGAACAGCAGCGCCTTGAAGAAGGCGTGCGTGAAGAGGTGGAACATCGCCGCACCGTATGCTCCCACCCCGGCGGCGAAGAACATATAACCGAGCTGCGAACAGGTCGAATAGGCTATGACCCGCTTGATGTCCCACTGCGTCGTGCCGATCGTCGCTGCAAAGAAGCAGGTGGCTGCGCCGATGAAGGTGACGAAAATCAGCGCAATCGGTGCCGTTTCGAACATCGGCGAAAGGCGGCAGACCATGAACACGCCTGCGGTCACCATCGTAGCGGCGTGGATCAGGGCGGAGACTGGCGTGGGGCCTTCCATCGCGTCGGGCAACCAGGTGTGCAGGCCCAGCTGCGCGGATTTGCCCATCGCACCGATGAACAGCAGAATGCAAATCACGTCCATCGTATCGGCGCGGTAACCCAGGAAGCCGATCGTGTTGCCCGCCATGCCGGGTGCTGCTGCGAGAATCTCCGGGATGGAGACCGTGCCGAACACCAGGAAAGTCGCGAAGATGCCGAGCATGAAGCCGAGGTCACCCACACGGTTGACCACGAAGGCCTTGATCGCGGCCTTGTTGGCGCTGGGCTTTCGGAACCAGAAGCCGATGAGGAGGTAGCTGGCCAGGCCGACGCCTTCCCAACCGAAGAACATCTGCACGAGGTTATCGGCGGTCACCAGCATCAGCATGGCGAAGGTAAAAAGGCTCAGATACGCGAAGAAGCGCGGCTGATCCGGATCCTCGTCCATGTAACCCCAGCTGTAGAGGTGGACGAGCGCGGAGACGGTGGTGATGACGACCAACATGACCGCGGTCAGCGTGTCGACCCGCAGATCCCAGTCGAAGGTGAGTGTACCCGACTGGACCCATTGCAGCACACGCACGACTTCCGCGCTTTGGCTGCCGCTCACGAACCCGAGGAAGATCGGCCAGCTGAGAGCGCAGGACACGAACAGCGCGCCGGTCGTCAGCAGCTTGACCGCCAACGGACCCAGCGACTTGTTGCCCAGCCCGCCGACGATGGCGGCCAGCAGCGGCAGGAAAACGATGAGGATTATCGGATGCACGCGCGCGTTACCCCTTCATCCGGTTGACGTCGTCGACCGCGATGGTCCCGCGGGTGCGGAAATAGATGACCAAAATGGCAAGCCCGATCGCTGCCTCGCCCGCCGCGACGGTGAGTACGAACATGGCGAAGATCTGCCCCGTCAGATCGCCGAGGAAGGCGCTGAAGGCGACAAGGTTGATGTTCACCGACAGCAGGATCAGCTCGATCGACATCAGGATGACGATCACGTTCTTGCGATTGATGAAGATGCCCAGCACGCCAAGCACAAACAGCAGCGAACTGACGACGAGGTAATGTTCGACGCCGATCATATCTCGACCCCCTGCCCGACTTCGGGCCGCGTGTTGACTGTCGCATCTTCCGGCCGCCGCTGAACCTGCCGCGACACGATCTGCGGCCGCTGGTCCTTGCGCTCGCGCAGGGTCAGCACGATCGCGCCGACCATTGCGACGAGCAGGATGATCCCCGCGGTTTCGAACAGGAAGAGGTACTGGCCGTAAAGCAGCGCACCGATGTTCTTGATGTTACTTTCGCCCACGATGGGCGCCGCAGCGCCATCGGGCGTGCCCAGGTCGAGCGAGCCGGCCTGCCACGCCCCGATGCCGAGCACCAGTTCCGCCAGCAGGACGAGCGCAATCGCAATGCCAAGCGGGAAGTTTCGAATGAACCCGGCCCGCAGTTCCGCGAAGTCGATGTTGAGCATCATGACGACGAACAGGAACAGCACGGCGACAGCGCCGACGTAGACAATCACCAGCAGCATGGCGATGAACTCCGCCCCCACCAGCACCATCAGGCCGGCAGCATTGAAGAACGCCAGGATCAGCCAGAGGACCGAATGCACCGGGTTCTTCGCCATGATGACGAAGACCGCGCTGCCGATCACGAAGGCGGCAAACAGGTAAAAGGCGAAGATTTGGATCATGAGGCCCCGTTCAGTGTGCCGCGCCGTTAGCGATAGGGCGCGTCGGCTTCAAGGTTCGCGGCAATCGCACGCTCCCACTTGTCCCCGTTCGCCAGCAATTTTGCCTTGTCGTAGAGCAACTCCTCGCGCGTTTCGGTCGCGTATTCGAAGTTGGGCCCTTCGACGATCGCATCCACCGGGCAGGCTTCCTGGCAGAAACCGCAATAGATGCACTTGGTCATGTCGATGTCGTAGCGAGTGGTCCGGCGGCTGCCGTCTTCGCGCGGTTCGCTCTCGATGGTGATCGCCTGCGCCGGGCAGACGGCCTCGCACAATTTGCACGCGATGCAGCGTTCCTCGCCATTGGGATAACGGCGCAGCGCGTGCTCACCCCGGAAACGCGGGCTGAGCGGGTTCTTCTCGAACGGATAGTTGAGCGTCACCTTCGGCTTGAAGAAATACTTCAGCGTGAGGGCGTGCGCCTTCACGAATTCCCATAGGGTGAACGACTTTACGAGATGGGCGACGTTCATGCCGCACCTCCATAACGGGTAAGCATGAGGTAGCCGCTGATCACGACGACGAAGATGAGGCTCAGCGGCAGGAAGATCTTCCAGCCCAGGCGCATCAGCTGGTCGTAGCGATAACGCGGGACGGTCGCCATGACCCAGCTGAACATGAAAAAGAAGAAGAAGGTCTTCAGCAGGAACCAGACGATGCCCGGGATCCAATAGAGCGGCGCCCAGTCGATCGGCGGCAGCCAGCCACCGAAAAACAGCAGCGTATTGAGCGCGCACATCAGCAGGATGTTGGCGTATTCACCCAACCAGAACAGCGCGAAACTCATGGAACTGTATTCGGTCTGGTAGCCGGCAACCAGCTCGCTCTCCGCCTCGGTGAGGTCGAAGGGAACGCGCGCGGTTTCCGCCAGCGAGCTGATGAAGAACATCACCCACATCGGGAAGAGCAGCAGGTTGAAGGCGAAGCCGTTTACGATGCCGAGCCCATGCCCGCGCTGCGCCTCCACGATTTCGCTGAGGTTGAACGTTCCCGCCCACAGCACGACGCAGATCAGGATGAAGCCGATCGAGACTTCGTAACTGATCATCTGCGCGGCGGCGCGCATCGAGGAGAAGAACGGGTATTTGGAGTTCGACGCCCAGCCCGAAATCACCACGCCGTAAACGCCGAGCGAGCTGACCGCGAGGATGTAGAGCAGGCCGACATTGATGTCCGCCAGCACCACGCCCGCATCGAATGGGATTACCGCCCATGCGAGCAGCGCCACCGTAAAGGTGACGATCGGCGCAAGCAGGAACAGGCCCTTGTTCGCCGCACTCGGCACGATGGTTTCCTGCAGGAAGACCTTGAGGCCGTCGGCGAAGCTTTGCAGCAGGCCGAAGGGGCCAACCACATTGGGCCCGCGTCGCAGGTTGATCGACGCCCAGACCTTGCGGTCGACATAGATAATCATCGCCACGCTGAGCATCAGCGGCAGCGCAATCAGCAGGATACCCGCGATGGTGGCGGTGAACCACGACCATTCGTAGTTCATGCCGAGGGATTGGAAGAACTCGGTCATTCCGCTGCCTCCGCCAGTTCCTCGCTGTGGAGCAGTTCGGCGCTGCATTGCTGCATCACCGCGCTGGCCCGCGCGATGGGGTTGGTGAGGTAGAAGTCGGCAATCGGATAGCGTTCCATCGTGCCTTCCGCTTTTGCCTTGGCGTCTGCCTTGGGCAGCGTGCCGTAGTCTGCGAGGCCTTCGACGCCCAAGGCCGGCACTTCGGCCACCATTGCGGCGCGCAATTCGTCGAAACTGTCGAAACCCACGTCGACTTTCAACGCATCGGCCAAGGCGCGGAGGATGGTCCAGTCTTCGCGCGCGTCGCCCGGCGCAAAGACCGCCTTGTCCGCGAACTGTACGCGTCCCTCGGCGTTGACAAAAGTGCCGTTCTTCTCGGCGAAGCTGGCAGCGGGGAGGATGATATCCGCCGCGTGCGCGCCCTTGTCGCCGTGGTGGCCGATATAGACTTTCAGGCTGCCGTCGAACTGGCTGAAATCGACCTCGTCCGCGCCCAGCGCCAGCAGCACCTTGGGAGCAGCCTTGGCGATGTCGGCCACGCCGCCCTTCTGCGCGAAGCCGAGCATCAGCCCGCCCATGCGCGCGGCGGAGAAGTGCAGGACGTTGAACTCCGCCCCCCAGCCCTGCGCGAGCGCCAGCGCCTTGCTATGCGCGCCCTTCAGCGCGCCACCGCCGACGATCACCGCCGAGTTGTCTGCGTTCTCAAAAACGTCCGACACGTCGCTGGAGAGATCGTTCAGAACCGCCAGATCATTGCCGAGGAAGGTCGCGGGGAACGTCGTGTCCCACTCCGGTCCGACGACGAAGACCCTGGCCCCGCGCTTCACCGCCTTGCGGAGGCGAGCATTGAGCAGCGGCGCTTCCCAGCGGATATGGCTGCCGACGATGAGGATCGCCTGCGCGGTCTCGATCCCTTCGAAGGTCGAGTTGAAAATGACCGCCGCGAGGTTCGAGGTGTCGTAATCCATGCCGGTCTGGCGACCCTCGATCAGCGAGGAGCCGCAGGCGTTTAGCAGCGCCTTGGCCGCGAACATGGTTTCGCAATCGACCATGTCGCCCGCGATGGCAGCAATGCTCGATTTGTCGTTGCCCTTCAGCGGCTTTGCGATGGCCTTGAAAGCCTCATCCCAGCTTGCTTCGGACAGTTTGCCGCCCTTGCGGATGAACACCTTGTCGAGGCGGCGGCGTTGCAGGCCGTCCACCTGATAGCGACCCTTGTCCGAAAGCCACTCCTCATTCACCGCATCGTTCACGCGCGGCAGGGCGCGCAGCACTTCGCGGCCACGCGAATAGAGCGTGATGTTGGCGCCCATCGCATCCGACACGTCGATGCTGAGCGTCTTCTTCAGCTCCCAAGGCCGCGCCTCGAAGGCGTAGGGGCGCGAGGTAAGCGCACCGACCGGGCACAGGTCGATCACATTGGCGGACAACTCGTGCTCAGCGGCGCGTTCCAGATAGGTGGTGATCTGCATGTCCTCGCCGCGACCGATCGCGCCGATCTCGTCAACGCCCGCGATTTCCTCGCTGAAGCGCACGCAACGGGTGCAGTGGATGCAGCGCGTCATGATCGTCTTGATCAACGGGCCCATGTATTTCTCGGTCACCGCGCGCTTGTTCTCGTGATAGCGCGATCCGCCGCGACCATAGGCGACGGACTGGTCCTGCAGGTCGCATTCGCCGCCCTGATCGCAGATCGGGCAGTCGAGCGGGTGGTTGATGAGCAGGAACTCCATCACCCCTTCGCGCGCCTTCTTGACCATTTCGCTGTCGGTTCGGATTTCCTGACCTTCGGTCGCGGGCAGCGCGCAGGAGGCCTGCGGCTTGGGCGGCCCCGGCTTCACTTCGACCAGACACATGCGGCAATTGCCCGCAATGCTGAGGCGTTCGTGGTAGCAGAAGCGCGGGATTTCCTTGCCCGCAAGCTCCGCCGCCTGCAGCACGGTGGCGCCGTCGGGAACCTCGATTTCCTGTCCGTCTACGGTGACTTTGGGCATTAGCGAATGACCTCAATATCTTTCCAGCAGAGGGACGGTGTTGATGTATGCGGACCCACCATCCGGATGCCCCAGCCTTGTTCAATTAGGTAGGCTGCTTCCTCCAATGTCGCCACGGACCGGGAATTGGGAAGACGATTCCAACGACGTTTTCCATCGTCACCCATCACTCCTTCCGGAGAGAAAAGACGGTACATGCCATCGCTATGCTTGTGAGGGTGACGCACCTCGGTGAGGCCTTTACGCGGACCACGGTCAAACGCATGCTTTTTGCGGATCACAGTCATTCCGCCGCCTCCGCCATATTGCCCGCTTCGGCAATGCGCCGCTCCAGCTCCGGGCGGAAGTGGCGCAGCAGGCCCTGGATCGGCCAGGCCGCCGCATCGCCTAGCGCGCAGATGGTGTGGCCTTCGACCTGTTTGGTCACTTCGAACAGCATATCGATCTCTTCCGGCGCGGCGTCGCCGGTTTCAAGCCGCTTCATTACGCGCCACATCCAGCCCGTGCCTTCGCGGCAGGGCGTACACTGGCCGCAGCTTTCGTGCTTGTAGAAATAGCTTAACCGGCTGATCGCGCGGACGATATCGGTGGACTTGTCCATCACGATCACCGCCGCCGTGCCGAGTCCGGAGCCAAGTTCCTTCAGCCCGTCGAAATCCATCGGGGCGTCCATGATCTGCGCTGCGGGCACAAGCGGAACGGAGGAGCCGCCGGGGATCACCGCCAGCAGATTGTCCCAGCCGCCGGTGATTCCGCCGCAATGCTTCTCGATCAGCTCGCGGAAGGGGATGCTCATCGCTTCCTCGACCACGCACGGCTTTTCGACATGGCCGCTGATCTGGAACAACTTGGTGCCCGCATTGCCTTCGCGGCCGAAGCTGCTGAACCAGCTGGCGCCGCGCCGCAGGATCGTAGGCACCACCGCGATGCTCTCGACATTGTTGACTGTCGTCGGGCAGCCATAGAGGCCCGCGCCGGCCGGGAACGGCGGCTTGAGGCGGGGCTGGCCCTTCTTGCCTTCGAGGCTTTCGATCATCGCGGTTTCCTCGCCGCAGATGTAGGCGCCCGCACCACGGTGCATGAAGACATCGAAGTCAAAGCCCGAGCCGCTGGCGTTCTTGCCGATCAGGCCGGCGTCGTACGCTTCCTGGATGGCTGCCTGCAGCGTTTCCGCCTCACGAATATATTCGCCGCGAATGTAGATGTAGGCCGCGCGCGCGCGCATGGCGAAACCGGCGACAAGCGCGCCTTCGACCAGCTTGTGCGGATCGTGGCGGATGATCTCTCGGTCCTTGCAAGACCCCGGCTCGGATTCGTCGGCATTGATGACGAGGAAGCTCGGGCGACCGTCCTTGCTCTCTTTCGGCATGAAGGACCACTTGAGGCCGGTCGGGAAGCCCGCCCCGCCCCGTCCGCGCAGGCCAGACGCCTTGATCTCGTCGATGATCGCGTCCTGTCCGCGCGCGATCAGCGCCTTGGTGTCGTCCCAGTCGCCGCGCTTCTGCGCAGCCTTCAGCCCCCAGTCCCGGAAGCCGTAGAGATTGGTGAAGATGCGGTCCTTATCGGCGAGCATCGAGGCCTCCGGGCGGTGTGCGCGAAAGAAGGATGGCGGAAACGAACAGCAGCAGCCCGCCGAAGATCATCAGGGCATCGCCAGCATCGGCAACGCCCTGCCAGATCATCAACCCGCCCACGACGAAGCACAGCGCGCCGATGCCGACGCCGATGCGGGCAAATTTCCGGTTGCGTGCAATGTGCTTCACCACTCGCTCCGGTAATCGTGATTGGCGTCGACCATTGCGGTCAGCGTGCTCGGCCCGCCGCTCGGTTCGCTGGTGTGGCGGCCGGGTTCCTGCGTGCCGGCCTTGGGCGTCTCGCCCTTCGCCAGCGCGTCGAGCACGGCGTCGAGCCGTTCCGGCGTCAGGTCTTCGTAATTGTCGTCGTTGATCTGGACCATCGGCGCGGTGGCGCAATTGCCCATGCATTCGACCTCGGTCAGGGTCCACAACCCGTCTTCCGAAACGTGGCCCTTTGTCATCCCGCGCGCCTTGCAGGTATCGAACAGTGCGTCCGATCCGCGCAGCATGCAGGGCGTCGTGCCGCAGACCTGCACGTGGTACTTACCCACCGGCACGAGGTTGTACATGAAGTAGAAGGTTGCGACCTCGAGCACGCGGATCACCGGCATGTCAAGATAGGCGGCGACATATTCGATTACCGGCAGCGGCAGCCACCCTTGCGTATCTGTTTCCGCCCCGACCTGCCGCTGGGCAAGGTCGAGCAGCGGCATAACCGCGCTTTTCTGCCGGCCTTCGGGATATTTGGCGATGTGCCAGTCGGCCGTCTTGCGGTTCTCGTCCGTCCAGGCGAACGAGCCCCACCGCTCGCGCAGCTCGGGCGTATCGGGTGCGGGGGAACGATCAGCCATTGCGGCGCCTCCAAGCAGCGGAGGTTGCACTCTCCGTCGAGTGATATTCGTTCGACAATTTGAATTTCTCGGAATGGTCGTAAGTGCGATCAGAACGGATCGCAGTCGCTTTCATCATGCGCCAACCACGCCAAGCAACGAACGCAAACCAAGCGACCGCGAGAGAGATTGCGATAACCCACACGAAGGCGTTCGACCCGGTAAATGCCGGGAGAAACAGCGGCGGGAATGCTGGAAGGAGGACGCCGCGCGAACGAACGCCTTCGGCAAGCATGTGGTCGACCCAATCACGCATCGAGCGATACACACTCACCGGTCACACTCCCCGAACACGACGTCGATGGCGCCGAGGATCGGCACGGCGTCGGGCAGCATGTGGCCCTTGCTCATGAAGTCCATCGCCTGGAGGTGGCTGAAGGCCGTCGGGCGGATCTTGCAGCGGTAGGGTTTGTTGGTGCCGTCGCTGACGAGGTAGACGCCGAACTCGCCCTTGGGGCTTTCGGTGGCGACATAGACCTCGCCTTCGGGCACGTGGAAGCCTTCGGTGTAGAGCTTGAAGTGGTGAATCAGCGCTTCCATCGACTGCTTCATCTCGGCCCGTTTGGGCGGGACGATCTTGCGGTCGGTGCTGGCGACCGGGCCTTCGGGCATTTCGGCGATGCACTGCTTGATGATCTTGGCCGACTGGCGGACTTCCGCGATCCGCACCATCAGACGGTCGTAGCAATCCGAATTGGTGCCGACGGGCACCTCGAAATCCATGCGGTCGTAGACGTCGTAGGGCTGCGACTTGCGCAGATCCCACGGGATGCCGGCGGCGCGGATCATCGGGCCGGAAAAGCCCCAGGCCAGCGCGTCTTCCTTGCTCACCACGGCGATATCGACGTTGCGCTGCTTGAAGATGCGGTTGCCGACGACGAGGCTCATGGCGTCGTTGAATCGCTCGAAGAAGTGGTTGTCGAGCCAGTCACCGATGTCGGTCAACAGCTTCAGCGGCACGTCCTGGTGAACGCCGCCGGGGCGGAACCACGCCATGTGCATTCGCGCGCCGCTCGCGCGCTCGAAGAAGTTCATGCAGTCTTCGCGCAGATCCATGATCCACAGGTTCGGCGTCATCGCGCCAACATCGAAGACATGCGCGCCGATGTTAAGCATGTGGTTGGAAATGCGCGACAATTCGGCAAACAGCACACGCAGGTACTGGCCGCGCAGCGGAACTTCGAGGTTCAGCAGCTTCTCGATCGCGAGCACGTAGGAGTGCTCCATGCACAGAGGCGAGCAGTAATCGAGCCGGTCGAAATACGGCAGCGCCTGCAAATAGGTCTTGTGCTCGATCAGCTTTTCGGTGCCGCGGTGAAGCAGGCCGACGTGCGGATCGATGCGTTCGATGATCTCGCCGTCGAGTTCCATCACCATGCGCAGCACGCCGTGCGCCGCAGGGTGCTGGGGGCCGAAGTTGATCGTGTAGTTGGCGATTTCCTCGTCACCGGTGGTGGGCGAGGTTTCCTGGATCAGAGTGCTCATGCCTCGTCTCCCTTCGCGTCATCTTCTTCGAGGGCCGGAGGATCGGATTCGGTCCTCTCGGCAGCCTTCTTGTCCGTCGCTGCGCCCGCCCCGGTATCGGAGGGTTTTTCGGTGGTCTTCGGATCGTTGATCAACGGTGCGCCCTTCGATCCCGCATCCGCCACCTCTGCGCCTTCGGCCTTCTCGTCGCCCGGCAGCACGTAATCCGCGCCTTCCCACGGAGAGGTAAAGTCGAAGCTGCGCATGTCCTGCGCCAGCTGCACCGGTTCGTAGACCACGCGCTTTTCCTCTTCGGAATAGCGCAGCTCGACATAGCCGGTCATCGGGAAGTCCTTGCGGAAGGGATGCCCTTCGAAGCCATAGTCGGTCAGGATGCGGCGCAGGTCCGTGTTGCCGTCGAACACGACGCCGTACATGTCGAACACCTCGCGTTCCAGCCAGCCGGCAACCGGCCACAGCCGCGTGGCGGTGGGGACCGGCGTGTCTTCGTCCGTGGTGACCTTCAGCATCACGCGGTGGTTCTTGGTGACCGAAAGCAGCATGTAGACGACATCGAACCGCTCGGCCCGCTGAGGATAGTCGGCCCCGGCAATTTCCATGAGCTGCTGGTAGTCATGCTCGTCGCGAAGCAGGCGCAGCGCATCTTCGATACGGTCGCGCGCGATGGTGAGCACGATTTCGCCATGATCTTCCTTGGCGGAGAGCATCATGTCGCCCAGCGCCTTGCCGAGCGTGTCGCGCACGCCCGCATTGCTCGCGAACTTCGGAGCTGGGTGAACCACGGCGGCCATTTCAGCGCGAGCCCCCCTCATCGTTCAATCGTACCGGTGCGGCGGATCTTCCGCTGCAACTGCATCACGCCGTAAAGCAGCGCTTCGGCGGTTGGCGGGCATCCGGGAACGTAGATATCGACCGGCACGATCCGGTCGCAGCCGCGGACCACGGAATAGCTGTAGTGATAGTAACCGCCGCCATTGGCGCAGCTGCCCATGGAGATCACGTATTTCGGCTCCGACATCTGGTCGTAGACCTTGCGCAGCGCCGGGGCCATCTTGTTGCATAGCGTACCAGCGACGATCATCACGTCGTTCTGGCGCGGCGATGCGCGCGGCGCGGCTCCGAACCGTTCCATGTCGTAGCGCGGCATATTGACGTGGATCATCTCGACGGCGCAGCACGCCAGGCCGAAGGTCATCCACCACAGACTGCCGGTGCGCGCCCACTGGAACAGGTCCTCGGTGCTGGTGACGAGGAAGCCCTTGTCATTCACCTCGGTCTGGAGCGCGTTGAAATAGTTCGCATCGGGCTGAAGGACGTCGCCCGGTTGCGCGGTGGGCTGGATAAACGCGTCGCGCCCGTGCGGGCTGAGTGTGCTCTGCTCGCTCATGATTTCATTCCCACTCCAGCGCGCCGACCTTCCAGGCGTAAGCCAGGCCGATCGCGAGTTCGCCAAGGAAGAACATCATCGTGATCCAGCCCGGCCAGCCAGTCAGGTCGAGGCTGACTGCCCAGGGAAACAGGAACGCCGCTTCCAGATCGAAGATGATGAAGAGGATGGCGACGAGGTAGAAGCGCACGTCGAAACGGCTGCGCGAATCTTCGAAGGCAGGAAAGCCGCACTCGTATTCAGCCAGCTTGTCACTGGTGGGCTGGTGCGAGCCGGTCAGGCGCGAGACGCCCATCGGCAGGAACACGAACAACGAGGACAACGCGACCGCGATGAAAAGGAAGATCAGGATCGGGAAATACTGGACGAGGTCGACCAAGGGGCTTTTCCTGCAAGCTTTGCGTGGTTTGACCGCGCCCTAGTCCCCTCCCCCGCGAGGCGCAAGGGCACGAATCGCGAAATCCGCGCACGTTGGCTTGCGCGGCGTTTCACCTAGTCGGAGGCGGCGTTTTCCCGCGCCTTGCCATAGGGCGGTTTCATCTTGGCGAGCTTCGCCACATCGACCTTTGGCTGGTGATAAACGCTGCGTGCGTGGCTGAACTCGCGAAAGCCCTCTACCCCGTGGTAAGAGCCCATGCCGGACGGGCCGACGCCGCCAAACGGAATGTCTTCCATCGAGACGTGAAAAACCACGTCGTTTACCGTCACGCCGCCGGAGATGGTGCGCGACAACACTCTTTCGCGATCCGCTTCGTCCTGCCCGAAGTAGTAGAGACCCAGCGGTCGGTCGTTGGCGTTCACGTAATCCACCGCCTCGTCGAGCGAGCGGTAGGTCTTCACCGGAAGCACGGGACCGAAGATTTCTTCCTGCATTGCCTGCATGTCGTCGTTGACATTCTTCAGGATGGTCAGCGGCATCTTGCGAATGTTGGCGTTGGAGAAATCCTCCCCGGCCGGATTGACCTCGATCACTTCCGCGCCCTTTTCCCTCGCATCTGCCACCATCGACTGAAGCCGCTCGAAATGCCGGTCGGAAACGAGCGAGGCGTAATCGTCGTTTTCCAGCAGCGTCGGATACATGGTGTGGACGCCAAGCTCGACTGCGGCGATCGCGCCGTCCGCAGCCTCTTCAGGAACCATGAGGTAGTCGGGCGCAAGGCAGATCTGGCCCGCATTCAGCATCTTTCCGAGTGCGATGCGTTCCCCCGCCTGTTGCAGGTTCGCGTCCTTGCCGAGGATGACCGGCGATTTTCCGCCCAGCTCCAGTGTGACGGGGACGAGGTTCTTCGCAGCCGCTTCCATCACCTTGCGGCCGGTGGCGGTGGAGCCGGTGAAGATGATGTGATCGAACTTCAGTTCGGTGAACTTCGCGGCGACGTCCGGGCCGCCGGTGATGACCGCCAGCTCCTCCTCGGCGAAATACTTGGCGGTTAGTTCCGCCATGAGCTGTGAGGTGCGCTCGGTGAACTCGCTCGGCTTGATGATCGCGCGATTGCCGGCGGCGAAGACCTGCATCAGCGGACCGAACGCCAGATTGACGGGAAAATTCCACGGGCTGAGAATGCCGACAATGCCCTTGGGTTCGTAACGCACTTCGGCTCGAGCACCGAGCAGACCGAGCGGAAACTGCACCTTGCGGCGCTGCGTGCGCGACCAACCGTCGATATTCTTCAGCGCGTATTTCCCCGCGCCGATCGTCCCGGCAATATCGGTCAGTTGCGACTGATAGAGGCTGCGATTGCCGAAGTCCGCGCTCATCGCGCGGTTGAGGGCATCGCCGTTGTCTTCGAGCAATGCCATCGCCCGCCTTATGCGATCCTTGCGGACGGACAGTTCCTCTGGCCGCGCCGTGTCGAAACTGGCGCGCTGCTTGTCCAGAATGCGCTGCATCTCTTTGCCAGAGTCATCGGCCATGGATCGTCTCCGTTTGATTTCGCTGCGGTGCAACACTACACCATTTGCAAGTTCGCAATCAGGTTACGTTTCGAACAGCAACAGGTTTCAAGACGAAAGGCAAGCAATGGCCCAGTTCTCCTCCTCCGACCCGGTGGTCATCCTCTCCTACGCGCGCACGCCGATGGGAGGCATGCAGGGCGTCCTCTCCGATGTCTCCGCGACGGAGCTTGGCGCAACGGCGGTCAAGGCTGCGGTCGAGCGGTCGGGCATTGCGGGTGACAAGTTCGACCGCGGTTACATGGGTTGCGTGCTGCCGGCAGGGCTCGGCCAGGCGCCCGCCCGCCAGGCGATGATCAAGGCAGGTCTGCCGAAGTCGGTGCAGGCGACGACCGTCAACAAGGTGTGCGGCAGCGGAATGCAGACCGTTATCATGGGCGCCGAAGCGCTCGCCAGCGGCTCGGCCGACTTGATTATCGCAGGCGGGATGGAGAGCATGACCAATGCGCCCTACCTGCTGAAGAAGCACCGCAGCGGCGCACGTATCGGCCACGACACGGTCTATGACCATATGTTCCTCGACGGGCTCGAAGATGCCTACGAGGAAGGTCGCGCGATGGGCACCTTCGCCCAGGAAACCGCCAACGAATATCAGATGACGCGCGAGGAAATGGACGATTATTCCATCGAATCGCTGCGCCGCGCCAATGCCGCCATCGAAGGCGGCGCGTTTGAAGGTGAAGTGGTTCCGGTGACCTTCTCCACCCGTGCGGGTGAACAGACGGTCGACAAGGACGAGCAGCCAGGTCGCGGTCGCCCCGACAAGATCCCCACCCTGCGCCCCGCGTTCGCCAAGGACGGCACGATTACCGCGGCGACCTCCAGCTCGATCTCGGATGGCGCGGCAGCCATCGTCCTTGCGCGGGAAAGCGTCGCGAAGGAAAACGGTGCGACCCCGGTCGCGCGGATCGTCGCCATGGCCGCTCATGCCCACGAGCCGGCGAAGTTCACCACCGCCCCGATCGGCGCGATCGAAAAGGTGCTCGACAAGGCCGGATGGGACAAGGACGACGTCGACCTATGGGAAGTGAACGAGGCGTTTGCCTGCGTTGCCATGTTCGCGATGCGCGACATCGGCATCCCGCATGAAAAGATCAACGTGAACGGCGGCGGCACCGCGCTCGGTCACCCGATCGGTGCGAGCGGTACGCGCATCCTCGTCACCCTGCTCAACGCACTGAAGAAGCAGGGCAAGACGAAGGGCGTTGCCAGCCTGTGCATCGGCGGCGGAGAGGCCACCGCGGTCGCAGTCGAGCTGGTGTAGTCGGTTTGGAGAAGCCGCGAAGCGTGCTACGCCTCGCGGCTTCTCGCACATGAAGGGAGAGTCGAATGAAGAAATTTGTGATCGCCGCCGGTGCCATCGCGCTTGCCGCCTGCAACCAGGCAGAAGCGCCTGAAGCACCCGAAGCGACCGAAACCGCACAGACGCAGGCAGCGCCTGCGGCGACGGGAATGCAGGCTGGCATGTACGAAGTGACGCTCGCCAATGGCGACACCGGCACCACCCGTATCAACGCCGACGGCACTTATACGGACATGAATCCCGACGGCACGGAAGGCGCCAGCGGCACCTGGCGTCAGGACGCGGGCCAGACCTGTTTCACTGCCGAAGGTGCGACCGAAGCGTGCTGGAACGACGGCCCGATCGGCGTCGACGGAAGCTGGACTTCGACCTCCCCCGATGGGGATTCGGTCACCATTCGGCCGATGGCGGAAAGCAGCGCGATGTAATTGCCCGGCTTCTGCTGGATTTCGGAAAAAGGCGGCTTTCGGGCCGCCTTTTTTCATTCGGGGGAGAGTTCCTCGCTGCCCCACAGGCGCGCGGACTTGATGAAGCCGCGCTTTCCCGCGACGTCGAACTCGCACCAGCCGTCTTTGCATTTGCCGAGGGCGCCGGTGACGCCGGGCTCGACCTTCCAGAGCATCCGGCCGCCTCCGGCCTCGCTCCGCATCTCGGCCAGCCCTTCCCCGCTCACGATAGCGCCGCGATCGAGGCGCAGTGACCGGGCGATGACCCACCCCTGTTCCCCATCCGGATCCTGCACCAGACGCCAGCCTTCGACGACACGCACGACCTTCAGCGGCAAGCCACGGCGCTTGTAGACCCAAGAGATCGGAAAGGATTCGCTCGGGCCGACCCGCATGTTGACTTCCTCCCAGCGGATCGACGCCCAGTAGGGCACCTCGCGGTCCTGCGCGAAGGCTGCGGTCGGCGCGGTGGCGAGACTGATCGCCGCGAGCATGGAAAGCCATTTCATGCGCGCCGCATTACCGCGTTTGCGGGAATTCTGGCAACCGGCTTGACCTCGCGCGGCTGTCGGCCCAATCGGCGTTGCGATGACTTCGACAGCGCCCGCGTCCGAAACTCGCAAAGCCGGTGCCCGGCGCTTTGTCGGCACACCCCGCATCGTCGTGACCCGCCATCTCGCGCCCAGCGTGGAAGACCGGATGGCGGAACTGTTCGACGCGCAGCTCAATCGCGACGACACGCCTCTATCGCGCGAAGCCCTGCTGGCGGCGGCCGCCGATTGCGACGTGCTCGTTCCGACCGTCACCGATCGTATCGACGCCGAACTGATCGAACACGCCGGCGAACGGCTCGGCCTGATCGCGAGTTTCGGCGCGGGCGTCGATCACATCGACCTTGCAGCCGCCCGTCAGCGCGGCATCATCGTGACGAACACGCCGGGCGTCTTCACCGACGATACGGCGGATCTCACGCTTTCCATGATCATCGGCGTTCCGCGGCGCGTGCGCGAAGGCGTGTCGCTGATCCGCCGCGGAGAGTGGACCGGTTGGGCGCCGACCGCGCTGCTCGGCCGCCAGCTGGGGGGAAAGACGCTCGGTATCATCGGCATGGGCCGGATCGGACAGGCCGTCGCCCACCGCGCGCGCGCGTTCGGTCTGAATATCATTTACCACAATCGCCACCGTCTGCCCGAAGCGATCGAGAATATGCACGGGGCAACCTACGTCGCCGATCTCGACGAACTCGTGGCGCAAAGCGACATTCTTACCCTGCATTGCCCGTCTACCAAGGACAGCCATCACCTGCTTGACGCCCGGCGCATCGGTTTGATGAAGGACGGCGCGTGCCTGATCAACACCGCCCGAGCGGATCTGGTCGATCACGAGGCGCTGATCGCGGCCCTTGAAGCCGGTGTGCTGGCGGGCGCCGGCCTCGATGTCTACCCGGACGAGCCTGAAGTCGATCCGCGGCTGATAGCGCATCCCAATGTCATGACGCTTCCGCATATCGGCAGTGCCACGCGCGAGGGGCGCGAGCGTTCGGGAGAGAAGGTCATTGCCAACATCCGCTTCTGGATGGACGGGCATCGCCCGCCGGACCAGGTGCTGGAAGGCATTTCCTGAACAGCGGACTATCGGGACTTACGGGGGCGGAATGGGAACGAAGCAACGGGCTGCTCTGGCCGCAATAGTCGGCGTTTCCGCCATCTCCGCCGCGAGTCCCGCCGCAGCGCAGGTAACGCAGGAGGTGCTTTCCGACGGCGGCGACACGGCGTGGGTGCTGGTGTCGTCTGCGCTAGTGCTGCTGATGACCCTCCCTGGCCTCGCGCTGTTCTATGGCGGACTGGTCAGGGCGAAGAATGTCCTGTCCGTAATGATGCAGATCGGCGCGGTTGCCGCCTTCGCCAGCGTGCTGTGGATCGTGGTCGCCTATACGCTCGCTTTCGGTGGCGTTAGCGGAGGATGGATCGGCGACGGACGCGCTTTCATGCTGATCGACCTCGGGGCTTTGCGGGAAGGAACGACCCTTCCCGAAAGCACCTTTGCGCTGTTCCAGATGACATTCGCTGCGATCACGCCTGCGCTGATGGTCGGCGCCTGGGTCGACCGCGCGCGCTTCGGATGGGTCGTGGCATTCTGCGCATTGTGGGGCCTGATCGTCTATGCGCCCGTCGCTCACTGGATCTGGGGCGGAGGGTGGATGGCGCAGCGCCTCGCCGTGCTCGATTTCGCCGGCGGGATCGTGGTGCACACCACGGCAGGCGTTTCCGCGCTGGTCATCGCGCTGCTGCTCGGGCGCAGGCGGGGTTTTCCCAGGACGTTGATGCTGCCGCACGCCCCTGCCCTGACAATGCTCGGCGCAATGCTGCTGTGGGTGGGCTGGTTTGGCTTCAACGGTGGATCCGCGCTTCTGGCAACCGACGATGCATCGATGGCGATCATCAACACGCACGTTGCGGCTGCAACGGCGGCGCTGGTCTGGATAGCCATCGAACGGTTCAAGGTCGGCAAGGCAACGACCGTTGGTTTCGCCACCGGCGCGATTGCGGGGCTTGCCACGATCACGCCTGCTGCCGGTTTCGTCTCGCCGGGATCGGCGATCGTCCTCGGCCTGCTGGGTTCGGGGGCCTGCTACGGTGCAATCCAGTTGGTGAAAAACAAGTGGCACATCGACGATTCGCTCGATGTGTTTGCCGTTCACGGCGTCGGCGGAATGATCGGTTCGGTCCTGCTCGGCATCTTCATCGCACCCACGTTTGGCGGCGTCGGGTACGATGGCGGCGGCAGTTTGATCAGCCAGATCATCGCGGTTGCCATGGTCGCGCTCTATTCGGCTGTCGCAACCTCGATCATCGCGCTCGCAGTGTCGCTGTTCATGCCGATGCGGGTCAGTGACGAGGAAGAGGTCGAAGGCCTCGACATCACCAGCCACGGCGAGCGTGGCTGGGATTTCGATTGAGCCTTGATCAGTCTCCCGTCAGGATGCGCTCGACCAGCTCCTTCACGCTGGGCGTGTAGTTGTTCGAATAGAACGGATCCTGCTTGAAGCGGTAGGCCGCGTGGCCTGCAAAGGCGAGATTGTCGTCCGGATCTCCGCCGTGCGCGATGTCCTGCAAAGTCTTCTGGATGCAGAAGCTGCGCGGGTCGGCAAGGCGCCCGGTCGTGTGGTTGTCGTGATCCATCCAGCTCGAGAACTGGCAGTGCGACAGGCAACCCATGCAGCCCTGCTGGTCGGCACGGATGTGCTCGGCGCTCTCGGGGGTGACGAAGACGACCGTGTCGTCGGGCGTCTTCAGCGCCTCGGTGAAGCCTTCGTGCATCCAGCTCTGCGCCTTGCGCTGATCGCCGGGGTGCACGAAGAAATACTTGGCCTTGCCGTGGTCAGCCAGCGGAATGGTACCGTCTTCCTCGTCGCGCTTGAAGATCGGAATCTGCCGCTCGCTCCGGTGCATCAGATCGTAGAGGAACGGGGTCTTGACCGCGCTCGAATAGAAACCGGTGGGCGAGAATTTGTGCAGCAGGACGTCGCCCGGCTCGACCGTGCGGAGCATATCCTTCCACACTTGGGGGATCGGGCTTTCGCGGGTCAGAAGCGGCCGTGTGCCGAACTGGAAGGCGATCTTGCCGAGTTCGGGGTTATCGATCCAGTCGTTCCATTCGCGCAGGAACCAGACGCCTCCGGCCATGACGATGGCGGTTTCTTCCGAGACGCCTTCCTTGCGCATGGTGTCGCGAAGGTCCTTCACGCGCGGATAGGGATCCTGCGGCTCGCGCGGGTTCTCCGCGTTGGAAAGGCCGTTGTGCCCGCCCGCCAGCCAAGGATCTTCGTAAACCACTGCCGCCATGAGGTGCGGGACCTTCGAATAGCTGCGTTTCCACAGGGCGCGGAACGCGCGCGCCGAGCTGACGATCGGCAGGTAGTGCACGTTGTAATGCGCCGCGATCTCAGCAAGCTTGTAAGGCATACCCGCCCCGCAAGTGACGCCCGTTACCATGCCGGGACAGTTTTCGAGCACGCCTTCCAGCACACGCTGAGCGCCGCCCATTTCCCACAACACGTTGATGTTGATGGCGCCGTTGCCGCCAGCGATCTCGTGCGCGCGCTTTACCTGTTCGGTCGCGCCGTCGATGGCGTAGCGCACCAGCTGCTCGAACCGCTCTACGCGGGTCGCCTGCGGATAGATTTGCGGGATGGGGTTGCCGTCTTCGTCATAGCTGTCCGCATTCACAGCGCTGACCGTGCCGATCCCGCCCGCCGCAGCCCAGGCGCCGGAGCTTTCATGGTTGGTCGCAGACACGCCCTTGCCGCCTTCGACCAGCGGCCAGACTTCGCGACCGCCGTAATTGATCGGCTTCAAACCTTTGAAAGTCATAAATTTTCCTGTCCCTACGCCAGCAGGATCACTCGCTGGCGGCAATGGTTTCGCCGGGCTGGCTGCACGGTTCAATGTCGCCCGGATCGGGGCGCTCGCCTGAGGCTTCGAATTGCGCGTAATAGCCGGCGATTTCCGGCTTTCGGATGAATTCGACGAGCCTGAAGCCTACGGCCTCGAACTCGCAGAAAAGAAGTTTCGGATCGATCCCATGCTGGTCGGTCGGCCGGTCGACGTCAACCACGATCACCTGACCGCCACGCTTAAGCGCGGGTCGCAGACGCCACAGAAAAGGATAAGGCTCGCTGACCTCGTGGTACATATGGACGAGGAAAATGCGGTCGAAGCTCTTGTCGGGCAGCTTCGGATCGTCGGGCGAGCCGGGCTTGAGCGATACGTTGTCGAGCCGTTCGCGCTCCACCCGCGCGCCGAGACGCTTGAGCGCGCTCTCGTCGATGTCCTGCGCAAGGACCCGGCCCTGCTTGCCGACGCGGGCGGCCAGGCGGACGGTGTAATAGCCGTCCCCTGCGCCGATGTCGGCCACCGTCATGCCAGGCGCAATCTGGGCGAGGTCCATCACACGTGTCGCTTCGCGCCTGTCGTCGCGGGCCTGCTCGGTCGAGAAGGCATTGCCGCCAAGAACGGATACCGGGCGATAAGGGCGCGGAAACTCCATTGCCGTTGCCGGGCGATCATTGTCGGCAGGGCTGCAGCCTGCCAGCACCGCGAGCACGGGCAGCAAGACTGCGGACGGTTTCACTCGACGTCCTCTATCTCGACTTTCTCACCCGTCACGCGCTGCGCGAGAGCGGCGGAAACGAACGGATCGATGGCCCCGTCGAGCACGTCGCCGGGTGCGGTCGAGGTGACGCCGGTGCGCAGATCCTTGACCATCTGATAGGGCTGGAGGACGTAGCTGCGGATCTGGTGGCCCCAGCCGATCTCGCTCTTTTCCTGGTATTCGCCGCTGGCCGCCGCCTCCCGTTCGGCCATTTCACGTTCGAACAGGCGCGCCTTCAGCATCCCCATCGCGGTTGCGCGGTTCTTGTGCTGGCTGCGGTCGTTCTGGCTGGCGACGACGATGCCGGTCGGTTGGTGCGTGATGCGAACGGCGGAGTCGGTGGTGTTCACGTGCTGACCGCCTGCCCCGCTGGCGCGGTAGGTATCGATCTTCAGATCGCTTTCGTTGATCTGGATATCGATGTCGTCGTCGATGACCGGATAGACCCAGACCGAGCTGAAGCTCGTGTGCCGCCGGGCGGAACTGTCGTAGGGGCTGATCCGCACCAGGCGATGCACGCCGCTTTCGGTCTTGGCATATCCATAGGAATTCTCGCCCTTGATCAGCAGGGTGGCGGATTTGATGCCGGCCTGATCGCCTGCCTGATATTCGACCGTCTCGACCTTGAAACCGCGCCGCTCTGCCCAGCGTGCGTACATCCGCAGCAGCATTTCGGCCCAGTCCTGGCTTTCCGTCCCGCCCGCGCCGGCATGAATTTCGAGGTAGGTGTCGTTGCCGTCCGCTTCTCCGGACAGCAGCGCCTGAACCTTGTCGGCATCGGCCCGGTCGGCCAGCTTTTCCAGCGATGCGAGGCCGTCCGCGACAACATCGTCATCGCCTTCCGCCTCGCCCATTTCGATGAATTCGACTGCGTCGGCCATCTCCGCGGAGATCTGCCGGACGGTGTCGATCGCGTCCTTGAGCTGTTTCTGCTCGCGGCTGATGGCCTGTGCTTCCTTGGGATTGTCCCACAGCTTGGGGTCCTGCACACGCGCATCGAGTTCGTCGAGGCGGCGCAGGGCCTGTTCCCAGTCGAGCGACTTGCGGACCAGCGCCAGCGCGGCTTCGATGCGGTCGATATGGGCCTGCCCTTCGGCACGCATTACGTTCTCTCCATGACAATTGAGGCCCGCTTAGCGGAGCGTCGCGGCAGGCGAAAGTGCCCGAATGGACATTCGCTGACCCAAAAGCGCGCGTCTAGCGGCGTGCGGCCTTCATGGCCCGGACACGGGCGAGCGTGAGGCGGACGTGGTCGCGCCAGTCGAGGTCGGAGTGGACGAAGGCGATGCGCCCGTCCTGCCCGATGACGTAGCTCACGCGATTGGTAAGACCTGTCGACTTTCCTTCACGAATAAGATCGACGTCATACGCCTTGACCAGCGCGCTGCTGGCTGAAGCGACGGCAAATTCGTCGCGACATTCCTCGCGGCTGAAGCGGATCAGCGTGGGCAGATCGTCGTTCGACATACCGACGACCGTGGCGCCCGCAGCGCGGAAATCATCCATGGCTTCGGCAAAGGCATTGGCTTCCAGCGTGCATCCCTGAGTGTATGCTTTGGGGAAGAAATAGAGCACAACCGGCCCGTTACGCAGGGCCTTCTTCAAGTTGAAGCTCATGGGCTTGCCCGCCTTGGCACCGCGTGCCGTGAAGCCGGGAGCGTCTGCGCCGCGAGGCAACTCAGCTGCGAGCGGGGCGGAGGCGAGTGCGGCGAGGGCTGCCGTCAATGCGATCTTGCGAAACATGGCCGACTGATGGGCTTTCCTCGCGCCTCTGTCCAGCGCGACTTAGCGGCGCCGCACCGAGATCAGTAGATGCCGCCCTGCTCTTCCACGAAGTCGATCTGCTCCTCGACCACCTGGTTCTCGCGCGGGGCTGCGCGACGGATGGGTTCGCGCGCTGCGCGCAGCTGGGCGATGATCGTGCGGCGCAGCACTTCGACTTCGTCCTGTCGCTCCGTCCGGCGGGGTTCGGTATCCGGCTTGAAGGCTTCCCAGATAACATTGGCGCGAGGATCGTCGGACGGCGTGCCGTCGAACACCCGCGTTCCTGAGATACGGTCGACGCGCACCATTCGCACGCCTTCCGGTGCAACGAACGGACGCCCGCTCCACTTGTCGCGGCTTTCGCGCACGAACTGCTTGAAGATCGGCGCGGCCAGCGTGCCGCCCTGTGCGTAGCCGCCCATGTTGCGCGGCTGATCGAAGCCGAGATAAACGCCGGCCACAATGTCGGGCGATCCTCCGACGAACCACACGTTCGTCGGCCCGGTGGTCGTTCCGGTCTTGCCGAACAGCGGCATGTCGAGATCCCGCAGCACCGTCGCGGTGCCCCGCTGCACCACGCCTTCAAGCATGTGGACGGTCTGAAAGGCGGTGCGCGGGTCCATCACCTGCTTGCCCCGGGGCTTGAAGCGAGGCATCGCCTTGCCGTCCCACTCGGCCATGTTGCAACGCCCGCATTCGCGATTGTCGGCTTTCCAGATCACCTTGCCGCGGCGATCCTGCACGTAATCGATAACCGAAGTCTGGTTGAGCCGCCCGTGGTTCACCAGCGCAGCGTAACCGGCGACCATCTTCTCGACCGTCGTGTCGCCCGCACCGAGTGCGAAGGCAGGATAGGGTTCGTAGCTGCCGATGCCGACACGCTCGAACGTCTTGATGACATTCGGCATACCGGCGTCCATCGCGATGTGGACGGTCATCAGGTTGCGCGATTGCTCCAGCCCCCAGCGCATCGTGTGCTCTCCGCCACCGCCAGCGCCGCCGAAATTGCGGAAGCACTTCTGGCCGAGTTGCGAGCCCTGATAGTAGCAATAGGTCTTGTCCGGCACCATCGAAGCCGGGGTGAGCCCGTTGTCGAGGCCGGTTGCGTATACGAAGGGCTTGATCGTCGAGCCGGGCTGGCGCTGGGCCTGCGTCGCCCGGTTGAACGAACCGAGGCGGGAGTCGAACCCGCCCTGCATGGCAAGGATGCGGCCGGTGTGCGGATCGGCGGCGAGGAACGCGCCCGACACTTCCGGCACCGTGCGGACACGATAGCCGTTGCCGCTTCTGGAGGCCGCGACGACGTCACCGGCCTTCAGCGCATCGGGCAAGCCGGTCAGTGGAAGCTCTTCCCCGTTGGTAAACCCGATGGAGGCCGAGTTGCCGCTGCGCTGCGTGACGACACCGACGCGCCAGTCGTCGTAACTTATGCCGAGGTATGAACTGGCGAGCTGGCTCCGCCAGGGGCCGTCGTTCAGATCGATCGTCGCGATCGGACCCGTCCAGTCGCGCCCGCCCTGATAGCGCAACAGGCCGGCACGCAGAGCATCGCGAGCGGCGTTCTGCAACTCCATGTCGAGCGAGGTCCGCACCCACAAACCGCCGGCGTACACGCTGTGCGGGCCGTCTTCCGCTTTCTCGCCGTACTGGTCGATCAGTCGCCTGCGCACTTCCTCCAGGAAGTACCCTGCGTCGACCGAGCGAGTGCTGGATTGCTGCTCAACGAGGCCAAGCGGTTTGCTCTTGGCTTCGGCGGCTGCCGCGGCGGTTGCGAAATCATTGTCCACCATCTGGTCGAGGACGAAATTGCGCCGCGACAATGCGAGCTGTTCGTTCTGTGCGCGGCCATAACGCTCCGGCGCCTTGGGCAGGATGGCGAGGAAGGCCATCTCGTGCAGGTCGAGATCAGCCACGTCCTTGTCGAAATAGGCGCGCGATGCGGCCTGGACGCCAAAGCTGCGTCGGCCGAGCGGGATTTCGTTGAGATAGAGCTCGATGATCTGCTGCTTGTTGAGCACCCCTTCGATGCGGCGAGCGAGCAGCATTTCCTTCAGTTTGCGCGTGATCGAATATTCGTCACCGACGAGGATGTTCTTGGCCACCTGCTGCGTGATGGTCGAGCCACCGACGGCGCGTTCGCCGCTGCCGATCTTGCTGACATAGTCGATGACGGCGCCGACAAATCCGCCGAAGTCGATGCCGCCGTGGCTCCAGAAGGTCTTGTCCTCCGCTGCCAGATAGGCGTTGATGAGCGGGCGCGGAAAATCCTGGAACTGCAGCTGCACGCGGCGTTCGCGGGCGTAGGAATGGACGATCTCGCCATCCATCCCGCGCACCACGGTCGGCAAGGGCGGTTCGTAATCGACCAGCGTTTCGGCGTCGGGCAATCCGCTCGACAAGGCTATCCAGAGTGCGAGGAACGCGGCCAGCCCCAGCGCCACGAGGTAGCTCAGCCAGCGCAGCCACCGCTTTTCTCGCCAGTGAATTTTCGCGAACGACAACGCGCCCGACGCGTCGCGCCTGATTTTGTAGCGAAAATCGGTCTGTACGGATGCGTCTGACATGGTCGGCGCGGGCCTTAGCACGCCATTTCTGTCAAGTGCCAGAACGAAAAAGCACCCATCGTCAATTGCTGGACTGGCGGGCGAAAAAGACCCTGATCGCCTGCTCCAGCGTCTCCGACAACTTGCTGCGCTCAGCCTGCGAATTGAGCCGCTCGGCATCGCTCTCGTTGGAGACGTACCCAAGCTCGAACAAGACGGAAGGCATGTCAGGGCTGCGCAGCACGACGAAAGCCGCGGAGCGCACTGGATCGGTGTGGAACGGAATGTCGCCCCGCCCCTCCCGCACCAGGAGTTGTGCGAATTCGCGCGAACCGGCCTGCTTGCGGCGCTGGGACAGGTCGATAAGGATGTCGCTGACGGCGTCGCTCTGCTCCGCCATGTCGACGCCGTTGATACGGTCGGCGCGATTTTCGCGCGCGGCGAGCGCTGCTGCTTCGGGATCGCTGGCACGCTCCGAGCGGGTGTAGACGGTCGCCCCGGTCGCTTCCGTATTGTCGGCAGCGTCGGCGTGGATCGACACGAACAGGTCCGCGCCCAGGCGTCGGGCGATCGAGGCGCGTTCCTCCAGAACCAGAAAGCGGTCATCCTCCCTTGTCAGCGCCACGCGGATGCCGCCGTTTTCGACCAGGCGGTCGCGCACCTGCTTCGCCAGGGAGAGAACAATGCGCTTCTCCTGCACCGATCCCCGCACGGCACCCGGATCATGCCCGCCATGGCCGGCATCGATGACGACCAGCGGGCGGGACAGGTCCTGAGGTCCGGAAATATCGGGCAGGCCGATGCGGCTGTCGGGATCGGGCAGGCCGACCCTCACCACATAACCGCGTCCCAGCTCGGGGACGGGAATGGAAAGGCCAAACGCGTAGAGCGCCCCCATCAGCACCAGCGGGAGGGCAAACAGTGCGGGGATGGCTAGCCGCTGGAACATTGCTTGCGGGTTCTGAAGCGGTCGGGTCCTCGCGACAAGCAGGTTTTGGAAACTAACCACAAGCGCGACGCAATATGGTTGTGCAATGCAACCCATGCTGCTAGCCATATCGGTGCAAAGCGTTGCGACCGCTGAGCAGATCGGCATGGTTCGTTTTACCGAACTCTTTGCCGCCAACCTCAGCAGGCCCCGCCCCGCCCTATGCAATCCGTCTGCTGAAGAAAGCGGACGGCAATGAACAGGTTGATGCCGAAATGAGAAGTCCTGCACTTGCGCGAACGATACGGCTTTCCGGCCGTGTCGCCGTGTCGCCGTGCAGCACAGCGCGCTGGAACGATCCGCGCATTCTCATCTCCGCAGACGCAATTCGCACAGCGGCTCCGCTTTACGCGGGCCGCCCGAACCATCCATCCGCCCGACCGAGCGTCAATCGCTCCACCATCGGCGGATTTCATACAGAGAACCGCGCCGCTTCCTTCCTCAAGGGGGCGAGGCCGCGCGGACGGAGACATTTGAATGGCTACGCGCATGTTGATCGATGCGCGCCACGCGGAAGAAACCCGGGTGGCGGTGCTCAAGGGCAATCGTATTGAGGAATTCGACTTTGAATCTGCTGATCACAAGCAGATCAAGGGCAATATCTATCTCGCAAAGGTAACCAGGGTCGAACCCAGCCTTCAGGCTGCGTTCGTCGACTTCGGCGGCAATCGCCATGGCTTCCTCGCCTTCAGCGAAATCCACCCGGACTACTACCAGATCCCGCAATCGGACCGCGAAGCACTGCTCGCGGAAGAAGCCGAAGCTGCCGAGGAGGAAGCGCGTCTTCGCGCCGAGGAAGAAGACCGCGGGGAAATGCCCGGCGACGAATACGACGCCGATGACGAAAGCTCCGAATCCCTCGCCGAGGAAATCGCCGAGGACGGGCTCGAAGAAATTGACACGTCCGAAAAGGACGACGTCGCGACGATCGAGGAAGGCCATCTCGATGGCTCCGACGACGACGATGACGACGATCCCGACGAGGAAGAAAGCTCTCGCGGCAATGGCGGCCGTAGCCGTCGTGGACGCGGTCGTGGTCGCGGCCAGCAGAAGGCGCGCGACAAGAAGGTCGACGAAGTGCGCGAAAAGCGCATGGCGCTGCGCCGCCGTTACAAGATCCAGGACGTCATCCAGCGCCGCCAGGTTCTGCTGGTTCAGGTCGTCAAGGAAGAACGCGGCAACAAGGGTGCCGCACTGACGACCTATCTCAGCCTTGCCGGTCGCTACACCGTGCTGATGCCCAACAGCAGCCATGGCGGCGGTATCAGCCGCAAGATTTCGAGCGCGGCGGACCGCAAGCGTCTGAAGCAGATCGTTTCCGATCTCAGCCTGCCGAAGTCTATGGGGCTGATCGTTCGTACCGCTGGCCTCAGCCGCACCAAGACGGAAGTGAAGCGCGACTTCGACTATCTCGCCCGCCTGTGGGACGAGATACGCGAAAACACGCTCGGTTCGGTCGCGCCGGCGATGATCCATTCGGATTCGGACCTGATCAAGCGCGCCATCCGCGACATCTATAATCGCGAGATCGAGGAAGTGGTCGTCGAAGGGGAGGAAGGCTACAAGGCCGCCAAGGCCTTCATGAAGCTGCTCATGCCTAGCCACGCCCGGCGGGTGAAGGCCTATTCGGACCCGGTGCCGCTGTTCCAGCGCTACGGCGCGGAAGATCAGCTTTCGGCCATGTACGATCCGATGGTGCAGCTGAAATCCGGTGGCTACCTGATAATCAACCCGACCGAGGCGCTGGTGTCGATCGACATCAACTCGGGCCGGTCGACCAAGGAGCACGGGATCGAGCAGACCGCGCTGCACACCAATCTGGAAGCCGCGCGCGAGATCGCCCGCCAGCTGCGCCTGCGCGACATGGCCGGTCTCGTCGTGATCGACTTCATCGACATGGATTACACCTCCAACGTGCGGAAGGTCGAACGCGCGATGAAGGACGCGTTGAAGAACGACCGCGCGCGCATCCAGGTCGGTCGCATTTCCAGCTTCGGCCTCATGGAAATGAGCCGCCAGCGTCTCCGCACCGGGGTGCTGGAAGCGACGACGCGCGAATGTCCGCATTGCGACGGGACCGGGCTTGTCCGCCTTGCCTCGTCTGCGGGACTTTCGGCCCTTCGCCTGATCGAGGACGAAGCGGCCAAGGGCAAGGGTTCGGTGATTTCGCTTTACGCTTCGACCGAAGCGGCGGTGTACCTGCTCAATGCCAAGCGCGCCGACCTCGCCGAGATCGAGGAACGCTACAACGTCACCGTCGAAGTGATCCCCGAAGGCGAGAACGAAGGCGCGAAGATGCGCGTCCAGAGTTCCGGCCCGAAGCCCAAGGATCCGCCAAAGTTCGAACCGATTGTCGAAGACGACGATGACGATGTGGTGATCGAGGAAGATTACGACGACGAGGAAACGTTCGAGGAACGCGGCGACGATAACGGTGGCTCGAAGAAGCGCCGTCGCCGCCGTGGCGGTCGTGGCCGCAACAAGGGCCGCACGGGTGACGAAGGCGAAAGCTCCACGTCGGACAATGGCTCGGACTCCAATTCGGACGCCGGATCGGACAGCGGTCGTGACGAGGACTCGCCCTCTGATAATGAGGACGATGGCGAGCCGCGCAAGAAGCGTCGCCGCCGTCGCGGTGGCCGCGGGCGGAAGAAGAACGGCGAAGGTGCCGCTGTCTCGGAAGACAATGCCGAAGGCGACGCAGAAGCCGAGGCCGAGGCGGTGACTCGCGACGAGACGCCTGCCGAACCGCAAGCGGAAGAAGCGCCGGTCGAAAAGCCGAAGCGCAAGCGGGCGCCGCGCAAGAAGAAGGTCGAAGCGACCGATGAAGTCGCAGAGCAACTGCAGGACGACATCGCCGTCGTTGCCGGACCGGACGATGCTCCGCAGACAGCCGAAGCGGCCCAGACCGAAGCGGCGGAAACCGTGGAGAAGCCCAAGGCCAAGCGCACGCGCAAGCCGAAGGCCGATACCGCCCCGAAGAAGCCGCGTGACAAGGCCAAGGCCGCTGTCGAAGCAAAGCCGGAAGCCGAGCCGGAAGTCGCACCGATCGCTCCGGCTCCGGAAGTCGCTGCCGCTCAGGCGGAGGTTGCCGAACCCGTTGCGAACGATGCCGCTGGCGACAGCGAAGCCAAGCCGCGCCGCGGTTGGTGGCAGCGCACCTTCGGCGAATGAACCAAAGATCCCGCGCACGGTGTTGCAAAACCTGCGCGCGGGACTTTCCCATTTTGCGAGGCTCCGGCGCTTGAGTTAGCCCGGACTTGCGTTAGATAGGCGTCCAAACCAACGCTGGATCGAGACGACGATGGCCACTTTCACGCTCCCCAAGAACAGCAAGATCACCAAGTCCGGGCAGGTGCACCGGGCGCAAGGGGCCAGCCGCGTCAAATCCTTCAAGATCTATCGCTACGATCCCGACAGCGGCAAGAACCCGCGCTACGACACCTTTGAAATCGACCTCGACGAATGTGGTCCGATGGTTCTCGACGCGCTGTTCAAGATCAAGAACGAGATGGATCCGACGCTGACCTTCCGCAGGTCTTGCCGCGAAGGCATCTGCGGTTCGTGCTCGATGAACCTCAACGGCAAGAACGGGCTCGCCTGCACCACGGCGATCGAAGATCTGAAGGGCGAGATCCGCATCACGCCCCTGCCCCACATGGAAGTGATCAAGGATCTCGTTCCCGATTTCACGCACTTCTACGCCCAGTATGCCTCCATCCGGCCCTGGTTGCAGACGGTATCTCCGACGCCGAGCGGCAAGGAGCGTCTGCAATCGCCGGAACAGCGCGAGCAGCTCGACGGGCTTTATGAGTGCATCCTGTGCGCCTGCTGTTCGACCGCATGTCCCAGCTATTGGTGGAACAGCGACAAGTTTCTCGGCCCCGCAATCCTGCTCCAGGCCTATCGCTGGCTGGCAGACAGCCGCGACGAGATGACGGGAGAGCGGCTCGACGAGCTAGAAGACCCCTTCCGCCTCTATCGCTGCCACACGATCATGAACTGCGCGAACGTCTGTCCGAAGGGTCTTTCCCCGGCCAAGGCGATTGCCGAAACGAAAAAGATGATGGCCGAACGCCACATCTGACCGGCAGGTGAAAAACCCGCCGAGCTTTTTCGATTGTGCGCCTGTGCCCGGTGAACCGGGCTGGTTCAGCTGGAACTTGGTCGACGACCGCCGCTTCAATCAGCAGGTCATGGGGCCGCTCAAGGTGCGCAGCGACGGGGACCGTGCGCGCCTGCGTATGACGCCGGAATTGCGGCACTCCAACCTGCAGGACATGATCCACGGCGCGGTGACGCTTTCGCTGATCGACATTGCCCTGTTCGCCGGAATGCACGTGCTGGGCGACGGGGATGCGGGCATGGCAGTGACGCTCGAGTTGTCGACGCAGTTTGTTGGTGCCGGGCGCATGGACGAACCGTTGGATGCCGTTGTCGAGAAAGTGCGAGAGACCGGGCGATTGATGTTCCTGCGCGGCGAAGTCGTCCAGAGCGATCATGTGGTCGCGGCCTTTTCCGGCATTATTCGCAAGGCTTCCCGAAAGTGAGCGGAATGCTGCGCCGCTATATGGCATTGGTTTCGGCGGGCGAGCTTCGGCCGGATCCGAACCAGCAGGCGGCGGCCACCGCGCTCGACGATCTGCAAAGCTCGCTTGAACGCAGAACGGAAAAACCGGGCCTGCTCGGTGGCCTGTTCGGCAAGAAGCCTGCCCTTCCGCGCGGCCTGTACATCTGGGGCGGCGTCGGGCGCGGCAAGTCGATGCTGATGGACCTGTTCATCGAGACGCTCGATATCGAGCGCAAGCGCCGCGTACATTTCCACGCCTTCATGCTGGATGTCGACGAGATGATCCGCGGCGAGCGGGCGAAGGAGACCGGCGACCCGATAATGCCGGTCGCTGCGCAGATCGCAGACAAAGTGCGCTGCCTCGCATTCGACGAAATGGTGGTAAACAACACAGCCGATGCGGCGATCATGAGCCGCCTTTTCACCGCTCTCATCCGCGACGTAGGCGTGACGGTCGTCACCACGTCCAACCGCCCGCCCCGCGACCTCTACAAGGACGGGCTGAACCGGAGCCTTTTCCTGCCCTTCATCGACCTGATCGAAGAAGAACTCGACGTGATCGAGCTGAACGGACCGACCGACTATCGCCTCGACCGGCTTGGCGGGCTCGACAGCTGGCACACGCCGCTGGGGGAGGAGGCGACCGCGCAGGTGCGCGAGGCTTTCTTCCGTCTGACCGACTACAAGCCCGAAGATGCCGATCACGTCCCCTCGACGGAGCTTGACCTTGGCGGGGGGCGCTCCTTGCACGTTCCGAAGAGCCTGAAAGGGGTCGCCGTTTTCAGCTTCGCCCGGCTTTGCCGCGAGAACCGTGGAGCGGCGGACTATCTCGCGATCGCCCGCGCCTATCACACCGTCATCGTCGTCGGCATTCCCCGCATGGGGCCGGAGAACCACAACGAGGCGATCCGTTTCACCAAGCTGATCGATGCGCTTTACGAAAATCGCGTAAAACTGTTCGCCACCGCCGCTGCGGACCCGGAGGAGCTGTACACCTCTGGCGAAGGCAGCTTCGAGTTCGACCGCACGGTCAGCCGCTTGAAGGAAATGCAGAGCGAGGCGTACCTTGCGCTGGGACACGGCGCGGAGGCTTGAAACCGCTCCGGCGCTGACTACCTCAGGCGTATTCCGGCGGTCCCCCTTTTCACTCCAGACCCGCCGAGGTGGATGATTGCCATGATCGACGTCCGACCCTTCGACAGCCTTGGTGCTGCCGACCACGGCTGGCTGGACGCCCGCCATCATTTCAGCTTCGCGAATTACTACGATCCCAACCGCATGGGCTGGGGCAGCATTCGCGTGTGGAACGATGACACGATTGCCGCGCGCAGCGGCTTCCCCCCTCACCCGCACAGCGACATGGAGATCGTCACCTTCGTTCGTACCGGAGCGATCACGCACAAGGATTCGCTCGGAAATCAGGGCCGCACCGGCGCTGGCGACGTGCAGGTGATGAGCGCGGGTACCGGTATCACCCATGCGGAATACAACCTGGAAGACGAAGCGACGACGCTGTTCCAGATCTGGATCATGCCCGACCGACAGGGTGAGGCACCCGGATGGGGCCAGCGCGAATTCCCGCGCTCCAACCGGGCGGGCGGGTTCTCCATCGTCGCCAGCGGCACACCCGACGCGGACGACGCCTTGCCGATCCGCACCGACGCGAAGGTCGCGGCCGCGACGCTCGAGGCTGGGCAAAGCGCCGTGTGGCAGACCGATGGCTCGCGCCACCAGTATCTCGTTTCGCCCACTGGCCGCATCCGCGTGAACGGGGTCGAAGCGCAGCCGCGCGACGGTGTGGCGATCACCGGAGAAGACGAGATTACCGTCGAGGCAATCGACGATTGCGAAATCGTGATGGTCGACGCGCGCTAGTCTATACCGAGATGCTTGAGCGATCGTTCGAGCATCAGCAACTGCCACAGCGTGCGGCCATGGTCGCGGCGGCCGGAGATATGTTCTTCGGCCATCCGCTCCAACGGCTTGCGGTCGAACCACCCCGTGCGGGCGATTGTCGCATTGTGAGCAATCGCCCGCGCGTCCCCCGCAAGCGGCCCGCGCAGCCATTGGGCGACCGGCGTCACGAAGCCCTGCTTGGGCCGGTACAGGATGTCGTCGGGCAAGTAGCTCTCCATCGTTTTCTTGAGCACGTACTTGCCTTGCGCGCCGCGAATGCGCTGCCGTTGCGGCAGGCGCGCGGCGAATTCGATCAGGCGGTGGTCGAGCAAAGGCTCGCGCGCTTCGAGGCTTACAGACATGCTGGTGCGGTCGGTCTTGGTAAGAATGTCGCCCGGAAGCCAGAACTTCAGATCGGCATATTGCGCGCGGTCCAGCCCGGTTCGAGCGGGTGCGCCCTCCATCATGGCGATCAAAGGATGCTCAGCCCGATATTCGCCCCGGATCCGGGCAAAGTCGTCAGTGTAAAGGTGCTCTCGCTGTTCAGGTGAGGTGATAGCGAGCGCCCGCGCGTAACCTTCCGCCCCGTCGCTGGCGAGTGACTGGAATGTCGATTTGAACCGCAGCGGTCGCGGGGCCCAGTCGGCCTTCGGGTAAAACCGTCCAAGCGCCGAGAATACGGGCTGGCGCACGGCGGAGGGAAGCAGCGCCCTCGCCTGTTCTTCGCGCGCGTGGAACACCTGGCGACGGTAACCGGCAAAGGCTTCGTCCGCCCCATCGCCGGACAGCGCCACGGTGACCTGCTCGCGCGCGAGTTGCGAAACCCGCCAGGTCGGCAGGGCCGATGCATCGGCGAAAGGCTCATCGAACATGGCGCTCAGGCGGTCGATCTCGACGAAATCCTCAGAGCCGACCCTGCGCATACGGTGGTCGCAGCCGAACAGTGATGCGACCTTTTCGGCGTGGCCCGTTTCGTCGACCTCGGCAGCGTCGAAGCCGATAGAGCAACTGCGAACAGGCGCACGGCTCGCTTCCGCCATCAACGCGACGACGGAGGAGGAGTCTACCCCGCCGGAGAGGAACGCCCCAAGCGGTACGTCCGCCACCATGCGCGACGTGACCGCCTGCCGCATCAGGTAGAGCAATTCCGCCTCGATATCGGCGGGTTTGCGAGTGTCGCGTTCTGCAAAGGACACGTCCCACCACTGGCGCGGTTGCGGTAGGGGCTTGTCGTGCTCCAGCAGCATGGCATGACCCGCTGGCAACTTGCGAACCGACTTCAGAATGCTGCGATGGTCAGGAACGTAGCCCCAGGTCAGATAGTCCTCGATGGCGAGCGGATCGACGTCGCGCCGCAACTGCGGATGCGCCAGCAAGCCCTTGAGTTCCGAAGCGAACGCGACGCTGCCGTCGCTGAGTTCCGCATAGAACAATGGCTTCACGCCCAGTCTGTCGCGCGCCAGCAAGAGGCGGCGCTGGCGATGGTCGTAGAGCGCGAAGGCGAACATTCCGTGCAGGTGTTCGAGACAGTCCACGCCCCAGCGCGCGTACGCCGCAAGGATGACTTCGGTGTCGCCGTCCGTGCGGAAATTTGTGCCTTGTGCGACAAGCTCCTTCCGCAACTCGCGGAAGTTATAGATCTCGCCGTTGAAGACGATCGTGGCCTGCTCGTCCGTCGAATGCATCGGCTGCGGCGAGCCTTCGAGATCGATGATGGAGAGGCGGCGATGGCCGAGGCCCACGCCCTGCGCGGTCCACACGCCCGATCCGTCCGGCCCACGATGAGCGAGCGCATCCGTCATGCGGCCGATGCGCGCGGGATCGACCGGCTTGGCCGTTCCGCAGTGAAAGATCCCGGCGATGCCGCACATGGTGCTTGCGTTACTGCCCGTGCATCGCTGCGTCTACTATCGCGCCCGGCCCGCCGGCATCGCGCAGGAATTGCCCCATTGCCCTGCGAGAGGTGACTTCACTGCCTTCACCGGAGACTATGACCATCGCAACCGGCTGCGCATCGAACAGCAGCTTGTCTGTCAGCACGCCGAGTTTGAACTGGGCGCGGGAGGCGCTGATCTTCCCGTCTCGGATGAAAGCCGTGGCGGCGGATCGCCTTGTCGTGCCCTCGGCTTGCATGACGGTCGTCGGCAGCCCGGCAAGGGGCGCAGCATCCTGCAACCAGCGCCAGGGGCTGTCCGGAGTAAGGGCGCCTTCGCCATAGCTCGCCGGATCTGCTTCGTCCGAAGTGTGCGAATACATGGCTACGAACAGGTCGACGGTCTGACCGTCCCCGCTGCGATAGCGGGCAAGGATGCGATGGTCGGCTCCGCTCGCACGCGGTTCCCACCAGATATCGGGCGCGTAGTCTTCCTGCGTCCAGCCCGGAACGGCGGGTGCATAGATCTGCTCCGGCACCTGTGCGCGACTGGCGCTGGCGAGGTACGCCCAGCCTCCGGTGATCAGAACCAATGCCCCCGTCGCCAGGATTAAGAATCGGGGCAAGACCTCGCGACGTTCCAATGCCGCGATCCACCGGTTGGAGCGGATCGCCTCCAGATCCACCACCGCCGCCCCCGGCGCGCGGTCGAAGAACCGCCAGCCGAGCGCCAGCGTAAGTGCCATGACGAGTGCGAAGAAGATCCAACCGTAAATGATATGGTCGAAGCCGGCGGCCCGGTCGATGCCCACGATCTGCGCCATGTAGATCGTGCCCCAGGCTCTTAGCCCGTTGGCAACGATCGGGACCGCGATAGCCAAGGCCAAGAAGCCCGCACGCCGTTTCCAGCTTCGGAACGCGACGTTGCAGACAAGCGCCCCCAGCGCCACCATCGCGACGAGGAACTTCACTCCGGAGCAGGCCTCTGCCACCTCGAAAAGTCCCGCTGGGGTGTCGATGAAGACCCCGTCGATCTCCGCCGGAATGCCGCTTGCGTGAGTGAGCCAGATGACGATCCGGGCCGTGACCATCTGCATGGTGGGGACCAGTTCGTCACCGAACGGAACGAGGAAGACCATGTACAAGATCGGAAATATCAAGGCATAGCTGGCCCGAAGACCCAACGCCGTGATGACCGCGAACTGAAGCATCGCCACCGCCGCAGCCTGCGCGCCGAGATCGAAACCAGCGAGCCGCGAAAGCAGCCAGACGAAGCACGTCCCCGCCAGACCGATCAGACCCGGCCACCAGACCCGCGGTGCGACCGTTCGCACTTGCTCCCAACGCATCGCGACCAGCCAGCCGAGTATCAACGGCACCAGCAGGATATGGTTGTAGGTGGAACTGTTCCACCATTGCCCCAGCATGTTGGCCCAGTCGCGACCTGCCAGAATGACCAGCGCCGCGGCGACAAGGGCCAGACGCTTCAGCGCCGATTGCCACTCACGCGGGATGGTGCGCGAACCCGGTTTGGCAGCGCCGCCCATAGGCACAGCGGCTTCATGCGGCATCGCGCGTCTCAGCCGTCGGTCGCGGCAGCACCAGTTGCGGGAGAGCGGCCAATTGCGCATCCCAACTCTTGTGCACCAGCACGAATTTGCGAGCGGACATGGCAATCGCAGATCGCTTCGCAGGATCGGTGCACAGGCTGACGAGGTGTTCCGCGAGCTGTTCGTCGCGCTCTCCGATCAGCAAATGTTCGCCATCCGTGGCACCGATCCCCGTCGCGGCCTGCGGCGTGAGCACGACAGCGCATTTCATCGCCATGCCTTCCAGCACCTTGTTTTGCACGCCACGCGCAATCGCAAGAGGAGCCACCATCGCCGTTGCATGCGCGATGAAGGGGCGCACGTCCGCAACTTCGCCCCAGACGGTCACACCGGCGACGCGGTCAAGTGCCCTGACTTCTCCCGTAGGAGCGCGTCCGACGATGTGGAAATGTGAGGCAGGCAGGCGTTTCCGGACGAGCGGAAGTATATGCCTGGCTGCCCGCTGTGCCGCGGCGACGTTCGGGGCGTAGTCCATCTGCCCGGTGAAGACGAAGTGCGGCCCCTCGCCTGTGTACGGCGAACCGTCGGAAACCTCGGCGGGATCGAAATGGGTGGCGTCTATGCCGTTGGACACCGCTGCCACCTTCGCTTCGGGAGCGTCGATCCGCTGGCGCAGCAGCTCAGCCTCGCTCTCGCTTACGAGAAGGGTGACCGCCGCGCGTCGCGCGAGCTTTCGTTCTTCACTGGCGAGGAGACGTCCTTCGCGCGCATCGATCCAGCTGCGCGGACCTTGGCCATCCTTGGCGTAGGCTTCGAACTTGGCAGAATCGACGTCGCAAAGGTCGATCACGACGCGCCGGCCAAAGCTGGCAGGGATGTATTGCCCCATCTGCCCGGAGAAAACGAAAACTGTTTCGATATTGCGTTCCGCTATCGTGCGCTCGACGAAGCGCGAGATTGCGGGGTTATGGAACGCCGTCAGGCTTACCGGCAGGCCGCGCAGAAGTGCCTGTGCCCCCGCGACCGCCATCGGCTTGCTGCGGCGAACCAGGCAGTGGCTGGCGCAGTTGTCGTTCAGCCATCCGGCGGCGTTCATGTCGGCATCGCTCTCGCCGAAGCAGGCGAGATGCACCGGCGCCAGCTGGGCCAGGGATTTGAGCAGATGGTGCGACCGGATCTTGTCCCCCCGGTCGGGCGGCCATGGCACGCGATGCGCTAGGAAGAGAATGTCGCCCATTGATGTGCGCTTCTCAGCCCAGCCCGCGCGAGATCATGGGACCAAGCCGGTTTGCGACTGGCAGTGGCAGCTTCTGCCACAAAGCGCTGAGGAGGCTGTTGCCCGCGCTCGTCGGATCGGCGTCCCGCTGCGGCGTTCCGGGTTGGTTCCAGCGAGAATAGGTCAGAGGTTGCGGTTCGAATCCCCAGTTTCTCTTGAAGTTGTAAGGCCCGCTTCCGGTCTTGGATCGGCCAAAATCGAACCGTGAGCACCCGCGCTTCCCCGCGTGGAGCATGAGCCGATAATACATCACGTCGTTGGCGCGCAGGAAGCGGGCGGAAGGCGTACCACCGCCCCAATACGGCAGTACAGCGCCGTCATGGTAGAGCGACAGTACGCTGGCGACCGGCGCGCCTTCGTGCAGAACGGTGAGAATATCCGCGTCCAGGCAGTCCAGCACCGCATCAAACAGGGCGCGCGGAAACACCGGCGTGCCGAGATTGCGAACGCTCTCCGCGTAAACGGAGTAATGCGAGGCGCGGTCCTGTTCGCCCTTACCGATCCGCACCTCGAGATCGTTCGCCAGTCCCTTGCGAACCTCCGCGCGCTGCTTGCGTGGAATGGAGAGGAGTTGCGCCTCGTCGTCGTCGGCAAGATCGCTGGCGAAGCCGCTGTGTTTGCCCGAAATTGCATCCCAGCCGTCGGGCGTCATGCCGCCGCGCAGTTCGATCGTCGGACAGGAACGCGCAATCGCGAGGTCTTCAGCCGCTAGGTGCAATGCGCGCGCGGCGCGAGCGTCGCTTGCCAGGATGCCGCCTCCGACTGCGAAACCGCTCGACGCGAGCATCCGTCCGAAGATCGGGCAGTGAATGAGGTGGAGGGGGAGCCAACCCCGGATCGCAGCACCTTCCGTTGCCAGAAGGCCCAATGGCTCGTTTCCGGTTCCTTCGGCAATCGCCGTCAACCATGCCGGACGATGGAACACGCTGCCGCCATTTGCCGCGACGAACGCTTCGATCCGCGCGACCTCGTCAGGCTGATCGAGCCGGACTTGCCCGACTGTTGGTCCGATATGGCGGAACGGCGCGTTCATGCCGCCTCGGCGGCAACGCGCTGCGCCTCCCGGTGCGCGATTACATCCATACGGCTCCACTCGAACTCGGCGATGACGTCGCGCAGCTTGTCCGCCATTGTGTCGAGATTGGTGTAGTGACGCAGGCGCGATTTCAGGCGTGCTCCGGCAACGCGGGGCTGGCCGGGGTCGATCTCCCACGGGTGGAAGTAAAAAACTGCCGGTCGCTGGTCGCGCGTGTTCACCTGCCGGATGGCCCAGCGCGAGAAGGCGTATGGGAGCACGCGGAAGAAGCCCCCTCCCCCTGCGGCCAGGCGCTTGCCAGCGAACTCCGCAGTGGTGACGGGGATTTCCACGATGTCGGCCCAGGGCAGCGGCTTGAAAGCGAAACGCGGGGCTTCGCGCCAGCCGTAATGGTCATGGGCAATCGGAGCGACGCTGCTGGAGTAGACATAGCCCTGTTCCGCAAGTTCGGCGTAGGCCCACGGCGTGCGATGATCGATCGAGAAACTGGGTGCTCGATACCCGGAAATGCTAACGCCTGATGCATCCTCCAGCACCTTGCGCGAGATCTCAAGGTCCTTTGCGAACGCCTTCCGATCAAGCGTAAAAACTCGCGCGTGGTCCCAGCCGTGGCTGGCAAGTTCGTGTCCGCGTGCGACAATGTCCTGCATCAAGGCGCCGTGGCGTTTTGCCACCCATCCCAGCGTGAAGAATGTCGCCTTGACGTCGGCTGCATCGAACAGGTCGAGCACTTCGCGCGTGTTGCGATCGACCCGGTCAGTCAGGCCCGACCAGTCGTCGCGCGCAATCACGTCCTCGAACGCGCCGACCTGGAACCAGTCTTCGACATCGACCGACAGGCCGTTCACGATGCGGGGGAAGGAGGACACGCGCGGTTCCTCCGTCACGCCGCCATGGAGGCGCCGGTTTCACCCTCGACCCACTCGATCAGCATGATCAGCGTGTGGCGCATGGCCGCTTCCTGTTCGGAGAGCTTGGCTTCGAGCGCAGCGAAGCGGTCGTTCAGATCCTCGCCGTCACCGCTCGAGCCCTTCGCTGCCTGTATGGAGGAAAGTTCGTCGGAGAGTTCGATAACCGCCTGTTGCAGTTCGGCAATCTTGTCATCACGGTCCTTGATCAGCGCGACCACCTCGTCCGGATCGACTGCCTTTGCAGCCAGGTCCGCCAGGCTGGCGTCTTCGCGCCGACGACCGAGGGAGCGGCGCTGCACCTTGATCGGTTCCGGAGCCGGGCCCGGCTTCGGCATCGGCTTCGGCGCAGCGGCGGGAAAGGCATTGTCCTCGCTCATCTCGTCGAGGACGGCCTTGAGCATGGCTGCATCGATGCGCGAGCGCTGCTCCACCGCGCCAAGCAGCATCAGCCGATTGGCGAGCTGGTTGATCTTGCGTGGCACCCCGCCGGTAGCCTTGGCGAGCTCCGTGAAAACACGCTGATCCCATGCCGGATTGCCCTGCCACCCTACGTGGGCGAGACGGTGCTTGATGTAGGGCTCGATCTCCTCCGCTTCCATCGGGTCGAGGTGATGCGTGGCGATAACCCGCTGGCGCAGCTGCTCCAGCGCGTTGCTGTTCTGCAGCGTGTCGCGAAACTCCGGTTGCCCCAGAAGCAGCGTTTGCAGCAGCGGGTGAGAGCCGAGCTGAAAATTGGAGAGCATCCGCAGCTCTTCCAGCGCATCGACCGAAAGGTTCTGGGATTCGTCCATCACCAGCAGGCAGCGACGCCCCTCGCGCGCCTCGCTGTGGAGGAACCCCTCGATGGCGGCGAGCGCGGAGGCCTTGTCATGCCCGTCGATGTCGAGGCCGAAACTGCGCGCGACGACGTGAATGATCTCGTCCTCGTCCAGCTTGCTGGTAACGATCTGCCCGATGGTCAGCTCTTCGGGCGACACGCTGGAGACGAGATGCGCTACCAGCGTCGACTTGCCTGCCCCGACCTCACCGGTGATGACAATGAAGCCTTCGCTCTGCGCCAGACCGTATTGCAGGTAGGACAGCGCCTTGCGGTGCGTGCCGCTGGGGAAATAAAAGGCCGGGTCCGGCGTAAGCTGGAAAGGCTTGGCGTGGAGGCCGTAAAAGTCTTCGAACATCATTCTTTCCTTGTGCGACCTCAGAACGAATAGCGCAGGCCGAGCTGGGCCGAGGCGGTCCAGTAGTCTTCGAGCTGATCGCGGGTAATGCCATCGAGGCTGACCGCGACGGAGCCTTCAAGCGCATCGAGAATATTGCGAGCGTAGATCCCGTTCGCGCCGTAGATCGTGGCGTCGTTCAACGGGCTGAGCCCGCTTTCGAACCAGTTGGCGTAGATTGTCCCGCTGAAGCTGGAGCGCCGGTCCAGCTGCGCGCCGACGAAGGCATTCACCCAATAGGTTTCGTCTGTGAGACCGTCGGCTGCCTCCAGGACGGTGCCCTGCGCGGCATAGAAGCGGCGACGGTCGTATCCGGCGCCGATGCCGGTGGAAATGCGGCCAAGCTGCTCCGTGGCGCTGACCTGCACGCCCCGACCGCGGAATAGCGAGGAACGGACCGATCCAAGCACGCCGGAAAGGCAGTTGCCGCCCTCCTCGCTCGCCACGCAATTGTCGAGATCGCCAGTAACGGAATTGCGGATTGCGCGGAAGCTGGTGGGCAGGTTGTCCAGCGCATTGGTGATCTGGCCGCCGAACCCGGTAACATTGTCATAGGCCGACACGTTGATCGAAAGCCGCTGGTTCGGCCGATAACCGAAGCTGCCGTAATAGGTCGTCGAGCCGTAGCGGCGACCGACGTGGGCTTCCAGTGCGGTACGGTTGCTGGGGCGCCACATCACGCCTGCGTCCCAGATAATGCCGTCCGCTTCGTAAGCGATACGCCGCGGTGCGGTGCCGTCGGTCACGTAGCGGCCATCGTTCCCGATGACCGCTGCACCGGAGGCTTCGCGAACCGCGTCCCGGCTCGATAGCTCGACATTCTCGTAACCCACACCGCCCATCAGGGCGACGTCGCGCGTGATCGGTACGGTCACGTCGACGCGGCCGTAGAGATCGCGCGCCCGCTGATCGAGATTGGAGATATCCTCCTGAAAAAGGCCTGCCGCCGCAGTAACGCCGACAGGCAGAACCTCGCCCGCGCGCGTTCCAGCGCTGAGCTGGGCTGACTGCACGATGCTCTCGTCAAAGGCGTCGATCGGGTCGGAGCCCGGCCTGATGGCGACCGCATCGTTGCTGTCGACGCGCGTATAACCCGCGCGATAACCTGCATTGACTGCGACATCGCCCGCGCGTGTCGATACGCTCGGACCGGCGTATACGGAATAGACGGTGCTTGTCTGGCTGTCGTCCTGCGTGACCAGTGGCGAGACATTGCCCCGGTCGAAGCGGGACCGGGTGGCGAGTGCGCCCGCGTCCACCGTCACCGTTTGCGGCACGACTTCGGCGGAAATGCGCGCAACGCCGGAGAGATAGTCGCCCTGCACCTTGTCGTCGCCGTAACCGATGCGCCGCTCGTAGCGCAGCGAGACGCCGCCAGCGGTGCGGTTGCCGACGATATTGGCTTCGACGCCCGCCGCCACGCGCGAATAGGTGACAGTATCGTCACCCGGCGAAAGTTCCGTCGTCAGAACCTGTGCCACTTCGATGTAGGGCGTCACTTCGGTGCGGGCAGCGGCACTGCCGCGCGTGCCAGCTTCGTCCAGGCCGGAGGAATCCTGCGCGAATGCCGTTTGCGGCACAGCACTGGCTACAAACAGGGTAGCGAGGCGCAAAGTGGTCACCTTTGCCACGATCATCCGCCGTATCCGTAATAGGATCCAAACCGGCGACCGCTGGGGCTGAAGTGCGCGGCATTGAGCAGCAGCTTGATATCCGGGCAGTTCGACAGCAGTTGCACGGCATCTTCCAGCGCGGACTGACCGGTGCGGTCCGCACGCGCTACCAGCAGCGCCTGCCCGGCGTGACGCGCCAGATCGGCGGCAGGCGAAGCAGCCAGCGCTGGCGGGCTGTCGAACAGGATGATGCGCCTGGGCGCACCCTGCGTCAGCCGGGCAAGCACCTTTGCGGTTGTGTCCGAGGCGATATATTCGCTGTCGGCATCGGTCTGTTTGCCCGCAGGCAGAACGAACAGGCCGGGGATGTCCGTGCGGATCACGAAATCCTCGACCTTGGCCTGAGGATCGACGATCGCGTCGAGGAACCCCGGACCGGTGGCCAGGCCGAGGGTGGAAAGCACGCTGGGCTTGGCGACATCAGCGTCAACCAGCACCACTTCGCACTCCCGCTCCGCCGCCATGGCGAGCGCAAGGTTGACGGCGCAGAAGGTTTTTCCCTCACCGGTGTGAGGCGAGCAGACCAGCACGCGCTGCGCGCGCTCGCGCGTCTTCACGTCGCTCGACGCCTGCCCCTGCCGCGCGGACTGGAGCACCTGCCGTTTCACGATACGGAATTCTTCGAGCAGACCGCTGACGGGCGCTTCCGGCACGATCATGCCGAGATCGGCCAGGCCCGCACGATCGACCGTCTGGATGGGACCGCTGAACGAAACGGGGTCGGGCTCCGGCACGCGCGCGGCGGGCGCGGTGGCCTCTTCCGCGCGGGTTGGCAAAGTTTCCTCGGCATCCGCATCCACCGCTGGCTTCACCATCGGCACCTTGATCGCGGGGCGGGCCATGCGCTTGCCAGCCTTGGCGATCAGATCTGCGGGCACGGGCGCGGGCTTGAAGCCCTTGTCGTCCCCGGCCTGAGATCGTTCGAGCAGTGACTTGCCGCTCGGCAGCGGGATCTTGCTGTGTTCAGTCATAGTCCCTGCCCCCTCAAGCCACGGTCACGCGCTGGGCGAATTCGACGACAAGCAGCAGGACGAACATTCCGCCCAGTCCCGCGCACGCGCCCGCAAACTGCCGCGCGCGCTTGCGGCGCAGTTCGCGACCGGCCTGGTTGAAGGTCATCGAGATCGTGCCGAGCACCGGCAGGTCGAGCGCGTCTTCCAGCTTGCCAGCCGTCGCAAAGGTATTTCGAAGCAGGCTGATGGCAAACCCAGCACCGATGCCGCCGGCAATCCCCAGAACGAGCACACCGAAGAGCCACAGCGGCCTGTTCGGCGCTGCGGGCGAGCGAGGCGCTGTGGGCGGATCGATAACCTCGAACTTGATGGCGCTACGCTCGGTTTCGACCTGTCCGCGCAGTTTCAATTCTTCGCGATCCTGCAGCAACTCTTCGTATTTCTTCTGCAGCACCTCGTAGTCGCGGCTGATGCGCTGCGCCTCTGCGGCAACGGCAGGCTCCGCGGACTGGCTCGCGGTCGTGGCCATGATCTCGGACTGGAGCGCCGCGCGGCGGGCGTTGAGCGCCTGCAGGTTAGCATCGCGCTCCGACTTGATCGACAGAAGCGAACTGTACGCCGGATTGGGCATGGAGCTGGTCCCGCCGCCTCCCGACATGAGCTGCTGTTCGCGCATCAGTTCCACCTGCTTGCGCGCGGCAACGACGTCGGGATGGCTGTCGGTCAGACCGCGTGCCCACAGACCTGCCAGATTGGCCTGCGCCTGCGCGAGCCCCGCCGCCGGGCCGCTTTCCGCCCCGCCGGGAATGGCGATGGTGCGGGGTGTTCCGGCAAGCTGGCCGTTGATCGAGGCAAGCGCGCTTTGCGCGGCGGCAAGGTCGGCCTCCACGCCGCGCAGTTCGGTGCGCGTCGTGTCGAGCTTGCTCGCAATGGCCGTGGCCCCGCCCATCAGGTCGGGATGCTGGGCTTCGAAAGCGAGGCGGCTCTGCTCGGCCGCTTCGAGTTCCTTCTGACGTGCAGCGAGTTGCTGATCGAGGAAATCGAGCGTTTCGCTCATCTCGCCGCGCCCGCTGGTAAGGTTCTCCTCGCGGAAGATGTCGATCATCTTCGTTACGATGTCCTGCGCCAGGACCGCATTCTCCGCCTCGGACAGTTCGGAACGTCCGGACGCTGCCGTGATCTCGAACAGATCGTCCTGCTCGGACTTGACGGAGATGTCCTTGGCGAGCCGTTCGATCGCGATCTGCATTTCACGCGGCGAGGTGACCGTTTCACCGATGCGCGTGTTCTTGATAACCTGTTCCAGATTGACCGCGCTGACGAGCGTCTGGCGCACGCGTTCGATATCGCGCTGGCGGCTCCCCGCGCCGATGCCGATCTGGTCGGCAAGCACGTCGTCGAGCTGCACGAACAGACGCGCGCGCGATTCGTAGCTGTTCGGAACCATCGCGACTGCCAGCCAGCCAAGAGCGCAAATGCCCCAGGCGACGGCGATCACCAGCCACCGTCGGTGCCATACCGAGTAAGCGGCGGAGCGCAGTTCTTCGAAGATCTGGTTCATCGGATGCGGCTTCCGGTCAGAACATGCTTTCCGGGATAATCACGACATCGCCGGGCATGAGCATCACGTTGGCGCTGCTGTCGCCATCCTTCAGGAGGTCGGAAAGGCGCAGCTTGTATTCCTTCTGCGCGCCGGTCTGCTTTTCGAACCGGATCAGCTTGGCGCGGTTACCGGAGGCATATTCCGAAAGGCCGCCAACCGCGATCATCGCGTCGAGAATCGTCATGTTGGCGCGGTAGGGAATGGAAGCCGGCTTCTCGGTCGCGCCGACGACGCGGATCTGCTGACTGAACGTCCCGGCAAATTCGTTGACGATGACCGAAACGATCGGGTCCTGGATATATTGCGACAGCGCGACCTTGATGTCGTTCTGGAGCATGGTCGGCGTCTTGCCCACGGCGGACATGTCGGTAACCAGCGGGGTGGTAATCCGTCCGTCAGGGCGGACCTGGACCTTCGCGCCCAGTTCCGGATTGCGCCAGACATGGATGGTCAGCTCGTCGAGCGGACCGATCACATACTCTTCACCCGGCCCCTCTTGCGCCGTCACGAACTGCGCGGGGCGCAGTTCGTTGGTCGCCGTGGAAGATGCACAGCCACTGAGGACAAGGCCGCTCAAGGCGATGGCGGTGACGGGAAGATTCGTGCGGAAAATCGACATGGAAAGCCCTTGCAAAAACTGCCCTGTTCCGCGTCAGCCGCCGACCGGCCGATCCGCGGAGATCGGTTCAGAAGCGCTGATCGTCGAAAAGGGTGAACATCCCGTTAGTCTTGGCGCAAAACCACGCGAAACGGCGGGCCGAATACGGCACCGTCTCATTTCTGGACTGAGGGCGCAGGGTTTCTAAACGAGGATTTCTGCTGCCGGGCCGTGGCCCAGAAAGGCCGAAGGACTGGCCGTGGCACCATAGGCCCCGGCACAGAACACTGCGACGATGTCGCCGACTTCCGCGCGGGGCAAGTGCGCCTGATCGGCCAGACGGTCGAGCGGGGTGCACAAGCATCCGACAACGTTCACGACCTCTTCCGGCTCGGCATCGAACCGGCTCGCGATGGCGAGCGGATAATTTCGCCGTACGACCGTGCCGAAATTGCCCGATGCAGCAAGCTGGTGATGCAGTCCGCCGTCGGTGATGAGAAACGTCGTACCGTGGCTCTCCTTCCGGTCGACGATGCGGGTCAGGTAAACTCCGGCCTGTCCGGCGATGAAGCGTCCGAGCTCGACACACAGCTCAGTTTCCGAAAGTGGTTTCGACAGGTTTCTCAGTTCGTTGGAAAGAGCTTTTCCCACAGCATCGAGGTTTAGCGGTTCGTCGCCGGGGAAGTACGGGATGCCGAACCCGCCGCCCATGTTCAACTTCGGCAGCGGCAGTCCCACGTCACCGGCGATCCGTGCGGCCAGCTCCAGCGTACGCGCCTGCGTATCGATAATAGCATCCGCAGACAGCGCTTGGGAGCCTGCGAAGATGTGCAGCCCGCGCCATTCCGCTCCCGCCGAGATCAGCTTGCACGCCAGGCCGGGCACCTTATCCTCATCGATCCCGAATTGCTTGGCTCCGCCACCCATCTTCATGCCCGAGCCCTTGATCTCGAACGAGGGATTTACGCGCAGGGCAATGCGGGCGGTGGTATTGGTCTCCGCAGCGATTGCCAGCGTACGGTCCAGTTCGCCCTCGCTCTCGCAGTTCAGAGTAACGCCGCTCGTCAGCGCGGCGCGCAATTCCTCGTCGCGCTTGCCGGGGCCAGCGAAGCTCACGCGCCTGGGATCGATGCCGCAGTCCTGCAGGATGCGCAGTTCGCCACTCGAAGCAATGTCGAAACCATCGACGAGACCGGCAAGATGTCGCAGCACATCCGGATGGGGATTGGCCTTGACCGCGTAGTTGACCCGGACACGCTCCGGCAGATGCTTCCGCAGCAACGCGATACGGTCGCTCAGCAGTTGGCGGGAATACACGAACAGCGGCGTGCGGCCCGCATCATCGACCAACTGCGAAGTGGTCAGGCCGCCGACTGAAAGCTGACCTTTGATCGCCGTATATTCCGAAGGAATGGGGCCGACTGGCTTCACGACGTCAGTTCCTGATAAAGCATTGTTCTGTCGATCTTTCCATTCGGATTGGTCGGCATGGCATCGCGCCAGTGTATGGCGCTGGGCTGCATGAAGTTGGGCAATTCCCGCTTCAGATGGGCGATAAGTGCTTCCGCGACGTCGCCCTCGCCTCGTGGGGTCGCGATGAGATGGATGGCGTGTCCAAGGCGTTCATCGGGAATACCCAGAGCAACTGCCTGCGAGACGACGCCCGAGGCGATGGCGCAATCCTCAAGCTCCTGCGGACTGATCCGATTGCCCGCGGACTTTATCATCGCGTCGCGGCGGCCAGCGAAATAGAGTAACCCGCTGGCCGATCGCGTCACGCGGTCGCCTGACCATACCGCCGTCCCGCCGTGCGTCGATGCAGGGGGAGCAGGCCGGAACCGCTCCGCCGTCCGCTCTGCATCCTGCCAGTACCCTTGCGCGACCAAAGGACCGCAATGGACAAGTTCGCCCTCCTGATCGTCGGCCGTGATCTGGCCTTGGTCATCAACGACAAGGATTTCTGCGAACGGGATCGCCCGACCCATCGATGTCGGGTTTGCGTCAACCAGTTCCGGTTCGAGATAGGTCGAGCGAAATGCCTCCGTCAGACCATACATCGGATAGATGTTCGCCGCCGGAAAGAGTTCTTGCAAGCGCCGCACCATCGGTTCCGTCAAGGCACCGCCGCTGTTCGTCAGACGGCGCATGGTCGCGGCGACCTCCTCCGGCCAGTCGAGTTCGGTCAGCTGCGACCAAAGCGGCGGGACCGCGGCAAGTGTCGTGACGCCATGCTTTGCACAGGCCTTTATGACGTCACGCGGCATGAGGTAATCGAGCGGCGCCACGCGCCCGCCAGCGTACCAGGTGCTCAGAAGCTGGTTCTGACCGTAATCGAATGACAGGGGCAGCACGCCGAGCACGACGTCGTCGGATTCGAGCCGCAGGTAACTCGCCACGCTGACTGCGCCGAGCCACATATTGGCATGGCTGAGCATGACCCCCTTGGGCCGGCCCGTCGAACCGCTGGTGTAAAGGATTGCCGCGAGATCCTGCGGATCGCGCTGCGAGAGCGGAGAAGGGTCGCACCGCGCTGCTTCCGCGAGAAAAGCCGTGTCCTCGATCACGGCGCAATCGCCCGGCGCATCGCCCGCTTCCAGAGAGTCGATCCGCCCGTTGTTGGCAATCAGCCCTCTCGCTCCGCTATCCGCGAGGATATGGGCCACTTGCGCCCGCTTGAGCAGCGGGTTGATCGGCACATGGATCAGCCCCGCCCGCGCCGTGGCCAGTGGCATAAGGCAGGTGAGTTCCCCCTTGCCCGCCCAACTCGCCACACGCGCGCCGTTCGAACCGAACCGCTTTGCCAGACAGTCCGCCATCTTCCCGACACGGGAGTTTAACTCCTTGTAGCTAAGCACCTCGCTGCGCAGGACCAGCGCAGGCGCATCATCCTGCCCGCAAGTGGCAAGATGATCGAGCGGCCTGGGTTCGGGATCGAGCGCGACGGGCAAGGAATTCTCCGGTTGAAACGTGCAGGCGTAAGTTCGGACAGCTATCATCGCGACGCAGGGGTTCTGCAACCCTTCGATGAGGCCGCCACTGCGCCGTTTCAGCGTGCCGAGTGGTTCTCCTTGCTCGCGGAAGGTAAAAATAATGCTGTCTTCGTCCAGGCCGAGCTTGGCGATGCGCGCGCGGCCATGGCGCTATGGCAGCATGGCAAACGTCTGGAAGCTTTGACGAACTGGTACAGTTTCAGCTGGACACCACTCATCGCTAATGATCCAGGCTGCGCGGCATTGGTCGCGCTCTGCAAGGCACTGCATTCCAGGGCTGCCAGCGTCCACCTGTCCCCGCTCCCCGACGAACACGGAACGGCCTCTCGCCTCGAAAGCGCCATGCAATCGGCAGGCTGGATCGTTTTCCGTCAGGCGTGCGATACCAATCACTTCCTGTGCATCGAAGGGCGCAGCAGCGCAGAGTGCCTTGCTGCGACGCCAGGCCGCCTTCGCACCACATTGAAGCGGAAGGCGAAGAAAGTCCGATGCCAGATTATCACGGAATTTTCGGACGATAGTTGGTTCAGCTATGAAGAAATCTATGCCGAGAGCTGGAAACCGGAAGAAGGCGACGCCTCACTTTTGCGCGCGTTTGCAGAGGCGGAGGGAAAGGCAGGCCGCTTGCGTCTCGGTATAGCTTATGATGGTCATCAGGCTGTCGCAGCGCAATTTTGGACAGTCGATAACGGCACGGCCTACATCCACAAACTGGCTTACCGGGAAAACGCCAAGCCATTGTCTCCGGGATCGAGCCTGACAGCGGCGCTGATGCAGCACGTCATCGACGTGGACGGCGTCCAGTTCGTCGATTTCGGTACGGGTGACGATGGCTACAAGGCGGACTGGATGAACGACGCCAGGCCGCGTTATCGCCTAGACTGCTACCGCCTTTCCGAACCGCGCAACTGGCCTCGCATCGCCAAGGCTGCAGTGCGGCAACTTGCGTCGAAGCGCGGTAGCGGCTAGTCGGCGGCCCGATTTCGGCACCGGGGGTTATGGTGACAGACGACACGCCATCGCAGGCTATCATCGTTCGCGACGCGGACCATCAGCAGACCGATCTGGTGCTGCGGCAGGTTCTCAGCGATGTGCTGGGGCTCGACGCGGAGCGTGTGGCGGCATTCGAAGCCGAGACCGGGCTGTTTGGTGACTTGCCAGAACTTGATTCGATGGCGGTCGCCGGATTGCTAACCGAATTGGAAGATCGTCTTGATATCATCATCGACGATGACGAAGTCGATGGCGAAATGCTGGAAACCTATGGCGGGCTGCTCGCCTTTTGCGAAGCGAAGCACAAGGGCTGACCGCGCCGCGGCGGGCTACGTGAGGCGTCGCCCGTGATTTCCAGCTGGACCACTCCTGATGGGTTGCAGGAACTGGCGATAGCCTTCGACCGGGCACGGTCGCGGCGTGTTCTCGTAATTCCCGCCCTGTTCGACGAGGCGAGCAAGATGCGGCGCCTGACGGTCGAGGTCATGCGGCGGCTCGACGGGGCCGGCATCGACAGCTTCCTGCCCGACCTGCCCGGAACGAATGAAAGCCGTCTGCCGCTGTCCGAGCAGACTGTTTCCGGATGGCGAGCGGACGTTATTGCGGCGGCAGGCCTATTTGGTGCGACGGGAGTCCTGGCGATCCGGGCCGGAGCGATCCTGGCCCCGGCCCCCCTTCCCGCGCGGCTTTACGCGCCACAATCCGGCACGAAGCTGCTTCGCACCCTGCTACGCGCACAGGCGTTATCCTCCAAGGAGGCGGGTCGGCCCGAGACGATGGAAGAATTGCTCGCGCGCGGGCGATCTGACGGAGTGACGCTGGCGGGATACAGTCTGGGAAGCGCCATGGTGGAGCAGCTTGAAAGTGCAGGGATTCCATCACACGAGCGTCTCGAGACCGTCACCCAGCCCGCCGTTGGCGGCGCTGGACTATGGCTGCGGGCGGAGCCCGATTACGATGCGGCGCAGGCTGACGCCTTGGCAGACGTCCTTCTTCGGACCGCGGCAGCATGACGCGGCGGCATATGGCATTTTCCTGCGAGGGGGATACGCTCGTCGGGACGCTGGACGATAGCGATGTGGCAATCGGATTGCTGATTGTCAGCGGTGGCAATGAACTGCGATGCGGTGCGTTTGGCGGATCGGCAGACCTAGCCGCTCACATGGCGCGAGAAGGCTTTCCCATATTCCGATACGACCGCCGGGGCATTGGCGACAGCGAGGGAGAAAATCGGGGTTTCGCGAACTCGCGAGAGGATATCGCGGCCGCGCTTGCCGCCTTCCGCGCAATGAAGCCGAACCTCCGTCATGTGGTCGCGCTCGGCAATTGCGATGCGGCAAGCGCGTTGATGTGCGCGAACCTGCCTTTCGACGCGATGGTGCTGACCAATCCGTGGACCTACGACGAGGAGGCGAAGGAGGGTCCGCTACCCGCAGCAGCCATTCGTTCTCGCTATATCGCCAATCTTCGCAATCCGCGTGAAGTATGGCGCTTGCTGCGCGGCGGTGTGGATCTGCGCAAACTCGCTGCGGGACTTCGGCAGGCCGCCGCCCCCTCGCCCACCGTTTCGGACCTGTCGCGGGAAATGCGCTCGTCTCTCGACGCGTTCGGCGGCAAGACCACTATCCTTCTGGCAGAGGCCGATCGTACTGCGCAGGCATTCGATGCCTGCTGGAATGCAGGTGCCGAAACCATCATCCGACGCGCTGCTGCAGATCATGCATTCAGCAAGCCGGCTGATCAGGTCTGGTTGCGCGACCGGATACTCGAAGTGCTCAAGACTTTCGCGTCAGCAGACTGACCAGCTCGACGTGAGTGCTCCAGGTGAATTGCCCGACGGGGCGCACTTGCTCCAGCGTGAAGCCACCTTCGACCAGAGTACGGACATCACGCGCCCAGCTCGAAGGATTGCAGCTGACGTAGACCACTGTCTGCACGGAACTCTGCGCCAGTGATGCGACCTGTTCGCGCGCACCGGCACGCGGTGGATCGAGCAGAACTGCATCGAAAGCCGCCAGCTCTTCGGATTGCAGCGGGTTCCGGAACAGGTCGCGGTGCGATGTTTCGACATTGCGGCCGCTGCGTCGCGCAGCCGTGGTGCAGGCAAGATGAGCGTCGCGCGCGGCTTCGACAGCGACAACGCTGGACTGGTCCGCAAGGGCAAAGGCAAAAGTGCCCAGACCGGCGAACAGGTCCGCGATCCTCGCACAGCGGGAGAGCCATTCGCGCGCTTGCGCGACCATTACCGCCTCGGCGTCTTCGGTGGCCTGAAGAAACGAGCCCATGGGATAACTCACGGCAACACCCGACAGGGTAATGCTGACCGGCTCGGGCTCCCAGACAGGTTCGGGGCCGTAGCCGTAGTCGATTGCCAGCCTTGCCAGCGATTGCGCCTTCGCGAACTGGGTCAGGGCCTCGCTTGCAGCGAGACCTTCGAACGCAAAACCACGGATCGCGCAGTCGATACCCTGATCGGTCACCGCAAGGTCGATGTCCCCGGTCTTGCCGTCTGCCAAGTCCAGCAGCTTGCGGAGCGGCGCGACGAGCGCAAACAGTTCCGGCGCGAGAACTTCGCACTGCCGCATATCGACCACCGCGTGCCCTCCCGCCTGCCGAAACCCGACGGAGAGGTTCTTGCCTTTCCGCTGGACGTGCAGCGTGCAGCGTCGCCGGGTGCGCAGTGTGCTGAGGTGAGGTGACAGCAGCTCACCGATCTCGAGTTCTTGACCGGATGCTGCGTATTCAACACGTTGCGAAACAAACTGCGCAAGCGATACGAAGTCGCAATGCTGCAACTGGCACCCGCCGCATTCGCCGAAGTGACGGCATGGCGGTGTGACGTAATGTGGCCCGCGTTCGATCTGCTTGCCATCGGCCAGCACTCTGTCGAGTGGCGCGGTATTGGGCACGTGCCGACCGCTGGCGGTAACGCCATCGCCCTTCGCCGCAATCCGTTCGATAGTTTCGTATTCGCTCACAGGAGCCGCGCGTAAGCTTCCGGCAGGCAATCGACAAGGCCGCTTGCGCCGAAAGCAGAGCCGGCGAGATGCGCGGCCTCACGATTTAGGAAATACCCCTCGATCGCCGCGCGCGATGGCGTGACGCCGGTGGCGAGACGACTGGCGATGATCCCGGCAAGAACGTCTCCGCTGCCCGCAGTGCTGAGCCACGGGGATGCTGGCGGAAAATACGTCAGCTGGCCATCGGGTGTTGCCAGGATCGTGTCGGAGCCCTTTGCGAGGATGTGACCATTGGTAGCGGCAGCAAGCGCGCTCGCCCGCCCGGCTTTGCCAGATGCGTCGACGCCAAACGTCTCGCACAGCTGGCGAAGTTCGCCTTCGTGGGGTGTGAGGAGGACGGGCGCGCGCCTGTCCCTGAGAAACGCGGGATCGAGCAAGATCAGGGCATCGGCATCGATCACGGTCGGCTTTCCGATAGCTAGAACCGCGCGAAGCTTGGCAGCGGACTCTTCCGAGCGTCCGAGGCCCGGACCAATCAGCGCGGCACGCACACGATCGTCGCTTAATCCGTCCGCATCTTTAACGATCTCTGGCGGCAATTCGCTGCTTGAGGTGCTGCCGACCGCCTTTACGTATCCCGCCCCGGCGTGAAGCGCCGCGCGGCTTGCCAAGGCGGCAGCGCCAGGCATTTCTCCAGCGACGATGGCGACAAGTCCGCGGGTGTATTTGTACGAGTCGCGCGAAGGCGCTGCGAGTTTTGGCCGGTTGGCCAGCTGCGCCGCGCCCTCCACGAACGGGATGCCAAGGTCGATTAGCCGCCGTTCTCCCATGATTGCCGAAGCAGGCATGGTCCAGTGGGCGGGTTTCCACGCCCCCAACGCCAGCGTGAGATCGTACGGCGGGATTGCACCATTGGCGAGGCTGCCGTCATCACTGAACACTCCGCTCGGAAGGTCCACTGCGATCCTGCACTCGTGCGACAAGCGAAGCACCCGCAGTCTATCCTCCAGATCGTCGGGGATAGGGCGCGACAGACCGGTTCCGAACAGACAGTCGACCAAGATGCCATTGGCGGGATCGACACTCGCTTTCCCGCCCCATGCCTTGCAGGCAGCAATTGCGGCGTCCGTTGCAGGAGGCATCGGCGCGACGACGTCGACGGGCAACCCTCTTTCCGCCAGCACGCGCGCTATGACGTAGCCGTCGCCGCCATTGTTGCTTGGGCCGCACAGCACGGTGACCGGGCGGCCGCCCGCCATGCGCCAAACCCATTCGGCCGCGCCGCGCCCGGCGCGTTCCATCAGCGCATCGACAGAGGAGCCCGCGTCGATCAATTGCTGCTCCGCCGCGCGCATTTGCACGGCGGTGAGGACCAGCTCAGCGTCCATCGGCCTGCACGCCCAAAAGAGAAAACGGAATGACGTATCGGTCCTGTTCGACAGCAATCGAGACCTTGTCCGCAGACACAGCCACAATTGCCGGGTCGGCACCGTCGGCGGTCTCGATTGTCGCCGGATCGTCGTTGTATCGGAACCGGCGAAAGCCACCGTCCTGATGTCGAACCGTCAGAATATGTGCTCCGCCATCGAGCGCCACCACGGCATGGCATTGCACCTGATAGGCTTCGTTGCCGGATGCGCACTCGACCGGCGTGCCGATTGCGGGCTCACCTTCGCCGTTGCAGGCTGCCAGCCCGGCCATTGCGAACGCGGCGCAGAGGCCTGCGCATCTCATTTGCCGAGCTGATCGACGTCCCGCACCGCGCCGCGTGCGGCGCTGGTGGTCATTGCGGCATAGGCACGGAGGGCTGCCGTGACCTTGCGCGGGCGATCCTTCGCGGGTTTCCAGCCGGCTTCATCCTGCGCGGCGCGGCGCGCGGCGAGCTCGGCTTCCGGTACGTGAAGTTCGATGGTGCGCGCGGGAATGTCGATGGCGATCATGTCGCCTTCCTGCACCAATCCGATCACGCCCCCTTCCGCGGCTTCGGGAGAGACATGGCCGATGGACAGGCCCGACGTTCCGCCGGAGAACCGGCCATCGGTTAGCAGCGCACAGGCCGCCCCCAGTCCCTTCGACTTGAGATAGCTGGTCGGATAGAGCATCTCCTGCATACCCGGCCCACCGCGCGGCCCTTCGTAGCGGATCACGACCACATCGCCTGCGATGACCTGATCGGTCAGGATGGCCGCGACGGCGGCATCCTGGCTTTCGAAGACCTTGGCAGGGCCAGTGAACTTGAGGATGCTCTCGTCCACGCCGGCGGTCTTCACGATGCATCCGTCGCGGGCGATATTGCCGTAGAGGACGGCGAGCCCGCCATCCTGGCTGAAGGCGTTATCGGCGCTGCGGATCACCCCGCCCTTGCGGTCGAGGTCGAGATCGTCCCAGCGGCGCGACTGGCTGAAGGCGGTCTGCGTCGGGACGCCGCCGGGCGCGGCCATGTAGAATTTCTGCACCGCCGGGCTGTTGGTGCGGGCAATGTCCCATCCGTCGAGCGCGTCTGCCATCGTCGGGCAGTGAACGGTGGGCAAGGCGGTGTGAAGCAGGCCTGCGCGGTCCAGTTCGCCAAGGATCGCCATGATCCCGCCCGCACGGTGCACGTCTTCCATGTGCACGTCGGACTTGGCCGGAGCGACTTTCGACAGGCACGGCACCTTGCGGCTCAGCCGGTCGATATCGGACATGGTGAAGTCCACCCCCGCCTCGTGCGCGGCGGCGAGAAGATGGAGCACGGTGTTGGTCGAGCCTCCCATTGCGATGTCGAGACTCATGGCATTCTCGAACGCTTCAAAGCTGGCGATGGAGCGCGGCAGCACGCTTTCGTCGTCCTGCTCGTAATAGCGGCGGCACAGTTCGACCGCGAGTCGCCCGGCGCGCAGGAACAACTGCTTGCGGTCGGCATGGGTCGCCAGGGTCGAGCCATTGCCCGGCAACGAAAGGCCCAGTGCCTCGGTCAGGCAGTTCATGGAATTGGCGGTGAACATGCCAGAGCAGCTGCCGCAGGTCGGGCAGGCGCTCCGCTCGATCTCGGTCACTTCCTCATCGGTGTAGCTTTCGTCAGCCGCTGCGACCATCGCGTCCACCAGGTCGAGCGCAACTTCCTTGCCCTTCAGCACGACCTTGCCCGCTTCCATCGGTCCGCCGCTGACGAAGACGACCGGGATGTTGAGCCGCATTGCCGCCATCAGCATTCCCGGCGTGATCTTGTCGCAATTGGAGATGCAGACCATCGCGTCGGCACAGTGGGCGTTGACCATGTATTCCACGCTGTCGGCGATCAGGTCGCGGCTCGGCAGGCTGTAGAGCATTCCGTCGTGACCCATCGCAATACCGTCGTCGACCGCGATGGTATTGAACTCCTTGGCGACGCCGCCCGCATCCTCGATCTCGCGCGCGACCAACTGTCCGAGATCCTTCAGGTGGACATGGCCCGGCACGAATTGCGTGAAGCTGTTGACCACGGCGACGATCGGCTTGCCGAAATCCTCGTCCGTCATGCCGGTTGCGCGCCACAGCCCGCGGGCGCCGGCCATGTTGCGGCCATGGGTGGATGTGCGGGAACGGTAGGCGGGCATCGGGTCTGTCCTGTCGGTTATAGCGCCGCGCTACACTAGGGGAGCGTCGGGGCCAAACCGAAGCGGAAAATCTTCATCGCGGGCAAGCGATGGCTGATGTGAGTCCCTACTCGCTTTCGAGCGCGAGCGCGGTCAGTCCAGCAACCTCGGCGATCAGCGAGGCCCAGCGCGCCTGCGCCGCCTCGTTTCCGATCTGGTCCTGCCGCACCTCGATGGCGAGATAGGGTCGGCCATGCGCCTCGGCGTGGCGGTTCATCGTCGCGTTCAGTTCCTTGCCCGAATAGGGCTGGTTGTCGCCAACCAGCAGGCCGCGCTCGCCGAACAGGCGGATGGCGTGGCGCGCGGCGCGGTCGTCCCGATTGTAGAGCAGCGCGACTTCCCAGGGACGTTCCTCCGCGCGGGATTCCAGTTCGGGCGTGAAGCTGTGCAGCGAGAGGATCAGCGCAGGCTCGGCAGCGTCGAGCCACTCGGCCAATGCAGCATGGTAGGGGCGATGGAAGCGGTCGAGCCGCTTGTCGAGGTCCGCGCCGATGTTGCCGGGGATGAGGATGCCGTCGCTTTCGGTAGGCACAACGGCAGGATGGTCTTCCTCGCGGTGCAGGTCGCAGACGAGGCGGCTGACGGTCGCGATATGCGCTGGCACGGAATGGCGTCGTGCGAGGCGCTCGGCGACGCCCTCAACTCCGATATCGACCGCAATGTGCTTCTCCAGCGCCGAAGGATCGACGCCGAGGCTGATGTTGTCCGGCACGTGGTTGGAGGCATGGTCCGCCACGCACACGATCCCGCCGCGCACGGGTTGCCCGACCTGGCGGTACGGAAGGTCGTCGATCATCATGCGCGCAATTGTCCTGTCATCTGCCACCATTCGGGATGTGCGGCGGCGATCTGTTCGGCGGCACGGTCGCGGGCTGCGGCATCGTCGAACAGCGCAAAACTCGTCGCGCCCGAACCCGACATACGGGCGAGCACCGGCTGCGTTCCGCGCAGGGTGGCGAGGACATCCGCGATGACAGGACAGAGCGCGGTGGCAGGCGCTTCGAGATCGTTGCGTCCCTCCAGCGCGATTTGCATGGGGTTGCCTTCCGGGAGGGGGCCGCGATCCTTTCCGTCCCACGCCTTGAACACCGGTCCAGTGGAAAGAGGCAGGCGCGGATTGACCAGCAGGACAGGCGTGCCTTCCAGACTACCCTCCACTGGCTCCAGCTCCGTCCCCGTCCCGCGCCCGATGCAGGTGCGGCTTTCGACGCAAGCCGGAACATCGGCCCCGAGCCGCGCCGCCCGCTCGCGCCAGTCGTGGGGCAAGCCGTAAAGATCGCGCACGATCCGAAACACCGCCCCTGCATCAGCCGAGCCGCCGCCCAGCCCCGCTGCGACGGGGAGGTTCTTTTCCAGCGTAATCGCAAGACCATCGGAGCGCGGCAAAACCGAAAGAGAGCGCGCCACGAGATTGTCGAACGGATCGTCCAGCCCGCCAGCAAACTCGCCAACAGTCTGCACGCTGTCCTGCCTGGTAGATCGTGCCGTCAGCACATCGCCAGCGTCCACGAATGCGAACAGTGTTTCGAGTTCGTGATAGCCATCATCCCGCCGCCGCCGGACATGCAGCGCGAGGTTGATCTTGGCGAAGGCGGTCTCGGCGGACACTTGCGCTTTCCTACTTCGCTCGACCCACCAAAACCACTGCGGCTCCTTGGAATTGCTGGTCGGTACTTTCACATTTGCGGAAAAGTTCTCGAAAAGCGTCAACTTCGCTTTGTCGCCGTTTTCGGCGGTTTTCCGCGCTCAGGAAGCGACGATCAGCGCTCTCACTGTCTCAACTTCGTCAGCCTTACCCTTCCGCTTCACATATTCGGATAGTTCGGCCCGCCGCCGCCTTCGGGCGTGGTCCATTCGATGTTCTGGTTCGGATCCTTGATGTCGCAGGTCTTGCAGTGGACGCAGTTCTGCGAGTTGATCTGGAACTTCGCCTCGCCCGTGTCCTCGTCGGTCAGCCATTCGTAGACGCCCGCTGGGCAGTAACGCGTCGAGGGACCGGCATATTCGCCAAGCTCGCTGACCTTCTGCAATTCCATGTCGCAGACCTTGAGGTGGACCGGCTGATCCTCCGCGTGGTTGGTGTAGCTGTAGGCGACGTTGGTAAGACGGTCGAAAGTGATCTCGCCATCGGGCTTGGGATAGTCGATGGGCTTGTAGAGGTCCGCGCGGTGCAGATGCTCGTAATCCGGCTCGTGCTTCATCGCGATCGGCAGGCCGATCTTGAGGTAGCGCATCCACATATCGACGCCCGCAACAAGCGTGCCGAAATCGCCGCCGAACTTGGCGACGGCAGGCTCTGCATTCTGCACCAGCTTGAGCTCGTCCGCGATCCAGCTGTCGCGCACGGCGGCGTCGTATTCCATCAGTTCGGTCTTCTCGCTCCCCGCTTCGATTGCGGCAGCGACGCTCTCAGCAGCGAGCATACCGCTCTTCATCGCGGTGTGGCTGCCCTTGATGCGGGGCACGTTGACGAAGCCCGCCGCGCAGCCGATCAGCGCGCCGCCGGGGAAGGCGAGTTTCGGCACGCTCTGCCAGCCGCCTTCGTTGATCGCACGCGCGCCATAGGCCACGCGCTTGCCGCCTTCGAGGTATTCGCGGATCGCCGGATGGGTCTTCCAGCGCTGGAATTCCTGATAGGGCGAGACGTAGGGGTTTGCGTAATCGAGCGCGGTGACGAAACCGAGCGCCACCTGACCGTTCGCCTGATGGTAGAGGAAGCCCCCGCCCCAGCTCTCGCTTTCCGAAAGCGGCCAGCCTTGCGTGTGAATGACGCGGCCCGGCACGTGCTTGGCCGGGTCAATGTCCCACAATTCCTTGATGCCGAGCCCATAGACCTGCGGCTGGCAGTCCGCCTCGAGGTCGTATCGCGCTTTCATCTTCTTGGTGAGATTGCCGCGCACGCCCTCTGCGAAGAGCGTGTACTTGGCGTGGATTTCCATGCCGGGCTGGTAATCGGGCTTATGGCTGCCATCGGCGGCGATGCCCATGTCCTGCGTGATGACGCCGCCGACCGCGCCGTTTTCATCGATGATGACCTCTGCCGCCGGGAAGCCGGGGAAGACCATCACTCCAAGTGCTTCGGCCTGTTCGGCCAGCCAGCGTGTCAGATTGCCGAGCGATCCGGTGTAGCAGCCCTTGTTCGAAAGGAACGGTGGCATCATCAGATGCGGCATGCCGTACTGCTTGGTCTTGCTGAGCACCCAGTGCCAGTTATCCGTCACCGGCGTTTCGGCCATCGGGCAACCCTGATCGCGCCACTCGGGCAGCAGCTCGTCGAGAGCCTTGGGATCGACCACTGCGCCGGAAAGGATGTGCGCGCCGATTTCGGAGCCTTTTTCGAGCACGACGACTTCGAGGTCTTCCTTCACCTGCTTAAGCCGGATTGCAGCGGCCAGCCCGGCAACTCCGCCGCCGACGATGACCACGTCGCAGGGCATCGATTCACGTTCGCTCATGGAAGTCCTCTTATATTCGATCGATAAAGCGCATCCGTGCCTTGATTGCTGCCGTGCGGCAGGTCAAGACCGCAACAGGTTCACCTATGTCCGCCACCGAAACACAAAATCTCGCCTCTGCGCTGGCTGCCGCTACGGATTGGTGGCGGGAGGCGGGCGTTGACTGCGCCTTCGTCGATGAGCCGCAATCATGGCTGCAGGCGAAAGAGGTTGAAGCCGCTGTCAATCCGGAGCCTCGGCGCGCAACAGACGTGCTTGTGAAGGCACCGGAGCCAGTGCGTCCTTCTATCGGCGGAGCGGCGTCCGAATGGCCCGGCGATCTTCCCGCCTTCCAGGAATGGTGGATGACGCAGGACACCCTCGCCCCGCCCGGCGCGTTGCGGGTAAGACCGTCAGGTCCGGTGGGCGCAGAGCTTTTGCTCGCCGTCGCCCATCCCGAGCAGGCAGACGGCGACACGCTTCTTTCCGGCCCATTGGGACGCTTCTTGCGCAGTTTCACGAAAGCGGCCGGGCTGGACGAAACTTCGCTGTATTTCGCGAGCCTGCTTCCCGCCTGCACTCCGCATGAGGATAGCGCCGAACTTGCTCAGGCGGGTATCGCAGATATCTTTGCGCACCACGTCTCGCTGGTAAAGCCCAAGCGCTTGCTGGTCTTCGGAGCAGACGCTTTGTCGCTCATGCAACACGATCCGGCGCAAGGCCCTGCCGAAGTGCGGGAATATGCGATTCAGAGCGGGACAGTACCAATGCTCTGCGCCTGGGGACCGGACCGGCTCGGCCAGCGGGCAAGAGCGCGAAAGGCATTCTGGAACACATGGCTTCAATGGACCGCCCACGCCGACTGATCCTCGCGGCAGCTGCGCTCGCCACGGGAACCGCGCTTGTGCCGACCGGCGCGAGTGCAAGTTCAGCAGAATACTTCATCGCCAAGGCGCGCGGCACCGAGGTGCCAGCGCAGCTTTCGGCCGAGGACCGTGTTTATTACACCAACCTTTTCGACGCTGTCGACGCGGAGGACTGGGCGCGCGTGGATAGCTTGCTTGCAAGCCGTACCGACGGGCCGCTGCATGGCACGGCACGTGCAGAATACTACCTCCACGCAAACAGCCCGCGCGTTGAGCTTCCGCAGATCGAGGCATGGCTGGCCGCCAATCCGAACCTGCCTCAGGCCGAGCAGATGGCCGCGCTTGGCGCGAAGCGCGGCATGGTGTCCGCACCCTACCTGCCGCCCGCTCAGTCGCTGACCTGGCAAGGCAGCGCGCCAAAGCGGATGCGCCCGCGCGAAACCGACGACGGGACGATGCCGCGGGACATTGCCAACACCATCCTCCAGCATATCAAGGATGACGATCCGGACGGCGCCCGGCAGCTGCTCGACGGAATCGACGCGGCGCTAAGCAGTTCTGCGAGGGCTGAATGGCGGCAGCGCGTGGCATGGTCTTACTATATCGAAAACCGCGACACCGCCGCGCTGGCGATGGCCAACACGGTCGGCGAACGTGGCAGCGGGCCCTGGGTTTCCGAGGGCGATTGGGTCGTCGGATTGGCTTCCTGGCGCCTGGGCGATTTCCAGACGGCAGCAGCAGGTTTCCACCGCGCGGCGAGCAGTGCCCACAGCCTGGAGCTGGGGGCCGCGGCCTATTACTGGGCGTCGAGAGCCTACGTCCGCAGCCGCCAGCCCGAAAAGGCGGCGGAAATGCTGCGCGGCGCGGCGCGGATGGATGAGACGCTTTACGGGATGCTCGCCGCCGAGCAACTCGGCAGCGATCTGCCGCGGCGCACGGCCGGCTCGGACTTCACCGCACAGGATTGGGCAGGGCTCAGCCAGATCGATAACGTGCGCGTTGCTGCGATGCTCGCCGAACTCGGTCGTGACGAACTCGCCGATCAGACCTTGCGTCACCAGGCACGGATCGGCGATCCTTCGCAATTCGAAGCGCTTTCGCGGCTCGCCCGCGCGATGGGATCTCCGCAGACACAATTGTGGATGGCCCACAACGCTCCTCGGCGGGCGAGCGCGGATCCGGCTGCGCGCTATCCCGTCGCCCGTTGGCAGCCGATCGCGGGCTGGAAGGTCGATCCCGCACTGGTTTACGCCCATGCGCTTCAGGAATCGAACTTCCGAGCCTCGGTCGTCAGCCCGGCAGGTGCGCGCGGCCTGATGCAGATCGTCCCCGCCGCCGCGCGCGATCACGCAGGCAAGTTGGGTGTCGCCGGCAATGCGCGCGACCTCAACCAACCCGAAGTGAACCTTGCTTTCGGCCAGGAGCATCTGGGTATGCTCAGCCGTTCCGGCGCGACGCAGGGTCGGTTGCCGAAGATCATGGCGGCCTACAACGCGGGGCTGACCCCGGTGACCCGCTGGCAGGGCGAGATACGCGATCAGAACGATCCGCTGCTGTGGATGGAGTCGGTTCCCTATTGGGAGACGCGCGAATACGTCGCGATCGTGATGCGCAATTACTGGATGTACGAGCGGCAGGCCGCTGCCACGTCACCAAGCCGCGTTGCGCTGGCGCAAGGGCAATGGCCGGGGTTCCCGGCGGTCAGCGCGAGTACCCGCCTGTCCTACAGCGGTGCGGACTGAGCGTGGCGATCGACGAAAGCCTGCCCTTCAAGCCTGTCCGAATCGCCGTTCTCACGGTGTCCGACACGCGCACGGCGCAAGATGATACGTCCGGCGACATCCTGACCGAACGGGTCAAAGGCGCGGGCCATATCCTCGCAGCGCGCGCAATAGAGCGGGACGACGTCGCCGGTCTGGCTGCGCGGTTCAGCAACTGGATCGACGATCCGCAGATCGACGTGATCGTTTCGACCGGCGGTACCGGCATGACCGGGCGCGATGTGACGCCGGAAGCGCTCGACCGCATCAAGGACAAGGACATCCCCGGGTTCGGAGAACTGTTCCGCTGGTTGAGTTACAAGACCATCGGCACCTCGACGATCCAGTCGCGCGCCTGCGCGGTGCTCGCTCGCGGGACCTATATCTTCGCCCTGCCGGGTTCCAATGGCGCCGTGAAGGACGGTTGGGACGGCATCCTTGCCGAGCAGCTCGACAGCCGCAACCGGCCCTGCAATTTCGTCGAATTGATCCCGCGTTTGCGGGAGCGCTAGATTTCCCGGAGGCCCGCACGGCGGGCACGCCGCTTCATTTCCTCGATCTCACCTGCCGCAAATGCGCGCTTGGGGAACATCGAATAGAGCATTTCGGACTGATAGAGGATCAGGAGCGAAGCGGTATCGGCGAATGCGTGGAAGTCACTCCAGGCGAGCCTGCTGTTACCGCGTGCCGAAGCCATCCTCACGCCCTCATCGTCCCAACGCAGGGCAATCTCGTCGCGCAAGGCCGCAGTCTGGCGATAGTGCCGCCGCGCCTGCCAAGGCACGACCCACCACAGGGTCACGGCGAAAGCGATCGGCAGGGCCAGCGCCGCTGCGATGGCGAACAACATCACCTGTCCCTTGCCGACCGAAATTGCGGCGACGGCAAGAACCACGAGAAGTCCGATCAGCAATGGCAGGAGCGGGCGCGAGAACAGTCGCTTCATCGAGGTGAAACGGGCGGCTTCGACCACCTCGTCCTCTGCGATGAAGAAGACTGCTTCGCCCAATCGACTAACGCGCGAGGCGACCGAAAGCGCCCTCGCCTGCGTAACGGGCCGTAGAGCCGAGCTCTTCCTCGATGCGGATCAGCTGGTTGTACTTGGCGAGCCGGTCCGACCGCGCGAGCGAACCGGTCTTGATCTGCCCGCAATTCGTGGCGACGGCGAGGTCCGCAATAGTGGCGTCCTCGGTCTCGCCCGAGCGGTGGCTCATTACGGAGGTATAGCCGTTGCGGTGCGCCATATCGACGGCTTCGAGGGTTTCGGAGAGCGTGCCGATCTGATTGACCTTAACCAGCAGGGAGTTCGCAAGACCCTTGCCGATGCCCATTTCGAGACGTGCGGGATTGGTCACGAACAAGTCGTCGCCGACCAGCTGTACGCGCTGCCCGAGCTGCTGCGTCAGCGCGTTCCATCCATCGAAATCGTCTTCGCTCATGCCGTCCTCGATCGAGCGGATCGGATAATCGTCACACAATTTGGCGAGGTATTCTGCCATGCCCTGCCCGTCGAGCGTGAGGCTTTCGACAGAAATCTCGTATTTGCCGTCGCGGTAGAATTCGGTCGCTGCGCAATCGAGCGCGAGTGCAATGTCCTCACCCGGCGTGAAGCCGGCAGCCGCGATCGATTCCATGATGAAATCCAGAGCGGCGCGGGTGCTGGCAAGATCGGGGGCGAAGCCGCCTTCATCACCGACAGCCGTCGCCAGGCCCTTCTGCGACAGGCCCTTCTTCAGCGTATGGAACACTTCCGCGCCCCAGCGCACCGCCTCTGCAAGGCTTGGCGCGCCGATCGGCATGATCATGAATTCCTGGATGTCGATCGGATTGTCCGCGTGTTCGCCGCCATTGATGATGTTCATCATCGGCACCGGCAGCACGTGCGCCGATACGCCGCCGATATAGGAATAGAGCGGCAGGCCGCGCGCATTGGCAGCGGCCTTCGCAACGGCCAGACTCACGCCGAGAATGGCATTCGCCCCGATAGCGCCCTTGTTGTCCGATCCGTCGAGGTCGATCATCGCCTGGTCGATCTCGCGCTGATCCTCGGCGTCGCGCCCGAGCACCGCGTCGGCAATCGCATCGTTCACGTTGTCGACCGCCTTGGTCACGCCCTTTCCAAGATAACGGCTCGCATCACCGTCGCGCAGTTCGACAGCTTCGTATGCGCCGGTCGAGGCGCCCGAAGGAACTGCCGCACGACCGAAGCTGCCGTCTTCCAGCAGAATGTCGACTTCGACGGTGGGATTGCCCCGGCTGTCGAGGATTTCGCGGCCGTGAATGTCGATGATGGCGGTCATGAGAATCTCCGGGTGAATGTTGCGCTGCAACCTAATTTCGTCGCGGTCCCTAATCAGTGGAACCTTGGCAGGCAAGCTGCGTTACTTAGATAAGACACGCGCGTCACCTGACGCCGCTATCTGCGCATTCATTTTAGGGAGCTCAACACGATGGCCGATACCCCCGCCAAGAAGACCACGAAAACCGCAACCGCCCAGCCGGTGACCGCTACTGCCACCGCTGCAAACGTTGGCGTCGTGGATAACAAGGCCGAAGCCAAGACCCGCTTCAACCGCGCGCTCGACGAGGCAAAGGCCGGTGCCGCCGCTCTGCGCGACGAAGCCAAGGTCCGTGCCGACGGCTACCGTGGCAAGGCCAAGGCAAAGGGCGATACCTATCGCTCCGATGCCGAAGACTACGCCGGTCAGGCGAAGGTCAAGGCAGTCGAACTCGCGCGTGATGGCAAGACCACGGTGAGCGACGGCCTCAGCGGCCTCGGCAAGCTGGTGTCGGACAATGCCGCCACGCTCGATGAAAAGTTCGGTCCGAAATACGGCGATTACGCCCGCACTGCTTCGCGCACCCTGCAGGAAACCGCGGTAAAGCTCGACAACAAGGAACTCGACGAACTCGCGGAAGATGCCCGTGCGGCCGTCCGCAAGAGCCCGGGCCTCGCAGTCGGTCTGGCGGCAGTTGCCGGCTATATGCTGGCCCGCCTGTTCACCAGCAACCGCGATTGATCGTGGCGACAAAGCCCGAAGACGGGCGTGTCGGCACGTACAGCGATACGGACGCGGTCGGGGTGGGCTACACTCCGACCGCTGTCCCGCATGACGAAACCCTGGATGCACCGGCGGGCCCCGATCATTCTCTGATCGACGATGTGAAGGCCATGATCGACGATGGCCGCACCTACGTCGAGGCCGAACTGCATTTCCAGAAGAGTCGCGCCAAGTTTCTCTCCGGCCGCGTAGGCCGCGCCGCAGTTCTTGGCGGCATCGCCGCGCTATCGGCGGTGCTTGCCCTGGTCGCGCTGACGGTGGGGCTCGTGATCGGGCTGACCCCGATCCTCACCATCTGGGGCGCGACGGCGGTGGTGATACTCCTCTGGCTGATTGTGCTCGGCATATGCGCGATCAAGCTGCGGACACTTTCCAAACAGCTGTCGGCAGCGTTCACGGAGGAGGAAGCATGAGCGCCCTGCCCCCTGAGCTCGTTCGCGACCGGGTGCTGCGCAATGCGGCCCTGACGCTGTTCAAGACCGACATCGCCCAGTTCCGCGCTGACATATCCGGCAAGGGCCTTGGCGAGAGGTTGTCCGATCGTATCGGCGAAGGCGCAAAGGACATGGCCGAAGAGGCAGCCGAGCTGGCGGAGCGCAATCCGGGCAAGATCGCGGCCGTCATCGCAGGTCTCGGCCTGTGGTTGTTCCGAGGCCCGTTGCTGGACTGGCTTTTCGGAGACGACGAGCACGACACAGCTTCGGAACATTCCGCGTCACAGGACCATTGGGATAACGACCCACAATTTTACGGAGACGAACATGACTGACGACGCCAAACGCGAAGAACTCGAACGCCGGATCGAAGAAGGACAGGCGCGACAGGAAGAACGCACGCTCGCAGACAAAGCCAGCGAAGCCGCTGAACAGGCGACCGAATTCGTCAAGGCTCACCCGATGGCCACCATTGGTGGCGCTATCGCTGTCGGCTTGCTGATCGGCGCGATGACTCGCCCGGGGCGTCGCCTCGGCGCAAAGGGCGTATCGCTTGCGAGCGCTGCGGCTGATCTGGCAATGGTCTACGGCCTGAAGGCTCTCGACGCCGCCGAAGATGCCGCACGCTACAGCGGCGACCGGATCGAGGACATCGGCGACACGCTGGGCGACAAGGCTCGCAAGGCCCGCCGCGAACTCGGTTACCAGCTTGGCGGGGCGCGCGATGCGGCCGGCATTACAGCGCGCGAAGGATCGAAGAAGGCGGGCCGCACGACCCGTTCGATCCGCGACCGCATCGGTGTGTGACCGCGACCATCGGGTGACTTGCGAAAGCCTGTGATCCGTCTATGGCGCGCCGCCATGTGCAACCCAATTGATTGACGGGGCGACCAGATGAAAGAACAGGAAACGACGCAGCAGCTCTACCTGGTGATGGGCGGGCGCGTCACGGATCCCCGCGGTTCGGAATTTCAGGACCCCGAGAGCATCCACGCCGCCGGCATCTTCAGCGATTACGACGTAGCTGTAGACGTCTGGCGCGCCAACGCCCAGCGGACGGTCGACGATGCGGAGATGAAGTACGTCATCGTCCACCTTCACAAGCTTCTGACGCCGGAAACCTGAAGCTCATCGCCGGAAACAGAAAACCCCCGGATCGCTCCGGGGGTTTTTCTTTGTTCGTCTCAGAGCGAAATGCTCAGATGAACTCGATCTTGTCGATCATGTAGAACTTGTCGCCGGACGGCACCGTCACCTCGACCTCGTCACCAACCTGCTTGCCGATCAGCGCGCGGGCGATGGGCGAGTTGTAGGAAATGCGACCCTTGTTCGCGTTGGCCTCCGTCTGACCGACGATCTGGTATTTTACCGGCTTGTCATCTTCGTCGAGCAGGCTGACGGTCGCGCCGAACACGATACGGTCGCCCGAAAGGGTCGAGGGGTCGATAATCTGCGCGCGGGTAACGCGGTCCTCGATATCGCCGATCATCGCTTCGACCTGGCCCTGCCGTTCCTTGGCAGCGTGGTATTCGGCGTTTTCGGAAAGGTCGCCATGCGCGCGCGCTTCCTCGATCGCATCGACGATCTTCGGCCGTTCGTCACGCAGTGCCTTGAGTTCACGGGTCAGCTGTTCGTAGCCTTCCGCCAGCATCGGCACTTTTTCCATCGTCATCCTACCTCTTGAAGCTGTGCTATCCGGCGAAAAGCACCCTCCCCGCCCCCGTTTCGGGAGCGGCGGGCGGGCCTGATTGTCGGGAATTCGCGTCTATTCGTCAGCTATAATAGTCTTGCAGCGAGCGGACTTCAAGCTGGCTTGCCTTGACCGATGCGATTGCGCGCACCGCAGCGAGCGAAGCGGCCGCCGTCGTATAGTAGGGCAGCTTCATTTGCAGCGTGGAGCCGCGGATCGACTGGCTGTCTTTCAGGCTCTGCCATCCCTCGGTCGTATTGAAGACCAGGTCGACCCCGCCATCGACGATCCGGTCGACGATATGCGGACGGCCCTGGGCGACCTTGTTAACCAGTTCGACCGGAACGCCCTGTTCCTCGAGGAAACGGTGGGTGCCGGAGGTGGCGATGATCGTGAAGCCGAGTTCGACGAGCTGGCGCACGGCGGGCAGAATGACCGGCTTGTCGGTATCCTTCACCGATACGAACACCGTGCCGCTTTCCGGCAGGATCACTCCTGCACCTAGCTGCGACTTGACGAAGGCGGCAGGAAAATCCCTGTCCAGCCCCATCACCTCGCCCGTGGACTTCATTTCCGGCGAAAGCGCCGGATCGGCACCCGGGAAACGCGCGAAGGGGAAGACCGCCTCCTTCACAGCCATGTAAGGCAGGTCGCGGCGGAAAGGCTCGAAATTGGTGAGCGGTTCGCCCGCCATCACGCGCGCCGCAATCTTGGCGATGGGCTGGCCGATGGCCTTCGCGACGAAGGGCACGGTGCGCGAGGCGCGCGGATTGACCTCGATCAGATAGACCTCGCCATCCTTCACCGCGAACTGCACGTTCATCAGGCCCACGACGTCCAGCGCGAGAGCCAGCGCCTGGGCTTGGCGTTCCATCTCGTCGACGATCTCGGCATCGAGGCTGTAGGGCGGTATCGTACACGCGCTGTCGCCCGAATGGACGCCGGCTTCCTCTATATGCTGCATCACGCCCGCGATGCGGACTTCCGTGCCGTCGGAAACGACGTCCACGTCGCATTCCACCGCGTCGCGCAGATACTGATCGATCAGAACCGGGCTTTCGCCCGACACGTTGACCGCCGTGGCGATGTAGTCGTCCAGCTGCGCTTCTGAATCGACGATCTCCATCGCGCGACCGCCGAGCACGTAGCTGGGTCGCAGCAAGACGGGATAACCGATCTTCTGCGCCACCGCAGCAGCTTCGTCACGGCTGCGCGCAATGCCGTTCAGCGGCTGCTTCAGCTTCAGCCTGTTGACCAGCTGGGCAAAGCGTTCGCGGTCCTCGGCAAGGTCGATGGCGTCGGGCGACGTGCCGAGAATGGGAATACCCGCATCCTCCAGCGCCTGCGCCAGCTTGAGAGGCGTTTGCCCGCCGAACTGAACGATCACTCCGACCAACTCGCCTGCCTGCTGTTCGACGCGCAGGATTTCCAGCACGTCTTCAGCAGTCAATGGCTCGAAATACAGGCGGTCGGAGGTGTCGTAATCCGTGCTGACCGTTTCCGGGTTGCAGTTGACCATGATGGTCTCGAACCCCTGCTCGGCCAGCGCGAAGCAGGCGTGTACGCAGCAATAGTCGAACTCGATGCCCTGCCCGATGCGGTTGGGTCCGCCGCCGAGGATGACGATCTTCTGCGCGTCGCTGGGGATTGCCTCGTCCTCGGCCTCTCCGAAGGTGGGCGCTTCGTAGGTCGAGTACATGTAAGGCGTGATCGCCTCGAATTCCGCCGCACAGCTGTCGATGCGCTTGAAGACCGGCAGCACGCCGAGCTTGTACCGCAGCTTGCGAACCTCGTCTTCGCTGGTCGCGCCAGCCATGGCGCGCACGGCGTCATGCAGCAGGCCAGAGCGGGTCGCCTGGGTTTCGCCCAGCCCGCCCGCGACGTGGACGGAACGAACCGCGAGGGTCGCCAGCCGCTTATCGGAGAAGCCCATCGCCTTCAGGCGGCGTAGCCCCTCGGCGTCGGTCGGCAGTCCGTCGCGCGACACCTGCGTTTCGGCTTCGATAATCGCTTCGATCTGGCGCAGGAACCATGGGTCGTAACTGGTAATGGCGTTGATGTCCTCGACGCTCATCCCCTCGCGGAAAGCCTGTGCGACCTTCAGCAGGCGGTCGGGCGTACGCTGACTGAGCGAGCCGGTAAGAACATCGCGGCTGACGCCTTCCAGTTCGACCACGCGGTTGAAGCCGTCGAGCCCGGTTTCCAGCCCTCGCAGCGCCTTCTGCATCGATTCCGCGAAATTGCGGCCGATCGCCATGACCTCGCCCACGGACTTCATCGCCGTGGCAAGTTCGGGCTTCGCGCCCTTGAACTTCTCGAAGGCGAAGCGCGGGATCTTGGTGACGACGTAATCGATTGTCGGCTCGAAGCTCGCCGGCGTCGCGCCGGTGATCTCGTTCTCGATCTCGTCGAGCGTGTAACCCACCGCCAGCTTCGCCGCGACGCGCGCGATGGGGAAGCCGGTGGCCTTGGACGCCAGCGCGGATGAGCGCGACACGCGCGGGTTCATCTCGATCACGATCAGTCGCCCGTCCTTGGGATTGACCGCGAACTGAACGTTGGAGCCGCCCGTCTCCACCCCGATCTCGCGCAGCACCGCGATGCTGGCGGAGCGCATGATCTGGTATTCCTTGTCCGTCAGCGTCAGCGCCGGGGCGACCGTGATGGAATCGCCGGTGTGGACACCCATCGGATCGACATTCTCGATGGCGCAAATGATGATCGCATTGTCCTTGCGATCGCGCACCACCTCCATCTCGTATTCCTTCCAGCCGAGGAGCGATTCCTCGATCAGGACTTCGGTGGTGGGGCTGGCGTCGAGGCCGGAGCGGACGATCTGTTCGAACTCGGCGCGGTTGTAGGCGATGCCGCCGCCCGTCCCGCCGAGCGTGAAGCTGGGGCGGATGATCGCGGGCAGGCCGGTCGTCTCCAGCACTTCGTAAGCCTGTTCGACCGTATGCGCGACGCCGCTGCGCGCGCTTTCGAGGCCGATGGCGTCCATCGCGGCGCGGAAACGCTGGCGGTTCTCCGCCTTGTCGATGGCGTCGGCCTTGGCGCCGATCATCTCGACCCCGTATTCGGCGAGCACGCCCATTTCTTCAAGCTTCAGCGCGCAGTTGAGCGCGGTCTGCCCACCCATCGTCGGCAGGACGGCATCGGGCCGCTCCTTCGCGATGATCTTGGCGACGATTTCCGGCGTGATCGGCTCGATATAGGTGGCGTCGGCGAACTCCGGATCGGTCATGATCGTGGCCGGGTTGGAGTTGACGAGGACCACGCGGTAGCCCTCCTCCTTCAACGCCTTGATCGCCTGCGTGCCGGAGTAGTCGAACTCGCAAGCCTGGCCGATGATGATCGGGCCAGCGCCGATGACGAGGATCGAGGAGATGTCAGTGCGTTTGGGCATTCAGGTTCCAAAAATCTTAGTAGCAGCTACGCCAAGGGCGGCACCAAGGCCAATCTTGAATAGATCCCACCCTGCCGAGCCGAGTGGCAACTTTTTTAGTCGACCAATGAACGTTCGCGATGATCGAATGAATTCCGCTTGCTCAATGCATTGCCCACCAGCCTTAAATGAGACCGCGAACGGACTGAACGTCCCATGTCCCAAGCCGCTTACCTGTAAATCGCGAACCAGCTGATCGGCCCAGCCCCGAGGACAAGGAGTCCCTCGATCGACAAGATACTTTTCCAAATCTGGTGTTCCAGTTTTCCCAGCGACAGCATCTTCCGCGAGGGCAACTATTAGGTCGGCTCGAACCTTTCCATAGTTTGGCAGGGCCTCGCTCACCCCAACATCCCCACGAACTTCTCGAACAGGTAGAAGCTGTCCTGAGGGCCGGGGCTCGCCTCCGGGTGATACTGCACGCCGAATGCCTTCTTCCCGCTGATCGCGATGCCGCAGTTGGAGCCGTCGAACAGCGAGACATGGGTCTGCTCCACACCCTCCGGCAAAGTATCGCCATCGACCGCGAAGCCGTGGTTCATGCTCGTGATCTCGACGAGGCCCTCAGTCTCGCCCCAGCCGTCGCCTACGCGCTGGACCGGGTGGTTGGCGCCACGGTGACCCTGGTGCATCTTGGCGGTCTTCGCGCCTGCGGCCAGTGCGAGCATCTGGTGGCCGAGGCAGATGCCGAACAGCGGCACGTCCCGCTCCAGCAGCGCCTTGATGATCGGCACGGAATATTCGCCCGTCGCCGCCGGATCGCCGGGGCCGTTGGAGAGGAACACGCCGTCCGGCTCCAGCGCCAGCACATCCTCCAGGCTGGTGCGCGCCGGGACCACGGTGACCCGCGCCCCTGCCTTCACCAGATTGCGGAAGATGTTGTCCTTCGCGCCATAATCGATCGCGACAACGTGCGGGCGGCTTTCGTCGCGCGAGCTGCGGCCGTAGCCTTCGCCGAGCCGCCAGTAGCCGCCTTCCCACCGCTCCTTGTCCTTGCGCGTGACACGCGGGGCGAGGTCCATCCCCTCCAGCCCCGACCATTCGCGCGCGCGCTTCACCAGCGCCTCGATATCGAACTGGCCGTCGGGGTGGTGCGCGATTACAGCGTTGGGCGCGCCGGACTTGCGGATCATGCGGGTCAGAGCGCGCGTGTCGACGCCCGAAAGGCCGATCTTGAGGTGGCCCTTCATCCAGTCTTCGAAGCTGCGGTCGCTGCGGAAGTTGCTCTGCTGCGTCACATCCTCGCGCACGATGCAGCCGACTGCGCCTTCGACCGCGCTTTCCATATCTTCGTCGTTGGCGCCGACATTGCCGATATGGGGGAAAGTGAAGGTGACGATCTGCGCAGCGTAGCTGGGGTCCGTCATGACCTCCTGATAGCCGGTCATCGCGGTGTTGAAGCACACCTCGCCCACCGCGTCACCGACATGGCCGAAACCGCGTCCGGGAATGACGGTGCCGTCCGCCAGCACGAGAACGCCGGTCGCCACTTTGGCTTGCGCGCGAGTTGATGCGGGGTCGGCCATTGTGGGCGCTCCGTTCCTATAGTTTCCGGCGATGCTTGCTAAGGCCCACCCGCTAGGCTTGCCCCCGCCCGGCGTCAACCTATCTCGGCATCGCAAAAGCGGCTATGCGCGCCGCAATCCCGATCCATCCACAGGAAAGACTTTCTCATGCCCCAAGCGACTCTGCGCGATGATATCAAGGCCGCCACCGTGACCGCCATGAAGGCCGGCGACAAGGAGCGGACCGCCGCGCTCCGCCTGATCGGCGCGAAGATCAAGGATCGCGACATCGAGGCCCGGACCGGCAAGGCACCGGACAATGACGACGACCTAGTGATCGACGTGCTCACAAAAATGGCGAAGCAGCGGCGCGAATCGATAACCATGTATGTTGACGGTGGCCGCGAGGAACTGGCCGAGAAGGAACGTTTCGAACTGGCCGTCATCGAGGAGTTTCTGCCGCAGCAGATGAGCGATGAGGAAACCCGTGCCGCAATCGAGGAGGCGAAGGTAACCACTGGCGCCACCGGCGTTAAGGATATGGGCAAGGTGATGGCGGAACTGAAGGCCAGGCATGGCGCTTCTCTCGACATGAGCAAGGCGAGCGCCTTGGTGAAAGGGAGTTTTTCATGAGCCGTCTGACTACGCTTTTGGCCTGCGCCGCGCTGGGCTCGCTGGCCGCCTGTTCCGCTGCCGAGGACGATAAGGACAACGACACCGAACTCGAAACCGCCACCACCGATGGAGAGGCGGCCGCGCTTGCACAGGCGATCGAGGCTGGCGACTTCGCCGACCTTCAACTGGGCGCGCGGGTCGAGGGGCCGCAGGGAGCCGAGGTCACCTCCGCCATGTCCAACGCGGAAGGCAATTTCGCAGACATCACCAGCTTCGTCGCCTGCCCTGCAGGGATGGATCCATGCGATCCTGCCAATGCGCCCGAAGGTACCGTCTTCACTTACGTTCACACCGTCTATCCAGGTGAGGACAACGATCCGGGAACGGGCGTCGGCTCCGGCAATAGCTCTTCCGACATCGAGCGCGCAGCGGGCTTCCGGATGACGCAGGCCGCGCACGGCTTTACCGGCGCAGCGGGCTATTCGAAGGGCGAAGTCGTCGCGGCCACCGGCGCCACCGGACAGGTCGTCGTCACCTGCAACGATGGAAAGCTGCAATGGACCGTAGATTCGGGGGATGGCGGCGACCAGTGGGAGAATCGCGAGCCGATCACCTTCTGGTGGCAGTCCACCCTGCCCCCGGCCGGACCGGCCAAGGCCTACGCCATCGATGCGAACTACACCGAAGCAAGTGGCGACGGTCCGTATCCAGCGGCGCGCGAGGGTGCGGTCAACGCGTGTGATGCACAGGCTAAGCGCCCCGCTTGAATTTCAGGCCATGCGCGCGCAAGGGTGTGTGCATGGCCCTGTCCCCGCAATGGCTGGATGAATTGCGCGCACGCGTCACGCTTTCGGGCGTGATCATGCGCACCACCAAGCTGCAACGTGCGGGTCGCGAATGGAAGGCGTGCTGCCCCTTTCACGACGAGAAAACACCCAGCTTCACCGTCAACGACGCCAAGGGTTTCTATCACTGCTTCGGCTGCGGCGCGCATGGCGACGTGATCCGCTGGATGACCGATCAGCGCGGCATGGCCTTCATGGACGCCGTGAAAGAGCTTGCGGCGCAAGCCAACCTCGAAGTTCCCGCTGCCGATCCGCAAGCCGCGCAACGGGCGGAAAAGCGCGCCAGCCTTCACGACGTGGTCGGCGCAGCGCAGGAATGGTTTGTCGACAACCTCGCCTCGGCAGATGGCGCGGATGCCCGCGCCTATCTCGAGCGGCGCGGCTTTTCGCAGCGGATATGCCGGGAGTTTGGCTTCGGTTTCGCGCCAGACAGCAAGACCGCCCTCGCCCGCAACCTGTCGCGCATCGAGGAACCGATGCTGGTCGAAGCCGGGCTGCTTATCGATGTCGAAGACAAGGCGCCCTATGATCGGTTCCGCGGACGGCTGATGCTGCCGATCCAGGATGCGCGCGGCCGCGTGATCGCGTTCGGTGGGCGCATCATGGAAGATCGCGCCAACCAGCATGGGGGCGTTGCGAAATACCTCAATTCCCCCGACACGCCGCTGTTCGACAAGGGGCGCACGCTCTACAATTTGCACCGCGCGGCGCCTGCCTCCCGCCAGACCGACCGCGTGGTAGTGGTCGAAGGCTATATGGATGTCATCGCGCTGGCCAATGCGGGGATCGGCGATGCCGTCGCCCCGCTCGGCACCGCGCTGACGGAGAACCAGATCGAATTGCTGTGGCGGCTCGTCGACAAGCCGGTCCTGTGCTTCGATGGCGATGCCGCGGGACAGCGCGCGGCGATGCGCGCCGCGAGCCGGGCCTTGCCGTTGCTGCGGCCGGGCAAATCCCTGCAGTTCGTCTATCTGCCGACCGGCCTCGACCCGGACGACCTTCTCAAGCAACGCGGGCGCGGCGCAATGGAGGAACTGCTCGCCAATCCGCGCAGCTTGCTCGAGGCAATCTGGTTGCACGAGCGCGAGGCAGCCCCGCTGCACTCGCCGGAGGACAAGGCGGGCCTGAAGCAGCGGATGCTCGAACATTCCGAAGCTATCGGCCATCCCGACATCAAGGCGCTCTATCGCCGTGAGTGGATGGAGCGGTTTTCCGCGTTCGCCTTTCCCCCCCGCCAGCAGTCAGCGCGTTTCAACGGACAGGGCAAGTGGCAGCCGCGTACCCCAAGCCTTGCTCCGGCCAATGCCGCTGCCATGCGTCAGGTCGGCACCGGCGGTCATGATCGCCTGCTGAGCGCCGTCATCGCAGGTCTGGCGCGCCACTCGGATCAGCTCGCCCGCCATGCGGAGCGGCTTGCCGGCCTGAAAACGGCAGATGCGAAAATGGCACGGGCGGTGGATATCTTGCTCGACCACGCGGAAATGCTTGAAAAAGAGGGGGGCGACACCATAAGAGAACTGGAAGACTTCGCCGCGCCGCAGGATAAACTCCGCTATAGCTTCCTTATGGAAGGCACAGATCCGCTGGCCGCCCGTGAAGACCTTGCCGAAGCCGTCGCCCTGGTGGTGGAACGGCCCGCCCTCGAAGCAGCCCTTAAGGCGGCGACGGAGCGGTTCGATTCCGATCCCGAAGGGGCGTTTGCGGAGCAGCAGCGACTGCGGCAGCGCAAGCAGCATTTCGACGAACGGCTGAAGCAGATGGGGCGCCGCCGCATGGCATCGTCCGACGATGGGGTAGAAACTATCGGCTCTTCCGGGCACGGCGCCCAGGCAGACGCCAATGAACAGACAGTGGACTGAAACCGGACATGGCCACCAAGGCAAAAACGAAGACCAGCAAGCAAGACGATGACGCTCCGCTGATCGATCTCAATGAAGCTTCGGTCAAGAAGCTGATCGCCCAGGCGAAGAAGCGCGGTTACGTCACTTATGACGAGCTGAACGAAGCGCTGCCGCAGGACCAGATGAGCTCCGAGCAGATCGAGGACGTGATGTCCGCGATTAGCGAAATGGGCGTCAATATCGTCGAGAACGACGAAGAAGCCGAGGCCGAGGCCGAAGCCGAACGCGATTCCGAGGTCGAGGAAATCGAGACCGGGAAGGACGAGAAGAAGGACGGCAAGAAAGCTCCCGCCGCCGCCAAGAAGACTGCCACCGGCGATCGCACGGACGATCCGGTCCGGATGTACCTGCGCGAAATGGGCGCGGTCGAACTGCTCAGCCGCGAAGGCGAGATCGCGATTGCCAAGCGCATCGAGGCGGGGCGCGACATGATGATCATCGGCCTTTGCGAAAGCCCGATCACCTTCCACGCCATCATCCAGTGGTCCGAAGCGCTGAACAACGAGGAGATGCAGCTGCGCGAGATCCTCGATCTCGACGCCATGCTTTCCAAGGAGCCGCCTGCCGACAAGCTGTCGGACGATGCCGACGACGATGACGACGGCGAAATCTCCGAAGAAACCGCCGGCCCGACCATCCGCGACGACGATGACGACGATTCGGATCACGAAGAATCGGACGAAGACGACGAGGAAGGCGGCGAAGCCAAGTCGAAGGACGAGGACGACGAGGAAGACAACACCATGTCCCTCGCCCAGATGGAAGCGGCGCTCAAGCCCGACGCCATCGAACGCTTCGCGCGCATTACCGCCCTGTTCAAGAGCTTCGAGAAGCTGCAGAACGAGCGTGTCGAAACGCTTGCTCGCGGCGAGGAATTGCCCAAGGCGAAGGAAGCGAAATACGAAAAACTCGGCGAAGAACTGACCGCCGAGGTCGAAAGCATGCAGTTCCACGCGACCAAGATCGAATTCCTGGTCGACAATCTCTACGCCTTCAACCGCCGCCTGACCACGCTGGGCGGCCAGATGCTTCGGCTTGCCGAGCGTCACCGCGTCAAGCGCGCCGATTTCCTCGAAGCCTATATCGGCAACGAACTGGATGACGCGTGGATCGCCGAACGCGCGAAGAAGGACAAGAAGTGGGCGGCCTTCGCCGATAAGGAAGCCGACGCGATCGAGCGTATCCGCGTGGAAATCGCGGACATTGCCAGCCAGACCGGCATGGCGCTGCCCGAATTCCGCCGCATCGTGAACATGGTGCAGAAGGGCGAGCGTGAGGCACGCATCGCCAAGAAGGAAATGGTCGAGGCGAACCTGCGCCTCGTGATTTCGATCGCCAAGAAGTACACCAACCGCGGCCTGCAGTTCCTGGATCTGATCCAGGAAGGGAACATCGGCCTGATGAAGGCGGTCGACAAGTTCGAATACCGCCGCGGATACAAGTTCAGCACCTATGCGACATGGTGGATCCGGCAGGCCATCACCCGCTCGATCGCCGATCAGGCGCGCACGATCCGTATCCCGGTCCACATGATCGAGACGATCAACAAGCTCGTCCGCACGAGCCGCCAGTTCCTGCACGAGCAGGGCCGCGAACCGACGCCGGAGGAAATGGCAGAGCGCCTTTCCATGCCGCTGGAAAAGGTTCGCAAGGTGATGAAAATCGCCAAGGAACCGATCAGCCTCGAAACTCCGATTGGGGACGAAGAAGATTCGCATCTCGGCGATTTCATCGAGGACAAGAACGCGATTATCCCGGTGGACGCGGCGATCCAGGCGAATCTCAAGGAAACGGTTACGCGTGTCCTTGCCAGCCTGACCCCGCGCGAGGAACGCGTGCTGCGCATGCGTTTCGGTATCGGCATGAACACGGATCACACGCTGGAAGAAGTCGGCCAGCAGTTCTCGGTCACGCGCGAACGTATCCGTCAGATCGAGGCCAAGGCACTTCGCAAGCTCAAGCATCCGAGCCGCAGCCGCAAGATGCGCAGCTTCCTCGACCAGTAAGGGCCAGTATGGGCAAAGCCGCCGCTGCCGTCTTGCGGCGCGGCGGCGGCTTGCATATATCGCGATTCGCTTGCGTGACTGACGAGAACAGGCGGAGTACCGCCGTGGAGCGTGAGCCTTGATTTGCCGCTCGTCTGGGCACCCTCGAAAATGAAAGGTGTGCCATGCGTATTGCCATAGCTTCCGACCATGCAGCCCTCGATTTGAAGGCCGTCCTGCGGGACTGGCTGATCGAACAGGGTCACGAAGTGGCCGATCTCGGACCGGACACGACTGACAGCGTCGACTATCCCGATTTCGGCTACAAGCTCGCCAGCGTCGTCGCCGACGGCACGGCAGAGCGCGGCGTTGCGCTTTGCGGAAGCGGCATCGGAATTTCCATGAGCGTCAATCGCAACCCGGCAATTCGCTGTGCCCTCGTTTCGGAGCCGCTCTCCGCCGCTCTCGCGCGTGAGCACAATGATGCGAACTGCATCGCCATGGGCGCACGGCTTACCGGCGTGGACATGGCCAAGGCGTGCCTGACGGCATTTCTCGGCACCGAATTCGCCGGCGGCCGTCACCAGCGCCGTGTCGACAAACTTTCCAATCCGGAGATCTGAAGTGGCAACCCAGCCTGCACCCGAAACCCGCGAAACGATCGACCGCTTCTGGCACGACTCCCTTGCCGAAGCCGATCCGGAAATCCACGCCGCGATCCGCAACGAACTCAAGCGGCAACAGGACAAGATCGAGCTGATCGCATCGGAGAACATCGCTTCGAGCGCGGTTCTCGAAGCGACCGGCAGCGTCTTCACCAACAAATATGCCGAGGGTTATCCGGGCAAGCGTTACTACGGCGGCTGCGATTACGCCGACGTGGTCGAAACCCTGGCAATTGAACGCGCCAAGCAGTTGTTTGGATGCGAGTTTGCAAATGTTCAGCCCAATTCCGGTTCGCAGATGAACCAGGCCGTGTTTCTCGCGCTCCTGCAGCCGGGCGACACGTTCATGGGTCTCGATCTGAATTCCGGTGGGCACCTGACGCATGGGTCGCCGGTCAACATGAGCGGCAAGTGGTTCAACCCTGTCGCCTACGGCGTTGGCCAGGACGACGAACGGATCGACATGGACGCGGTGATGGCGACCGCGCGGGAACACAAGCCGAAACTGATCATCGCGGGCGGCACCGCCTATTCGCGCGTGTGGGACTGGGAAGCCTTCCGCCGCATTGCGGACGAGGTCGGCGCGTATCTGATGGTCGACATGAGCCACATCTCCGGCCTTGTCGCCGGGGGCGCGCACCCTTCCCCTTTCCCGCACGCTCACGTCGTTACGACAACCACGCACAAGAGCCTGCGCGGCCCGCGATCGGGTGTCATTCTCTGGAACGACGAAGCGCTGACGAAGCCAATCAACATGGCGGTGTTCCCCGGAATGCAGGGCGGTCCGCTGATGCACGTCGTCGCCGCAAAGGCCGTTGCTTTCGGTGAGGCGCTGCGTCCTGATTTCAAGGATTACGCCCACCGCGTGGTCGAGAATGCCCGCGCGCTCGCGGCCAGCATCGAGGCGAACGGCCTGCGCGTCGTATCGGGCGGCACGGACAATCACTCCATGCTGGTCGATCTCAGCGCCAAGGATGTGACCGGAAAGGCTGCGGAGAAGGGTCTCGATCGCGCCTGGCTGACCTGCAACAAGAACGGCATCCCGTTCGATACGCGCAGCCCTTTCGTGACCAGCGGCATCCGCCTCGGCACCCCGGCGGGCACGACTCGCGGGTTTGGCCCCGAAGAGTTCACCAGGGTTGGCGAACTTCTGTGCGAAGTCGTTGAAGGCCTGTCGAAAAACGGCGACGATGGCGATGCCCAGATCGAACAGCGCGTGCGCGACCGCGTGAGCGAACTGTGCGCCGCGTTCCCGGTGTATCCGGGACGATAGGACCGACCCATGCGTTGCCCTTTCTGCGCGCACGATGATTCGCAGGTCAAGGACTCGCGACCGACGGAGGACAGCACCTCCATCCGTCGCCGGCGCCAATGCACCAGCTGCGGGGCCCGGTTCACGACCTTCGAACGCGTGCAATTGCGTGAAGTCACTGTCGTAAAGTCCGGTAAGGATGGCGATATTCTGCGCCGCGAGGCTTTTGACCGGGGCAAGATCGAACAGTCGGTGGCCCTCGCTTGTCGCAAGCGCGATGTACCGCAGGAACGGATCGACCAGTTGGTTTCCGGCATCCAGCGGCAGGTCGAAACGGCAGGTGAAAGCGAGATTCCTTCAAGCCGCATCGGACAGATGGTGATGGACGGCCTTCGCCAGATCGACGCCGTTGCCTACATTCGTTTCGCTTCCGTCTATCGCGATTTCAGCGAGGCCCGCGATTTCGAGGAATTTGCCGGGACGGTGCAGGAAGCGGGCAATCCCACCGCAACCCATGACTGAGCGGCCCGCCATCGTGCTCGTCCGTCCGCAATTGGGCGAGAACATCGGCAAGGCTGCGCGCGCCATGCTCAATTTCGGGCTGACGGACATGCGGCTCGTCGCTCCGCGCGATGGCTGGCCTAACCCCTCCGCCGGGCCCGCCGCCTCGGGGGCGGACGAAGTGCTCGCCAACGCGCGAGTGTTCGAAACGACGGCTGAAGCAGTGGCGGACTGTGCCAACATCTACGCCACGACCGTGCGGAAGCGCGGCGATCACAAACCGGTGGTCACGCCGGAGCAGGCGGCACAGGAAATTCACGCGTTGCCTGGACGCTCTGCCTATCTCTTCGGAGCGGAAAGGTCCGGCCTGGAGACAGAGGATGTGACGCTGGCGCGCAAGATCCTCACCGTCCCGGTCAATCCCGGGTTCGGCTCGCTCAATCTCGCTCAGGCCGTGATCCTTTGCGCTTACGAGTGGTCCAAGTCATCGGATGCCGTCCGGCCGGGCATTGGAGAGGAATTGCCGCCTGCTCCGCAGGAAGATCTCGAAGGCCTGATTGCCGAGCTGGACAGAATGCTAGAGCCGAAGGGCTATTTCCTCCCCGAAGATCGCGCTGTGGCGACCCGCCGTACGCTGCGGAACGTCCTGACCCACGCAAGATGGAACCACCTGCAGGTGCGGACCCTTCGTGGGGTTCTGTCGACGCTTCGACGTTCGCCAACCAGCGATCGCTGATAGCGGAATATGCGATTGGTCGAAGATCGACCAACCTTTGCTTCGTGGCTCTTGACCCAAGCAGCGCCGGATCGACGGCGCAGGTTTCACTTCTGCCGAAGACGGTCCCATTCGACCAGTTCGTAGAAGATGGAGCTCTCGACCAGGTCGTTCCAGATCGCCGCGACGTCAGCTGACGGGAGGCCCGCCTTGTCCGCGCCGGTTCGCATCGCCTCTATCACGGCAGCCTTGCGCGCTTCGTCGCGCACTGCATCGCGCGTTGTCTTTATGCGCGCTGCGGCGCGCATATAGCCGTAGCGCCGCTCCAGCAGCGCAAGCAGCGCCCGGTCCGTTTCGTCGACGCCCGCGCGCACGTCTTCCATGGAACAGCAATCTTCGGGCATTTTCGCTCTGTCGCTCATGGTCTGCGCCCTTGCCGACTGGCGCCTGCAAAGTCGAGCCTCGTCTCCATCGCGCTTGACCTGAGCGACGATCATGGTAGGGCGCGCGCTCGCAATTGGCCCCGCACCCCGGTGAAGCGGTGGCCGCGCCGGAGGATACTCCGTCGGTGCGATGCCGGGTTCAATGGCGGGCATCGGGTCCGTCCAGCAAATCGAAGGAAAGACTTATGTCGAAGCGCAAGAGCGCCAAGTACAAGCTCGACCGCCGGATGGGCGAGAACATCTGGGGTCGGCCCAATTCGCCGGTCAACAAGCGTTCCTACGGTCCGGGCCAGCACGGCCAGCGCCGCAAGAGCAAGGTTTCGGACTTCGGCCTGCAGCTTCGCGCCAAGCAGAAGCTGAAGGGCTATTACGGCGACGTTACCGAAAAGCAGTTCAAGCGCACCTACACCGACGCAACCCGCATGAAGGGCGACACCGGCCAGAACCTGATCGGCCTGCTTGAGCGCCGCCTCGACATGATCGTGTATCGCGCCAAGTTCGCCCCGACGGTGTTTGCCGCGCGCCAGATCGTCAACCACGGCCACATTTACGTCAACGGCGTGAAGTGCAACATCCCGAGCCGCCGCTGCGACGTCGGTGACGTCATCAGCCTGGGCAAGAAGGCACAGGAAATGGCGCTGGTGATCGAAGCACAGAGCCTGCCCGAGCGTGACATTCCCGACTACGTTGCCCCCGACGGCAACGAAAAGGTGACCTTCAACCGCGTGCCTTCGCTCGACGAAGTGCCTTACCCGGTCACGATGGAACCGAACCTAGTCGTCGAGTTCTACTCGCGCTGATCGTTCGCCATCATTTCATTCGAAGGGGCGGTCCTGCGGGGCCGCCCTTTTCGTATCAGGGTGCGATCCTTTGACCGTCCCATGCAAAGTGCCCTCCGCTGTCCCTTGGCTCCAAGCCATCCAGAACATCGAGCATGGATCGTGCAGACTGGCCTGGTGTGAACAGTTTGGCGGCAGGCACATTGGCCTGGAACGGCTTGCTCAACTCCGTGTCGACCGTGCCGGGATGCAGTGCAACGCACAGCGAATGCTTGCGCGAACGCGCCAGTTCAATACTGAGCGTTTTGACGAGCATCGCCAGCGCAGCCTTGCTGGCACGGTAGCCGTACCAGCCACCGAGCCGATTGTCGGCGATACTCCCGACGCGGGCACCGATGACAGCAAAGGCTGACCGCCCTTCCCTCGGCAACAGCGGGAGGAAATGTTTGGCAACGAGTGCCGGCCCGGTCGCGTTCACCGCAAAATAGGTCGCAAGCTGGCTCGCGGAAAGGTCGCGCCAGCTCTTTTCGGGTCCAGCCCCATCGACGTGGAGAATACCGCTCGCAACGATCACGAGATCGGGCGGGTCGTCCCGCATTCGGCGGACGGCGGTTATGATACTGGCTTCGTCCTCCAGATCGACCGGCTGATCTCCCTGCCTACTGAAGCGGGAAACCCTGCAACCTCGCAGCTCCAGCTCATCACAGAGCGCTGCACCGATACCGCCCGATGCACCGACGATGGCAGCGTGCTGCCAGCTCATAACGATTTGAGGTAATCCCGCCGGAACGCGTCCGCGAACACGGCAAATTTGCCTGCCGCGATTGCGTCCCGCATCGCCTGCATCAATTGCTGGTAGAAGCCGATGTTGTGCTCGGTCATCAGCATCGCACCGAGGATTTCTCCCGATTTGACGAGGTGGTGCAGATAGGCACGGGTGTAGGTGCCGCAGGTCGGACAGGCGCAACGGCTGTCGAGCGGCTCCTGATCCTCAGCGAAACGCGCGTTCCTGAGATTGAGTGGCCCGTTCCAGGTAAAGGCCTGCCCGTTGCGGCCCGAGCGGGTGGGCAGCACGCAATCGAACATATCAACGCCCCGCTCTACCGCGCCCACGAGGTCGTCGGGTTTGCCGACGCCCATGAGATAGCGCGGGCGGTCAGCCGGCAACTGCCCGGGAGCGAAGTCGAGCGTGGCGAACATCGCCTCCTGCCCCTCCCCCACGGCCAGACCGCCGATCGCGTAGCCATCGAAGCCGATCTCGGTGAGAGCCTGTGCGCTCGACCGGCGCAAATCTTCGTCTAGCGCGCCCTGCTGGATCCCGAACAGCGCAGAGCGCGCCGCGTGCTCTTCGCCCGCATCGAACCCGTCACGGCTGCGCTTCGCCCAGCGCATCGAGAGTTCCATGCTGCTGGCAATGACTTCGCGTGGCTGATCGGCACGCGGACATTCGTCGAAGGCCATGACGATATCGCTGCCAAGCAGGCGCTGGATCTCCATGCTACGCTCCGGCGTCAGCATGTGTTTCGAGCCATCGATGTGGCTGCGAAATTCGACGCCCTCTTCGGTTAGCTTGCGTAGGGCGGAAAGGCTCATCACCTGATACCCGCCGCTGTCGGTCAGGATCGGGCGGTCCCAATTCATGAACCGGTGCAGGCCGCCGAGGCGTGCCATCCTCTCTGCGCCTGGCCGCAGCATGAGGTGGTATGTGTTCCCCAGAATGATATCCGCGCCGCTGGCCCGCACGCTTTCGGGCTTCATTCCCTTGACGGTCGCCGCGGTGCCAACCGGCATGAAGGCGGGCGTCCGGATCGTGCCGCGCTGCATGGCGATCTCGCCGGTGCGCGCCCTTCCATCGGTCGCATGAATCTCGAAAGCGAAGCGGGTCACCGGGTCAGAACCCGTAAACGAGCGAAAAGCGGGATAATGTGTCGGTGTTCTCGGTCCCGGTAGGAGGACTGCTTTCGTAATCGACCTGATAGGTCAGACGCGTCGAGACCTTGTCGCTGACCTGGAATTGCAGGCCGCTGATCAGATTGACCGAAACGTTGCTCGAATCGATGAACACTGTCGCAGCGCCGCCGGTCTCGGACGTGACATTGCTGTCCTGCGTAAACTTCACGCGGTCGGTAATCGACCAGTCGAAGTCCAGCCCGGCGAGAGCGGCAATGCGGCTCTGGCTCGTACCATCGGTGTATTCGGTATGGCGGAATGCAGGGCCAAGCTTCGCGTTGAGCGTCAGGTCGCTTTCCTCGATCACCTTGAGGCCCAGTCCCGCGGACACGGCGTAGCGGGCGTCGTATCCCTGGAAACGGTCGCCTTCATATTGCGCGAGCCCATAGGCAAACAGGTCCTCGTCGATCTGCTTCCTCGGCTCGTAAGCGGCGAGATAACGTTCGCGCGTGGTTGTGCCGTTGCTGCGCTGATAGTCGCCGCGCAGGCGCAGGGCATGGCTCCAGTCGATACCCTGCCGCTTCAGTTCGAGCGCGCCAGACAGACCGGTGTTGGCGTTGCTGCCGGTGGAGCGGAAAGCCCCGACTTCGCCCTTGCCGGACCAATTTTGCCATAGCGACGCCTGCAGAAGCTTCTCGCGCTGGGCAGCCTGCTCCGCGGCTTTCGCCTCCGCCCGCGCCTGACGGAAAGTCTTGTCCATCGCGGCGATTTGCTCGACGTCGTCGGGATTCGTCGCTTTCGCTATCTCGACCACTGCGTCGACCTTCGCGGGATCGCCGGTGGCAATCGCAGCTTCGATCATGGCGCGTACGGGATCGGGAAGTTCTGCCGCCACGGGGGCGGACAGCACCAGGGCGGAGAGACCGAGGGCGGCGAAACGAACAGGCATGTGCCGCGTGCTAGCCGAGCCTCGGCTCGCGATAAACCCCAGAACTTGCCGCGAATCAGGCGCGCAGCCGCCATCCCGTTCGGAAAATGAAGGCGATGACGCCCACGCAAAGCGCCAGGAACCCCAGCGTGATTGCCAAGGATATGCCGAAGTCGACATCAGCGCTGCCGTAAAAGGTCCAGCGCAGTCCCGACACCAGATAGACGATGGGATTGGCCAGCGCGATCTTGTCCCAAGGCGAAGGCAGCATGTCGATCGAGTAGAAGGTGCCGCCGAGAAAGGTCAGCGGCGTCAGAAAGAGCATCGGAATGATGCCGAGTTTCTCGAAGTTGTCGGCCCAGATCCCGAGGATGAAACCGAACAGGCTGAAGGCCGAAGCGACGAGTATGATGTAGATCAGCGCCAGCAACGGATGGGCTATCGAGTAATCCACGAACAGACGCGCGGTGAGCAGGATGATCGCGGCCAGTATCAGGCTCTTGGTCGCGGCGGCGCCGACGAAGCCGATCAATGTCTCGGCCACGCCCACCGGCGCGCTGAGCAACTCGTAGATGGTGCCGGTGAACCGCGGCATATAGATACCGAAGCTGGAATTGCTGGTCGTCTCGCCCAGCAGTGTCAGCATGAGCAGTCCGGGAATGATGAAGGCCCCATAGTCGACGCCGCCCAGATCGGGCATCCGCCCGCCGATCGCCGCCCCGAACACGATGAAATACAGCGAAGTCGTCAGCACCGGCGCGAGGACGGATTGGAAAGCCGTGCGCAAGAAGCGCCACAGTTCGCGATTGTAGATCGACCAGGTGGAGCGCCAGTTGATCATGCCGCCTCCTCCTTCTCACCCAGCAAGGACACGAAGATGTCCTCCAGACTGCTCTCGCGCGTCTCGATGCCCGTATAGTCGATGCCGTGCGCGATTAGCGCCTTGGTGAGTTCGGCCACTTCGGTCTTTCCCTTGCCGGTCCCATCGCCGCCCCGATAGACGAGCGACGTGCCCTCGCGCTCCAGCTCTACGGGGTAACGAGCGAGCGCCGCAGGTATCTCGGTAAGCGGCTGGGCCAGCGCGATATGGGCCTCGGTTCGGCCGAGACGCGCCATCATCGCGTCCTTTTCATCGACCATGACGATCTGCCCCTTGCGGATGATACCTACGCGGTCGGCCATTTCCTCGGCCTCTTCGATGTAATGTGTGGTCAGGATCACCGTGACACCGCGTTTGCGCATTTCTCCGATGATGGCCCACATGCCCTTGCGCAGCTCGACATCCACGCCGGCTGTAGGCTCGTCGAGGAACAACAAGTCCGGTTCGTGCGCCAGCGCCTTGGCAATCAGGACACGGCGTTTCATTCCGCCCGACAGCGCCATGATCCGCTCGTCGCGCTTCTCCCACAGACTGAGGGAACGCAGGATTTCCCCGATCCGCGCAGGATCCGGCGCAAGTCCGAACAGGCCACGTGAATAGGACACCGCGTTGCGGACCGATTCGAACATGTCCGTGCTGAGTTCCTGAGGCACCAGTCCGATGCGCGCGCGGGCCTTGCGCCAGTCAGTCGCGAGATCGTGGCCGAAGGCTGTCATGGTGCCGCCGGTCGGACGCACCAGCCCGCACACCGCGCCGATCAGTGTCGTCTTGCCCGCCCCATTGGGCCCCAGCAGCGCGAAAATTTCGCCCTTGCGGATCTCGAGATCGACGCTGTCGAGGGCTTTCAGGCCGCCCGGATAGACCTTCGACAGGCCTGCGAGCGTCAGGATAGGTTCGTTCATGCAACGCAGTTAGGGCAGCAGCAGCGAGGAGTCACCATAGGAATAGAAGCGATACCGCCCGTCTATCGCATGAGCGTATATCTCCAGCATCCGCTCGCGCCCCATCAATGCGCTCACCAGCATGAAGAGCGTTGATTTCGGGAGGTGGAAATTGGTCATCAATCCATCGATGGCGCGGAACCGGTAGCCCGGTGTGATGAAGATGGCCGTATCGCCTTCGAACGGGGCAATGACCCCGTCCTCCGCCGTCGCGCTTTCGAGCAGGCGCAAGCTGGTCGTTCCCACCGCGATGATCCGCCCGCCCCGTTGGCGTGCGCCATTGAGGCGGTCGGCGGTGGCAGCGTCGATGCGGCCCCACTCGGAGTGCATGGCGTGGTCGGCGGTGTCCTCCGCCTTGACCGGCAGGAAGGTGCCCGCGCCGACGTGCAGCGTCAGGGTCTCGCGCTGAACGCCTGCGTCGTCGAGAGCTGCGATCAGTTCCGGGGTAAAATGCAAAGCTGCGGTGGGTGCCGCGACGGCCCCATCCTCCCGCGCGAACATCGTCTGATAGTCGCTCTGGTCACGCTCGTCGGTAGGCCGTTTGGCTGCGATATATGGGGGCAGCGGCATACGGCCCGCGCGTTCGAGCAGCACTTCGACCGGTTCGTCGCCTGCGAAGGCGAGCGTCGCGCTCCCATCGGCATGGCGGGCTTCGGCAACCGCTTCCACGCCGCCGCCGAACACCAGCGTGTCGCCTTCGCGGACACGTTTGGCGTTACGCAGGAACGCCTGCCAGCGCCGCAGGTCGAGCCGCTTGTGCAAGGTGGCGCCGATCCGTGCCTCTCCGCGCCGCCCTTCCAATTGGGCGGGGATGACGCGGGTGTCGTTGAAGACCAGGACATCCCCTTTGCGCAACAACTGCGGTAGGCGGTTCACGACCGAGTCCGCTATGTCGGAGGGGCCTTGCGCCACCAGCATACGCGCGCTGTCGCGCGGCGACGCAGGGCGCAGGGCGATCAGGTCGTTGGGAAGGTCGAAATCGAACAGGTCCACGCGCATGGCGCGCGACCTAGTCGTTCAGACCCGCAAGGTCACTCGGAAACCGAATTGCTCAGCATATCGGCGGTAATGTCCCCCGCTTGCGGGGCGACCGGCGCGGACATGCGTTGCGGCTTGTTGTCCGAAGCGAGCGAGGCTTGCAGGATGCGGGTCGGGTTCGCGGGCGGCTCCCCACGGGTGATCGCATCGACAGCAGGCATGTTGCCGATCACGCGGCCGAAATTGGTGTACTGCCGATCGAGCTGCATCCGCGGGTAGAAGACGATGAAGAACTGGCTGTTGGCACTGTCTTCCTCTGCCGCGCGGGCCATCGAAACCGTGCCACGAATGTGCGGCATCTTGTTGAATTCCTGCGCAAGGTCCGGAAGCTGCGAACCGCCACGGCCTGTGCCCGTCGGATCGCCGGTCTGCGCCATGAAGCCTTCGACCACCCGGTGGAAGATCACGCCATCGTAGAAACCCTGCCGCGTCAGCGTCTTGACCCGTTCCACATGATTGGGCGCCCAGCTGGGCATCAGGCGAATTGCCACGCGCTGGCCGTTCGACAGATCCAGCAGCAGCACGTTCTCCGGATCGACCGAAACGTCGTAATTGATCGGTTCGAAGACGCGCGGAGCAGACTCCGCCGCGGGGGCCGCTTCCTGCGCTGCCAGAGCCCCTGCCGAAGCGGCAAAAGCAAGCGAGGCGACGGCGGCTAGGATACGCTTCATGAATTCAGGTCTCGGTCGATAATTTCGGGGAACGGTGGCGCATTAGCCACGCAGGAATGACGGCGCAATGAACAGCTTTCAGTAGTCGCCCAGACGGCCGTTCTCATCGACACGCGCGACGACCGCATCCTTCACCGCCGGGCTGACAAACGGCGCAATATCGCCGCCGAACATCGCGATTTCCTTCACCAGCTTCGACGCGATGGGTTGAAGGGACACGTCGGCCATCAGGAACACCGTCTCGATCTCGTCGTCGAGTTGCTGGTTCATGCCAGCCATCTGATATTCGTATTCGAAGTCCGCGACAGCCCGGAGCCCACGGATGATGACATTCGCGCACTGCTTGCGGGCGAACTTCATCAGCAGCGCGTTGAAGCCGACGATCTCGACATGGGCAATGCCGATCCGGTCCACTTCCGCACGGACCATCTCGCAACGCTCCTCGAAGGTGAACATCGGGTTCTTCGACGGATTTGTGGTGACGCCGATGATCAGCTTGTCCACCAGCTTGCTGCCGCGCCGGATGATGTCGGCGTGGCCCAGCGTGATCGGGTCGAAAGTACCGGGATAAATGCCGATCCGTTCGCTCATCAACGGTCCCTCTCCACGATGAAACGTGCCAGCTCGCGCAGCAGGTCCGCCTCGCGATCATACGGCGTCAGGTGACCGATGGCCTGATCGATCAAGGCGTGCGCCTGCTGCCGCGCGCCGTCGATACCCATCAGCGAGACGAAGGTGGCCTTGCCCTGCCCCTCGTCCTTGCGGAGCGCCTTGCCCGCCTTGTCCTCGTCTCCGGTCGCATCGAGCAGGTCGTCGACGATCTGGAACGCAAGCCCGATGTCGCGCGCGTACAGCCGCAACTGGCCGCGGTGATCTTCGGTTACGTGCCCCAGGATTGCGCCCATCTCCACCGCTGCGCCGAGCAAGGCGCCGGTCTTCAACTGCTGGAGGCGCGTGATCGAATGCAGGTCGAAATCCTGTTCTTCGGCCAGCATGTCCATCATCTGGCCACCGGCCATTCCGTCATGGCCACTGGCGGTGGCGAGGCAGGAGATCAGTTCGACGCGCGTATGCGGCGCGGGGCTGGTCGCCTCGTCGGCCAGTATCTCGAATGCCAATGCATGGAGCGAATCGCCCGCGAGCACGGCCGTCGCTTCGTCGTACTTGCGGTGCACCGTCGGCTTTCCGTGGCGCAGCGCGTCATCATCCATGCAAGGCAGATCGTCGTGCACCAACGAGTAAGCGTGGATCGCCTCGACTGCGCAGGCCGCGCGAATCGCAGCCTCGCGTGCCACGCCGAACATATCCGCCGTTGCCGTCAGCAGAAGCGGGCGCACCCGCTTCCCTCCGCCGATCGCCGCATAGCGCATAGCCTCGACCAGCTTCGCCCGCGCATCGTTCGGCACCGGGAGCAGGTTATCGAAGCAGGCATCGACCTCGCCCTGGACCTGGCGCAGCGCTGCGCGCAGATGGTCGAGATCGGCAGCGCCGGCTGCGGCCATGTCAGCCAACCTCGTCGAAAGGCGCAGTGCCGGTGGGCTTGCCATCCGGACCGGCGACAATCTTTTCGATCCGCGCCTGCGCCGCGTCGAGCCGCGCCTGGCAATGCAGCCTCAGCTTCTCTCCACGCTCGTAAAGCGCGATCGAATCGTCGAGCGGCACGTCGCCGCTTTCGAGCTTGGCCACCACTTGTTCGAGCGAACGCAGCGCATCCTCGAACGACATTTCGGAAAGGTCGGATGATTGTTCCGTCATGGCGCCGACCATTGGCGGCGAGCATCGCGCGGGTCAAGCTGGCGCCTTACGCCAACGAAGAAAACCGGCTCTCGGCTTTGGACAAGTTCGCAAGCGCTCTAGCGAGAGCACGGGCGGCGGGCTAAGGGGGCGCGCATGGCTACCCAGACTTCCGAAATCACACCCGAGATCGTTGCCCAGCACGGCTTGTCCGAGGACGAGTACGAGCGGGTTCTGAACGCGCTCGGCCGCGAACCGAACCTCGTCGAACTCGGCATCTTCTCGGTCATGTGGTCCGAGCATTGCAGCTACAAATCCTCGCGGCTGCATCTCAAGAAACTGCCGACAGAAGCACCTTGGGTGATTTGCGGTCCGGGCGAGAATGCCGGGGTCATCGACATAGGCGACGGGCAGGCAGCGATCTTCAAGATGGAGAGCCATAACCACCCGTCCTACATCGAGCCCTACCAGGGCGCCGCGACCGGCGTGGGCGGTATCCTTCGAGATGTTTTCACCATGGGTGCGCGTCCGGTGGCGAATGCCAATGCGCTGCGCTTCGGGCGGCCGGATCATCCCAAGATGCAGCATCTGGTCAAGGGCGTGGTCGCGGGCATCGGCGGCTACGGCAACTGCGTCGGCGTACCGACCGTCTGCGGTGAGACCAATTTCCATCCGGCCTACGACGGCAACATCCTCGTCAACGCGATGACGGTGGGCGTCGCCGATGCGGACAGGATCTTCTACTCCGCGGCGACGGGCGTCGGAAACCCGATTGTCTACGTCGGCTCCAAAACCGGGCGCGACGGCATCCACGGCGCTACGATGGCGAGCGCGGATTTCGAGGAAGACGCCGACGCCAAGCGTCCGACAGTGCAGGTCGGCGATCCGTTCACCGAAAAGCTGCTCATCGAAGCTTGCCTGGAACTGATGGCAACCGATGCCATCGTCGCGATTCAGGACATGGGCGCGGCTGGCCTTACCTCGTCCAGCGTCGAAATGGCGACCAACGGCAAGGCAGGCATCCGGCTCGACATGGACAAGGTGCCGTGTCGCGAAGAGGGCATGACGCCCTATGAAATGATGCTGAGTGAAAGCCAGGAGCGTATGCTCATGGTGCTCAAGCCCGGAAAGGAAGCAATGGCCGAAGCCATCTTCCGCAAGTGGGAACTCGATTTCGCAGTGATCGGCGAAGTCACCGACACGCGCCACATGGTGCTGGAGTTCGGGGGCGAGGTGGTGTGCGACATTCCGCTCGGCCCGCTGGCAGCCGATGCGCCGGAATACGACCGGCCTTATCTCTCGCGCGAGGAATATGCCGAGTGGGCCGGCATCGTGCCGATGTCCGATCGTCCCGACAGCGCCGACCCCGGCGCGGACTTGCGAGCCATGCTCGCCAGCCCCGCCCTCGCCTCACGCCGCTGGATCTGGGAACAATACGACAGCCAGGTCGGGGCCGACACGCTTCAGACCGGGGGCGATGCAGGCGTCGTGCGCGTGCACGGAACGAAGAAGGCGCTCGCGATCAGCACCGATTGCACGCCGCGTTACGTTCACGCCGACCCCTACGAAGGCGGCAAGCAGGCCATTGCCGAGGCATATCGCAATCTTTGTGCGGTCGGCGCGCGTCCGCTCGCTGTGACCAACTGCCTCAACTTCGCCAATCCACAGCGCCCGGAGATCATGGCGCAGTTCGTCCACGCGCTCGACGGCATGGGCGATGCCTGCCGCGCGCTCGACTTTCCGATCGTGAGCGGCAACGTCAGCCTTTATAACGAAAGCAAGGCGACGGGCGGTGGTTCAGCCATTTTGCCTACCCCCGCAATCGGCGGTGTCGGCATTATCGACGACTACGCGAAGATGGCGACCGTGCCGTTCAAGAAGGCCGGCGATGCGATCTATCTGCTCGCGCCCGAATTCTGGACGCGGCCCGATCCGGTGCGCTCGCACCTCGGCAAGTCACTGTGGCTTTCCATCGTACACGGGCGCGATGAAGGCCGTGCGCCGCCGGTCGACCTCGCCGCAGAGCGAGGCGCGGGCCAGATTGCGCGTCGCCTGATCGACGAAGGGCTGGTTTCCGCCGTGCACGACGTGTCGGATGGCGGCCTGGCGGTTGCGCTGGCGGAAATGGCGCTGGCTGGCGGCATCGGCGCCGAGCTTCAGGCCGGGGCGAACTACACCGCGGCACAGTGGTACTTCGGGGAAGATCAGGCGCGTTACGTGCTTACCGTCTCGCCTGAGAACGACGAGGCGTTCCAGCGCATCGTTGCCCAGGGGCCGGAAATCGAGGAGGCCGAACTTATCGGCTTCCACCGGATCGGTACGGTTGGCGGCGACAGCCTGCTCGGCCAGTCGCTCTCTGATCTGCGCGAGGCAAGCGACAGCTTCTTCCGCGACTGGATGGAGGGTTGAGAGGCGGAGGGTAGCTCTTCCCGCCCTCACCGCCGTTCAAGCGGCGGCGAGCTCTTGCTTCTCAACTGACTTGCCGAGCAGGTCGTACGGGTCGATGCCTTCCTGAGCCCATACGCGGTGGCATTCGCGATACCAGTTCGGGTCGGGAATATTGAGCTGACGCCGCGCTTCGGCGAGGTCCATCGCGAGAAGATCGCGGATCGACATCCCGACCAGAGACGGGCAGGCTTTGCCCGTGCGATGCGCCTGCCGGACTGCCTTGAACACCGGCGCATTGCTTTTGACCTGACGGGTCATGTGCGCTGCACCGGCATAGCCGATCAGCATATGTCCGTGGCTGGGGTTCTGGCCGTGGGTGAACAACAGCACGCACTGTTCGCCCAGTGCATCGCGTCCATAGCCGGTCAGCACGTGCATCAGATCGTGCGTGTCACGAAGGCGGAAGCCGTACCATTGCAGCAGATCGTCGAATTCGTCGCGTCCCGCCTTTTCCGATTCGGCCACGAGCCCGGCGGCCGTCAGCCCTTCGCTTTCCATGAAATCGCAGTAGGCGTGCGCAACCGATCCGCGCGGCAATCGGCGCAGAGCGTCGTGATCGTCGAGAAGGCCCGGCAGGTCGCTCTCGCTCGCACGCAAGCTTTCGCCGCGCTCGCTCAAAGCAAGACGCTCGACCCGCGGTTCAAAATCTTTGTGCGGAAGCGCTTCGAAGATCTTGAAGACCTGCGAAGTGTCTTCCTTGTCCTTCAGCAGGGTGCGGAAGTGGTGCCAGGCCTTAAGCGGGCGATATCTCGCCTCCGGCCGGTCGGCTGCGCGCAAGGGCGTTCCGTCACTGGCGGCGGAGGTCGAAGTGTGGTGCTGGGTCATCGCGAAGCTCTCTACTGACACAATTGTCAATATAGAGTTTCCAGCGAAGTCTGCAATCGTGACGGGCTCAGGCGTGCACCCAGTCGGTCTCTCCGATGCCGAGCAGTTTGAGCACCGAGGTCAGAGTGCCGCTCTGTATGTCCGCGTCCGCTGCGGCACGCGCCTTGGGTTTCGCATGGAAGGCGATACCGTATGTCGCCGCTTCGATCATGGGAATGTCGTTGGCGCCGTCACCTGCCGCCATCGTGACGACGTCGTGGCCAAGCGCGCCCGCTTCATCCAGAAGGACCGACAGCTTCGTCGAGGCGTCGCTGATCGGCCCGTCCAGCTGACCGGTCAGTTTGCCGCCTGCCACTGCAAGCCGGTTCCCGACGACCCGGTCGAACCCCAGCGTCGCGCCCACTTCGTCCGCGAAGTGATGGAAGCCGCCGGTCACCAGAACGCAGCGGCACCCCCTGGCCCTCAGCGTGGACACCAGCGTCTTCGCGCCGCGCGTCGGGCGAATGCGATCGTCGAGGCATTGCGTAATCGCGCCTTCATCCAGCCCGCCGAGCAGGCCCACCCGCTCCCGCAGCGCGCTTTCGAAGTCAAGTTCGCCCTGCATGGCACGTTCGGTAATTGCGGAAACCTGTTCCTTCAGCCCTGCGAAATCGGCCAGTTCGTCGATGCACTCCTGCCCGATCATGGTCGAATCCATGTCCGATACGAACAGGTGAGGCATCTGCACCTCGCGATCGCTGATCAGCGTATCGGCGCCCGGAAAATGCTCTGCGAGCACCGCGCGCAGGCTTTCACGATCCCCTTCCGGCAATGAAATCTGCAGCACGTCGCCGCAGAATTCCAGCATCCCGGCCATTGCCACGGACATGCCCTTTACCTCCAGCGCCGCGATCGCGGCGTCGAGCCGTGTTTCCAGCCCGGTAGAGAATCGTTCGTCGTCTGCTATCAGCCGCGCAATGAGCAAGGCGCAATCTCCGGTAAAAACAGGCGGGAAGCCGCCGCTCGCGCTCATCGCAGGGCCGACTGCCAGCGGCAAGAGCGATCTGGCCGTGAAGCTGGGACAGGGCATTGCAGATGCAGGTCGCCGCGCCGTCGTCATCAACGCAGACAGTCAGCAAGTCTATCGCGACCTGCGCGTGCTTTCTGCACGACCGAGCGAAAGGGACATGGGCGGCATCGAGCATCGCCTGTTCGGAACGTGGGATGGGGCAACGCCATGCAGCGCCGCAGAATGGGCCGCCGCAGCGAAGCGCGAAATTGCCGCCCTGCATGCCGAGGGCGCGGTGCCGATCCTCTGCGGCGGAACCGGGCTTTACATGCGGACGCTTCTGGACGGAATTTCGCCCGTCCCGGCCATCGATCCCGCCATTCGAGAGGAGGTGCGGCGCTTCTCCGCAGCGGAGCTGCGCGAGCACCTCAAGCGTGAAGACCCCGCAGCGGCGGCCCGCCTCGGCGAGAACGACGTCCAGCGCATGAGCCGCGCGCTTGAAGTCGTCCGCTCGACCGGACAATCGCTCACGCAATGGCAGAACAGGAGCGAGGGCGGGATTGGCGGTGAGGTTTCTCTGTTTCCCGTCATTTTGCTGCCCGAACGGGAGGAATTGTACCGACGCTGCGACCGGCGCTTCGAGGCGATGCTTGACGAAGGCGCAATCGAAGAGGTCGTCAGATTGCTGGAACGCGGGCTGGCACCATCCCTTCCCGTCATGCGGGCAATCGGCGTTCCTGAGATTGCTTCGCTGATTTCAGGTTGCATGACGCGAGAGGAAGTCGTGATCGCGGGTCAGATGGCGACGCGTCAATATGCCAAGCGACAATTCACCTGGTTCCGAAACCAGCCTCCGATCGAATGGCCTAGGCTGCAATATGAAAATGTCAGTTTGACCCTGCTGGTTGAAAATATCTTGCGCGTATAGCTATTGACAGGATATTTTCTGTCTCGTAGCAAGAGCAAATCCAATCCCCTTGGATAGCGATCATGACGATCAGCATTTGACCCGGCACCACCCTGTGCCGGGTCAGTTTTTTGTGTAGAAGCGCAGCGAATTGAAAACGGGAATTTTGAAGTGAGCCAGGAACGCAGCGGCGCGCAGATTTTGGTGGAAAGCCTCGTCAAGCAGGGGGTCGAATTCGTGTTCGGCTATCCCGGCGGTGCGGTGCTGCCGATCTATGACGAGCTTTTCGCAGAAGAACGACTGCGGCATATTCTCGTGCGCCATGAAGCCGGCGCCGCACACGCGGCGGAAGGTTACGCCCGCTCGACCGGCAAGCCGGGCGTCGTGCTGGTCACATCCGGCCCCGGCGCGACAAACGCGGTCACCGGGATTGCCGACGCTTTCCTTGATTCCATTCCTCTGGTGGTCATCACCGGACAGGTTGCGACCAATCTGATCGGCTCCGACGCCTTTCAGGAAGCCGACACTGTCGGCATCACGCGGCACTGCTGCAAGCACAACTACCTGGTGAAAGACCCGGAATCGCTTGCCGCGACCATCGAGGAAGCGTTCGAGATCGCAACCACCGGCCGTCCTGGACCGGTCGTGATCGACATCCCCAAGAACGTACAGGTCGCGAGCGCCGTCTGGAGCGGCGAGCCGAGCGGCCGTAACATCCGCTACGCTCCGCAAACCCGTGGCGAAGATCGCGCCATTGCCCGTGCCATCGAACTGATCGCCAACGCTCGCGCGCCCGTTTTCTACACCGGCGGCGGCGTCATCAATTCCGGCCCTCGTGCGACCGAATTGCTGCGCGAATTCCAGCGCCTCACCGGCGCGCCGGTCACCTCTACGTTGATGGGCCTCGGCACTTTCCCCGCCGACCATGCCGACTGGCTCGGAATGCTGGGAATGCACGGCACTTACGAAGCCAATATGGCGATGAACCGCTGCGACGTGATGATCAATGTCGGCGCGCGGTTTGACGACCGGGTAACGGGACGGCTCGACGCCTTTTCACCGGACTCGACGAAGATCCACATCGATATCGACCGCAGCTCGATCAACAAGACGGTGCCGGTCGACCTGCCGATCATCGGCGACTGCGCCGAGGTTCTGGAGCAGCTGATCGCCGCATGGGGTGATCGCAAGGGCCAGGATCTTACCGAGTGGAAGGCGCGCATCGACGGCTGGCGGGCGCGCGAAAGCCTCGCCTTCCCCGACCGCGAGAGCGAGATCATGCCGCAAAAGGCCGTGCAGCGACTGTTCGAGCTGACCAAGGCGCGCGATCCGATCATCACCACCGAAGTCGGCCAGCACCAGATGTGGGCGGCGCAGTATTTCGGCTTTTTCGGCCCGAACAAGTGGCTGACCAGCGGCGGTCTCGGCACGATGGGCTACGGCCTGCCTGCGGCTATCGGCGCGCAACTGGGCAACCCTGACAGCCTCGTCATCGACATTGCGGGCGAGGCGAGTATCCAGATGAACATCCAGGAACTCGGCACGGCGAGCCAGTATCGCCTGCCGGTCAAGATCTTCATCCTCAACAATGAATACATGGGCATGGTCCGCCAGTGGCAGGAACTGACCTACGAAAGCCGCTATTCGAACAGCTATTCCGACAGCCTGCCCGATTTCGTCGCACTGGCCGAAGCCTACGGCTGGAAAGGCATCCGCATTACGGACAATGACGGCCTCGATGCGGGGATCGAGGAAATGCTGGCTTATGACGGCCCGGTGATTGTCGACTGCGTGGTGTCGAAGGACGCCAACTGCTTCCCGATGATCCCGAGCGGTGCGGCGCATACCGAGATGCTGCTCTATGGCGATGCCCATGCGGGCACGATGGCCGACGAAGCCAAGGCTCTGGTGTAGGAACGCAGACATGAAAATTCAGCATCGCGAGACAGAGCGGCACGTGCTTGCCGTTACCGTCGACAACGAGAGCGGCATCCTTGCCAAGATCGCCGGTATGTTCACCGCGCGCGGTTACAATATCGACAGCCTGACCGTGGCGGACATTTCCGAAGACCACGCGATCAGCCGTATCACCATCGTCACCAACGGCCCGCCGCACGTGATCGACCAGATCCAGGCGCAGCTCGAACGGCTGGTGCCGGTTCACAAGGTCGTGGACCTGACCGAGGAAGGGCCGCACGTCGAGAGAGAGCTGGCGCTGGTCAAGGTCGCCGGCACTGGCGATCACCGCGTCGAAGCTCTGCGTCTTGCAGACGTGTTCCGTGCCAAGCCGGTCGATACGACGACGGAAAGCTTCATTTTCGAAATCACCGGCGCGCCGGAAAAAATCGACAGCTTCGTCGCTCTGATGCGCGGCATCGGTCTGGTCGAGGTGGGACGCACCGGCATCGTGGGCATGATGCGCGGGCCTCAACCGGCTTAAGTCGACACAAGAACAAATTGGTCGCCCTGAACTTGTTTCAGGGTCCATTTCTCCACTAGCGCGGGCGCTGATGGCTGGATGGATGTCGAAACGAGTTCGGCATGACGGTCCAACGAGGAAAAGAACATGAAAGTCTATTACGACGCCGATGCCGACCTGAACCTGGTCACCGAAAAGAAGATCGCCGTCCTCGGCTACGGTTCGCAGGGCCATGCCCATGCGCAGAACCTGCGGGACAGCGGCGTGAAGGACGTCGCCATCGCGCTTCGCCACGGATCGGCATCGGCAAAGAAGGCGGAAGACGCGGGCTTCAAGGTGCTGTCGAACAGCGAAGCTGCCGAATGGGCGGACATCCTCATGATCCTCGCGCCCGACGAACACCAGGCCGCGATCTGGGAGAACGACCTGAAGGGCAAGATGAAGCCTGGCGCCGCGCTAGCCTTTGCGCATGGCCTGAACGTCCATTTCGGCCTCATCGAGCCGCCGCAAGATATCGACGTCATCATGATCGCGCCCAAGGGCCCCGGCCACACGGTGCGCAGTGAATATCAGCGTGGTGGCGGCGTACCCTGCCTGATTGCGGTGCATCAGGATGCCAGCGGCAACGCACATGACGTCGCCCTCGCCTACGCCAGTGGCGTCGGGGGCGGTCGTTCAGGGATCATCGAGACCAACTTCCGGGAAGAATGCGAAACCGACCTGTTCGGCGAGCAGGCCGTACTGTGCGGCGGTATCACTCACCTGATCCAGGCCGGATTCGAAACGCTGACCGAAGCCGGTTACGCGCCCGAAATGGCCTATTTCGAGTGCCTTCACGAAACCAAGCTGATCGTCGACCTGCTGTATGAAGGCGGCATCGCCAATATGCGCTATTCGATCAGCAACACCGCCGAATATGGCGACATCACCACCGGCCCGCGGATCATCACCGATGAAACCAAGGCCGAAATGAAGCGCGTGCTGGACGACATCCAGTCGGGCCGCTTCGTGAAGAACTTCGTGCTCGACAACCGCGCTGGCCAGCCCGAACTCAAGGCTGCCCGCAAGCGTGCCGAAGCCCATCCTATCGAACAGACCGGCAGCAAGCTGCGCGCGATGATGCCCTGGATCGGCAAGAACAAGCTGGTCGACAAGGACAAGAACTAAAGGGCAGGCTGCGTCCAGCGAGGTAAGCTTGGATGGACGCAGCCCCCACCCTACCCTTCCATTGTGCCTGCGAGCAAATAGCCGGAAGCGTGCGCGACACGTCGCCGGGGCGGACGACCTTCGTCATTTGTCATTGCAGCAGTTGCCAGGCCTTCGCCCGACTTTTCAGTGCGGAGAATCGGATTCTCGATGACGCTGATGGAACGGAGCTGCTCCAGATACCCTGCGCCAGTCTCAGGCTGGATCGCGGCGCCGACAAGCTCGGCTGCATCCATCTTACCAACAAGCCGACCTTGCGGTGGTACGCAACGTGCTGCGACACGCCGCTATTCAACAGCTATAGGAATGCGCGTTGGCCGTACATCACGGTCTTGCTTGCCAATACCGAGGAAAGCGCTCGCCGGCCCTTCGTTGCAAGACCGGCTGGCCATCTCTTCTTGGGGGATACGGACAAGCCGACGGCGCATCTTCGTGCGGCCTTCGTGCCACAACTGGTCGGCGGAGTGGTCAAACGTATGGTACGTGACGTATTGTCGGGCGACCGCAAGCGGACAGCCCTGTTCGCTCGGGAAACTTTCGCACCCATCGCGACGCCCCGGCGCGTCGGGAAAACAGGAGATATATCATGAAGAAGTCCGCCGTTACCCTTGGTAGCGCACTGGCGCTGACCGCCGCGACCTTCGCTATGCTTCAGGCCCAGGATGCGCCCATGGCCCTTCCGGGCCAACCGGATGCCGGGCGCGTCACCGCGGGCACGTATTCAGTCGATCCGGCGCACACGCTGGTTCAGTTCCGGGTCGACCACTTCGGGTTCAACGACTATTTCGGCATCTTCGGCGACACGACGGGTACCTTGCAGCTCGATCCGGGGAACCTGTCTGCCGCGACGCTGGACGTGAGTGTTCCCGTCGCGTCTGTGACGGTAGCCAGCGAAGGATTGCGCGATCACCTGCTTCGCCCTGGCAAGGACGGCGGCTCGCCGGACTTCTTCGGCGCAGCGCCGGTGCCCGCGCGCTTCGTATCGACGGCCGTCTATCCGCTCGGCCCCACGGAAGCGGCTGTCGCTGGCAATCTGACTCTCAACGGCGTGACAAAGCCGGTGACGATCCTCGCCGAGTTCACGGGCGCAGGGGCAAGCCCGATGGGCGGAGCCGAGACGGTCGGTTTCCATGGCCGTACCACGATCATGCGAAGCGAATTCGGCGTCGATTACGGCGTGCCCATGGTCTCCGACGAAGTCGAGCTAATCATCACCGCCGCCTTCGAGAAAAAGTGAGCCGTTAGCACTCGTCCTGTCCCGTCGCTGCGCGCGCTGCGGCCTGCACGCGCGCGGCGTCGGCGATCATGATCGTGCTGGTGCCCTTCGCGAGGACATCGCCCGCCTCGTTCAGGATGCGCCCCTCGTAGAAGGACAGGCGTTTACCGTGCTTTTCGACCCAGGCTTCCGCAATAACGCGACCGGGGCGGGTCGGGCCGAAATAGCTGATCTTCAATTCCAGCGTCATCGGGACGGTCCCGCGCCCGTTCCTGGCGATGCAGGCGTGTGCCATCGCGCCGTCGATCCATCCGGAAACGAAGCCGCCCTGCACCACGCCGCCGGAATGGCAATGGTCCATCCGCGCCTCGTATGCGATCCGGGCGCGCCCGGCCTCGGCGTCAATTTCGAGCACTTCGACGAACCCCAGCGTCGATCCCATCGTTGCCGCCGGAGCTACCTTTGCCGTTTCGTCGGCCATCCCAACTCTCCCTGTCGGTGAAATTTTGTAACACGCATTGGCGGCTGCGCTTTGCCTTTACAAGCGCGAAGGGGTTGCCCATAGAAGCCCGCATGACCGAACGGCTCGACCTGCTTCTGCGACTTACACGCCCTTGGGCGTGAGGCGGCGCTTGGTCTAGACCGGCGCCATCCGCGCCCAAGGGATTGCCGCAGCCTTCCAAGCCCTTTCGTCGAGACCGTTTTCCCATGACCATGCTGACCGAACCGAGCCGCAAGTACCGGCCCTTCCCGCAAATCGACCTGCCTGACCGCCAGTGGCCGGGCCGCACGATCACGACGCCGCCCCGCTGGCTTTCCACCGATCTGCGGGACGGCAACCAGTCGATCATCGACCCGATGGATGCGGTGAAAAAGACGCGTTTCTTCGAACTGCTGGTTGAGATCGGCGTGAAGGAAATCGAGGTCGGTTTCCCGAGTGCAGGCGCAACAGAGTTCGATTTCATCCAGAACCTCGTCCGCTCCGGCGCGGTGCCCGACGATGTTACGGTGCAGGTGCTCACCCAGTCGCGCGAAGACCTGATCCGCACCAGCTTCGAAAGCCTCGAAGGCGCCCGGTCCGCAATTGTCCACCTCTACAACGCAGTTTCGCCCGCATGGCGCGACATCGTGTTCCGCATGACGCGCGACGAGGTTCGGCAGATCGCCGTCGACGGTGCCCGGGTCTTGCGGGACGAGGCAGCGAAACGCCCCGACACCCATTGGCAATTCGAATACTCGCCGGAGACGTTCTCTACCGCAGAACTCGATTTCAGCATCGAGGTTTGCGCTGCGGTGATGGATGTCCTGCAACCGACGCGCGACGCGCCGATCATCCTCAATCTCCCCGCCACGGTCGAGGCGGCGACGCCCAACATCTACGCCGACCAGATCGAGTATTTCGCCCGGCACCTGCCCAATCGCGGGGCGGCGGTCATCTCGCTGCATACGCACAACGATCGCGGCACCGGCGTGGCCGCGGCGGAACTCGGCCTGATGGCGGGCGCTGATCGGGTCGAAGGTTGCCTGTTCGGAAATGGCGAGCGGACCGGCAATTGCTGTCTCGTGACGGTCGCGCTGAACATGTACACGCAGGGTATCGACCCTGGACTCGATTTCTCGGACATCGACCGGATCATCGAGACCGTGGAATATTGCAACCAGATCCCGGTGCACCAGCGGCATCCCTATGGCGGGGAGCTGGTCTATACTGCATTTTCCGGCAGCCATCAGGATGCGATCAAAAAGGGTTTCGAAGCGCAGGAAGCGCAGAACGACGAGCAGTGGCGCGTGCCCTATCTGCCGATCGATCCGGCGGACCTCGGCCGCAGTTACGAAGCGGTCATTCGCGTCAATTCCCAGTCCGGCAAGGGCGGCTTTGCGTGGGTGCTGGAGAAGGATCAGGGGCTCAAGCTGCCCAAGAAGCTGCAGGCGGATTTCTCCCGCCATGTTCAGCGTGTCGCAGACGAACAAAGCCGCGAACTCAACGCCGCCGACATCTGGGACGCCTTCAAATCCGCCTATCACGTGCAGACGACCGACAAGCACTTCCAACTGGTCGATTACGAGGAATCGCGCGCCAGTGACGGGACGCGCATCTTCGCGGGCAAGATCGCGGTCGGTGGCGAGGAAAAGAGCGTCAGCGGGCGAGGCAACGGGCTGATTTCCTCGGTCGTGGGCACGATCCACGACAGCTTCGGCGTCGATCTGGAAATTTGCGATTATTCGGAGCACGCGCTGGGTACCGGCACCAATGCGAAAGCGGCAGCCTACCTCGAATGTCGCAATGCTGCGGGCGAAACCATCTGGGGAGTCGGCATCGACGACGACGTGGCGACCGCCAGCGTGCGCGCCGTGCTCAGTGCAGCGAACAGCGCGGTCGCATGAGCGCGCCGTAGCGGAATGGACAAGGCCGCAACCGCGTCTTAGGAACTGCTGAAGGTTTCAATATAAAACGGAGCTTCCATCGCATGGCCCTTCCCCCGCTGTTCGACAATCTGCGCCTTCCCGTAATCGGCTCGCCGCTGTTTATCATTTCGCAGCCGGACCTCGTGATCGCGCAGTGCAAGGCGGGGATTATCGGTTCGTTTCCGACGCTGAATGCCCGCCCGATCGAGCAGCTGGACGAATGGTTCGGCCATATCCGCGCGGAACTGGACTCCCACACCGAGGCAAACCCTGCCGCCCCCTCCGCGCCCTTCGCCGCGAACCTGATCGTTCACAAGTCGAACAACCGGTTGCAAGAGGACCTCGCGCTGGTCGTGAAGCACAAGGTGCCGCTCGTCATCACCTCGCTCGGTGCGCTGACCGAGGTGAATGACGCGGTACATTCCTACGGCGGGATCGTGATGCACGATGTCATCAATGATCGCTTCGCCCACAAGGCGGTCGAGAAAGGCGCGGACGGTCTTATTCCCGTGGCCGCCGGAGCCGGCGGCCATGCCGGGATGCAATCGCCCTTCGCGTTGGTGCAGGAAATCCGCGAGTGGTTCGACGGCCCGGTCGCCCTGTCAGGCGCCATCGCGCATGGACGGTCCATCCTTGCCGCACTCGCCTGCGGAGCCGACCTTGCCTATATCGGCACGCCGTGGATCGCCACGAACGAAGCTGTGGCGAATGACGGGTACAAGCAAGGCATCGTCGACGGTTCGGCTGCCGACATCGTCTATTCCAACCTCTTCACCGGGGTGCATGGCAATTATCTGCGCGCCTCGATCGAGAATGCCGGTCTCGACCCAGACAATCTGCCCGAAAGCGACCCGAGCAAGATGAACTTCGGTTCCGGCGGCAACACCGACGCAAAGGCCTGGAAGGACATCTGGGGTTCGGGACAGGGCATCGGCAGCGTGAAGGCGGTCGAATCAGTATCCGACCGCGTGGCCCGCCTTTTGGCTGAGTACGCCGATGCGAAGAGCGCGCTCGCCGCCAAGCAGGACTGGCCGCGCCGCTAGTCAGCTTCGGTCGGCGCTGTCGCTCCCCAGATCCGATCGGCCATCGCATCCAGTTCGCTGAAGTCGCGGCCGGTGCCGATCGGGCATATGCTGTTGAGCAACCCCATTCCCACGGGTGGCGAAAGCAGCTGGAGACGCAACGCCTGCGTCAATGCGCGCAATTCCGCGGCCGCCTGACGACCGGCTCCTCTTGGCCGGGCGCGAAGGGCGCGATGGAAACGCCGGTCGATCCCCGCCACGCGTTCCAAGACCATGGCGTTGTAGCGACGATGACGTCCGCGATGCAGCGGCAATCCCGTTTCGAGGCAAGCGTCCTCCACGCCGGGCAGCAGCATACCGTTCCAACGGAAGTCGCCGAAATCAAGCACCGCGGCCTCGCCATGTTCCATCATCGCGCGAAAGTGTGGGCGGACGACGATTTCTATCGGTACGATATGATGGCGCTGGAACCGCGGGTCGTATTCCGCGCTTCCCCGGCGATTGACCGACCCGAACGGAATCCTGCGCCTTTGGGCCTTACCCTGCATCCCCATTCCTGCCGCCCCCACGGCTATCTCAGGACGCGGAGCACCTCGCCCTGTTCGCTTGGCGAAAGCAGCAAAAGGCTGCCCCCCGGCCCCATCACGGTGCATTCCCCCGCGAGTGGCGGGTTGCCGACGAGTTCGTCGATGAGCCGAACGGCAATCTCTGCAATTTGCCGAGGATTGGCAAAGGTTTCTTTCGAAAAAACCAGTTCCTGGCTCCCGAAGTAGCCCATACCCTGCGTGCGAATATCGCCCGACGCGTCGGGTTTGAGAGATACAAGGCCAAGGCCGGGGAACACGCCACCCTTCAGCCAGGTGCCGATCACCTTTTCGAAATAATCGACGCTCATGATGCTCCGTGCCGGCAACCAGCGGATCACTTTGACACCCTCCAGGCGCGCCAGTCTGCAGAGCAGGCCCGTCATTACCCGGACGACCGGCAGCATGGCCGCCGCGCCGCTGATATGGGGGCCGGTGGACAAGTTAAGCGCACCATAAATCTGGTCTGGCTCAAGATCGAAATCGAAACTTTGATCGTGCTGGTCGACCGGCGCAGGCGTTTGATCCCAGCCCGTCAGATCGAAGGTGAGACCGGAATGGAGCAATTCCATCAGGGCTATCTGCCCGCCCTCAAGCGTCTGCTCATGCGTGATATTGACATGGGCGTCGGCGCGGGCGAGCGCACGGATCGCTTCGGGGCGCGGCACGGGGGCGCTTAACAGCACAGCCGGTGCTGCTGCCCCTTCCCCCTGTGAGGCGATCGTTTGCATTCCGTTTCGAACCCCATCCCGTTCACACGGTCCGCCGGTGGGTTTGGCCGCAAAGCGACCGCGCGTCGAGTCTTCAGCCTTGAATCACCTCCAAAGTGGAGCAAGATCGTGGTGTCAGAAGATACCCTGCCGCAGACCCTCCGCAAAACCCGCACCCAGTTCGTGGCATTGAGCGAGTACGCTGTCGGGCACGCTTTTTGGTGCGAGGATCGCTTCGGGCGTCTGCGCGTCGGTACAATGAACGATCGGCTCGGCGATACGGCGCAGGCGCCATCCCTTGGCGATCCGGTCGATCTGCGCCTGCGCCCCACTTCCGTCGCTGCCGCCCGCGATCAGGGTCGCGTAGGGGCGTCCCTCGATGCGGCCGAGCAAGGGGTAATAGGCGCGGTCGAACATCTCCTTCATCATGCCGGACATGGTCGCAAGGTTCTCCGGACAGGCGAAGATGTAGCCGGAGCACTTCAGCAGCCATTCCGCGTCCGCATCGGCTGCCTTGCAAAGCTGCGCCTTGCTGCCTGCGCCCTGCGCTGCCGATCGCGCCATTGCCTCCGCAGTATCGGTGCGGCTGTGCCAAACGATGGCGAGGGTTGCGCCGTTGCCACTCATTGCCGCGCACCTTGCCGCAGTTGGAGATAATCCTCTGCCCAAGCCTTCCGCGTCGCACGCGCCTCATGTATCGGACACATCATGGCAAACACCGTATCCCGCGCCGTCTGCGGTGTCGAACGCTCGCTTTCCGGAAGGGCCTGGCGCTGGCGCGAAGGCAACATGGCGATGGACGACAGTTCGTCGCTGGCGATGGACGACATCATCGCGCAATTGCTGCTCGCCCGCGGGGTGGAACGCGGCGATCTCGACCGGCAACGCAACCCGACTCTGCGCGCTTTCCTGCCGGATCCGTCGGTGTTCCGCGACATGGACCAGGCTGCGGAGCGAATCGCCCAGGCTGTCATCAGCGGCGAAACGATCACCATCTATGGCGACTACGACGTCGACGGCGCGACGAGTTCCGCGCTGCTGATTCGCCTGTTGCGCGATCTCGGCGTCGATGCTGCACATTATATCCCTGACCGCCTGCTGGAAGGTTACGGCCCTAGCGGAGAGGCACTGGTGCGCATTGCCGAACAGGGCAGCAGCCTCATCGTGACCGTGGATTGCGGAGCGATGGCCCATGACGCACTTTCCGCCGCGCGCGACGCTGGCGTGGACGTGATCGTTGTCGACCATCACAAATGTTCGCCCGATCTTCCGGTCACAGCAGCGCTGGTCAATCCCAACCGCCTCGACGAAAGCGATGAAGGTGCGGCGCACGGGCATCTGGCTGCGGTCGGGGTCGCCTTCCTGCTTGCCATCGCGCTGGTTCGCGAATTGCGCAGCCGGGATTTTTTCGCGGCGCGCAAGGAGCCGGACCTTCTCGCCCTGCTCGACCTCGTTGCGCTCGGCACGGTAGCCGATGTCGCCGCTCTGCACGGCCTCAATCGCGCCTTCGTGGCACAGGGCCTTAAGGTAATGGCGAAGCGCGACAACATCGGCATGGCTGCCCTGATCGATGCGAGCCGGCTTAATCGCGCGCCTGTTTGCAGTGATCTCGGTTTCGCGCTCGGCCCGCGAATCAATGCCGGCGGGCGGGTCGGCGAAGCCACGCTTGGCGTGCGGTTGCTGACGACGATGGATCGGGCGGAGGCGGATGCCATCGCCGCCCAGCTGTCGCAGCTCAACGAAGAACGCCGCGCGATCGAGGCCGAGGTGCAGGAAGCTGCCGAAGCGCAGCTGACAGCGCAGCACAACCGCTCCGTCATCGTGTGCGCGGGCAAAGGCTGGCACCCCGGCGTGATCGGGATCGTGGCGGGCCGGATAAAGGAAAAGACCGGGAAGCCCACGCTGGTCATCGCGCTCGACGCGGACGAGCAAGGTCGCGGCAAGGGATCGGGACGCTCGATCTCTGGCGTCGATCTGGGCGCAGCGATCATCGCCGCGCGCGAGAATGGCTTGCTGGATGCGGGTGGCGGCCATGCCATGGCAGCGGGCCTGACCGCGCCGCCCGACAAGATCGAAGCGCTCCACGACTGGCTCGACGAAATGCTCGCGTCGAAGGTCGCGCGCGCTCGCGAGGATCAGGCCATGGTGCTCGACCTGTCCCTGAGCGTCGGCGGGCTGACGCCCGACCTGATCGAGACGATCGAGCTGGCCGGACCTTTCGGCGTCGGCTGGCCCGCACCGCGCATCGCCATCGGTCCGCTTCATCTGGTCAAGGTCGACTTGGTCGGCAAGGATCATGTCCGCATGATCGCGGCAGGCGCGGACGGTCGCTCGATCAAGGCAATCGCCTTCCGCCAGGCCGAGAGCGAGCTGGGTCAGACGCTGCTCCACGGCAGCCAGGGGCGCAAGCTGTGGCTGGCCGGCCGTGCGAAGATCGACGACTGGGGCAGCCGTCGGCAGGCCGAACTCCACGTGGAGGATGCCGCCTTCGCAGGATAAATTGCAGGCAGCCCATGCACGCGCTTGACGGGTTCGGATTCGGCCCCTAAGTGCGCGGCTCGCGTTGCCGCTGGCCCCTTCGTCTAGCGGTCTAGGACGCCGCCCTTTCACGGCGGAAACACGGGTTCGAGTCCCGTAGGGGTCACCACTTTCCAGCTCATATGTGTCACGCAGACAGCGCCGCTGGCCAAGTGCCGCAGGCGGCGCTAGGGCCGGATGCAACGATGGCAGACCGCGACACTCCATGGCCGGGAATCATGCTGGCAATCGCGGGATCGCTCACGGTCGCGCTGGTGACGAGCTCGCCCTGGCTGGCACTCGCCGTCGCCGTCCTGTGGATCGGCACTCTTTATATCGCACCGCCGCCCCAACCCGTCGCGGCGGAAAGCACCAACGGTGTTTCGTTAAGCCACGACCGGATGCGCGCCATGCTGGAACATTCGGGCGTGCCTCTGTTGCTACTCGACCGGGATCGCATCGTGCTCGCCAATGCTGCCATGCGCGAAGTGCTCGGCAAGCATATCCTCGGCCAGGACGCGCGAATCGCATTTCGCCATCCCGCTGCGGTCAGTCTGCTTCAACGCGAGGGAGACGGAGAGACGATCATCACCGGCCTCAGCGGGCATCGCAGCATCTGGGCGATGAACGTGACGCGAATCGATACGCGATACACGCTCGTCGAATTGCACAATCGCACGGCAGAAGCTGACGTCAGCCGCGCCCATACCGATTTCGTCGCCAACGCCAGCCACGAGTTGCGCACCCCGCTGGCCTCCATCATCGGCTATGTCGAGACGCTGGTCGAGGACGATCAGATGCCGACCGAGGCACGGCGCAAGTTCCTTGACACCGTGCTGCGCGAAGCGCGCCGTCTGCAGACGCTTGTCAGCGATCTAATGTCCCTGTCGCGCGTGGAAGCGGAGAAACACGAACTGCCGAGCGGGCGCATCGACCTTGGCAAGCTCGTGCGCCGCGCCGCCGCGGACTCTGGGCGACCCGAGGATCGCGACAGGATCGCCTGCGAGATCGAGGGTGGTCCCATCGTCATCACTGGGGACGAGCGCCAGCTCGAACAGCTCGTCCGCAACCTCGTGGACAACGCCCTGAAGTACGGCGCTTCGGACAAGGAGGTTTCGGTGAGACTTGAGGTCGGCGACCTGGATCGCGCCCTCCTCACCGTGACCGATCAGGGGGAAGGTATCGCGGAGGAACATCTGCCGCACCTCACCCGCCGCTTCTATCGGACCGATCCGGGGCGTAGCCGCGCGGCAGGTGGCACCGGGCTCGGCCTCGCCATCGTAAAACATATCGTGGAACGCCATCGCGGCAGGCTCGACATCGCCAGCCAGCGCGGTCAGGGGACCAGCGTGACCGTGAAGCTCCCCTTGGCCGAAACGCAATCTCCGGACAGTGAAGATGCGCTGTCATAAAACTGTCACAAAGATGCCGCAGGCGCGCAATTGCACCTCCTTGGATCCAGCCAACCGCAGCGAATCATGTTGCGAAACAGGACAGCCATGACCTGCCCCGCTCCTCGACTGTTCGGCCAATCCGGCCCGTGTTCAAACGCCGGGCAGCGCTAGAATCGTGTCTGTCGCACTGCTCCTTCTGCTGGCGCTCGGGCTGGCGCTGGCCGGCTGGCTCGCGGCCCGTGCCCGTGCCTACACCTTTCGCCGCAATCAGAACGGTGCGCGCCTTGCGGCCCTGCCCAGCTACCATGGCTGGTACGTGGCATTGTGGATCGCCCTGCCCGTCCTCGCCTTCATCGTGCTGTGGTCGATCATCGCACCCGATCTGGTAAACCAGACCGTACTCGCACATCCCGCTGCCGCCGACCTGCCCAGCTTCGGTTTGCAGCGCCAGACGATCCTCGCGGAAGCGCGCGCGGTTGCAAGCGGCAACGCCAATGCGGTCTTCAATCCGCTGGCGCAGCCACTGGTGGAACCTTACCGCGAGGCGTTGTCGCGCTACAACGTCATCGGCTTTGCGGTGACGATCGCGATTGCCCTCGCTGCCGGGGCATGGGCGTTCCTGCGGCTGAAGCCCGACTTTACCGCCCGCACGCGGGTAGAGCGCACGGTGATGGGCCTGCTCCTCGCGGCATCGCTAATCGCCATCCTAACGACGCTCGGGATCGCAGCCTCGCTCATCTTCGAGACAATCCGCTTTTTCACGATGATCAACCCGCTGGACTTCCTGTTCGGCACCCATTGGGGTCCGGACCCGATGACCTCGCCCGACGTGGCGGACGCAAGCCGGTACGGGGCAATTCCATTGTTCTGGGGCACCATGTTCATCGGCGCCATCATTGCGATGCTCGTTGCGATCCCGCTGGGCATGATGAGTGCGATCTACCTCACCCAGTATGCCGCACCGCGCGCGCGCAAGATCCTGAAACCCACGCTGGAAATCCTCGCGGGGGTTCCGACGGTGGTTTACGGATACTTCGCCGCGCTGACGGTCGCTCCGGCCATCCGGGACATTGCGGTTTCGCTGGGCGCGAGCAATCCGTCGAGCGAAAGCGCGCTTGCCGCCGGCATCGTGATGGGCGTGATGATCATCCCGTTCGTTTCTTCGATGGCCGACGATTCCATTGCCGCCGTGCCGCAAGCCATGCGCGACGGCAGCCTCGCCATGGGCGCCACCAAGTCCGAGACGATCAGGCGCGTTCTCGTACCGGCTGCGCTACCGGGTATCGTCGGCGGCGTAATGCTGGCTATCAGCCGCGCGATCGGCGAAACCATGATCGTGGTGATGGCCGCTTCGACAGCGGCAAACCTTTCCGCCAACCCGCTCGAAGCCATGACGACCGTGACCGTGCAGATCGTCGCGATGCTGACCGGCGAAGGCAGCTTCGATCACCCGGCAACGCTCAGCGCCTTTGCGCTCGGCTTCGTGCTGTTCCTGATAACGCTGGCGCTCAACATCATCGCGCTGCGCGTCGTGAAGAGGTTCCGTGAAGCTTATGAGTGACACGATGTCCCCGAACTTCAATCCGCCCACGCGGACGCCCGCCTTCGAAGCGCGGCTGAAGAAACGCTATGCTGCGGAGAGGCGCTTCCGCTTGCTCGGCCTCGGCGCGATTCTGTTCTCGGTCGCGGTGCTGGCGTTCCTGCTCTTCACCATGACGATCAACGGCTACGGCGGCTTCCAGCGCGTCGAGGCGAACATCACGATCGATTTCAGCGAGACGCCGGTCACAGTTCCGCCGCAAGGGCTGGGCGTGGTCGAGGCCGAAGGGGCACTCCGGTCCTCCGGCCTGCCGGACATCGTGCAATATTACGCCGGCGAGACTCTGGGCGAAACGGCAGCTGCTGAGCTCGATACGGGCGCATGGCGCCTCGTCGGGGAACAGCTCATCGCCAATCCCGGCATTGCGAACGGACCGGCGGCCTTTGCGCTTCCCGTAAACGGTGACATGGCAGAGGCCTTCAACGGCAATGGTCCCGACGACCTGCGCAAGGAAGCCGCGCGATTGCAGCGCGAAGGATTGCTCGAAAAGAATTTCGATTCGGGGTTCCTGTCGCGGTCCGATGCCACGGATCCTCAGGTGGTCGGGATCTGGGGCGCGCTGAAGGGCTCGATCCTTACCATGGTGTTCACGCTGCTGCTGGCGTTCCCGATCGGCGTGCTGGCAGCGCTCTATCTCGAAGAATACGCGCCGAAAAACCGTTGGACAGACCTTATCGAGGTCTCGATCAACAACCTCGCGGCCGTGCCGTCGATCATCTTCGGCCTGCTCGGCCTTGCCGTGTTCCTCTGGATTTTCCCGGGCTATCGTTCGGCGCCGCTGATCGGCGGGATGACGCTCGCGCTGATGACGATGCCGGTGATCGTGATTTCCGGTCGCAACGCGATCAAGTCCGTGCCGCCATCGATCCGCGATGGTGCTCTCGCGATCGGAGCTTCGCCCGTACAGGTGGTCTTCCACCATGTCCTGCCGCTTGCCCTACCCGGCATCCTTACAGGCACCATCATCGGCATGGCGCGCGCACTGGGCGAAACAGCACCGCTGCTGATGATCGGGATGCGCGTATTCGTGGCGAGCCCGCCGGCTGGCTTCACCTCGCCGTCTTCGGTGCTGCCCGTGCAGATCTTCTTGTGGTCGGATGAAATCGACCGCGGCTTCGTGGAGCGCACATCGGCGGCGATTATCGTGCTATTGCTCTTCCTCCTCGCGATGAACGCCGTCGCGATCTACCTACGCAACCGTTTCGAGAAACAATGGTGACAGAAATTCACGACAATCTGGAGCCGACCGAGGCCAAGATGAGCGCGCGCAACGTGAACGTGTTCTACGGTGCGAAGCAGGCCATCGACAACGTCTCGATCGAGATACCGACGCAGTACGTCACGGCCTTCATCGGCCCGTCCGGCTGCGGGAAGTCGACCTTCCTTCGCTCGCTCAACCGGATGAACGACACGATCCCGGTCGCGCGCGTGGAAGGCGAGATCTTTCTCGACGGGGAAGACATCTATCGTTCGAAAATGGACGTGGTTCAGCTGCGCGCGCGGGTCGGCATGGTCTTCCAGAAGCCCAATCCGTTCCCGAAATCGATCTATGACAACATCGCTTACGGCCCCAAGATTCATGGCCTGGCGGAAGGCAAGGCGGACATCGACAACATCGTCGAACAGTCCTTGCGCCGTGCCGGCCTGTGGGAGGAAGTGAAGGATCGCCTGGCAGACAGCGGCACCGCCCTTTCCGGCGGTCAGCAGCAGCGTCTGTGTATCGCGCGCGCCATCGCCGTCGATCCCGAAGTCATCCTGATGGACGAGCCGTGCTCCGCGCTCGATCCCATCGCGACAGCAAAGATCGAGGAACTGATCGACGAACTGCGCGGACGCTACGCCATCGTCATCGTTACCCACTCAATGCAACAGGCAGCGCGCGTGTCCCAGCGCACAGCGTTCTTCCATCTCGGCAAGATGGTCGAGTACGGGCGCACGTCCGACATCTTCACCAATCCACGCGAGGAGCGGACGAAGGATTACATCACCGGCCGTTACGGCTAAGGCAGACGCATATGGCAGAACATACAGTCAAGGCATTCGACGAAGACATCACCCGGCTACGCGGCCTGATCGCGGAGATGGGCGGGCTTGCCGAACTGTCGATCGCGGAAGCGATGCAGGCACTGATCCGCGGCGACGAGGAACTCGCCAAGCAGGTCATCAAGCGCGACAAGAAGCTCGACGCGCTGGAATCGGAAGTCGACAAGCTCGCTGTCCGGGTCATCGCCCTGCGCGCGCCGCTGGCAGACGACCTGCGCGAAGTGATCGCAGCTCTCAAGATCGCCGGCGTGACCGAACGCATCGGCGACTATGCGAAGAACATTGCCAAGCGGATCGGCAAGATCGAAGGCAAGAACCTGTTCGAGCCTCTCACGCTACTTCCCGCGATGGGTGAAGTCGCGACCGAGATGGTTCACGACGTTCTGACCGCCTACGCCGCGCGCGACCCCATGCTGGCGCGCGAAGTCATCGCGCGCGATGCAAAGGTCGACGCGTTCTACAACTCGATCTTCCGCAATCTGGTGTCGTTCATGGTGGAAAACCCGGCCACCATCAGTACCGCGGCTCAGCTCCTTTTCGTTGCCCGCAATATCGAGCGGATCGGCGACCACGCGACCAACATTGCAGAGATGGTGCACTACGCCGCCACCGGCGACTATCCGCCGGACGAGTGACGATCGCTGGTCCCATCGCTGTCACGCCTGTGTAACATTGCGCGGCTTTGGCGAGTTTCAGAAACGGAGGGACCGTGCCGACGAAACCGAAACTGCTGCTGGTCGAAGACGATCCGGCGTTGTGCGAACTGCTGGAATATCGCTTCCGTGCCGAGGGGTACGACGTGCGTTCGACCTCGGACGGGGACGAAGCAATCGTGATGGCGGCAGAAGCGGCGCCCGACCTCGTAATTCTCGACTGGATGATCGAAGGGACGAGCGGCATCGAGGTTTGCCGCCGATTGCGCCGCACCGAAGGCACCGCGCACGTTCCGATCATCATGCTCACCGCGCGCGAGGAAGAGGACGACCGTATCCGCGGGCTCGAAACCGGCGCGGACGATTACATGACCAAGCCGTTCAGTCCGCGCGAATTGCTCGCACGCGTCTCCGCCGTGTTGCGCCGCGTGCGCCCCGCGCTGGCAGGGGAAGAAGTGTCGGTCGGAGACTTCACCCTCGACCCGGCAGCGCATCGCGTCTCGCGTGGGTCGGAGCAGCTCTCCCTCGGTCCCACCGAATACCGGTTGCTGAAGTTTTTCATGGAACACCCGCGGCGGGTCTTCAGCCGCGCGCAGCTGCTCGACGCGGTGTGGGGCAACGACAGCGAAATCGAGGAGCGCACGGTCGACGTCCATATCCGTCGCCTCCGAAAGGCGATCCAGGGCAGCGATCTTCCCGACCCAATCCGTACGGTTCGCTCCGCGGGATACGCTTTCGAACCCGGCTGATTTTTAGCGGCAGAACGTCCAGTTGCGGGCGGCCTGATCGAAATGCAGGTGGTCCCTGTGTGCTTCATTGTAATCCGGCGACAGGACGCTGCCGAAGACCGGGCACGCCTCGTCGCGGATGCGGCGCAGAAAAGCGGCACTCTCGTCGTCAGCATTCCAGTCCGAGAGGACTGAAACGCGGCGGCCGTCTTCCAGAACGAAAGCGGCAAGGTCGATGGCGTTGGCGGTTGCGTGTTCGCTCCACGCGCCTTCGTCGGCGCCGTACAGGCGGCGGCAACTAAACGTGCCGTAGTGCTCGATCCGCGCGACGGGTGAGCCGAGCTGTTCCTCTGCCGCTGGTTGAAGGGACTGACGCACCCACAGCGCCATCGCTGCCTGCACGGCACAGGTCGCATCCGGGCGAGCGGGTGAGAAACCGACAGTCTCGGTCAAGGCTATTCGGTCGGCGCGGCGGCACGCCCCTTCCCCCGCAGGCTCCAGTCTGTCGTAGGCAATCTCGCTGCGATCGAGCACGGCGGCGCAACTGGCGGGATCTCCGCGCAAAGCCACCAGCTTGTCCTGCGTCGCCCAACCCGGCGGGTCGCGCAGATCGAGAGGAGCCCACGGATCGTGTTCCGGGTGGCGCGCAAGCCACGCCTTTCCGCCGACCAAAACAGCACCGACGATCAGCACGCAGATAAAGAACCTGTCGAGCCGGAAGCAGCCTATCTCACGGCGGAACCTGGTGGATATCATGACCCAACTACGGTTTGCGCGTCAGGCCAGTTCCTCCATCCGCGCTTTCACGGCCGCAAGGTCGGCTGCGAACCGGCGCCCCTGCTCTTCTCGCGCCTCCCCATCGAGCCGCAAGAGGTAGGACGGATGATTGGTCACCCACAATTCGCTGCCATCCTCGAGCATCATCGGCTGGCCCCGAACCTTCGATATGCTGACAGTCTTGCCCAACATGGCGCGCGCCGCACTGGCACCCAGTGCGAGGATCACCTTCGGCTTCACGATGTCCCGCTCGCTTTCGAGCCACCAGCGACAGGTGTCGATTTCCCGCGCCTGCGGGTTCTGATGGATGCGCCGCTTGCCCCGCTGAACGAACTTGAAATGCTTGACCGCATTGGTGAGGTAGGTCCGGTCACGCGCGATTCCGGCCTGACCGAGAAATTCATCGAGCAATTGCCCGGCAGGGCCGACGAAAGGTCGGCCTGCCAGATCTTCGCTATCGCCCGGCTGTTCGCCCACGATCATCAGGTCGGCCGATGCGAGACCTTCGCCCATCACGGCCTGCGTCGCACATTCGCCGATGGGGCATTTCCGGCATCGCTCGATCGCCTCCGCAATGGCATCCATAGTCGTCGGCCGTTCTTCAAACTCCAGCGCGCCGCTGTCGACCATTGCCGCCTCCCGGTTCTGCGCATTGGCGATAAGATCTGGGATGATCTGCGCCTCCGGAAGGTTCTTCCAGTACTTGCGCGGCATTTCCGACAGCATCGCACCTATCTTCAGCCGCGCCGGGTTGAAGATCGAGGCATAGTAGCTGCGCCACATATCTTCCATCGGATCGCCATCGGGCGCGTCGGATCGACTGGCTGGCGGGCCCTCGGTCACGGTTTCCCCGTCCCAGTGCAGCGACCCGCTCGGCGTCAGGATCGACCAGTTCATGCTGGCAAACCTGCGTACGAAGAAACTCGCATTGGCGCGCAATATGTGATGATCCGGCTCGAACCAGGCGACGTAGCGCGTGCTCTCGTGCTCACCCTCGCCCACGCTGATTTCGCGAAACCGCACGAAGGCGTGCATCTTGTGGCTATCGCGGCGAACGTTCTTCTCCAGCTCTTCGAGCTTGCGAACGTCGGGATCGGCCTTGTCGTCCATCAGCTTCGGATTGCGCTGAAGACGCCAAAGCAACCCGTATAGCAGTGCGAAGCGTTGTGGATCGGAATGCAGCGCCGCGTTCTTCGCAAGGCTGAGGAAACGCTTGCTGCTCCTGACCGGCGGCGCATCTGCGGGAGCGACCGGCAAGCCCTCCCCTCCGTCGGCGAACAGATCGCCGCCCCCGCCCGGCTCGCTCCAGCTGACCCGCGCAGGTTCGACACCAGCTTGCACCAAAGCGCGCGCGGCATCGCGCCAGTAATCGAAATCATCGGGGCGCGGCATCGCGACCGCGTAATGCCTGCTGGAACCGGCCAGAGCCTGGTGCATCATGCCGCAAACAGCTCCAGCTGTTCCTGCTTCGGCGCGAGGAGCGATCGCAGGTCCGCGCGGTCGGTCAGCAGCGTCGGCCGCCAGTCTGCGGTACAAATGAACGGGCGGATCTTGGAAACAGAAACCGTCAATCGCGCCACGTCGTCGAGGCGAAGGGTCCGATGCCGACGTGAGGCCAGTATCTTTGCGACCGCCTTCACGCCCAGACCAGGAACGCGCAGCAATTGTTCCTTCGAAGCCCGGTTGACGTCGACCGGAAACTGCTCGCGAAATTTGAGCGCCCATGCGAGTTTGGGATCGATGTCCAGCGGCAGATTGCCGTCTGCCTCCGCTGCCTGCATGACCTCGCGCGGCGCGAAACCATAAAAGCGCATCAACCAATCCGACTGGTAGAGACGATGTTCGCGGATCAGAGGCGGCCGCTTCAGCGGAAGAACCGCGCTGGCATCGGGAATGGGCGAGAAGGCGCTGTAATAGACGCGTCGCAGGCGGAAACCATCGTAGAGGCGGCTCGCCTTCCCCACGATATCGACATCACTCGCTCCGTCCGCGCCGACGATCATCTGCGTCGACTGACCCGCCGGAGCGAAGCGCGGCGCATGGCGAAAACGCTTTCTTTCATCCAGCGATTCCCGGATCGCCATCTTCATACCGCCCATGGCCCCTTCGATCTGTCGCGCATCTTTGTCCGGTGCGAGGCGCGTCAGTCCCTGATCGGTAGGCAATTCGACATTGATCGAGATACGATCAGCATAGAGGCCTGCCTGGTGGATCAGCTGCGGGTCGGCTTCCGGAATGGTCTTCAAGTGGATGTACCCGCGGAAATCATATTCCTCGCGCAGGATGCGCGCGCACTCCACGATCTGCTCCATCGTATGGTCGGAATTCTTGATGATGCCGGAAGAGAGGAACAGCCCTTCGATATAATTGCGCCGATAGAAGCTGATCGTCAGATCCGCGACTTCCTGAGGCGTGAACCGGGCCCTTCTGACATTCGAACTCTTGCGATTGACGCAATAATGACAGTCGAAGACGCAGTGATTGGTCAGCAAAATCTTCAAAAGCGAAATGCACCGCCCGTCAGGTGCGTAGGCATGACAGATGCCCATCCCCTCGGTCGAACCGATCCCCTTGCCGCCCACGCTGTTACGCTTTGCCGTGCCCGATGACGCGCAGGATGCATCGTACTTCGCCGCATCGGCCAGGATTTCGAGCTTCTGCATGAGATCGAGTTGCGCCATAGGTTCTTTATATGTTCTCCGCCATCCACCGCCAATAGACGTATGTTGGTTTGTGCGAAATTCTCTCACCCGCCGGGTAAGGTCGTGGAACCTTCGCCGCTTCGACTCCTTAGTTGTGAAACAAAGGAGATTTTATGCCTCACGCAACCACCAAGGACGGTACACGTCTGCGCTACAAGGAACTCGGTGAAGGGAAGCCGGTAATCCTGATCCACGGTTGGCCACTTTCTGCCGACAGCTGGGATCCGATCATGATGAAACTGGCCGAGAACGGTTATCGTGCAATTGCTTACGACCGGCGCGGTTTTGGCCATTCGGACCATGCGCCGAGTGGTTACGATTACGATACGTTCGCTGACGATCTTGCAGACGTGATGACGGAAACGGACGCAACAACCGACGTCGCGCTTGTCGGCTTCTCGATGGGAGGCGGAGAGATCGCTTGTTATATGTCGCGCCATAGTGGCAAGGGCGTCAGCAAGGCCGTTCTGGTAAGCTCGGTCGTCCCGTATATGCTGAAGACGGACGACAATCCGGAAGGGGTTCCGCAGTCGACCTTCGACGAAATGACCCAAGGCATGAAGGACGATTTCCGCGCCTTCTTCACCGACTTCTTCAAGAGCTTCTACGGCAGCAAGCCGAGCGATGAAGAAAGGCATTGGGCCTGGCAGACCACCATGCACGCGAGCCAGTACGCGACGCTGCAATCGGCAGCGGCATTCGCCACTACCGATTTCCGCCCCGATCTCCCCAGCCTCACAGTGCCGACACTCGTGATTCACGGCACCGAGGATGAGACCGTGCCGATCGATGCGACCGGCCGCGCCGTTGCCGAACAGGTGCCGTCGGCCGAGTTGATCGAGTACGACGGCGAACCGCATGCGGTCTTTGCCACGCAGACGGAGCGGCTGGGCGACGATCTTCTGGCCTTTCTCGGCCGCTGAGCCGGACGGCGCTGCGGAACGCAAGCTTCGCAGCGCCGTTGGTTTGGAAACCCCCAAGGAGATCACGCATGAAATATTCGGAAGGCAAGGCGGACCAGCTCAAGGAAAAGTTCTGGAAGTCGTTGGCTGATTCCTCGTTTCTTTTCCTGCAGCTGGATGGAGACCCCGACAGCGCGGTGCCCATGACAGCGCAGCTCGACAAGGACGCGAACAGCGCCATCTGGTTCTTCACGCAAACCAAGAGCAGCTTCGCGAAGCTCGGTCCGGTCACGGCAACGTTCGAGGGCAAGGACCACGACATGTTCGCGCGCTTCACTGGCACGCTGGCCAAGGAAACGAGCCAGGAGCGTTTCGACCAGTTCTGGAACAATTTCGTCGAAGCCTGGTACGATGGCGGCAAGGATGATCCGGACATCCTGTTCCTGCGCATGGATCTTGGCGATGCGGAGATCTGGAGCGGCGAGATGGGCCTCGTCGATACCGCGAAGATGGCGCTCGGCATGAATGTCCACGAAGACGCCGAAAAGCGTCACGCGGAGACCGCGCTTTAAGCTGACAACCCAATGCGTTCGACACGCATGAACGACCGCCCTTTCCGACTAGGAGAGGGCGGTTTTTCTATGCCGGGAGAATGCTGGGAAACAGTCCGGTGACGAGAATGATCGCAACTGCGATCGGACACAACCAGGCAATCAGGAAGCGGTAGATATTGAACGAGAGCGGCGAGAGGCCGGTCGTCGTGCGGAGCAGGTTCGTGTCCGCCTTCCATCCGACGAAGATCGAGGTCAGCAGTGCGCCGACCGGAAGCATGACCTTGCCGGTGAACCCATCCACCGTGTCGAGAATGTCGGTTTCCGCGAAAAGCGGCCAAAACCCCAGCGGGCGTACATCCGACCAGACATTGTAGCCAAGCAGGCAGGCGATCCCGATTACGAACGCCCCGCCGCCGAACACCAGCGCGGATTTCGGTCGGCTCCACCCGCGTTCGCCAATGCCCCACGCCGTCGGCACTTCGAGCAGCGAGATGGAACTCGTAACGGCTGCGACGAGGATCAGGACGAAGAACAGGAAGCCGAACAGGGCGCCACCGGGCATTGTCTGGAAGGCGAACGGCAGCGACTGGAACACCAGCGTCGGACCTGATGCAGGATCGAGGCCGACGGCAAAAACGATCGGAAAGATCATCAGGCCGGCGAGTATGGCGACGCAGGTGTCGGCAACCGCGATGAGAGCGGACGTCCCGCCGAGCCGCGAATGATCCTTGATGTAGGAACCGTAAGTAATGAGGCCTGCTACACCCAGCGACAGAGAGAACAGCGCTTGACCCAGCGCGGAGTTCATCACCTGGGGTGACAGTTTCGACCAGTCCGGCGTGAACAGGAATGCGACGGCACTGCCGATCTCACCCTCGATCGCGCCGTAGATGACCAGCCCGACGAGAAGCACGAAGAAGGCCGGCATGAGGTAAGTCGCCGCCTTTTCGATCCCGGAACTCACACCGCGCGCGACGATGTAGAGCGTCATTCCCATGAAGGCGAAATGCATTGCGAGCAGAAGTCCGGGGCTGGCGAACATATCGCCCAGGCGCTGCTGGATCTGTTCCTGGCTCTCACCTGCCAGCGCGCCGCGGAACGGTTCGCCAGCGCCGATAGCCGATAGCAGGTCCCAGCCCATCACTCCGGCGTAATACAGCACCCAACCCGCGACGACCGAGTAGAACGACACGATCAGGAACGCGGCAATCGCGCCGATAGCGCCGAACACGGACCATGCCGGCGAGGCGCGGGATTCCGCCGCCACTCGGCGGATGGAGCCGACGGCATCCGTCTGGCCGACGCGCCCGATGAAAATTTCCGACAGGACCAGCGGCAGGCCGAGCAGGAACACGCAGCCGATGTAGAAAATGACGAAGGCGCCGCCGCCACTTTCCCCGGCAAGCGTCGGGAAGCGCCAGATATTGCCCAGACCGACCGCTGCACCGATGGCGGCAAGGATGAAAGCACTGCGAGACGACCATCCGTCCGTGGTCGTTGCACTGTCCATCGAAGATATCGCCATGCTGTCCGTCGCTCCCCGCGCAATTTTATTGTGCAAGATGGTGCAACAATTTCCCCCTCGCGTCGAGGGGGCGATTTGCTAGAAGGCGGCCATGTCCACCACTTTCCAGCTCGATACGGCCACGAGCCGCGCCAATCCCACGCCCGCGCCGATGAAGCGGCTGACGGTCCCGGCCATCAAGCGACGCAAGTCGGACGGGCGGACGGAAGAACCGCTGGTGATGCTGACGGCTTACACCGCGCGCCAGGCCCAGCTGCTCGATGCCCATTGCGACATCCTGCTGGTCGGGGACTCGCTGGGCCAGGTGATCTACGGCTTGCCGAGCACGCTGCAGGTGACGCCGGAAATGATGATCGCGCACGGCGCCGCCGTGGTTCGCGGCAGCTATCACTCGCTGGTCGTCGTCGATCTCCCCTTCGGCAGTTACGAACACAGTCCGGAACAGGCCTTCGACACGGCAAGCCGGGTAATGGCCGAAACGGGCTGCGCGGCAGTGAAGCTGGAAGGCGGGGAGGCTATGGCGGAAACCATACGCTTCCTCTCGGCTCGCGGCATTCCGGTGATGGCGCACGTCGGTCTTACCCCGCAAGCGGTCAACGCGCTGGGAGGATACGGGGCGCGCGGTCGCAGCCAGGAAGAACACGCCAAGATCATCGGCGATGGGGAGGCGGTGGCCGCCGCAGGGGCTTTTGCCGTTGTCGTCGAAGGCGTCGTCGAACCGATTGCCATTTCCCTCACGGGGGCGCTCGACATTCCCGTCATCGGCATCGGAGCGTCGGCCCAGTGCGACGGCCAGGTGCTGGTGACCGAGGATATGCTCGGCATGTTCGAGCGCGTGCCACGCTTCGTGAAGAAATACGGAAACATCGCCGAAACGATAGAAGCGACGGCCCGTCAGTATGCGGAGGAAGTGCGAGCGCGCACCTTCCCCACCGAAGCGCAGACCTACCAACCCAAGTAATCTATCGGCGCCCTCCCCTCAGGATATTACGGACACCTCATGGCAACCTTGCGCCAGTTCTATGGCTTCTCCTTCATCTTCACCATTATCTGCCTCGCGCTTGGCGCATGGTACGGGTGGTCGAGCACCGGGAGCGTATCCGGCACCGCGGCGATGTTGTGGATCATCGTCGTACTCTCGGTGCTCGAGATATCGCTCAGCTTCGACAATGCGGTGGTCAACGCCTCGGTCCTGAAGGACATGGACAAGGTCTGGCAAAAGCGGTTCCTGACATGGGGGATCGCCTTCGCGGTGTTCGGAATGCGCGTCGTGTTCCCGCTCGCCATCGTGGCGATCGCGGCGGGTCTCGGGCCGATCGAAACGATCAACCTGTCGCTGAACGAGCCTGCGGAGTACGAGCGTATCGTCAGTTCCGCCCATGTCGGGATTGCCGGTTTCGGCGGCGCCTTCCTTGCGATGGTCGGCCTCAAGTTCTTTTTCGACCAGGACAAGGACGTGCACTGGATCCGCAAGATCGAGGAATGGCTGTCCAAGTTCGCTGCCCTCCCCGCAGCCGAAATTGCCATATTGCTGCTCGTCTTGTGGGGCATTTCGGGCCTGCTGCCAGACGAGGAAGCCCTGACCTTTCTGATCGCGGGCATCCTCGGCCTCGTCACGTTCATCGCGGTGGAGGGCGTGAACGCCATTCTAGAACTGAACGAGGAGAAGAAGCGACTTGCCGGCGCGGTGGTGCGTAGTGGCCTGGGCGGGTTCCTCTATCTCAACGTGCTCGACGCCAGCTTCAGCTTCGACGGGGTGATCGGCGCTTTCGCACTTTCGAACAACATGATCGTGATTGCGCTGGGCCTTTCGATCGGCGCGATGTTCGTTCGTTCCATGACCATCCATCTGGTCGAGAAGGGAACGCTGACGGCGTATCGCTACCTTGAGAACGGCGCGTTCTGGGCCATTATCGCGCTTGGTGGGATCATGCTGTTCTCCGCACGGTTCCATATTCCCGAGACGATCACCGGACTGATCGGTGCTGTGCTGATCGGCCTTTCGCTGTGGTGGTCCGTCCGCCACAACCGGAAAAATCCAGAGGACGTCGCGGGCTGAGCTATTCCGCTGCGCGCAGCCGCGAAGCTAGCGGCGCCGCGATCAGCAATTGCAGGAAGTGGTAGGCGATCACCGGCAGCAGGATCATTCCTGCAACGGCCGGTGCGAACAGTATGGTCGCCAAGGGCGCTCCGAGGGCGATGCTTTTCTGCGAACCGGCGAACAGGAACGCGATACGATCATCGCGCCGCAGGCGAAGCGCGCCGGAAGCCAGCCACGCACCGAACGATGCGAGCGCCAGCATGATGCACACCGCCAGCATCAGGATCGCCCATCCGCTAAGGCCGAGCCGAGTGCCGACGTTCTGTTCCACGGCGCCGGACATCCCGACATAGACGGCCAGCGCGATGGCTATCCGGTCGAACCACTTGGTTAGCCCGGCATGGCGCGTCACCAGTCCGCCGAACCACGCTTGCAAGGCTTGGCCAAGCAGGAAAGGCAGCAGCAGGATCGTGGCCACTCGCACGAGCACGTCGGTGTTGAACGGCACGCTTTGCGAACCCGCCAGCAGCGCGAACAGCGGCGCAGTCACGAAAACGCCCGCGATGTTGAGCAAAGCCGCGGCGATGACCGAGCTTGCGACATTGCCTCCGGCAAGCGAAGTATAGGCGGTGGCGGACTGCACGGTGGATGGCAGCGCGCCCAGGAACACGAAGCCCAGCGCCAGCAATTGGGGCAGCACACCGGCACTGACCTGCGACACGCCCCAGCCAAGCGCGAGCATCACACCGAAAACCCAGATCAGCAGTGAGACTTGCAGCCGCCAGTTGCGAAGGCCCGATATCACCTGATCGCGGGGCAGCCTCAGTCCGTTCAGCAAGAACAGGACGAAGACCGCGGCGTTCGCTACCATCTGCGCCGTCGCCCGTCCCTCTCCCGTCGCTGGGAAAAGAACAGCCAGCAGCAGCGCTGCCAGCAGGAGCAGGATCATCGGATCGAGTTTGAGGCGCAGGCGCATGACCGCCCGCGCGTTGCCGCGCCAAAGGCGCTTAGGCAAGCGTCATGCGGACAGATCGTATTGCTTGAGCAGGTCGTAGAGTGTGGGACGACTGATGCCGAGCATCTTGGCCGTGCTGGAAATGTTTCCTTCCGTGCGTGCCAGCGCGTGGCGAATGACCTTGCGGTCCGCCTGCTCGCGCGCGCTCTTGAGATTGAGCGGCGCAACATCGTCGTCTTCGCTGGGCACCAGATCGAGATCTTCGGCGTGGACCAGCTTGTCGTCGGCCATGATCACGGCGCGCTTGATGCGGTTCTCCAGCTCTCGGACATTGCCGGGCCAGGTCCACGCATCGATGGCGACGAGGGCGTCGCTCGCAAAGCCCTTCACCTGCGGATTCATTTCCTTCGCGAACCGCTGGAGGAATGCCTTGGCGAGCAGGGTCGCATCCCCGGCGCGTTCGCTCAGCGCCGGAATTCTCACGACGATCTCGGCAAGTCGGTAGAACAGGTCTTCGCGGAAAGTGCCCTGCGCAATCATGCTCTCGAGGTCCTGATGCGTCGCACACACGATGCGCGTGTCCACGTTGATCGCCTTGCGCCCGCCGATCCGTTCGATCTGGCGTTCCTGGAGGAAGCGCAGCAGTTTGACCTGCAAGGGCAGCGGGATGTCGCCGACCTCGTCGAGGAACAGCGTGCCGCCATGCGCCTGCTCGATCTTGCCCTCGGTCGTCTTGACCGCCCCGGTAAATGCGCCCTTCTCGTGCCCGAACAGTTCGCTTTCGAGCAGGTTTTCGGGGATCGCCGCGCAATTGATCGCAACGAAATTGCCGTGCGCCCGGTCGCTGGAATCGTGAAGACCACGCGCGAGCAGTTCCTTGCCCGTCCCGCTCGCGCCGAGCAGCAGGACAGAGACATTCGCATTGGCCACGCGCTCTATGGTGCGGGCGACCTTCACCATTTCGGGGGCGGCGGTGATTAGGCCGCCGAGCACAGTGTTGCCATCGTCGGCCCGCGCGGCAAGGCGGCGGTTCTCCGCCTCGATGGTCGCGAGATTCAGGGCGCGTCGCACAATCAGGCCGAGCTGTTCGATATCGACCGGCTTGGGATAAAAGTCATACGCGCCGCGCTCGATTGCCTGCAACGCGCTCTCGCGCGCGCCATGGCCGGAAGCGACGATCACTTTCGTATGCGGCGCTATGGCCATTATCTCGTCAAGCACGGCCATGCCCTCGCTCGTTCCATCAGGATCGGGCGGCAACCCGAGGTCAAGCGTGACGACAGGCGGCATCTCGGAACGCAGCGCCGCAATAGCCGAGGCGCGGTCGGAGGCGATGATCACCTCGAAATCCTCATACGCCCACTTCAACTGAGCCTGTAGGCCTTCGTCATCTTCGACGACGAGCAGTTTGACGGAATTATCGGGCATCATGCCACCTTCTCGTGATTGTTATCGGCCGCACCGCGGAACCCTTCGGTCGTTGCCAGCGGCATTCGCACGGTAAAGCGCGTGCCCAGACCTTCGCGGGATTCGACCTCGAGCCGCCCGCCCATCGCGCGAATGGTCTCACGCGCCTCGAACGCACCAATACCGAAGCCGCCCTGCTTGGTCGAATGGAACGGCTTGAACAGGCGCGTCCGCACGAAATCGACATCCATGCCGGTGCCGGTGTCGATCACCTCGATCCGCGCCTGCAAAGGGTCGTCGACGACGTTCACAAACACCGGCGTTCCCTCGCCGCTGGCATCGATGGCGTTCTGGATCAGGTGGACCAGAGCCTGTTCCAACGCCACCGGGTCGGCCATGACCGAGCACGCGCGCGCCTGCGCCACGGCGACCGGATGGCTGTTGGCCAAATTCCTGACGATGCCTTCGACGAACGGCTTGAGATCAACCCGCTGCATCGTGTTCTGCGCCGAGGCGCCATAGCGATCGAGCCGCGCCAGCAAGGTGTTCAGCTTGTCCGCGCTATTGCGCAGCGTAACGAGCATATCGGCACGAAAGGCCGGGTTCTCGGAATGCTTTTCCGCATTCCGCGCGAGCAGTGACATCTGGCTCGCCAGGTTCTTGATGTCGTGCATGACGAAGGCGATGCGGCGATTGAATTCGTCGAACCGGCTCGCCTCGTTGAGCGCTTCCTGCCCGGATTGTTCGGCGAGATAGGATGCGAGCTGCTGCCCGACGATCCGGAGAAGGTCGAAATCCTCCCAATCGACCTGTCGGACATAAATCGGCCTCGCCAGGACGACCACGCCCACGAGACGTTCGAAATGCACCAGCGGCACCATCAGCCAGACGCGTTCGCTGTCGCGCAGCCAAGCTGGCAATTCGTCGATCCGAATGCTTGCCTTCGGGTTCTCGCGGCCCCGTTCGAGGGTGAGAATATATTGCGAAGCCTCGAAACGCTGCGCGAGTTGTTCGCTCAGCGCTTCCCCCGGTACGTCGAGACTGGCCCAGCGCCAGCGTGCCGACAGCCGCAAGCCGCGATCCTCATCCGGTACCAGTAGCACGCCGGCCGGGCTTTCCGTGATGTCCGCCACAGCCTGCACCGCGCGTTCGTGCAGCGAAAACTCGCTATTGCCGCCGCCGCTGACTGTGCGGTTGAAGCGCATCCACTCCGCGCGGTAATCGTAGCGATGCTGGAACAGATGCTTCGACAGCATGACGCGAAACCATCCGCCGATCCTCGTCGAAGTGAGGCTAAGCCCGCCGATCGCGGCCATCAGCGCGACGAATCCGACCTGCATCGCGCCGTTGAAGCTGCCCCCGAGCAGCGAAATCCCGCGCGCGATCGCGATCATTCCGACGACGTAGGTGCCGATGAGCAGCAGGGAAAAGCTCTGGAACGTCACCGCGCGCGAAGGCCGGACCGTCCGCAAGGCTGACCGTCCGAAGCAGGCGATCCCGATCAACAGCGCCGCTATGGCCGAGGCGATGCCCCGGAAATCGAGAACGGCGGGCGCCGCTTCTCCGGTCACATAGCCAAGCGTCAACGCGTGAAGATCGAATCCCCAGACGAGCGCCAGCGCCAGTGCCGGCGCGCGTAGCACCTGCCGCGCAGCGCCGGAGGCGCCGACATACAGGTTATGGACCAGAACCAGCGCGCCGATGACGAACAGCGCTTGCAGCACGGCGGCAAGCTGATTTGTCGCTGCGAGCGCCTCTGGCACGGCGACGATGAGCGGCAATCCGATGCCGACGACGCTGCGGAGTATCTCGATCCCCGCGAGTACGGCGAAGACGGGCCGTGAACCGCGCAACTGGTCGAGCCGGCCATCCTGTCGGAACAGCACGAACAGCAGCCATAACCAGGCCAGGTAACTCGGCGCGACCGCCGCGCGTGTCAGCGTGTGCGAAGGCCCCAGCGTGAGCGCGCAGATCGATGCGATGGCGCAGAACGCGAGCGCACAGATGTAAGCTGCAACGTTCGGCCCGACCCGCCGCTTGCGGGCTGCGACTGCGGCTACCAGCGCTGCCGAAATCGCGGCAGCCGCGACATGGCCCGCCTTGGCAAGGAGAAGACCTGCCGCCGTCACCGTGCGCCTTCCGGCCAGAGCACCACGCGCACCGTCTGCAACAGGATGAGCAGGTCAAGGAAGGGCGTATAGTTTTTCGCGTAATAAAGATCGTACTCGAGCTTGCTGCGCGAATCCTCGATCGATGCGCCGTAGGGGTAATTGATCTGTGCCCATCCGGTAATGCCCGGCTTCACCATGTGCCGTTCCGCATAGAAGGGCAGCTTGTCTTCCAGATCGGTGACGAATTGGGGGCGCTCAGGGCGCGGACCGACGAAGCTCATTTCGCCCTTCAACACGCTGTACGCCTGCGGAAGCTCGTCGATGCGCGTCTTGCGAATGAAGCGGCCGATGCGCGTGATGCGCGGGTCATCCTTCTGGGCCCACTGAGCCTCGCCCGCTTTCTCGGCGTCGGAACGCATCGAGCGCAGCTTGAGCAGTTCGAACTCCTGCCCGTACAGGCCGACCCGGGTCTGGCGGAAGAAGGCCGGTCCCTTGCTGTCCAGCTTCACCAGCAGGGCGAAGATGAGAATGAAGGGCAGAGTAAGGACGAGCAACAGCAGGCTCGCCAGCACATCGAAGAGCCGCTTGAGCACGGAAGACACCGCCCGGCCCGATGAAAAGCCGTCCGAGAATATCAGCCAGCTCGGGTTGAGGGTGTCGAGGTCGACGCGGCCCGTCTCACGCTCCATAAAGCTGGAGAAGTCATTGACGTGCACGCCGGTGGTCTTGATCCGCAGCAGGTCTTTCAGCGGAAGAGAATTGCGCCGTTCCTCCAGCGCAAGGACGACTTCGCTTGCGCCGAGATTCTCGACGAAGCGCGTGAGATTGTGAATGGCGCTGCGTGGAATGGCCTCTTCCACCGCAACCGACCCTTCGTTCATGGCGACGAAGGCGACGATGGCGAAGCCGCTCTCCTCCCGGTCGCCAAGTTCCTTGAGCCGCTTGGCGCGGTCGCCCGAACCCAGCACGATCACGCGCCTGCGAAAAGCATGAGCGCCGAGGATGCCGCCGACGATCATCCGGTTCGCCGTTAGCGCAACGATCGCCAGCGCCATCGAATATGCAAGTGTCGATCGCCAGAACGTCTCGCTCTGGGCGACGAACGAAAGAAACGCGATCGCCAATACCGCGAGGCTGACCGCGACCAGCAGGCGCGCGACCGCGAAACGCATGGATCGAAGCGCGTCCGCACCGTAGACGCCCACGGCGATCATCGCCGTAAGAACGATGACGGCAAAGGCAGCCATGCCGGGCATCCGCTCGGCCAGGGGACCGGGGTCCATTGCGATCTGCGCCGCGCGGATTTGCCACGATGCTTCGCCCACACCGACCAGCAGGGCTAGGTCGATCAGACCCAGCAGCAGCACCGCGTGCGGCACGTAATGTTTGAACAGACGGATCATCGCGCACCCGGATTAGGGGTGAGAAGTGAAATGTCGGTAAACTTTACACCTAAGGAAAACCGCCGCCTGCTGCGACGTGCGTCAGTTAGCGGGCCGTTAACCATGCGGCGCCAAGCAGCATTAACCTGCCCGCGATAAGGCGAGGCCCATGGCCCGCAAGTCCACCCCTGTCCTGACCGGCAAGCAGTATCGCGAATTCGCATTCGTGACGCTGGCGGTGACGCTGACGTTGGCGATCTTCGTCGATGGGGAGAACACAGAAACGGTCGCTCGTGAACAAGCGACCGAGCTGGCGATGCAGGGAGAGGAGCTTGTTAAGGAAGCCCCCAAACTGATCGTCAGTCCGACCGTGTCCCGCGCCTCAGGCACTGGATTCGGATCGGATACCGACACCAGCTTCGGAGAGCCGACCGAGGATGCAGGCGGCGGCTATGGCTGGAGCGGCGATTACGAAGGCAGCGTCGACGCGAGCCCGGAGGAGGCGATGTACATTCCGCCGGGGATCTCTGCGTCCGAATGGCAGAATATGACCGAGGAAGAACGTGCCAAGCTGTTAAAGCGAGCCGGCCGCAAAGTGCCCCTGTCAGATCAGGAACGGGCCCGCGCGCTGGTCGCCCTGGGCGCGCAATCGGCGCAGCGCGCGAGCGAATAGCGCCGCGCTACATGCCGTAGGTAATGGCGAGGAGGACCGACAGCGTGGTCACCATCAGCAGGACCAGCGGGACGCCTGTGCGGATATAGTCCGCGAACTGGTAATCGCCCTCCGCCATGATCAGCATGTTGGTCTGATAGGCAATCGGCGTCGCGTAGCACAGGTTGCAACCGAACAGCACGGCGAGGATCAGCGGTTCCTGCGGCAGCCCCAGTTCCGCGCCGATGCTGAAGGCAATGGGCGTGCCGACGGTCGCCGCCGTGGCGTTCGAGGCGAAATTCGTCAGCACGGTGACGAACAGCATGACCGCCGCGATAACCAGAGCCGGAGGCAGATCACCGAGCCCCAGCGCGAGCAGTTGCCCGAGCCAGGCGGCCGCGCCGCTGTCGAGAATGACGCGGCCAATGGCGATGCTGGCTGCCACGACGACGATAACCTGCGCCGAAAGCGCTCTGCCGACGCGGTCGAACTTAACGCAGCCGGTCAGGAACATCATGATCGCACCAGCCAGCGATGCGATGGCGATGGGCAGAACGCCGATCGACGCCGTGAAAACCGAAACGCCCATGATCGCCGCCGCGAGCAAGGCCTTGCTGCGGCGTGGCAATTCGCGCGCACCGTCGAGCACCAGCAGGCTATCGCTCTGGGCGAAGGTCTGGATGTCCCGCCGCAACCCCATGACCAGCAGCACATCGCCTTCCGCGATGCGGATGTCACCGCGCTCGTCCTCGCGTTCGGCATTGAGCAATCGGCGTGGCTTGTGAATGCCAAGCACGGCGACGTCGTAAAGGTCGGCGATGCCCGACGTGGCGAGCGTGCGTCGGATGAGCCGCGAATCGGCCGTGACGGCCAGTTCGGAGACGATCACGTCCTCGCGCTCCGCCCGCGCATTGCGCTGGATACGGTCGACCACCCAGGCGGGGGCCAGCCCTCCCTTGAGAACGCGCACCGCCTCTTCCAGTCCGTCGTGCGTCCCGGACACGCGGATCATCTGGCCGGGCACAAGAGCGCCTTCCGGGTTCTCGTCGAAAGAGAAATCGTCCGGCAGCGCGCGCTCGAAACTGGAGAGCTGCGCGCCGTCCAGCGGCCCGCCGCCCCCTACCCTCAGCTTGGTATAGAAGCGCCTGTCCTCATGCTGGTTCGCCACCCGGTTGTCGCGCAACAGGCGCGGCATGACGAGCCACATGTAGGGTAATGCCACCAGCGAGGCCATCAGGACGATCGGCGTGAAATGGAACACGCCCATCTCCGGCATTCCGAGGTCGCGTCCGATCGAGACGACGAGGATGTTGGTCGATGTCCCGATCGTCGTTGCCAGGCCGCCGAGCAGTGCCGCCGCATTCAGCGGGATCAGCGTCTTCGAGGCAGGAAGCGCGCCCCGGGCCGCGAGGGCGACGAATATCGGTATCAGGAGCACCAAAACCGGAGTGTTGTTCACGACGCTCGACAGCAGGAACGCGATCAGCAGCGAGAACAACAGGCCGATCTGCAAGTTGAACTTGAATACCCGTTCGAGGAACCGCGCCGCAGGCTCTAGCGCGCCGGTGACGACGAGACCGCGGCCCATGATCATCAGCGCGCAGATGGTGATCAAGGCATAGTGACCGAACCCGCCGAACGCGACGGCAAGGCCGTCTGTGCGCGTGGTGTGCGGCAGGGGGAAGAAGTACAGGCCCACCGCGATCACCGCGATGACGAGCAGCGAGATGATCTCGATCGACATGCGTCCGCGCGCGAAGGCGACGAACATGGCGACGGTCACCGCCAGCGCGGCTATCGCGTGATAAGAGGGCATCCCGATCATTATTTCTGGCAGGCTTCCCAAAGGATGCTGCGCTTTTCAAGGCCGAAGGCGAGAGAAAAGCGCGTGGTGCCCCTGGTCCGACTCGAACGGACACTCTGTGAAGAACTCGATTTTGAGTCGAGCGCGTCTACCAATTCCGCCACAGGGGCATGTCCCGCGGGAGCGGCGCTGTTACCGCCACGCGCCGGAGGCATCAAGCCTTCAGCGTCCCGGCCAGCAATTTGTGCAATTTCGAATGAAGGGCATCGTTCGCCGCCAGCACCTGATCTGCTGCAATCGGAAGCGAACGACCACGATAGTCGCTGACGAAGCCCCCGGCCTCTCGCACCAGGAGACAACCGGCTGCGGTGTCCCAGTCCTTCAGGCCGCTTTCCCAGAAGCCGTCGAACCGGCCCGCTGCCACCCATGCGAGATCGAGCGAGGCGGCACCGAAGCGCCGGATCCCCGCAACGCGCGGTCCGATCGCCGCGTAGATTTTCGCCCATTCGGCCGGATTGCCAGCGCCCTGAAACGGGATACCGGTCGCTATCAGCGCATCGTCGAGGCTACGGCGCGAAGACACGCGCAGGCGCGCATCGTGCAGCCATGCACCACGCGTCTTTTCGGCCCAGTAGGTCTCGTCGGTGATCGGCTGATACACGACTGCTGCGGTCACTTCGCCCCAGCCCGATCCGTCGGGCTTTGGTTCCTGAACCGCGATGGAGACCGCGAAGTGCGGGATGGCGTGCAGGAAATTGCTCGTCCCGTCGAGCGGATCGATGATCCAGCGCGGCTTGGTCGGATCGCCTTCGATAATTCCTGCCTCTTCCAGCACGAAGCCCCAATCGGGGCGTGCATGAAGCAGTTCGTCGTAGATCGTGCGTTCCGCAATCCGGTCGGCCTTCGATACGAAATCGCTCGGCCCCTTGCGGCTGACCTGCAGGTGCTCGACTTCGCCGAAGTCGCGACGCAGACGGCCACCCGCCTTGCGCGCCGCCTTTTCCATCACGCGGATCAGGGCTGAATACATCGACATGGGTGCGCTCTCAGCTCGCCTTGCCGACGTAGGACTGTTCGTAGACGTCCACCACGATGCGCGTCCCGCTCTCGATATGCGGTGGCACCATGATGCGCACGCCGTTGTCGAGGATTGCCGGCTTGTAGCTGGAGGAAGCCGTCTGCCCCTTCACCACCGCGTCGGCCTGAACGATCTCGGCCTCGATCTGCGAGGGCAGTTCGACGCTGATGGGCTTTTCTTCCCACAGTTCGAGCTGGACCTGCATCCCGTCTTGCAGGAACGGGCGTGCATCACCGAGCAGGTCGCTCGGCAGGCTGATCTGTTCGAAGGTTTCCTGGTCCATGAAGACCAGCATGTCACCGTCGCCATAGAGGAACTGGAATTCCTTCGTGTCGAGACGCACGCGCTCGATCGTATCCGCGCTGCGGAAGCGCACGTTGGTCTTGCGGCCATCCTGCAGGTTCTTCATCTCGACCTGCATATAGGCCCCGCCCTTGCCGGGCTGGGTGTGCTGAATCTTGGCGACCTTCCAGATGCCGCCTTCATATTCGAGGATGTTGCCGGGACGAATGTCGACGCCGCTGATCTTCATGGTGCCAGTGCTTTCAAGGAAAACTGTTCGGGATTGGCGCGCGCCCTAGCCGCTGGCGCGCCTGCGGGCAAGCGCGGCCGGTTCTTGACGCTCAGTTGCGACTGAGCAGCGGATACGGGTTGATCGCGGTTGCAGGTTCCCACCACTCGGCATCGGGTGTCGTACGCAGCAAGGCGAAGTGCAGGTGCGGCGCGGAGGGATCGGCATTGCCGGAGGAGCCGACCTCACCAAGTCGCTGGCCGCGGCGGATCTGCTGGCCCTCGCGCAGCCCGTCGGCGTATTTCGAGAGATGCGCGTAGTAGTACAACGTCTGCCGGTCTTCGGAGCGCACGTATATCGTGTTGCCCCCTGCGTTGGACTGGTAGAGTTTTTCGACCATGCCCGGAGCGGCTGCGACCACGGTCGTTCCCCTGGGGGCCATGATGTCGATGGCCTCGTGCAAGCGCTCCCCGCCATCGCGCTCGTCCCGGAACGTGTTGAGCAGGTCACCGGGCTTCACGTTCAGAACCGGCACCACGAGGGTGGAGGTCTGAGCGGTCTCCGGGGAGAGCGCAGTTGTTTTTCGCATCGTCGGCGACGCATCGGAAGATCCGCGGGCCACTTCACCGACAGCGCCGGCAACCACGCCCTGATCGCCACTTCGAACTGCTTCCGCGTCGCCAGCGGCGGTCACCCGCGTGCGCGACAGGACGCCCTCGTCTTCGAACAGGTAGCTGCCGAACACGATCCACGCCGCGGAAGTCAGCGTGACCGTGATGACGATGGTCAGGATGCGGTCGACAAATCTCATCGTGCCCCGGCAGAAATTACGACTGGAAGACGACCTTCGTAGAGGTCGAGACCATTTCTGCCAAGCGCGCCGCGTCCCAGTTGGTCAGGCGCACGCAACCGTGGCTTTGTGTACGACCGATCGTCTGCGGTTCGGGCGTGCCGTGAATGCCGTAATGTTCTTTGGTCAGGTCGATCCAGACGACACCGACGGGTCCGTTCGGTCCAGGGGGAAGCTGCTGCTTCTCCTCACTGTCGGGAACGTCCCAGAACAGTTCGGGATTGTAGGCGAAGGTCGGGTTGTGACCGACACCGTTGATGCCCCAATTACCGATTGGGAGCGGATCGTTGGTCGATCCTGTGGTGACGGTGAAGGCGGCAATAAGCTTGTCGTTCGCGTCATAGCCACGCAGCCAACCGTCCGACTCGTCAACGACGATCCTCGCAACGTCCGGTTGATCGCTGCCCACGCCGAGCGCCATCAACGTCGATTGCCAGTCGGTGTCGTCGACGGAGCCCTTGGCGATGCGATCACCGCCGATGTTCGGGACGCGGATTTGCTGACCGGCCCGGAAAACGGATACCGTCGCTTCGTCCTTTGCCGAGGATGAATCGTCGGCCTCAGCGTCGGGCGAGGTCGAGGTCGAACCGGTCGATTCGGCACCGCCAGAAGAACCTGCCGGACGACCGCCGGGGTTCAGTTTCTTGAGGACGTCGACAGTCGTGTGAAAGCGCTCTGCAAGCCGCTCGTCGAGCGTTTCGTATCCGAGCTTCTCCATTTCCGCCTGTTCGGCCGCGTCGTCCGGTATGGCGCTGTATTCCGCATTGCCCCAGGCAGCAGGTATCGTGACGACGCGCGTGGCCGGGATCTTCTCCCACTCGGCAAGGGCCTGCTTGGTCGCCTCGTCGTGCTTGCCGGTCACGTCCAGATCGTTCGCTTCCTGGAAAGCCTCCAGCGCATTCTCGGTCGAAATGCCCATTTCGCCGTCGATCACGCCCGGCCCGAAGCCCCGCCGGTCTAGGACGACCTGCAACTGCATGATCGGCCGCTCTTCGCTGTCCGGGATCTGTGAGGTGCCGTCTTCGTCATTCGAGGCCATGCTGTCCGCAAGATTGTCGGACTGCGTGCTTTGCGAAGAGCTAGCGTCTGCCTCTGTCTCGTTATCGGTGCCCTTCAGGCCGCAGGCGGCGAGCAAGGCAATGGGGGCAACGGCGAGCAGCAGGCGCATGAAATTCCTCCACGGGCGGAATGCCCGGTTCGGAAGCAGGAACGCGCGATTGGCGGGAAATATCCGCCGCTTAGCGCAATTTCGCCGCGAAGGCCTTCATGGCTGCCCCTTCGTCGCCGCCCCAGATCGCGTGGCTGACGGCCAGAAAGTCTGCCCCTGCCTCGATCAGCGGCTGGCAATTGCCCGGCGTGACGCCGCCGATTGCGACGCATGGTATTTCAAACAGCCCGCTCCACCATTCGAGCAATTCTATGTCGGGCCGGTGGTCGGAAGCCTTGGTCTCGCTGGGGAAGAAGCTGCCGAACGCGACGTAATTTGCGCCCGCTTCACCCGCCTCCATGGCGAGGTGACGGCTGGCGTGGCAGGTGACCCCGATCTCTGCATCTGGCCCAAGTTCGTCGCGCGCCTCCTTCAGCTCGCCATCGCCCTGCCCCAGATGCACGCCATCGGCCCCAAGGCGCTTCGCCAGGGAAATGGAATCGTTGACAATGAAGGCGACTTCACGCTCGTCACAGATACGCTGCAGAGGTTCGGCAAGTCGAGCCGCCTCGTGCTGGTCGATGTCCTTCACCCGAAACTGAAACGCGGTGGCCAAACCCGGTGCGGCATCGAGTGCGCGGGAAAGGCGGTCCGGGAAACTGCCGGACACGTCGAGCGGCGAGATGAGGTAAAGCTGGCAATCGGTCATGAATGCCGCCCTATCGCGCCCTTGCCTCCGCGTCACCATTCAGATTGGCGCAAGCCCTCGAAGCGCTACATCGCACGATGAAACTGATTGCCCTTGCGCCCGTCCTTGCCCTTGCCGCTTGCGTCGTCGTTCCTGAAGCGCCGAATGTCGCAGGTACGCCCTGGCCCGAGAACACGCCGGTGCCCCTGCGTCAGCCCGTGCAGCTGGGCGAACTGGCGGTCACGCCGGTGAAAGTGGTCGAGGACAGTCGCTGCCCCTACAACGCACGCTGCGTCTGGGCCGGGCGGCTGATCGTCGAGACGCGGATCGACGGCGCTGGCTGGCGCGACACGGCGAACATCACTCTTGGCGAAAGCTACGGGACGCACGGGCGGGTCATCGCGCTCGTCTCCGGCACGCCAGAAAAGCGCACCGACGCCGAGACCCAGGCGACCGAATACCGGTTCGTCTACGAAGCGCGCTGAGCCCTACGCCGAAGCGGCGGCGATCTGGTCGATCGCCTTGCCGAGCGTGACGTCGAATGCATCGTCGTCCTGATCGGCACGCAGGTCCTGCAAAAGGCCGCGGCTGAAGCTGGCGATCATGCCGGGGTTCCTGGCGAGATGCGCGCAAGCGTCTTCGGTGGAATAGCCGCCAGACAGCGCCACGACGCGCAGCACATTGCCATGCTCGATCAGCGGCCGGTAATGATCCGCTTTCACCGGGATAGAGAGTTTCAGCATCACCTTTCGCTCGGCAGGCAGAGCGTCGAGGCCTTTCATCAGCTCAGCGAGCAGGATGTCCTCGCCATCGCTGCGATCGTCCGATGTGATGTCGTATTCCGGTTCGAGCATCGGCATCAGGCCTGCATCGGCAATGCGATTGCCGTATTCGAACTGCTGGGCGACATTTGCCGCGATCCCGGCCTCGTTCGCGGACTTTATGACCGAGCGCATCTTCGTGCCGAACATGCCTTTCGCAACCGCCTTCGCAAGCAATGCGTCGAGCTTGTCCATGTCCTTCATCAACTGGACGCCGTTCGACTCGTCTGCGAGCCCCTGGTCCACCTTGATGAAGGGGACGACGCCGCGGTCCTTCAGCGCATCGGGCGTCGGCTTGCCTTCGACTTCGCCGTCCATCGTCTTTTCGAACAGGATGGCGCCCAGAACCTTGCCCTTGCCGAAACAAGGGGCGGTGATGACGCGGCTGCGCATTTCGTGGATCTTGGCGAACATCTCGTCGTCGCCCGACCATTCGCTGTCATCGACGCCATATCCGCGCAGCGCCTTGGGCGTGGACCCGCCGGACTGGTCGAGCGCGGCGATGAAGCCCTCTCCGTCGGCGATCTTGGCGGTCATGTCCTGCTTGTTCATTGCAAATCCTCGAATGGCGTGAATAGGTATGCACGCGGGCCATTAGCCAGCCCGCATCGGGGCATCAACCCGCGTCGAAACCTTTCCGCGGCGCGGCTCGTTCGGATGGAAAGGAGAACATGATGCTCGACCAAACCCACGAGAAACTTTGTGACGAGAATACCACTGACTTCAGCGACCTGAAGGCAGTGATTGTCAACTGCACCCTGAAGCCTTCGCCGCAGGGTTCGCATACAGACAAGCTGCTTGGTGTCGTGGAGACGATCATGGTGCGCAACAAAGTCGGCATCGAACGCGTCCGGCTCGTCGATCACGACATTGCCCCGGGTGTCTATCCCGACATGACGGAACACGGCTGGGATACGGACGACTGGCCCGGCATCGCGGACATGGTCAAATCGGCGGACATAATGATCATCGGCACGCCGATCTGGCTCGGGCAGGCTTCGTCGGTCTGCCAGCGCCTGATCGAGCGGCTTTATGCCCACTCCGGCGAGACGAACGACAAGGGGCAGGCAGGGTTCTATGGCAAGGTCGGCGGCTGCATCGTCACCGGGAACGAAGACGGCATAAAACACGTCGCGATGGGTGTGCTCTATTCGTTGCAACACGTGGGCTTCACCATCCCGCCGCAAGCCGACGCGGGCTGGATCGGAGAGGCGGGCCCCGGCCCCAGCTACGGCGACGAGATCGACGGCCAGGACGCGCCTGCGGGCCTGGACAATGACTTCACGCGAAAGAACACGACCTTCGCCACCTGGAACATGCTCCACATGGCACGGATGCTGAAAGACGCAGGCGGTTTGCCGGCCCACGGGAATTCCGCCGATTTGTGGGAGAAGGGTCGCCGTTTCGACGCGCCCAATCCGGAATATCGCTGACACTGCCATGACGCTTGGCTAAAACGGCGCGCAATGACACGCGACCAGGCCGAAACCATCATCCAGCAGCTTCTCGGCGACGAGAGCTATGAGCGTTTTTTTGCGGAAATCTTCGGCAGGGAGATGCTGTATCTGCCCGCCGGAGAAAACGGGTTTCGCGACACATTCGGTGATGATCCGCGCAGCACGATTCTCAAGCACTTCGCCAGCCACGCCAGGGGTATGACGTGCCACACGGCGCGGCCGAGAGGACCGGTGCCGAAGATCGGCGAACTGCAATCGGCGGAGGAATTCGGCGAACTGATCCGGCGCTACAATATCAATGGCTATACCGTGCGGATCCCGAACGCGATCGCCTTCAGCGAAGAACTTGCGAACATCGGACGCGCGCTGGAACTGCTTTTGCTGAAGCCAGTCGATGCGGTCATCTTCTGGAGCGGGCCTGATGCGACGGCCCCGGTTCATCACGACGAATACGACGTGCTGGCGATCCAACTGGTCGGGACCAAACGCTGGTTCATTTCAGGCGAAGAACCTGCATTGACCAACCCGTGGAAGCGGATCGGGGAATTGCCCCCTGCCCTGAACGACCCGCGACAACTCGATATGCGACCGGGCGATCTTCTCTATCTGCCGCGTGGTACGCCGCACACGGTGACCGCCGGGGAAGAAACGATCCACATCTCCATCGGCCTCACGCCGACGACCCTGCGCGATGCGCTGGTCGGACTGGTCGATTACGCTTCCGATGGAGAACGGACACTGCGCGAAGGGGCGACGGATCGGCTCGATCAGCCGCTCGGACCGGACCAAATGGCCGGCCTTCGCGAACGGCTGCAACAGGCGCTGGCTCTCGTTGCGAGCTATGCTCAGACGGACAATGCCGTTTCGGCGGCGATGCATTATCGCGCAGGCCGGATGGTGAATGAACTGCCGCGCCTGAAACAGGCGTCTGCGCAGCTAAGTCTGACCGCTGACACCCGTTTGCGTCACGCGGCGGGCGCGATCGCGATTGTGAGCGACACGCCCAATGGCTGGAATTTCGCTCAGCCTTCAGAGCACCTGATGGTCAACCACCCGGTCGAGGATTCGCTGGCTTTCATCCGGGACACGGGAGAATTCCGTGTCGGCGATATCCCGAGCCGCTTCGGCGACGATATTCGCATCGCGCTCGCTACCCGCTTCGTGCAAAGCGGGTTTCTCGAACTGGTCTGAGCCTAACGCCTGCCGGTCTTGCGAATGATGCCGGTAAAACTGAGGATCGGCGTTCCGTCGGCGCGCACCAGTCCCCGCACGAAGACGGTCTTGCCGCCCCCGCGCGTCACTTCGCCACGCGCTTCGATAAACTGACCCGGTTTGGCCGGGGCGAGAAAATCGCCCGAGAGGTTCATCGTGACACCGAAGCTGCCCTGCATCTCGTTTCGCGCAATGGTGAACAGTGCTGCGTCCGCGAAGGTCATCAGGCAGCCGCCATGGAGGAAGCCGCCGCCATTCATGTGGCGATCCTCCGTCCGGAAAGCGCTGATCCAGCTGCCGTCATCGTCCTGGCGTTCGTAGAACGGACCGGCGCGTTGTTCGAAAGCGTCCGAGACCCAGGTGTCCCAGCCTGTCCACTCGCCTTCGGTGACCGGTTGCGGGCCGCGCTTCTTCTCGACGATCTCACTCATGCAGAGAGCGCCGCCACGCCGGGCAATTCCTTGCCTTCCATCCATTCGAGGAAAGCACCGCCCGCTGTCGAGACATAGGTGAAAGCGTCCGCCACGCCCGCGTGCTTGAGGGCGGCCACGGTGTCGCCGCCGCCCGCGACCGAAATCAGCGAACCGTCCTGAGTCAGCGCGGCAGCGGTCTTCGCCAGTGCGACCGTCGCCTCGTCGAACGGCTCCGTCTCGAAAGCGCCGAGCGGGCCGTTCCAGACCAGTGTGCGGCAGGTCTTGAGGACGTCCGCGAGCGCCTCGACCGCCTGCGGGCCGATGTCGAGGATCATTTCGTCGGCACCAACCTCGTGGACGTTGCAGGTTCGCAGCGACGCCGGATTGGCGGCAAATTCCTTCGCCACCACGACATCATACGGCAGGTGAACCGTGCAGCCTGCGTGGTCGGCCTTGTCCATGATGGCATTGGCCGTCGCAGTCAGATCGTGCTCACACAACGATTTCCCGACATCGACCCCGCGCGCCGCAAGGAAAGTGTTGGCCATCCCGCCGCCGATGATCAGGTGCTGCACCCGACCGACAAGATGCTCCAGCACGTCGAGCTTGGTCGACACTTTCGCGCCGCCAACGACAGCCGCGACCGGGGTTTCCGGGTTGCCGAGTGCCGTGTCGAGAGCCTTAAGCTCCGCTTCCATCGATCGTCCGGCGTAGGCAGGCAGGTAATGCGCCAGCCCTTCCGTACTCGCATGGGCGCGATGCGCGGCGGAGAAAGCATCGTTCACGTAGAAATCGCCATGCGCGGCCATTCCATTTGCGAACTCGGCGTCGTTCGCTTCTTCGCCCGGCCAGAAGCGGACGTTGTCGAGCAAGCCGATATCGCCGTTGCGCAGAATGCCGATCGCCTGTTCGACGACCGGGCCCATGACCTCTGGGATGAACATGATCTCGCGACCGATCACCTCGTCAACGTCACCCTGCACGAAGCTCGTGCTCATGGTCGAATGGCGCTGCCCCTTCGGCCGTCCGAAATGCGCCAGCAGCAGGACCTTGGCGCCCTTGTCAGCGAGTTCGAGGATGGTCGGCTTCACTGCCTCCACGCGGGTCACGTCGGTCGCGGACCCGCCCTTCATCGGCAGGTTGAGGTCCACCCGGACGAGTGCGACCTTGCCGGTCACGTCCCCCAGATCGTCGAGCGTTTTGAAGCCGGCCATCAGATGATCCTTACAGGAACTTTGCCATCACGCCGGCGGTGTCGATCATGCGGTTGGAGAAGCCCCACTCGTTGTCGTACCAGCTGACGACGCGGGCGAGCTTGCCTTCCATCACGCTGGTCTCGAGGCTGTCGACCGTCGAACTGGCGGGGTAATGGTTGAAGTCGCTGCTGACGAGAGGCTGATCGGTGTAGTCGAGCACGCCCTTCATGGCGCCTTCGGCGGCGGACTTGAGCGCTGCGTTCAGTTCTTCCGCGCTCGTATCGCGGCTCGGCGTGAAGACCAGGTCGATCAGGCTGACATTGGGCGTCGGCACGCGCACGCTCGACCCGTCGAGCTTGCCAGCCAGTTCCGGCAGCACGAGGCCGACCGCGCGGGCAGCGCCGGTCGTGGTCGGGATCATGTTCTGCGCCCCACCGCGCGCACGCCGCATGTCGGAATGCATCTGGTCGAGCATCCGCTGGTCGTTGGTGTAGCTGTGGATCGTGGTCATGAAGCCGCGCTCGATACCCACCGTTTCGTGCAGCACCTTCGCGACCGGCGAAAGGCAGTTGGTGGTGCAGCTGGCGTTGGACACGATCACATCCTCTGCGGTCAGCGTCTCGTGGTTCACGCCGTAGACGATCGTCGCACTCACGTTCTTCGCCGGGGCGGAGATCAGCACGCGCTTGGCACCTGCCGTCAGATGCGGCTCTGCCTGTTCGTGGCTCTGGAAGAAGCCGGTGCACTCCAGCACGATGTCGACACCCATCTCGCCGTGCGGAAGATTGCCGGGATCACGCTCCGACGTTACCTTGATGGTCTTGCCGTTGACGACGATCGCGTTGTCGCCGGTCTCCACCGTACCGGGGAAGCGGCCGTGGGTGGAATCGTACTGGAACAGCAGGGCGTTCGACTTGGTGTCGGCCAGATCGTTGATCGCCACCAGTTCCAGATCGTGGTCGTCACGTTCCAGAATGGCGCGAGCGACGAGCCGCCCGATACGTCCGAAACCGTTGATCGCAACCTTGGTCGCCATGGGAATTATCCTTCCAGTTTTTCAAGAATCTGCGGGACGATCGCGTCGACTGTGAAGCCGAAGCGTTCGAAAAGCTGTTCTGCGGGCGCGCTCGCCCCGAAACGGTCGAGGCCAATGTTGAGGCCGTTCGCCATCGTGTAACGCTCCCAGCCAAGAGTGCTGCCCGCCTCGATGGAGACGCGCAGGATTTGCGAGGGATCGACATCGGGCAGAAGGTCGCGCTTGTAGGCTTCGTCCTGCTGCTCGAACAGTTCCATGCACGGCATCGAAATGACGTCCGCGCCGATACCGTCTTTCTCGAGCGCGTTGGCGACATCCATCGCCAGCGCCACCTCGGAGCCGGTCGCGATCAGGATCACCTTGCGCGCCGCATCGGCCGATTTCAGGCGATACGCACCCTGCATCGACTTGTTCTGTGCCGGCGTCCATTCGGTATCGCCCTCGCCACGCATCGGCGGGAGATTCTGGCGGGAAAGAGCGAGAGCCGAGGGCGTCTGCGTGTTGGCCATGGCGATCGCCCAGCACTCCGCCGTCTCGATCGCGTCACAGGGGCGCATGACGTTGAGATTGGGGATCAGGCGCAGGCTCATGACCTGTTCGACCGGCTGGTGCGTCGGCCCATCCTCGCCCAGCCCGATGCTGTCGTGCGTGAACACGTAGGTAACGCCGATCTGCTGAAGAGCGGAAAGGCGCACGGCATTCCGGCAATAGTCCGAGAAGATCAGGAAGGTACCACCGTAGGGCGCGATCCCGCCATGCAGCGCCATGCCGTTCATCGCCGCGGCCATGCCGAATTCGCGGATGCCGTAATAGACGTAGCTGCCGCCGTAGTTCTCCGCTGTCAGCGGGCCGGTGGAGGCGGTCTTGGTGTTGTTCGATCCGGTAAGGTCGGCTGACCCGCCGATCATGTTCGGAAACGCCTCGGTCAGAGGGGCGAGCGCCATCTCCGACGCCTTGCGACTTGCAACCTTGGGCGGATCCTTCGCGAGACCGCGAATATAGTCCTGCAGGACCTCGCCTGCGTGCGAGCCGGGCAGCGTCGTCGCCTGCTTGTAGGTCGCAGCGCGATCGCTGTCGCTTTCGAGACGCTTTTGCCACTCGAGGCGAGCGTCCGCCCCGCGCTGGCCGGTCTGGCGCCAGTCGGAAAGGATGTCGTCGGGGACCACGAAAGGCTCGTATTCCCAGCCCAGTTCCTGCCGGGCAGCCGCAATTTCATCCGCACCGAGCGGGGCGCCATGAGTGGCGCTTGTGCCCTGCTTGTTCGGGGCGCCCTTCCCGATCACGGTCTTGCACGCAACCAGCGAGGGCCGCGGATCGGCGATAGCTTCATCGATAGCGCGACGAATATCGTCGGGATCATGGCCGTCGCAGCGCACCGTGTGCCATTTGGCAGAGCGGTAGCGCGCCTCGATATCTTCGTTCGAGGACAAAGAAACGGGACCGTCAATGGTAATGTCGTTATCGTCCCACAGCACGATCATGCGGCCAAGACCGAGGTGGCCAGCTAGCCCGATCGCTTCGTGATTGATGCCTTCCATAAGGCAGCCGTCGCCTGCGATGACCCAGCTCCGGTGGTCGACCAGATCGTCGCCGTGCTTGGCATTGAGATGCCGCTCCGCCAGCGCCATGCCGACCGCCATCGCGAGGCCCTGACCCAAGGGACCGGTCGTGCATTCCACCGCGTCGAGCAGGAAGTTCTCCGGGTGCCCGGCGCACGGACTGCCGAGCTGGCGGAAGTTGCGAAGGTCGTCCATCGTCGGACGCGCGTAACCGGTAAGGTGCAGAAGGCTGTAGATCAGCATGGAACCGTGGCCGGCGCTCAGCACGAAACGGTCGCGGTCGTCCCAGTCGGGCGCGGCCGGATCGAACTTCAGATACTCGCTGAATAGCACAGTGGCCACGTCGGCCATGCCCATCGGCATGCCCGGGTGCCCCGAGTTGGCGGCCTGCACCGCATCCATGGAAAGGGCGCGGATGGCATTGGCCATGCGGGTGACATTGCGGCTCATCGAAGAAGCTCCTGCGCGGATAACCGGCCGCTGTGGCCGCCTGCTGGGTTCCGCCCGCGAAAGGCGGCGATTCGGTGCGGGGTTTCTCTCGCGGACCGGCCCGAAGGCGTCAAGCAGGGCAGGCCATGCAATGCCCAAGCTTTCCTGTCGCAGAGTTATTGACAGCTAATGGCTCCAAGCCTTTGCCGGACCACGCAAGTTGGACTAAGTTGACGGCCATCGGGTGAGAATTCGCAATGCAAAACGACGACGAAAAGCGGGCCAGAGAACGGATCGACGCAGCAATTGCGCGGATCGAGGCTGCTGCGCGCCGCCCCTCGCCTGCACCGGCCCAGCGCGCCGACAGTGAGATTTCCCTGAAGCACGAACGTCTGCGCGCCCGCGTGAGCGAGGCGCTGACGCAGGTCGACGCCCTGATCGGTCGGCTGGAGCGATGAGCAACGTCGTCCTTCATATCGGCGGCCGGGAATACAAGGTCGCCTGCGCCGACGGCGAGGAAGCGCATATCGCGGATCTCGGGCGGCTGATCGACCGGAAGCTTTCGGAGATGAGCGGGTCGGGTACGATGAGCGAGCCGCGCCTGCTGCTGTTCGCCGCGCTCCTGCTCGCGGACGAGGTTCACGAGCTGCGGCAGAACGCTGGCAGCAGACCTGCCCCGGCAGCTTCGCCAGCGCCGGCGCTTGCCAGCATCGCCGAACGGCTTGAAAAACTCGCGGACGCGCTTGAGAGCAGCGCTGCAACACCCTAGATAGGCTGCGGCGGGACTGCCCGGCACGAGCCGTTCGAATATCCCTGAGGCTATAAGCAATCCTAGGGAGCTGTCCCTGTCTCGGTTAACGGGTTCGTCCTGGGGGCCAAGGCATACGGCGCCCACCTGACGTTTTGGCGTCAGAGGATTTCACTGGCACCGACCCATGGTGGTTCCGTCACTCTGATTTTCTGGCCGCCGGCACCGACAGCCGCATCTGCGGCCTTTCGGACCGGGGCCTGCCGACACTTATGGACAAATCGACCTTGCGGAAGACCTTGCGCGCGGCTCGCACAGAGCACGTTGCCGCATTGCCGGAGGCCATGCGCGGGCTGGTGTTTCGCCATCCGCCTTCTCCACTTCTTGCCATCATCCCTTCCGAAGCCGTCGTCGGCCTCTATCACGCCACGCAGGACGAGGCGCCGACCAAGGCCTACGCGGGTTATTTCCTGGAGCATGGCCATCGTATTGCGCTTCCCCGCATGGGGGAGCAGATGGAGTTTGCCGAATGGACGGATCCGTTCGGCGAAACCGATCTGGAAAACGGCACCTTCGGCACGAAACAGCCGGGCCCCGATGCCCAAGTTCTGGTTCCCGATGTGATGATCGTTCCCCTGGTCGGCTTTACGGAGCGTGGCCAGCGGCTCGGTCAGGGCGGCGGGCATTACGATCGCTGGCTGGCATTGCATCCGGGCACTCCCGCAATCGGACTTGCCTGGGACTGTCAGAAGGTCGATGTCCTGCCGATGGAACCGCACGACCAGCGCCTGACCGCCGTTGCCACGCCAACTCGCTTCTACGGCCCGTTCGATGCGTGAAAACCCGACCTGGCGCATTCCGGTAGGCATTCTCGCGCTGATTGCGGCGCTGATCGTCTATGCGGTCCTGATCGCGCGTTACGTGCCCGACCTGATCGGCGGATGGCCCACGCTGGCGCAGACGATCGTCTACCTCGTTCTGGGCATCCTCTGGCTGTTGCCGCTAAAGCGGTTTCTGATCTGGATGGAGACCGGGCGCTGGTCACCCCCGCCGGCAGGTTGAGGAACCGTCTCCGGCGGGTGGGTGTTCCTCATTCATGCCGGAGCTTCCCGAAAACGAAGCCCAGCGCCTGACGCTGGAGCGTGAGTGCCTCAACCGCACGATCGAGCGCGTCGAACTGGGCAATGATGTGACCTATATCGAACTGCCCGGCGACAACGAGCGCGCGAGGCTGGTCGGTCGGCAATTCACGCAGACGCGGCGGCACGGGAAGAACATTTTCGCCGGTTCGACTACCGCACCCTGGATGACGGTGCATCTTGGAATGACCGGGAAGCTGATCCCATTCGACGCGCCTGCCGCTCCGCCGGATCACACGAAACTGCTGATCACCTTCGAAGGCAATCGCCGCCTCGCCTTCCGCTGCCCGCGCAAGCTGGGTCACGTGCGGGTGATCGACGACCCGGACGACTATATCTCCGAACAAGATCTCGGACCGGACGCTCTCGCAATCTCGGTCAGTGAGTTCAGGGCGGCCTTCAGCAAGACCCGCAGTCCGATCAAATCGGCGCTCATGGCGCAGAACAGGATGGCCGGTGTGGGCAATCTCTGGTCAGACGAAACGCTGTATCGGACCGGCCTGCACCCGGAACGCCGGGCCGACGAATTGTCGGATGACCTGCTCGGGAAACTGCATCGGTCGATGCAGGACATTCTGAAGACCGTCGTCGCAACCGAAGCGGTCTACCGCAAGCTGCCCGATGACTGGCTGATCCGGCATCGCAAGAAAGGCGCGAAGTGTCGCCAGTGCGGCGGAAACATAGTCAGCACGAAGGTCGGCGGACGTACCGCCTACTTCTGCGACAAGCATCAGAAATAAGGAAATTACCCAAGTGGCGCGAGTGACGGGACTCGAACCCGCGACCTTCGGCGTGACAGGCCGACACTCTAACCAACTGAGCTACACCCGCCCACAATCAAGCGGTGCCACTTGGGAGCCGCGCCACTAAGGCAGGGTCCGATTCCTGTCAATGGCCCGCAGCTAGGATTTTTGCGGTTATTTTCCCCCACCCTCGCAGCGCCGGAAATTGTCCCCGCGTTAACCATATTTGAAAGGCTTGTCGGCAAACAGGCAGCAGGCCGCCGGACGGTCTGCGACGGGGAATTGCGATGCGACGGATGCTGGCCTGGATGGCGATGCTGACGATGTTCACAGGGCCTGTGTACGCGCAAGCGCCGCAGATTGCGCGCAGCGTGTTCGTGGAGCGTGTCGCCAAGGGCGAGCGGGGCGATATTCGCACCGTCGAAAGCCTTGAAAGCGTGCGCAGCGGCGACCGTGTCGTCACCGTACTGCAATGGAACGGCGCCCGGCGTGATCCCTTCACCGTGACCAGCCCGGTACCGCGCACGCTGCGCTTCGTCGATTCCAGCGTGCCGCAAACGCAGGTCTCGACGGACGGAGGCCGCAGCTGGACGATGCTCGCCGCCGTTCGGCCAGAGAGCGTCACGCACCTTCGCTGGAAAGTGCGGCCCGGCATCGACCGGCTGAGCTACAGCGCGGTCGTGCGATAGAGATTACTCTGCGAGCAGGCGAACCGGCTGCTCGATCAGTTTCTTCACATCCTGGACGAAGCTGGCCGCGTCGTAGCCGTCGACCACGCGGTGGTCGCAACTGATGGAGATATTCATCAGTTTGCGCTTCTCGACGCGCTCCCCGCCCTGCCCGTCGCTAACGAACATCGGGCGTTCGACGATGCGGTTGGGTCCGATGATCGCGACTTCCGGGCGGTTGATCACCGGGGTCGTCGCTACGCCGCCAAGGGGGCCGAGCGATGTGACCGTCAGCGTAGAACCGGAAAGTTCGTCCGACTTGGCCGAGCCATCGCGTGCCGCCTCGGCCAGTCGCATGATTTCGCTGGCCAGCTGCCACAGGTTGCGCGCCTGGGCATTGCGGATCACCGGTACCATCAGCCCGGCATCGGTCTGGGTCGCCATGCCCAGATGCACGGCACCGTGGCGGGTCACGATGCCTGCTTCGTCATCATAGCGCGCATTGATCATCGGATAGTCGGGCAAGGTGCGACAGATCGCATTGATCAGCAGCGGCAACATGGTGAGCTTTGGCTTGCTGCCGCGCGCTTCGTTAAGCTGCGCGCGCAGGCGCTCCAGCTCGGTCACGTCGCATTCCTCGACATAAGTGAAGTGCGGGATGTTGCGCTTCGCCGCGGCCATGTTCTGGGCGATCCGCTTTCGCAGGCCGATGACTTTCACTTCCTCGTCAGCGCGCGCCTTGCCCGCCGGGGCGAAGCCGCCGCCGGCGTTGTAGGCGAGAAACGAGTCCAGATCGGCGTGACGGATGCGGCCTTCCTCGGAAGGGCGCACCTCCGCCAGGTCGATGCCCATGTCCTTCGCCCGCTTGCGGACGGCAGGGCTGGCAAGAACCTTGGCTTCCGCCTTAGACGCATGATCTTCGGCGGCCCGCTGCGGAGCAGGAGTCGGGGTCGGCGCAGGTGCGGGATCGGCAGCAATCGCATCGTCAGCATCGCTCGCGTCGGACGTCTCGACCTCGATCCGCTCCTCGACAACCTCGGCCTTGGGTGCGGGAGCAGCATCGTCGCCCACACCATCGTCGGCCCCGCCCTCGGTCTCGATCACCAGCAGCATGGAGCCGACTGCGACTTCGTCCCCTACCGCACCGGCCAGTTCCACGACCTTGCCGTCGACAGGGCTTTCGATGTCGACAGTTGCCTTGTCGGTCATGACGTCGACGAGGTGCTGGTCCTCGCTGACCGTATCGCCGACCTTGACGTACCATTCGACGATTTCCGCCTCGGCAACGCCTTCGCCCACGTCGGGCATGTTGAATGTGAATTTCGCCATGGTCGCGTTACTCGCTCAAGATCTTGTCGATGGCCTCGCCAATGCGGACGGGTCCGGGAAAATATGCCCATTCGAGACTGTGCGGATAGGGCGTGTCGAAACCGGTCACGCGCTCCACCGGCGCTTCGAGGTGATAGAAGCAACGCTCCGTCACCAAAGCCGAAAGCTCCGCGCCGAAGCCGCTGGTGCGGGTCGCCTCGTGCACGATTAGGCAGCGCCCGGTCTTTTTCACCGATGTCTCGATCGCCCCGATGTCGAGCGGCACGAGCGTTCGCAGATCGAGGATGTCGGCCTGCACGCCCTTCTCCTCGCACACGGCCTTGGCGACGTGGACCATGGTGCCATAGGCCAGCACCGTCAGCGCGTCGCCCTGCGTCACCAGGCGCGCCTCGCCGAGGCCGATTCGGTAGTAGCCTTCGGGCACTTCGCTGTCGGGATGGTTCTTCCATGCCTTGGTAGGGCGGTCGTAATACCCGTCGAACGGTCCGTTGTAGATGCGCTTCGGCTCGAAGAAGATGACCGGATCGTTGTCTTCGATCGCGGCGATCAGCAGGCCTTTCGCATCGTAGGGCGTGGACGGAATGACCGTCTTGATGCCGGATACGTGCGTGAAGATCGCTTCGGGGCTCTGGCTATGGGTCTGCCCGCCGAAGATGCCGCCGCCGAACGGCGAACGCACCGTCAGCGGCGCAATATATTCGGTCGCCGAACGATAGCGCAGCCGCGCAGCCTCGCTGATAAGCTGGTCGAGGCCCGGATAGATATAATCCGCGAACTGGATTTCCGGCACCGGTCGCAGGCCGTAAGCGCCCATCCCGACCGCGACCCCGATGATGCCGCATTCGGAAATCGGCGTGTCGAACACGCGGGTCTTGCCGTGCTTCTGCTGGAGCCCGGCGGTGCAGCGGAACACGCCGCCGAAATAACCGACGTCCTCGCCCAGCACGATGACGTCGGGGTCACGGCCCAGCATGACGTCGAGCGCTTCGTTTATAGCCTCGATCATGTTGATCCGGCGGGCTGGCCTGACTTCCGCTTCGGGAGCGGGCGATGTTGCCGTATCGCTCATGACTTGGGCCTCCCCTCGGGCCATTTGATCTCGCGTTCGCGGGTCGCCTGCTTGGCCTGTTCCTGCAGGTGCCAGGGCAGCTCCTCGAACACGTCCTCGAACATGGTGCGGAAGGGATGATGCAGACCATGGCCGAGAATGCCGTTGGCCTCCGCCTCCTTGGTTGCCTTCTTCACGCGGTCGGCGCAGTCGGCGTCCATGGCCTCCTGCCGTTCCTCGTCCCATTCGCCCAAGCGGATGAGATGCTTCTTCAGACGCATGACGGGATCGCCCAGCGGCCATTCGGTCCGTTCCTGCGCGCTGCGATAGCCCGTTGGATCGTCGGAGGTGGAATGCCCCTCCGCCCGATAGGTAAAGTGTTCGATCAGCGTCGGTCCGCCATTGGCGCGGGCGCGGTCTGCGGCCCATTTCTCGGCAGCGTAGACAGCCAGCGGATCGTTGCCATCGACTCGCAGACCGGCAAGGCCATAGCCCAGCGCGCGTGCGGCAAAGGTCGTGCGCTCCGCCCCTGCAAAACCGGAGAAGCTGCTGATCGCCCACTGGTTGTTGATGATGTTGAGGATGACCGGCGCGTTATAGACAGTGGCAAAGGTGCAGGCGGAGTGGAAGTCTCCTTCCGCCGTGCTGCCCTCGCCCACCCAGGTTGCGGCGATGCGGCTGTCGCCCTTGATCGCGCTCGCCATCGCCCATCCCACCGCCTGCGGTGTCTGCGTGGCGAGGTTGCCGGAAATGCTGAAGAAGCTGTGCTCGCGGCTCGAATACATGATCGGCAGCTGGCGGCCCTTCAGCTTGTCGCCCTTGTTCGAATAGATCTGATTGATCATCTCGATCAGCGGGTAGCCGCGCGTGATCAGTATGCCCTGCTGGCGATAGCTGGGGAATACCATGTCGTCCGCAGCGAGCGCCATGGCGGCAGCGACGCTGGTCGCCTCCTCGCCGGTACACTTCATGTAGAAGCTGGTCTTGCCCTGCCGCTGGCCGCGAAACATCCGTTCGTCGAAAGCGCGAACCATCGCCATGTTGCCGAGCATGGTTCGCAGCGTTTCCGGGTCGAGCTTCGGATCCCACGGGCCGTGCGCCGCATCGTCTTCGCCGAGCACCCGGATCAGGTCGTGGCAGAGCGGCGCCGTGTCCTTGGCCTCGCACGCCTCGTCGGGCCGCGGCTGCGCGCCGGCATCGGGAACGTTCAGGTGGGTATAATCAACCTCATCGCCGGGGCGAAAGCGCGGCTCCGGCACGTGCAGTTCGAGTTGCGGCCGGTTGCTCCGGCTCGTCGCGGACGGATCGTCCATGGGTTTCTCCCGCGAGTCCGCCCTTGAACCGGGCTGACTTTGATAATTCTACGCGAGTGTTATTTTATTGCGCGCAGCCGTCGCGGTCAAGCCGCGCGCCCCTACTGGAATAGCGCCTCGCCAGACGTGAGGTTTCCGACGACAAAATCACACCGCGACAGGAGCCTTGATCGGCGGATGCGGCGTGTAGTCGGTAACCTCGAAATCCTCGAGTGCGTAGTCGAACATTGAGTCGGGCTTGCGCAGGATTTCGAGCCGGGGTCGCCCCTGCGGCTCGCGCGACAGTTGTTCCTCGATCAGATGTGCGTGGTTGAGATAAAGATGCGTGTCCCCTCCCATCCAGACCAGCTCGCCCGGCTCCAGCCCCGCCTGCTGCGCGAGCATCCGCTGGAGAAGCGCCGCGGACCACAGGTTGAACGGCAAACCCAGCGCGACGTCGCAACTGCGCTGGTAGAGCAGGCCGTTGAGCCGCCTGTCCGCAACATGGAACTGGTAGGTCTTGTGACACGGCGGCAATGCCATCCGGTCCAGCTCCGCCACGTTCCAGCCCTCGATAATATGGCGGCGGCTACCGGGATTGTCGCGCAGACTGTCGACGACCAGCTGCACCTGGTTAATGCCGGGCCCGGCGCGGAACAGGCCCTCGCCCGCCGGCTCATAGGTCGGCCAGTCCACCCATTGCTTGCCATAAACCGGGCCAAGGTCGCCCCAGCGCGCGGCGAATGTTTCGTCATCTGCGATTCGCTGGACGAAATCGTCGAGCGAGATGTCGTCTCCCGTCTCGCGGACATATTTCGCGTGGGGCCACTCGTTCCAGATCTTCACGCCTTGCAGCACCAGCGGACGGATGTTCGTCTCGCCGGTGAGGAACCACAACAGCTCGCGAGTCGCGGTCTTCCAATAGACGCGCTTGGTCGTGATCAGCGGCATGGCGCCATCGGAAAGATCGAACCGCAGCACCGAACCGAACACGGAGCGCGTACCGATCCCGGTGCGATCAACCCGTTCCGACCCGCTTGCCCAGATGCGCCGCATGAGGTCCAGATATTGCTGTTCGAAGTGTTCGCTCATCGCTGGTGACCTAGCGCGAAAATGCCCGCTTGCCACCCCGCCCATCCACACCTATAGCGCCGCCTCTGCCTCGCGGGGTCCGCCCCGCAACGCATCCGGTCGGGGAGTAGCTCAGCCTGGTAGAGCACTGTCTTCGGGAGGCAGGGGCCGGAGGTTCGAATCCTCTCTCCCCGACCATTTTTCGTCGTTTCCGACAATAAGCCCCAGAATTCGGCCGTTTTCCTTCAACCGAGGAAATCGGTCGGGAATCTTGCGCACCGATTGTGCCACAAATTGTGCCACAGATCGTGCCCGCACTGTGTCCTGCCCGGCTCCTCGCAGCCAAGGTTCAAATGGCATGGCTCTCTATCGTCGCGGTCCCGTCTTCTGGTGGAAATCCCGCCTGCGTTTCTCTTCTGTTCCCTCCCGTCATACAATGGTGAGAATGTCGCTACGCACGGCGAGCCCCCAGCAGGCTCGTTCGCGCGCAGCCGAACTCGATCTGGCGAAGGACGCGATGATGGAACAGATGCCGATACTGAGGCGCAGCGTGAAGGCAGACGACATGCCCGCGCTCTACAAGCAGGCCTTCGAGCGCGAGCTCGATCGGATCGTCATGTCGCAGTTCCAGGAGCCAGGCCGGGTCGATGATCATCTGGCGTTCAATCGCCACTACGCCCGTTACTTCTCGCTACTGGCCACCGAACCGAAGCTGCTCGATGCGAGCATGGACAACTATCAGGAACTCGTGGGGCGTGGTCTTGGCGAGAACGATGCTGATGCGCTTGCCGCCATAGCAAGCCGCCACAAGCACCAGCGCCCGATTTCGATCGGACAACTCGCTGATGACCTGCGTGCCCAAGGTATCGAGCCGAGCGAGCGAAACCTTGCTGCATGTGCGCGGATTGCAGCTGCGGCCTACCGAAACGCCAATATCGAGGCCTGCAAAGAGCTGGGATCGCCGTTGCCTCAAGGCGACGTCTGGCCGCTACCGCAGCATCTTGAACAACTGGCCGATGTTGAGACGGTGCCCGCTGTCCCGCCCCCACCCAGCCCGCAAAAGATACCTCGGAGGCGATGACCACTGTAGCAGATCAGGGCGTTCCAGCACGCGAAGCACCCCTGCTCTCCGTATTCGCCACACAGTCTCTAGACAAGAAGATCAAGGACGGCGCCTGGGACGAAGGTCGCAGGCGCGACATCGAAGGTGCGGTAAGGATATTCATCGCGGCCAATGGAGACATGCCGGTAAATATAATCACCCAGAAGCACTTGATCGCCATGAAGGATCTCCTTGCTCGCCTGCCAGTCGTTTATGGACGGAAGCGGAAAGATGAAAACGGAACAGAAATCCGGGAGACGATCGAGGAAGCTCTGAAACGCGGGGATGCTCTTCGCTCCAAATGGGACGAAGATCCCACTGCTGCCGATATCGACGGGCTCCCATATGTGGGTCTAGCGCTAACCACGCAGCGCAAGCACATGACTTGGATGAGTTCGCTCATCACCCATCTGGAGGGCAATGATCCCGACCTCGCTCCCAAAAGCCTGAATTTCAAAGCAGTTCGCAAGACACTGGTGAATCCGAAGAAACAGGGCGACCGTCATGCCATAAAGAACAACCATAAACGGAATTCCGGGCGGCTGCCTTGGCAACCCAATGAGTTGCGGCGGATGCTCGAAGCGCCTGTCTGGTTTGGGTGTGCTGGTTTATGGAAACGTTTCGAGGCGGGCGATGAAGTTATCCATGACGGAAGTTACTGGGTGTTGCCGCTCGTAATCTCCACGCTCGCGCGAACGAGATCGCTGGACTAGGTGTCGCAGATGTCGTTCTCGATTGCGACGTGCCCTTCTTGTGTATTCGCGAAACCAATCTGCGGCGCATCAAGACGGTTTCTTCAACGCGCAAGGTCCCCATAGCGAGCAAACTGCTGGAACTCGGCTTTCGCGAATATGTCGAGGCAATTAGGGAAGCAGGCCATCAGGCACTTTTTCCTGAGTTCCAGCACCCGACTATGGATTCGGAAAAATGCTTCTACAAGGATCTATTCGCTCCCCTGCGCAAAATGCTTTTCCCTAACGGCACCTCCAGAAAGAGAGGCCGCAAGGACGTCGACGTGCCAGCGATCCGCACACTCGGGTTCAATGTTCTTCGCGACAAGGAAAGCGAAACAGGACTGAAAGTTTTCGACGAGCATCATCGCAAGGGACTCGGTGGCCATGAGCCAGATGATACTGAGGGCCGACACTACGACGATGACTTCGAACCCCATGAGCTCGTGGAACTCGTTGAGGTTCTCGCCAGCCTACTTCCCGAAATACCGAAACGATCTCTTAACCTGAGGCCGCTCGAATATCAGAAATTTGGAAAGCCTCGAGGCAGACCAAAGAATCGGATTTGATGAAGGGCAACTGCGTCAGCTTTGCGCCCTCATCTCGGTCATTCGAAGAGTCGTCGACGCGACTTGAAAGCCGCCGTTCATCCAAATAGAGTGGACGGCAGCTTTTGGCCCGTGCTGCTCGCAGAGATGCGCATACCGAGCATCTGGATCAGCTTCAGGTCGTCATCGTCCGTCTCGAACTGTCAAAGCCCATCGGTGATGTTCACGGCTTGCTCGGCCACGTCCGCTTGCAGGCAAAGAAGATCATAGCTGGTCCGCAGCGGTCCGAAGCCTAGATGTCCCGTCCAGTGTGCTGCTTGATCAACGCGGCATGGGTATGGGGCCGCTCCGCATTACCGATCCGAAAATTACCTCCTGAAGACACCTCGCAACGATGACCTCAAGATCGCGCGTCGCGTCTTCCTCATAGCGTTTGTAGTATCGATGATAGTCGCTGGACTCGTAGACGTTCGGGGCACCCCCGTGGATGACGCTCGCCCGCAGGCCGAGCAGGAGCTTCAGCCGCTCATAATCGTAGGCCGGACCCATGACAGGCCCGACAGCATCAATGACGCTCTGCGTGGCCCTTCCGGCGTCCCCATAGATGGCGTCGAGCGCTCCGAACAGCGTTGGAAAACGGCGCGTCGGATCGGGCACCCAAGCGCGGTAGAAATACTCCAGCGCTCGCATTTGGCGCTTGTCGACCCTCACTGGCGAGACGATCTTTTCTGCCAGCACGACCAACCACGCATGATCTGCGCTTCCGATTACAACGTCTTCCGATAGTGCCGGAGTATGGGGGTCGCTGCTCGTCATGCTAAGTGAGCCGTTGAATGTGGAGACGCCGCCGAACAGCTTCCGGCCGGTGAAGAGATAGCGTTCGAGGCGGTGAGGCAGGAGCGCGACCGCGCCTAAGATGGCCGCCCGGTTCCGCTTCGCCACCTCTAGGGTGCCTGCCCGCACGCCGAGCCATGACGCCGGAGAATTGCGAACACCATCCCAGCGCCGAAAGGGCGGGAAGCTCTCCACCTGTAGATCGGCATCGACATAGCCCGGTGGCAATCGACCTAGCGTCAACCCTTCGGGTTTAACCAGGAGGAACTCCGGGCAGTCGAACTCCTGATCGACGCGCACGACCAACAATGGGAAAGCGAAGAGATGGCGAGGTTCGGTAAAGAGATCAGATGCCGATATCGCATCAGCCAGACGCTCCTTCGTGGCCTCTGTAAGGAACGTGGAGAAGGGTGCATCGCTTGCTTGGCCGGGCCCTAGAAAACAACCGTCCCATGCCTCATTGCCGATGATCCAGAAATTGACGCTGATGAAGTCCGTAAGGGCGCGCTCGACGTCGCTCACAGACAGCGATCGGAGATGCGGTGCCGCGTTTCGACGCATGAAGAGTGCCGCCTGAAGCAGTCCGCGAATGTCGTAGTTCACCTCAAAGCCGGCACTGCCCATGAAGGGGGACCGTCCGGGCTGACTATACATGAAGCTGTGCTGCCGCCGATCGGCGTGGCGTTGGCAGAACATAGCGGCCAGCATTAGGTCGATCGCGCGGCGGGGATTGGAGCTTGTCATCGATCGGGCAATAGCGGATCGATCGGGGAATGAGACCCCACCCCTACCTAGACCCGCCTACCGCAGCGATGATCCGCCTGGCAGAGCAACGGCTACGACTGATGTTCAACGAGCCTTCTGAATATCATTCTCTCATCGCGAAGGGGCTCAGCTTCCACCACCGGCCGAACTCAACCGAGAAGCTGAAGCTTTCCGAGTCCGGCTACTTCTCGCTTGAGCTGCTCGAAGCGCTCATCTGCGGTGGAGAGACTTACAAGACGGGGCCGCTGAATTTCATCTGGCAGCGGCTAGTTGCCGCTCGCATCGTGCTGCCTGCCTTTGGCCACATGCCGGGTGCGTTCGTGGACCACGCGGTCGACACTCCGACCTTGCTGGAGCACTTGCGGGGCGACACGTTCCAAAACCTCTTCGCACCGCCCGCCGCCCTCGCCGATCGCTACAGTGGCGCGCTTCTGGCGATCGACGTGCTAAAGGATGGTGAGCCGTATCGGGGGAGCGGATTCATCGCGCAGACCATCCACGAAGGCACCCCGTTCGTCGTCACCTGTCGTCACAATCTTGATCCGGCCGCGGGCATCGAGATGCAGACGGTCACAACAGCTTCAGGCCAAACGGTAGTCACAGGAGAGCCGATCTTTTCTGACCGTTACGATCTCGGTCTGTTGCCGCTGGTCGACAGCGTGCCCGCTCCAACATTCAGGTTCAGCAGTTCAGTGGCCATGTTCGATGAAGTCTACACGCTGGGCTATCCGAACTTGCCCGGTGCATTGCCAGTCCTGATGGGCCACCGCGGCGAGGTGAATGCGGTTGCGGACCTTTATCTTCAGAAGTCGCCGGCGATCATTATCTCAAACTTGGTCGCGCCCGGCAGTAGCGGTTGCCCCGTGCTCCTATGTGACGGGCGTTGTGCAGGTATGACAATCTCTTGGCTGGAAGGAGAGGGTGACGGCGGCGCTAAAACCCGTTTCAGCGGCGTTGCCTGCGGAGAGAATCTTAGAATTCGCGACACATCGGGCTTAGCGAAATGCGCGTTTGGGGTCTGTTTGCTGTCAGAAGTCGCGCTCCTTAAAGCCGCCTGTCAGCTACCGGCCCACATGCTAACGGGCAGCTCCTAGGAAAAGCGGTCAGTCCGTAAAGCGCCCTGAGCTCAGATTTCGAGCTCTATGCTCCGAGCGCCGGAAAGCGGATACTAGATTCCGGGAGCTTGATCGACCACTTCGGTTGCTGTCGACACCGGGAGGCTCAGGCGACCAAGCGGTCCGGCTCGAAGCCTAGCACGTTTGTTGAATAGTCGGTCGACCCATCGGGCGACTTGCTGATCTCGACGGTGATGAGCTTGTCGCCGGGAAAGGCCGGGCTGAATTCGAGAGCTAGATAATCGAACAGCTGCCTTTCGTGAATTGCGATAATGATTTGGCGATCCTCGCGCTTGGCAAGTGTTCGCAACAACGCGGCGAACTGTGCGACATGCAGTTCGTCCATTGACTGAACAGGGTCGTCCAGCACTAGCCATGGTAGTTGGGAATTGACCGACAGGTGTAGTGCCAAGAACAGGGTCAATGCTGCGGTGTTCAGGTTACCCGCACTCAGCATAGCGCCCGGACGGCCATATGTGCCGCCATCCCGATGCACGGTTTCCAGCAGCGCAGAAATTGGATCGCCGTCCTTCGACGGCAAGACAAATGCGGGCACAAAGGGTTCATTGGGCGCGAGCCGGACGAAGAGATCGCGCCAAATCGTGTTAAGGCGGTCGTTGAACACCCGGCCGACGATCGCGGTCCGCGCTTCGCTTGCTGCAGCACGCAGACGATTGGCCATGTCGCGTTCGGTGCGCACAACACGCTGGGCTGCCTTCAGCCGCTCGAGCCGCTGTCTTCGCTCGATATTCTCCGCGTCGCGCCGTGTCTTCTCGAGCTGTCGGGCTTGAATATCGAGAATGATCCGCGCGGCAGACTGGCGATCTTCGGCCTGCTTTTTGGCGTTGTCGCGCCGGGCCTCGACAGCGGTCAGCAAGCGTGAGAGCACGTCATTTGTTGGTTCCGCATCAGTGATCTCAGGCGCGGCGATCGTGACCGCCAAGTCCGCAAGGGCCGCACGGATCTCACCGCTGGTCGAATCCCTGAGCCGAGCCCGACCTGTCCGGCTGGCGGCCGCGGCATGGCGATCGCGAAGCTGCGTCGCCTGCCCCGCAATGCCGGCCAGTTCCTCCAGCTCGGATCTGGCCAAGCGCAAGGTCGCAAGCCGCTGCTGATGTCTGGTCAGATCGGTCTGGGTTAATGCTCGAGCTTGGTCGGCGCTCCTTGCGCGATCGGCTTGAGCGATTTGATCCTGCACTTGCTTGCGCTCGGCGATAAGTTCGTTGAGCCGGTCGGACTGCCCGACGAGCCGCGCAATCTCCTCCGCGACATGGTTCTTGAGATTGACCCCAGGGACTTCGCTGAAGTCGCGGTGGCAGACCGGGCAGGTGTCGTCATGGATATGTGGTAGCAGCGAGGCGAGTGCCTGACCCAGACCTGCGGTATCCCCGGCGACCTGTTCAACCTGCGTGTCCAATACCGTTAGTCGGGCGCGATGCTGCCGCAAGTGCTCATCTGTGACCCTAAGTGCTTGAGTCGAAATCGCGGATGTGGCGACCAGTCCTTCCAGCCGGGTAATCTCGTCAATCACGAGCGCGAGTGCTACGCTGCGCGCTTCCTCCGGATCATTCTGGTCGGGATTAGGAATATCGGGGAAGATAGACCGCAGTGTGTTGATGGCGCCAGCGAGCTGCTTTCCCGGTCCCTGGCGATGGCGCGTCAGAGCGTTGGCTGCTTCGGCTTCTGCCCGCTCCAGCGCGGCGATGCTCACGGTATCGTCCTCGGTCGCCAGCTGCAACCATTGGTGCTGCAGGCTGACGACGCTGTTCACCCGCGCGACCTCCCGTGCCAACGCATCACGACCGTCAATAATAGCGAGCTGGTTAGCGGCGGCGATCAGGTCGTCCGGAAGTTCGAGCGATACACAAAGTGGCGCCAGCCGATCCTGCAGTTCCGCGATTTCCGTCGCGTCGCTATTGTCGAGTGCATTGACCTCGCGCATCTCGGCCTCAAGGCGACGCTGAAGATTATCTGCCCGATCAAAGTCACTGCTTAGTTTCGCCATCCGGCGTTTGTCGCCGGCGGCATAGAGACCGTCGATCAGGGATTCGAGCTGGTCGAGGCCCAGCAGGCTTTTCACAAAGTTCGTGAGCGGGGTGTTGGTCGGATCACGGGAGGCAGGCATCTGATAGATGTCGAGCAGGCGTCCGAGGGTTGATTGTGAAAGGTAACACCGGTCGGAATAGAAGGTTTGATGTTCCCGCCCGAGCAGCGGCCTGCCGTCGATGATGCCATTGCGAACCGACAATTTAGTCTCTTGCCGCAAATCGCCCGAAACTTTGAGGCTGATTTCTGCCCTCTCAGCATGACGATTGACCAGATGCGCCTGCACGTTGTCGTCGTTCCGTCGGAGCGCAGCTACATCGCCCGTAAGCGCCAGCTCGAGTGCGGTGGCGATGCTAGTCTTGCCTGCCCCGTTCGGACCGTGGATGAGGATAATTTGGGCGTCGAGGGGGATGGACACCGTCCCACGGATGCTCCGGAAATTGGTGACGACCAGCTCGGTGAGCAGTGCGCTCATGACAGACCGCCCGATAGTGCACTATCAATCCGTCGGCGCAGTTCATGGCGGACCCCGGCCTCGCCCTGCTCGGCGGCGGAGAGGTAGGTTGCGGCTACCCGATTGGTGTCGGCGGATAGGCGCTTGCGCACCTCAGCGCTCCAGTCACCCTGCAGATCAGTCGTCGGGGGTAACTCAAGCGGCAGCAGCACGGCAAGACTGTCTCGCAGCTGAGTATCGTCTGCGGTCGCGCTCACCATTAAGAGGCGGCAGATCTCCGACAAGTCTTCGGCGACATCGGCATCGATCCGCTTTCCGACCAAGACGAGCGTCAGAGTGCGACGAGAACCCAGCACATCCAACGACCGACCGAAGGCCAGCAGCTCCCGGCGAAGTCGCTTAATCGAAGCGGCCGATGTATCTTGGAGGATGACGAGGTTCAGGGTCTTGTCGGCGGTCAGAACTACATCGAACCTAAACGTGGCTGAGCCGATACCGAACGGCTGCTGCGCGTCCCGGAACCCCTCAGCTTTTAAGAAGTCGATCACCCTATCAAACGGTCTCATAGACTTGCGCTCCGCTTGAAAGATTCGAGCAAGTCGGTGGCGTCGGTGGCATCCTCGATCACCGAGGTCATGCAGATTTCGCGCAGCATGGCCTTGCCGTCGCGACCATATTTTCCGCCCGGAAAACGTGCGTTGCGCTGCCGGGCAGAAGCGCTGAGCAACACCACTGTATTGTCGGTTTCGTTATCGACATGCCCATTCTGTAGCATGCTAAATGCGACATAGTCATTGGCGGCGAGGAACACGCGGGTTGTCTTGCCGTCCTGATGGAGCAGGATGGGCGTGTTGCCGGCGGCGTGGTTGGTGAGCTCCCAATCCCCGGTTTCGGCGCCACGACCCAACAGGGCCAGTGCGACGGAGGCCTGGCGAAGTCCGGTCGCCGCATTCACGCTACCGATCTGTTGGAGCGACTCGCGGCTGATCGGCAGATAGAGCCCATGGTCGGTGTTGCCATGCTGGAAGAGATCCTGGCCATGATTGAGTGCGCGGATCAGTGCGCGAACGAAGGCGAGCGAATCGGCTGCTGTCGCTGCGGCACCATCGCGCAGGTGCCGCAAACCAGTGGTGACGGCAGCTTTCTCATCCGCCAGCCACGCCGGAGGCAACGCCAGATCACAAAGGGCGGCCGCCTTTAATTCAAGGACACTGAGCAGCAATGCGATCAGTAGCGGCTTGGCGAAAGCTCGCACCTGCGCGTCACCTTCGATCGCAATGCGATTGGCATGATAGTCCGCTTCGCCATAGGCGCTGGTGAGCACGCCTTTCTGACCCTGTTTCAGTGCTTCTTCGGCAAAGACGAAGGCCTTAGGGACCGCCATCCAATCCCAGTCGCTGTGCTGGGCGCCCTCGACGAAAATCTCCTGAACATCATTATCCTGAGCCGAGAAGCCGATCATCAGGGTGCGGCGCTGCTGCACGAGCGTGACTAGATGGCCGCGCATGACGTTGTAAGCCGCGTTGTGTCGGTAGCCTTGAATCTGTGGCGTTCGGGCGATCAGCAACGGGCGATAGATGTCAGGCTCAACCACCGCCTTCACGGCGCAGCCATGATATTTGAGGAGCTTCGCGCGACCGCTGGCATCCTGAAAATCGCCGGCACGAATACAGACGTCCATCTGCGCTCCGACGGCGCCAGCCAAGTCCCGCTCGGCGGCTTCGATCAGATAATCCCAGTTGGCTGAGGAGATGTCTCGAAACGCGCCCTCAAGGGCCAGCATCACAATGCAGAGATGCTCAGCGTCAGGATCGTCGCCAGTAAAGCTGCCTTGCACATCAACGGCCTGCCAGAGCAAGAAGTCGGCGTCAGCTTCGCCCTCGAGCTGGGTCTCGAGGACTTCAGAATAAAAGCCTGCCAGCCGGCAAGTGATGGCTTTTCTGTCGTCCGCCGGCCAATCTTCGATCGGCTGGTCGAGATGCAGGAGTTGACGCTCCGGCGGCGAAAGCTGCGCAAGCACTTGGTCGAGCGCAATCTTGTAGCGGCAGGCATCGCTCGCCGGGTCCATCCGCGAGCGCAGATATTCTATGACGCGGCCGATCACGGCAGGAACACCGACCACCCGCTCGAGCGAAATGCCGGATCCGAGCCACAGCGCGTAGAGACCGCGCGCGACGCCATCTGCCAGCCCCGGAGAGCTCGTCTCCAGCAACTTCAGGGTTTCAGCAACTGTGATATCGCCCGCAGTTGGCAAACATCCCCCCGTGACCATGCCCCCGCATAGCTTTATTCGTCGCGGATTTGATCAGCGCACCGCCAGTCGCCAGACTAAATCGAATTTCATTGCCGATCCAGCTACTTTGCAGCGACACCGTGTGCAGCGTCCACGTATCCACTGACGCGGATTTGTTCAAGTCGACGCGGTTCAATCCGGCGCAGTTCTTGCGCTTCCGAATAACCGTCCGCTTGTAGTGATCGGATGCAGCAGCAAAACATAGCACCGAAAATGGCAGCGATGACTTTGGGAATGCCTCATAGTCGTCAAGCAGCAAGCGGCCCCTAGGCGAAATGGCCGCCCCGCCCTCGAACCGGACTGTCCGAAACCGCGATGGACGCGATGCGGCGGTTCGAATCCATCGCCTTGCGGCGCAGTTCGGCATAGGCTTGGGGCTCCGAGCATTTGCGTTCGTTCATCAGGATGCGCTTGGCACGATCCACGGTTTCGCGCTCCTGCAGACGTCCGCGCGCCTCCGCCAAATCCTCTTCGAGGCGAGCGAAGGCGTTGAACCGGCGGATCGCCAGGTCGAGCAGCGGGCGGATACGCGGCGCGGCCAGACCATCCACCACGTAGGCGGACACGCCGGCGTCAATGGACGCCGCAATCGCCTCGTCATCGCTTTCGTCGACGAACATGGCGATTGGCCGCGCCAGTGCGCGGCTGACGGCGAAGTATTCCTCGAGCACATCGCGCGCCGGATTGCCGAGATCGATCAGTACGATGTCCGGTTCTATCTCCGCTATCCGGGCGATAAGGCCCGTGCGGTCCGACAGGACGAAGATCTCGGCGTCGTCGAAATGACGCAGCCCGTCCTCGATGATCGAGGCCCTCGCCCTGCTTTCGTCGATGACGGCGATCCGCATGGTGCCGTTGTGCGGCGCAACATGGCGTTTGGCAAGGCGAGAGAGCGCCCTACTCCACCGTGATCGTACCCACCAACCTGCGACCGTCGGCATCGGGCCGCATTTCAACGTCGATCACGCGTTCGCTCTGTTGCGGGGTTGCGAAGCCGCGAATGAGGCGAACCGTCGCGGTCGAAGGGCCGTTTGGATCGCGCCGGTCGGCGGCGAAGGTCTTCAGTTCGATCCGATAGGTGCCGTCAGGCGCCTTCTTGATCGCATATTCCTCCGGTCCGTAGCCCAGCGTGATGTCGTGCAGATAGCGCGCCCCGGTCTTGGAGTTGCGGTTGTTGAAACCGACTTCCTCGCGCGAGGGCTCGCGCACCCACAGGTCGATATCGGTGCGCGGCGTGTTCCATTGCGATACCACGCGCAGGTCGAGCGGCAGGGCGTCGATGAACTTCCTGTCCAGCGTCACCTCCTTCGCATCCGCCCCGCCCAGCGCGACGATAAGCGCATTGGCTTCTGCCAGAGCGAATTCGTTGACCCGCTGGTACTCGCCCGGCCAGCGTTCCATCGCGACCTTGGTCATCAGCTCCAGCGCCTTGGCCGTGTCGGCACGATTGCCGGTGTCGCGCCCGCGCTTGGCATAGGCATCGGCCAGCGCCATCCACGGATGCGGGCGCTCCGCCTCGCGGTCGGTCAGTTGTTCGAGCAGCCAGATCGCGCGCGCCGCATCACCGTAGCGCAGCAGCCGCTGGGCGACGATGTAGAGCGTCAGATTGTCGCGCGAGGGCAGGTCGAGCGCGGCCTCGGCAGCGCGCATCGCCTCGACCTTGCGGCCCTTGGAGAAGTGCCACTCCGCGAGGTCGAGATAGAACAGCGGCAGTTCGCCGTTCTCTTCCTCGGTGCGGCGCACGGCGTCGGCCCAGCCGGAACCGGCCTTGTCCCATGTGTCGATGTAATCGCGGTCGGCAGACCATTCGGCTGTGACGATCTGGACGCCCTGCCCGGCAGGACTGCCTTCCAGCCCGACGTATTCTGCGGAAGCGTCAGCCGCGGATTCCTCGACATCGACAGTCGTCACGCGCTCGACACTCTGCCGCACGGCCCGTCCGGTCACGACTATGTTTTCGGGCTTGGCTTCTTCGTCCGGCATCGGGCGCGTCTGGACGGCGACGGGAGGCGGCGGAGCCACGGGCGGTGGGGGCGCCATGACCGGCACGGGCGGAGGTGGCGGCGGAACCGGCATATTCGGATCTCGGCGCGAGCCCGTCAGCACGATCTCGTTGCTGTTGTCCGACCATTTGCCGGTGCGCCACCACTCCTTGCGCTGCTTCCACATCGCTTCGAGCCCTGCGTAATGCTGCGTGTCCATCGCCTTCGCGTTGGCCGCGTTTTGCGCGACGAGACGGTCATATTCCGCGCGCAGGGGCTTGGGGTAGGAATCCGGCGGAGTAAAACCGCTGTCGGCATAGTCCCACGGCGTTTCGAGCACGATGAAGCTGACGCCCGGCGTCGCCACCGACCAGCGGCGCGCTTCCTCGGCGATTTCCTCGATGCTGCGCCCGTCCTGCATCAGCGAGAGGCGCTGCGAGGCCCACAGCGCGCCCGGTGCGGCGAACATGGGCACGGCGCGGCGGTTAACCGGGATGCCGCGGCCATTCACTTCGATCCGCATATCCTCCGGCATCTGGCCGACCATGCGAAAGCGTCCGTCCGGCGCAGGAAGTACGCGGACGGGTATCGCGGCGCCCGAACTGTCAGTCAGGCGCGGCAGGTTCGGCGCAGACAGAAGGGCATCGACAGGCGACCCCGCACCTTCGTCGCGCAAATCGACGAACGAGCCACCCTGCAAGCGCGCCTGCGCCTCGAGCCAGGCCTTGTCCGCCTCCGCCCCGGAAGTGACCGTACTCAACCGGCAGGACGTGCGGCTGAAATTCGCGCGGTCGCCGATGGTGGCGCGCCCGTCAGAAAATAGAACGCAGGTGCCGGTAGCGTCAGCGATTTCCTCAGGGAGCGCTTCGTAACTGGTTCCGCCCGCGTAGCGCACCTTGCCGAGGGTTTCTGCAATGTCCCCTGCATCGACGCTCAAGCGTTCGATCGAGCGACTGTCGAACAGGACGAGGTTGACCTTGCCAACGCGCAGCCGCTGGGCGAGCGTCTGGGCAAGATCAGCCTCGGCGGCGAGGTCGTCGTCGAGCCGCGAGACGGAACGGTCCCACAGGATCGTCAACGGTCCGCGGGCCGAAGCATCGCCGCGCGGTGCCTCGCCCGCCAACTCGAAGAACTGGCCCTCGCCCGGATGCTCGCTCAGCGTGAGGCCATCCCCGGAAGGGGCGCGGAACTCAATATCGCCGGTCACGCTGCTATTGGTGCCGCTGGCGATCCAGGCCCCGCCGGATTGCGTCCAGTCGATGCCCTTGCCCGGCGCAGTTTCACTGCCTTCGACACGAAGCGAATATGTCTTCACGGTCTGCGTGTTGAGCGGCAGGCGATAGGTCCCGTCCGCCTCCAGCGGGCTGGCGAAGAGGATGCGAATGGTTCGGCCGTTCTGCGGGAAGATCGGGTAGACGCGGGTTTCGAAGCGGTCGGAAAAGCTGACCTCCGCAAGGCCAGGATCGATCCGGCGAACCACGCGCCGTTCGAATGCCTCGCGCGCCCGGTCGCGGGGTTGGAGGACGCCTTCGATCATCTCGCCGCCGACGTCGAGCGCATAGCCGGTGAGGACGCTACCCTTCGGCAGGTCCATCGCGAACTGGCCTTCGAGCGTGTCGTTGCCGGGATTGTCGAACCGCACGGTCATCTCGGTCATCGCGAGCCCGCCGTGAGTCATCACGTTCACATCGAGTGAACCAATCTGCAACTGCTTGCTATCGGCCCCGACCACACCTTCAACGGTAGCGGTCAGGCTGGGCGACACCGTGGAGGCCCGGTCCTCTTTCTGGGCCGACAGGACAGCGGGAACGCTGATCCCGACCAGTCCGATAACCCCTGCAATAAGTCCGAGCCGCATAATCGACCCCTCCAGATAGCCATTCACTCGTTTCATCGCTGCCCTGCCTCACCTGAACGACTCATTACCGTTATATAATACTATCACATTATATCGGGGGTCAAGTTGCTGTACGCTCCGAAGCCTGCGCCAGCCCCTTGTAAATGCGCGCGCGAACCGCCATTGAAGCGGCCCCTGCGCAACCCCCAATCGGGCAGACCATCGGCATGAACCTGACGAACCCTTTCCTCGACGCGGACGGCGACAAGCTCCGCGAAGAATGCGGCGTCTTCGGCGTCATCGGCGCGCCCGAAGCGGCGCCCGTTGTTGCGCTCGGCCTGCACGCCTTGCAGCATCGCGGACAGGAAGCGGCAGGCATGGTCAGCTTCGACGGGAAGGAATTCTTCACCCGTCGCGGCCTCGGCCACGTTGTCGCCAATTTTTCCAGCGCAGAAGCGATGGCGGAACTCCCCGGTGCAATGGCAGCGGGACACGTTCGTTATTCGACCACGGGCGGCTCGGGCCTCCGCAACGTGCAGCCGCTCTACGCGGACCTTGCCGCTGGCGGCTTCGCCATCGCGCATAACGGCAATATCTCCAATGCCGCCGCGCTGCGCCGCGATCTGGTGGCCAAGGGATCGATCTTCCAGTCGACCTCCGACACGGAAGTCATCATCCATCTGGTCGCGACGAGCCGTTATCCCACCGTGCTCGACAAGTTCGTCGACGCACTGCGGATGGTGGAAGGCGCCTATTCGCTCATCTGCATGACGCCCGAAGGCATGATTGCCTGCCGCGACCCGCTGGGCATCCGCCCGCTGGTGATGGGCAAACTCGGTGACGCAGTCGTCTTCGCCAGCGAAACCGTGGCGCTCGACGTGGTTGGCGCGGAATTCATGCGACAGGTGGAACCGGGCGAGCTGATCCAGGTCAGCCACGATGGCTCGATCAAGCAGCATCGCCCCTTCGGCAATCATCCCTCGCGGCCGTGCATCTTCGAGCATGTCTATTTCAGCCGACCGGATTCGGTGTTCGACGACCTTTCGGTCTATGCGGTTCGCAAGCAGATCGGCGCGGAACTCGCCTCCGAATCTCCGTGTGAGGCGGATTATGTCGTGCCCGTGCCCGACAGCGGCGTGCCTGCCGCGATCGGCTATGCCCAGCGCAGCGGTATTCCGTTCGAGCTGGCAATCACCCGCTCGCACTACGTCGGTCGCACTTTCATCCAGCCCAGCGACGGCGCGCGCCACGCGGACGTGAAGCGCAAGCACAATGCCAACCGGATGCTGGTGGAAGGCAAGCGCATCGTGCTGATCGACGATTCGATCGTGCGCGGCACGACCAGCCTCAAGATCGTGCAGATGATGCGCGATGCCGGCGCGAAGGAGGTCCACATGCGGATCGCCAGCCCGCCGACCAGCCACAGCTGCTTCTACGGCGTCGACACGCCCGAACGTTCCAAACTGCTTGCCGCGCGCATGGAAGTGAAGGCGATGGCGGAATTCATCCATGCCGACAGCCTCGCCTTCGTGTCGATCGACGGCCTTTACCGCGCCGTCGGCGTCAAGGGCCGCAACGCCGATAGCCCGCAATATTGCGATGCGTGTTTCACCGGCGACTATCCCACTCCGCTGACCGACCTGACGGAACGCGAAGGCAAGACGGCCCAACTGACTTTGCCGGTCGGCAAGGTAGCCTGATGTCCGCAGACAAGCCGTTCGACGGCCAGCTTGCGCTGGTCACGGGTGCCAGTCGCGGTATCGGCGCAGCCGTTGCCAAGGATCTTGCCGCCAAGGGCGCGCAGGTCGTCATCGTGTCGCGAGATGCCAAGGCGCTCGAAAAGGTCGAGGACGAGATTCACGCCGCGGGAGGCCACGCGATTATCGCGCCGATGGACCTGGCGGAGCAGGATGCCATCCCCCGTCTCGCGGCCGCGCTGGCGGAGCGGTTCGAGTCGCTCGACCTGCTGGTGCTATCCGCCGCCGTCCTGCCCAGCCTGACGCCCGTTACGCAGATCGATGCAAAGCAGTTCGGCAATGCGCTGACGGTCAACGTGCTTGCAACCCAGACCCTGCTCGCCTCGCTCGATCCGATGCTGAAGCGCAGCAAGGACGCGCGTGTCGTCGGACTGACCAGCAGTGTCGGCGAAGCGCCGCGCGCCTACTGGTCCGCTTACGGGTCCACCAAGGCGGCGTTCGACAATCTGCTGGAAAGCTACGCGCAGGAAGTCGCCAAGATCGGACACATCCGCGTCGCCATCGTCGACCCCGGCGCGACCCGGACGCAGATGCGCGCACGCGCCTATCCGGGCGAAGATCCGAAGACGGTCAAGCAGCCCGAGGTCGTGGCAACCCGCCTCTCGGAACTCGTGCAATCGGACTTCACGACCGGACATCGAGAGCGCGTGGACGGCTGATTACCGCCATCGTTGGCGCGCCGTTAACCATTCTCTTTCAGACGCTCTAAACCCTTGTCAGCGGATACGTGGGTGACTGGCCCGTCGCGCGCGGGCTGGTTTCGCAATCCTGCGAGGGGCCCGCGCGAGCGAAAGGGTGGACTATGACCGTGGATTCACGCGACAAATATGCGCTGGCAGCGCAGGAAGACCGCTCTGCCCCGCGCACGCGACTCGTCATTCCGGCGCAGCTTCGCCAGTCCGGCGGACGCGGATTCCAAACGGTCGTGCATGATCTGTCGTTGTCGGGTTTCTCCGCCACTGCCGTAAGCCGCATGCACATGGGCGCGATATGCTGGCTGACCCTCCCCGGCCTCGAGTCCCTGCAGGGCGAGGTGATCTGGTGGGAGAACAATCTGGTCGGCTGCGCTTTCAGCCAGCTGCTCAGCCCGATCGTTCACGACAATCTGCTCGAGCGTTACCGCCAAGGCACGCCGCAGCCGCGCGCTTTCTAAACTAGTCGGCGGCGATCTGCGCGACGAGGTCGCGGAACGCCTGCCGGTTCGCATTGCTGGTCGCCGTCGGCCAGTTGCTTACCACGGCCACCACCAGGTTCTTTTCCGGCACGATGGTAATCGCCTGCCCGAAAATACCCTGCGCGCCGTAGCCCTGCGGGTAGGCCCACCACTGGTAGCCATAACCGAAACCCGGCGCGTTCGGACCGAAGCTCACCTGTGCCTTGCTCGCTTGAGCGAACCATCCCGGCGGAACGGTGCCGTTCCCGCCTTCGAGCACGAACTGCCCGAAACGCGCGTAATCGCTCAGCCGCAGTGAGATACAGCAACCCGCGATATTGCTTCCAGTGAAGTCGAGCATCCAGAACAGACTGCCTTCGAAACCAGCAGGCCGCGCGATCTTCTCCCCAGCGTAATCCGCCAGCGAACGGCCCACCGCACGCTCCACGATCAGGCCGAGAAGGTTGGTCTCCAGCGTCTTATAGACCCACTTCTCGCCTGCCGGAGCCTCCCGCCCAAGCGTGCGGGCGTAAGTGATTATCATCGATTCGCCCTCGACCGGGTCGATGGTCAGCATTTTCGCGACGTCACTGTTTGGGTCGGTGTAGTCCTCGTTCCACTTCACGCCCGATGTCATCGTGGCGATCTGGCCGACCGTGACGCCATCGTAGGCGGTTCCAGCCAGTTCAGGGACGATCTCGGTAACAGGCGTTTCGAGGCTGGCGATCTTGCCATCGAGGATCGCCGCACCGAGCAGGGTCGAGGTGAAGCTCTTGGCGACGGAGAAGCTGGTCCAGCGCCCGTCCGGCCCGAAGCCGAGACCGTACTGCTCGAACCGCACCTTGCCATCCTGCAGCACCATTAGCCCGGCAGCATTGGTGCCGGCGATGAAGTCATGCGCAGCCTTGCCGGTGGCGGCAGGCAGCGCCTCGCCCTGCGGCATCACCCGCACCGGGCCGGTCTGCGCCGCTTCGAGGCCCGTGAAGAGGCCTTCCATGTTGCGGAAAGCGGCGGAGCGGCGCTCGTCGCTCCAGAACAGGATAGAATTGGCTGCGCTGCGATCGACCGCTGTTTCGGGCACCGACTGCGTCACGATGGGCGCCACATCGGCGCTATAATTCGCGGGGCTCGCCATGCATGACGCCAGCGTCAGCGCACTCGCGGCGATTGCCAGTTTGCGGAACATCATTGCTCTCCCTTGATCAGCGTGACCTGATGGACGTCGATCCCGCCACCATGAAAACCGCCCTCGCAATATTCGAGGTAGTAACGCCACAATCGCACGAAGCGTTCGTCGAACCCCGCCGGAAGCCGCCCCGCCTCCGCCGCGGCGTCGAAGGCGATGCGCCACGCCTTGAGCGTATCGGCGTAGTCCAACCCAAAATCGCGCTGGTCGGTCCAAGCCAACTTGCGCGCTTCGGCCAGTTGCCGGAACTCGCTGGTGCGGATCAGCACGCCGCCGGGGAAGATGTAGGCCTGGATGAAGTCGGCGCTCTTGGCATAGGCATCGTACACTTCGTCGCGCATCGAGATATACTGGATCGCTGCCCGCCCGCCGGGCCGCAGATTGCGGTCGAGGCTGTCCATGAAGGCTGGCCAGTATTCGCGGCCCAACGCCTCGACCATCTCTACGCTGACGATGGCATCGAACTGGCCCGCGACGTCGCGGTAATCCTGCTTACGGTAGTCCGGGCCGGGGTTATGCGCCCGCGCCCATGCCAGCTGCTGGTCGGAGAGGCTGATCGCCGTCACCTCCGCCCCGCGCCCGTCCAGATAACCGGCCAAGCCGCCCCAGCCGCAGCCGATTTCCAGCACCTCGCGCGCATCGCCAATCCGCCGCGCCAGTTCGTCCCACTTTGCGCGCTGGGCGTCTGCGAGGCTCTGCACAGCGCCAAGCGCGCTCGAATAGCTCATCGTCTCGTCGAGCCATTGCGCGTAGAATTCGTTGCCGAGATCGTAATGCGCGGCGATGTTTCGCTGCGCGCCTGCGATGTCGTTCCGATTGAGCAGATGCGCGATTTTCGCCGCCCATCGGAACGGCCCCTTGGCGCGGCCTATGTCGCCGAGCGAGAGGGCATTATCGCTGAAAAGCGCGAAGACGTCAACGAGGTCGTCGCTGGACCACTCGCCCGCTTCCCAGGCCTGGTACCAGCCGATCGAGCCGTTGGTGGCGAGCCGGAGCAGTCCGCGCCAGTCGTTGAGCGCAATCTCGACCTCGAAACCGGGCGCGCGTCCGCCCAGCCGCCGCGTCGTGCCGTCCGGCAGGCGACCGACGATAGCGCCGCGTTCTATACCTGCGTCCAGCCGGTCGAGCATCTTGTGGAAGCCGGGCGCGAAGGCCCGCGCCAGAAGGCCGGGCGAGCGTTCGAACCGCTGCCCCCCTGCCAGAAGGTGCTGGCCGCCTGTCATCCCCTCTGCATTCATGCGCGCCTCTATGGCGTGACCTGAACAGACGGGCAAGAAGGGTTCAGCCGTTCTTCGCCTCGCGGTAGGCCGAAAGCGCTCGCTCCCGCGCTTCCTTGTGGCCGATCATCTTGGCCGGGTATTTGCCGCGCCTGTTATCGGGCGGATCGTGAATGCACGCCTCCTCGCAATTCGCCAGTTCGGGCACATATTCGCGGATATACCCCGCCGCGTCGAACTTCTCGCTCTGGCTGAGCGGCGCCATGATGCGGCTGAACATATTGCTGTCGACGCCGGTGCCGGAAATCCACTGCCAGTTGACGCCGTTGTTGCCGTAGTCCGCGTCGACAAGGCAGTCCCAGTACCATTGCTCGCCCTGCCGCCAGTCGATCAGCAGATGCTTTACGAGAAAACTGGCGCAGATCATGCGCACGCGGTTGTGCATCCAGCCGGTCTGCCACAGCTGGCGCATCCCAGCGTCGACGATGGGGTAGCCGGTCATTCCCCTCTGCCACGCTTCGAGGTCTTCTTGGATCAGGTGCCCGCGGCTGGGGTGGCGCCACAGAGTCTGCTCGTCGTAATCGCGGTAGCTTTCCTTGGGATAGGCCGGGAACTGGCAGATCACGTTCTGGGCATAATCGCGCCAGATGATCTCCTTCTCGAAAGTCTTCCAACCCTGGCTGCGCTTGTCCTTCATGCGGTGCCATATCTGGACCGGCGAGATTTCGCCCCAGTGGAGGTGCGGCGACATCCGGCTGGTGGTGTCCTGCGAAGGCAGATTGCGCCCATCGTCGTAGTCGTCGACGTGATCTAGCCACCAGTCGAGGCGGTCGTGAGCCGCCTCCTCGCCCACTTCCCAGAAATTGGCGATCCCGCCCGACCAGTCGGGCTTCGTGGGCAGCAAGGCCCAATCATTCAACGCGTCACTTTTCGGCCAGCTATCCGGGTGCGTGAAGCTGTCGGGCGCAGGCAGTTCATCGCGCGGCGGCATCTGTTCGAGCATGGCGCGGGCAAAGGGGGAGTAAATCTTGTACGGATCGCCCGATCCGGTTGTGACGTGACCGGGCGGGAAAAGATAATTCCCGTCGTAAAGCTGCAAGTCCAGCCTATCGGCCAGCGCCCCCTGCGCCTTGCGCCACCACGGTTCGTAATGGCGGTTGGCGTGGATGGTTTCGGCCCCGACCTCCTCCGCAATCTTAGCCAGTTCGTCCGCGGCATCGCCGCGTCGAAGTGTGATCGGCACGCCATGCTTGCCAAGACTTTTGCCAAGGCTTTGCAGCGAATGATGCAGCCACCAGCGCGACGCACCCCCATAGGCATGATCGCCCGCAGCATCGTCGTCGAGGATGTAGACCGGCACCACCGGCCCTTCCTGAGCTGCGTGATATAGCGCGGGATTGTCCGCCATGCGAAGGTCGCGGCGGAGCCACACGATTTGCGGTTTTGTCATTCCTGCCCCTGTTATCCCTGCCCCTGCTTTGCCGGCAGGTGCGATGGGAACGAGGGGCCGCGCCGAAGGGTTCCCTCGCCATGCACGCCGCCGAACCTCCCGTACCTGCAGAGCGTGTGACCCTGCCCGCCAGAGGCTTTACCATCAACCGGCGCAAGGCGCTGATCGCAGCGGCGGTGTGCTGGGCAGGGTTTGCCGTGATGGTCTACCTCCTCACCCACGACCTGACCGCCGGTTTCGACGCGCGTGGTCTCCTGTCCTACCGTACAGGCGAAGACCTGCATCCGCGCGGGCCGGAATTGATCTTCGAAAGCGTGCGCGACGTTACCGCGCTGGGCGGCGTCTTTCTGCGCAACCTGTTCGCCATCGCCGCGGTTGTGGCCCTCCTGTTCCTCAAGCTGCGGCGCGAGGCGGTGCTCTATGCCGCCACGGTCGTATCCGGCTGGCTTGCCAACACCGGCGTCAAGCTTCTGGTCGGGCGCGAGCGGCCGCAGATCGTTCCGCACCTGACCGAAGCTGGCGGAGAGAGCTTCCCCAGCGGCCACAGCTTCGGCGCGGCGGTCGTGTATATCGGCATGGCCATCGCCTTCGCCTCGCTCAGCCAGCGGGAGAGCGTGCGTTATACCATCCTCCTTTCCGCCATGGCGATCAGCGCGCTGGTCGCATGGAGCCGCGTGATGCTGGGCGTGCACTTCCCCAGCGACGTCATCGCCGGGTGGTTGGGAGGTGCTGGCTGGGCCTTCCTCGCCGCCGCCCTGCTCTATCGCCCCGCCCGCGCCACTGCCGACCGCCTGGCCGACCCGGACGCGTCGCACACGCCCTGATCCAGATCGACGCTGAAGCGGTCGCGTGCCAGCGGATCGTAGAACCGCGCATCGCGCAGAACCGCGCTCCCATCTTCGCGCAGCTGGACGAATGGCGCGCGCGACCAGAAGAGGAAAGCGTCGAGGTCCGGGTCTGTCCGTCGTGCAGCATCCAGATCGCACCAGTCGAGCGGCACATCCCACGGCTGGTCCACGTTCAGACGATCGCTCGACGGACCAGTGTAGCCCGGCACAATGGCCACCCGCCCCTGCGCCTGCGGATAGACAAGCTCGCGCTCCCAGAAGCGTGCCGGCACGGGTGAAGCGATCGTTTCGCTATAGACATCGCCGTTCAACGCCAGCCGTTCGGCATCGCGCGTGATTGTCCAGTTCGTGCCGATATAGAACAGCGCCACCGCAATGGCCGCAATCGCGACCTTGCGCCCGTTCTGCCCGCGCCTCTCGCGCCGAAGCGACCACCATGTCGCGACGATCATCAGCGCCCATAGCCACACATCGACGATGAACAGCGTATCGCCGTAGAACCATTCGCTGCTGAAGGGCTCGAGCAGCCGCACGCCATAGACGTTCATCCAGTCGAGCGCCGGGTGGGTCAGGCAGCCGAGCAGCGACAGAGCATAGAGCCAGCCGAAGCGCAACGGCAGCCGCCCCTCCGGCCGCTTGCCACGTTTCGTTTGCCAGCGGTCGTACCAATACAGCGCGCCTGCCAGCAGCAGCGGCAGCAAAACCATTGCGATCGGGCCGTGCGTGATCCCGCGCCGCATGGCGAGGCTTTGCAGGCCGTAGATCGTGCAGCTCGCGTCGATATCGGGAATGTTCGCGCCGATAATCAGCGCGGGCATGGCGAGACCCGTCTTGCGCTTCAGCCCCGCCTGGCCGAGCAGCGCGCCGGTGAGGCTGTGGGTCAGATTGTCCATGTGCGCGCGTCCTCAAACCTGTTCGATGCAACACATGGAACACAGTCCTGTCGCAGAAAACCCGCGCCCCCTTCCCGCCCGTGCAAAACACGGAATGCGGGAGGGAAGACGCGGGTCATAGCGCCGGGTTTAGAACGCCCGGCAACGTTGGGGAAGTCTGAGGCTCAGACCAGTTCGCGCAGGTGCTGCGGCGTGAAGCCTTCGAGCTTGTCGACTTCGTCCGCGCGGACCTTTTCCACCCAGTCGGGGTTGGAGATCAACGCGCGGCCCACGGCGATCAGGTCGAACTCGCCCGCTTCCATGCGGCGTTCGAGCTGACCGAGATCGGCGGCGCTGCTGTCCTTGCCCCCGAAGCTGGTGAAGAAATCGCGGTCGAGCGAGACGGAACCCACGCTGATCGTCGGCACACCGGTCAGCTTCTTGACCCAGCCCGCGAAGTTCAGCCCTTCCTCGCCGTCGAGTTCGGGGAACTCCGGGTCCCAGAAGCGGCGCTGCGAGCAGTGAAGTACATCCGCGCCGGCATCGACCAGCGGCTGCACCCATGCGGCCAAATCGTCAGGCGTGGTGGCGAGGCGGCGGGCGTAGTCCTGCTGGTTCCACTGGCTGATGCGCAGGATCAGCGGCGTGTCGCCGATGCGCGCGCGCACGGCCTTGACGACATCGGTGGCGAAGCGGGCGCGTTCCGTCAGGGTGGCGCCGCCCCACTTGTCGTTCCGCTGATTGGTGCCGTCCCAGAAGAACTGGTCGATAAGATACCCATGCGCGCCATGCAACTCGACCGCGTCGCAGCCGATGGCAACTGCATCCTCGCAGGCCTGCGCATAGGCTTCGATCGTGTCGATCACATCGTTCTCGGTCATCGCATTGCCGAGCGGTTCGTCGGGCTTGAACAGGCCGGAAGGGCCTTCCGGCTCACCGGGGCGCGGCTTGTCGGGGAACTGCGGCTTCACGATGCCGGTGTGCCAGATCTGCGGGGCGAACAGGCCGCCCTTGGCATGAACATCGTCGACCACCTTCTTCCATCCGGCGAGCGCCTTTTCGCCGTGGAAATGCGGAATACCGCTGTCGTTCGCCGCGCCGGGGCGATTGATCACCGTGCCTTCCGATACGATCAACCCGACGTTCGCTTCCGCCCGCTTCGCATAATAATCAGCGACGTTCTGTCCCGGTACGCCGCCGGGCGAGAAATTGCGTGTCATCGGCGCCATGACGACGCGATTGGGCAGCGTCAGATTGCGGATCGTGAACGGTTCGAAGAGGATGGACATGCGGTTTCCTTCTGCGTGAATATGCTCCGCCAAACTGGCGCCTGCGTTGCGATTTGCAACCGGCATTGCAGGGGTGACAGGAAATCTTGGCCGGTCAGCGCGCAAGCTGCGTCAGATCGGGTCCTGCGCGGTACCGCTGACGGTCCAGGTCTGTCCCTGCGCGAGCAGCTTGGCGAGGTTGGCTTCCTTGCCAGCGCTTGCCTTTTCCTTCTCCGCAATGACAGCCGCTTCGAAGGTCGGGCGAGGATCGTCGTAGAGCACGCCGAGCGCCATCGGGAACGGACCGAACGGCATTTCGACCAGCATATGCGCCACGGTGCGATTGGTGACGTCGTGGACGATTACGCCCGCCGCTTCCCAGTCCCCATCGACAACGTCGACGACTTCGAGCCTCAGCGTGTCGCGGTTGAGCGTCAGGCCCTTGCTGTCCTTCGCGAACAGCATCGGCTTCCCGTCTTCGAGCCAGAGCTGGCGATCTTCCGCACCTTTCGGAGCGGCGAAGTCGTCGAACACGTCCTTGTTGTAGACGATGCAGTTCTGGAAGATCTCGATGAAGGCAGCGCCCTGGTGCGCGTGCGCGGCCTTGAGCACTTCGGGCAGATGCTTCGACACGTCGAACCCGCGCCCGACGAAGCGCGCACCAGCGCCCAGCGCGAAGGCGGCGGGCCGTGCCGGATGGTCGTAGCTGCCGATCGGGGTGGAGGGCGATTTTGTGCCCTCACGACTGGTCGGGCTCGCCTGCCCCTTGGTCAGGCCGTAGATCTCGTTGTTGAACAGCATGATCTGCATGTTCACGTTGCGGCGCAGGACATGCATCAGGTGGTTGCCGCCGATGGACAGACCGTCTCCGTCGCCCGTCACCAGCCAGATATCGAGATCGGGATTGGCGAGCTTCGCCCCTGTCGCAAAAGCCGGCGCGCGACCGTGGATGGTGTGGAAGCCGTAGCTCTCGACATAATAAGGAAAGCGGCTGGAGCAGCCGATGCCGCTGATAAACACCGTGTTTGCCGGGTCGCAGCCCAGCTGCGGCAGAGTGCGCTGCACGGCCTTGAGAATGGCGTAGTCACCACAACCCGGGCACCAGCGGACCTCCTGGTCGGTTTCCCAGTCCTTGAGCGTGGTTTCGAATTTGGCAGGCGCGTTCATTCTTCTACTCCTACCGGATTGGGCAGCTGTTCGTCGTTCACTTGGACCTGCCCGCCTTCATTGCCTTCGATCCCGTCGAAGAACTTGGCGATCTCGGCTTCCAGTTCGGCGATCTGGAAGGGCTGGCCGCTGGTCTTGGTCAGCGGCTGGGCGTCGACGAGGAACTGGTCGCGCAACACGGTCTTGAACTGGCCGGTGTTCATTTCCGGCACGAGGATCTTGTCGAACCCGCGCAGCAGCTCGCCGAGGTTCTTCGGCAGCGGCCAGATGTGGCGCACGTGGATGTGGCTCACCTCGCAGCCGTTGGCGATGGAGCGGTTCACGGCCTGATGGATCGGGCCGAAGGTGCTGCCCCAGCCCACCACGGCGAGCTTGCCGGAGGATGCGCCTGCGGCAATGTCCTGATCCGGCACGGCGATGCCTTCGACCTTCGCCTTGCGCGCGTCGGTCATGCGCTGGTGATTGTCGGGCGAGTAATCGATATTGCCAGTCAGCTCGTGCTTCTCGATCCCGCCGATGCGGTGCATCAGGCCGGGCGTACCGGGCTTGATCCACGGACGCGCACCCTTGGCGTCGCGCTTGTAGGGGAGCAGTTCGTCCCCTGCGTTCTTGCTCTCGAGAAACTTGACCGGGAACGGCGTGAAGCTGGCCGGGTCTGGCACCTTCCACGGCTCGCTCGCATTGGCGATGTACCCGTCGGTCAGCAGCATCACCGGCGTCATGTACTGAACCGCGATGCGGCAAGCCTCGATCGCGCATTCGAACACGTCGGACGGGCTGCGTGCGGCAACGACCGGCATCGGCGCGTCGCCGTTGCGGCCATAGACCGCCTGATACAGGTCGCTCTGCTCGGTCTTGGTCGGCAGGCCGGTGGAGGGGCCGCCGCGCTGCGAATTGACGATCACCAGTGGCAGCTCGGTCATGATGCCGAGGCCCATCGCCTCTGTCTTGAGTGCGATGCCCGGCCCGCTCGAACTGGTGACGCCCAGCTGCCCGGCATAGCTCGCGCCGATGGCGGCGCAGATCGCGGCAATCTCGTCTTCCGCCTGGAAGGTAGTGACCCCGTATTCCTTCAGCCGCGCAAGGTGGTGGAGGATCGCACTGGCGGGCGTGATCGGATAGCCGCCGAAGAACATCGGCAATCCGGCAAGCTGCGCGCCCGCGACGAGGCCGAGGCTCACCGCCTCCGCGCCCGTGACCGTACGATAGAGACCCGGCGCGCTGGGAACGGCATCGAGATGGACCTGGCGAAGCGGGCCGGAAAGCTCCGCCGTCTCGCCATAGGCGTGTCCTGCATCGAGCGCAGCGATATTGGCACCGGCGATGTCAGGCTTGTTCTTGAACTTCGCCTTCAGCCAGTCGTGGATGGGATCGCGCGGTCGATCGAACATCCACAGCGCGAGGCCGAGCGTCCACATGTTCTTGCAGCGCAGCGCGTCCTTGTTGCCGAGGCCAAAGTCCTTCACCGCCTCGATCGTCAGCGCGGAAATGTCGAACGCCAGCAACTGCCACTTGGCAAGGCTGCCGTCTTCCAGCGGATTGGCGTCGTACTTCGCCTTGTCGAGATTGCGCTTACCGAACTCTCCGCTGTCGGCGATGATCAGTCCGCCGGGCTTGAGCGCCGCGACATTCGTCTTCAGCGCGGCCGGGTTCATCGCCACGAGCACATCGGGCGCGTCGCCCGCGGTGTTGATCTGGCGGCTGCCGAAGTTGATCTGGAACGCAGAGACGCCGAACAGCGTGCCTTGCGGGGCACGGATTTCGGCCGGGAAATCCGGGAAGGTGGCAAGATCGTTGCCTGCCAGCGCGGTAGACAGCGTGAACTGCCCGCCGGTCAGCTGCATTCCATCGCCGGAATCGCCGGCGAAGCGCACCACCACGGCATCGGGAGAGGAGGCCTCAGTGGCCGGGGTTTCGGCAAGGCTTGCCATTCATCACATCCTGTCAGCGCGGGAGACGTCGGCCCCGCATTTCATCCCGGCGCACCTATGGTTGCCCCATGGTCGCTTCAATCAAGAAATTCTGTGCTAACCGACAAAATGCGCTGTGGACAGGGCCAAACCCGCCGCCTTATCAATTCGGCCGCAAGGAGAGCACGAGAGCGATGAGCGAGACAGAACACTACGTGCGCGACGATGTGCGGGCATTCCTCGATATGCTGGCACAACTGGGCGGCCCCGAAATGCGCGACATCGGCGCGGTCGAGGCGCGCAGTCAGATGCGCGCGATGGGCGGTCTGGCGGAAGCGCCGGCGCGCGAAATGGCGGTCGTGCGCGATCTGACCTGCCCCGGTCCGGCAGGGGAAATTCCGCTGCGGTTCTACGACGCGCGCGAAGAACGCGGCCCGTCCCCGATCGTCATCTTCATCCACGGCGGCGGCTTCGTGATCGGCGATCTCGACGTCTACAACAATTTGTGCACCGAATTCGCGCATATTCTCGACCTGCCCGTCGTGTCGGTCGACTATCGCCTCGCGCCGGAACATCCCTTCCCTGCTGCGCCCGACGACTGCGAGGCCGTGGCGCGCTGGGTCGCTGGTTCGCCAGAGGCACTCGGCCGAGAAGTCACCGGCCTCGTCATTTCGGGCGACAGTGCGGGCGGCAATCTGACCATCGTCACCACCAACGCAATGATGAACGATCCGGCCGCTGTGCCGGTGCTGGTTCAGGCACCGATTTACCCGGTGGCGAGCGATATCACCCGGCACCAGAGCTTCAGCAGCTTTTCCGACGGCTACCTGCTGACCGCCTCCACCATGGCGTGGTTCACCGCGCAATATGGCGGCGATGCGAACGACCCGCGCCACACGCCGATGGTCGGCCCCTGCGAGAACACGCCGCCGACCGTCATCTGCACCGCTGGTCTCGACCCGCTGCGCGATTCAGGGCGCGAATACGCTGCGCATCTGATCCAGCAGGGCACTGAGGTGAGCTATTTCGAATTTCCCGGGATAATCCACGGCTTCACCACGCTACGGAAAGCCATTCCCAGCGGTCAGGCCGATGTCGAGGCATTCCTGGGCGCCATCAAGGTCAAGCTGGAGCGGATTGCGGCATGAGCGAGCTGGGTTACCGCCCCTGCGTGGGCGTGATGCTGGTCAACCGCGAAGGCCTGGCCTTCGTTGGCCGGCGCATCGACACGAAGGAAGGCGACTGGTGGCAGATGCCGCAGGGCGGCGTCGATCCGGGCGAAGATCTGGACGCAGCTTTGCTGCGGGAATTGCACGAGGAAACCGGCGTCACTCACGCCCATGTCGATGTCATCAGCCGGATGAAAGAGCCGCTGCGCTACGACCTGCCGGACGATCTCATCGGCAAGCTTTGGGGCGGCAGATACCGCGGTCAGGAACAGCATTGGTACCTCGCCCGCTTCACCGGGGAAGATGGCCACATCGATCTCGACGCCCACGATCCGGCGGAATTCTGCGACTGGAAATGGGTCGAGCCGGAGGAGTTGCCCCGCCTCATAATTCCCTTCAAGCAGCGCGTGTATCGCGCTGTTGTCTCGGAATTTTCATCGCTGATCTGACGCTCATTCCGAAATACTGTCGGGAGATCGCGAAGCCGCCAAGCCCGCCGCCCAGCATCGCGACGAAGGTGCTGGAAATGCCGAACACGTTCCACGTGCGCGGGTCGAGTTCCAGCGTGGCGATTGGCGGCAGCAGCATGATGATTGCACCCACACCCGCCCATAACAGGGGCGAGGCGCGCCAACTGTCCGGCGGCACGTGGCGGTCGATCAGGAAGCCGATCGGCACGGCGACCAGCGGATAGACGAAAGGCGTCACGATCACCGCGTAGCCCGACGCGAGCAGCAGGGCGATCCAGACCCCGGCGAAACTCGTCTCGAGTTGAGAAGGCCGGAAATCTTCCGGCCCGTATTGCCAGTCTTCCAGATTCAAGCCGAGATAGGCCAGCCCGATAACCGCACTCAGGGTTAGCAGGATGACGATGATGCTGAGGAAAAACAGCTCTAGCGCCAGCAGCCCTTTCCAGAACGCCGCGAAGGCGCTGACCGGTTTCGGCTGCTTGTCATGCTGGATTGCCGCCACGCCCCTCTCCCCTTTGCGGATCAGGAGCTTAGCGGGCGAAGTTTAATTCTGCGTCACCACCGGTTCGGGCAGAACGGCCTCGGCGGTCAGCGTTTTCGCCTGCGGGCCACGCGCGATGACCTGCGCGAGCTGCTGCGTCTCGGCGCAATTCGAACCGCACAGGGATTCAAGCCGTGTCAGGCTCTGCCGCGCACGATCGACCGCGCCCTTTTCCGCAAGCGCGGCACCTTCGCCCGCGATGGCAGGCAGGTTGCGCGGATCCTTCGCCAGCGCGGCGCGATAATAGCGGATCGCCTTGCCCTGCAGCTTCTGCGCGCGCGCCGCATCGGCCAGCGCGACGTAGACGCGCGGCTGTCCGGGATCGAAGGCAAGCGCGGTCTCGAAAGCGTCGATCGCGGCATCGGCCTGTCCCGCGGCCAGTTGCGCCTCGCCCTGCGCGATCAAAGCCGCGGCACGCGGATCGACGCGCTGCTGTTCCGCATATCCAACGCTGGCCGTCACCGCGACGGCGAGCGAGAGGGCAGCTGCAGCGGGGAAAAAGCGCATGATGAAGTCCTTGATCGCGGGAGGCTTGTCTGGTCCGGAATGTCCCATCGTGCCGGCGACGCTATCAGAGCTTCCTTAAACGCGCGATGAAAAATCCGTCCGTTCCATCATGGTGCGGGGTAAGTCGGATACCGTCTCCGCGCGGGCGACCGGCAGGCAGATCGAGCGGGTCGGCAACGAAGTCCTTGTGCCCGGCCAAGAAGCGCGTGACCTGCTCGCTTCCCTCCTCATCGAAAACCGAGCAGGTGACGTAGACCAGCGCTCCACCCGGCTTCACCAGTTTCGCCGCATAATCAAGGATATGCCGCTGCGTTTCGAGAAGCCGTTCCAACACCTTGTCGGTCAGTCGCCAACGCGCGTCGGGTTTGCGCCGCCACGTTCCGCTACCCGAACATGGCGCATCGACGAAAACGCAATCGGCCTGCCCCCTCAGGTCTTCGAGCGAATCCAGCTCGCGGCCCGGATCGAGCAGGATCGTCTCGTTGATCTGCGCCCCGGCACGCTCGGCGCGGGGGGCGAGGTTGGAAAGGCGGGTGCGGTCGGTGTCGCAGGCGACAAGCTTGCCGGAATTCCCCATCGCCGCCGCCAGTGCGAGCGTCTTGCCGCCCGCGCCTGCGCACAGATCGATAACGGTCTGACCCGGCGCGACCTGCGCTGCGAGACAGGTCAGCTGACTGCCGCAGTCCTGCACCTCAATCGCTCCGTCGCGATAGGCGGTCCATTGCTCGACATTCGTACCGGATGCGAAGCGCAGGCCTTGCGGCGCCACGAGCGGCTCGCCCTGCTCAGGGAGCTCGACCGTGGTGCGATCGACTTTCAGCGTGTTGACGCGCACGTCGAGCGGCGCCCGATCAAGCAAGGCCTCTGCTTCGGCGCCTTCGATCCCGCCCGCCTTGAGCTTCTCAAACACCCATTTGCGCGCGATGCCGCCCTTGGCCGGGATTTCCCGTTCGCCAATCGCGGGCGGGCCGTATTGCGAGCCATCGAACGCCTCGCGCACTTCCGGCTGCACCTCGGCAAGCCTCAGCATGGCTGCGCGCCCTGTCTCAGGCGTCGGACCGCAAGCGCGAATGGCAGAAAACACGAGTTCACGCACCGCTCGCCGGTCCTTCGACCCGGCATAGCGACGCTCGCGCATGGCGTTGGCGAAGACGCGGTCCGCGGGCGCGGCGTTGGCGCGCGCGGCGGCAATGACCTGATCGAGGATTTCGATGGCCGTCTGGACGCGTGCCGCAGGTGTCATGGTCTAGCGCGTCGGATAATTCGGCGCTTCGCGAGTGATGCTGACGTCGTGGACATGGCTTTCCGACAGGCCCGCATTGGTGATCCGCACGAATTTCGCATTCTTGCGCAGTTCCTCCATCGTGGCCGAGCCGGTGTAGCCCATCGCCGCCTTAACGCCGCCGACAAGCTGGTGAATGACGTCGCGCGCCGGGCCCTTGTAAGGGACCTGCCCTTCGATGCCCTCAGGAACCAGCTTCATCTGGTCCTTGATGTCCTGCTGGAAGTACCGGTCGGCGCTGCCGCGCGCCATCGCGCCGACGCTGCCCATGCCGCGGTAGCTCTTGTAAGCGCGGCCCTGGTAGAGGAAAGTTTCGCCCGGTGCCTCTTCCGTGCCCGCCAAAAGCGACCCGACCATAAGCGTGGATGCCCCGGCGGCAAGTGCCTTGGCCGCATCGCCGCTGGTGCGAAGACCGCCGTCGCCGATCACCGGAACGCCCGACTTGTCCGCCTCTTCCGCGCTTTCCATGATCGCGGAAAGCTGCGGCACGCCGACGCCTGCGACGATGCGCGTGGTGCAGATGCTGCCCGGACCGATGCCGACCTTCACGGCGTCCGCGCCGGCGTCGATCAACGCACGCGTCGCTTCCGCCGTGGCGACGTTGCCAGCGATGACCTGCACGGAGTTGGAGAGCCTCTTGGCTCGCTCCACCGCCCTGCTGACTTCGGCGTTGTGGCCGTGGGCGGTATCGATGATGATGACGTCGACCTCTGCATCCACCAGCGCCTCGCTGCGCTCGAAGCCCTTGTCGCCCACCGTGGTCGCCGCAGCGACACGCAGACGGCCGCCCGCATCCTTGGTGGCGTTGGGGTTGAGCACCGCCTTTTCGATGTCCTTGACCGTGATCAGGCCAACGCAGCGCCCTTGGTCGTCGACCACCAGCAGCTTCTCAATCCGGCGCTGGTGCAGCAGGCGGCGCGCTTCTTCCTGCGATACGCCGACGCCGACGGTGGCGAGGTTCTCGCTCGTCATCAGTTCGCGCACCGGCTGGTCCGGGTTCGCCGCAAAGCGCACGTCGCGATTGGTGAGTATACCCGCGAGCTTGCCGTCGCGGTCGGTCACGGGAATGCCGCTGATGCGGTTTTCCTGCATGATCGCCTGCGCTTCGCCCAGCGTCGCGTCGGGCGCGATGGTGATCGGATTGACGACCATGCCGCTTTCGAACCGCTTGACCCGTCGCACGGCGGTGCACTGCTGCTTCACCGACAGATTGCGATGGAGAACGCCAATGCCGCCCATCTGCGCCATGACGATCGCCATTTCGGCTTCCGTCACGGTGTCCATGGCCGCCGAAAGCAGCGGAATGTTCAGGCGGATGTCGCGCGTCAGCATCGCGCTGGTATCGGTCTGCGATGGCAGGATGTCGCTGCGCGCAGGGCGCAACAGCACATCGTCAAAAGTCAGGCCGAAAGGAATGTCGTCGGTTGCCACTGCTGCCTCGAGCGCTTGGAAGAATCGTGGCGGCCCATGTAACCGCACTTGGTGACAGTGGGAAGGCCAGTGGCCGGACTAATCCGGCACATTCTCACTCAGAGCTATTCGGCGGGCGCGCCTTCGGTCTGCGGTTCCACCGGCGGCGCGTATTTCGCCGTGTCGCCAAAGTGGCGCACCAGCTCGACATAAAGCGCCACGTCGCGCGTCACGCCGCCGAAATCGACGGTGTCGTCATACTCGTCGCTGGCGCTGTGATAACGCTCTGACAAAAACGACTCCAGCGCACCCCGGTCACCGAAGGAACTGCTGACGAGTGGTGCCGGAATGCCCGCCGCGGTAAGCGCCCAACCATCGTGGCGGCGCGCGAACTGCTGGTCTTCCTCGCGCACGTCGACCTTGCGGCCCAGCTTCGCGGCGACTTCCTCGATCCCGGCATCTAGCGGGGTCAGGCCGTAACCGATGATCGTGACCGGCGCATCGCGCGATCCGATTGCCAGCGTATCGAGGCTGAAGCCCGCGACGAAATAATCGAGCGGCACGGGCGGATTGTTGACGAACGCCTGCGCGCCGAGCAGCCCCATTTCTTCCGCCGTGTTGCCCATGATGTAGAGATCACGCTCCGTCCGCTTGCCCGCGGCCATGATCCGCGCGACTTCGAGCATCGCCGCAACCCCGCTGGCGTTGTCGACCGCGCCGTTGCAGATGCGGTCTGCGTCGTCTTCCGAACCGCACTGGTCACCCAGATGGTCCCAGTGCGCGAGCAGGATCACCGCGCCGCTTCCCGGCCTGGTTCCCGCGAGCCGGCCCAGCACATTGGCCGAGGTAATCTGCTTCACATCGCGTGCCACGCCATAGCTGATCGCGGTGGCGGTATCGAGCCGCCCGCCGTTCTTGCGAAGGCGCGGCGCAAGCTTTGCGAAGGTCGTGCCCATGCCCGTTTCGAGCTGAGCCAGCGCATCGGGACCGAGGTAGAACAGCGAGGGACCGGTGTCGACTTCACTTGCGAGCCGCCAGCGTCCCGAACCGACGCTGCCTGCAACCCGGCCAAGCCGCGCTTCGTCGCGCACCGGGATCAGGACTGCGGCCGGGTTGGCTTCCATCAGCGGGCCGAACAGCGCGGCGCCGGGTTGCAGATCTTCAAAAACCACGGCCTTGCCAGACAGATCGCCAAACTTTCCATCGAAGTCCGAAGCGAAGGCAATCAGTTCGAGCCGCTTGCCCTCCCCGTCTGCGGAAGCGGACAGGACATAGAGATCATCGGCGGAGACGACGGTGCCGCCATCGCCAGCGAAGGTCAGTCGCGGTGCAGACACGACGGTCTTGTCGAGCGCGACAGGCTGCGTCCATTCGCCGATGTAGCCCGGTTCGAAGCCGTAGGCCTTCAGCGCGTCGACCTGGTAGGCGACGGACAGATCCTCTCCCTTCGTGCCGGGCAGGCGCCCGCCGAATTCGTCGCTGGCGAGAGTTTCGACGTGGCTGCGAAGATTGCGCTCCACCGTGGCGCTGCCAACGCCTGCGGTCGTCGCGCACGCGGCGAGCGCGGCTGCAACGCCGCACAACGTGGCAAACCGACCGATTTGCCGGACCTTCCCCCTGACTGTCATTCCCTGCACGCCCGCTTCAATTCCTATCCGGCGGTCCAGCCGCCATCGATGCTCCAGTTCGCGCCGGTGACATTACCCGCTTCCTCACGACAGAGGAAGGCGGCAAGTGCGCCAACCTCTTCGGGTTGCACGAATTTCTTGGTCGGCTGCTTTGCGAGCAACACATCGTTGATCACGTCCTCCCGGTTGAGGCCACGCGCCTTCATCGTGTCGGGGATCTGGCCCTCGACCAATGGCGTCCAGACATAGCCTGGGCTGATGCAATTCGCCGTTACCCCGGCCGGCGCCAGTTCGAGCGCGATGGTCTTGGTGAACCCTTCGATGCCGTGCTTGCTGGCGACATAGGCGCTCTTGAACGGCGAGGCGGTTTTGGAATGCGCGCTGGCGGTGTTGATGATCCGGCCCCACCCGCGCGCCTTCATGCCCGGCACGGCAAGCCGCGTGGTGTGGAAGGCTGCGGTCAGGTTGAGGCCGATGATCATGTTCCACTTGTCGACGGGAAACTCGTCCACCGGGCTGACGTGCTGCATCCCGGCGTTGTTGACGAGAATGTCGATGTCGCCCGCGTCCGCCATCATCGCCTCGATCTCGGAGACGTCGAGCAGGTTGGCGCCGCTGTGGGTCGCGCCCAGTTCCTCGCACAATTGCGCGATTTCCGTTTCGTCACCAAAGCCGTTGAGGACAACTTCGGCTCCTTCGCCATGCAGGGCGCGGGCTACGGCAAGGCCGATGCCTGAGGTCGAACCGGTGACTAGCGCGCGTTTTCCCTTGAGGAACATTGCAAACTCCGCTGAATGATGGGCTCATGAGGGTCTGCGCGGGGCAGGACGCATTTGTCCAGCGACAATTGCCGCAGATGCGTAACAGGAGAGTTCGATGCGTCTCAATCCCTTCGATACCAGCAAGATCGACGTGCGTGGCGGAGGCGGCGGCGGCGGAATGCGCGCGGGCGGCGTCGGCTGCGGCGCCATCGTGATCGCGCTGATCGGGGCGCTGGTGTTCGGCATCGATCCGATGGACACGCTGTCCACTGTCGAAGGGATGCAGGGCGGACAGGCGACGCAGGAATCGTCCGACATGACCGAGCAGCAACTGTGTTCGCAGAACCAGTATGCGAGCGAAACGTGCAGCGTCCTGGGCTCGCTCAACGAGACATGGGCAGGCGTCTTCCAGGAACAGAACGTGCAGGGTTTCAACACGCCCTCGCTGACCTTCATCCAGGGCGGCGGCGTCCGCACCGCCTGCGGCGCGGCATCGAGCGCGATGGGGCCGTTCTATTGCCCGGCTGACGAAGGTATCTACATCGATACGCGCTTCTACGATCAGCTCGCGCAGATGAGCGGCGATCGCGGCGATTTCGCCCGACTCTACGTCATCGCGCACGAATACGGCCACCACATCCAGAAGATCACGGGCATCGCGGACGCCATCCGCAGCGCGCAGCAGCAGAACCCGCGTGCCGCCAACCAGCTTCAGGTCCGCATGGAGCTGCAGGCCGATTGCTACGCCGGCGTTTGGGCGGGCCGCAATCGCAACCGGATCGATCCGGGCGACGTCGAAGAGGGGATGCGCGCCGCCAGCGCCATCGGGGACGACACGCTGACGCAGGGCCGCGTTTCGGCGGAGAACTTCACCCACGGCACCAGCCAGCAGCGGATGCAGGCGCTTGAACTCGGCATGCGCGGCGACGACCGCCAGTGCGACGCGATCACGCAGATCCGGTAGGGAGGCGGGGCGTATGGCGGAGGGCATTCTCGAACCGGACCTGCCGATCATCGATCCGCATCACCATCTGTGGGATCTGACCCCGCTGCTGGCGGCGGCAGGCGGCGGGGATGAGGAACCGCACGACTTCATCGCTGCGGTCGCGCTGAGCCCCTACTACACCTTCCCGGAACTGCGCGCCGACTGCCAGACCGGGCATAATGTAATCGGCACCGTCTTCATGGAATGCGGCGCCTTTTACCGCTCTGGCGCAGACGAGGCGCTGAAGCCGGTGGGCGAGGTTGAATTCGTCAACGGCGTTGCAGCGCAGAGCGCTAGCGGCATTTACGGCGACTTGCGCGCCTGTGCCGCAATCATCGGCCATGCCGATCTGACGCTCGGCGACGGCGCAACCCGTGTGCTGGAGGCGCTGGTCGCCGCAGGAAACGGCCGCTTCAAGGGCATCCGCCATACGGCGGCGTGGGATGCCGACCCTACCGTCCTCGGCGCGCCCTTCCACGCGCCGGAGGGGCTCTATCGCGATGCGACCTTCCGCGCAGGCTTCGCGAGGCTGGGCGAACTGGGCCTGACATTCGATGCCTGGCTGCTCGAGCCGCAACTGGGCGACGTGATCGACCTTGCCCGCGCCTTTCCCGACCAGCCCATCGTGCTCGACCACTGCGGCACTCCGCTGAACATTGCGTCCTATCGCGGCAAGCTGCCCGAACGCTTCGACATCTGGCGCGAAAGTATCGGCGAAATGGCGAAGTGCGAGAATGTCTCGGTCAAGCTCGGCGGGCTGGCGATGGCGTTCTGCGGGATGCCGGAGGAAGGCCCGCTATCCGGCGAAACGTCGGAGGCATTGGCAACGCTGTGGAAGCCTTATCTCGAAACCTGCATCGAGGCCTTCGGGCCGGAACGCGCGATGTTCGAAAGCAACTTCCCCGTCGACAGATGGGGCTGCGACTATCCGACCCTGTGGAACGCCTTCAAGCGCGTGACGGTCAATGCCTCGCCGGACGAGAAGCGCGCGCTCTACGCAGGGACGGCCGCCAAGGTTTACGGCATCAAGCATCTGCTTCCCGCATAGAAAAGGCGGGCTCGCATCGCTGCGGCCCGCCCTTCCTCTTTGTCGGGAGGCCTACGCAGTCAGCGTAGCGTCCTCCTCGTCCCTGCGGCGTCCGACTGCCGACCAGTCGATGCCGCGCGTGGCGTACATCACACCGGCCAGCGCCAGGAACAGCATCACCGAACCGATCAGGAGCGACAGCCCTTCGAGGTTCAGCAGCACGAACAGCAGCGCGTAAAGGCCGACCAGCATGGCGCCCATGAACTTTGCGCGCTTCCAGCTTTTCAGCACGGCGGCGCTGTAAGCTGTCAGCAGTCCGATGATCCCCGCCGCAGCGATGACGTAGGCGAGCGTGAACCCGACCACTTCGGCGAAAGCCAGCAGCAGCACGAAGAACAGGACCAGCGCCGCGCCGGTCAGCAGATATTCCGCCGCCGCAACCCGCGCCCCGCCGACGATGTCGAACAGCAGGTAGGCGAGGAAGGTGAAACCGATGAACAGGAAACCGTACTTCACCGCACGGTCGACCTTCGAATAGAGGTTCACCGGCTCGACCAGATCGACGCTGATCGCTCGACTGTTGCCACTGACCTTGGTGGTGCCGTCGGGAGCGGCCACTTCGATCAACGGCGCGGTGGCGAAGTTGTCCCGGCTATAATCGAAGGCTGGCGGCCCGTAATCAACGGTCGATACCGGCGGCTGGCCGAGTGCGATCTTGTCGATCCGGTAGTTTGCCTCGAACCCGTCGGGGCCGATGGTCGGGCCGGCGGGCAGGAAACCGTGGAAGCTCGGTTTCTGCCAGGGAGAGCTGACCTTCCAGTCCGTCACACCGCCACGCGGTACGAGGCTGAGCGAGCGGCTGCCGCGCAGGCCGTAGCTGTAGGAGATGTCGAGATCGCCCTCGCCCGTCCACGGCAGGAAGGCGAAAAAGCCCTGTCCACCGGTCGCGCCGGGACCACGACCGGGCCGCAGTTCGAGCGGTTCGTCACCAGCGGAAATCCTGCCGCCATCGGTCAAACCGCGAGCGTCGGAGATGCCGAAGCGCAGCTGGGCCTTGTCCCACTGAAGCTGCTCGGGCGTAACGCCGAAGCGTTCCAGATCCTCTGGCAGGGCGAACCGGGCCTTTCCCGTCACATTGGCGTCGTAGAGCACCGATTTGTAGATCGACTTCTGCTTCTCTTCAGGCGTCATGGTGGTGACAACTTGGTTGCTTTCCGGTGAGAGGTAGAGCGTCTTTTCGACCGCCACGGTGCGCGTCGATGTGCCGCCGTTTTCCTGCACAGTCTGCTGCTCTGTGTCGGTGTAGGGGACGGAGATGACCGGACCGGCAATGACCTGTGGACCGCCCCACCCCTCCACGATCGAGGTTTGCGCGGTCTGCGCCTGGTTCTGTCGGTCCCACACCAGCGCGTAAACCATCATCAACGGCACGATCAGCACTGCGGCGACAAGACCCGCGAAGAGCAGTTTCACGCCAGGACTTCGTTCTCTATTCATCGCGAAATCTCCCTCTGTGGATTGCGATGAAGCGTTGTTTGGAAGCGACGAACTGAATTGCTAGTGAACACCTGTTCAGCCGCTTCGCGATTGCTTAGAACTGACTGCTATGTCCCAGTTCACCGTACCGCACTGCGTCCGCTCGCTCGCGGACTGCCACAATATCTCGGATTTCCGCGCCCTCGCCCATCGACGTCTGCCTTATCCGGTGTTTCACTATATCGATGGCGCTGGCGATGACGAGATCACGCGTGCGCGCAACACCGCCGCTTTCGACGATTGCGATCTCGTGCCCAACGTGTTGCGGGGCGTCGAACAGATCGACACGTCGGCCACGATCATGGGCCGCAAGACCTCGCTGCCACTGTTGCTAAGCCCTACTGCGCTGCAGCGCCTGTTCCATTGGCAGGGAGAACGCGCGGTGGCCCGGGTGGCGGAACGACACAATCTGTGGTTCGGCATCTCCAGCCTGTCGAGCGTCAGCATAGAAGAGATCGGCGCGAACTATTCCGGGCCGAAGATGCTCCAGTACTATTACCACCGCGACAAGGGGTTGAATGCCGCGCTGCTGGACAGGGCGCGCGCTGCGAAGTTCGATGCAGTCACGCTGACCGTGGATACCATCGTTTCCGGCAACCGCGAGCGCTGCAAGCGCACCGGCTTCACCACTCCGCCCAGGATCACGCCGCGCAGCTTCCTGTCCTACGCAAGCCGGCCTTCATGGGCACTCAACTTCCTGTTCCGCGAGCGGTTCTCGCTTCCCAATCTCGAAACCCATGTCGGCGAAGGCACCAACGAGTCGATCTCGATCCAGGACTATTTCGACAAAATGCTCGATCCGGACATGGATTGGGCTGCGGTCGAGAAGCTTCGCAACGACTGGGGCGGCAAATTCTGCCTTAAGGGCATAATGTCGGTCGAGGACGCGCGCCATGCAGCAGACATCGGCTGCGACGCGATCATGGTGTCGAACCACGGCGGACGGCAGCTCGACGGCAGCCGCGCACCCTTCGACCAGTTGCGCGAAATCGTGGACGCGGTGGGCCACCGGATAGAGGTGATCTGCGATGGCGGCGTGCGGCGCGGCACTCATGTCCTGAAGGCGCTGGGCATGGGCGCGACGGCTGCGTCGGGCGGGCGGCTCTATCTCTACGCGCTGGCTGCTGCCGGAGAAGAAGGCGTCGAGCGTGCGGTCACCATCCTGCGCGACGAAATCGCACGCGGTATGCGGCTGATGGGCGCAAAGTCGGTTGGCGATCTGACGCGCGAGAACCTGCGCTGCCGCTAGAAATGCGAGGCGGGCGCCGGGCTGGAGAGGTGCCCATGCGCCCGCCTGCCGGGGGTATCGAATTCTTGCAGCCGGGACAGCCGCAGAAACTTATTCCACTTCCGCGAGATCGAAGGTCAGATCCTTCTGACCCTTCTGCGTCAGTTCCTTCTGCCAGCCCTTGAACTCCTGCCGGCTCAGCAGATAGCGCCAGCGCGCCTCGTCGAAACTGATCAGCCGGTCACGCACCGCGCGGACCACATCCGCCTTGCGCGCATCCGACCAGTGGACGTCGTAGGATTCAGGCAGGCGGCCACGCCGCGTGTCGATTCCGCTGTTATGTGTCTTCACTTCGCTCATCACCAGGGCTCCTTTGAGTGCCCCCCTGTCGAAGCTGAATCTTGACCCAAAAGGCTAATCTGGGGTTTCCAAATATGGTTAAGACGGACTTTGCGGCGGCCAGATCACGCCGTTCGTCGCATCCTCAGCACACTTCCGCGGTGTTCTGCGGAATCGGACCTGGGGGGACGCGCGCTTCGCTCATGTAGAAGGGGTCGGATTCGATCCGGTGGCGTTGGCCGTATGCCGCCATGAGGACTTCGGCCAACGCAGGATCGTAGTCGATCAGGTCCACATGGTTCAGGATCTGGCGCCCGTCGACCACCACCAAGGCCGCGGAATTGAACCAGAACTGGCTACCGACCGCCCAGTATTCGTCAATCGTGGTCATGGCATATTCGTCGCGCCAGCGACCCGCAGCCTTCGCCGCATCGTAGGCGCGCTGGACCTCCCCGTAGAGCGCGGGATCGACCTTCTCGATCGCCTGCAGGACGTTGTGCGAGAATTCGTGCAGGAAGATGGTCTGCCCGTAATAGCGCGAGGCCTTGAGGCCGAGCAGGTCTTCCTGCGCCCCGACGGTGCGATCCCCGCCAATGCCCCGCACGCGCGCGTTCCAGTATTGCCGATCGCTCAGCGCGCCGATGCGGGCGTCGTAGTGCTTGCGCTCGCACCGGGTCAGACGCGGATCTGTAGTGGTCGGCTTTTTCCAGTGCGCCATTTCCGGAAGGTCGGTGATCGCCTCTTCCTGCGCCATGATGGCGACGCGGTAGTCCTTTTGCACCAAATAGGCTCGAAGGTCCGGGCGATGGGCGAGCAGGCCTTCTACGATGTCTTCGGCGATCTCAAGCGTAGCCGGGTCAACTTTGTCCGAGGAGAGGATCGGGACACCCGCAGCGTCGCGATACTGCGTGTAGAACGGCGCAGCTCCCAGCGCGGCGGGCGGGGGGCTGGCCGAGGCGGCACAGGCGGAGAGCGATATGGCAACTGCCAGCACCGTTCCCCTGCGGCTCGCTGGAGAACGAAGCGGGCGCAACATCCGAACCATTGTCCGGGGCTCATTTAGCGAGAACGAGTTCCGATTGATCCTCCTTATCCTCGCCGTCCGCTTCGTCCTTTTCGGCAATTTCAGCCTGGAAAAAATCGTTGTACCGCTTATCAAATTCCTCGCTTCGTATGAATTCGAGCAACTCTTCTCGCTTTTCCCCCTTATCGATTCGCTCGATCAGCTTTCGCATCGGGTTATCCTGCTTGAGGTGGGGATAGAATGCCGCCGGAGCCAGAACCGATCGCGCTCGCTTGATATCGCCAGATCGAATGAGTTCGATGGCGGCGCGCGACCGCAGTGATATATCCTGAGGCATGAGCACAATGGCACGGTAAAGCCCCCCCACTGCACCTTCAGGCGCAAGCTCGCCTGCTGCCAGGAAGCTGTCGTAATACAGAACGAACGGCAAAGGATGATTGGGATCGGTCTTGTTGGCCTTGAGAAGCCATGCACGAGCAGCCTTCCAGTCGGCTTCCGATCCATTGTCCATCGCACGCTGGACCCCGATCCGTCCCTTGTAAGCCATCGCCATCAAATTTTCGGGATCGGCCGTCAATGCACGATCCGTGGCAGCTTCGGCAGCATCAAAGGAGCTGTCATTCAGGCTTGCGACGTCATATTCGATCTCGGCCATCGCGCGTTGCACGAACGGATCGTCGGGGAACCGCGCGCCAACTGGGCGAGCCTCGGCAGCCACCTTGACCGACCTTTCTTTGTCGACACCAAGCAATGACTTCATCCGCGGTTCGAGAATTGCCCGTTCTCCTTCAGTGAGAGCGCGGACCGAAACTTCGGTCGACGCATTGATCTGATCAGCGGTGAGAGTGGATGATGGAAAACCACTCCGGCGGAGATAGGCATTCACCTCGCGGTTTAGTTGGTCGAGATCACCGAAAGCTTCCTTGCCGGACTTCAAAGCGTCGCCGTTTTCATTCAGCAATTCGAGGAACTTGGCGTATTGGCCGGGGCGCTCCCCGCTCATCCAGAGATAATGAGCGAGCGCCCATCCGCGGCTATAGAGTTCTATTCGCTCGACCCGCCCGATCTTCTCGCTATCGCTGCGGAGCAGCTTCTCAATCGACCACCGCGAGGCGCCATAGGTCGCCTGGCTGAACGCAGGGTTGGGTGCGCCGACGGTGATCGCACCATTTCCATCGAGCCGCGCAGTCATGAACATCGTGGCAAGACCCTCGGTTGCCCAGATAGGAACGTATTTGTTGAGCCCACCAAGCAGCATATGATGGGCGTATTCATGGAAAGAGACAGTCTCGGCTGTATACCCTTCCTGGTAGTGCGGCAGCGAGTTCGGCATGAATCCATATGCCAGCTGAGCGCTTGCATTGTAGAATCCGCCAACGTTCGGATTGTTCGCTAGACGCTGAACGTCACTGAGACTCGGCAGGAAGAAGACTTGCACTTTTACAGTGTCTTCGACGGCCAGCAGGGTGCGCATCAAGGCATCGAATTTTTCGAGCCTCAGCACCTTCTCGGTCAATTCCTGCTCGGATGAATCCGCATAAGCGATAAAGTGATCGGTCTCGGCGCGGTGCCATTCAGCAGTTGCAGGCTCTGAAACGAGTGCGATTGCAATGATGGCGCCAATTGCGCGAGTTAAATTCTGAAACATGATGATTGCGCCCCGCTCCAACTAAGAAACTCAAGTTTAACATGACTTTGGAGCTTAGCCAAGCGCGTGTGCGCTTACCCTGCAAGGATCACGAGGCGGGCGGAGACGATCGCGGCTGAATCGCTTTGACTGCACTACGGTAAGGTGATCGAAGTTGACGGTCGAGATCTGCGTCGAGTCGTAGACTCGGAACAGCCTTCCCGCTCGCGCGCTGCATGGGCATGAACGATCCGCAAGTCAGCCCGCAGGACAAGAACGACCTGCTCTCCGCCCCGCAACTTCGGCTCGTCGGTAGCGTCGACGAAGCCATGTATGCCGAATTTCGCAACCAACTTTCTGCGGCGCCCAAGGACGGCCCGCTGGTCATCGCGATCACGACGCTCGGCGGCAATCCCGAAGTAGCGCGCGCCATGGCCGACGACGTCCGCCTGCTGCGCGAGGCCGGGCGCGACATCTATTTTCTCGGCAAGGCCGCGGTCTATTCCGCGGGAGCGACTTTCATGGCGGGCTTCCCCGTCGCGAACCGCTATTTCACCCGCGGGTCGAGCATCCTGCTGCACGAACGGCAGATCGCCAAGACCATCCAGCTCAATGGGCCGCTCAAGAGCTGCATTGCGCAACTCAAAGCCGCGCTGAACGAAATCGAGCACTCGATCGCGATCGAGGAACATGGCTTCCGCGCCATCGTAGACGAAAGCGAAGTCGCGTTCGAGGAGGTTTGCGAGAAAGCGCCCGACAACTGGTACATCCCCTGCGAGGAAGCCGCGGAAAGGGGGATAATCGCCGGGGTGGTCTGATCAGCGCGCGGCGATCCGCACCACCATGCAGCAGCCCCGCTCCACCCGATCGTGGATTTCGATATAACCGTCGTGCAGGTTCGCGATGCGCTGGCAACTGGTCAGCCCAAGGCCGAGACCGCCGGATGCGCTGGCCTTGAAAAACTGGCTGAACACCAGATCCGTCTTGTCCGCTGGGATGCCGACCCCATTGTCTCCGACGTAGAAGATATGCTCCCCGTCTGTTTCCTGGTGGTGGATCGTCACCACCGGACGTTCCACCCCGGCGTGCCTGATGGAGTTCTCGATCAGGTTCTGGAACAATTGCCGCAGCAGGTTGGGTTCCACGATGGCCCGGGGCAAGCGCGTGACGTTTAGGCTGAGATTGGCTTTTTCTATCGCTGCCGAAAGGTTGAAGCGCACTTCTTCCAGCAGGATATTGAGGTCGTAGGGCTGGAATTCCAATCCCGTCGTCTCGTCGGCAGCAGCCTTCAACGTCGCAGAGATCGACCCGGCAAGTCCGGTCGCGCTGTCTTTCAGCGCGTCTATCACCATCCGCGCGCGCTCGCTGAGATCGGAATCCTTATCGCGTTGCAGGATGTTGAGCCCGCTGACGATGCTGGCGATCGGCGATTTGAGGTCGTGCGCGATCGAGTGCGAATAGACCTTCAGCTGAGCGTTGAGCCGCACCAGCCTTCTTTCGCGAGCGGCAAGAGCGGTGATGTTGGTTGAGTTGCAGACCAGGCGCTTCTGACCATCGGCTGTTTCGAACAAGGCCTTTCGCGACAGAAAGGTGTGGCGCTGCCCCTTCCAGTCGGTGATTTCCTCGACCAGTTCGGTCGACCCTTCACGAAATGCCCTGCGGTCTTCGCTCAGGAATAGCTCGGCTTCCTCCGGTGGGAAGCTGTCGACGGTGGTGGTTCCGATTATTTCGGTACGCTGGGCTGGCTCATACAGGGCTAGGAAAGCGCAATTGGCATAGAGAATGCGGCTATCCTCATCCTTGATGAAGATCATGTTGGTGCCGAAATCCAGCACCGAAGCCGCCAGCCCCTCATCGTCAGGAAAAGTCAGGGGTCCGGCTTCTTCGAGATGCGAGAACGGCATTGCTGACAGACCCCCCTAATCGACTACCTAGCCGAAAAGCGTGGTCGATCAGAATCGATCTCGCTCAAGCGCCACAGGACTAAGTCCTTATAATTCTTGCGCTTCTCGTGTCAATCTAGCGGCAACGCCGCCGCGTTGATCAATAGACGCGCGCCTTGGGCTTGATGTAGGTCGCATCGTCGGTGAGCGTGTATTCGTGGACCGGGCGGTAGTCGATCTTGACCGATCCGCCCTTGCCGCCCCAGCCTTCGAACCACGCTGCGGTATGCTTCATCCAGTTCTTGTCGTCACGCTCCGGGAAGTCTTCATGCGCGTGGGCGCCGCGGCTTTCCTTGCGGTTATGCGCACTCGCCATAGTGACGCTGGCTTGCGAAATGAGGTTGTCGAGTTCCAGCGTCTCGATCAGGTCGCTGTTCCAGATCAGCGAGCGGTCGGCGACGGAGACGTCCTCCATCTTCTTGTAGGTCGCGGCGAGCTTGTCGACACCTTCCTTCATCACCTCGTCGGTGCGGAAGACGGCGGCGTGCTGGCTCATCGCGCGCTGCATTTCGCCGCGGATCTGCGATGTGGGCGAGCCGCCGTTGGCATTGCGGAAATGGTCGAGCCGGGTCAGCGCCATGTCGGCGCTGTCGGCAGGCAATTCGTCATGCGCGGTGCCGGGCTTGATCGTTTCCTTGAGGCGATGGCCGGTCGCGCGGCCGAACACGACAAGGTCGATCAGCGAATTGGAGCCGAGGCGGTTTGCACCATGCACCGAGACGCAGGCCGCTTCGCCCACGGCGTAGAGACCCTCGACCACGGTTTCCGGATTTCCGTCCGCGCCAATGGTCACGACTTCGCCGTGATAGTTACAGGGGATGCCGCCCATGTTGTAGTGAACGGTCGGGACGACCGGCAGCGGCTGGCGCGTCAGATCGACGCCTGCGAAAATCTTGCCGCTTTCGGTGATGCCTGGCAGGCGTTCCGCCAGCACTTTGGGATCGATGTGATCGAGGTGGAGGAAGATGTGATCCTTCTCCGGCCCCACGCCGCGCCCTTCGCGGATTTCCAGCGCCATGGAGCGCGAGACGACATCGCGGCTGGCCAGATCCTTCGCGCTCGGCGCGTAGCGTTCCATGAACCGCTCGCCTTCGGAGTTGGTCAGGTAACCGCCCTCGCCCCGCGCGCCTTCGGTGATGAGCACGCCGGCACCGTAGATGCCGGTCGGGTGGAACTGCACGAACTCCATGTCCTGAAGCGGCAGGCCTGCGCGCAGCACCATGCCGCCACCGTCGCCGGTGCAGCTGTGCGCGCTGGTCGCGGTGTAATAGCAACGGCCGTAGCCGCCGGTCGCCAGCACCACGGCGTGGGCGCGGAAGCGGTGGATCGTGCCGTCGTCCATGCACATGGCGATCACGCCGACGCACTTGCCGTCCTTCATGATCAGGTCGATCGCGAAGTATTCGATGAAGAAGTCCGCGTCGTACTTCAGGCTCTGCTGGTAGAGCGCGTGGAGCATGGCGTGGCCGGTGCGGTCGGCGGCGGCGCAGGTACGCTGCACCGGCGGGCCTTCACCCATGTTCTGCATGTGTCCGCCGAACGGACGCTGGTAGATCGTGCCGTCCTCGTTCCGGCTGAAGGGCACGCCCGCGTGCTCCAGCTCGTAAACCGCCTGCGGTGCCTCACGCACGAGGTATTCGACCGCGTCCTGGTCGCTCAGCCAGTCGGACCCCTTGACGGTGTCGTACATGTGCCAGGTCCAGTGGTCGGGCGAGTTGTTGCCGAGGCTGGCGGCAATGCCGCCCTGCGCCGCCACGGTGTGACTGCGCGTCGGGAACAGCTTGGAGATATTGGCGGTCCGCAGCCCGCTTTCCGCAGCACCCATGGTGGCGCGCAGGCCCGATCCGCCCGCACCCACGACGACGACGTCGTAAGTGTGATCGATGATGTCGTAGGCTGGTTTGGTCGATGCGGTCTCGGCCATCAGGCGGCTCCGGTCAAAGCAAGGCGAATGATGCTGAAAAGGCCGAACGCGGCCCCGCCGAACGCGGCGAGGTTGAGTGCGGCCATGCTGGCGAACTTCAGGCCTTCGTCATGGACGTAGTCCTCGACCAGCACCTGGATCCCGAGGCGCGCGTGCCAGAACACGCTGATCACCAGCAGTGCCACGGCGGTCGCGGGTACGGGGCCCGAAATCCATTCCAGCACAGTCTCGTAGGAATAGTTCGGCAGCAGCGCGAGGCTGGCGGCGAGAAACACTGCAAGAACGACATTGCCGATCGCGGTGTAGCGTTGCATCAGCCAGTGATGCGTCCCGTGCTTGGCAGAGCCGAGGCCGCGTACCCGGCCGATGGAGGTTCCGTTACCCATTGTCCGCTCTCCTCAAACCAGCCAGACCAGCGCCCAGAACCCGGCAGTCAGCGCGAGTCCGATCAGTGGCGATGCGACCGACCACATCTTGTTGGCGTCGAGTTCGTAACCCGCGCCGATGTCGAGCACGAAGTGGCGCAGGCCGGAGGTCATGTGATTGAAGAACGCCCAGCTGAGGCCGACCAGCACGATGATGCCGATGGGCGATCCCAAAACGCTGACAAAGGTTTCGTACGCTTCCGGCCCGCTGGCCAATGCGCCCAGCCACCACAGCAACACCGGCAGGCCGACCAGCGCAAGGCCGTCGCCCGTTACGCGGTGCAGGATGGAAACCAGCATGTGCGGGCCCCATTTCCAGATTTGCAGATGCGGTGAGAGCGGTCTTGCGGCCATGGTTCGTCCGTCTGTCCTGTCGTTTCGTCTCACGCGCCCGGCTCGGCGCGTCTGGCGGTTCCCTTAGCGCATGTGGCCGGGGAGGCAAGGCGAGCATCGCTCGACTTCGCCGGGAAAAATCGGAATAGACCACGCATATGACGCAACAGCCAACCGTTCTGCTTACCGGCTCGTCGCGCGGAATCGGTGCCGCCATCCGCGCAGAACTCGAATCGCGGGGCGCGAAGGTTATCGGCCATGCCAGTCGCGCCCATGACGAGCGGACGATCGGCGCCGACCTTTCCGACCCCGCCGCGCCGGAGGGACTGTGGCACGAAGCGCTCGACCGCGCGGACGGGCGGATCGACGTGCTGATCAACAATGCCGGGCTGTTCGATGCGAACCCGATCACGCGCGGCGATCTCGAATGGCTGGACAAGTGGGAGGAGACGCTGCGAATCAACCTCACCGCTGCCGCGCAACTGACCCGATACGCCGTGACCCACTGGCAGGCTCGCGAATATCCGGGCCGCGCCGTCCACGTCGCAAGCCGCGCCGGGCATAGGGGCGATTCGCCCGACCACTGGCACTATGCCGCCGCGAAGGGCGGGATGCTCGCCATGCACAAGAGCGTCGCGCGAGCCTACGCTGCGAAAGGCATACTGAGCTTTGCCATAACGCCCGGCTTTACCGATACGGCAATGGCCGGCGACTACCTCGAAAGCCGTGGCGGACCCGGCCTGCTCGCCGACATCCCGCTGGGCAGAGTGGCCGAGCCGGAAGAGATCGCACGCATTGCCGTATTCTGTGCTCTCGACGCTCCGCCCAGCATGACAGGCACCACAATCGACGCCAATGGAGCGAGCTATGTACGTTAGATTTGCGGTCCTTCTGCCGGCAATTGCGTTTGCCGGGTGTGCTGCGAGCACCGAGGCTGCCGACAACCCGGCCCCGATTGCTTCCGCAGCCGAATGGACGGCGCAGTGCAAGGACTGGGACGAGTGGGAGAAACCCGCCCCGCCCTTCCGCATCCACGCGGATACCTATTACGTCGGAACCTGCGGCATCACGGCGATCCTCGTCACCTCACCGGAAGGGCACATCCTGATCGACAGCGGGATGGAGGGAGCAGCGCCGGAAGTGCTCCAGAACATTCGCGACGCGGGCTTCGACCCGGCGGAGGTCCGCTACCTCCTCCACAGCCACGAACATTTCGACCACACCGGCGGGCACGCCGCGATCAAGGCTGCCACCGGTGCTCGCGTGGTCGCGTCCGAAGCGGCGGCTCTCGTCATCGGCACGGGGCAGGACCACCCGGACGACCCGCAGCACGGAATGCACGAGCCGATGCGCGCCGTTAATGTGGACCGCGTGATCCTCGATGGTGAGACGGTGGAAGTGGGCGGCAAGACGCTCACCGCCATTGCCACGCCGGGACACACACCGGGCGCGCTCAGCTGGCAATGGCAGAGCTGCGAGGGGGACACCTGCCGTTCCATCGTTTATGCCGACAGCCTCAGCCCGATCAGCAGCGATGGATATGCCTTCAGCGACCACCCTGAATACACGGGCGCGTTTCGGCAGGGCCTCGGCAAGCTCGCCGCGCTCGATTGCGACATCGTGCTCACTCCGCATCCTTCCGCGAGCGACATGGTTGCGCGGTTGAAGGGCGAAGCGCCGCTGGTGGACAGCGACGGTTGCCGAAAATACGCGGACGCCATCGGCAAACGCCTCGACGAACGACTGACGAAAGAGGCGCAATGAGCAGCTGGAAAGTTACCGCATTTGCCAACCGGGAGACGGTGCAGGCAGCCCTTGCCATGCTCGAACTGGCAGATTGGGACAGCGAGATCGCGGTCAACGGGTTCGAGATTGCGGACGACCGGCCCGAAGACTGGCAACTCGACGCTTACCTGCCGCGCCGGCCGACCAAGGCGGATCGCGCGGCGATTTCCGGCTTGTTCGGAGAGAGTGCGCCCGACCTAAGCGTCGAGAAACTGCCGGAGGAGGACTGGCTGACGCTCAGCCAGCAGGGCGTCGCGCCTATCCGCGCAGGACGGTTCCACGTCCACACGCCCGACTATCCTGCCGAAGCCGACGCCGTGAATTTCGCGATCCCCGCCAGCCAGGCATTCGGAACCGGCCAGCATCACACCACTGCCGGCTGCCTCGCCATGCTCGATGCGATGAAGCGCCGCGGCGTGATCGCGCGCAATCTGGCAGACATCGGGACCGGCACCGGCCTGCTTGCCTTCGCCGCGATGAAGCTTTGGCCCGCCGCCCTCGCAACCGCGACCGATATCGACCCGGTGTGCGACGAGGTGGTGAGGACGAATGCCGCGCTCAACGCCATTTCGCTGGGCGCTGGATCGGACGAATTGCTGATGATGGTGGCGGACGGGATGGATCATCCGCTGGTCGAGGTGCGCGGGCCGTTCGATCTGCTGATCGCCAACATCCTCGCCCGGCCGCTTATCGAGCTGGCGCCCGATTTTGCCGATGCGGTTGTGCCGGGCGGCAGCGTGGTGCTTGCCGGGCTGCTCGAGACGCAGGAGGCGGCGGTGAGACACGCTTACCGCCTCGCGGGCTTCCGCCTGGCCGCTCGCATCGTGCGCGGAGACTGGAGCATATTGTGGCTGCGGCGGCGCGCTATCTAGGGCGTTTCGCTGCCTGGCTGGCGCTTGTTGTCGGCTTGTTCATGGCGGCGGCGTGGATCGGTTCCTCGATCCCGCGCAATGCCGACTGGCAGGAGAAGGAGCCGCAGGACCCTCAGGCGGTCACGATCCTGATCGAAACCAACGGCATCCACACCGGCATCGTCATGCCGCTGGTGACGCCGCAGAAGGACTGGCGTGACACTTTTCCCGCCAGCGACCTGCCCGCACCGACCCGACCGTACACCCACGTCTCCGTCAGCTGGGGGGAGCGCGAAGTCTTCCTCAACACGCCGAGCTGGTGGGACTTGTCGCCCGCCAAAGCCATCCGTGCCGCCACGGGCGGCGACGGCCTGCTCCACGCGGCGCATTACGTCCGCCCCGCCCCCGCCGACGATACTCGCCCCATGCGGATCAGCGGGCAGCAGTATGCTAGGCTGGTCAGGGCGATCGAGCGGCAGGTGCCGACCGGCCCGGCCCGCCGGGTCTATCCCGGCTACGCAAGCTACGACGTCTTCTACGATGCGCCGGGCACCTATCACCTAGGCAATACCTGCAACCAGTGGGTCAGCGACACGCTGGCAGGCGCTGGTATTCGCACTGGGTGGTGGACGCCCTTCCCCGGCGGCGTGATGAAATGGGTGCCGCCGCTAGGCGGGGACTAGCCCGCGTCCGCGACGATCTGCGCCCAGGCGGCCTCGTCGATCACTTCGATGCCGAGTTCCGCCGCCTTCTTGAGCTTGCTGCCCGCGCCCGGCCCGGCGACAATGAGGTCGGTCTTCGCGCTGACGCTGCCAGAGGCCTTCGCACCGAGCCGCTCGGCCTGCGCCTTCGCTTCGTCGCGGCTCATGGTTTCGAGCTTGCCGGTAAACACCACCGTCTTGCCGGAGACCGCGCTGGCAGTCGTCTGGACCTCGTAGCGAGGCGGCGACACTTCGGAGAGGAGGTCTTCCCATACGGCGACGTTGTGGGGCTCGTGGAAGAAGTCGCCAAGCGCCTCCACCACAGCGCTGCCGATGCCGTCGATGGCGGTAAGTTCGCCTGCCGCTTCGCCATCGCCGCCGTGCGCTTTCTCCGCTGCGTCGCGCAACGCCGGCAGATCGTGGGAATGCTTGAGCAGATCGCGCGCCGTCACTGCGCCGACGTGGCGGATACCGAGGCCGAACAGCAGCCGTGCCGCGTCGGGCGATCGGCGGTTTTCCACCGATGCCAACAGGTTTTCGACAGACTTTTCCTTCCACCCGTCGAGCGCCAGGATGTCCTTCCGCCGATCCTTCAGCCGGAAGATGTCCGCCGGGCTTTCCAGCCAGCCGAGCGCGAAGAACTGGTCTATGGTCTTCTCACCCAGCCCGTCGATGTCGAGCGCGCCACGGCTGACGAAGTGCTTCAGCCGTTCGGTCCGCTGGGCCGGGCAGACCAGCCCGCCGGTGCAGCGCACATCGACCTCGCCTTCCTCCGCCACCGCCTCGCTGTCGCATTCGGGGCAGTGATCGGGAAAGACGAAGGCGTCGCGCTCAGCATCGGGCGTGAGGTTGCGGACCACCTGCGGGATCACGTCGCCCGCGCGCTGGATCACCACGCGGTCGCCGGGGCGCACCCCGAGCCGCGCAATTTCGTCGCGATTGTGCAGCGTGACATTGGTCACGGTAACCCCGCCGACCAGCACCGGCGCGAGCCGCCCGACCGGGGTCAGCTTTCCGGTCCGTCCGACCTGTATGTCGATACTTTCCAGCGTCGTCTGAGCCTGCTCGGCCGGAAACTTGCGGGCAATCGCCCAGCGCGGAGCCTTGGCGACAAAGCCCAGCCTCTGCTGCTGCGCAAGGCTGTCGACCTTGTAAACGACGCCGTCGATCTCGTACGGCAGACCGGTTCGCGCCTTGCCTATCTCTTCGTAGGCGGCGAACATCTGCTCCAGCGTCTCGCACCGCCGGAACAGCGGGGAAACCGGAATGCCCCACCTCTCCAGCAGCCGAACCACGTCCTGCTGCGTCTCGCCCGGCACCTCGCTGGCAGCGCCCCAGCCATGCGCCCAGAAGCGCAAGGGGCGCTTTCCCGTGATGCTGGCATCCTTTTGCCGCAATGATCCGGCGGCAGCATTGCGCGGGTTGGCGAAAGTCTTGCCCCCAGCCTTTTCCTGCGCAGCATTGAGCGCGGCAAAATCCTGTTTCGCCATGTAAACTTCGCCGCGCACCTCGAACTCTTGTGGCACGTCGCTGCCGGACAATTGCTGTGGAATATCGGCGATATGCTGCACGTTCGGCGTCACGTCCTCCCCCACGCTGCCGTCGCCGCGCGTCGCGGCGCGCACCAGCCTGCCGCCCTCGTATCGCAGCGAGCAGGAAAGGCCGTCGATCTTGTCTTCCGCCGTGAATGCCAGCGGTTCGTCAGCGCCGAGATTGAGGAACCGCCGCACCCGCGCGACGAATTCCGCGACCTCATCGTCGGCGAATGCATTGTCGAGGCTCATCATGCGTACCTCGTGGGTCACCTTGCCGAGCGGGGATGCAGCCACCTCGTGCCCGACCGAACGGCTGGGCGAATCCGCACGCACCAGATGCGGGAACGCCGCCTCCAGCTCCTCGTTACGGCGGACCAGCGCATCATATTCCTGATCGCTGATCTCGGGCGCATCGTCGGCGTGATAGAGCCGGTTGTGATGCGCGATCTGCTTGGCCAAGCGCATCAGTTCGTTTGCAGCGTCGGCTTCGGAAGTCTTCACGACATCCATGAGGTGGTGCCCCTTTTAATCGTCCAGCCCGATGGCGTGGGCTTCAGGAAATAGCTCTGCCCCTCTCCCCCGAGATTGCCGTAGGTCACGGCGCTCTCGCCAACGCAGCCGGCCTTGCCGTCGCATTGCACGCGCACATCGACGGACGCGGCCGAGCGATCATTGGCGCGCAACACGACACCGCCGCCATCCCAGCGACAATCGCCAACACGGTACAGGCCATCGAATTGGCCCGAGAGGCGCGCGAAAAGCGCATCGTCGGTCTGGCGCAGGCAGGCAGGGCGGTCGCCGCGCTCGCTCTCGCGAAGCTGCGTCAGGACATGGACGAACAATGCCTCACGCGGGGACGCGACTTCGAAAATCGTGCTCGTGCTACCATTGGTCTGAGCGCCGCCCGATTTCGCGCTCTCGAGAAAGTCCGAAGACGGAGAAGGCGGCGGTGGTGGTGGCAGCGGACGGCGGAAAGCGGGGTCATCTTGATGGACCCGCTCGACCTTTTCGATCGAGTGGATCTGAATCGCCGGCAATGTCGCGCAATCGTCTGGCACCGTTTCGCGCGCGAAATCCTGAATTGGCTGGGCAGCGGGCAGCGCGCCGCCGCCGCCCTTGATAGTGTCGCCGATGCCGATCCGCAGGCCCTGCGGGGTGATGATGACGACACCGCGCTCCTGATCGTTTAGTTCAAGCCGCGTACCCTCTTCCCATAGGATGACCGGCTCGTCCCCGTAACTGAGCACGAAGCAGGAGCCCCTGCGGACGACGGGGCCACCGACGACAGCCTCCATCGCGCCGACGTTCTTTGCGGTCAGGATCATCGGCAGGGTCACGCGAGCTTCAGGATCCTGACCCAACGGCACTTTGCTCTCGGTCTCCGAAGAGGAGCAGGCCAAAACGCCCAAAGCAATTGTCGCGGAAATCCCGGCGCGGATTATCACACCCCCTCCAACAACCGATCAGCCTGCGCCTTCGCCTCCGGCGTCACTTCCGCGCCGCTGAGCATACGCGCGATCTCCTCCCGGCGGCCATCGGGGTCGAGCAGGACGACGCCGGTTTTCGTGACGGTGCCCTGCGAACTCTTGGCGATGAGGTAGTGGTGACCGCCGCGCGCCGCGACCTGCGGGCTGTGCGTGACGGCGAGCAGCTGGCCCTGCCCGGCGAGGCGGGAGAGGCGGTCCCCGATGGCGCTTGCAACCGCGCCGCCGACCCCGCGATCGATCTCGTCGAAGATCACCGTCGCCGCGCCGCCCTGCTCCGCCAGGGCGACCTTCAGCGCGAGGATGAAGCGCGACAGTTCGCCACCGCTGGCGATCTTGCCCAGCGGAGCGAAGTCGGCACCCGGATTGGTCGCGATCAGGAACTCGACACTGTCCATGCCATGCGGGCCCCAGCGTTCTTCGGGAAGTTCTGCCACCGCCGTCCTGAAGCGCGCCGCGTCCAGTTTCAGCGGCGCGAGTTCGGCCGCCACCGCCTCATCGAGCCGCATGGCAGCGGTCACGCGATTGGCATGCAATGCGTCGGCACGTGCGCGGTAGATTTCCCCTGCGGCATCGGCAGCCTTCTGCAAGTCCGCCAGCGCGGCATCGCCTGCCTCGATCGCGTCAAGTGCGCCGCGCATCTCGCGCATCTTGGCCGGAAGATGATCGACCTCGCAGCGGTGCTTGCGGGCGAGCGCGCGCAATTCGAACAGGCGTGTCTCGATGCGGTCCAGTTCGGCGGGGTCGTGTTCCAGCGCACGAGCGGCTTCTTCAAGCTTCTGTTCGGCCTCGCCCGCCTCGATCACCGCGCGGTCGAGGCTGGCGAGCGCATCGCCCAGCAGCGGATGCTCTGTGCCGATCCGGTCGAGCCGCCGCGCGGCGCTCCGCAAGGTTGCCAGCGCGCTGTCGGAGCCTTCCCACAGCAGCCGCAGTTCGGAGAGGTCGCCCGACAGCTTCTCCCCTTTTTGCATATCCGCGCGGCGCAGGGCGAGGTCGCTTTCCTCGCCTTCGACCGGCTCGATCTGCGAAAGTTCGGCGAGATGGGCGAGCAGCAGTTCCTGCTCGTCGCGCGCGGCTTCTATGCCGGCGCGCTCCGCATCGAGCCGGCTAACGGCCGCGCGCCACGCTTGCCAGGCGCTCGCTACCCCGTCGGCATCGTCACCCGCATAGCGGTCCAGCAAGGTGCGGTGACCGCGCGGATTGACCAGGCCGCGATCGTCATGCTGACCATGCAATTCCACCAGTGCGGGGGCGATCTCGCGCAACAGCGCCACGCCTACAGGCTGGTCGTTGATGAAAGCCTTGCTGCCGCCATCCGCCTTCACGCGGCGACGGATGATCAGCGGCTCGCCGGATTCCAGCTCCACCTCGGCTTCGTTCAGCGCGTTGGCGACGCTGGCGGGCAGCCGGTCGAACTCGAAGGTCGCGGTGACACTTGCCTGATCCTCGCCAGCGCGCACGAGAGCGGTCTCGGCGCGGTTGCCCAGCACTAGGCCCAATGCGTCCAGCAGGATCGACTTGCCCGCACCCGTCTCGCCCGTCAGCACGCCCAACCCGCCTTCGAAGGCTAGGTCGAGCGCCTCGATCAGTACGATATTGCGGATGGAGAGCGCGGTCAGCATGGATCAGCGATACTTAGTCGCGCGCCGCCCGCCCCGCAACGGCGCTGGTTGCCCTACCCACCATCTGCTCGGGCTGCGGAAAAGCGGCGGTGAGCATTTGTTAACACCCCTGCCGTAGCGTCACCGTCGGGGCCATTCGGATATTGGGGCGAGCCGGAACATGTCGATACTCACCATTCGCGCGCAAAAACGCTTCGCCGTCAGGCGCGACGTGCGCTTGAGTGACGACAGTGGGCGCGAGGCGAGCGGCCTGATGATCGAACTGTGCGCCGAAGGGTGCCGGATCAGCCAGGTCGACGGCGACAGTTTCTCCGCGCTGCAATCGGTCGTCCTGTCCATCGGCAATAAAATCCATCACGGAATCGTGCGCTGGACTCGCGAGTCCACGCTGGGCCTGAAGCTGGATAAGCCGCTGCATCTCACCGAGATCACGGAAATCCTGAAGCAGAGCCACTCTGCCGGCAATTGCGGCCCGCAACTGCGCTACGGCACCTGAAAACTCACCGTGTAAGCGGAAGTTTCGCCGGACGCCTAAAAGGCAGCGCTTAGGCAAAGGGCGCCAACCGACGACATGGCCAAGAGTACGCCGCGACAGCGTTGAAGACGCAGTGAACGCGCCTCGGTGGTCTTATCGAGCAGAACGGGCGGTCAAATAACCAGCCCGAACGCTTGCTCAATTCGCTGCGGCGATCAGCTGCGGCGCTTCGTCGCCGATCAGATCGTAGGCCTTTTCGTACCAGTCGCTGCCGGGATAGTTGCGGCCCAGCACGGCGGCGTATTTTTTCGCTTCCTGCGGCACGCCGAGAGCGAGAGTGGTTTCGACGAGGCGATACAGTGCCTCCGGCGCGTGGCTGGTGGTCTGGTGTTCTTCCACCACGTTCTGGAAAAGCAACTGCGCGGCGAGCCACTTGCCCGAACGCTGGTAATAGCGGCCGATTTCCATTTCCTTGCCCGCGAGGTGATCGTTCACCAGATCGACCTTCAACTTGGCATCGGCGGCGTATTCGGTCGCCGGATAGCGGCGCTGCAGTTCGGTCAGCGCGGTCAGCGCCTGTTCGGTCACGCTCTGGTCACGCTCCACATCGCTGATCTGCTCGTAATAGCTCAGCGCGACGAGGTAGTAAGCGTAAGGCGCATCCTTGTTACCCGGATGGATGGACAGGAAACGCTGGGAGCTCGAGATCGCCTTGTTGTAATCCTTCGCGACGTAATAGCTGAACGCACTCATCAGCTGTGCGCGGCGGGCCCAGGGCGAATAGGGGTGCTGGCGTTCCACCTCGTCGAACAGCGCAGCGGCGAGTTTCGGGTTGCCGGCATCGAGCCGGTCCTTCGCCGTCAGGTAAAGCGTTTCCACGTCGCGCGCGACATAGGCGGTGTCCGAAGGACCGTTCGCTCCCCCGCCGCCGCCCGCACAACCGGCGGTCAGCGAAATGGCTGCCGCGCAAGCGGCAAGGATGGCGGGCCTGACTGGCAGGCGAATGGGAAGCAGAACCATGGCCGAGCCTATAGCCAGCCGTCCGCTGAACGCCAAGTGAAAGGCGCAAGAGGAAGGCCGCTCCTCCACCGCCGCGTTTTAACGCGAAATTGACCTAACTTGGCTAACGCTGTGCCGGTTATTGGTATTGGGGGGTAAGGCCGGTGCGAAAGTTTCTCGAAGCGATCCGCGACGATCAACGCGGCGCTGCCGCCATAGAATACGGTATGCTTGCCGTGCTGATCGGCGTCGGCCTGATGGGTGTGCTGATGTCGACCGGCGACGGCGTAGAAGCCAAGTACGACGACGTGGCGACCAAATACACTGCCGCCAACAACGTCTGATCGCCGTCAGGCGGACCGCAATTCCCCAAGGAAGTCGTCCGTCCAGCGAGCGATGTTCTCCTCACGCACGCTTGTGTTGAGGATTTCCCACCGGCGTTTTCGTTCGTCGAGCGGCATGTCGAGCGCGGTGCGGATCGCATGAACGATATCGTCCGGGCTGTGCGGATTGACCAGCACCGCTTCGCGCAATTGCTGCGCGGCGCCGGCGAATCGCGACAGGATCAGCACGCCGGGATCTTCGGGATCCTGCGCCGCGACATATTCCTTCGCCACCAGGTTCATCCCGTCGCGTAGCGGCGTCACCAGCCCGATCTTGGATGCGCGGTAGATCCCGAACAATTCGGCCATGGAATGGCCCTGATTGACGTAGCGGATCGGCACGAGGTCGATGCGCGAATAGGCACCGTTTATTTGCCCCGTCTTCTGCTCCAGCGTCGCGCGGATCAGCTGGTAACTGCCGATATCCTCGCGGCTCGGCGGTGCAATCTGGACGAAGACGAGATCCTGTACCCGTTCCGGATAGCGATCGAAGAAGCGTGCGATGCCGTCGAGCCGTTCGGGCAGGCCCTTGGAATAGTCGAGCCGGTCGACACCGATCATAGAAACGCGGCGCCGTGTGCTCGACCGCATCCGCTGTTCGGCCTGACGCCCCTCGCCCGTCTCGCCCTGAGCCATGAAGTGCTCGTAGTCGATCCCGATGGGAAACGCCTTGGCCAGCACGGTGCGGTCGCCCAGCGTGATGCGCCCGGTCGCCTCGTCCACCTCGGCCAGCAATTCCTTGCGGCAATAGTGCAGGAAGCTCTCCAGCCACTCGTCGCATTGAAATCCGATGACGTCGTATTCCAGCAGCGTGCGAACCAGCCGCTCGTGATAGGGTAGCGATACCAGCAGGCGGGTCGGCGGCCATGGGATATGCAGGAAGAAGCCGAGCTTGTTTTTCACCCCGCGCGACCGCAGGCGCTCACCCAGCGGAATGAAGTGGTAATCGTGCACCCAGACCAGGTCGTCGTCGCGGATCAGTGGTGCTGCGGCGTCGGCGAACAGGTCGTTCACCCGTTCGTAGCCCTTGCCTGTTTCGCGGCTGTATCGGGTCAGGTCGATGCGGTAGTGGAACAGCGGCCAGAGCGTCGAATTGGCATAGCCGTTGTAATATTCCTCGACGTCCTGATGCGGCAGATCGATCGTAGCGGTGGTGACGCCGTCGGCGGTCTGGACGTCGGGTTCGCCCGGCGTTTCGTTCTCTTCCCCGCTCCACCCGATCCATAGCCCGTCGTTGTTCCGGAGCGCGGCCTGCAAGGCGCCCGCCAATCCCCCCTGAGCACCCGCCGCGCCGCGCGCCTTGGGTACGGCGACGCGATTCGAGATGACGACGAGGCGGCTCATGCAGAGGTCAACGGATCGTGTTCCAGCTTTTCGAAAGGAGTCCGGCGCAATTGATTATACCCACCAGCGAGTAGGTTTGCGGGAAGTTCCCCCACAGTTCCCCGTTCTCGAGGTCGAGATCTTCGGAAAGAAGGCCCGATCGCGTGCGGTGCGACAGCATGGTATTGAAAAGCCCGCGGGCTTCCTCGTCCCGGCCAACGAGGTGCAGCGCCTCGATCAACCAGAAAGTGCAGATGTTGAAGGCTGTTTCCGGTGCACCGAAGTCGTCTTCCGCAGCATAGCGCAGCATGTTCTGGCCGCGCCGCAGCTCCTTTTCGATCTGGGCGAAGGTCGACTGGAACTTGGGATCGTCGGGCGAGACGAAGCGCAGCTCGACCAGTTGCAGCAGGCTGGCATCGAGGTAGTCGCTTTCGAAGGAGGCGGTGAAGTGCCCTTCCCCGCCGTTTTCCTTCCACGCCCTTTTCAGCACGGTTTCGCGGATCATGTGCGCCCGTTCGCTCCAGTATTGCTGCCTGTCCGCCTTGCCGAGATGGCCCGCGACATTGGCGAGCCGGTCGCACGCAGCCCAGCTCATCACGGCAGAATAGGTATGGACTTCCTGCCGCGTGCGGAATTCCCACAATCCCGCATCCGGCTGATCGTGCATCGACCAGGCCATTTCCCCGACCTGTTCGAGACTGGCGAAATCGCCTTCGTCTGCAATCCGCAGAAGGCGCCGGTCGAAGAAGCCCTGGACGGTCGGCAGAACGATCTGGCCGTAGCAATCGTGCTGCACCTGGTGATACGCCGCGTTGCCGACGCGCACCGGCCCCATGCCACGATAGCCGGCGAGGTTTTCCGCGAAGGTTTCCTCAAGCTCGGCGATGCCCATTACCGAATAGAGCGGCTGAATCTGACCACCTGCGGCCTGATCGACAATGTTGCGCAGGTATCCGAGATACTTTTCCAGAACGTCGAGAGCGCCCAGTCGGTTCAGCGCCTGCACCGTGTAGTAGGAATCGCGGATCCAGCAGAAGCGGTAGTCCCAGTTGCGCTGGCTGCCCGGCGCTTCAGGTATGGACGTCGTCAGCGCGGCGACGATCGCGCCAGTTTCCTCGTGCTGGCAGAGCTTCAGCGTGATGGCGCAGCGAATGACCTCGTCCTGCCATTCCAGCGGCGTGGCGAGCCCCCGCGCCCACAGCTGCCAGTATTTGCGCGTGCTCTGTTCCATCGCGCGCACTTCTTCACGCAGATTGCCGGAGAACGGCTCGTCCGGGCCGAGGAAAAAGTGCGTGTCCTCTTCGATGCGGAAAGTCCGCCCTTCTAGGATGTATCCCACCGGCGCATCGGTGGACAGGCGCATCGCCTGATCACCGACGAGGTAGCGGATGTGGTTCGTACCGCTGGTCGTCTCGGCAAGGTGCGCGCCATATTCGCGCATCGGTTTCAGGCGCACGCAAATACGCGGGTTGCCGGATATGGGCCGCACGATCCTCACGAAGGCGATCGGGCGATACATCCGGCCGGACCGTTCGAAGCGCGGGCAGAAATCGAGGATTTCGACCGCGCTGCCGTCCGCTGCTTCCAGCGTGGTGACGAGGTTCGGCGTGTTGCGGATGTATTCCTGCCGCGCGCTGACCTGCCCTTCCAGCTCGAAGCGCCATACCCCGGTGTCTGAGTTCTCCCCGTTCAGCAGGGCGCAGAACACCGGATCGCCATCCACGCGCGGGACGCACCCCCAAACGAGACCGCCGGTTGCGTCGATTAGGCCGGAAACCTGGCAGTTGCCAACCGGGAAGAGTTCGAGGCTGGATCTGGGGGGCAGCATTGCGTTTTCTGGCATTACAGGCCCAGCCAATCGCGGACATCGGCCGGCGTTGCAAGGCGGTAGCGAGCGTTTTGTGTGGGCCGTCCCCCCACTGCGATGGCGAAACCGCCGCGGCGATTGGCGGCAGCGAAGCCGTCTTCATCCGTCACGTCGTCTCCGATAAACACCGGTTTCGCGCCGGAGAACGCGGCCTCTCCCATAAAGGCATCGACCGCCCCGCCCTTGTCTGCACCGGGGCGCACCAGCTCGACCACGAACTTGCCGCGCTTCGTTACCATTCCAGCTTCGTCCGCGACCTTGCGCGCGTGGGCTAGGACCTGCTCCTCCAGCGATGGCGCGGCGCGGTAATGCAGAGCGGCACCGTGAGGCTTGGTTTCGAGCGTGAGTTCGGCATGTCCCCCGACGAATTCCTCCAGCGCGGCGGCGACATCGCCGGGCAGAGCGACCGCCTCGCTGCCTATGCGGGAGCCGTCCGCCAGCCGCCGGTCGATCCCGTGCGATCCGGCCTGCGCCACGGCACAGGGGCCGAGGTGTCCGGCCAGATTGTCGAGAGAACGCCCACTGACGAGCGCCACGCGCCCATCAAGCCGCTGCGACAGCGCCTCCAGCCCTCCGGCCATATCGGGAGGCACCTCGATCGCATCGTGCGTCGGCGCAATGGCAACCAGCGTTCCATCGAAATCGAGGAACAGCGAAAGCGGCCCCTCTGCGGCGAGTTGCTCCAGCGAAGGCGGGGCGGCTAGCGTTTGCGTCATTGCCCGCGATGCTTACTTGTGCACCGCAGCAACGCAAGGGCGGATGCCGTGTTTGTCGCGCAAAGTCGGGCGGTGCAGGCTTATTCTTCGCCCATCCGCAACGCGGCGATGAAGGCTTCCTGCGGGATGCTCACATTGCCGTATTCCCGCATCCGGGCCTTGCCCTTCTTCTGCTTTTCCAGCAGCTTCTTCTTGCGCGAGATGTCGCCGCCGTAGCATTTGGCGGTCACGTCCTTCCTGAGCGCGGCAATGGTTTCGCGGGCGATGACCTTGCCGCCGATGGCGGCCTGGATGGGAATCTTGAACAGGTGGCGCGGGATCAGGTCCTTCAGCCGCTCGCACATTCCCCGGCCACGCTCCTCGGCGACGCCGCGGTGGACGATCAGCGACAGCGCGTCGACAGGCTCGTTGTTCACCAGGATGTTCATCTTCACCAAATCGCCTTCGCGAAGGCCGATCTGCTCGTAATCGAAGCTCGCATAGCCCCGGCTGATGCTCTTGAGACGGTCGTAGAAGTCGAACACCACCTCGTTCAGCGGAAGCTCGTAGGTCACCTGCGCGCGGCCGCCGACATAGGTCAAGTCGGTCTGGATGCCGCGGCGGTCCTGGCACAGCTTGAGGATGGAGCCGAGGTATTCGTCGGGCGTGTAGATGACCGCCTTGATCCACGGTTCCTCGATGATTTCGATGCGGTTCACATCCGGCCAGTCGGCGGGATTGTGGATTTCGATCGTCTTGGCGTCCTCGTTCTTCGTGTGGCCGAGCTGCACGCGGTAGACCACAGACGGCGCCGTGGTGATCAGGTCGAGATCGTATTCGCGCGAAAGGCGCTCCTGAATGATCTCGAGGTGCAGCAGGCCGAGGAAGCCGGCGCGGAAACCAAAGCCCAGCGCGGCGCTGCTTTCCATTTCGTAGGAGAAGGAGGCATCGTTCAGACGCAGCTTGCCGATACTTTCGCGCAGCTTCTCGAAGTCGGCGGCGTCGACGGGGAAAAGACCGCAGAACACCACCGGCTGGACTTCCTTGTAGCCCTTCAGCGGTGCTTCTGCCCCGCCCTTCACCGTGGTGATCGTATCACCCACGCGGGCCTGCTCCACCTCCTTGATCTGCGCGGTGATGAAGCCGATTTCGCCCGGCCCGATCTCCGGCAGGTCGACGCGCTTGGGGGTGAACGCTCCGACCCGGTCGACGAGGTGCTGCGTACCGCCCTGCATGAACCGCACGTGCAGGCCCTTTTTCAGCCAGCCATCGATCACGCGGACGAGGATGACGACGCCGAGATACGGGTCGTACCAGCTATCGACCAGCATGGCCTTCAGCGGCGCGTCGCGATCGCCGGTCGGGGGCGGAATGCGCGCGACCAGGGCTTCGAGCGTTTCCTCGATCCCAATGCCGGACTTGGCGCTGGTCAGCACCGCGTCGCTCGCATCGAGGCCGATGATATCCTCGATCTCCGCCTTCACCTTCTCCGGCTCGGCGGCGGGCAGGTCGATCTTGTTGATGACGGGGACGATCTCGTGGTCATGCTCGATCGACTGGTACACGTTGGCCAGCGTCTGCGCCTCGACCCCTTGCGCTGCATCGACGACCAGCAGCGCGCCTTCGCAAGCGGCAAGGCTGCGGCTGACTTCGTAAGCGAAATCGACATGGCCGGGCGTGTCCATGAGGTTCAGCTCATAGGTCTCGCCATCGCGGGCCGTGTAGTTGAGGCGCACGGTCTGCGCTTTGATGGTGATGCCGCGCTCCTTCTCGATGTCCATGTTGTCGAGCACCTGCTCGGACATCTCGCGCTCGGTCAGGCCACCGCAATGCTGGATCAGACGGTCGGCAAGCGTGGACTTGCCGTGGTCGATATGCGCGATGATGGAGAAATTGCGGATCTTGGAAAGGTCGGTCATTATGCGGCGCGCTTTAGCGATGCCGCGCCGCCCTGTCAGTAGCTAGAATGCGCTCTAGCGCGTGACCTGCACCTGCATGAACTTGGGTTGGGTCTTTGGACCGTCGTTTGCAGGCATCTGGTACTGCCCCGGCGGAAGCTGCGCGAGCGGCATTCCGGCAGCGGCGAGCGCGTATGGCGACACGCGGTGGCGCGTCACCAGCCCGCCCGAACCATCGCTTGTCAGCGGCGTTTCGAACTCGACACCGATCACCGCGTCCTGGCTGCGGGTGACCTGGCACACGGCAAGCTGACCTGCGCCGAGATCGAGCACCAGCGTCGTGTCCTTGGGCACGCCCAGCAACCCTTCGATCCGCGCCCCCGTCTTGGAAAGATCGCGCATGACCGCCTGGTAGCAGTGATCCTCGTGAATGACGCCGATGCGGCGGAACACGCTGCGCCGTTCGGGGCGGTGGCGGTCCGGTCCGTCGGGCTTGATCGAGAACTCGCCCGAAGTGATGCGCTGCTCGACCTGGGCCAGCGGCAGGGGCTTGGAGTAGATGTAGCCCTGGATCAGCTTGCCGCCCTTGGCGCGAACGAGCTCCAGCTGGTCGAATGCCTCGACCCCCTCGATCGTGACTTCCATCTGCAAGGCATTGGCGAGGCCGATGATGGCGGTAATGATCTTGGCGTTCTTGTTGCCCTTTTCCGTGCAGCTTTCCACGAAGCTGCGGTCGACCTTCAGCTTGTCGAAGGGGGCGCTGCGGAGGTAGCCGAGCGAGGAATAGCCGGTCCCGAAGTCGTCGAGCGCGAGGCGCACGCCGAGACCCTTCAGCGTCTTGAAGGTCTCGTCGAGAACTTCGTTGTCGCCCATGAAGACCGTCTCGGTCAGCTCCAGCTCCAGCCGGTCGGGTTCCAGCCCGGACTGCGCCAGCGCGTTCGCGACCACGGTCGGAAATTCCGCATTGGCGAACTGCACGGCGGAAACGTTGACCGCCACGCGCACCGATTTCGGCCACTTGGTGGCATCGTGGCACGCCTTGCGCAGCGCCCATTCGCCCAGCTGGACGATGAGGTTGGATTCCTCGGCCACCGGAATGAACTGGCCGGGGCTGACCATCCCGCGTTCCTCGTGCTCCCAGCGCATCAGCGCCTCGAGACCGACGACCATGGAATCCTCGATCCGCACCACCGGCTGGTAATGGAGATCGAGTTCCCCTTCCTTCAGTGCCTTTCGCAGGTCTTTTTCAAGCGTCTCGCGCTCTTCGGCCTCGTCCTTGAGGTCGGAAGAATAGAAGCGATACTGCCCGCGCCCGCCGTTCTTCGCAGCGTAAAGCGCTAGGTCGGAGCTGTGGATGATGCCTTCGGGATCCAGCCCGTCATAAGGCGCGACGGCTATACCGACGGACGCGCCGATGATCGCACGCTTGCCTTCGATCGTGTAGGGTTGGGACAGCATCTGGATAATCTTGCCGGCCAGTTCCCCCAGCTTTCCGCGGTCGTCCATGTCGGGCAGGATGACCTGGAATTCGTCGCCGCCCAACCGACCCACTTCGCCGCGACCGGACAGCACCTGTTCCAGCCGCTGCGCGACCTGCCGCAGCAGCTCGTCGCCCGCGGGGTGGCCCATCGTATCGTTGACCTGCTTGAACCGGTCGAGGTCCAGCATCAACATGGCGCAGCTGCGCTTGGCCGCCTTGTAGGAGGTCAGGATGGCATCGAGCCGCTGGTTCATGCGGTGGCGATTGGCGAGACCGGTCAGCGAATCGAATTCTGCCAGTTTCGAATCGACCAGCTGGCGCTGGTATTCCACGGTCACGTCATTGGCGGAGCCAGCGTACCCGTTGAAATTGTTCTCCGCATCGAACTGCGGATGGCCCGACATCGACCAGAAGGCATGGCCTCGCGCGCCATCGCCGCGCTTTAGCACGCGCACCACCATGTCATTGATCTTGCCATGCGCGCGCAGCTGGAATTTCAGCGGACGGTCTGACTTTTCGTTGGGATTGTCAGGATCGGTTTCGAACAGGTCGACCAATTGCTGGCCGAGCATGTCCTCGATGCCGACCGACAGCCCCTTCGCCGCGCTTTCGGAAAGGTAGATCAGGCGGCCGTCCGCGTCGGAGGCCCACAGCCACCCGATCCCAGCTTCTTCCACCGCGTCGAGCACGGCGAGGCGCCGCTGCCCGTCATCCCGCGAAATCGCCCCGGCCACGCGCACCGGTTCGGACACGGCAACGGCAGTCTGTGCCTTACTACCGAAGCCCTGAAAGATGCCCATGACTGCCCTTGTCTCCCCTCAGCGGATTGCTGTTCAGACGTCAGCGCAAACTAGGGATATGTGGTTACCGTTGTCTTAAGGCTTGATCAGGATTTGGCGGATTTTCGCTTCATCCGGTCGCTTTCATCCGGCCTTGCGAAGCGGTTCCGGCTGCGGCTTCGTCGTCACCGGTTTTCCCGAGATTGCCGGGATGCTTCCGTCGGCGGCAATCTCGATCGGCTTGGCGAATTCCACGCCCATGCGGTCGCCTTCGGACCAGCGCGTTGTCACCAGCAGAACCACATCCTGTGACAGATACACCTCGAAGATCGTGCCCACGGGGACGTTCCACAGCCCTTCGATCATGGCGCCGTTGCGCGAAATATTGCGGACGACACCGTCGTAATGCTGGCCGCTATGATCCAGCAACACGCGGCGGAACAGCTTGTGGCGTGGCAGGCGGGCGGATTTCGGCCCGCTCGGCGTTGCCTGCAAACCCTTCTGAAGTCGCTCGCTCGCCTTGTCGGCCTGCAATGGCCGTTCGTAGATGTAGCCCTGCACATGGCTGCACCCGGCGCTGCGGACCAGCTCCAGTTCGTCCAGCGTTTCCACGCCCTCGGCAGTCGTATCCATGCCCAGCGAAGCCGCCAGGTTGGCGATAGAAACGATGATCGCGCCGTTGCGGCTGCCCGGCTCTGTGGCCCCGTTGATGAAACCCTTGTCGATCTTGATCTTGTCGAACGGCGCACTCTTCAGATAGCCGAGCGAGGAATAGCCTGTGCCGAAGTCGTCGAGCGCGAGACGCACGCCGATGCCCTTCAACGCGGCGAACATCGCATCGGTCGAGGGATCGTCGTTGAGGAACACGCTCTCCGTAATCTCCAGCTCCAGCCGTGACGGGTCGATCTGGTGCTGCGCGATGGCATTGGTCACCACCGAGGCGAGCTTGGGATTGGCGAACTGCAACGGCGACACGTTTACCGCGATGCGGATTTCCTCCGGCCATTGCGACAGCTGGTAGCAGGCCTGACGCATTGCCCATTCGCCGATCGCTTCGATCAGGCCCGATTCCTCGGCAATGGAAATGAACTTGTCGGGCGAGACGAAGCCATGCTTCGGGTGGTTCCAGCGCATCAGCGCCTCGAAACCGCAGATGCGATCGCTCTCCAGCTTGACGAAGGGCTGGTAGTATAATTCCAGGCCGCCGTTCACCAGCGCCTGACGCAAGTCGTTTTCGAGCGCGAGACGTTCGCGCGCCTGATCGTGCAGGTTCTCCGAATAGAAGTGATACCGCCCGCGTCCGCCATCCTTTGCGGCGTAGAGCGCGAGGTCGGCATTGCGGATCAGTGCCTCGCTGGTGGATCCGTTGTCCGGGGCCATCGAGATGCCGACTGAAGCGCCGATCATCACCTGATGCCCGTCGATCGAGTACGGTTGCGAAAGGTGGTGGATCACCTCCTGCGCCAGATGCGACAGCTTCGCCTTTTCCTGCCGGCCGGGAAGGATGATCTCGAACTCGTCACCGCCAAGACGCCCCACGCGGCCTTGGTCGCCCAGAGTCCGCTCCAGCCGCCGTGCGACCTGTTTCAGCAGGTAATCGCCCGCCGGATGACCCAGCGTATCGTTGACCTGCTTGAAGCGGTCGAGGTCGAGCAGGAAGATCGAACAGGCCCGGTTCTGCTGCTGCGGCGCGGCAAGCAGCTTTTCCAGCTCCTGCGACATCTGCAACCGGTTGGCTAGGCCGGTAAGCGAATCGTACATTGCCAGGCGCGAGGCCTGGTCCTGGGTCCGTTTGCGCTCCGTCAGGTCGGTGCCGGACCCGCGGAAGCCCATGAAATTGTCGAATTCGTCGTAGATCGGGCGACCGCTGACCGACCACCATCGTTCCTCCGCCTCCGCGCCCTCGCCCTCTCCGCCAGCGTTTCGGCCCGCGGCGCGCACGGGCAGTTCGAGGAATGCCGAGCGGGCGGACAGGTGGAACTTGAGCGTTCGCTCGTATTCCACCGAGCTGTCCTTCAGGTCGAACAGCGCCGTCATCGGGCGGCCCATCAGTAGCGATGCGCGAGTGCCGATGGCTGATGCGGCGGATTCCGAGATGTAAGTGAGGATCGCGCGGCGGTCGGTTTCCCAGAACCACCCCTGCCCCGTTTCCTCGTAATCGCGCAGGATGTCTTCGGCGCGGGTGCGGCGCCGTGCCTCATCCAATTCGCGTTCGGCGACTTCCTTTTCCCAAGCAATCTGGCGCCAGCCGAAATAACCCGCGATCAGCAGGCAGCTGACGAGCGAGAGCAGGCTGGCCGCGCGCCCGTCCACTGCTGCGAAACTGCCCCAGCACGCGCCCATGCTGAGCAGCATGGAGTGCGGATTTCGCAGGTGAAGCATCGCAGTGATGACCGAAACGCAGGCGACGACGCCGAAGACTCCGCGCGCGCTTTCCGGCTCGACCGCGATCCACCAGCCCATCGCCGTCCCGAAAAGTGCCATGGCAAGGCCCGGGCTGGCCGCGTAGATTGCGATTCGACGCAGGATGCTCTGCCCCGGCGCGCGTTCGAATTCCGCTGCGCGCGGGCTGGCTATGGAAATGGCACAAGCCCCCGCGACGAGCACGGTAACAAGGCCCGGCGGCAACGCCCAGGCGATAGCTGCCGGAAGGATTAGGCCCAGAGCGAAGATCGGCAGCATGAGGCGAAAATGCCTCGGAATCAGGTATTTGCGTTCGGCCAACTCTGGCGATTGCACCACGCGGGCGCGTTCCTGATTGGTTTTGCGGGCCGCGCGGGAATGCTTCGGGATAGCTCCCGCGTCCTGAGCGGGCACCCCCGCTTCGACCTCCTCCGGCCGAACTTGCTTTGACTGGACCGCACCCATGACGCCCGCCTTCGCACGTGCGGCTTTGAGAAAGGGTAAACCTTCGCCGGAATTCCTCGATGCTTGCCAACACCCGGCGCGCTCGTCACACTCCCCGCAAAACAAGGATAATAATGGAGAGCAGGATGGCCAAGGGACCGACCCTGGAGAACGAGGCCGCGCAGTCGACCACCGCGCTGGGCCCGCTGGTCGGTCTGGCGCGGGAGGATTTCGTCGGCGCTATCGCCCTGCTGCTTCGCGAAACGGCAGGCAATCCCGCCCGCACATTGCGGCACGCGCAGGCGTTTGGCGAAGACGTCGTCCAGATCATGACCGGCAAGTCGGAACTGGAGCCGAACCCGCGCGACAAGCGCTTCATGGACCCGGCCTGGCGTTTCAACCCCTTCTTCCGCGCCGGAGCGCAGTACTATCTCGCCGTGCAGAAGGGTATGCACAGCTGGCTCAACGAGCTGGAGCTAGACGATCTGGAACGCGATCGCGCCCATTTCATCTCCAACATCATCATCGACAGTCTCGCGCCCACCAACACGCTCGCAGGCAACCCGACCGCGCAGAAGCGCCTGATCGACAGCGGCGGCCTCAGCCTCGTGAAGGGGCTGAAGAACGCCTACAGCGACATGGTTCACAACAAGGGCATGGTCAGCCAGGTCGACAAGAAGCCTTTCAGGCTGGGGGAGAATGTCGCCACCTCCAAGGGCAGCGTGGTGCTGCGGACCGAGATGATGGAGCTGATCCAGTATGCGCCGACGACCGAGAAGGTCCGCGCCATACCGCAGCTGACCATCCCGCCGCAGATCAACAAGATGTACATCAACGATCTCTCGCCAGAGAAATCGGTGGTGAAATATCAGCTCGACAACGGCATCCAGACCTTCGTCATCTCCTGGCGCAATCCGACAAGGGAACAGGGTTGCTGGGGCATGGCGGACTACGTCGATTCCTGCCGCGAAGCGATGGAAGCGGTTGCTGCGATCACCGGGGCAAAGAAGGTCAATGTCTCCGCAGGATGCTCGGGCGGGCAGACAGCCGCCGTGCTCGCCAGCAAGCTGACGGCCGATGCGGCGAAAGGCCACAGCCTGCTCGGCGCGCTGACGCTGATGGTATGCGTTCTCCACCCCAAGCAGAACGATATCGAAGCGGGCAGCTTGATAAGCGAGAACGGCATGGCCCTCGCCCGGCGGCGCGCCAGCAAGGCGGGCGTGATCAAGGGCGATGACCTCTCGCGCGGTTTCGCCTGGCTACGTCCGAACGACCTGATCTGGAACTACGTCATCAACAATTACCTGCTGGGCGACGATCCCCCGGCGTTCGACGTGTTGTTCTGGAATGCGGATGCGACCAACCTCTCCGCCTCACTGATGGGCGACTTCCTGACCATCTTCGAAACGCTGGCCTTTACGAAGAAGGGCGAAGTGGACATGGCCGGCCACGGGATCGACCTGTCCAGGGTGACGTCCGACCTGTTCATCCTGGGCGGAGTGACCGACCATATCACGCCCTGGCGCGCGACCTATCGCTCGACGCAGTTGTTCGGATCGAAGGACGTGACCTACGTGCTCAGCCAGTCGGGACACATGCAGGCGATCCTCAACCCGCCCGGCAATCCCAAAGCGAAGTATTTCGTGCAAAAGGACGATGGCGCGCTTCCCGCGACGGCAGAAGAGTGGCTCAAGGGGGCGGAGGAAGTCGCAGGCAGCTGGTGGCCGTTCTGGATCGACTGGTTGCAACAACGCTCGGGCGAGGAGAAAACCGCGCCGAAATCGCTCGGCAGGGGCAGGTTCAAGCCGCTCGATCCGGCGCCGGGCCTCTACGTCGTGGAAGAAGTCTGACAGATACAACAGGTCGCAAGGAATTGTAGTTGGCGAAGAAAACCAGTCCGAGAACCGCTTTCCTGCGCGAGGCGCTGAAAGACGCGACGATCACGATGGAGACGGTCGGCGGACGCACCCTGCGTGTCGCGCGGTGGGGCTTCGAAAAGCCCAGCGATCATCTGCCGATACTGTTCTTCAACGGCATCGGCGCCAATATCGAAGCGGTCGCCCCGCTACCCGAAGCGCTCCACGAACGGCCCTTCATCATGTTCGATATGCCCGGCGTCGGCGGATCGCCCGAGCCGGTGGTTCCGTATAACACTGTCACCATGGCGTGGACGACGACCCAGCTGCTCGACCGCTTCGGCATCGACCGGGTCGACGTGATGGGCGTCAGCTGGGGCGGCGCCATGGCGCAGCACTTCGCCCTCCAGCACGCCAGTCGCACCCGCCGCCTGATCCTGTGCGCCACCAGCGCGGGAATGCTGATGGTGCCGGGCAATCCGGCTGCGCTCAGCAAGATGGCCAATCCACGCCGCTACGTCGACGCTGCGTTCATGGAGAAGCATTTCCAGACGCTTTACGGTGGCGCGCTGGGGCAGGCGGCAGGCAAGGCGGAGCACATCCATCGTCTGAAGCCGCCGACGCGGCGCGGCTATCTCTACCAGCTCATCGCCATGATTGGCTGGACCAGCGCGCCCGCCCTGCCCTTTATGAAGACGCCGACGCTCATCCTGATGGGCGATGACGACCAGATCGTCCCGCTGGCCAACGGGACCATTCTCAACAAGCTGATACCGAACAGCGAACTGGTGGAGCTGAAAGGCGGCGGGCACCTCTTCCTCCTCAGCCATAGCGGGGAATGCGTTGCCCATATCCGCGCGTTCCTCGATCGCGGCGGCGAAACGCGCAAGGCAGCCTGACAGGAGCGGAAATGCGGCATATCGCGATCATCGGCTCCGGCCCGGCCGGATACTACACCGCCGAAGCCGCCCAGAAGCAGTGGGGCGACGATGTGCGGGTAGACATCTTCGACGCCCTGCCCGTTCCTTACGGCCTGATCCGCTTCGGAGTCGCGCCCGATCACCAGTCGATCAAGGGCGTCTCGCGCCGCTACGAGAAGACCGCATTGTCCGAAAACGTCCGCTTCGTCGGCAATGTGCTGGTCGGCAAGGACGTAAGCATCGCTGAACTGGGCGAGCTATACGACGCCATCGTCCTGGCGACCGGCGCGCCGAACGACCGCACACTGGACATTCCCGGCAATGACTTGGGCAATGTGTTCGGCAGCGCGGGCTTCGTGGGCTGGTACAACGGGCACCCGCAATTCGCAGACCTCGACCCCGATCTGTCGGGCAAGTCGGCAGTCGTCATCGGCATGGGCAATGTTGCGCTCGACGTGGCGCGCATCCTCTCGAAGACACCGGCGGAATTCGAAGGCGCCGACATCGTGCGCCACGCGCTTGAAGCGCTGGCCCGGTCCAATCTTCGACAAATCACTATCGTGGGTCGGCGTGGGCCGCACCAGATCGCGATGACGCCCAAGGAACTTGGCGAGCTGATGCATCTTGATCGTGCTTCGCCGCGCGTCGAAAACGCCGATTTGCCCGCCGAGGACGAGGACATGCTGCTCGAACCGGGTCTCAGGAAGTCGGTCACTCACCTTCGCAGCTTCGCCGCCATTCCGGAAAGCGAGCGCGCCGACAAGCCGATCGAAATCGCCTTCGATTTCTTCGCCAGCCCTGTCGGGCTTCATGGCGAAAACGGCCATGTCCGCGAGATCGAAGTGGAGCGCACCGAGGTTATCAAGGGCCGCGCGCAAGGATCGGGCGAGACCTATTGCATTCCCGCCGACCTGGTGGTCAGTTGCATCGGCTATCGCACCTCGCCCATCCCCGACGTTCCGTTCGACGAGCGCATGGGCCGCTTCGCCAATGATCAGGGACGCATCCTGCCAGGCCTTTACGCAGTCGGCTGGGCGCGGCGGGGGCCGACCGGGACCATTGGCACCAACCGGCCCGACGGCTTCGGCGTCGTGGAACTGATCGCAGCCGACATGCAAAGCCGGGCCTGCCGAAGCGGCGGAAAGAACGGGCGCGAAGGCTTCGACGTTCTGGCGCAGGAGCGCGGCCTCGACATCGTGACCTTCCGCGACTGGAAGAAGATCGAAGACGCCGAAACACAAGCGGCGCGCCACGGCGCTCCGCGCGAGAAATTCGTCGATATCGAGAGCATGATTAGGGCGCGCGGCGAGTGACAGAACGGACCTTGGCCGAGCGGCCCACCACCGGCTTCGGCGGCCCGCTCGATCGCACGGGCTTTGCCTGGGCGGTCTTCGAATGGGCGCGCAATCCCTATTACATCCTGATCGTCATCTACATCTTCGCGCCATACTTCGCGCGCGACATCATCGGGGCGGATCTGCTGGCGGGCGGGACGTTGTCCGAACTCTCGCCGGAAGAGGCGCTGGCAACAGCCAATGCGCAGGGGCAGGCGACGATTGCCTCAGTCACCAAATGGGCAGGCATCGTCGCCGCGCTGACCGCGCCGTTCCTCGGTGCGGCGCTCGATCGCGGGGGTCGGCTGAAACCGGTCCTCGCAGTGTTTCTCGGCACGATTGCCGCGTCATCTGCCCTGCTCTGGTTCGCGATCCCCGGCGGGGCGGGCCTGAGCACAGGCGCGATCATGGCGCTGCTTATCGTCGCCTACGTCAGCTACACCTATTCGGAGGTGACGCATAACGCCATGCTGGGCGTAGCGGGCGCGCCGGGGCGGTTGTCGATGATCTCGGGCCTTGGCCTCGGCCTCGGCAATCTGGCTGCCGCGCTGATTTTCATAGCGATGGTGGTGCTGTTCCTGCTGCCTGCCGCCGTCGGCTGGCCATTCGCAGAAGTGCCGTTCGGTATCGACACGGAGCGGTTCGAGCATATCCGGCTGGCTGGACCGATCTGCGCGGTCTGGCTGGTGGTGTTCGCCGTTCCGTTCTTCCGCCACGCCCGCGATCCGGGCATCGCCGGGGCCAGCTGGCCCGCAGCCTTCGTTTCGGGTGCGCGAAGCGTGGCGCGCACATTGCGCGAGGCGGCAAAGTATCGCGAGCTGATGAAATTCCTGATCGCGCGCATGTTCTATGCCGACGGGATGGCGGCGCTGCTGGCGCTTGGCGCGGTCTATGTCGCGCTGTTCCTGGAGTGGAGCTTTCTGGAGATGGTCTGCTACGCCATCTTCTCCAGCATCTGCGCTTTCGGTGGCGGGCTGCTGGGTGGCTGGCTGGAAGGCAAGGTCGGCGTGAAGCAGGCGCTCGTCTTGGAAATCATGGCCATGGTCGCGGCAATGGTCGTGCAGCTCAGCATCACGCAGGAAAGCCTGCTGTTCGGCCTCGTCGCGAATTACCAGGTGTGGGACGGCCTGGTGTTCCAGACCTTGGCCGACCTCACCTATTTCGCGCTCATCAGCGTGGTTGCGATCGCGGTCACGGCGAGCATTTCGGGCAGCCGCACGATGCTCGTCACTCTCGCTCCGCCGGGCCGGAGCGGAGAATTCTTCGGCCTTTATGCCATTGCCGGAACGATCACCGTCTGGATGGGCCCGTTGCTGGTCCAGTACTTCACACTGTGGTTCAACGACCAGCGGATCGGCTTCGCGTCGATCTCGCTACTGTTCACCATCGGGCTGGCGATATTGCTGAGTGTGAAAATGCCCCACCGCCGCGCCGCCTGATCGCGGCAGCGCGGGTGGCAGGGATGGCGGGTCAGACCCGCATCGGCATCAGCACGTAGAGCGCCGGGCTCTTGTCATCCTTGCGGATCAGCGTCGGCGCGCCGGCGTCGGCGAGGTGGAGTTCCACCGTATCGCCTTCGATCTGGCTGAGGATGTCCTTCAGGTAATTGGCGTTGAAGCCGATTTCGAACCCCTCGGCCTTGTATTCCGCAGAGACTTCTTCCGCCGCCGTGCCGTTATCGGGCGATGTGACCGACAGGGTTACCCGGTCGTTGTCGAGCCCCATCTTCACCGCGCGGGTTTTTTCCGTCGCGATGGTCGCCACGCGGTCAACACCGGCGTAGAAGCTCTTGGGATCGAGCTTCAGCAGCTTGTCGTTCCCGGTCGGAATGACGCGGCTGTAATCCGGGAAAGTGCCGTCGATCAGCTTGCTGGTGAGGACGACCCCGCCCTCTCCGCCCAACGTGAAGCGGATCTTGCTGGCGGAAAGGTCCACCTGCACATTGCTGTCGAGCGCTTCTTCGAGCAGCTTGCGAAGCTCGCCCACGGCCTTTCGCGGGACGATGACGTCGGGCATCCCTTCTGCGCCGTCAGGACGGGGCAGCGTGAAGCGCGCGAGGCGGTGACCATCGGTTGCGGCCGCCTTCAGCACCGGCGTATCCTCGTCCGAAACGTGCAGGAAGATGCCGTTGAGGTAGTAGCGCGTTTCCTCGGTCGAGATGGCGAAGCGCGTGCGGTCGATGATCTCGGCCAGCGTCTTTGCCGGAATCTCGAAACTGGTCGGCAGGTCGCCTTCGACGATCACCGGGAAATCGTCGCGCGGCAGGGTGGGCAGCTGGAATCGGCTGCGTCCCGCCTTCACCGTCATCCGGTTGTCGGCGGTTTCAAGGCTGACCTGGCTGCCGTCCGGCAGTTTGCGGGCGATGTCGAACAGCAGGTGTGCGGACACGGTGACCGCGCCGGAATCCTCCACCGACACGGCGGACATGCTTTCCACGACCTGCAGGTCGAGGTCGGTCGCCATGATCTTCAGCGTGCCGTCGCTCGCCGCTTCGATGAGCACGTTCGACAGGATCGGAATGGTGTTGCGGCGTTCGACCACCGACTGGACGTGAGACAGGCAACGCAGCAGCGTCGCGCGTTCGATAGTGGCCTTCATGGTTCCCTTCGGTCCCCCTCAGCGCGCCTCCAAGCGGAATCGCCCGATAGCGCGGGTGAAATCGTCCCCAATCCTTAGCGTTGAGGGCGTATGCGGCAAGGCCAATGGCCGCCCTGCCCGGCGTTTCTGGGGATAAACCCCCGAATATTCCGCCTAACTGATCATCGCCATGCCGCCGTTGACGTGCAGCGTCTGTCCGGTGACGTAAGCCGCCTCGTCGCTGGCGAGATAGGCGACTGCCGCGCCGATTTCCTCGCCCTCGCCCATGCGGCCCATCGGAATGCGCGAATTAATCGCGCTCTTCTGGTCGTCGGTAAGCGCATCGGTCATCGCGGTGCGGATGAAGCCCGGTGCCACGCAATTGACGGTGATGCCGCGGGTGGCAAGTTCCTGCGCGAGGCTCTTGCTCATGCCGGTCAGCCCGGCCTTGGCGGCGGTGTAATTCATCTGCCCCGGATTGCCCGTCGCACCGACCACGCTGGTGATCGAGACGATGCGTCCGTGCCGGGCCTTCATCATCGGGCGGGCGGCGGCGCGCATGAGACGGAAGCTGGCTTCGAGGTTGATGCGGATCACCTCGTCCCACTCCTCGTCCTTCATCCGCATGGCGAGATTGTCGCGCGTGATGCCGGCGTTGTTGACGAGGATGTCCATCTTGCCGAGCGTGTCGACGGTTGCGGGGATCAATTCCTCGACCTGCGTCGTGTTCGACAGGTCGCAGGTGATTTCCACATGGTCATGGCCGAATTCGTCGTTAAGTTCCTCGCGAAACGCGCGCAGCTTGCCTGCGTTGGAGCCGGACAGCGCCAGCCGCGCACCCTGCCGCGCCAGCGCGCGGGCGATCGACGAACCGATCCCGCCGCTGGCGCCGGTGACGAGCGCGGTCTTTCCTTCGAGCAAAAACATCATCCGATCTCCTTCGCCAGCGCTTCGATCTGTTCCATCGTGACCACGCTGGTCGCCGTGGAATCGGGTGCGGTCCGCCCGATCATGGGGCCGAGCACCTTGCCGCCCAGCTCGACATAGTGATGCACGCCGGATTCGGTCATCGCCAGCACGCTTTCGCGCCAGCGCACACGGCCGCAAATCTGGCGCACGAGCAGGTCGCGCTCTTCGTCCGGGTCGGTGACGGCGGCAGCCGTCACGTTGGAATAGAGCGGCAGGTGGAAAGCCTGCGGCGCCGTCCTGCCCAGCGCGTTCTCCATCGCTTCGGCCGCGGGGACCATCAGGTCGCAGTGGAACGGTGCGGAAACCGGCAGCAGCACGCCGCGCTTGATGCCGTGGTCCTTCGCCTTGGCGACCGCGCGCTCGATCGCCTCGCGATGGCCGGAAAGGACGACCTGCGAAGGATCGTTGTCGTTGGCGATCTGGATGATCTGGCCGTCCGCGGCAGCGTCGGCGAGTTCCTGCGCCTTCTCGGTATCCGCGCCAAGCAGCGCGCACATCGCGCCTTCACCCACCGGAACGGCGGCCTGCATCGCCTGGCCGCGCAGCTTGAGCAACCTCGCCGTGTCAGAGAGCGAGAACGCACCGATCGCACAAAGCGCGGTGTATTCTCCGAGGCTGTGCCCCGCGACGCACGCGGCCTTGTCGGTCAGCACGATGCCGCAATCCTTTTCCAGCACCCTAAGCGTCGCGATCGCATTGGCCATGATCGCAGGCTGCGCGTTCTCCGTAAGGGTGAGCTGGTCTTCCGGTCCGTCGCGCATGATCTGCGACAGCTTCTGCCCCAGCGCGTCGTCGACTTCCTCGAAAACTTCGCGCGCAGAGGCGCTTGCTTGCGCCAGATCGGCCCCCATGCCGACCTTCTGGCTGCCCTGACCGGGGAAAACGAATGCGCGCATAAATTCTCTCTGTGACCCGTAAATGCTTCTGCCGCGCGCCTAGGTAGCGGGCGAAGGGCTGGCAAGTCCGAAGGGGACAATCTTGTTGGCCGGATGGTGGCCGATGTCTGCAAAACCGAGGTAGGGTATCCCCGCGCGGTCGCACCAGAATTGCGCCATCTGTTCCGGTTCCTGTCCGAAGTCGCGATCGTTTTCGGGCACGGCGGTGATGCGGCCCAGCCGCAGGCCCGCGATGCGCGGCAGGGTCTGCGTCAGGTGAAACAGCAGGCGGTCGACGGCGTAGTGATGCTCCGACACTTCCTCCACCATCACGACATGGCCGGTCAGGTCGGGCATCAGCGGCGTGTTCATTATCATCGCCAGCGTATATAGGTTGAACGCGACCGCAGGTGTCTTGCCGTCGAGCGACGGTTCCAGCCCGCCCCGATCCCCCGCGAACCAGCCCAGCACCCGTCGCACGCCTTCACGACCGCGCTCGCTGATCGCGCTGACCGGCATCGAGCCATGGACCGGCTGACCGATGCCGTTGCGGTAAAGCGCGCCGAGCAGGTAGCCGCAGTCGGAGAAGCCGACGTAGGTCTTGGCCCGCGCCACCTCGTTCATTCGCGCGATTGCCGCCTCGGCAATGCGGTTGGAGCCATAGCCGCCCTTGGCGAACCACACGGCGTCGAATTCCGGGTTGTTGGCGCATTCCACCAACGCGCCCAGTCGCACGATGTCCTGTCCCGCGAAGTGCCCTTCGCTTTCGAAGCACTGCTCGTGAAACCAGACGGAATGTTGCGGATATTCCTCGGCCACCAGCGCTTCCAGCGCTGCGGCATGGTCGCGCGTGATCGGGGTGGCGGGCGCGCAGATCGCGATACGGGTCATGGACAAGGCTTCTAGCCAGCTTGTGTTCGACTGCACAACTGCATAGCGAAGCCGCCATGCCCGATTCCGTGACCGACCCCACTGCCCGCCCCTGGTTCTTCTGCGGCATCGGCGGCTCTGGAATGTTGCCGCTGGCGACGATCCTGAAGGGTCTGGGCGCGCAGGTCGCCGGGTCGGACCGCAGCTTCGATCAGGGCCGCACGCCGAAGAAATTCGCCTGGCTGGAACGTGCAGGCTTCGAACTCCATCCGCAGGACGGCAGCGGCATCACCAGCGCGGAGCAGGTGCTGGTCGCCAGCGCCGCTATCGAAGACACCGTGCCCGAAGTCGCGCGCGCAAGGGAACTCGGCTGCACGCGAATGACGCGGGCCGATTTGCTTTCGACACTGTTCAACAGCGCGGACCACGGCATCGCCATTGGCGGGACGAGCGGCAAGTCGACGGTCACCGGCATGATCGGCTGGATCATGGAGGCGGTCGGTCGCCAGCCGACCGTGATGAACGGCGCGGTGATGAAGAACTTCGTCTCCCCCGACGTGCCCTTCGCCAGCGCGCGGGTTGGCAGCGGCGGCACCTTCGTGAGCGAGGTGGACGAAAGCGACGGTTCCATCGCGCTCTACCGGCCCGAAGTCGCAGTGCTGCTCAACGTCAGCCTCGACCACAAGAGCATGGACGAATTGCGCGCACTGTTCTCCGGCTTCCTCGCCGCGAGCGAGGTGGCCGCCATCAACGCCGACGATGTCGAGGCGCTGGCCTTGCTGCCCCATGCCAGGCGCGCGCTGACCTTCGGCATCGACCAGCCGCGCGCGCAAATAGGCATTGTCGAAGGCAGCATTGCGGACGGACCGGTGCTTCAGGCGGCGATGGTGATCGACCGCCATGACGACAGCGAGCATCCGCTGACGCTGAACCTGCCGGGTCGGCACAATCTGTCCAATGCGCTGGCCGCGATCGCGGGCGCGGTTGCGGCGGGCGTGCCCACGGCGCAGGCGGTCGCAGCGCTGGCTGGTTTCGAGGGACTGGCGCGGCGCTTCGACATCGTGGGCACATCGCTCGGCGGCGTCACGGTGATCGACGATTTCGGCCACAATCCGGAGAAATGCGCGGCCACTCTACGGACGCTCAAGGCGCATCCGGGACGGGTGATCGCTTTCTTCCAGCCTCACGGTTACGGACCCTTGCGCCAGATGGGCGAAGAGCTCGCCGAAACTTTCGCTCGCGAACTGGGGCCGGATGACGTCACCATCATGTGCGACCCGGTCTATTTCGGCGGAACCGTCGACCGCAGCGAAGGGACGGAGCGCATCGTGAAGCTAATCGAGGATGAAGGCGGGAGAGCCGAACATATCGCGAGCCGCGAGGACTGCGGCGCGCGGATGGTGGAACTGGCGAAGCCCGGCGACCGTATCGTCGTGATGGGCGCGCGCGACGATACCCTCAGCGAGTTTGCAAAGGACGTACTGGCCCGCCTCGCTTAATGCGCGCCGATCTTCAGCACCTTGTGCAGAACGAAGACGATTATCGCGCCGACGATCAGGCCGAACAGGGCTGAAATCCCCGCATAGGTCAGCCAGCCGAGGATGCCGCCGAGGCCGCCGGTCAGCTCCTCGACCCCGTGCTGCAAGCCGTGGCTGAAGTCGGCAATGGAATGCAGGCCGACTTCGTGCAGGCCGTGGATCAATATTCCGCCGCCGACCCACAGCATCGCCACCGTCCCGACGACCGAGAGGATGGTCAGCAGCGTCGGCATTGCCGCCAGCAGGAACCGACCGAAGCTCTGCGCCGTGCTGGAATCGCGCTTGGTCAGGTGCAGGCCGACGTCGTCCATCTTCACGATCAGCGCGACGGCCCCATAGACGACGGCCGTGATGACCACGCCGACGATCGCCAGCACACCTGCGCGGGTCAGCAGCGTTTCCGCGGCGACCTCGTTGAGCGTGATTGCCATGATCTCCGCCGACAGGATCAGATCGGTGCGGATTGCGCCGCTGGTACGTTCTTTCTCGAAAGCGACGGGATCGGTGATCTCGTCGTCCAGGGTCTTGCCGTGGTGCTCCCCGCCAAGCTTCTCCAACACCTTTTCCGCGCCTTCGTAGGACAGGAAGCAGCCGCCCAGCATCAGGATGAAGACGATGGCGACGGGCAGAAATTCACTTAGCACCAGAGCGCCGGGCAGCAGGATCAGCAGCTTGTTCTTCAAGCTGCCCTTGGTGATGTTCCAGATGATCGGCAGTTCGCGCGCCGGAGTCAGGCCGGTAACGTAGTTCGGCGTCACCGCCGCGTCGTCGATCACCACGCCTGCGGCCTTGGATCCGGCGCGGCTGGCGGCGACGGTCACGTCGTCGATGCTGGCAGCGGCGGTGCGTGCGATCACCGCCACGTCGTCGAGCAAGGCAACCAGTCCTGAAGGCAATGCGAATCTCCCTGTTAGCCGGAACAAGCCCTGCCCTAGTCCAACGGTTCCCGCAAACACGCGCACGCCGCGCCATCCTCGCTTGCTTTTCCCCCGCAAAGCGGTATGTGCGCGCCTTCCCCGCCGCTGGCCATGCCACGCGGGGATTTCGAAGAAAGCCGGAGGGGCGGCCTGCGATCCGCGCAGGAAGCCAGCGATCGGCCGGAGTGAAAGGAAGACACGATGGCTCTTTACGAGCACGTGTTGCTTGCGCGCCAGGATCTGAGCCAGGCTCAGGTCGATGCACTGGCTGCCCATGCAACCGAGATTGTCGAGAACGGTCAGGGCAAGGTCACCAAGACCGAAACCTGGGGCCTCAAGAACCTCGCCTACAAGATCGACCGCAACCGCAAGGCGCATTTCGTCATGCTCAACCTCGACGCACCGGGTTCGGTGATCCAGGAACTTGAGCGCCAGAACCGCATGAACGAAGACGTTCTGCGCTGGCTGACGATCCGCGTCGACGAACATGAAGACGGTCCGAGCGTGATGATGCGCAAGAACGACCGCGACCGCAAGAAGCGGGATCGGGGAGACGACTGATGGCACGAGCATTTTTCCGCCGCCGCAAGTCCTGCCCCTTCGCGGGCAAGAACGCGCCGAAGATCGATTACAAGGACGTCCGCCTGCTGCAGGGGTTCATCTCCGAACGTGGCAAGATCGTCCCCAGCCGCATCACCGCGGTGTCCGCCAAGAAGCAGCGCGAACTCGCCAAGGCGATCAAGCGCGCCCGTCACCTGGGCCTGCTGCCCTACATCGTGAAGTAAGAGGAGAGAGACCATGGATATCATCCTCCTCGAACGTATCGAGAAGCTGGGCAGCATTGGCGACGTCGTAACCGTAAAAGACGGCTACGCCCGCAACTACCTGCTGCCCAACAAGAAGGCCCTGCGCGCCAACGACGCGAACAAGAAGGTCTTCGAAGCAAACCGCGACCGCCTCGAAAAGGAAAATGCGGAGAAGCGCAGCGAAGCCGAGAAGGCTGGCGAGAAGATCGACGGCACCGAAATCGTGCTGATCCGCGCTTCGTCGAACGCCGGCCAGCTGTACGGCTCGGTCAACGTTCGCGACATCGTCAACGGCCTCGAAGAAAAGGGCCACACGGTCGACAAGAAGCAGGTCATCATGGGCGCGCCCATCAAGACCATCGGCATGTTCGACGTGAACGTGGCGCTGCACCCGGAAGTCCACATCATCGTGAAGGCGAATGTCGCCCGCTCCGAAGATGAGGCCGAACTGCAGAGCCAGGGCGTCGACGTCATCGCGCAGATGTTCGAAGACGAACAGGCCGAGATCGAAGAAGCCGCGGCTGCCAACACCCGCGACCCGATGCTCGAGCCCGGCGAAATCCCGGCCGAACTGCTGGAAGACGGTGCTGCACCGGCCGACGGCGACGACGCTGGTGCCGAAGAAGGCGATAAGGCCGAGTAAGCCTTCCGCTCCTTCGCGAAACGAAACAGATCAGGCCCTCGCCCTCACCGGCGGGGGCTTTTTCTTTGTCCGGCGCGCCCGATCGCTCGTCGCGCCGCATCGCTGTCTTTGAAATGTCGCGAGAGCCGCGCTATTGGCCCGCGATGCAAACTTCGACACAGATTCTGGAAGAACTGACCAAGCTTCACGACGCAGCCACCAGCCGCCTGCGCGACGACATCGCCGCCTATGTGCGCGACGGCACCCTGCCTCCGCCCGAACGTCGCCGCGACGGCAGCTATTGCTACCCCGCGCTGCACCTGCGTTTCCGCGGAGAAGGCGAGCCGACCGACCGCTCGCGCGCATATGGGCGGCTCGATCGCATCGGCACCTACACCACCACCGTCACGCGCCCGCGCCTGTTCGGCGACTATATCCGCGAACAGCTCGACCTGATCGGCGAGGATTACGAGATCGAACTTTCGGTCGCCCCATCGGATCAGGAAATTCCCTTTCCCTACGTCCTCGACGGACAGCAGGGGGCGGAAATGGCCGGGATCGAGCCGCAGGAGCTTGCGCGCCACTTCCCCGCGACCGACCTCGCCCTGATCGGGGACGAGATCGCTGACGGTTTCGACCTGTCCGGCGAAGGCTCCGGCCTGCCGCTGGCGCTGTTCGACGGACTGCGGACGGACTACTCCCTCGCGCGGCTCGCACACTATACCGGCACCGCGCCGGAGGATTTCCAGCACTTCATCCTGTTCACCAACTATCACCGCTATGTCGATGAATTCGTTGACTGGGGCGCGCGCCAGATCGGCAAGGGGTTCTACACCGGTCTCGCGGGAGCGGGCGGCCTGAGGATCGAGGCAGCGACCACCACCGCCCGCGATCAGCTTTCCGACACGGCGTGGCGGCGGCACCAGATGCCGGCCTATCACCTGATGGCGGGCGACCGCATGGGCATCACGCTGGTGAATATCGGCGTCGGGCCGTCCAATGCGAAGACGATCTGCGACCACCTCGCCGTGCTGCGGCCGGAAAGCTGGCTGATGATCGGCCACTGCGGCGGTTTGCGCGCCAGCCAGAAGATCGGCGATTTCGTGCTCGCCCATGCATATTTGCGCGACGACCACGTGCTCGACAGCGTGCTGCCGCCCGAAATTCCCATACCGCCGATTGCCGAGGTTCAGCAGGCATTGGCCGGCGCGGCGCAGGAAGTGTCGGGCGAACAGGGGCCGGACCTCAAGAAGCGGATGCGCACCGGCACCGTCGTCACCACCGACGACCGCAACTGGGAGCTGCTCTACTCGCAATCGGCCAAGCGCTTCTCGCAGAGCCGCGCCATCGCCATTGAGATGGAAAGCGCCACCATCGCCGCCCAGGGTTACCGCTTCCGCGTCCCCTACGGCACGCTGCTATGCGTCAGCGACAAGCCGCTCCACGGCGAGATCAAGCTGCCGGGACAGGCGAACCAGTTCTACGAACAGGCCATTGCCGCCCACCTCCAGATCGGCATCAAGGCCTGCGAACGCCTGCGCGCCGAGGGCGAGCGGCTGCATTCGCGCAAGCTACGGGCCTTCAACGAGCCGCCGTTCAGGTAGTGGACTAAGGCGCAACCGGTGGTGGGCTGTTGCCGCACTCAGTTTCCGGTCACGAGGTAATGGTTGTAAAAGTAGACTTCGCGAAGAAGGAAGCCGGCTTTCGCTTGCCACGATCGGTAACGACTGGTTGGCGTGGGTGCCGAGGACGCGTCCATGCCCAGATCCTCCGCCATCTTGAGCGCTCTCTTCAGGTGCAACGGATCGCTCACGACCAGTGCAGTCTTTAGCTTGTGTTTCCGCAACAGGCGGCGGGCCTCGACGAGGTTTTGCCGAGTGGTGCGGGACACGGTTTCGGTCAGGATCGCATTTGCAGGCACGCCCTGCTCGAGCGCGTAGCGCTTCGCGACGAGCGATTCCGCGACCTTTGCACCTTCGCCATATCCGCCAGTGAAAAGCAGCCTGCGCACTCTTCCGGCGTGGTAGAGAGCAATCCCATGCTTGATACGCTCTTCGAACACAGGCGAGGGCCCCGTCGGATAGGCCGCCGCGCCGAGGACGATCGCAACATCGGCATCGCGCTCGCTGTTCTGATTCCCCGCCGCCACAATCTACGTCGCAAGTACGATCAGCCAGACGACGGCAATCAGGCCAGCGCCGATGAGCACCTGCGAACGTTTCACTAGCTGACCTGCAAGACCATCGATCTCGTTCCCGCTTCCGCTATCGGGCCACAAGGGAACTTGGATTTTTCCCTAACGTCTAACCCTTGCCCTTCGTCTTCGTCTTCCCCGCCTTCGCATTGGCCGCCGTGAACTCGATGATCAGTCCGGCGACATCCTTGCCGGTCGCCTTCTCGATGCCTTCGAGACCCGGCGAACTGTTCACTTCCATGATCACCGGGCCGTGGTTGGAGCGCAGCATATCGACGCCGCAGACGTTGAGACCCATGTGCTTGGCCGCGCGCACGGCGGTTGAGCGTTCTTCGGGCGTGATCTTGATCACCTCCGCGCTGCCGCCGCGGTGGAGATTGCTGCGGAAATCGTCCGCCGCGCCGGTGCGCTTCATCGCCGCGACGACCTTGCCGCCGACGACCAGCGCGCGGATGTCCGTGCCGCCGGCTTCCTTGATGAACTCCTGCACCAGGATGTTGACGTTGGCGCCGCGGAACGCCTCGATCACCGACTTGGCACTGCTCATCGTTTCGGCGAGCACGACGCCGATGCCCTGCGTGCCTTCGAGCAGCTTGATGACGACCGGCGGCCCCTTGACCGCCTTGATGATCTCTTCCGCCTGCTTGGGATCGTTGGCGTAGGCGGTCAGTGGCAGGCCGAGGCCATACTTGGCGAGAATCTGCATGGAACGCAGCTTGTCGCGGCTGCGCCCGATGGCGACGCTCTCGTTCAGCGGCCACACCCCCGACATCTCGAACTGGCGCAGGATGGCGAGGCCGTAATTGGTGATGCTCGCCCCGATACGCGGGATCACCGCGTCGTACCCCTTCACCGTATCGCCATTGTAGGTGATGGTCGGGCGGTGGCTGGCGATGTTCACCGTGCAGCGCGTGGTATTGAGAATGTCGAGTGTATGGTCGCGCGCCTCTGCCGCCTCCTTCAGTCGCTGGTGCGAATAGAGGTCGGGATTGCGCGCCAACATGGCGATCTTCATCGGGGGATCCTTAGGGTTTGTGGCCTTTTACGGGGGTGCGGCCGGGGGTCTGGAGCCAGCTGTGGCCCGAATCGACGAGGAACCGGCGGCGCAGAGAACTGCGGCCGATCAGCATCGGGAATTGCATGTCGCTGCGGTCGGCAAGGCTGATCTCCGCGCGGAACGTCAGGTCACCGATGGTGAGCGGGGTCTTGATGACGTAGCGCCGCTGCGTCTCGCCGTTGGAACTGGTGATGCCGCGAATGTCTACGTGTACCGCTTCGCATACCTGCCGCACGTGCTGGCGGGCGAAATCGACGGCGAAGCGGACGTATTGCTGCCCGTCGCGGGTAAATTCCTCCAGCACCTCGCCGTGAAGCGAGGATGTGCGCGCGCCGCTGTCGATCTTCGCCGGGATACCGGAGAGACCCAGTTCGGGCAGCTGCACCAGCTCGCGCCAGCCGACCACGGCGAGCGGTTTCTTATCCGCCATTCCCGCCCTCCCCGATCAGCGCGAGGCCATCGCCCTGCCGCCCCACGGCGAACCGCCGGCGCACCTTGCCGCTGGCGTAATCGATCTCGGCCACCGTGTCGGTGCCGGTTTCGGCAGCATAGATGCGCTCGCCGTCCGCAGACCACAGGATGGTCACCTGAAAGCGTCGCTCGGCGTCGTCACGGCCCGATACCGGGATCGTGCGCAGCACTTGTGCGGTGTCGAGGTCGATGACGCTCAGCGCGCCGTCCTCCATATCCGAAGTCACCGCGACGTCGCCCTGGGGACGAATGATCAGCCGCAGCGGATAAGCGCCCACGGGAACGGTGCGGCGCTTTTCCAGCGTGCGCGGATCCAGCTCGACAACGGAATTGGCGGCGCGCGCGGATATCCACAGCGCATCGCCGTCTGGCGACACGGCAATACCCTCGGGCTCGCCTTCCAGCGGCACGCTCTTCAGCGCTTTCGCCTCGTCGAGGTCGAGCAGCGAGACCGTGTGGTTCATCATGTTGGCCGTCCAGCCGCGCGTGCGATCGGGCGAGACTGCCACCATGTGCGAGCCGCCCCGCCCGGTCTTGATTTCGGTCAGCTGCGGGCGTGCGCCGAGCGGGTCGGAGATGACCATCAGCGCCTCGCGCCCTTCCGCTGTCACGTAGATGCGATCGCCCTGCCCATCCGCCTCGGCAAGCCAGGCGATGCCGTGCGGCTTCACCGCTCCGCCCAGTTCGATGGAGGCGACCTGCGCCAGATCGCTCGCGCGGAAGATCGCGACGGTCGTGCCGCCATAGCAGGCGAGCGCCACGTGAGCGCCGCCGGGGGAGGCTGCCATTTCATGCGGGTCTTCGCAGCTGTCGACACGCTGCGCTTCCTTCCCGGTACCGAGATCGATCTTCGACAGTGTGCCGTCACCCTTGTTGGTGACGAACAGGAACTGCCCGGCAAGCGCGGGGTCGGGTACGATGGGTGGCGGATCGGCCTTCGCGCCGCAGGCGGCGAGCGCGAGAAAAGCCGGGAGAGCATATCGCATCATCCCGGCCCCTCTATCATTGCTCTGGCGCATTGGAAACGCGCTCTGCTGCGTCAGACGATCACCAGCCTTCGGTCTGGCCTTCGTTCTGTTCTTCCAGCCAGTCCATCAGCGGCTTGAAGTATTCGACCATCGCCTTGCCGCTCATCTGGCGCGTGCCGGTGAACGCTTCCAGCGCGTCGGGCCAGGGCTTGCTCGCGCCCATTTCAAGCATGGCGTTGAGGTTCTTTCCGACTTCCTCGTTGCCGTAGAACGAGCAGCGATGAAGCGGTCCTTCCCAACCGGCCTGATCGCAGGCCGCCTTGTAGAACTGGAACTGCAGGATGCGAGCCAGGAAGTATCGCGTGTAGGGCGTATTGCCCGGAATGTGATACTTCGCGCCCGGATCGAAGGCGTCCGCAGGCCGCTCGACCGGCGGAGTGATGCCCTGATACTCCAGCTTCAGATCGTGCCACGCCTTGTTGTAGGTTGCAGGGGTGATCGAACCGTCGAACACGCCCCAGCGCCACTTGTCGACCAGCAGGCCGAACGGCAGGAACGCGACCTTGTCCATCGCCTGACGCAGCAGCAGGCCGATGTCCTTGTCGGCACCCGGTACCTCCGAGCGATCGAGCATGTCGATCTGCACGAGATACTCCGGCGTGATCGACAGCGCGATCATGTCGCCAATCGCCTCGTGGAAACCGTCGTTCGCGCCGTTGAGGTAGAGGTAGGGCTGCTCCTTGTAGGCCCGTTGGTAATAGTTGTGACCGAGTTCGTGGTGGATGGTCACGAAGTCGTCCGCATTCTTCTTGATGCACATCTTGATGCGGATGTCGTCCTTGTTGTCGAGATCCCACGCGCTGGCGTGGCAGACGACTTCGCGGTCGGCAGGCTTCACGAACATGGAGCGGTTCCAGAACGTCTCCGGCAGCGGGTCGAAGCCGAGCGAGGAGAAGAACTGCTCGCCCACCTTGACCATGTCGCGTTCGGAATAGCCCTTCGCCGTGATCAGGTCGGTGAGGTCGTACCCGATGTCGCCAGCCCCTTCGGGCGCGACGAGCGGGTAGATGTTGCCCCATTCCTGCGCCCACATATTGCCGACCAGGTCGGCCCGGATCGCGCCGGTCGCGGGCTGGACGTCATCGCCGTACTTCTGGTTCAGCTTGGTACGGACATAGGTGTGCAGCGCCTTGTAGAGCGGCTCCACCTCGGTCCACATCCGTTCCAGTTCCGCGCTGAATTCCTCGGGCGGCATGTCGTAACCAGAACGCCACATGGCGCCGGTGTTGTCGAAACCCAGCTCCTTCGCGCCGGCGTTGGCGATTTCAACCATGCGGGCGTAATCGTTCTTCATCGGGGTACCGACATTGGTGTGCCAGCTGGCCCACATCTCCGCCAGTTCGGCGGGTGTCCGCTCGATATTGCCCATTTCGGCCTCGATGTCGGAGCCGTTGATTTCCTTGCCGTTCAGAACGCCCTTGCCCTTGCCGTATTGCGACTGGAGGCTCGTGGCGATCTCGTTCAGTTCGGTCGCGGCACCGGCAGTCGTGGGTGCCGGCAGGACGATGCCATTGCGCAGGATGTCGAGCTTGCGCGCGGTCTCCGCATCGAGGCCCGGGACGTTGGCGTATTTCGCGGCTTCGAGCGCGTAGGCGACGGACTTCTCCGTGCCCGTCGCGCCGACCTGCGCGGCGAGCGCGTCCGTATCGTCAGTGATGTAGGTCGCGTTGATCCAGTAAACCTTGCTGGCTTCGAGCGAGTAATCGAACAGGTCCTTCTCGGCAGCGGCGATAAAGGCTTCGGCATCTTCTGCGGTCGCGGCCTGGGTGTCCTGTGCCTGCGCAGGCGCGGCAAGAGCGACGGCGAGCGTGAACAGCGGCGCGGCGAGCGCGGTCTTGGCGAATTTCATGGGTAAGCGATCCTCGTCTTCGTGATTGTTCTGTTTCGATTGATACCAGTTTGAACCTGTGACGCGGCTTAATCAAGCGGACAGGAAGGCAACCAGCTCATCGCCCAGCGCGCCCTCGGTCACGGAGCTCATGTGCGTGCCGGGAATGGTTGCTAGCGTCGCGTTTGGCAGGGCGTCGACCAACGCCTGCGGGTCGCCATTGTCGCGATCCTTGTCGCCGCAGAGAACTAGTGTGGGCATGGCGATGGCCTGCAATTCGTCAGCATCGGTATCCTCGACAGAGAGCAACAGCAGCCTTGCGGCGTCGCGGTCGACATCCATGGTCTTCATGAAGCTGACCGCCATGAAAGCGGGATCGCCGCGCTTCACGTCGTCGAACCGGTCGATCGCGTCGATGAAGAAAGCGGAGCGGTTGTGCCAGCCGGAAAGGCCCTGCAAGCCCATGCCGGATAGCACCAGCCGGCGCGGCGTGACCCCGTCGATCACGGCGCGCGCGGAGGTTCGCGAACCGAGCGAGAAGCCGACAAGGTCGAAGTCTTCCAGTTCCAGCGCGGCGACCAGCGCCTGAACGTCTCGCGACAGCACACCGGGCGGGTAATGCAGCGGATCGCGCGGCTTGTCGCTGTCACCATGCGCGCGCAGATCGGGCATGATGACGTCGCAGCCCGCTTCGACAAGCTTCGCCGCGTGACCGAAGCGAACCCAGTTCATCTCGGCACTGGAAAACAGGCCGTGAAGCATCAGGACCTTACGCCGGGTGTTTCCTTCGCCCATGCGATGCACGGCGAGTTCCGTGCCATCGAAACTGGCGATGCGGGTGGTTTGCAGATCTTTCATGGTCAAATCCCCTAACGGCAAAATCAGCCCAGGACACCCGCCCTGTTGCAGATAGTAAGCACCCTTATTATATCGACGCGCATGATTTCCAACATCGGATACAAACTCGCCGACAATTCCCGCTTACTCCGTCGGCGGTTCGACGAGCGGGTTCGCGGGCTTGGCCTGACCGCCGTACAGGCCCGCCTGCTCCTCTCGCTGGAAAAGCACCCCTGCCAGAACCAGGCTTTCTATGCGGAGCGGCTGGAAGTCGAACCGATCACTCTCACCCGCATTGCCGACCGCATGGAAGAATCGGGCTGGCTGGAACGTTTGCCCGATCCGCAGGACCGACGCGCGCGTATCCTGCACCTTACCGACAAGAGCCGCGAAATCGTCGACCCACTTCGCCTCGCGGTGGACGGTCTCGTGGACGATATGCTGGTCGGACTGGACGCATCCGAACAAGCGGCGTTCTCGCGCCTGTTGCAGATCGTGTCCGACAATCTCGAAGCCGCCGGGCTGAAGGAGGCCGCCAATGGCTGACGCGGGCGCACAGGCAATGCCCGATGCAGAGAACGGGGCGCCCGCCGCGCGGCCCGCGCGGCGCTGGGGGCGGCTGGCCCTCATGCTTGCCGTGCCGCTGGTGCTGGCCGCGGCGGGCCTGTTCTACTGGCTGAGTCTGCAAGGGCAGGTCAGCACGGACAATGCCTATCTCCAGCAGGACAAGGTCAGCGTCAGCGCGCAGGTCGGCGGCGAAATCACAGAAGTGCTGGTGCGCGAAGGCGACGAGATTGCCCAAGGCCAATTGCTCTTCCGCATCGATCCTGAACCCTACCGCCTCGAAATTGCGCAAGCCGATGCGGCGATCGCGACCGCGCAGGCCGATCTTACCGCACGCGCCAACGATGCTGACCTCTCCAACGCCGCGATCGACGGTGCGCGCGAGGACATCGGCTTCGCGCAGGCCAAGTACGAACGTGTCCGAGCGCTGTGGGAACGTGGCTTCAGCACCAAGGCCGATTACGAGGCTGCGCAGCACGCCGTGTCGCAGGCGCGCGAAAGCCTGCGGCTGGCCGAGGCGCGGCAGCAGGCTGCGCGCGCACAACTTGCCACCGGAGCCGCCGTGCCGGGCGAGAACCCGCGCATCGCCTCTGCCGAGGCGCAGAAGGAAAGCGCTGCCCTGTCGCTGCGACGGACCGAAGTCCGCGCACCGATGGCGGGCCGGGTCGCACAGGCGGATCGCTTGCAGGTCGGCCAGCAGGTCGCCTCCGGCCTGCCCATCGTCACGCTGGTCGCGGACGGCACCAGCTACGTCGAGGCCAATTTCAAGGAAACCGACCTCGACGACATGCGCGAAGGCCAACGGGCGGAAATCCATTTCGACGCCTACCCGGACCTGAAGCTGGAGGGCCGCGTCGCCTTCATCGGCGCTGGCACGGGGTCGGAGTTCTCCGTCCTCCCCGCCCAGAACGCGACCGGCAACTGGGTGAAAGTGACGCAGCGCGTGCCGGTGCGGATCGCGATCACGACGAAAAGCCCGCGCCGCCTGATTGCCGGGCTTTCCGCCGAAGTCACGGTCTTCACGGACGAATAGCGCATGGCGAGCGCCGCCAGACCAGCCGCCCCGACCAGCCGACCGGGCGCTCCGCCACAGCCACTCGCCGACGAGGCGCAGCTGCCGGTGCGCAATCACATGCTGCTGATCGTCGGGATCATGGCCGCGTCCCTGCTGCAGGTGCTCGACACAACGATCGCCAATGTCGCCATCCCGCATATGCAGAGCGCGCTTGGCGCGACGGCGGAATCAGTTACCTGGGTCCTGACCAGCTACATCATCACCTCCGCCGTCGCCCTGCCCGTCACCGGCTGGCTGGCGGACCGGATCGGTGCGCGGCGGCTGTTCATCTTCTCGGTCGCGGGATTTGTCGGCACTTCGATGCTGTGCGGGCTGGCGCAGAACCTCGAAGAAATGGTGATTTTCCGCGCGATGCAGGGGATTGCGGGCGCTTTCATCGCACCGCTCAGCCAGAGCTTCATGCTCGATACCACCAAGCCCAGCCGCCACCCGCAGATGATGGCAATCTGGGGCATGGGCATCATGATCGGCCCCATTCTCGGCCCGGTGCTGGGCGGCTGGCTGACCGAGAACTGGAACTGGCGCTGGGTCTTCTACGTCAACCTGCCCATCGGCATCCTCAGCCTCGCGATACTGATGGCGAACCTGCCTCAGCGCGAGCAGCGGACGCGCAAGTTCGACATCGCCGGCTTTGCGATGATCGCCGTGGCGCTGTGCAGCTTCCAGCTCATGCTCGATCGCGGCCAGCAGGCCGACTGGTTCGAGAGCATGGAAATCTGGCTCTACCTGATCCTTTGTCTTTCCGCCGCCTGGATGGCGATCATCCACCTGACCACTGCGCGAAACGGCCTGTTCGACCGTGCGCTGTTCGCGGATCGCAATTTCGTCATCGCGATGACTTTCATGTGCGTGGTCGGTGCCGTGCTGTTCAGCGTCATGGCGCTTATGCCCCCGATGTTGCAGGGCCTGTTCGGGTACGATGTGATCGACACCGGCCTCGTCCTGATGCCGCGTGGCATCGGCGTGCTGCTGTCGATGCAGATCGCGGGTTTCCTGATGCGCAAGGGCTTCGACGCGCGACCCGTGGTGGCGATGGGGTTCCTGATCTGCGGCATCTCCCTGTTCGAGATGAGCCATTGGTCGCTCGCGGTCGACCGCTACAATATCGTGTTCTCCGGCCTCGTGCAGGGGCTCGGCATCGGGCTGGTGTTCATTCCCCTCAACGTCAGCGCGTTCGCCACCCTGCCCCCCAGCCTGCGGACTGACGGGTCGGGCCTGCTCAACCTGACCCGATCCCTCGGCGCGTCGGCCGGGATTTCGATGATGACGGTGCTGCTTGCCCGCAATATCCAGACCAGCCACGCCGATCTGGCCAGCGATGTCACGAGCAGCACGATCAGCGCCATCGATGTATCGGCTGTCGACCGCTTTCAAAGCTTCGGCGATGTCGCGATGCGGCTGGTCGATGCGGAGATCAACCGGCAGGCGGCGATGATCGCCTATATCGACGACTTCTACCTGATGATGTGGATCAGCTTCGCGGCAATTCCGCTGGCGTTCCTGATGCGCCGCAACCAGGCGCCGGGCGGCCCGCCCCCTCCCCCGTCGGAATGATCAGTCCGGCTGGCGGCCTTCGGCCTTCACCCACTTGTCGACCAGCGGCTTGTGTTCTTCCGTGCGGATGCACGGCAATGCGGAGGTTTCTAGCCAGCTTTCGTGGATCATGCTTTCCGCGCCGAAGTGATGCGCGGGCCGGAAATCGGCAGGATCGTCGAAACTGCCGACCGTGAGGTCCATCTTGGTGGCATCTTCGGTGAAACGGAAACCCAGCGGCGTGCCGCACTCCGCGCAAAACGGGCGCTGCGCGATGGGTGAGCTGTCGTACCAGTCGGCCTCACGCTCCCACGCCATCGTGTCGAGCGGAACGGAGACGAAGCTCGCCGCAAAACCGCCGGTCGCGCGCTGGCACATTCGGCAGTGGCACAGATACGCCTCCTGCGGGTCGACCATTGCGCGGTAGCGAACGCGGCCACACTGACAGCCGCCGGACATTTCCCGCGCGCTCATCGGAAGAAACAGTTCACGCCAGCATTCAGCGACGCGACGTTGCCCTGCGCATCGACGAAGCCGCCGATGTCCGCCCCGTCGGCGGAGGCGTAGCTGAACTCTCCGTCGAGCGTGGTGTCTTCCACCATCGCTGCCTGCCGTTCGCCCTGCAACTGGGTGAAGGGGACGCCGGTGGCGATACCGTCGACCGTTACGATATTGTCAGAGCCTTCGGCGAACCAGCCGACGAGCCTGTCGTCCTGGTAATTCAGCGTTAGCCCGTCAAAGGTGCTGAACTGCACCGGACCGGCGCCGCACTCCGCGTTCTCACCCCGCTCGCCAGGCTCGCCCAGCACCGCCGCGACTGCGCTGTCGACCTCGCTGCGTCCGGCGTTGAAGCGGAAGCTCTCGGAGCCCGCGGCAACGCCGTCTGCGCTCAGGACCACCTTGCCCTGTGCCACAGGTTCGCTGGGCGCCGGCGCTTCGGCAGGGGCTTCCTCCTGCGCGCCGCCGCCGCTGGCATCGCAGCCGGCAAGAGCGAGACTGGCGATCAGGCTGACGGCGATGGCGCGCATGGACTTATCCCTTCTTCAGATGGCGGCGGCCGAGCAATTCGGCGATCTGGACAGCGTTGAGCGCGGCGCCCTTGCGCAGATTGTCGGAAACGCACCACAGGGTCAGGCCGTTCTCGATCGTCGGATCCTCTCGCACGCGGCTGACGTAGGTCGCGCCGTCGCCAGCACTTTCCACGGGCGTAACGTATCCACCATCCTCGCGCTTGTCGACGAGCATGATGCCCGGTGCTTCGCGCAGGATGTCCATTGCCTGCTGCGCCGTGATTTCATTCTCGAACTCGATGTTCACCGCCTCGGAATGGCCGACGAACACGGGCACGCGGACGCAGGTGGCGTTGAGCTTGATCTTCGGATCGAGGATCTTCTTGGTTTCGACCACCATCTTCCACTCTTCCTTGGTGGAGCCGTCGTCCATGAACACGTCGATGTGCGGGATGACGTTGAAGGCGATTTGCTTGGTGAACTTGCGCGGTTCGACCGCGTCACCGACGAAGATCGCGCGGCTCTGCTCGAACAGTTCGTCCATCCCTTCCTTACCGGCGCCGGAAACGGACTGGTATGTGCTCACCACGACGCGCTTGATCGTCGCGACATCGTGCAGAGGCTTCAGCGCCACGACAAGCTGCGCGGTGGAGCAATTGGGGTTGGCGATGATGTTGCGCTTGGAATAGCCGTCGATCGCGTCGGGGTTCACTTCCGGCACGATCAGCGGAACGTCGGGGTCCATGCGGTAGAGCGAGGAATTGTCGATGACGACGCAGCCTGCGGCCGCGGCCTTCGGCGCATATTCCTTCGCCGGGCCGCTTCCGGCAGCGAACAGGGCGATGTCCCAGCCGGTGAAATCGAAATGCTCGATGTTCTTGCACTTCAGCATCTTACCGGTGTCGCCGAACTCGACTTCGCTTCCGACCGACCGGCTGGAGGCGACCGCCGCGACTTCGTCGCAGGGGAACTCGCGCTCGGCGAGGATTGCCATCATCTCGCGGCCCACGTTCCCGGTCGCGCCGACGACTGCTACCCGATAACCCATTGTTCGATTACTCCATCATGCAAGGCGCGCGGACATAGCGCGATAGCACCGCGCCGCAAAACAATTCGCCTTGTTCGCGGACAAGCGGGACTGCCCTATTCGGGCGGCGTGATCCCGTGCCGGTTGAGGAAGGCAAAGATCGTGTTCCACAGGTGCGGGCTGATGTTCTCCCCACTGACGCGGTGCGTGTAACCGGGATACAGCATCATCTCGAACGGGCGGTTGGCTTCCTGCAGCGCCGCGATCAGCTCGCTGGAGTTCTCGAACACGACGTTGTCGTCGGCCATGCCGTGGATCAGCAGCAGCGGATCGGCGATCTTGCCTGCGTCGGGAATGGCGCTGGCGGTCGCATAATTCTCAGGCCCGTTCGCCGGGTCGCCCGCGAACCGCTGGGTCGAGGGATCGCCCATGTAGCGCTCGGTATAATGGGTGTCGTAAAGCTCCCACTTGGTGACCGGCGCGCCGGAAATGCCGGCTGCGTAGAGGCCGGGGTCGGCCTCCTGCTGCTTCAGCGTCATGTATCCGCCGTAGGACCAGCCATAGAGAGCAATCTTGTCGGGATCGACGAAGGGCAGCGTCTTGAGATATTCCGCCCCCGTCTTCTGGTCTGTCACTTCGACCCCGCCCATAGCGCGCCAGATCGGCTGTTCGAAGGCGACGCCGCGGTTGGCGCTGCCGCGGTTGTCGATCTCGAACCAGATGTAGCCCGCATCGACCACCGCTTGCTGCAGCGCGCCGTCCCAGCCGTGCGTCACGACCTGCACGTGCGGGCCGCCGTAGTGGTGGAAGAACACGGGATAACGCTTACCTGTCTCCATCTCGGGCGTGACCATCTTCCAGTAGAGGTCGGTCGTCCCGTCCGCTGCCTTGACCGTGCCGTATTGCGCCGGCCGGTGGCTCGGCAAATAGGGCGCGTAGGGGTGATCGGGGCCGAGCGCATTCTCCTCCACCCACGCGAGGCGCTTGCCGGTCGCATCGGCAAGGTAGGTCTGCGGCGGCTGGTCATGGCTTGAGCGGCTGATGAGCAGCGTCTTGCCGTCCTTGTCCATGCTGGCGGTGTGCGTGAAGCCAGCCTCCGTCAGGCGACCCGGCTTATCCGCACTGCCGATGGTGAAACCGTAGACGTGCTGTTCGAGCGGATTGTCCTCGCTCGTCGCGGTGAAGAATACCCGCCCCGCCTCCTGATCGATTCCGACCAGCTTCGTGACTGCGTACTGTCCCTTGGTGAGCTGCCGGTATCCGCGCCAGCCCTCTTCTGCGAGATACTGGTAGATATGGCCGAAGCCATCACGCTCGCTCCACCACAGAAGCGAACCGTCTTTCAGGAAGCGATAGTCGTCGGACAGGTTGACCCAGTATTCTTCCGAGCCTGTGGCGGCGGTCTGCGCCGCTTCTTCCTGCACCACCACTTCGCTTGCCCCGGTCGCGGGATCGACGCGCAGCAGGTCGAGCCAGGTCTGTGCGCGGTTCTGGCGCTGGACGTAGAGATTGCCATCGGGCGCCCAGTCCACGCGGGCGAGATAGAAGTCCGTCGGATCGGCGGCATTGTAATAGGGCGCGCGCTGGTTGGAGGTCAGATCCACTTTCACGCGGTTCTGCCCGTCCGGGTCCATGATGTAGAGTTCGACGATGGCGTTGGCGCTGCCCGCGACGGGGTAGCGCTGATCGAATACCCTTGTGCCCGTCGCGCCGATGGCTGCGCGGGTGACGACGCCGACCGGGCTTTCGTCGGTGCGCTGCACGGCGATGCGGCTGTCGTCGGGCGACCACCAGAAGCCGGTCATCCGCCCCATTTCTTCCTGCGCGACGAATTCCGCCTCGCCCCAGCGGATGGTGTCGGCTTCCCTGGGCGTGATCGGTCGCGCTTCCTCGCCGACCTTGCCGGTCCAGACCTGCCGGTCGCGCACGAAGGCGAGCCATGTGCCGGTGTCGCTGAGCTTGGGATTGAGTTCGCTTTCCTCCGTATCGGTCAGCCCCGTCACCGTCCCGTCGAGCCGCGCGAGGTAGAGGTCGCCGTCGAGCGGGACCAGCACGCCCTCGCCATCATCGGCCCACTGGTAGGTGATGATGCCCTTGAGGTTGCCGACGCGCGCGCGCTCACGCTGCATCTTCTCGTCTTCCGACAGTTCGCGGCCCGTGCCGAGCTTCTCGCTGTCGACCAGCATCCGCCATTCGCCGTTCTCGCGGTCGTAGCCCCACAGGTCGTAGCGTTCACGGTCGTCCGCGCGGTTCCGCAGCAAGGTAAGGTACCGCCCATCCGGTGACAGCTTCATCTGCCGCGGGCTCGCCCCGTCGAGCGGTGGTGAGGCGAACACCCGTTCGAACGTCAGGTCCGGCCCATCCTGGCTCACTTCGCGATCCTGCGCATGGACAGGCCCGGAAACAGGCACGGCAAGAGCGAGCGCGACGAGCGCGGGCAGGAGTGTTCGCATGGCAAGGCTTTCATGTTCCCGGAAAGAAAAAGGGCGCCCCGGTTCTAGCCCGGAGCGCCCTCTTTGCAACTGTTGCCCCCGCGCTCTGCGGGGATGAAAGCGAACCGCGCTTACGCGTCGGCCTTCACGGTCACCTTGCGCTCGGCGATACGAGCGCGCTTGCCGGTGCGGCCGCGCAGGTAATACAGCTTGGCGCGACGCACGACGCCGCGACGCACCACGGTGATGCTGTCGACGATCGGCGAATAGAGCGGGAATACGCGTTCCACGCCCTCGCCGAAGCTCATCTTGCGCACGGTGAAATTGCTGCCCATGCCGCGGTTCTGGCGCGCGATTACGACGCCTTCGAAATTCTGCACACGCTCACGCGTGCCTTCCACGACCTTCACGCCGACGCGAACGGTGTCGCCCGGGCGGAATTCGGGGATGTCCTTGCCAAGGTTCGCAATTGCCTCGGCTTCGAGTTCCTGGATAAGGCCCATGCCTTGTCACCTTCTTTTATGCCTGCGCGCCAGAGGCAGGTCAGTCCCGAGCGTTCCTGTAACGCTCCCAAAGGTCTGGCCTGCGTGACCGTGTATCAGCCTCGGCCATGGACTTGCGCCATGCCGCGACCTTCGCATGATCCCCCGATCGCAGCACTTCAGGGATCGTGCGCCCTTCCCATTCCTGAGGTCGGGTAAACTGCGGGTATTCGAGCAAGCCGTCTTCGAACGACTCTTCATGCCCGCTGTCGGGGGCGCCCATTACGCCGGGGAGCAGGCGAATGCAAGCATCCAGTATGGCAAGCGCGGCCGGTTCTCCGCCCGAAAGGACGACGTCGCCAAGACTGACCTGCTCGATCTGCGGGCGGGCTTCGAACAGGCGCTCGTCGAACCCTTCGAACCGGCCGCACAGGATGGTGACCCCCGGCCCCGCCGCCAGAGCTCGAATGCGCGACTGATCGATGGGCCGTCCGCGCGGCGTCATGGCGAGCACGGGTCGCGTATCGGCCACACTGTCGAGCGCAGAGGCGAGCACATCGGGTTTCAGCACCATCCCCGCCCCGCCGCCTGCGGGCGTATCGTCAACGGTGCGATGCTTGTCGGTGGCGAAGTCGCGGATTTGCACCGTCTGGCAGGACCAGTCCCCCCGCTCCAGCGCCCGCCCCGCCAGCGACACGCCAAGCGGCCCGGGAAACATCTCGGGGTAAAGGGTGAGGATGGTTGCGGCGAAGGTCATGGCTTGTGAATTTTCCTGAGCATGAATACGGTTATCATTGCGACCACCGAATAGACGAGAGCCGGCGCAAACTCAAAATAGACCGCTTCGACAAATGAGAGTGGGCCGGGGTCTGCCAGCTCGTAATCTGCAGCCGCCTGCCATTGTTCGGGCGAAAGTCTGATCGGCCAGAACAACCGCGCGGCGCCCATGGCTGTAAGCAGGAATGCCGGAGCAGCCATTACGAAGCGACGAAATCGCGGAGTACGACCCTTCGACGTCGCCAGCAGACCGAGATGTATAGCCGCGACGAGTAGCGCGGAGGCCCCACTGACAATGAGGATATAGAGCATCGCGCTTCCACCAAGCTAACTGCTTGCCCCGCCCCTAACCCGCCGCGCAACCCAATGCCATCCCGTGCGTTGGCTGAGGAATGGACGAAATCGACGACTGCATCATTATCGGCGCCGGACCTGCGGGATTGACCGCGGCAATCTATCTCGCGCGCTATCATCTCAACATACGCCTGTTCGACAGCGGGACGAGCCGGGCGGCGTGGATACCCTGCACGCATAATCACGCGGGCTATCCGGATGGGATCGCGGGCAAGGAACTGCTCAAGCGCATGCACGCGCAGGCCAGAAAATACGGCGCACTGCTCGAACGCACGCGGGTGGAGCATCTGGCAAAGACGGGCGACCACTTCACCGTCGGCACGGAAAGCGGCACACATACCGCGCGCAGCGTGCTGCTGGCGACGGGCGTGATCAATCGGCGACCCGATGCCCTGGAAGACGATGTTCACGATGCCGCATTGGCAGGCGGGATGCTGCGCTATTGCCCCGTTTGCGACGGATATGAAGTCACGGACAAGAAAGTTGCCGTCATCGGAACAGGGGATCACGGCACTGCCGAGGCGCTGTTCCTGCGCGGATTTACCGCTGACCTCACGCTAGTCTGCCCTCATGGCGACCACGATCTCGACGGAGATTGCCCGGCCAGGCTCGACGATGCGGGGATCGCGCGTGTTGCCGGGCCATGCGGCGGTTTCGCGATTGAGGGGCAGCAGCTGGGCTTCGACACGGCGAAGGGGCGCATGACGTTCGACAGCGTCTATCCCGCCCTCGGATCACACATCCGCTCCGAACTGGCGGAGGCAGCGGGCGCCGCGACGACCGAGGAAGGATGCATTCTCGTCGACGATCATCTGGAAACGAACGTCCCGGGCCTGTTCGCTGCCGGCGACGTGGTAAAGGGACTCGACCAGATCAGTCATGCGATGGGTCAGGCGGGCGTTGCGGCGACCACCATTCGCAACCACTTGGCGAAGAAACGTCCGATCCGGCGCTAGTCCTCGACGAAGTTGGCGCTGACGATCAGCTGCTGATCGTCCCAACTAGGCACCGCCTGAGCCGTCAGGGGGACCATGAACTTGCGCCCATCGGGCCGTTCGATCTCCACAATGTCGGTCGCGCCGAAGTTCTCGACCGCGTGAACCGTGCCGATTGCTACGCCACCGTCGGTTACGACGGCGAGCCCGACCAGGTCGGCGTGGTAGAACTCCCCTTCCTCCAGCGGAGGCAGCGTATCGCGCGGGACGGATAGCGTGGTTCCGCGCAGCTTTTCTGCGGCGGTACGATCCGCCACCTGGTCGAAGCGGGCGATTGCCCCGCCCTTGCCGTCGTCGCGCAGCTTGGTGAGGATCAGGACGCCGCCGTCGACATCGGCCTCGAACCGCTTGTGCGATTTCAGAGCGGCCAGACCATCACCCAGCAGCTTGAGACGGACTTCGCCCGTCACGCCGTGCGCACCGGTAATGGCGGCAAGAGTGACGGGCGTATCCGGCATCGGAGCGATTACTCGCCCTTGTCTTCGGCAGCGTCTGCAGCCGGAGCTTCATCCGCCGTAGCAGTGTCGTCGGCCTGCTCGTTCGTCGGGCCGCCTTCGGCGATTTCCTCGGCGATCGCGGCCTTGTCTTCGGCGGTGTCGCCGTCCTTGGTTTCGCCTTCGGCAGCGTCGGCGACCGCTTCGGCGGTCTCTTCGCTCTTCACCGAACCCGTGGCGTCGTTTTCGGCCGAAGCCTCTTCCTCGGCGGCCTTTGCAGCTTCTTCGGCTTCAGCAGCCTTGGCCGCCTTTTCCTCAGCGCGTTCCTTGGCCTTCTCGCCGGGCTCTGCCTTATTCGGGTTGTTGCGTGCTGCGCGTTCCTGAATACCGGCAGCGTCGAGGAAGCGGGCGACGCGGTCGCTCGGCTGTGCGCCGACGCCGAGCCAGTAACGCACGCGGTCTTCGTTCATCTGGACGCGCTTCTCGTCGTCCTTGGCCAGCAGCGGGTTGTAGGTGCCCAGCTGCTCGAGATACTTGCCGTCGCGCGACCGGCGGCTGTCGGCAGCCACGATGCGATAGTAGGGACGCTTCTTCGCGCCACCGCGCGACAGACGGATTGCAATTGCCATTGTTCGTTACCTTTCCAAATCAAATCACTGAATAAAAATCATTTCTTGCGGAGCATGTCCTGAAGATCAGGGGGCAGCGTATCCATGTCGACGCCCGGACCCTTGCCACCAAGGCCTCCCATGCCGCCCGGCATTCCGCCGCCCATTCCACCAAGACCGGGCATGGCGGCGCCCATGCCACCCTTGCCGAACAGCGCGCCGAGGCCCTTGAGGCCACCCATCTTCTTGATCTGCTTCATCGCGCGGCCCATTTCCTGATGCATTTTCAGCACCTTGTTGACCTCTTGTACAGAAGTGCCCGAACCTGCCGCGACGCGCTTCTTGCGCTTGGCATTCATCAATTCGGGGCGTGCGCGTTCCTTTTCCGTCATCGAACCAATGATCGCGTCCATGTGGACCAGAACCTTGTCGTCCGTGCCGCTCGCCGCCATCGCGGCCTTGGCCTTCTTGAGACCCGGCAACATCCCGGCGAGCATCCCCAGCCCGCCCATCGACTGCATCTGCCGCAACTGGGTACGCAGGTCGTTGAGGTCGAACTGCCCCTTCGCCATGCGCTTCGCCAGCGCTTCGGCATCTTCTTCCTTGATCGTCTGCGCGGCTTTTTCGACCAGGCTGACGACATCGCCCATGCCGAGGATGCGACCCGCGACGCGCGAGGGATTGAAAGCCTCCAGTGCGTCGAGCTTCTCGCCGGTGCCGGCAAACTTGATCGGCTTGCCGGTGACATAGCGCATGGAAAGCGCCGCACCGCCGCGCGCATCGCCGTCCATCCGCGTGAGGACGACGCCGGTAAGGTCGACTTCGCCGGAGAAATTCTGCGCGACGTTGACGGCATCCTGGCCGGTCAGGCTGTCGACCACCAGCAGCACTTCGGTGGGCGCGGAGACAGCGGCGACGGCCTTCATCTCCTCCATCAGCGCGGCATCGACGTGCAGACGGCCTGCGGTGTCGAGCAGCAGAACGTCGGTGTTCTGCAGGCGCGCCGCTTCCATCGCGCGCTTCGCGATGTCGACCGGCGCCTGGCCGACGATGATCGGCAGGGTCGCGACATCGACCTGCTCGCCGAGCACCTTGAGCTGTTCCTGTGCCGCCGGACGGTTGACGTCGAGCGAGGCCATCATCGGCTTCTTGCCGTGCTTTTCGCGGATGAACTTGGCGAGTTTCGCCGTGGTGGTCGTCTTGCCCGAACCCTGCAGGCCGACCATCATGATCACGACCGGCGGTCTGGCTTCCAGCACCAGCGGGGCCGTGCCTTCGCCGCCGAGCATCTCGACCAGCTCGTCATTGACGATCTTGACCACCTGCTGGCCCGGCGTGACCGAGCGCAGGACTTCCTGGCCGATCGCCTTCTCGGTGACCGCGTCGACGAAGCGGCGAACGACCGGCAGCGCGACATCGGCTTCGAGCAGCGCGATCCGCACCTCGCGCATCGCGTCGCGCACGTCCTGTTCGCCCAACGCACCGCGACCGCGCAGCTTGTCGAAGACATTGCCGAGCCGGTCTGACAGGCTGTCGAACATGGCGCTCACCTACTCCTAATTTCGGACCACGGCCCGAAAACGCGAAAAACGCCGGCGGACGAAACCTCGTCGGCCAGCGTTGCGGATTTCCCGAATGAAATCCGACTTATATGAGCGAATGGTGGAGCCTAGCGGGATCGAACCGCTGACCTCTACAATGCCATTGTAGCGCTCTCCCAGCTGAGCTAAGGCCCCGTGCCATTCATTTCCGGTGCGCCACTGGTGTACGGCGCCCCGGCCCTTGCGGGAGGCAGCCCTTTATTCAAGGCCTGCCCCCAGCGCAAGCATCAATTTCCGTTCAGTTATCGCCCGATCAATTTTCGGCCGCGTCGTCATCGTCGCCCTTGGTCTTGGTTTCGACACCGAGATCGTCGTCACCGCCGAGATCGACTTCGTTGTCCGGCGAATCCGAATCCTCGTCGATATCCTCCAGATCGTCATCCGCCAGATCGCTGTCGGATTCCTGTTCCTTCTTCTTCTTCTCTTCCTCGAACGGGATCGGCTGCTTGGCCTTGAGCACAGGCTCAGGCGTCCAGCTGTTGCCGCATTCGACGCAGGTCGCCGGGTCCTCGTTGCCGAGATCGTAGAACCGCTCCCCGCATTTCGGGCAGGTCCGCTTCGTGCCCCATTCCGGTTTGACCATTGCAATATCCTTTGTGCACCCGGACCATGCATTTACGGCCCGGCGAAAATCTCTCGAATGTGATGGTGGTGACGCGGGCCGAAATCAAGGCCGCAGATATGTCACGAATCACAGGCGGGCGCGCCTTGCCATAGGGCCGGTGCGCTGTCAAAAGCCGCCCGCCCTTCAACGCGAGCCGATATGACCAGCCCTCACCGTTTCTTTCCGTCCCAGCCGCTGACCGGCACGATCCGCGTGCCGGGCGACAAATCGATCAGCCATCGGTCGCTGATGCTGGGGGCGCTGGCGGTGGGCGAAACACGGGTGACCGGACTGCTGGAAGGCGAAGATGTCCTCGCCACTGCCGCCGCGATGGAGGCAATGGGCGCGTCGATCGAGAAATCGGGCGCGGAGTGGCGGATCCACGGCGTCGGCGTCGGCGGTCTGCTTCAACCGCGCGGCGCGCTGGACATGGGCAATTCGGGCACCAGCACGCGCCTGCTGATGGGCATCGTGGCGAGCCATGGAATCACCGCGACCTTTACCGGCGACGCCAGCCTGTCCAAGCGCCCGATGGGCCGGGTGACGGAGCCACTGTCGCGCATGGGGGCAAGCTTCACTGCCTCTCCCGGTGGCACTCTGCCCCTGACAATGCACGGCGCCTATCCCGCCGTGCCGATCGAATACCGCCTGCCGGTCGCAAGCGCACAGGTGAAGAGCGCCGTGCTGCTTGCAGGCTTGAACACCGCTGGCATCACCCGCGTCATCGAGCCGGTGCCGACGCGTGATCATTCCGAACGGATGCTGCGCGGCTTCGGCGCGAATCTGCGGGTCGAGGAGGTCGATGGCGAGCGGGTCATCGAAATTCACGGCGAGGCCGATCTGCGCCCGCAGGTGATCGAGGTGCCGGGCGATCCGTCCTCCGCTGCCTTTTTCATCGTCGCTGCGCTGCTGGTTCCCGGCAGCGACCTCACCATCGAAAACGTCGGCCTCAATCCCACGCGCGCTGGTCTCGTCCAGGTTCTGCGCGACATGGGCGGAGACATCGCCGAACTGAACCCGCGCGAAGTCGGGGGAGAGCCGGTCGCCGACCTGCGCGTGCGCTACTCGCAACTCACCGGGATCGACGTCTACTCGGCGATTGCCCCTGCCATGATCGACGAGTTTCCGGTGCTGTTCGTCGCCGCGGCGCTCGCCAGCGGAACGACCACCACCAGCGGTCTCGACGAATTGCGCGTGAAGGAAAGCGACCGCCTTACCGCCATGGCCGACGCTCTGACGGCGATCGGCGCGAGGGTAGAGGAAAGCGAGGATGGCCTCACCATCCAGGGCAGCGGTGGCGAACCGCTGCGCGGCAGTGCCAATGCGCCGATCGTCACCCATCTCGATCACCGCATCGCCATGAGCATGGCCGTTGCCGGTCTGGCCAGCCGCGATGGCGTCGAGGTCGACGACACCGCCCCGATCCGCACCAGCTTCCCGAACTTCATGCCGTTGCTTGAAAGCGCGGCGGGATGAGCTTCGATGTCTATACCATGGTCGGCTTCGTCGGCATGGCCTGCATCATCGCAGCCTATGCCTACCTTACGTGGAAGGACGCGCCGAACCCCTATATCCTGCATGGCACCAATCTGGCTGGCGCAGCGCTGCTGACGGTCTCGCTGCTTGTCCACACCAACTGGCCCAGCCTCGTGCTCGAAGGGTTCTGGGCCGCCATTGCCCTGTGGGGCCTGACCAAGGCATTGCGGGAACGGCGTGCGCGTCGCCCATCGGAAGAAACGGCGTGATCATCGCCGTCGATGGCCCGACGGCTTCGGGCAAGGGCACCATCGCCAAGGCGCTCGCTGCGCACTTCGGCCTCCCGCACCTCGACACCGGACTGCTCTACCGCGCGGTCGGGCGACAAGTGGAACTGGCCGGCGGCGACCCTGACGACCCGGCGGACGCAATCGCGGCAACCGACTTCCGTGCTGGGCTGCTGGCCGATCCCGTGCTCCGAAGCGAAGCTACGGGTGGGCTGGCGAGCCGCGTCTCGGTCCATCCCGGAGTTCGTGAGCGCCTGCGCGAGCGACAGCTTCAATTTGCGCGCCAGCCCGGCGGCGCCCTGCTGGACGGGCGTGACATCGGAACGGTCATCGTGCCGGACGCCGACTTTAAGCTGTTCGTTGTCGCCAGCGTGGCAGCGCGGGCCCGGCGGCGTTTCCTGGAGATGCAGGCTCGCGGAGAAACCGTGACGCTGGATAGCATCGAAGCAGACCTTGCCGAACGCGACCGCCGCGACCGCGAGCGCGCGCATTCCCCGCTCGTAGCGGCCGAAGACGCCATCACGCTCGACACCTCGGAGCTGGACCGCGACGCTGCCATTGCCGCCGCCATCGCCATCGTCGAGGCGAAACTGGCCCTTTAGGGCGAGCCATCGCCGCCGCAATTTGCTTGCCTTTTTGGTCGATCCGACCTAGGCGCGCGTCCGTTCTCGACATCCCTCGATAGACGGAACCTTCGCGGCGGCATCCGGCCTCGCGGAGACACTCGGCCCTCTTGCCCCGTTGGCCCCAGCAATAGTGCGGGAGACGGGTAAAGACCCCGGTAAAACCGGTGGCCGGAAATGACAGTACAGGACTCTAAAAATATGGCCTCTTCGGCTAACCCGAGCCGCGACGATTTCGCGGCAATGCTCGACGAACAGCTTGGTGGTGCGGATGATGGCGGCTTCGAAGGCCGCGTCGTGCACGGCACCGTCACCGCAATCGAAAACGGCATGGCGATCATTGACGTCGGCCTAAAAAGCGAAGGCCGCGTCGACCTCAAGGAATTCCAGCGTGGCGAAGGCGACGAAGCCCCCAAGGTGGGTGACGAAGTCGAAGTGTTCGTCGACCGCATCGAAAACGCCGACGGCGAGGCCATGCTGTCGCGCGACCGCGCTCGCCGCGAAGCTGCCTGGGACAAGCTGGAAAGCGAGTTCGGCGAAGGCAAGCGCGTCGAAGGCCGCATCTTCGGCCGCGTGAAGGGCGGCTTCACCGTCGATCTCGACGGCGCCGTGGCCTTCCTGCCCGGTTCGCAGGTCGACATCCGCCCCGTGCGCGACGTCACCCCGCTGATGGACATGCCGCAGCCGTTCCAGATCCTGAAGATGGACCGCCGTCGCGGTAACATCGTCGTTTCGCGCCGCGCAGTTCTCGAAGAAACGCGCGCCGAACAGCGCAGCGAACTGATCGACCAGCTGACCGAAGGCCAGGTGATCGACGGTGTCGTCAAGAACATCACCGATTACGGCGCCTTCGTCGACCTCGGCGGTATCGACGGCCTGCTGCACGTCACCGACATGAGCTACAAGCGCATCAACCACCCCACCGAGATGATCGAGATCGGTCAGACGGTCACGGTGCAGATCGTGCGCATCAACCCCGAAACGCAGCGCATTTCGCTGGGCATGAAGCAGCTCGAAAGCGATCCGTGGGACGGCGTCAGCCAGAAGTATCCGGTCGGTGCCAAGATGAGCGGTACGGTCACGAACATCACCGAATACGGTGCCTTCGTTGAGCTGGAGCCGGGCATCGAAGGTCTCGTCCACGTTTCCGAAATGAGCTGGACGAAGAAGAACGTCCACCCTGGCAAGATCGTCTCGACCTCGCAGGAAGTCGAAGTGATGGTGCTGGAAGTCGACAGCGAGAAGCGCCGCATTTCGCTCGGCCTCAAGCAGGCCCAGCGCAATCCGTGGGAAGAATTCGCCGAAGCGCATCCGGTTGGCAGCAAGGTTTCGGGCGAAGTCAAGAACGCGACCGAATTCGGCCTGTTCATCGGCCTCGACGGCGACGTCGACGGCATGGTCCACATGTCGGACATCGCATGGGGCATCTCCGGCGAAGACGCTCTGGCCCTGCACCGCAAGGGCGAGCAGGTCGAAGCCATCGTGCTCGACGTCGACACCGACAAGGAACGCATCAGCCTCGGCATGAAGCAGCTTGAAAAGGGTGCTCCGACCGAAGCCGGTGCGGGCGACTCGCTGCGCCGCAACCAGGTCGTCACCGTCACCGTGCTCGAAGTGCGCGACGGCGGCCTCGAAGTTCAGGTTGGCGACGATGGCGCGACCGGCTTTATCAAGCGCTCCGACCTCGGCCGCGACCGCGACGAACAGCGTCCGGATCGCTTCCAGACCGGCCAGAAGGTCGACGCCATGGTCATCGGTTTCGACCGTTCGAAGAAGCCGAACTTCTCGATCAAGGCGCGTCAGATCGCTGAAGAGAAGGAAGCGGTGCAGCAGTTCGGTTCGTCCGACAGCGGCGCGTCGCTTGGCGACATCCTCGGCGAAGCGCTGAAGAAGGGCGAATAATCGTCTTTCCCTTCGACGGGATTTCGAAAGGCCCGCTTGCTCACCCGAGCAGGCGGGCCTTTTCTATTGATGTGACGCGGCGTAGGCTGGACCGATGACCCTGATCGTCCACCAGTTCCCCTGCCTTTCCGACAACTACGGATACCTCCTCCGCGACCCTGACAGTGGAGAGACTGCCGCTATCGATACCCCCGACGGTGCCGAATATCTCCGGCAGGCGGAGGCCAAGGGCTGGCGGATCACGCAGATCTGGAACACCCACTGGCACCCCGACCATGCGGGCGGCAATGCGGCCATAGTCGATGCGACCGGCGCGACAGTGGTCGCCCCCCGTGAGGTTGAGCGGATCGCCCTCATCGACCGCGTGGTCAGCGATGGCGACGAAGTGTCGCTGGGCAGCTTCGTTGCCAAGGTGATCGACGTATCGGGCCACACCAACGGCCACATCGCCTTCCACCTTCCGCTGGCCGACATGGCCTTCGTCGGTGACAGTGTCTTCGCGCTCGGTTGCGGGCGTATGTTCGAAGGGCAGCCGGAGCAGTTCTGGAACAGCCTTCAGCGGATCAAGGCACTGCCGGACGATACGACCCTCTACTGCGCGCATGAATATACGGCTGCCAATGCCAAATTCGCGCTTCACGCCGATCCGGACAATGCGGCGCTGCAGGACTACGCAAGCGAGATCGAAGCCAAGCGCGCGAGAGGGGAGCCGACCGTCCCCACTCTCCTGCGCCGCGAACTGGCAACCAACCCTTTCCTGCGCGCCGACGACCCCGCATTGATGGCGAAGTGGGGCGGAGAGGCTCCGCACGAGACGTTTGCCGCCCTGCGCACCGCGAAGGACAATTTCTAGGCTGATGAAGGCTGTACTGGTCAGCACGCTGTCGGACGATTTCTCCGGCGTGGAACTGACCGAGGTCCCGATGCCGCGCCGAAACGCCGGCGAAATCCTTGTCCGCATCCGCGCGGCCGCACTCAATTTTCCCGACCTGTTGATGACGCGCGGGGCGTATCAGTTCAAACCTGACCTGCCCTTCGTGCTCGGCATGGAATGGGCAGGCGAAGTGGTAGAGGCCGACCCATCCAGCGATTTTGCGCCCGGCGACAGGGTGAGCGGCAGCGCGAAGACCGGCGCTTTTGCCGAATACGCTTGCCTTCCCGCGCACGCATTGCGCAGCGTACCGGAAGGGCTGACCTTCGCGCAGGCGGCTTCGCTCGGCGCAGCATACACGACCGCCTGGACGGGACTGATGGAACTGGGCCGGCTGGAGGCCGGGCAATGGGTCTTCGTGACGGGAGCAAGCGGAGGCGTCGGCCTGGCTGCCTGCGACCTTCCCGCGCAATGGGCGCGCGGGTCATCGCCGGGACGGGTGTCGCGGTGAAGATCGATGCGATTCGTGACGCAGTTTCACCCGACGCTGTGGTGCTGACCGAGGGGCGCTTTCGCGAACAGGTCCGCGAGATTACTAAAGGCGCGCTGTGCGATATCGCATTCGACCTCGTCGGCGGCGATGTGTTCGACGAATGCACCCGCTGCGTGGCTTTTGGCGGACAGCTTCAGGTCGTCGGCTTCACCAGCGGGCGTATTGCCGAGATCGCCACCAATATCCCGCTCATAAAGGGGTTCTCCGTCGTTGGCCTTCGCGCGGGGGAATATGCGCGACGTCGGCCTGATCGCGGGCGGGCCATTGCGGAGGCGGTGCATAGGCTTGCCGAAGCGGGCAGGATTGCTCCGATTATTGACCGTGCACTCCCGCTGGAGCGATGGCGCGAGGGGCTGGCCGCCATGGCCAATCGCGAACTGGTCGGGAAGCTCGTTTTCGAACCCTGACCATAACCGGAAAGCCCCAGCGAAGGCTGAGGCTTCCGGCCTGTTCGGCTCTTCTATCGAATGGACTCCCTGCCTGCGCAGGGAACGGGCGGATCAGAGACCGGCAATCGCCTGGTCGACCAGCAAGCTATCGTCGGCGGCGCCGTGCTTCTCGGCGATCAGTTTGCGCGATGCCCTGGCAGCGGCGTTGACGGCGGTTGCACGGACTTCGTCGACTGCTTCGCGTTCCGCGGCACCGATCTTGTCTTCGGCCATCTTCTTGCGACGCTCGACCATTGCGGTGCTGTCGACTTCGGCCTTCGCAACGAGAGCGTCGGCTTCGTGGCGGGCGTTCGCCAGCATTGCCTCGGCGTCTTTTTCCGCGTTGGCGATCTTGGCCGAATACTCGTTCCGCAGGGCTTCCGCTTCAGCTCGCAGCTGCTTGGCTTCGTCGAGCTGAGTCCGGATCGCGGCGATCTTGTTGTCGAGGCCGCCGGTGATCAGCGCAGGCACTTTCTTCCAGATGAAGATGAGGATCAGGAAGATCATGGCCACCGAGACCCACTGATACGGCTCCAGCCCCAGGGCCACCGGATCGGCGTGCGCGACGGTTTCGCCGTGCCCCTCGGCCACATAGGCCTCGGCGCTCTCGGTCTCGATCAATGCGGGTGCATTAGCCATGGATCATCGCCTCCTTCACGGCGGCGCGGGCGCTGGCCACGGCCACCTTCGCCCCGGCCACGCGCTGGACGATGTCCTGCGTGGCTTCGGCAGCGACGTCTTCGATTTCAGCCAGCGCAGCCGACTTCGACGCGGCGATGCGGGTTTCCGCCTCCGCCAGCTTCTTGTCGAGCCGCGTCTGCGCCGCCTTCAGCTTCTTTTCCGACTTGGCCGCGGCATCCGCCTTGGCTTCGGCCACGAGAGCCTGCGCACGGGCGCGGTTCTCGTTCTCGCGAGTGCGCCATGCCTCTTCCTCGGCATCGGCGGCGTCACGCGCTGCCTGCGCCGCGGCGAGATCGTCGGCGATCACCTTGTCGCGCCCTTCGATCGTATTCATCACGCGAGGGATCATCCCGTGACCGATCACGAAGAATACGAGCCCGAAAAACACCAGCAACCAGAAGACCTGGCTGGAGTATGTCTCGGCAAGCTGCGCTATCTGGGGCATTGGATAAAGGTCCCGCGAAACAGAATTGGGTCAGGCAGGCGCGGCAGGACGCAACGCGCCCTGCCCCGACCTGTCAATTTCGTCGATCAGGCGACGAAGATCAGGATCATCGAAACGACGAACGCCAGCAGGCCGAGAAGCTCGGCAGCGGCGAAGCCGATGAACAGACGGCCCTGCTGGCCGTCGGCAGCGCCCGGATTGCGCAGTGCGCTTTCGAGGAACGAGCCGAACACGTTACCCACACCGATGGCGGCCATGCCGGCACCGATCGCCGCGAGGCCCGCACCGACGAGCTTTGCTGCTTCTACGTCCATGATAAACTCCTTTGAATAAATCGAATTGATTGAAGAAATCGGGTTTTGAAAACTCAGTGCAGATGCTCGGCGTCGTTGATGTACAGCGACGTGAGCAGTGCGAAGACATAGGCCTGGATCCCGGCCACCAGGATTTCCAGTGCCGAGATACCGATCATCAGCACGAAGCTGGGCACGCTGACGAGCAGGCTGAAACCGGCGCCGGCATTGATACCGCCGATCACGAAGCTCGACAGAACCTTGAGCAGGACGTGGCCCGCCATCATGGCAACGAACAGTCGCAGCGCGAGGCTGAACGGGCGGACCATGAAGCTGATGAATTCGATCGGCGCGATGACCGGAACCATGGGGAGCGGCGTGCCGTGCGGCACGAACAGTGTGAAGAACTTCAGCCCGTGCTTCCAGAAACCCACGATCAGGACGATCGAGAACGAGATGATCGCCAGCACACCCGTGACGGTGAAGTGGCTGGTGAAGGTGAACGGGTGCAGGCCGAAAATGCCGATCGGCAGCAGGCCCAGCAGGTTCGCGAACAGGATGAACATGAACAGGCTGAAGATATAGGGCACGTATTTGCGCCCTTCCTTGCCGATGTTCGCTTCAAGCATGTCGTCGATGAAGGTGGTGAACGTCTCGACCATCATCTGCCAGCGACCGGGCACGGTTTCGCCCTTCAGGCCGCCCCATACGAACAGCCACAGGATCACCGTGGTGATCGCCATCCACAACGCGCTGTTGGTGAACGCGATGTTGACCCCGGCCACTTCCCAGCCCTGCGAGCCGAACAACGGCTCGATGGTGAACTGGTGCATCGGGTCAACTTTGCCCTCTTCGGCTGCCACTTCGATGTGATCCCTGTCTCGTTGACGGCCCCCGCATGGGAAGCCGGCGAATTGGTCAGTCGGGGCGCGTGTTAGACGCCTTGATGATGTTCCTGAAGGCGACGACTATTCCCATGAACAGCATCCCCAACAGGCCCCAGGGCGATGTTCCGGCAAAGTAGTCTATGACCCAGCCGATCACCGCACCGCCGAGAATCCCGCCAAGCAAGTCCGCAAGCACACGATTGCCGCTGCGATAATTCGCATCGGCGCCTGTGGCCCGTGGCCGGTTGCGCTGTTCTTCACGCTCGCGTGCGGCCTTGAGCCGCGCTTCGAGCGCGTCGATCCGCGCATCCTCGGCAATGGGTTCCCGTGCGGGCTTCTCTTCGCTCATGCCAGCCTCCTTACTTGGAAAACATACGGCACGGGCTAGAGGTGCCCGCCGAGGGCGCCGACCCCTTAGGCGGGGGGCATTTTCAAGTCAACAGCAGCGGCTTGGGATTGGCGCGAGCGATATATCCCGCGAAGCGCGGATAACCGCCTCTTTCCGAACCAGTTGCAGGAATGCCAAGCACCCTTGCAGTATTTGCGCCCTTATCGCCCCGTCAGCTTACGGACAGCGCGGATCGCGTTGCGGAGCGCCGGTGCCGCGGGTCGCCCATGCACCGCCGGGTGCCTGGTATTTTTCCCCCGGCGCGGTGCGCGCGATCTGGAGGCAACCAGCGGTGAACGCATATTCTTCCAGCGTCGCATTGGCTGCCTGCGCCTTCTGGGCGTAAACCGCCCGCCGCTTGATATTGATGTCGTCGACCACGCGGCGCAGGGCAGGCGTTTCTGCACCGACGATGCCGAGATAACCGTCCATCTTCTCGCCCACCTGGCCGGCTGCGCGGGCCGCGTCATAGGCCGGATCGCGCTGGGCCAGAGCGGGCACGGCCATGCCGGCTGCGATCAGGGCCGCGCCGACACCGGCAAGAGCGAAGTTCAGGGTCTTTTTCATCTTTTCCATTTCCAGCCACCTTTCGGTTGCCCACAAGTTAGAAGATATCGGCATTCTCGTCGATCGTGTTGCCGGCATCTTCCGCCAGTCTGTAAATCACTTCCTGCGTGATATTGATGTTCAGCTCTATCACGATCGGCTTGTCCGGCGCCTCAAGAGTGACGCAGCCGCCAAGGCCGATCGTGGCCGTCATCGCCGCCACGCCAACCGACCTTCGCCATATCTTCGCCATGCCATGCTTATGCGCGGCGGACGCAGGTCCAGTCAATTTAGCGGCACGATTACGCCGCACGTGCTTGATCGGGGCTGAATGGTTCATTCGGTTTCCGTTTCTGCCTGTTGCTTGGCCGTTTCTTCGGCCTCGAGCTGGTCTGCGCGTTCTTCCGCTTCTTCGAAGGTCACACCATCGCGGTCGGGCAATCTGCCGTCCTCTGCGATCAATCCCAGCTCACGCGGATCGCGCACGAATTCGGGGTCGTACATCGAGCGGATGGAGGTGATCAGCTTGTAGAAAGGCGCGCGGATGTTGATGTTGAACTGGATCGGCAGCTTGGCGATCTGGCGGGTCAGGATATTGCTGGTCGTGCCTGCACCCTGCCGAACGCCATCGAACTTCACCCGCGTCACCAGCTCGCCCGTCAGCGGACCGTCGATCCCGACGTCCATTTGCCGGAAATCGAGCGATCGCAGCGAATTGAAGGCCAGATTCCCGTAAGTGCCGAGGTTCTCGTAAGTCAGCTCGCCGATATAGGACAGGTTGCCGCCCGGCGGACGGGACTGGAGGCGGCCGCCCTCTATCCGCCCGTCGCTGCCCGTGAAGACCAGTGGCATTTTACCGTCGAATGTGCCGGTCGCGGAAAGATTGCCGAGTTCCAGCTGCTCGATGAAGCGCGCGGCCTCCATGCCCTCGATCACCAGCGTATAGCGGCGGGTTTCCTCCACCCCGAGCGCAAGCGTAACCGGCTCCAGCGTGAGCGTGCCGCCGAGGAACGGCCACCTGCCGCTATTGACGCGCAGCAGTTCGCCGTCGGTCATCTGGTAGGATACGACGCCGTCGAACACCTCGATGCCCGGATTGACGGATCTGATCGTCAGCCGCTGATCGGCTGCCGTGGTGAGGCCGAGAAGATCGGTGAAAACGATTTCTCCGCTGATACCCTGTGCCGGGCCGAACGGCGCGGCAAGGTCCATGTCGGCGGTGCGGAAACGCCCCGTGCTGGTGACGTCGCCGGCAGAAGACCACGCGATCCGGCCGCTGCCGTCCACCGTTCCTTCCACATTGGCGACGATGCCGAGCGCGAGGCGGGTGAGGTCGTCGGGCTGGAGGTTCTCGTCGAACAGCAAGCCGTCGACGAACAGGTCCGCCCCGCCCGCCCCCGTGCTAAGACTGTGAACGATCTGCGTGCGCACCACCTGCAGCATGTTGCGCGGTTCGTGCAGGTCGGCCTCCGCACGGATGACGTTGTCCGCGAGGCTGACGGTCGCACCTTCCGCGAAAAGCGGCTTGAAGCGGTCGGGATCGTCGCGGTCTTCCAACCGGAAGTTGCCATTGCTCAGGCTGAAGACCCCTCCCGCGTAACGCCAGTCACCGCGTGCATCGAGGATGTCGAGCGGCACGGCAGCGAGACGAATCTCCGATCCGTCGAAACTGCCTGAAATATCGCGGCCTAGGTCTGCCCTGAGATTGGTCATCAGGAACTGGACATCTCGCCCGGTCTGGCCGAGCGTGACCTGCACCGCGCGGGCCGACATCGCGCCGGGATAGGCGAAGCCGATCGCTCCGCTGCGAATCGCGATGGGCGTGCTGCCAAGCCTGCCGGTCAGCGCGAGCGAAGGCGCACCTGCCGCGATCCGCAACCCGCCCGCGTCGTTGCGTACGATCGCTCCGCCGCGTGGCGGGCATAGCGTAAGCCTGCGCTGGTCGAGCGACAGATTGGCGTAGGTCAGCGCGGCGAATCCGATTTCCGTGCAGCTGTCCCAGAGGCGCAGGCCGCCCGCGCTGCTGTACGTACCATCGAGCGGTGCCTGGAGGCCGCGTACCGATCCGCCCGGCAACGCGCCGCTGGCAAGAATTTGTCCTGCAAAGCGCGCGCTGCCGTTCTGCCCCATCGCGACCCGCAAGCGCGGCACGGCGAGGCGGCTGTCGCCCGCCGCATATTCGGCCATGACCAGATTAAGCAGCGTATCGCCGCCGCGCTGTTCGAATCGGCCCGAAACGCGCGGCATGTCGCGTCCGTCGGTGATGAAGTTCCCTGCGATCTGCGGCAACATTCCGGGCCGCGAGGTGTATCGCAGGCGTGAAACGTCGAGCAGGCGAGAGCCGCTGCGCCCGGTCACGCGCAGGCTCGGCAGAACGAGATTGGCGACGTCACCAATCTTGCGCCATGTGGCTTGGCCCGCCACGCTGCTGCCGCGCGTTTCGTTCTGCAAGGCGCCGCGCAGTCGCGCCAGCAGCGGCGCGGCCAGCGTATCTTGCGCCGCAGCCTGAGCATCGGCCAGTACGCCATCGGAGACGTTGCCGGGGCTGAGATCCTTGCCCGAAAAGTCTGCCGTCACCTCGACCTGGCGCCAATCGCCGGTGGCGCGCAGATCCCCTTCGATCGCCGCTTCGCCCAGCGTCACCTGTCCGGAACGGAAGGGGCCGGAGGATACGTCATATGTCGCGACCAGCCGCTGCGCCGACCAGCTAACCTCGCCCTCGCCGGCCAGCCGCGCCAGCTGCGCGTCCGAATATTGCGCGCGAGCAAGCGCGAGGTCGTATGTGCCTGCCAAGGCGTCCAGCGTGCGGTTCGCGCGCAGGGCCAGTGTGACGGTCGCATCGTTCAGCGCCGGCCCGCCGTCGCAGCGCAACTGCGCCAGCCGCACCGGTCCTTCGAAGCGGGGCCGTTCGGCATCGATCGACAGCGTGCCGTACAGCGTCGCACGCTGCGCCGTGCAGCCCGATGCTTCGACCTGTGGCGCTATCGCGGCGAGCGTGCCCTTGAAGCCGCTTTGCATGTGCCCGCTGCCTTCCAGCTTCATGCCGATGTCACCGACATCGCTTTCGATCAGACCGCGCGCATCGACCACGTTGAGCACGTAGTCGGGAAACTGGAACGGCTCTTCCCCTTCGCCGAACAGCAGCGGGTCGAGCGCGCCGAAGCGCAGCGACCCTTCATTGTAGCTGCCGTAAATGCGTGGGCGGACCAGCGTGATGCTGCTGATGCGGGGAAAGCCGAAGCGCGGCTCGATCCCCACGACTGCCCTTTCGATCGTGAGATCGGGCCGATCCGGGTCGCCGACCACGATGTTTGCAAGGACCTGCCGCTCCGGCCCGATGCTGACGACATCGTAAGTCGCTTCCAAACCCAGCTTGCGCAGTTCGCCTTCGATGGCGTTGCTGGCGATGTCGTTTCGCTGGGTCCACGCATACAGCCCTAGCGCGAGTATCAGAGCCAGCAGACCATAGCCGAGCTTGCGCCAGATGCGCCGCTTCGGAGGCAGATCAGCCGCAAGGTCGCCGAGAATCTCCGCATCCGCCATCCTCACACCACTTGCGCGCAAGCCCCCGCAAAGGCAATGATTTCACGAACACTCGTAGCTCATCGGACCTCAATTTGCCCCCTTCAGCCCCGGCACCTGACGACAGGAGCGGCCATCGCGCGCGCCTGCGAGAGCGGTTGCTGACCGGCGGGGCGGAAGCTCTGGCCGATTACGAAGTGCTGGAATTCCTGCTTTTCGCAGCGCGCAGCCGTGGTGATACGAAGCCGACCGCCAAGGCCCTGCTGAAGCGATTCGGCTCGCTTGCGGCCGTGCTCAATGCCGAACCCGGTGCCTTGCAAAAGGTCGAGGGGATGGGAGAAAGCAGCGCGGCCGCGCTGAAGATCGTGGCGCTCGCCGCCCGGCGCATGGCGCGCAGCGAAGTGCAGCAACAGCCGGTGCTGGGTAGCTGGCAGGCGTTGCTAGACTATCTGGCGATCGACATGGCGCATCTGACGGTGGAGCGTGTACGCGTGCTCTATCTCGATACGCGCAACCGGCTGATACAGGATCATCACGTCGGCGACGGCTCCATCGATGAGGCGGCGATCCACCCGCGCGAGGTGATCCGCCGCGGGCTGGACCTCGGCGCGACGGCGCTGATCCTCGTCCACAACCATCCGAGCGGCAATCCCGAGCCCAGCCGTGCCGACATCCAGATAACCAACCGCATTGCCGAAGCCGGGCGGCTGCTTGGCATTACCGTCCACGACCATGTCATCGTCGGGCGCGAAGGGCACGCCAGCCTGAAGGCGAAGGGCTTGATATAGGCAAGCCGCTCGCCTAGCCGCGCGCTCATCCCTGCTCACCCGATTATCCGGAGCTTTCCGCCATGGTCCCCCGTTACGCCCGCCCAGAGATGACCGCCCTGTGGGAGCCGGAAGCGAGATACCGCATCTGGTTCGAGATCGAGGCGCACGCGACCGAGAAACTCGGCGAACTGGGCGTGGTCCCCGACAGCGCGGCCAAGGCGCTGTGGGACTGGTGGGCGACAAATCCGAAGATCGACGTCGACGCCATCGACGCGATCGAGGCCGTGACCAAGCACGACGTCATCGCTTTCCTTACCTGGGTGGCGGAAAACGTCGGCGATCAGGCACGCTTCATGCACCAGGGGATGACCAGCAGCGACGTGCTCGACACGACGCTGGCGGTGCAGCTGGCACGCTCCGCCGATATCCTGCTGGACGACCTCGACGCGCTGCTTGCCGCGATCCGGCGCCGGGCGGAGGAGCACAAGTACACCCCCACCATCGGGCGCAGCCACGGCATCCACGCGGAACCGGTGACCTTCGGCCTCAAGCTCGCGCAGGCCTATGCCGAGTTCGACCGCTGCCGCACTCGCCTGCGCAATGCAAAGGATGAAATCGCCACTTGCGCCATCAGCGGCGCGGTCGGCACCTTCGCCAATATCGACCCGGCGGTGGAGGAACACGTTGCGGAGAAGCTCGGCCTTGCCGTCGAGCCTGTCTCGACGCAGGTCATCCCGCGCGACCGGCACGCCATGTTCTTCTCGACCCTCGCGGTGATCGCAGGCTCCATCGAGCGGTTGGCGGTGGAAATCCGCCACCTCCAGCGCACAGAAGTGCTGGAAGCGGAGGAATATTTCTCGCCCGGCCAGAAGGGGTCGAGCGCCATGCCGCACAAGCGCAACCCGATCCTGACCGAGAACCTCACCGGGCAGGCGCGCATGATCCGCGCCTATGCCCTGCCCGCGCTGGAAAACGTCGCCCTGTGGCACGAGCGTGACATCTCGCACTCCTCGGTGGAGCGTTTCATCGGCCCGGACGCCTGCATCACGCTCGACTTCGCGCTCGCGCGGCTGACCGGCGTGATCGACAAGCTGCTCGTCTACCCCGAACGGATGCAGGCCAACATGGACCGGATGGGCGGCCTGATTCACTCGCAGCGCGTGCTGCTGGCACTGACGCAGAACGGAGTCAGCCGCGAGGATGCCTACCGGCTGGTGCAGCGCAATGCGATGAAGGTGTGGGAATCGGACGGGCGGCTGATGCTGCTCGATCTGCTCAAGGCCGATCCCGAAGTGACCGCCGCACTTTCGGAAGATCAGCTGGAGGATCGCTTCGACCTCGAATACCATTTCAAGCACGTCGACACGATCTTCGCGCGCGTATTCGGGTAACGGGCGGCTTCGCCCTTCCCTTGCGCGCCCATCGCGCTTAGCATGCCGCGAAGCAAGGGGAGACGCACCGGTGCAAGTGGTTCGCACGATCGTATGGATGCTGCTGTTGTTCAGCATCCTGGTATTTTCATGGGCGAACTGGGACGAGAACGTCACCGTCCGCATCTGGAGCGGGATGTTCTGGGAAACCAAGCTGCCCGCGGTCATCATCGTCAGCTTCATGATCGGGTTCATCCCGATGTGGATTTTGCAACGGGGCACGACGTGGCGGCTGAACCGTCGCATCGCTAATCTCGAAAACGCGGTCCGCAGCGCGGCAACTACCCCTGCGGCTTCCGGGACTTCGGAAGTTCACAGCGAGCCAGCGGTTGTGGAAGAAACGCATGCGCCCGCAGAGCCGATGCGCGACACTGATCCGCCGCGCGATCTCGATCGCCCGACGCTCTGAGGCAAGGCATATGACCAACCCTGTCTATCTCGCGGTCGACCTGCCGCAGGTCGAAAGCGCAAAGGCGCTGGTCAACCGCGTGAAATCGCATATCGGCGGCATCAAGCTCGGGCTCGAATTCTTCTGCGCGCACGGTCATCACGGGGTTCACGAACTTGCCCGTTGCGGCTTGCCGGTGTTCCTCGATCTCAAGCTGCACGACATCCCCAATACCGTCGCTGCCGCGATGCAGGCGATCCACGTGCTCGAACCCGCCATCGTCACCGTGCACGCCAGCGGCGGGCGCGCGATGATGGAGGATGCCAAGGCGGCGGCGGGCGAGAATACGAAGATCGTCGCCGTCACCATGCTCACCAGCCTCGACGAACGCGATCTGGAGCGGACCGGCGTCTGGGGTAGCGCGCACGACCAGGTGCTGAGGCTCGCCGAACTGGCCGAGGCGAGCGGGCTCGACGGCATCGTCTGCTCCGGCAAGGAAGTGGGGGCGGTGCATAAGCAGTGGAAGGACGGCTTCTTCGTTGTCCCCGGCCTGCGTCCTGCGGGCAGCGCAATCGGCGACCAGAAGCGCGTCGTCACCCCCCGGCAGGCGCGCAACGATGGCGCCAGCGTTCTCGTTATCGGCCGCCCGATCAGCCGTGCCGACGATCCGGTGGCAGCCGCAAGGGCAATCGAGGCGACGCTTTAGCCTACTGCCCGGCTATTGAGGGCTGCGAGCCGCTCAACCTGCCCTAACTGCACCCAAAGGGGAGTTTATCTTCCCTGCAGCATTCCAAACATCTAACAGGCTGCCCATGCCTTCGACACAGATCAAGATTTGCGGGCTCTCGACGCCCGAAACCGTCGACGCGGCGGTGGATGCGGGCGCGACCCATATCGGCCTCGTCCATTACGAGCCGAGTTCACGCCACGTCTCGCTGGAAGATGCGGCGAAGCTGCGCGCGCGCGTGCCGCAGCACGTCCGCGTCGTCCTCCTGCTCGTCGACCAGCAGCCCGAGCCGACCATCCGAGCAATCGAGGCGGTTCGCCCGGACGTAGTGCAGTTCCATGGCCGCGAAACGAAGGAATGGGTCGCCCTGCTGAAGCAGCACGTCCCGATCGAACTGTGGAAAGCCATCGGCGTCAGTCGCCCGGAATCGGTCGACAAGGCGATGGCGTGGCGCAATGCGGCGGACCTCGTCCTGCTCGACGCGCCGGCCAAGGCGCTGCCCGGCGGCAACGGCATCGCGGTCGACTGGTCCCTGCTCGACGGGGCGAAGTTCACCATGCCATGGGGGCTGGCGGGTGGCCTCTCCCCCGCCAATGTCGCCGACGCCATCGCGCGGACAGGCGCGACCCTACTCGATGCTTCCAGCGGGCTGGAAAGCGCGCCGGGCGTCAAGGACGTCGACAAGATTCGCGCCTTTTGCAAGGCCGCAAGGGAAGCCGCAGCATGACCGAAGCCACACCCAATTCCTTCCGCAACCAGCCCGACGAGCGCGGGCATTTCGGCGATTATGGCGGGCGCTATGTCGCCGAGACGCTGATGCCGCTCGTGCTCGATCTGGAGCGTGAGTATCGCGCGGCGCAGAAAGACCCGAAGTTCCAGGAGCAGTTCGACGACCTGCTGGAACATTACGTCGGCCGCCCCAGCCCGCTCTACTTTGCGGAACGGCTGACCGAAGAACTCGCCAAGGACGCCCCGCACGGCATGGGCGCGCAGGTCTGGTTCAAGCGTGACGAACTGAACCACACCGGCGCGCACAAGATCAACAATTGCATCGGGCAGATCCTGCTCGCCATGCGGATGGGCAAGACGAAGATCATCGCGGAAACCGGTGCGGGCCAGCACGGCGTCGCCACCGCCACGGTCTGCGCGCGTTTCGGCCTGCCCTGCACCGTGTTCATGGGTGCGGAGGACGTGCGGCGGCAATCGCCCAACGTGTTCCGCATGAAGCTGCTCGGCGCGGAGGTTCGCCCCGTCACTGCCGGGCGCGGCACGCTGAAGGACGCGATGAACGAGGCGCTGCGTCACTGGGTCGCGAATGTGGAGGACACTTTCTACATCATCGGCACCGCTGCCGGGCCGCATCCCTACCCGGAGCTGGTGCGCGACTTCCAGAGCGTGATCGGCAAGGAAGCGCGCGTGCAGATGCAGAGCCGCATCGGCCGCCTGCCCGACTTGCTGGTCGCGGCCATCGGCGGCGGCTCCAACGCGCTCGGCCTGTTCCACCCCTTCCTCGACGATCCGGACGTCAAGATGCTCGGCGTCGAGGCGGCGGGGCACGGCCTCGACGGAGACGAACACGCGGCCAGCCTGCTGGGCGGCTTCCCCGGCGTGCTCCACGGCAACAAGACCTATTTGTTGCAAGACGAGGACGGCCAGATCACCGAAGGCCACTCGATCAGCGCCGGCCTCGACTACCCCGGCATCGGCCCCGAACACGCTTGGCTCAAGGACATGGAGCGGGTCGAATACACCGCCATCACCGACGAGGAAGCGCTGGAGGCTTTCCAGTTGCTCTGCCGCACCGAGGGCATCATCCCCGCGCTCGAACCGAGCCACGCAATCGCGGCTGTGGCGAAGCGGGCAAAGGAAATGCCGAAGGACAGCATAATCCTCGCGAACCTTTGCGGACGCGGGGACAAGGACATCTTCACGGTGGCCGAACGGTTGGGAGTGGAGATGTGAGCCGGTTCCAGGATCGGCCCGCTGTAACGCGGCCTTCCATGCGGCGTCTCCGCTTCGACGAGGCGCTTCGCATGGTCCCGAGATATGTTCTGGTCGCCTTCGTGATGTTCCTGACTTGGAACCTGATCACCAAAGGTTTGCCAGACTGGGTGGATGTCCTCGTGAAAACAGCAGCATTCGGCCTTGGAATGCCGGTCGCCCATATGATCTTGAAAATGACACCGAAATACTGATGACCCGTCTCTCCAACGCCTTCGCCAAGCCCCACCCCGCCCTCGTCTGCTTTCTTACCGCAGGCGACGGCGACACCGCGGCCAATCTCGACGCTCTGGTCGACGGCGGCGCCGATGTGATCGAGCTGGGGATGCCCTTCACCGATCCGATGGCCGATGGCCCCGCGATCCAGAATGCCAATATCCGCTCGCTCGGCGCGGGCACGACGACGGCCGAAGTGCTGCGGATCGCGACCGAGTTTCGCGCGCGGCACCCGCAGATTCCGCTGGTGCTGATGGGCTATGCCAACCCGATGATCCGGCGCGGGCCGGAGTGGTTTGCCAGTGCTGCCAAGGCGGCGGGAGCGGACGGAGTGATCTGCGTCGACCTCGCGCCGGAGGAAGACCCCGACCTTGGCCCCGCACTTCGCGCTGCAGGCATCGACCTCATCCGCCTTGCCACGCCGACCACGGACGACAAGCGTCTGCCCGCCGTGCTCGATGGCTCGTCCGGCTTTCTCTACTACGTCGCGGTCGCAGGCATCACCGGGATGCAGCAGGCGGCCATCGAATCGATCGAGGCCAATGTCGCGCGGATCAAGGCGGCGAGCGACATTCCTGTCGCGGTCGGCTTCGGCGTGCGCACGCCAGAGCAAGCGGCAGAGATCGCGCGGGTCGCGGATGGCGTCGTCGTCGGCTCAGCGCTGGTGGAACTGGTGGCCCAACACGGGCGCGATGCACCGGAAAAGCTGCGCGAACTCACCTCTGCGCTTGCCGAAGCCGTGCACAATGCGCGATAGGGCCGCCCCATGAACTGGTTTACCCGCGTCCGAAATTCGCTGCCCTTCATCCAGAAGAAGGACACGCCCGCCGATCTGTGGATCAAGTGCCCCAATTGCGCGGAGATGATCTTCGCCGCGGAGTATCACGACAATCTCGACGTGTGCCCGCGCTGCGACCATCATGGGCGCATCAGCGCCGACACCCGTTTCGCCCAGCTGCTCGACGAAGGCTATTCGCTACTCGCCGCGCCCGAGGTGAAGGAAGACCCGCTCAAGTTCCGTGACAGCAAGAAATACACTGACCGTCTGAAGCAGGCGCGCGCGAAGAACGCGCATCCCGATGCCTTCACTGCGGCGCAGGGCACCATCCTGGGCAATCCGGTGGTGGTCGGCGTGCAGGACTTCGCCTTCATGGGCGGCAGCATGGGCATGGCGGTGGGCGCGGCCTTCGTCCAGGGCGCGGAACACGCGCTGCGGATCGGTGCGCCCTATGTCGTAGTGACTGCCGCTGGCGGTGCACGAATGCAGGAAGGCATTCTCAGCCTGATGCAGATGCCCAAGGCGACCGTGATGACGCGGCGGTTGAAGGCGGCGGGACTGCCTTTCATCGTCGTGCTGACCGACCCGACCACAGGCGGCGTCACGGCCAGCTATGCGATGCTGGGTGACGTCCACATCGCAGAACCGGGCGCCCTGATCGGCCTCGCCGGACAGCGCGTGATCCAGGATACGATTCGCGAGAAGCTGCCCGAAGGCTTCCAGCGCGCGGAATATCTCCACAAGCACGGCATGGTCGACATCGTGGTGGAACGAGCGAAGCTGAAGGACACGCTGGCGCTGATCCTCGCCTACCTCTCCCCCGCCAAGGCCGCCTGAGGGGCACGCCCATGCGGGATTTCGCCCGCTCCGATGACAGCGCGGTGCAGCAGCAGCTCGACCGGCTGGCTGCGCTGTCGCTTCCGCAGGGGCGGCTGGGGCTTGAGACGATGCGCGCCATGATGGCGCGGCTGGGCGACCCCCACCGGGCACTGCCGCCGGTGTTCCACGTCGCCGGGACGAATGGAAAGGGCTCCACCTGCGCCTTCCTGCGCGCGATGCTGGAGGCGGAAGGATACCGCGTCCACGCGACCACCAGCCCGCATCTCGTGCGCTACAACGAGCGTATCCGACTGGCAGGCGCGCTGATTGCCGACGAGGCGCTGGCCGATCTGCTGCGAGAAGTTCTCGACGCCTGCGAGGATCTGGGCCCGAGCTTTTTCGAAGTGACGATTGCCGCAGCCTTCCTCGGTTTCTGCCGCACGCCAGCAGATGCCTGCGTGGTGGAAGTGGGTCTCGGCGGAAGGTTCGACGCGACCAATGTGATCGAGCGCCCCGCGGTGTGCGGCATCGCGGCACTCGGCATCGATCACGAACGCTTCCTGCTGGCCCCGGAGGACGGGGTGCCTGCCGACCCGATGGCCCGTATCGCTTTCGAGAAAGCTGGCATAGCCAAGTCCGGAGTGCCGCTCGTCACCCTTGCCCCGCAGTTCGATTACACGCCGGAGGCAGGCGAAGCTATCCGTGCCGTCGCACGCAAAGTGGGCGCCCCGCTGTTCCAGCGCGGAGAGGACTGGCACGCCAAGCCCGGAGGGGCAGGACCGCACCTCGTCTATGCCGATGGGGAAGGCTGCTACTTCCACGCCCCGCCTTCGCAGCTTCCGGGTGTTCACCAGGTCGTGAATGCCGGACTGGCAGTCGCCATGTTGCGAAGTCAGCGTGTCCTTGAAATAAGCGAGGAATCGCTGAAGACCGGCGTTGCGACCGCCCGCTGGCCCGCCCGGATGCAGCGGCTCGCAAGGGGGCCGCTGTCGCAGCTGGCTGGCGACCGGACGATCTGGCTCGACGGTGGACACAATCCTGATGCAGGCCAGGCCATCGCTCGGCATTTCGGCGGGATGACGCCCGATGCGGCCGCTCCGCTGCAAAAGCTGCACCTGATCCTCGGCATGATCGCGGGCAAGGATCCGGCAGCGCTGACCGGCCCGCTGGCGCACAATATCGCCAGCCTGACCGTGGTGCCCGTGCCGGGGCATGATCATCATCCGCCCGAAGCGTTCGGTCCCGACGCCAAAGCCGCCCCCGATGTGGCCGCGGCCCTGGCCGCCCTCCCCGACGACGGACTGCCCGTGCTGATCGCGGGTTCGCTCTACCTCGCAGGCGTGGTGCTTCAGCTGTCCGGCGAGCTACCCGACTGAACCAGCCTCGGTCTCATTCCGAAAAAGGAATAGGCCAGCAGCCCCAGTAGCAACGGGGCAAGAACCGCAAGATGCTGCACGAATGACCCGTCAGCAGGTTTGGCGAGGTAATATATTCCCAACGCGATCAAGGGTGCCGCGTATTGGCGATCGTACTGAAGCGAGGCATCGCAATTCTTGCACGGGAACGGCTTTCCGAGCGCCCATTGTGACCTCCAGAACGGCACGCCCCCGCCGCATTCGGGGCATTTCGCCAAGATTTCCTCCTCAAGCCTGCGCTGTCGCGGCTTCGCTCTCGCCCGCTTCCGGCGCGATCACGCCGGCGGCGCGTTTGCTGCGGTTTTCACGCCACCACTCGATGCATACCAGCACCACCGCGCCGAGACCGATCCACGTCGTGAGCACGAAGATCGAGTAATAGCCCTGGTTCTCAATCATCTCGCCCAGCGCCCCGCGGCCCAATGTGCCGACCAGCAGCGTCAGCGACGACAGCAACGCGTATTGCACCGCGCTGAACTGCTTGGACACGATGGACGACAGCCAGGCGATGTAAGCGGCGCCTGCGATACCGATGGCGAGGTTTTCGAACATGATCGTAAAAGTCAGCCGCGGTAGCCCATCCGATCCGAATGGCGCGATCGTTTCCACCAGCCGGGTGAAGCCTATGGCATCGCTCGCCGCCTGCATCCTCGCCCCGCCCAGCGCCATGTCGGCGTAGAGCAGGTTCGTCAGCGCTGCGAGCAAACCGCCCAGCGCCAGCGTGAACATCCGGCCCAGCGCGGTCAGCATCCAGCCACCGAGAGCCAGTCCGAGGATGATCGCGCCGACGCCGAAGAACTTGGACGCGAAAGCAACCTCGTCGTTCGTATACTCCAGCTCTCCGAGGTAGAACGGATAGGCGAAGGTCCCCCAGATCGCGTCGCAGATGCGGTAGGTCAGCACCACGGCAAGGATCAGCACGAGCGACCAGCCCATCCGGCCGACGAATTCCACCAGCGGCAGCAGCAGCGCGCGGTAGAGGTGATCCATCGCGAAGGCACCGCCCCGTGCCTCAGGCGCTTCCTCGCTGAGGAGATGCAGCCCCTGCCGCTTCTGGCTCGCCAGCCAGCCTGCGATCAGGGCGGGCAAAACGATGGTCGCGACGATGATCCATGGCCCCCAGTTGAGCGTGAAGTCGGTCGGATTTGGCCGGTCCTCAGGCGCCAGGGTCATCGACATGATCATGAAGGTCAGCACCACGCCTATCGCGGCGGCCCACAGCAGGACGACCAGCGCCAACGCGCGGTTGCGCACGGTGGGCGAGAGTTCGCCTGCCTGTCGCAAGGCGCGCACCTGCTCGTCGCCGAGCGCGGAGGTCTGCCCCGCATCGCCATCGGCATTGGGTGCGAACAGGCCAAGCGCGCCGGCCGCCAGCAGCAGGCCGCCCATCAGCATGTAGGTTTCGGGCCAGCCGATCCGCGCGGCGATGATCAGGCCGAGCGCCCCGCCCACCAGCGAGGAGAAGCGATAGCCCATTTGATAGATGGTGGAGAGAATGTCGATCGTCGCGACCTCGTCCGCCACGTCGATGCGCCAGGCGTTGATGGCGATGTCCTGCGTCGCGCTGGCAAAGGCGCCAATGCCGGCGAGCAGGGAGAACATTCCCAGCTGGGTGCGCGGTTCCAGCACGCTCATCGTCACGAGGATTATGCCGAGCAGCAACTGCATCGGCACGAACCACTGCTTGCGCTTGCCCAGCTTTCGCAGCACCGGAATATCGACCTTGTCGATCAGCGGCGACCACAGGAACTGGAAGGCATAGGCCAGCCCGATCAGCGAGAAGATGCCCATCGTCTCGAGGTCGACCTCCGCCTCGGTCAACCACGCAAACAGCGTGCCGAGGAACAGCGCGAACGGCAGCCCGCTGGAGAAGCCGAACAGCAGCATATACCCGGTCTTCCGGTTACTCAGCGCCATGCCGAGCACCTTCAGGCTCGAAGGCTTCTTCGCTTCTCCTGCCGCCGTATTGGTCGCCATGCGCGTGCTATCCTTTCCCGCAGACCCGTTTCATGCAAAACTAGCCCTATCGCGCGTTTTGGGAAGGGCAGATGAACATCGCTACGAGACATGTCCCCAACCGTTCTGCCCCCGCAGCCGACTGGCGCGTCGAGCATTTTGGATCGGAAGACGAGCCGGTGATTGTCATCGACAATTTCAGCGGCTGCATCGGTGAGATAGAAGCTTTCGGGCGGCGCGCGCGCTATGCACCCGTCGCCGGGTATCCCGGCATCCGGTCTCCGTTCGATGCCAGGTATCTCGGGATCCGCGGCGCGCTGATGGGCGATCTGATCGCGGAATGTTTCGGCCTGCAAAAGCGCTGCTCGGTCGAAAGTTGCAGCCTCAGCATCGTGACGCTCCCGCCCGATCAGCTTCACCAGCAGCAGCGCAGGCCGCATTACGACGGGACTGCGCCCAACCTGCTCGCCACGGTTCACTATACCGGCGGCAGCGAGCAAGGCGGAACCGCTTTCTATCGCCACCGCCGGACCGGGTTCGAGGCGATCACGCCGGAGCGCGCCGCGCAGTACGAAGCCGCCGTGCGAGAGGATGACCGCGAATTCGGGCCGCTGCCGCCCGCATACTATCACGGCGACAGCGAGCGGTACGAAATGACCGGCGAGATCGCGGCCGCAGCGGACCGCCTGATCGTCTACCGCGGCTGGCGTCTGCATTCGGGCCACATCCCGGTCGCGCCCGACCGGGGCGCCATGCCCGCGGAAGGGCGATTGACGGTAAATTCGTTCCTGATCGCGGAGATTTGACCAAGCCGCCCGTTGCCACCGATATGCTGAGCGCGTAACCGCGCCCGATGGTCAAGATCACTCCCACCCCCGGCTACGACCCGGTCACATCAGGCGCCCCGCGTCCCGACGGCGAACGCATCGCCAAGTTGCTGGCCCGCGCCGGTGTCGCCAGCCGCCGCGAGGTGGAGCGGATGATCGGCGACGGACGCGTGGCAATCGACGGCAAGGTGCTCGATACGCCCGCCACCATCATCCCCAACCTGCGCGGCGTCACCGTGGATGGCCAGCCTGTCGGAAAGGCGGAAAAAACTCGCCTGTTCCGTTTCCACAAGCCCGCCGGGCTGTTGACGGCGGAACGTGATTTTACCGGACGGCCCACGATCTACGCCGCGCTGCGCAATGCGCTGCCAGCGGATGCCCCGCGCGTGATGCCGGTCGGTCGGCTCGACCTCAACACCGAAGGCCTGTTGCTGCTTACCAACGATGGCGAGTTGAAGCGCGCGATGGAACTGCCCCGCTCCGGCATACCGCGCACCTATCGGGCCAAGGCATTCGGCGAGGTCACGCAGCCGCAGCTCGAAGACCTATTCGACGGGCTGGAGATCGACGGTGTGCGCTACGGTCAGATCGAAGCCAATCTGGAACGCCGCAGCGGCAAGCAGCACTGGATTGAAATGACGCTGACCGAAGGCAAGAACCGCGAGGTTCGCCGCGTGCTGGAACACCTCGGCCTCAAGGTCGCGCGCCTGATCCGCACGGCCTACGGCCCGTTCGAACTCGGGGACATGGCGCGCGGCGCAGTCGACGAGGTGCGCCACGGCGACCTGTCCCGGTTCCAGAGCTGGCTCAACAAGCAATGAGGATCATCGCAGGCGAATGGCGCGGGCGGCGGCTGACGGCGCCAAAGGGCGACGCGACCCGCCCTACCGGCGACCGTACGCGCGAAACGCTGTTCAGTATGCTCACCAGCCGCCTCGGCTCGTTCGAGGGGCTGTCGGTAGCGGACCTGTTCGCAGGCTCGGGCGCGCTCGGGCTCGAGGCGCTCAGTCGCGGCGCGGCGCATTGCCTGTTCGTGGAGCAGGACATGAATGCCGTGCGCACGATCCGCGACAACATCGCGGGTTTTGACGCGCGCAATCGCAGCGAAGTCAGTGCGGCATCCGTCCTGTCTCTCGGCCCGGCGAAAACGCCGCACGACCTGCTGTTGCTCGACCCGCCTTACGAGACCGGCGCTGGCGCTGTGGCGCTCGACCGGTTGCTCAGGCTCGGCTGGATCGGCGAGGCGACCTGGCTGGCGGTCGAGACATCCGCCACCGAAAGTGTCGAAGTGAGCGCCCTCGCCGTCGATGCCGAACGCAAGGTCGGCAAGGCGAAGCTCACCCTGCTCCGCCTCGCATAACTCCGGCCTCAGATCGGGTCCGCCGCGGGTTCCTCCGTCATGTCGTGATTTTCATGCGACTCGTGCGGAGCCGGGTCGGGAGCTCCCGTTTCCGCATTCTCGTCGACGTTCTGCTCCGGGACCGGCTCCTCGGCCAGTGGAGCGGGGTCGCTCAGAACATCCGGTTCGGCCTGCGTGGTCACCGGAGGCGCGGTGTCTGGCAATTCCGGCGCGGGGAGCACGTCAGGCTGCTCCAACCGCGGCTGCTCGTCTTCCGGCACCTCGACGGCGTCAGGCTCCTCCACCGGGGGCGGCGTGACGACGGTCTGCGCCATCAGTGGAACGGCCAGTACAGCGACAGCGGAAACGAATGCGAACTGAAGTCTTCTCATCGGAATTTTTCCCTTCCTTCTTCATTCGCGTGACGAACCGCCTTTCCCTGGGCGATGTAGACAGACTGCGAGCGAATGGCGGCAACATCAACCGGGCGGGGTCTCGACCGGACCCGTCGCCAAGGCACCGCGCCGTTCGCCGTGGCGCAGATGCGGTGAGGCGAACAGCGGCATTCCAGCAGAAAGGGCGGCTCCGCTATTCGCGAAACCGCCCCCGGAGGAAGCACGGCGTTGCCACCGTGTTTCGAACTCGATCTGCCGATTACATCTCGCTGGCAGGCTTGCCCGGCCAGTAGTCGAGCGGCTTGTTGCCACGCTTGTTCACGGCGTAGGGATTGATGCAGCTATCGGTCACGGTCGCGCTGCAAACGGGATATTCTTCGCCCGAAGCGCGCGCCGGTGCGGTCTGGGCAACTTCACCCGCGACGAAACGAGGGTTGCCCGCTGCCGATGCCGATGCGGTGGTTGCTGCCATCGCAGTCGTGCTTGCCGTCGCTGCCGGCATTGTCGATTGTGCGCTGACCTGCGTCATGATCGCGCTCCACGCGGCGGTCCGCTGTTCGGGCGTCATTGCAAAGACGCGGGTGCGCTGCTGGTCGTTGAGGAGCCACCAGGCGTCCTGCTGCATGGGCTCGAGCGTCCAGTAGTATTCTTGCACCGGAGCTTCCCACGCATTGTAGGCCATCATCCGGTCTTCAGGCCACTCGGCCATCGCTTCTGCGTGCATTTCCGACATGGCTTCACCCGACATGTGGTGGTCGGCGTGGGCGATCGAGGGCACGGTGGCGAGCGAGAGAGCGGCTGCGCCGGCGAGCATGAGGTTCTTCATTGTCTGTCTCCTTTCGAGGGGAACGGTTGCCGGACCTACGCTCGGCACTGCCCGCAGGTTCCGCATTCGCGGCGAAGCGCCCTTGCGCGCAGGCCAGCTGTTCCCTAGCTGTTCGCACTCTCCATGAGCGATTCAGCCCCCCTCCCCGTCCCTGCGGATCGCGCCGCCGAAGCGCCCTACCTTGCGCGGTTGAACCCGCCGCAGCGCGAAGCCGTGCTCGCGACCGAAGGGCCGGTGCTGATGCTCGCGGGCGCAGGCACCGGAAAGACGGCGGCGCTGACCACGCGGCTCGGCCACCTCGTTGCCATGCGTCTGGCGTGGCCGAGCGAAATCCTCTGCGTTACCTTCACCAACAAGGCCGCGCGCGAAATGCGGCATCGCGTGGGTGAACTGATCGGCCCTGCGGTCGAAGGAATGCCGTGGCTCGGCACTTTCCACTCAATCTGCGCCAAGATGCTGCGTCGCCATGCCGAACTTGTCGGCCTGCAAAGCAATTACACGATCATCGACACCGACGATCAGATCCGCCTGCTGAAACAACTGATCGTCCAGAACGATCTCGACGAAAAGCGCTGGCCCGCGCGCCAGCTTGCTGGCCTGATCGACCGGTGGAAGAACCGCGGCCTCAACCCCGCCGATCTCGACGCGGTGGAAAACGAGAGTTTCGCCGACGGACGCGGACAGCAGTTTTATCAGCTGTACCAGGACCGGCTGAAGGATCTGAACGCCTGCGATTTCGGCGATCTTCTGCTGCACGTGCTCAACATCTTCCGCCAGCACCGCGACGTTCTGGAACAGTACCAGCGCCGCTTCAAATACATCATGGTGGACGAATATCAGGACACCAATGCGGTCCAGTATCTCTGGCTGCGGCTGCTCGCGCAGGAACGCAAGAACATCTGCGTTGTCGGTGACGACGACCAGTCGATCTACAGCTGGCGCGGGGCAGAGGTGGCGAACATCCTGCGCTTCGAAAAAGACTTTCCCGGCGCGAAGATCGTCAAGCTGGAACAGAATTACCGCTCCACCCCGCATATCCTCGCGGCGGCGAGCGGCCTGATCGATGCCAACAGCCAACGGCTCGGCAAGACACTCTGGACGGAAGTCGAAGCGGGCGAGAAAGTCCGCGTCATCGGCGTGTGGGACGCGCCGGAGGAAGCGCGCCGCGTCGGTGAGGAGATCGAGCGGCTGGAACGCGAAGGCGCCAATCTCGACGAGGTCGCAATTCTCGTCCGCGCGCAGTACCAGACCCGCGAATTCGAAGACCGCTTCATCCAGATCGGCGTCAACTATCGCATCATCGGCGGCTTTCGCTTCTACGAACGCGCCGAGATCCGCGACGCACTCGCCTATCTTCGCGTCATCGCCCAGCCGCAGGACGATCTCGCGTTCGAGCGTATCTACAACCAGCCCAAGCGCGGGCTCGGCGCCAAGACGCTGGAACAGATGCACCGCCACGCGCGCCGTTCCGGCCTGCCGCTGGCCGCAGCATCGCTGCAACTGGCGGACAGCGACGAACTGCCGAAGCGCGCCAGCACCACCATCGCCGGGATGATGGGCAGTTTCCTGCGCTGGCGCGAACTGGCCGAGACCACGTCCCCCGCCGAGCTGCTTAGGACCGTGCTGGAGGAAAGCGGCTACAACGACATGCTGGCCGCTGACCGTTCGGCGGAAAGCGCGGGCCGTGCCGACAACCTCACCGAACTCGCCCGCGCGATGGAGGAATATGCGACGCTGGGCGACTTCCTCGAACACGTCGCCCTCGTCATGGATAACGACGCCAACGACGATGGCGAGAAGGTCACCATCATGACCATCCACGCGGCCAAGGGGCTGGAATTCAACCACGTCTTCCTGGTCGGCTGGGAAGAAGGCGTTTTCCCCAGCCAGCGCGCGCTGGACGAAGGCGGGCTCGCCAGCCTGGAGGAAGAGCGGCGCCTCGCCTATGTCGCGATCACGCGCGCCCGCCGCCGTGCGACGATCATGCACGCCGCCAACCGGCGCATCTACGGCCAGTGGACCAGTTCCATCCCCAGCCGTTTCATCGAGGAACTGCCCGACGACCATATCGAGCAGGAAACGACGCTGACCGGCGGTGCCTCCCTTTGGCGCGCAAACTGGAGCGAGACCGACGATCCCTTCGCGCACGTAAGCCGCGACCGGCCCGACCGCTCCTCCGCACGCGGCCCCGGCTGGCAGCGCGCGCTCGCCACCGGGTATGAAACAAAGCCTGTTCGGGTGAAGGAAAACGCCCGCTCCGCCGCCAGCTTCGCAGCAAAGCCGCGCAACGACATCGCCATCGGTGCGCGCGTGTTCCACGACAAGTTCGGTTACGGCACCGTCATGGACCAGGAAGGCAACAAGCTGGAAATCGAGTTCGAGACGAGCGGCACCAAGCGCGTGATCGACAGCTTCGTCACGCTGGCGGATTGAGGCCCGAAGGGGCCGGAGTGCGGCAGAGTCGCCGACGAAAGGTTTGGCGCTGTTTCGATGGAGCCTTAATTGCTCAGGCTTCGACGCGTCGCTTTTCCACCGGCGGGCCCTCGATCGGTTCCTTGCGCATCATCTTGCCGTAAAAATCGATCGGTCGAGCAAGTTCGCCAAGCAATGAGCGGCTGCCGCCATCGATGCCGGTCTCGCAGCCGAGATGCGGGCGCGGGTCCTGCCATGTGCCGAACAGCCGATCCCAGATGGTGACGAATCCGCCGTAATTGCTGTTGGCGAGCGAGCGGTCTCGAATGTGATGCATGCGGTGCGCTGCCGGGCTCATGAAAATGCGATCGAAGGTGCCGAGCGTCCAGCGCGTGTCCGCGTGGATGAAAAAGCCCCACCAGGTGTGAACGAAATTGTTGAGCACGATCGCCCATAGGGGAAAGCCCAGCAGCACAAGCGGAACGGTATCGACCACCAGGCTGAGCAACTGCCCTGCCGGATGCTTCCGCAGCAGGCTGAGCCAGGTGATTGCTTCGTCAGAATGGTGCGTCGCGTGGATCGGCCACAGCGCGGGCGTATGCTCGATCCGGTGGCGCCAGTAGATGACAAGATCGCCGATCAGCAGCGCGGCCATCAGCGTGACGATCTCCGGGAGCGAGTCCCAGATCTGCGCCAGCGCAGGCAGCGGCGTAAAGGTCGCATCGATCCAGCTTCCCGGCAATGCGAAGAACGGTGCGAGCAACACCATGTTCACCGCCACCAGGCCCAGATTGGTGATCGTCTCGCGCTTCGTTCGGCTGATGGTGGCGAAAATCGCGCGCCGCTGAACCGCGAGCGCGAACAGGCCGAAAAGCACGGCCGGAGGCAGGATCACGCTCAGGGCGTTCGTGGAAGCCGCAACGAATTGGTCCATAGGGCGGAGAGAATACCGCCCGGATGGCAAACAAGAGGTTAAAGCTCCGCCTTTCGGCTAGCGCAGCCTCAGTCGGCGGCGGATACGCCGAGGAAGCCCGGCATCGGCCCGTTCCATTCGCCTGGTGCGGAAGGCGAATCGCTTTCCTGCCGTGCCTCGCGCCGCGGTGCCTTAGGCTCTCGCTGAGGGCGTTCGTCGGAGCGTTCGGTCTTCGGCTTGCGCGCCCGCCTGGGCTTCTCCTCGCGCGGCTCGTCCGAGCGAGGAGTTTCCTGGCGCGAGGTGTCTTCGCGGGCAGTCTCGTCGGACCCACCTTGCGGGGTAATCTGGCTCCAGTCGAAAGCCGGCACTTTCATGCCGGTAAGCTTTTCGACGTTCTGGAGCGCTTCGGCGTCTTCCGGCGTTACCAGCGTGATCGCGCGTCCTTTGGCCCCCGCGCGGCCCGTCCGGCCGATGCGGTGGACGTAATCGTCCGGGTGCCAGGGCGTGTCGTAATTGAACACGTGGCTCACACCCTTGATGTCGAGCCCGCGCGCGGCGACGTCCGACGCGACGAGGATATTGACCTCGCCCTTCTTGAACAGGTCGAGTTCGGCGATGCGGCTCGACTGATCCATATCGCCATGAATTTCGCCCGACTTGAAGCCGCGCTTCTGCAAATCCTTATTGAGCTGGCGCACGGTCGTCTTGCGATTGGCGAAGATGATCGCGGTGCCGACATTGTCGTTTTCGAGCAGATACTCGAGCGCCTGCTTCTTCTTGCGCGGCGAGATTTCGACCTTGAACTGGGCGATGTTGACGTTGGCGGTCGCAGCGCGAGCGACCTCGATCTGCTTGGGGTTCGTGAGGAAGCGGTCGGCCAGTTTCTTGATCGGACCCGGCATCGTCGCGCTGAACAGCAGCGTCTGGCGCTGCTCGGGCAGCTTTTCGCAGATGAACTCGATGTCGGGGATGAACCCCATGTCGAGCATCCGGTCCGCTTCGTCGATCACCAGCAGGTCGCAACCGGTGAGCAGGATCTTGCCCCGTTCGAACAGGTCCATCAGCCGGCCGGGGGTCGCAATCAGAACGTCAACGCCTTCGTCCAGCGCCTTGACCTGATCGCCCATCTGCACGCCGCCGATCAGCAGCGCCATGTTGAGATTGTGGTTCTTGCCGTACTTTTCGAAGTTCTCCGCCACCTGCATGGCGAGTTCACGCGTCGGCTCGAGGATCAGGCTGCGGGGCATCCGCGCGCGGCGGCGGCCCTGCGCAAGAATGTCGATCATCGGCAGTACGAAGCTCGCCGTCTTGCCGGTGCCGGTTTGGGCGATGGCGATCAGATCGCGCATCATCTGCACCTGCGGGATGGCTTCGGCCTGGATCGGCGTCGGCTCTTCATAGCCGGCGTCGGACACGGCGCTCAGCAACTCGTCGGAAAGGCCGAGATCGGCAAATTTCATAAGCGTGGAATATTCCGGATAAGAGCGGCGGCAATCGCGCCACCAAAGTCAGCACGCAGTCAGCAGACCGCGCATGGGCGCCCCTAGGCGCGAAAGGGGCATTTCGTCAAGATTGTGGCAGGATTCCGGCGCGAGGAATTCGCCCCGGTGTCTAGTCGCCGGCTTCGACAAGCTGGCGGATGGCCTTCACGCGGCATTTGGACCCGACCCGCGAGTGCAACTGGTCGCGCTTCACGCAGAGTTGCCCGTCCTTCGATTTCTCTACCAGGAATCCGGCGTAGAAGTCGCGCGGGCTGCATTTCTTTTCGAGCTGCGCCGTCATGATGCGGCGATCACGCATGAACAGCATCAGCCGGTCGGGTCTCGATTGCACCCCGGCGATGGAGGACAGCCTGACGCAGTCGTCGGCATCGCGCTCCACCATCCGGCGCACGGTCGGGGGAACGGCGCGGTTTTCCGCCACCAGAGAACTGCGTTCGGGCACTCGCGGCGCGATGCGGACTGTGACGCGCCGCTCGATCCGCACCTGCGCGCTGCTTTCGGGTCGAAAGCTGTCACCGAATGGCAGCGCGACCGATTGCGGCGTACCGCTGAGCGAAAGCGCGTCCGGCTCTCCGTCGCCAGCGAACCCGGCTGAGCCGGTAAGCACGGGATCGCCGGCACTATCCGCATGGTCGGCGGACAGCGGTGCGAGCAACAACGCAAAGGGCAGTATGGAGGCGAGCAGTGATGGCATTGGCGCGGTGTTGTCGACCTTCCCTGATGTCGCCCCGGTTCTTGAGGCCGTCTCTAGCAAGAGTGCTTGAACGATGGCTTAATTCGAAGCAAACGCGGCGAATGACCGATCCCAAGACTTTCATCGAGGCGGCGAGCGAATTGCTCGGGCCGCGCGGATTCAGCAGTGATGCCGACGTGGTTGAGCCCTGGCTGACGGACTGGCGCGGACGCTACACGGGTCGCGCGCTTGGCCTTGCCTCGCCTGCCAGCACGGCAGAGGTCAGCGCGCTGGTCCGGCTGTGCCTCGAACATGGCGTGCCGATCGTGCCGCAGGGCGGGAACAGCGGGATGTCCGGCGGCGCGACGCCCGACGAGAGCGGCCGCGCGGTCCTGCTTTCGCTGCGCCGAATGGCAAACATTCGCGCATTCGACCCGGCCGCGCGTCAGATCACGCTGGATGCGGGCGTCGTGCTCCAGAACCTGCACGATCTTGCCGCTGAGGAGGGTCTGCGCTTCCCGCTGACACTTGGCGGCAAGGGCTCAGCTACGGTCGGCGGGCTTATTTCGACCAATGCGGGCGGCACGCAGGTGCTGCGCCACGGGACGATGCGCGCCCAGGTGCTGGGTCTGGAAGCGGTGATGCCGGACGGCGGGGTTTTCGACGGGCTGAACGCGCTAAAGAAGGACAACCGCGGGTTCGACCTCAAGCAATTGCTGATTGGTTCGGAAGGAACGCTCGGCATCGTCACCGGCGCGACATTGCGGTTGCTCCCGGCGCTGGCCGGGCGCGTGGTGCTGTGGGCGGGCCTCGACTCCATCACCTCGGCGCGCGAGTTGCTGCTGCGCGCGCAGGGTGAGGTCGCGGACGTGCTCGAAGGGTTCGAGGTGATGCCCGACCACTGCCTGCAGGCCGTGCTTGGCTATCTGCCTGATGCGCGTTCTCCCCTTGGCGGCGCGCACCGCTGGCATGCGCTCATCGAACTGGCGAGCGAAACCAGCGCCGACAGCTTGCAGGACCGCGCCGAGCAATTCCTCGGCGCTGCGTTCGAAGCGGGACTGGTTGAAGACGCCACCATCGCGGCCAGCGAAACGCAGGCGGAATATTTCTGGACCCTGCGCGATACCATCTCGCCCGCAGAGCGCGCGATCGGTCCAGCCATGCAGCACGACATTTCCGTGCCGGTCGAGCGCATGGCACGGTTCGTCGAGGAGGCTGTCCCGGCAGTGGAGGAAAAGTTCGCCGGAACCACGGCGGTTGCATTCGGTCATCTGGGTGACGGCAATGTCCACTTCCATGTCCTCGCCCCTGCGAACGTCCGGCGCGGTGAGTGGGAAGATGGTGAAGGAAAACAAATCAGTGCTTTCGTTCACGATCTTGTCACGCAGGCACAAGGTTCGATCAGCGCGGAACACGGTATCGGCCAGATGAAGCGCGACGAATTGGGCCGCCTCGCCGATGCCACGCATTTGGCGATGCTGCGTGCGGTGAAGCAGGCACTCGACCCACGCGGGTTGCTCAATCCGGGCAAGCTGGTCCCGCTTGCACCTGAGGCCGCGACCCCTTAAAGCGCGTGGCCGAACGCGAGTGCGCCCGCAGGGGCGCGGCGCAGAAACGAACTCAATCCATAGGGGATACCGCAATGGCCAGCGCGCCTGCCAATCAGCTGCCGCTTTTCTACAAGGACCTGATTCCGCTGAACTCGAAAGAGCACGCGAACTGGACCACCCGCAACACCGACAAGGCCGCATGGCTCGTTGGACAGCACGCGATCCCCATCACGGCGGACGAATTCGTCCCCGCTAGCCGTCACTTCCCGATCGTCTTCTCGTCGGGCGACAACCCGGTGCCGCTGGCGCTCATGGGACTGAACGAAGGCGTCAACACGTTCGTCGATGACGAGGGCAAGATGCTGGAAAACGCCTATATCCCCGCATACGCCCGCCGCTACCCGTACCTGCTGGCGAAGCTGCAGCCGGAAACCGACCAGCTCTCGCTGTGCTTCGATCCGACCTGCGACCTGGTCGGCGAAAATCCGGACGGTCAGCCGCTGTTCAATGGTGAGCAGCCTTCCGAAGCGACCGAAGCGCTGCTCAATTTCTGCCAGCAGTTCGAAGAGGCGGGCCAGCGCACGGCCTCGCTCGTCGAAGAGCTGAAGAAGCACGACCTGCTTATGCCGGGCGAAGTTTCGATCCAGCCGACTGGCGAAGGGCAGAAGCCCTTCGTTTACCGCGGCTTCTCGATGGTCAATCAGGAAAAGCTGCGCGAACTGCGCGGCGACCAGCTGCGCACGTGGAACCAGAACGGCCTGCTGATGCTGGTCCATGCGCACCTGTTCTCGCTCGACCTCATGCGCCTGCTGTTCGGACGCCAGCTGGAGCAGGGCAAGGGCCCATCGGTGCAGGGCGGTACGGCCGACGCGATGGTGAACGGCGCTGCCGCATCCTCGCCGGCCAAGACCAATCCCTGACCGGGACGCCTGAGCGCCCCTTGCAAGCGGCAGACGGGGCTTGAACTCCGCCCGCCAAAGACTATTTTGAGGGCATCTGCCACGCTCCCCTCATGGCGTTGTGCAGACGATGCGCGAAAGCGCATCTCCTCCCTGAACCTGGCCACCTCGTGCAGCGGCACGAGGTGGCTTTTTCATGTGGGCTAGAAGGCTGTGCTATTCGGCGGCGAGGGAAACGGGCCCGGCGTTGCCCAAGGCCGCCGTCTCCTCGCCAACACGGCGGATGAGCAATGACAGCGCTTCGGCGATCGCATCGAACCCCTCACCCGTCTCGCGAAGGCCGTCGTCGAGATAGGTTGCTCGGCAGATTTCCAACTGGAATGCGTGGACCCCGCGCCGTGGCGCGCCATGACGGTCGAGCACGTATCCGCCCGCATAGGGTCGGTTGTGCGCGACGCGCCACCCTGCCCCGCCAAGCTCGTCGAACACGGCTGCTGCGATCACGCCGGAACACGAAGCCCCGAACCTGTCGCCAAACACGAATTGCGCCGCCGCGCCCTGTTGCGGCGCGGCCAGCGGAGGCATGGAGTGCAGGTCGATGAGGCAGGCGGCGCCCCAGCGTGCCCGCAACGCCTTCAACTCGCTCGCCAGCGCAGCGTGGTAGGGCCTGTGAACGCTTGCGATCCGCTCCTCGAGATCGTCCTGCTCCAGCGGGCTGCGCCAGATTTCTCCCGCGCCGTGCAGGCGCCGCGGGATCAACCCCAGCCCGCTGCGAACCCTGCGGCTGCTTGGCCCCTTTTCTCGTCGCGCCGCGCCCGCGACCATCGACCAGTCGACGTCGTCCTCCGCCCGGTTGAGATCGATCAGCGCGCGGGGGGCATGAGCGATCAGCGTGCTGATCCCCAGCTTGTCCCCCAGCCGGTCCGCCAGCGCGTCCACCAACCGGTCTTCCAGCCGCATTACGGCGTCGGGCCGCGCACGAAATCTCGCGCTCAGGGAAGCAGGGTATATGCGCCCGGCATGGGGCACCGCCAGCAGGACCGGTAAGGCTGAGGCGACCCCGCGCGAGAGCGTCCACGACGGCTCCCCCTGCCCGCGTGGAATGGCATCTCCCTGCAGGACAGTCCTCGTTCCGGACGGTTCGGTCGGCCGCGTCATTCCACTCAAGTGGCGCGCCTTGTTACAAGTGTCAAAAATTCCCGCATTCGCTGAGACGAATTCGGCAAAGCGAATGGCCCGTTAACGAATTCTCGTTGTCTGTTTCATATCAGGCCAGTGCCGGCACGCGCGGAGACTTTCCGGGTCGACCGCGTTAGCAATGTCAACAGACAGACCAGATGAACGGAAAGGCCGACATGATCCGGATACTCCTCGCGGAAGACGACGATGCGATGCGTCAGTACATCACCCGCGCGTTGCAGAACGCCGGGTTCGAGGTTGCCGCCGTCGACCGCGGTACCGCTGCCATTCCCCTGATCGAACAACATCACTTCGATCTGCTGCTGTCCGACATCGTCATGCCGGAAATGGACGGAATCGAGCTGGCGCAGAAGTGCAGCGAGATTAGCCCGGAAACGCGGGTCATGTTCATCACCGGCTTCGCCGCCGTGACGATGAAGGCGAGCCAGCAGCAACCGGCTGCCAAGGTGCTGTCCAAGCCGTTCCATCTGAAGGACCTTGTGATGGAGGTCGAACGGATGTTCGCAGAGGACATGACCGTCAGTCTCTGACCGGCATTTTCATCGCTTTTGATAAAGCGGCTTGCGAACCTGCGCGGCCCTCGCTAGATGGCCCGCCTGCCGAGCGATCGGCACGTCCGATGGTGTGGGCGTATAGCTCAGTGGTAGAGCACTATGTTGACATCGTAGGGGTCGCAAGTTCAATCCTTGCTACGCCCACCATCGAAAAGCCCGCCCGCAACGGCGGGTTTTTTCGTTTCCGGCCCCCATCTGCTCCCACGCGCACGCCGTCGGCGGACCCCGTTCCCTTGCGCCTCGCGGCACCTCTGCTAAAGCCCGCGCGAGCAATTCAAATTCATTCACTCCAGCAGGACAATCATGGCAAAAATTCAGGTCAAGAACCCGGTCGTCGAACTCGACGGCGACGAAATGACGAGGATCATCTGGCAGTGGATTCGCGAACGGCTGATCCTGCCCTATCTCGACATCGACCTGAAGTATTACGACCTCTCGATCGAAAAGCGCGACGAGACGGAAGACCAGATCACCGTCGACGCTGCGAACGCGATCAAGGAACACGGTGTCGGCGTCAAATGCGCCACCATCACTCCTGACGAAGCGCGCGTCGAGGAATTCGACCTCAAGAAGATGTGGGTCAGCCCCAACGGCACGATCCGCAACATCCTGGGCGGCGTGGTCTTCCGCGAACCTATCGTGATCGACAATGTGCCGCGCCTCGTGCCGGGCTGGACCGATCCCATCGTCGTGGGCCGCCATGCCTTCGGTGACCAGTACCGCGCGAAGGACACGCTGATCCCCGGCAAGGGCAAGCTGCGGATGGTGTTCGAAGGCGAGAATGGCGAGAACATCGACATCGATGTGTTCGAGTTCCCCAGCCCCGGCGTCGCGATGACGATGTACAACCTCGACGATTCGATCCGCGACTTCGCCCGTGCCTCGCTCAACTACGGGCTCGACCGCAAGTGGCCGGTGTACCTGTCGACCAAGAACACCATTCTCAAGAAGTACGATGGCCGCTTCAAGGACCTGTTCCAGGAAGTGTTCGACAACGAGTTCGCCGACCAGTTCAAGGAAGCCGGCATCATCTACGAACACCGTCTGATCGACGACATGGTCGCGTCGGCGCTGAAGTGGAACGGCAAGTTCGTCTGGGCCTGCAAGAACTATGACGGCGACGTGCAGTCCGATGTCGTTGCGCAGGGCTTCGGAAGCCTCGGCCTGATGACGAGCGTGCTGATGACGCCCGACGGCAAGACTGTCGAAGCGGAAGCAGCGCATGGTACCGTCACGCGCCACTATCGCCAGCACCAGCAGGGTAAGGCGACCAGCACCAATCCGATCGCCAGCATCTTCGCCTGGACGCGCGGCCTCATCTATCGCGGTCGCTTCGACGACACGCCGGAAGTGGTCAAGTTCGCCGAAACGCTGGAGCGCGTGTGCATCGAGACCGTCGAAAGCGGCGCGATGACGAAGGATCTGGCTCTGCTGATCGGGCCGAGCCAGAACTGGCTGACGACCGAGCAGTTCTTCGAAGCGATCGTGCAGAACCTCGAGAAGGAAATGGCCAACTGGGCCTGATCCGCACCGCAACGACGGAGCGCATGGCATGACCAGCAATACCAAGGCCCGGCTCGAAGTGCGCCGGGCCGTGCCTTCCGACGTGCGCGCCATCGCGGCGCTGGTGCGGCGCGCCTATGCCGACCTGCCCGCCTATACGCAGGGCGAAATCCGCGGGCAGATCAACAATTTCCCTGACGGTTGCTTCGTCGCCAAGCTCGACAACAAGGTCGTCGGCTACTGCGCATCCATGCGCTTGAGCGAAAAGGTCGCGCTTGGCACGGGCACGTGGGACGAAGTCACCGGCAACGGCTTCGGCAGCCGCCATTTCCCCAAAGGCCCCTGGCTCTACGGCTACGAGATGTGTGTCGATCCCAAGGTGCGCGGGACGCGCATCGGGCGGCGCCTGTACGAGGAACGCCGTGCGCTGGCCGAGGAACTCGATCTTCAGGGCATCGTCTTTGGCGGGCGGATGCCCGGCCTCTCCCGTGCAATGCGGCGCAAGACCAACCGCGTCGACGGGCCGGAGGACTACCTGCAAAAGGTGATCGACGGGAAACTGCACGACCCCGTCATCCGCTTCCAGCTCGCCAACGGGTTCGAGCCGCAGGGCATCCTCAGGAATTACCTGCCCGAAGATCGCCAGTCACGGACGCACGCCGTCAAGATGGTGTGGCGCAACCCCTATGTCGAAGCCGACCGGCCGCAGGACCAGCGCCTCCCGCGCGGCGTCGAAAGCGCCCGCATCGCCACCTGCCAGCTACAGGCGCGCGCAGTGAAGGACTTCGACGAGTTCATCGGCCACGTCGAATATTTCGTCGACGTCGCAGCGGATTACGAAGCGGACTTCATCGTCTTTCCCGAGTTGTTCACGCTCATGCTACTGTCTGCCGAGCCCAAGGAACTCTCGCCCGTCGAAGCGATCGAGGCGCTCAGCCGCTACACCCCGCGCATTCGCGAGGCGCTGTCCAAGATGGCGCTCAATTACAACATCAACATCATCGGCGGATCGCACCCGACCCGGATGGACGACGGCGACATCCACAACGTGGCCTATGTCTGCCTGCGCGACGGATCGGTGCACGAGCAGGAGAAGATCCACCCGACGCCGAACGAGGCGTACTGGTGGAACATCAAGGGCGGCGATTCGATCGACGTCATTCAGACCGACTGCGGCCCCATCGGCGTGCAGATCTGCTACGACAGCGAATTCCCCGAACTCAGCCGCCGATTGGTGGACGAAGGCGCGCGGATCATCTTCGTGCCGTTCTGCACCGACAGCCGCCAAGGCTACCTTCGCGTGCGCTACTGCGCGCAGGCCCGCGCGGTGGAGAACCAGTGCTTCGTCGTGCTGAGCGGCAATGTCGGCAATCTGCCGGGCGTCGCCAACATGGACATACAGTATGCGCAAAGCTGCATCCTGACGCCGTGCGACTTCCCCTTCGCCCGCGACGGCATTGCTGCCGAGGCGAGCGAGAATGTCGAAACGCTGACGATCAGCGACGTCAATCTCGCGGACCTCAGCTGGGCGCGCGCGGAAGGCACCGTCCAGAACCTCGGCGATCGTCGCTTCGACCTCTATCGCATCGAGTGGAGCGACCTCGGCAAGATCAATTTCGAGGACGACGCCGGGACGGAAGCAGCAGCCCCCGGCCCGCGCGGCCACGGCGGAGGCTGATCAGGCCGCGGCTGCCTCAGCCCCGCGCCGTGTCATCGCGCTCACCACTTCTATGGCGATCCAAGAGGCGATGAAGCCGGGAATGATCTCGTAAAGGCCGGTCGCTTCGCCGAGGCCGCTGGCGATCCAGCCGAACACGACCGCCGCACCCGTCACCAGGCCCGCAACCGCCCCGGTACCGGTCATCCGGTTCGATGTGAGCGCGAGGATGATCAGCGGCCCGAAGGCTGCGCCAAAGCCCGCCCATGCGTTCGAAACGAGGCCGAGCACCTCGCTTTCGGGATCGGAAGCGATGACGATGGCGACCAGCGCCACCAGCAGTACGCAAATGCGCCCCACCGTCACCGCCTCGCGCTCGCTCGCGTTCTTGCGCAGGAACAGGCGGTAGAAATCCTCGGTCAGGGAACTGGAGGCTACCAGCAGCTGCGAACTTATCGTGCTCATGATCGCAGCCAGCAGCGCGGCGAGCAGGAAGCCGGTAATCAGCGGGTGGAACAGCGTGTTGGCGAGCAGGATGAAGATCGTCTCCGAATCCTCCAGCACCAGCCCCTGTGATTCCACCAGCGCGCGGCCGGCGATGCCGACGCCCAGCGCACCGATCAGCGCGACGCCCATCCAGATCATGCCGATATTGCGCGCCGTCGCGACCTCTCGCACGCTGCGGATCGCCATGAAGCGCACGATGATGTGCGGCTGACCGAAATAACCGAGACCCCATGTCACAGCGCTGAGGAAGCCGACGAAGGTCAGGCCGCCGAACAGGCTGAGGAAGTCCGGATCGACCGCCCGCAACGTGCTCGCCATTTCCTCCCCGGCGCCCAGATCCATCAGGATAACGAGTGGCATCAGCACGAGCGCCACCACCATGATGCAGCCCTGCACGAAATCGGTGAGGCTGACTGCGAGGAAGCCGCCGACCATGGTGTAGGCGACCACCACGCCAGCGGTAATCCAGATACCCGCGAGATAGGTCGATACGTCCCACCCGTCGAAGATCGCCGCGAAGCTGCTCTGGAACAGCTTGCCGCCGCCGACGAGGCCTGCCGCCGTGTAAACCGCAAAGAACAGCACGATCACGATGGCCGATGACACCCGCAGGGCGGTCGCTCTGTCGGGAAAGCGGTTGGCGAGAAATTCCGGGATGGTCAGCGCATTGCCCAGCGCCTCCGTCTGTTCGCGCAAGCGCGGTGCGACGACGATCCAGTTGACCAGCGCACCGACGAACAGTCCGATACCGATCCACGCCTCCACCAGTCCGGAGACATACAGCGCGCCGGGCAGTCCGAGCAGCAGCCAGCCCGACATATCGGAAGCTCCGGCGGATAGCGCTGCGACCGATGGCGGCAGATTGCGACCGGCCAGAAGATATCCCGCACTGTCGGCGGTGGAGCGGCGTTGGGCGTAGACACCAATGGCGATCATGAGAACAAAGTATAAGGCGAGCGAAATTATCGTTCCTGTCTGCATGGCGGCCTACATAAGGATATGAGCGCGTATGTCACCCGTAGGCCGTGACAAGCGCGCCTCTCGCCCCTAGTCGAAGGGAATGGCTGGCGAAGTTACCCTCACCCCGATCCTGTCCGATGCGCTGGTGATCCTGGGGGCCGCAGGCATCGTCATCCCGGTATTCGCGCGCTTCCGCATCACTCCCGTGATCGGCTTCATCCTCGTCGGTCTGGCCGTGGGGCCATACGGGCTGGGGAGGATGGTCTACGAATATCCGTGGCTCAGTCACGTAACCATAACCGACCCGGAGGGGCTGGACCCGTTTGCCGAGTTCGGCATCATCCTGCTGCTGTTCACGATCGGGCTGGAGCTGTCGTTCAATCGGCTCTGGTCGATGCGGCGGATGGTCTTCGGCCTTGGCGCGCTCGAACTGCTGCTGTCCGGCCTGTTGCTGGCGGCCGGCCTTTCGATGCTGGGGCAGTACTGGACCGGCGCGCTGGGCCTCGGTCTCGCGCTGGCGCTTTCATCCACCGCGCTCGTCCTCCCCATCAGCGGCACGCACACCCCGGTCGGGCGCGCGGCGCTTTCCATGCTGTTGTTCGAGGATATCGCGATCGTCCCGATCATCTTCATGCTCGGCGCAATGGCCCCCCATGCCGCGAACGAAGGCTGGCAAGGAATGCTCGACACGTTGTGGCAGGGGGGTCTCGTCTGCCTCGCATTGCTGGTGCTCGGCCGCATCGCCCTCCCCCGGCTGTTCGCGCAGGCCGCGCGAACGAAAAGCCCGGAGCTGTTCCTTGCCGCCAGCCTGCTGGTGGTGATCGGCGCAAGCCTTGCCACTGCGCTTGTCGGCCTGTCGCCCATCGTCGGCGCGCTGATCGCCGGGCTTTTGATCGCGGAGACCGAATATCACGACGAGGTCGAAGCGATTACCGAGCCCTTTAAAGGCCTCGCTCTCGGCGTGTTCCTCATCACCGTGGGCATGGGACTGGACCTCTCGACGATTGCCGAGCACCTGTGGTCGATCCTCTCGGCGGTCGTGATCGTGCTGACGCTGAAGGCCGTCATCACCGGCGTGTTGCTGCGTCTGATGGGCGCGCGGCGCGGCACGGCGACGGAAACCGGCATCCTCATGTCCAGCCCGTCCGAGACGACCCTGATCGTTCTGTCCGCCGCGACCAGCGCAATGCTGATCCAGCCCGGCACGGCCCAGTTCTGGCAGATCGTGACCGCCATCGGTCTGACCATCACGCCTCTTCTCGCCATGCTTGGACGCATGGTCGGCCGCCGGGTCGAGCCTCTGCCCGAGTTTACGGATAGCGCGGAGGGGGCGGGCGAGCCGCGCACGATCATCGTCGGCATGGGCCGGATCGGTCGTTTGATCGCGGACATGCTCACGCGCCACGGCAAGGCCTATGTCGCGATCGACAGCGACGCTGACATCATCGAACGCGCGCGCCGCGACGGTTACAACGCGAAGTTCGGAGATGCGGTGCGCGGAAAAGCTCTCGATGGGCTCGGCCTGGCAGACAGCCCGGCCGTGATCCTCACGATGGACGAGCCTGTGCTGGCCAAGCGCCTCGTTCGCAAGATCCGCAAGGCGTATCCGAACATCGCGATCATGGCCCGCGCGCGGGACGAGCGCCACGCGGCCGAGCTTTACCGCCTCGGTGTGAGCGATGCGGTGCCGGAAACCCTCGAAAGCTCGCTCCAGCTTACCGAGGCGGCGCTGGTCGAACTCGGCGTCGGCGTTGGACCGGTCATCGCCTCGATCCACGAAAAGCGCGACGAACTGCGGATGCAGATCATGGAAGAAGGCAAGCTGACGCAAAAGCCGCGCCTGCGGTCTTCGACGATGCCGAAAAGCGGCGACGCGCCAGAGCCCGCCGCCAGCTGATCGAATGACCTCTGCCCTTTAAGCCGGAAGTTTGGCCAAAACGTCGCGGATGGCGGCAATCGCCGCATCAGCCTTGTCACCGTCCGGCCCGCCGCCCTGCGCCATGTCGGGACGGCCGCCGCCGCCCTTCCCGCCCAGCGCCTCGACACCTGCGCGCACGAGGTCGACTGCGCTGACCTGACCGATCAGATCATCCGTCACCGCGACGGCACAGGCCGCCTTGCCTTCGTTCACCGCGACGATCGCCGCCACGCCCGATCCGAGCTGCTGCTTCGCCCCGTCGAGCAGGCCGCGCAATTCCTTCGCAGGTAGCCCATCGAGCACCTGGCCGGAGAACGCGAAGCCGCCGACGGTCTCCGATGCGCCGGGCTTCGCCCCGCCGGAGCCGCCGCCAAGGGCCAGCGCCTTCTTCGCCTCGGCCAGTTCACGCTCCAACCGCTTGCGTTCGTCGACCAGCGCAGCAACGCGCGCTTCGACTTCGTCGGGCGAAGTCTTGAGCGTACCGGCCAGCGACTTGACCATGTCCTCACGCCCGACCAGCCAGCGGCGTGCCGCTTCGCCGGTCAGCGCCTCGATCCGGCGCACACCGGAGCTGACGGCGCTTTCCGACACGATGCGGAAGATGCCGATGTCACCGGTCGCATTGACGTGCGTGCCACCGCACAGTTCGACCGAGTAATTGCGGCCCGAGCCGTCCCAGTCGCCACGCCCCATGCTGAGGACACGGACCTCGTCGCCATATTTCTCGCCGAACAACGCCAGCGCGCCCGCCTCGACCGCGTCGTCGGGAGACATGAGCCGCGTGCCGACCGTTTCATTATGGCGGATTTCGGCGTTCACCTGCTCCTCGATCGCGGAAATGTCTTCCGGAGAGAGAGGCTTGGGGTGCGAGAAGTCGAACCGAAGCCGGTCCTGCGCGACGAGCGAGCCCTTCTGCGTGACGTGACCGCCAAGCACGTTGCGAAGTGCGGCGTGGAGCAAATGCGTGGCCGAATGGTTGGCCCGCACCGCATCGCGTCGCTCGACATCGATGGAAAGGTGCACCGTGTCGCCAATAGCGATGCGGCCTGCCTCGACCTTGCCCTCGTGAACGTGCAATCGGCCGAGCGGCTTGTTGGTATCGGCCACCGCGATCCGCAGCCCGCTCTGCGTGCTGATCGTACCGCTATCGCCGACCTGGCCACCGCTTTCGCCGTAGAACGGCGTCTGGTTCGTGATGACGAGCACGTCCGTGCCTGCCTCGGCAGCGTCGACTTCGGCGCCATCGACAATCAGGGCGACGACCTTGCCTTCGCCCTGGGTCACGGAATAGCCGGTGAATTCGGTCGCGCCCTCGCGTTCGGCAATGTCGAACCACAGTTCGCCATCGGCGGCAGCACCCGAACCCTTCCACGCGGCGCGGGCGGCAGCCTTCTGCCGGTCCATCGCCGCATCGAAGCCCTCGCGGTCCACACCGATGCCGCGGGCGCGCAGGGCGTCTTCGGTCAGATCGTACGGGAAGCCGTACGTGTCGTAGAGCTTGAACGCCGTTTCGCCGGGCAGGCGGTCGCCCTCGCCCAGGTTGACGGTTTCGGCATCCAGCAAACCGAGCCCTTTGTCGAGCGTGCGGCGGAACTGCGTTTCCTCGCGCTCCAGCGTCTCGACGATCAGCGGCTGGGCACGACCCAGCTCGGGATAGGCCTGTCCCATCTCCGCGACCAGCGCGGGGACGAGGCGGTGCATCAGCGGCTCGTGGGCGCCAAGGAGGTGAGCGTGGCGCATGGCGCGGCGCATGATCCGGCGCAGGACATAGCCGCGGCCCTCGTTGCTAGGCAGCACGCCATCGGCAATCAGGAAGCTGGTGGAGCGCAGGTGGTCTGCGATAACGCGGTGGCTCGCCTGGCTCGGCCCTTCGGCAGGCACACCGGCGAGGTTCTCCGACGCGGCGATCAGCGCGCGGAAGGTGTCGATGTCGTAATTGTCATGAACGCCCTGCATGACGGCGGCAATGCGTTCGAGACCCATGCCGGTGTCGATCGACGGGCTCGGCAGCGGGCTGCGATTGCCGTCGGCCGACTGGTCGAACTGCATGAAGACGAGATTCCAGATCTCGATGAAGCGGTCGCCATCTTCGTCCGGGGAGCCCGGAGGGCCGCCGGGAATGTGTTCGCCGTGGTCGTAGAAAATCTCGCTGCACGGACCGCAGGGACCGGTGTCGCCCATCGACCAGAAGTTATCGTTGGTCGCGATGCGGATGATCCGATCGTCGGGCAAGCCGGCGATCTTCTTCCACAGGTCGAACGCTTCGTCGTCGGTGTGATAGACGGTGGCGGTCAGCTTGTCCGGATTGAGGCCCCATTCCTTCGTCAGCAGGGTCCAGGCGTGCAGGACGGCCTGTTCCTTGAAATAGTCGCCGAACGAGAAATTGCCGAGCATCTCGAAGAAGGTGTGGTGCCGGGCGGTGTAGCCGACGTTGTCGAGATCGTTGTGCTTGCCCCCGGCGCGCACGCATTTCTGACTGCTGGTGGCGCGCGGTGCGGGCTTCGCTTCCAGCCCGGTGAAGACGTTCTTGAACGGCACCATCCCGGCGTTGACGAACATCAGCGTCGGGTCGTTGTGCGGCACCAGCGGTGCGGAAGGCACCACGGCATGGTCTGCGCCGCCGAAATAGTCGAGGAAGGACCGGCGGATATCGTTGGTCGTCTGCATGGCTGGCAGTTAGGCGTTCGCTGCCCTTGCGGCAAGTCGCCAGATGGGTGCGACGGGCGGAGAGTCTGCGGTTTCCGCAGCAAGGTGTGCTCTCAGGCAACAGACACGAAAAGGCCGGTGGGCGATCCTTCCAAAGAAGGATGCGACGCCACCGGCCCTCGTTTCGCAAGCGACACCGTCACCCGGTGCGCTTCTTGAGAAAAGTCAGTCGTCGCCTGCGTCCGGGCCCGCCATCATTTCCTCGGCGACTTCGTCGGTCCGGCCGCGGATGGCGGCTTCCAGCTTGTCGCAAACTTCGGAGTTTTGCTTGAGATAGGTCTTCGCATTCTCGCGGCCCTGGCCGATGCGGATGCTGTCGTAGCTGAACCAGCTGCCCGACTTCTCCACGATGCCAGCCTTCACGCCGAGGTCGAGTATCTCGCCGATCTTCGAGATGCCTTCGCCATACATGATGTCGAATTCGACCTGCTTGAACGGCGGGGCGACCTTGTTCTTGACCACTTTCACGCGGGTCGAGTTGCCGATGATCTCGTCGCGATCCTTGATCTGCCCGGTGCGGCGGATGTCGAGACGGACCGAGGCATAGAACTTCAGCGCGTTGCCGCCGGTGGTCGTTTCCGGATTGCCGTACATCACGCCGATCTTCATGCGCAGCTGATTGATGAAGATGACCATGCACTTGCTACGGTTGATCGAGCCGGTCAGCTTGCGCAGCGACTGGCTCATCAGGCGGGCCTGCAAGCCGACGTGGCTGTCACCCATCTCGCCTTCGATTTCCGCACGCGGAACCAGAGCGGCGACCGAGTCCACCACCAGAACGTCCACCGCGTTGGAGCGGACCAGAGTATCGGTGATTTCCAGCGCCTGTTCGCCCGTGTCGGGCTGCGAAACGATCAGTTCGTCGATATCGACGCCCAGCTTCTTGGCGTAGACGGGGTCGAGCGCGTGTTCGGCGTCGACGAAGGCCGCGGTGCCGCCGTTCTTCTGCGCTTCCGCGATGACGTGCAGCGCCAGCGTGGTCTTCCCCGAGCTTTCCGGCCCGTAGACTTCGATCACGCGGCCCTTCGGCAAGCCACCGATGCCCAGCGCGATGTCCAGCCCCAGCGAACCGGTGGAGATCGATTCCACATTCATCGCTTCCTTGGAGCCGAGCTTCATCGCCGACCCCTTGCCGAATGCGCGATCAATCTGTGCGAGCGCGGCGTCGAGCGCCTTCTGACGGTCCACGTTGCTTTCCTTTTCAACCAGTTTCAGTGGCGTCGCCATCGCATGGCCTCCTTCGCTTGCCTAGGGGGCATTCCCCGTTATCGACTGCTGTCTGGAAGGCTATGTATCCGCTTTGTTCCACCAGAACAAGGGGGGAACGAAAATTTGTTGGAGACCGATCATCCAGCCCCTACTCCTCCTCGCGATCGACCTCGCGAGCCTGGAACTTCGTCGTGGTCGTTTTGCCCGGTTTCACGCGCAGGGTAATCGTGTGCTGGCCGTCTTTCATCGCCAGCCGTTTTCCCTTGCGCACCTCGTAATCGCGGGCATAGCCTAGGACGAGCCGGACTTCAGCCGTGCGGTTGCCGGAGTTGGTCACCTCTGCGCGCAGGGTGCGCCATGCGGTGTTGTCGTCCGGCTCCTCCCCGTCGAGAACGCAGCGGGCGAAGACCTTGGTGCTTTCGCCCAGCGATACCTCGACATCCTCTCCCAGCGCATAGTCGCGGATATCGTCTTCACCGATCGGCAAATCACCGTGCGTTGTGGGCTCGAACACCGTGACCCCTCCGGTCGGCAGCGACTGGCCAAGGCCGTGCTCCTCGTCGTTTTCGGTTTCGAACAGCAGTTCAACGGGGTCGAAACCTTCCGCCCCGCCGAAATAACAATCGCTCTCGTAGACGAAACCGCCCTGGACATCGTCGCGGTCGAGGAAGGCGACCTGCTTCAGTCCCTTGGCGCTGACGGTGACGGGTTCCGGCACGCGGAACAGCTTGAGATCACCAAGGTTCTCCTCGTTCGCGACCATCGCAGCAGGTGGTGGCGGCGGCGGAGGTGGCGGCGGGGGAGGCGCACGCGATCCGGTGACGATGATGGCACTGGCCGAATCATACATCGCCTCTTCCGCCAGTTCGTTCTTCTGGAAGGTCGGGATCGGCGAACCTGCCGCCGTGCTGCCAATCGGCCAGCAGGTCAGTCGCAGACCGCTGGCGCGCGGCGGGGCGGCGAGCTGACGGTAATCGCTTTCGACGTTGAGCGTGCCGGCCACGACCATAAGGTCGGTGTCGGCGAAGCTCTGGCCGTTGTCGTTGACGAGCGTCAGCCAGCTCAGCATCCGCATCCCGACATCGCCGCGCCGCCCGCCCTTCTGCAGGGTCGCAACGTAGTGCGCGCGCCAGTCGAAGCCCCAAGACAGATAGGTGAGCGTGACCTCGTAGGTGCCGCCGGTGGGATCGCGCGTGTCGATGGTGAAGAGTGGCTGGGCGTAGAGGCCGTCCGGCACGCTGTCGAAGGTCAGCTTCTCCGGCAGGCCGGAGCAGCGCACCGCCTCGAACCCTTCCGAAGTCTCCAGCACCAGCCCGCCGTCGGCGCGGGTGCGGACCACAGCATCTTCGCTCTGCGCCACGCCGGTTGCGGGATCGGTGCGCGTGATCGTCACGCGGTTGCCGAGCGTCCCGTCGACAAGCGCGGCGGGAGACAGCAGGTCGGCGTTGCGGTTCTTCTCGATCGTGCCGCCCGGCAGGCCCGAGACGATGGCGGAGATCGCGATCATACCCTCCGACACGCCGACGAAGCGGATGGTCGATTCGCCCGGCGGCAGGGTGACGGTTCGCGTCTCGCTGATCATCGCGAAGCCGCGCGGATTGTCCTTGTTGAAGCCGCCGCCGCTGGGGTCGCGGTAGATCGTCACGGCCGTATCGGTCGGTGCGGAGGCTTCGACCACCTCGCGCGCCGACAGCGGCTGCGTGACAAGCGCGGCGGCGAGGAAAAGGGTGGCGCGCTTCACGGCCCTGCCCCGATCAGTAGCGCGTAGCGTAAGTGACCCGAACCTCGCGCGAGCCGTTGGCCGGCACGGGGATGACATATTTGCGCATGTCCGCGTTGATCTGCTCGCCCGGAAGATCCTCGCTCACGATGCGGTAATCCCGGCTACCCCAGCCGCGATCGAGCCCTGCCTGCACCAGTTGCACATCGACAGGCACGTTCTTCGCATTGGTCACCGTGTAGCGCATGGTCGTTTGCCAGTACTCCGTGGAAGTGTTGCGCTGCGAACTGCCGGTCACCTTCTGACCGTCTGGCAGCGTGACCTCGAAGCGGTCCCAGTCCTTCCACTGGCTTTCGGTCACACGCTCCCGCCGCTCGACCTCGGACCGGATCAGCACGTCGAAGGCATCCCCCGTCCGCAGATTGAGCTGGCTTCCCATAGGCGTGTGATCGATCCGGCTTTCGCCGATAAATTGCGGACTGCCCTGGCTGTCGCGCTGATAAAAGCGGACCGTGCCGGCCGGCAGCGCATCGCCAAGGCCGCCGTTGCGCGACGACGAAAAGGCGATCTGGCTTTCGACATTTTGCGGCGCGTCGTAATTCGCGAGCCAGTCTACCGTGTAACCGTAGATCCTGCTTGCGGCGACGCCTTGCGTGTCGAGGAAGCTGACCTGCTTGGTCTGCGCATTGGCGATCGTGGTGCGCCCATTGATCGGGTAGAGGTAGAAGTCGCCCACCTGCCCGCGATTGGCACTTTCGGTCCCGGGGTTAATCTGCGGGTTGCTGACGCGGCGTGAGTTGTAGTTGCGATTATACCGCGGCTGGCTGTTGCCCGGATTGCCCGCGACCAGCAGCGTGTCGGCATTATGGAAAGTCGTGCCGGTGTTGTTGGTCAGCGTGACCCAGCCCTGCATGTCGATCGTGCCCTTGCCCTCGTCGAACAGCGAGACGTAGTCCGCGCTCCAGCCGAGGCCGGGGGTGAGATAGCGGATCGATGCAGGGCGGGCGCCGGACCGCTGGCTCTCCACGTTGACGGACAGTGTCGGGCGCGCGCGCAGATTGGGCGGCACACCGTCGAAAATCACGCGCACCGGCAGACCATCGTCACGCAGGACTTCGATGCGATCGCCGATCCTGACAACCACGCCGCCCGCGGTGGAAAGCACGGTGGCCTGCTCTCGCGTTTCGGCGCCAGTTGCCGGGTTGGTGCGGATCAGCGTGACGGTCTGGCCGATGGCCTTTTCCATCATTTTCTGCGGGGTCAGCAGGTCGAAGTCGAAGTTCTGTTCGACGATCGCGGTCCCTTCGGAAGAGAAGCTGAGCGTCTCTGGCCGGATGCGCGCGGACACGTCTGGGAATTCGATTCGGCTGCGACCTGCCGCGATAGTGATCTGGCGCACATCCTGCACGAGCGCCTGGTCGTTGTTGTAGATGGTGACCGAGACGTCGCCCTGCGCCGTGCGGTCCGGATTGGCGGGATCCTGCGCCGCCAGTGGCAGTGCCAGCGCGGCCGAGCCTGCTGCGAGAACCGCGAAAGCCTTGCGAGAATTCATCGTATCGCCCCCATTGCTGATGCGAGGCTAATACAATCAGGGGCCTGTGACTACATTTGGAATCTGCGTCAGCCCTTCGCGATCGCAATGACGTGCGCCACCTTGTCCCCGATCTGCTGCACGGAGAATGGCTTGGCGAGGAAATGCACGTCGTCGAGGTCGATGTCCTTCCTCAATTGCTCCTCCGCATAGCCGGACATGAACAGGACGGGGACGTCGGGTACGCTCTTGCGCAGTTCGCGCACCATCGCCGGTCCGTCCATTCCCGGCATCACGACGTCGCTGAGAACGAGGTCGAACGGGCCATCCGAGGTCATCTTCTCGATCCCCTCCTCGCCGTCGCTGGCGGTGGTCACTTCGTAACCCTGCCGCACCAGCGCGCGTTCTGCCACGGCACGCACCATGTCCTCGTCCTCGACAAGCAGGATACGGCCCCCGCCCGACCAGCTGCTGCTCGGCGCTTCCGGCCTGGGTCGCGCGCGCTCAGGTGCTGGGGCACCGGCATGTACAGGCAGATAGACGGTGAAACGCGCGCCAGAGACGCTGCCGTTTTCACCCTCGATATTGTCCGCGAAGATGAAGCCGCCCGATTGCTTGACGATGCCGTAGACCGTGGAAAGGCCGAGGCCGGTACCCTTGCCGAGCTCCTTCGTGGTAAAGAACGGCTCGAAAATCTTGCCCAGAACGTCGGGCGGAATGCCGCCGCCGGTGTCCTCGATAATCATGGCGGTGTAGTCGGCGACCGGCATCAGGTCGGTCTTCATGCGCCGGATGGACGCGCTGGACACCGCGCGGGTGGCGAGGGTCAGGCGCAGCGGTCCCTTCGCCTTGCCCTTCTCCGCCCGGGTCAGCATCGCATCGCGCGCGTTGACGGCGAGATTGACGATCACCTGCTCCAGCTGCTGCGGATCGGCGCGCACGGGGCCGAGGTCACGGTCATGGTGGACGCGGAACGCGATCTTCTCTCCCATGAGGCGCTTCAGTAGCTGGCTGACTTCGGAGACCACGTCCGGCAATTGCAGCACTTCGGGCCGCAGGGTCTGCTGGCGCGAGAAGGCGAGCAGCTGCCGGGTCAGCGCGGCGGCGCGGTTGGAGTTCGCCTTGACTTGCTGGATGTCGTCGTAGTCGCTGTCGCCCGGCGTATGGCGCATCAGCATGAGGTCGCAGTGGCCGATAATGGCGGTCAGGACGTTGTTGAAATCATGCGCAACGCCGCCGGCGAGCTGGCCGACCGCCTGCATCTTCGTTGCCTGCGCGACCTGCCGCTTCAGCTCGGTTTCCTCCGACGTATCCGACAGGCTGAGCAGCACTGCCGCCTCCCCCAGCCCGCGCACGCCGGCAAGGCCGAGCGAGACGGGATCGTCGGGGTGGGTCCGCAGGCGTATCGCCATGTCCCCACTGTTGGCGGGACCATGGCCGTACCGGCGAACCGCATCGGCAAGCGCGCCCTTGTCTTCGCGCACCACGAGGTCGGAAGGATAGGGCGGCATCCCGCGACTGCCGAGCGAGACGGCGCGCTGGAAGGATTGATTCGCGAACAGGAAGCGGCCGTCGCGGTCGGTCGTGGCAAGGCCCAGCGGCAGCGCCTCTAGCAGCGCGTTGAGTTGCGGCGTCTGCGCCTTGGCATCGGACCCGGCCCAGCCGCCGATGCCCAGACCGGCGTCAAGCATCAACATGAGCACCGGCGCCGTTTCAGAAGCCGCCGGATCGGGATTGGCGGGGTCGCCCAGCGGCACCTGCACCAGCGTCTGCGGCGTTCCCTTGCGCCCTTCACGGGCGTAGTAGATCCGCTCCCGCTCGTCGGATCGGAGCAGCCCGGCAAAATCCTGTCCGGCAAGGGTCGCCTTGCCATCACCCACGGCGCGATAGGCGAAACCTTCGCTGGCTGCGGCGATCGAGCCATCGGGATTGGCGAGGATCGCCTCGATACCCGCAGCACTCAACTGGTGACCGAACGGTCCCGACAGCAGCTCGACAAGCGTATCGGGCTTCTCCGCCTCTACGACCGGCTCGAAACGCCAGATGATATGATCTTCGCCGCGCCCGGCACGCGTGGCAGTTGCGCGGTAGCGATCGCCCTCGTTGCCTTCCACCAGATCGACGCTTGCATGGCCGTCGCGCCAGCAATTGCGCGCGGCCTTCGCCAGCCGCTCGCGCGAGGCGGCGTTGCACGGGAGGTTAGGCGGCGCATTGGTCGCACCGAACCAGTCGGAATAGCACTGGTTCGCGCAGCTGAGGCGGTTGGCCCGGTCGACGATGGCGACGGCGTCCTTGCGGCTCTGGATCAGGCTGTTGGTGACCGACCAGTCCGGCACGGTGTAGCTTTCCGCCGGCGCATTCACGGCAGGTCGGGCCAGTCGCGCGCCGATCAGGCCGAGAATGGCGAGCCCCGCGGCAAAGACCAGCGTAAGCGTGAGATCGCGCGTCACGGCGCCGACCAGCACCACGCTGAGCAGCCCCGCGCCGAGCACCAGCCCAAGGTCGCTGCGCGAGATCTTCATCGTCCCCTGGGACACGATTTCGCCGTTCACTGCGCCGCTTCCAGCCGCGCTTCGCGGCGTTCGCGCAGCAGCGCGCGCCGTTTGTGGGCCACCCACCAGCGCCAGCCCCAGCTCGTCAGCAGATAACCCACCGCCGCGCTGATTACGGACAGCACGATGAAGCCGAACACCGTTACCAGCACCGTCACGCCCGCGCCTTCGAACATTTCCACCAGCCAGGTCCAGCGCCCGCTCGCCAGTTCGTCGGTCGCGCTGGTTCCGACTTGCGTCGGATCGATCCGCAACATCAGCGCGCCGAGCCGGTTCGCTGCCAGTGCCCAGAACGGGAAGGTGAACGGATTGGTGACGAAAGTAACCGCCGCCGCCAGCGGAACGTTGGCTCGCGCAGGCAATGCAAGGAAAGCGGCGAGGAAAATCTGCCCCAGCGGAATGATGAACCCCGCGAACAGCCCCAGCGCCACGCCCCGCGGAACGGAGCGACGGGTGAAGCGCCATAGTTCGGGCGAAAGAAAACGGTGCGCGATGGGCGCAAGATACTTGTTCTGCGCCATCTGCTCGCGCGTCGGCATATACTTGCGCAGCAGGTCGGACAGGAAAGTCTTGGAACGGAAGTCAGCCATGGCTCTGGCCCCGCATTGCGCGCAAGGCGGCAACCGCGCAACACCTAAGGGCAAGGGAATACCACGAATGCTGCATTTGACTGGATGAAGCTCCGCCAGCGGGGAAAATGTCAGCCATTATCCCGCATGATGCGCGCCTTGTCGCGCTGCCAGTCGCGATCCTTGATGTAGTCGCGCTTGTCCTTCGCCTGCCGTCCCTTGGCGAGCGCCAGTTCAACCTTCGCGCGGCCCTGCTTGTTGAAATAGATGCTCATCGGCACCAGCGTCATGCCCTTGCGCTCGACCGCGCCAGTCAGCCGGTCGATCTCGCGCGTGTGGAGCAGCAGCTTGCGCGGACGTTTCGGCTCGTGATTCTGGCGATTTCCGTGGCTGTATTCCGGAATGTTGGCGTTGATCAGCCAAACCTGCCCGTCGCGCACCTCGGCATAGCTTTCGGCGATCGTGCCCTCGCCAGCGCGCAGCGCCTTGACCTCGGTTCCCTGCAATTGCAGCCCGGCCTCGTACTTGTCCTCGATCGCATAGTCGAACCGCGCGCGGCGGTTCTCCGCGACGGTTTTCTGCTTGTCGAATGTCTCGGGTTTGGGGCGTGCCATGGTGGCGAGCCAGATAGGGACTGATGGCCGATCAGACCAGCCCCCACGGACCAGACTGCCTCTAGATTAGGCCAGCGTGTTCCAGCGCCTCGTCCACGGCCTTGCGCGCCGCGTCGCTGGCGTTGACCAGCGGCAGGCGCACGTCACATTCCAGCCAGTCGTGCACGCGGGTCAGCGCGTATTTGACCGGTGCGGGGCTCGCGTCGGAGAACATGGCGTAATGCAGCGGGAACAGCCGGTCGTTCAGCTTGCGCGCCTTGACGAGATCATTGGCCGCGATGGCATCGTGGAACTCCGCACACAGTGCGGGCGCGACATTGGCCGTGACGGAAATGCACCCCGCCCCGCCTGCCGCCGAGTGCGGCAGCCACAATTCGTCATTGCCAGACAGCTGGCAGAAATCGTGGTCGAGTCCCATGCGATGGTCCGCCACGCGCGACAGATCGCCGCTAGCATCCTTGATCGCGACGATCCGGTCGGGATACTTGCTGACCAGTTCGACGACCGTCTCGTCCTCGATATCGGTGACGGTTCGTGCCGGAACGTTGTACATCACGATCGGCAAGTCGCTGTTTTCGGCAAGGAAGCTGAAATGCGCGATCAGGCCGGCCTGGCTCGGCCGATTGTAGTAAGGGGCAACGCACAGCCCCGCCGCGGCGCCCGCCTTTTTCGAGAAGTTCATGTGGAGCAAGGCGTTGCGCGTATCGTTACTGCCGCAGCCCGCGATCACCGGGACCCGGCCCGCAGCCTGCTCGATACAGACTTCGATGACGCGGTGATGCTCCGCATTGGAGAGGGTGGAGGCTTCGCCGGTGGTGCCGCAGGGCACCAGTGCATTGCTGCCGTTGTCGATCTGCCAGTCGACCAGCCGGCGAAAAGCGGCCTCGTCGAACGACCCGTCGCGAAAAGGAGTCACCAGAGCGGGAATCGAGCCGGAAAACATTGCAGGAAACCTTCGGATTGCGCCAATGCGCCGGAAGGGGCTGATCGACCGGACGCGAAGCGTTTTGCGTGTTCAGCGCCTGATAAGGAGGCGGGGGGCACAATGTCCAGCATGGTTCGCAATTCACTCGTATCGTTCGCCGCCCTCGCCGTTGCGCTGGCGGCTTCCCCCACCATGGCGCAGGAGGCTGCCGAATGGGACCGTGCCCGCGCGCAGGCCCTTTCCGCCCGGTCCGGCCAGATGGCGTCGGCGATCAGCCGCTGGCAGTATCTCAGCGAAACGCGCAATCTGCCGTTCGAAAGCTACGCCAGCTTCCTGACCAGCTACCCCGGTATGCCGAAGGAAGAGACGCTCCGGCTGCGTGCCGAGGGTGCGCTGGAAAACGAGTTCGTCTCGCCCGAACGTTTGCTTGCCTATTTTGACCGCTTCCCGCCGCTCAGCAATCTGGGCCGTGCGCAATACGCGCTCGCGCTGCAGGCCGCCAACCGTCAGAACGCGCCGCAGGTCGCGCGCGAGGCATGGCGCGGTGGCAAGATGACGCCGGTGGCCGAAGCGACCCTGTTCGCCAATCATGGCGCCAGCTGGAACGCCGACGATCACGACACCCGCATGGATGCGCTGCTGTGGCAGGGTGAAGCGGATCAGGCCGCGCGCCAGATCGCTTATGTCGCGCCGCAATCGCGCGATGCGTTCATGGCGCGCCTCGCGTTGTTGCAGGGGGAAAATCCCAATGCGCTGACGCTCGACATACCCGCCGATATTCGCACCGATCCGGGCTACCTCTACAACCGTTCGCGCTATCTGCGCGCCCGCGGCCAGACGATGAGTGCGATCCGCCTGATGGCCGATCATCCGCCGCTCACCTCGCTGCCAACTGACCAGCAGGACTGGGTGACCGAGATCCTGCGCGTCGCAAGCGCCGCAAGCCCGCTCGACACGGTGAAGATCGCGACGAAGATCGACCAGGCATTCGCGCCGGGCGAGGATATCTCGAAGCGCGAATTCAAGCTGCGCGACGACTACACCACACTGATGTGGAAGGGCGGCACCAACGCGCTGTGGCGCATGGGCGACGCCGCGTCTGCCGCGCCGCTGTTCTATCGCTATGGTGCAGCCGCGCAGACGCCGCAGACGCGCAGCAAGGGATTCTACTGGGCGGGCCTCGCCGCGCAACAGGCGGGCGATATGGGCAGCGCCAATCGCTATTACGAGATGGCCGCGCAATATCCTGAGCGGTTCTACGGCCAGCTTGCTCTGCAATCGCTGGGCCGCACCCTGCCCAATCTGGCGCAGGAACCGCAGGTGCAGGTCACGCAGGCAGAGCGTGACGCATTCTACGCGCGCCCCATCGTCGGCGCGGTACGTGAGGTCGCCCGCAGCTCTCCATGGGCCACCTCGATCCACTTCTTCCGCGAACTGGCGGACAGCGCCGACACGCCGGCAGAACACTTCCTGGTGCAGGAACTGGCCCGCAGCATCGGGCGGCGCGATCTCGCGGTGATCGGCGGCGAAGCAGCCGCGGCCGATGCGCTGGCGAACTTCGACGTCTACGCCTTCCCCACCATCACCACGCCCGCCACCGTCAACGACTGGACGATGGTCCATGCGATCACGCGGCAGGAAAGCCAGTTCGCCCAGAACGCGTTGAGCCACGCGGGCGCACGGGGGCTGATGCAGTTGATGCCCGGCACGGCGAAGGAACAGGCCGGGATGCTTGGCCGCAGCTACATGTCGTCTTCGCTGATCGACGATCCGAATTACAACATCACGCTGGGCGATGCTTACTTCGCGCGGATGATGGATTATTTCGGCGGCGCGCACCCGCTCGCCATCGCGGCTTACAACGCCGGTCCCGGCAATGTGAACAAATGGCTGCGCGCCAATGGCGATCCGCGCAAGGGCGGTATCGGCTGGGTCGAATGGATGGAGAAAATCCCGATCTACGAGACCAAGAACTACGTTCAGCGCGTGATCGAGAACGCGGTGGTCTACGAAGCGATGAATCCGGGCAAGGTGCGCTACGGCGGACCGAAGCCGGTGTCCTACTACCTGCGCCGCTGACGCTTTCCCGCACCACATGAAACCGGGCAGCAACCCGATCAGCCCTGCCGGGCTGGTGGCGATGAAGGCGCGCTACGACCACCTGCTCGGCACCGAGCGGCCGGAGATCGTCGCTATCGTCAGTTGGGCGGCGGGCAATGGCGACCGCAGCGAGAACGGCGACTACATCTATGGGCGCAAGCGAATGCGGAAATCGACCGCGAACTGGCCCATCTCGCCCGTCGGATGAAGGCGGCGAGGGTCGTCGACCCGTCGCAGCAGCCCGACCGCAGCCGCGCCTTCTTCGGCGCGACAGTAGAGATCGCGGACGAAGACGATGCGCGCAAATCGGTCACCCTGCTCGGCGATGACGAACAGGACGCGAGTGCAGGCCGGATCGGCTGGTCGAGCCCGCTTGCCCGGGCCTTGCGCGGCTCGGCGGTGGGTGACCTTCGCACCGTGCGCTTGCCCGCGGGGGAGAAGGAGTGGGAGGTCACGGCAATCACCTATCCGGCAGGTGACGGCGGCTGATCCCGCCGCTATCGCTTCCCGGCATGGCAGAAAACCGCTTCTTCATCATGCGTCACGGTGAAACCGTGTTCAACGCCGCGCGTCGCCTTCAGTCCAACACGATGCACACGCCCCTGACCCGAACCGGGTCCGAGCAGGCGACACACATGGGCAAGGTGCTGCGCGAGACGCTGGGTCCGCGACCGGACGTAACGGTGCATATTTCCGAAACAGGCAGAGCGCTCCAGACCGCGGCGCTTATCTGCGACGAACTGGAGATCGACTGGTTCGACGCCCATCGCAGCGCCGACCTGGTGGAGATCGACATGGGTGGCTGGTGTGGCCGCCTTTACGCCGACGTCACGGCGGAACATGGCCCGATTGTGCTGGAGGAACATCTCCTCCGCCCCGCCCCCGATGGAGAGGACTATCCCGCCATTGCCGCACGCCTGCGAAACTGGCTGGATTGGGTGGAAGAAAAGCCGGGCGATCACATCGTCGTCATGCACGGCATCTCCAGCCGCGTGTTGCGAGGGATCATGACGGGGCTGCCGGACAATCCGGAACACGGGGCGCCGATCGCAGCTTCGCTAAAGCAGGGCTCCATCGCCCAGATTTCCGGCGGAGTGGAAAGCATCCTGTATGGCGCGCAGACAGGGTTCGAGCACGCCTGATGCAACGCATTGCGCTGAGCATTGCTGCCGCGACGGCTGCGCTTTGCGCCAGCCCGCTGATGGCGCGCGATTCTCTTGGGGTATTCGACAACTGGGCGGCTTTTCGCGATCGCGCCGCGCCGCGATGCTACGCTATCGCCATGGCGCAACCATCGTCGTTGTCGCGCGATTTCGAGCCTTTTGCGACTGTCGGGACATGGCCGAAGAAGGGCGTTCGCGGGCAAATCCACTTTCGCTTTTCGCGCCGCATGGCGAAGGGCGCGACGATCCGGCTTGCGATCGGCGACAAGCGGTTCGAACTGGTCGGCGGCGGCGCGGACGGTTGGGCCGCAGACCGGCGCATGGACGCGGCTATCGTCGCCGCTATGCGCTCTGCCGGGAGAATGACCGTCGGTTCGGTCGATGAGCGCGGACGCCGCTTCTCCAACACCTATCGCCTTACCGGCGTTGCGACGGCGATGGACGCCGCGACATTGGGCTGCGCGAGACTGCGGTAGCCGCCTTTTAAAGGAAAACGGGCCAGCTTTCGCCGGCCCGCATCCTGATTCATCGTCGAAGTGGCGCTATCAGAAGCGCACGCCCACACCGGCAACGACCTGGTGACGGTCGAGGTCGATGTCGAAGCGATCACCATCGGTGAAGTCGTCGCGGAAATCGACTTCTGCCTTCTGGTAGTTCGAATAACGGTATTCGAGCTTCACGAATGCGTTTTCGCTGACCGCGTATTCCGCACCCGCGCCCAGACGCCAGCCGTCGGCATCGATGTCCTGCGTGAATTCGGTCGAACCGTCGCGCGAACGCACGTCGAACTTGGCGTTGGTGTAGCCACCCTTCACGTATGCGAGAGCATTCGGGCCGACCTTGGCACCGACGCGCGCGCCGAGGTAGAGGTCGCGGTTGACGTTCACGTTGCCAATGCCGATGCCTTCGAAGTCACCGTCGTTGAATTCCGTCTTGGCGGTCGAGTCAGACAGTTCCGCTTCCGCACCGATAACGACGCTACCCATGTCGACGTCGTAACCGACGCCCACACCGTAGAGCAGGCCTTCGATGGACTGATCGTTGTCGGCATCCGAATCATCGTCGATCGTGCTGCCTGCGCGGGTCGTGTCGTAACCAGTCACGATCTCCACGCGCGGGCCGGTGAACGTCGTGTCGCTCGACTGCGCCATTGCCGGCGTTGCCAGAGCGGCGACCGACACGCCCGCGAGAATGATGAGACCCTTTTTCATACTTGAACTCCATTTCCTTTATGCTGCGGCGAATGCGCCGCGCAGGGGTCCAAACGGAGGTTTGCCGGTCCGGTTTCATTAACAGAATACAACAAGAAACTTGTGGCAAATCAGACACACATTAGCCGACGAACGGTAGCAGCAGCACGACCAAACACTTCGTCGTGCGGCCGATTGCGACAGATGGATGGGAACTGCCTTCGACAAGCAGGGCTGGCGCACGTCGGCGGTTCCCGGTATATGCAGCGACATCATGCCAGACACTGACCTCATGCCGATCCCCGGTCAGGTGGATCCCGTTCCCGTTGCGCGCGATATCACGCCGCGCGCGGATGGCCGGACCGACCTTATCGGACTGCCCAAGGCCCGCATTGCGGAGCTTCTTGCCGAGGCAGGTCTCGATGCGCGCCAGGCGAAGCTTCGCGCCAAGCAGGTGTTCCACTGGCTCTACCATCGCGGTGCGACAGAGTTCGATGCGATGACCGACATCGCCAAGACGATGCGCCCATGGCTGGCCGAACGGTTCGTTATCGGGCGGCCCGAAGTGGTGGAGGCGCAGCATTCGACCGACGGCACGCGCAAGTGGCTGCTCCGCACACCCGACGGCCACGATTTCGAGATGGTCTTCATCCCCGATGCAGACCGCGGAACGCTTTGCGTGTCGAGCCAGGTGGGCTGCACGCTTAACTGCCGCTTCTGCCACACCGGCACGATGCGGCTGGTGCGCAATCTGACACCCGGCGAGATCGTCGGACAGGTCATGCTCGCTCGCGATGCGTTGGGCGAATGGCCCAAGGGCAAGATGGACTTCGGCGACGATGCGAGCGCGGCGGAATACACCGCAGACGGTCGCCTGCTTACCAACATCGTGATGATGGGTATGGGTGAACCGCTGTACAATTTCGATAATGTCCGCGACGCGCTGCGGCTGGTGATGGATGGCGACGGGCTCGGCCTCTCGAAGCGGCGCATCACCCTGTCCACCAGCGGCGTTGTGCCGATGATGGAGAAATGCGGCGAGGAAATCGGGGTTAATCTGGCCGTCTCGCTTCATGCCGTTACGAAGGACATTCGCGACGAGATCGTCCCGCTCAACCGTAAGTACGGTATCGAGGAATTGCTGCAGGCGTGCGCCGATTATCCCGGTGCGAACAACGCGCGGCGGATCACGTTCGAATACGTCATGCTGAAGGACAAGAACGACAGCGATGACGATGCGCGCGAACTCGTGCGCCTGATCAAGCAGTTCAAGCTGCCGGCGAAGGTCAACCTGATCCCGTTCAACCCATGGCCGGGTGCGCAATACGAATGTTCCACGCCGGAACGGATTCGGGCCTTTTCCAACATCGTCTTCGAAGGCGGCATCAGTGCGCCTGTCCGCACTCCGCGCGGGCGCGACATCGACGCCGCTTGTGGCCAGTTAAAGACCGCAGCAGAAAAGAAAAGCCGTGCAGAGCGGGACCGCGAGGCAGCAGCGGCGCAGTGAGCGCGGACGAAGCGACGATCGCCTTCTACCAGCGGGAGGCGCCGCGTTACACGCTCAGCTTCGCGCAGGCGCCCAGCCGTCACCTCGATGCCTTCCTCGACCGGCTCGAAACCGGCGCGCGGGTATTGGAGCTGGGCTGCGGTAGCGGACGCGACGGAGCGCGCGTTCAAGAGCGCGGGTTCGACCTGGATGCGACCGACGGCACGGTGGCGATGGTCCGCAAGGCCAACGAACGCTTCGGACTGAACGCGCGGGTCATGCGTTTCGAGGAACTGTCCGCGACCGAGGCTTATGACGCAATCTGGGCGCACGCCTGCTTGCTCCACGCCGCGCGCGCCGATCTTCCCGGTTATCTTCGTGCAATTCATCACGCCCTTCGCCCCGCAGGATGGCACTTCGCCAGCTACAAGTTGGGCGATGGCGAAGGCCGCGATCTGCTTGGCCGCCTGCACAATTTTCCCGACCGCAAATGGATCGAGGCGCTTTATCGCCAGACCGGCTTCGCCGTTGTGGAGAGCGAGGTATACGCCGGAAAAGGTGCGGACGGAACGCAACGCGACTGGATCGCCCTGACGTTGCAGAAACCCCTGTGACCGTCATCGAGGCGATATGCTCTGGGCCCGGTCACCCACTCGCCAACGGCAAGCGTAGCGGCATCGCGAAACAGCCGCTTTCGGGCGCTGTCGTCATTGGAGAGCGCGGCATCGCGTCCGACGTGCAGGTCAATCGCAAGTATCACGGCTTCCCGGCGATGGCGCTGCACCAATTCCCCTTCGAACACCACGCATGGCTGACCGATACGTTCGGGCCGCTGACACCGTTGGGCCAGCCCGGCGGCATGGGAGAAAATCTTTCGGCCTCCGGATTGATGGAAGAGACCGTGTTCATAGGTGACCGCTTCCGGTTCGGAAGTGCGCTGATCGAGGTCACTCAACCGCGTCAGCCCTGCGCCACCATTGAACAGCATCTTCAGACAAAGGGTGTCGTGAAGGCCATGGTCGCCGCAGCGCGATCGGGGTGGTTCTATCGCGTGATCGAGACAGGCACAGCCGAAGCCGGCGATACGCTCCAGTTGGTCGAAAGACCGCAAACAATGTGGAGCGTCAGACGCGCATTCGAAGCGGTATACGGCCGCCGCAGTGCTGCCGAGCCGGAACTGCGCGAACTAGCCGCCCTGCCCCGCGTGTCCGACCGATTGGTCCGGGACATCGCCAAACGGGCCGCGCTGTAACGCACGCTTCGTCGCGCCTGCGGTGTCGCTTCACCGCAATCTCCGCATAGCGCAGTTTCGTTCATCCAGCGTTGGGGACCGATGAACGAGAAACGTCGTTATACCGGAACAACAGACCGAAAGGCTCGCACCATGAAAAAGATTTCTCTCGCTCTCGCCGCTTCCGCGATGACTTTCACCGGCCTCGCCATTTCGGCTCCGGCCGCTGCCGATCCGCCGCGCTGGGCCCCGGCGCATGGCTATCGCGACAAGCACGACAACATCTCCTACCGCCGCACCAATGATGGTATCCGGTACTGGGAAGGCCGCGATGGCCGCTACTACTGCCGCAAGGGCGACGGCACCGTCGGCCTGCTGATTGGCGGCGCGGCTGGTGCGCTCGTCGGGCGCGCAATCGATACGCGCGGCGAACGTGCCACGGGCACGATCCTCGGCGCGGCAGCCGGTGCGCTGCTCGGCAAGAAGGTGGCCGAAGGCCGGAACCGCTGCCGTTAAGCTTGACCTGACCTCTCGCCGCCCGCACACCGGGCGGCGATGAACCGGCCAGCCGTTCTTGTCACTGGAGCCGCGAAGCGCATCGGCGCTTCGATAGCCTCCGCATTCGGCAGGAACGGCTGGCACGTTTGTATTCACTACCGGCGATCCGGCGATGCCGCAGAGGCACTGGCCGCCACCCTCCCCTCCGCCGAAACCGTCTGCTGCGATCTTGTAGATGGAAACGCGGCGGTGGCGATGGTGGAAACGCTGGCAGCCCGGCTTCCTGACTGGCGGGTTCTGGTGAACTCGGCCGGGATTTTCGAGCCGGACGATCTGGCAGCGCTCGATCCCGCCATCAATTCGCGCGCCATGCAGATCAATGCCGTCACTCCTACGCGCATGGCGCAGGCTTTCCTGGCGAGCGCCCGCACGCCGCATGGCCGCCGGGTGATACAGTTGACCGATCAGAAGCTCGCCAACCCGAACCCCGATTTCTTCAGCTATACCATGAGCAAGCACGCGCTGGCCGGGGCGATCCCGATGCTGGCGATGGGCGCGGCGCAGGCGCAGGACCGGGTCTACGGCCTCGCTCCCGGCGCCATCCTGCCAAGCCATGACCAGACGCCGGAGGAAATCGAGGTGTCCCACCGGCTCAACCTGCTCAAGCGCAAGACTGCGGCAGAGGAAGTGGCCGACGCCGCTCTGTGGCTGGCGCAGGGATGGCTTGCGAGCGGGAAGACGCTCTACGTCGACAGCGGCCAGCACTTGCTGCGCCAGAGCCGCGACGTCATCTACCTCGCGCGCGAAATGGATGCGCCAAGGTGAAGCGGCACGCGCTGACGACCCGCCTGTGGCACTGGCTCAACCTCGTTTGCGTGGTGGTGTTGTTCATGAGCGGGCTGAACATTTCCAACGGCCATCGCTTTCTCTATTGGGGGAAAGAGGGCTTCTCGCCCGAACAGGCGTGGGCAGAAGTTCCGCGCTTTCCCGAATGGGCGACCATCCCCGATTATTACAGCCTTGCCGTCGCCCGCGACTGGCACGTGCTCGTGGCCTGGCCGTTCGCACTGGGCCTTCTGTTCGCGTGGGTAGCGATGCTGTTCAATCGCCATTTCCCCCGTGACCTGATGACGCGCCGCCGCGAATGGCGCTGGAGCGCGATCCGCGAGGACATCGTCGACCATCTGAAACTGCGGTTCGACCACCATGCGGGCAAGTACAACTTCCTCCAGAAACTGACCTACGGCGTCGTCCTCGGCGTGATCCTGCCGATGATGATATTCACCGGCATGGCGATCAGCCCCGGAACGGAACCGTTCTGGAGCTGGATGGTCGAGCTGATGGGTGGCCGACAGAGCGCACGCTCGCTGCATTTCATCTTCGCCTGGGCGCTGTTCGCGTTCTTCGTCGTGCACGTGGTGCTGGTGCTGCTGAACAAGCCGCTGCGCCACATCCGCGACATGATTACCGGAGGGCGGGATGCAGCGTAGAAACGTCGTCCTCTCCGGATTGGCCGCGCTGCTCGCGGGCTGCTCGAAGATTGCTAAGAGCGACGCCGGCAAGTCCGTGGTCGACGTGGCAGAGCGGCTGCACAAGGTGACCCAGCGCGCTCTCGGCGGGCGCGAGGGGCTGGCGCCGGAATACACCCGCGCAGACCTCTCGCCGTATTTCCGCGGCAACGGTTCGACCGATATCGACACACCAGCCTATCGCTCCGCGGTGGCCAGCGGGTTTGCCGACTGGCGTCTGGAAGTGCGCGGACTGGTCGATAATCCGCTGTCGCTGACGCTGGAGAATATCCGCCGCCTGCCCCAGCGCACGCAGATCACCCGCCACGACTGCGTCGAGGGGTGGAGCGCCATCGGCGAATGGACGGGGGTGCCGCTGTCCGTGCTGCTGGAAGCCGCGCGGCTGCAAGCGCAGGCGCAGTATATCGTCTTCCGCTGCGCCGACACGCTGGGGGGATCGCGGTATTACGAGAGCGTGGATCTGGTCGATGCCATGCACCCGCAGACGATCATCGCCCACCGTCTCAACGGAGAGCCGCTGCCGGTTAAGAACGGCGCGCCCTTGCGGATGCGAATAGAGCGGCAACTCGGCTACAAGCACGCCAAGTATCTCACCGCGATAGAAGCCGTCGCCAGTCTCGACGACATCGAAGGCGGGAACGGAGGATACTGGGAAGACCGGGGCTACCAATGGTACGCCGGAATCTGATCAGCCAGCCGGGTACAGCCGGTTCATCGCGTCCCAGTCCGTTCGGATCAATTGTTCCAGCACGGTCAGGTCAACGTCGGAAAGGCGATTGATGTAGAGGCAGCTCTTGCCGACCGCGTGCTTGCCAAGTTGCGGCAGCAATGCGTCGCGACTTTCCGCAGTCGCCGGGTCGCAATAGCCACCCATGAGGTAGAGCGAATGCTTGGCCTTGCGCGGACTGAAGCCCGCGCGCATCGAAGTCACCTCGCGCCCGCTCTCGTATGTCGTCGAATAGCTGCCGTAACCGATGATTCCGCCCGGCCACAGCTTCGCCTGTTCGCCCGTGACCGCGCGAAACATCGCGTCGAGCGCTTCGGAATCGGCCCGTTTCTCCGCCGGCTCCACGCAGGCGATGTAAGTTTCCACCTCCGCGCTGCTCGAAGATTTGTCGGCCTGCGTCATGGATGCGGTTTTACGCCGAATTTGACTCGATGCCAATTCGCAGGTGAAACTGCATGCCCACGGTCCACCATGGGGAGTTGGAATTATGTGGCTACTCGACAAGTTCTTGCGCGGCGCAATCGAGCGCGGGCAGCTCATCGTGACCGACCACGATGGCAAGGAATACGCCTACGGTTCAGACGACTGGCAGAGTGTGGAAGGGATGGAGAACGGGCCCATCCGCATTCGCCTGACCAGCCGCAAGGCTGCGCGCCACATCGCGCGGTATCCGCAGCTTGGCGCGGGCGAGGCGTTTATGTGGGGTTGGCTGGTGATCGATGAGCCTCACGACATCCGCGATCTCGTCCTGTTCGTCACCATGAACGCCAAGGTCCGCGGCGAAAAGGCGCTGCAATCGCAAGGCAGGCTCAGCTGGCTGGCGCAGAAGACCATCGCCAAGATCGATGGCATCAACCTGAGAGGATCGGCCCGCAAGAACGCCGAACACGCCTATGACCTGACCCGCCGCCTCTACGAGCTGTTCCTCGACGAGGACCGGCAATACACCATGGCCTATTATCGCGGGGACCCGGAAACGACCTCGCTCGAGCAGGCGCAGCTCGACAAGAAGGCGCATCTCGCGGCGAAGCTGAATATCAAGCCGGGGATGAAGGTGCTCGACATCGGGTGCGGCTGGGGCGGCTTCGCACTCTATCTGCACAGGCATTACGGCTGCGAAGTGCTGGGCGTTGCCCTCGCCCCCGACCAGATCGCCTATTGCAAGGAACGCGCTGAGGCGGAGGGCGTCAGCGACAAGGTCAGGTTCGCGCTGATGGATTACCGCGACGTGGAAGGGGAGTTCGACCGGATCAGCTCCGTCGGCCTGCTCGAACACGTCGGCACCATCCATTACCCGCAGTTCTACGAGCACACCCACCGCCTGCTGAAACCCGGCGGCGTGATGATCTCGCACTGCTGCGGGCGCACGGGGATGCCGGGCTACACCGATGCGTGGACGCGCAAGTACATCTTCCCCGGCGGCTATATCCCGGCCCTGTCCGAACTCGTTACCGAGAGCGAAAAGGCCGGCTGGCAGGTGATGGACGTGGAGGCGATGCGCTTCCACTATTCCTACACGCTGGAGGAATGGTACAATCGCACGGTCATGCACCGCGACGAGATCGTGGCGATGTATGACGAGGTCTTCTACCGGATGTGGCTCTACTATTTGTGCGGCGCGGAGCAGAGCTTCCGCCATGGCACGATGGTCAACTGGCAGCTGGTCTATGTGAAGGACCGCGCCGCCATCCCGATGACGCGCGATTACATGGCGGAAGAAAGCGCAAGGCTGCGCGCCGCCGACACCGCGCCGCGGTGGCACCTCGACCCGGCGCTGCGGGAAGCGGCGGAGTGAGCCTTCGCTCGGCCTAGCTTTTAACCCAACGGTAGACCGGGCCGAACCCCACCAGCGCCGCTCCGACGAAGGGCAGCGCCACCACCCATAACCGCACGCCGGTCAGCCCCTCCGGGCTGGCAATGCTGATCGCGGCGGTCATGGCGAGCCCCAGAGAGATAAGCACGAGGCCAACCACCAGCCGCCATTCCGGCGAAGGCTTGTCGAGCGGGGCGATGGGGGAGCCGCGCTCGTATTTCGCGAACACCGCGATCAGCGGCAGCAGGGCGAGGATGTAAAGCGCGAACCACACCGGGCGCGCAATCCACCACTCTGCTGAGCCGGGAAAGGCATCGAGGCCGATGCCGCCCAGAAGCCACGCAGCGATCAGCACGGCGACGAAGCTGGTCAGGTGCCACAGGTAGATCGTCATGATCATGCCGTTCATCAGCACAACGCCGGTCCAGATCGAGATGTTTTCCAGCATCCGCCGCCCGACTTTCTCCAGCCCCAGCACAAGCCCGGTCTGCGTTATCCCAAGGCTGAGCAGCGCGAGCGTCGGCGGCATGGAGTTCGACAGGTCCGATCCCGGCACCCCGATCATCGCGATGGGATAGGGGTAGCGCATTAACAGAATGACCAGCGCTATCAGCCCGCCCGCGAACAGCAGCCAGGGCCGCACGCCCTTCGCCAGCCTCCCCTCGCCCCAAGCGAACCCAAGCTGATGGATCGCCAGCCAGACGAAGGCGAAGTTGGCCCATCCGATCAGCGGTACGCCGTAGCTCAACCGCAGGAAGTCGACCTCGATCGCAGCCAGCACCAGGACGACGATGCTCCACCAGCCGAACTTGAGCCATGCGGCGTAGGTCAGCGGGGTGACGGCAGTGATACCGAGATAGACGGCGAGGAACCACACCGGCACCAGCGCCAGGTGCGCGGCCATCGCGACGACCCCACGCTCCAGCCCCGCCTGCGTGCCGAGGAAAGTCACCGCCGCCCAGAGTAGCAGGACCGGGAAGACCGGATTGATCAGACGCTGGATGCGGCTCGCGAACCAGTCGGCATAGCGCTTCTGGTCACGCTGCTGAGCGGCCCAGCTGACGCCATTGGAATAGCCACCGACAAGAAAGAAAATCGGCATCACCTGGAAGCCCCAGGTCAGCCACTGGCTCCACGGCAGAATGCCGAGCAGATGCCCGCCTACGACCTCCCCCGCGCCGTCGATATAGGGCGCCGCTACGAGCCAGTGGCCGATAACCACCGCGAGGATGGAGAAAGCGCGGAGGAAGTCGACGTAGCGATTGCGGCTGGGCGGAGCCTGTTCCGCCAGCGTACGCGCCCTGTTCCACATTGATGACATCAAGTATTCCCCCCCAGCGACCCCCAAGCGTCCGGCAAGAACCTTATCACGCGGAAGCGCAATTCCCAGCCGCTGAAAACACCCGCTTTTGCGCGGCAAATCCTTTCGCAATTGCTACGCGCCCCTGCGCCTGTTACCCGCGCCGCCGATTGCCTCACTCACGGGAAATGCCGATGTCCGACGTCAAGAAAGTGGTGCTCGCCTATTCGGGCGGCCTCGATACCAGCGTGATCGCCAAGTGGCTGAAGGTCGAACGCGGGCTGGACGTCGTCACCTTCACCGCCGACCTCGGCCAGGGTGAGGAAATCGAACCCGCCCGCGACAAGGCCCGCGCCATGGGCATCCCCGACGAACACATCTTCATCGAGGACCTGCGCGAGGAATTCGTGCGGGATTTCGTCTTCCCGATGATGCGCGCCAATGCCCGCTACGAAGGCGACTACTTGCTCGGCACAAGCATAGCCCGCCCGCTGATCTCCAAGCGCCTGGTCGAAATCGCGCGCGAGACGGGGGCCGATGCCATCGCCCACGGCGCGACCGGCAAGGGCAACGACCAGGTGCGCTTCGAACTGTCGGCCTATGCGCTCAACCCCGACATCAAGGTCATCGCTCCGTGGCGCGAATGGGACCTCACGAGCCGCACGTCGCTCATCGCGTGGGCGGAAAAGCACCAGATCCAGGTGCCAACGGACAAGCGCGGCGAAAGCCCGTTCTCGACCGACGCGAACCTGCTCCACACCTCTTCCGAGGGCAAGGTGCTGGAAGACCCGTGGGAAGAGACGCCCGACTACGTCTATTCGCGCACCGACCACCCGGAAAACGCACCCGATGCGCCGGAATACATCACCGTCTCCTTCGACAAGGGCGACGGCGTGGCGGTGAATGGCGAAGCGATGAGCCCGGCGACCCTGCTCGCCAAGCTCAACGAATACGGACGTCGTCATGGCATCGGGCGGCTCGACCTGGTCGAGAACCGCTTCGTCGGCATGAAGTCGCGCGGGATGTACGAGACGCCGGGCGGCGAGATCTACGCGCGGGCGCACCGCGGGATCGAACAGCTTACGTTGGACGGTGGCTCCGCTCACCTCAAGGACGAGCTGATGCCCAAGTATGCGGAACTGATCTACAACGGCTTCTGGTTCGCGCCCGAACGCGAGATGCTGCAGGCCGCGATCGATCACAGCCAGCGCTTCGTCACCGGCGACGTGCGATTGAAGCTCTACAAGGGCAGCGTGCAGGTCGTCGGTCGCCGCGCCGATGTCAGCTACAACCTATATTCGCAGGACGTCGTTACGTTCGAAGACGATGCCGGAGCGTATGATCAGAAGGACGCACAGGGCTTCATCAAGCTGAACGCGCTGCGCCTCAAACTGCTCGCCAAGCGCGGCGGATGGACGGCTGAGCAATAATATTTCGCCAAATGCGGTGAAGTGTTGAGTTATCCACCCTTGTCCACTGGCATTTCGCAACAAAGTGGATAAGTCGCAGGCTGCGCCCTTGCCCGAATCGGCTATTGGCAGCATTCTCAAATCATCGAAACGGGGATTGTCCCTCCGACAAGCGAAAGCCGAAAGGCTGGAGCGGAAAGAGGGAATTCGGAACCGTAGCGACGCGACGGCGAAGAGCTGCGCGGTCGAGGATCGGACAGGACATCATCTTCGGATGGAAGAATGACCGGGCCGTTGAAACCGCGAAGGCGCAAAGTCGGATAGACCGAGAATGTCGGTCGGTCTTCGATGGGAATGCAGGGTTTCAAACCGCAAGGTGCGAAACTGGCAGAACCGCTCGAGAAGACAGGCCAAACGATATTCACGGTTTCGGAACCGCCGGGTGGGAAGGAAATGATCCTCGGATCAAATCCGAACCGCCCGACGGAACCGGATACCGACGCGAGCGCCGGGCATATGGCCCTTCCCCCGGAAGGAGCCGGAACCCAGGCGCAAAGTGTTTCTTCGTGAAGCCCACACGCCGGTGAGAGTGGGATCGGTAGCAATACCGATCCCATTTTTCGTATGCGCCATGGAATAGCGCCGGATTCCAGCAGCTTCGTGGGTCATCAGCAAGTTCCCGACCGAACAGCCTACGGCATAAACACCTGATTTCCCTGCAGTTTCTCAATCGCGAATCGAGTCGGACCCGACTTTCGCGGGAATCGGGGGCTTGGTCCCAACCAAAACATGGTTAACCCCGAATCAATCGCGGTGAGCCGTTTTCCGGGGGCGGCAGGCCCCCGCCAGCGTATGGAACCCTAAATCGCCCGCCTGTAAAAGCGCAGGCCTTATGACGGGACACCGCACATACAGCCGAACACTGCGCCGCCAGGCGAAAGTCGGTCTCTTCGCCGCCGCGGGCATGCTCGCGGGAATGCTGCCGACCTCCTCGGTCGGTGCGCAGCAATCCAACGCAGCCGTCGTTCAGAACGACGCCGATTTCGCGGAATTGTTCCAGAAGTTCGAAGAACTGCCCGAAGTCGAAGTGCCGGCGCGCGCCGTGGACATCAGCGAGATCGAACCGCCGATCGAGGCCGAGGCTGAAGAAGTAGCCGCCACCGGTCGTCCGCTCGGCAGCGGCATGGCAAGCTATTACGGGCGCAAGTTCCATGGCCGGCCGACGGCCAGCGGGGAACGCTTCGACATGAACGGCCTCACCGCCGCGCACAAGACGCTTCCCTTTGGCACCAAGCTGAAGGTCACGAATGCCTCTACGGGTCGCTCGGTTGTCGTTCGGGTCAACGACCGCGGCCCGTTCGTTCGCGGGCGGACCATCGACCTGTCACGCGCTGCGGCTGAGAAGATCGGGCTGATTGCCCGCGGCCACGCTCTGGTAAACCTCGAACAGCTTTAATTCCGGCTCGCGGTTTCTGCCTCGCTTTCGGCGCGCGGCAGGCTCAACCGGACAAGCAATCCGCCGAGATCCTCGCTCTCGGCCAGTTCGACCCTGCCGCCGTAGATCTCCGCTACGTCGCGCACGATGGCCAGGCCGAGACCCGTGCCTGGCTTCCCCGTGTCGAGACGCGCGCCACGTGCGAAAATGCGCTGGCGTTCGGTTTCCGGGATGCCGGTGCCGTCGTCTTCGATCCAGACCTCGCAAAGCTCGCTGTCCCTATCGACATCGATGGTCACGAAGACCGAACCCGCGCCGTATTTCGCGGCATTCTCGATCAGATTGCCGAGGATCTCGTCGAGATCCTGCCGCTCTATCGCGACCTGGGCGCCGCGATTGCCCGCGATGTCGAACCGCCCGTCGGGGTAAAGCCGCGATACCGCCCGCTCCACCGCAGAGGCGCTGGCATAGACATTGGCTACCGCGCCCACCGCGCGCCGCCCCACCGCCCGCGCACGCGCGAGGTGATGATCGACCTGTCGCCGCATCACCGATGCCTCGCGCAACACGGTCTTGCACAGGTCCGGCGCATCGGCGGTCGCGGCATTGGTTACCACCGTTAGTGGGGTCTTCAGCGCGTGGGCGAGATTGCCCGCATGGGTCCGCGCTTCCTCTGCCTGCCGTTCGGAATGGGCGAGCAGCGCGTTCAGTTCCTGCACCAGCGGCTGAACCTCGCTCGGCAGGGGGTCGGTCAGGCGGTTGGTCCCGGCGGTTCGCATTCGCTGGATCGCCGCGCGGATGCGGCGCAGCGGTCCGAGCCCGTACCAGGTCTGCATAACGGCCAGCAGGAACAGTCCAAGCCCCAGTACGGCAAAGCTCGCCACCAGAATCGAGCGGATCTGCGCGATCTGCGCCTCGACGTCCTGCCGCGCGCCCGCGACCACGAAGTTCCAGCGTACGTCGCTGTCCGGCAGTTCGATGGTGCGCTCGACCACTCGCAGCGGCTCGCCCGGAAACTGGTCGCTGTCGTAGAAGTGTGGTTCGGCATCGATGTGCCCGCCCGTATCGTCAAGCGTGCGGTCCCATAGAGAGCGCGACGGCAGGCTTTCCGCGCCCTCCCCCGTAATTTGCCAGTAAAGGCCACTATTGGGTTCGAGGAAACGCTGATCGCCTAGAGGACGGTTGAAATAGACGAAGTTTTCGTCACCATCGGTGCCGACCTCTGCGGAGGCGACGATTGCCGTGAGCAGATATTCGAGCTGGTCGTCGAAATTCTGCGAGACGAGGCCGGTCAGCGTGCGGTCCAGCGCGAAACCGCCGAGCAGCAACAGTGCCGAGATCCAGCCCGCCGCGATCAGCATGAACCGCCGCGACAGGCTGCCGGTGCTGGGCGAAACCGCTCCTTCGTCCGGCCGCGCGGCTACCGCCTCGCCATCCCCCGCAGTTACGGGGTCGGACATGGCAAGATCACTCGCGGGGGGCGTCGGCGGGGTCGTCGAGGCTGTAACCGAGGCCACGGATGGTGGTAATCACGTCTGCGCCGAGCTTCTTGCGAATGCGCGTAACGAAGACTTCGATCGTGTTGGAATCGCGGTCGAAATCCTGGTCGTAGATATGCTCGATCAATTCGGTGCGGCTGACGACCTTGCCCTTGTGGTGCATCAGGTAGCTCAGCAGCTTGTATTCCTGCGCGGTCAGTTTCACCGGCTCGCCCGCTAACGTCACGCGGCCGGAGCGGGTATCGAGCCGCACATCGCCTGCGGTCAGTTCGCTGCTCGCATTGCCGGTGGAACGGCGGATCAGGGCCCGCAGGCGCGCAATCAGTTCCTCGGTCTGGAACGGCTTGGCGAGATAATCGTCCGCGCCCGCATCCAGCCCTGCGACCTTGTCGCTCCAGCTGTCGCGCGCGGTAAGGACGAGTACGGGGAACTTGCGGCCTTCCTTGCGCCACATGCCCAGCACGGTCAGCCCGTCGATCTCCGGCAGGCCGAGGTCGAGGATGACCGCATCGTATTCCTCGGTCGAGCCGAGGAAATGCCCGTCCTCCCCATCGGTGGAAAGGTCGACGGCATAGCCGTTCTGTTCGAGCGTCGATTTGAGTTGCTGGCCGAGGGTCGGTTCGTCCTCGACAATCAGAATGCGCATGGATTTCCCCTGCAAGTGCCGCTTCGGGCGATGTGGTCGCTCAACATGAACGCGTCAAGCGGCCCGAAGTGCCTGAGGATTCCCAAGTGGGGTCAGCGCGAGCGCCGCAGCACCTTGCCGGAGCGCGCATCGACGTCGACGAAGACGACCTTGCCCTTCTCGATGAACTTGAGACGGTAGGCGCGCGCGGCGCTGTCGTATTCGGGGCCGAGATATTCCATGCCGCGCATCCGGGGCAGCACCTGCCGCTCGATCTGGCGGAGCGACAGCGTATTGCCCGCCTTCATCTCCTTTCGCGCTTCGTCCTGGTCGCTGCGCGACTGGGCGGCAGCAGGAGCGGCAAAGGTGCCTGCAAGCATTGCGGCACCGGCGAGAGAGGCGAGAATGCGTTTCATAATGACTGTGTGCCTAGGGCCAAGCCATTGAACAAGGGTTGAATGATGCGCACCCGCTGGTGTTCAGGTGCGCATCATCGCCATATCAACGCGTCATTTCGTAAGTCACGCTGACGGTCACGCTGGTGCCGACGAGCCCCGGTTCGACCGGCGGCGGAGCGGGCGGTGGCGCTGCGGAATCCGCCACCATGCGCGCCGCCATCGGCATCGGGCGACCGGGATAGGACGTCTCGCTTATTTCCAGCAATCGCACGCCGCTGTAGCCTGCCCAGCGCGCATAATCGCTCGCCTGCGCCTGCGCGGTCTTCAGCGCTGCCTGCCGCGCCTGGCTGCGGGCGGCGGTATCGTCATCGATGGAGAAGCTTGGTCCGCTGATATCGTTGGCTCCGGCTTCGACCAGCGCATCGAGCACCTCGCCGGTTTCGGCCACGTCGCGAAGCGTCACGCTGACGCGGTTGGAGGCGACGTAGCCGCGGAAGACCTGATCCTGCGTGCGCTGATCGTAATCGTAGCGCGGGCTGAGGTTGATGCCGGTGGTCTGGATGTCGCGCGCCGCAATGCCGAGCGATTTGATCCGCGCGACCACTGCCGCCATCTTCTGAGAGTTGGCGCGCATCGCCTCGACCGCAGTGGCCTCCGTCGTGCTTACGCCCGCGCCGATCTCCACGATATCGGGCGCCGCCTCCACGCTTTCGGTCACCGTTAGCGCGACGACCGGCCCCTGCGACTGGACTTGCACTTCGGATGCGATGGCTGGACTGGCCACGGCGGCAAGCACGGCAAAGGCGGAAATTGGGCGGATCATAGGCAAACTCCTGTGGTTTCGAACAGCTGCGCTGCTCGCAAGCTGCTTACGCGCCACTGAACCGCCTTGTTCCCCGGCCCAATCGCGCCTAGCTGGCCCCGCATGGCAGCACCTCCGATCTTGAGCTGGGTAGGCATGGGACTGCGCCAGGGCGGCGGCTGGCTGTTCGGCGACCCTGCGAATGGCGAGGGTATCGATCTGCACATCGGCCCGCGCGACCGGCTGGCGTTGATCGGGCGAAACGGCGCGGGCAAGACGACGCTGCTGAAGATGATCGACAACCGGATCGAGGCCGATCGCGGCGTTCGCAAGATCAAGCCCGGCACGCGCATCGTGCTGCTGGAGCAGGACCCGGACTTTTCGGGCCACGCCACCTTGATGGACTGGGCACTGACGGGCGAACACCCCCCTGCCCCGCACGAGATCGAGGCCATTGCCGGTCAGCTGGGCATCGACTTGTCGAAGGATGCGGAAGGGGCGAGCGGCGGTGAGCGACGCCGCGCAGCGCTGTCCCGCGCACTGGCGCAGGACCCCGACATCCTGCTGCTGGACGAGCCGACCAACCATCTCGACCTGTCCGCCATCGAGTGGCTGGAAGACTGGCTCAATCGCTTCAAGGGCGCCTTCGTGGTTATCAGCCACGACCGTACCTTCCTGAAGCGCCTGACCCGCGCGACCATCTGGCTCGACCGCGGATCGCTGCGCCGCAAGGATGTCGGCTTTGGCGGCTACGAGGCGTGGGAGGAGCAGGTCTATGCCGAGGAAGCGCGCGCGGCGGAAAAGCTCGATGCCAAGCTGAAGCTGGAAGCGCACTGGCTACAACGCGGCGTCACCGCCCGGCGCAAGCGCAATCAGGGCCGGCTGGAGAAGCTGTGGGAAATGCGCGCCCAGCGTGCCGCCATGCTGACGCCGGGCGGGACTGCAAAGCTGAAGCTCGCCAGCGACGACAACAAGACCAAGTCGGTGATTGTGGCGGAGGGCATCTCCAAGATCTACGGCGATCGCACGATCATCCGCAATTTCGACCTGCGCATCCAGCGCGGCGACCGTATCGGCCTGGTCGGCGGAAACGGTGCGGGCAAGACGACGCTGCTCAAGATGCTCACCGGCGAACTGGAACCGGACACCGGCTCCATCACCCACGCAAAGACGCTCAGCGGGGTGATGATCGACCAGCAACGCAGCCTGCTTTCGGCCGACAAGACGGTTCGGCAGGTGCTGGCCGAGGGCGGCGACTGGATCGACGTGCGCGGCGCGCGAAAGCACGTTCAGGGCTACCTCAAGGAATTCCTGTTCGATCCCGCCATCGTCGACATGAAGGTGGGCGTGCTGTCGGGCGGCGAACGCTCCCGCCTGCTGCTGGCGCGCGAGTTTGCCCGCACCTCCAACCTGCTGGTGCTTGATGAGCCGACCAACGATCTCGATCTCGAAACGCTCGACCTGCTTCAGGAAGTGATTGCCGATTACGACGGCACCGTGCTGATCGTCAGCCACGACCGCGACTTCCTCGACAAGACGGTGACCGTCACGCTCGGCCTTGATGGCAGCGGCGCGGTGGACGTGGTCGCGGGCGGGTACGAGGACTGGGAAGCGAAGCGCAAGGAACGCCGACAGCCCAAGAAGCGGGTCGAAAAGGTCGCGACAGACACGGCTGGGGCTGCCCCGCCTCCCCCCAGATCGGAAAAGATCAGCTACAAGGACCAGCGCGACTACGAACTGCTGCCGGCGCGGATTGAGGAACTGGAAGGCGCGATCGCGAAAGGGGAAACGATCCTTTCGGACCCCGACCTGTTCACCCGCGACCCGCAGAAATTCGCGACCATCTCCAAGGGGATCGAGAACGCCCGTGCCGAAAAGGACGCGGCGGAGGAACGCTGGCTCGAACTGGCGGAGATGATCGAGGGGTGAGCCTGGCGGATGAGATCGCGGGCTGCTCCGCCTGCGCCGCGCATTTGCCGCACGGTGTACGACCGGTGGTTTCCTTCTCCAGCACGGCGCGCCTGCTGATCATCGGGCAGGCGCCGGGATCGAAAGTGCACGAAAGCGGCATTCCATGGGACGATGCGAGCGGCGACCGCCTGCGCGAATGGACCGGCCTGTCAAAGACGCAGATGTACGATCCCGCCCAAGTCGCGCTGGTGCCGATGGGATTCTGCTATCCTGGAAAGGCGGAAGGCGGAGACAAGCCACCGCGCCGCGAATGCGCCCCGCTGTGGCATGACCGGGTGCTTGCGGAACTGCCCGCGGAACGCCTTACGCTGCTGGTCGGCGCCTACGCCCAGGCGCAATACCTGCCCGAAACAAAGCGCCTCTCGATGACGGAGCGGGTTCGCAGCTTCCGCGACTATCTGCCCTGCGTGATCCCCTTGCCCCACCCGGCATGGCGCTCCACACTCTGGATGCGGCGCAATCCGTGGTTTGCGGATGAAGTGCTGCCTGTCTTGCGCGCTGCCGTCGCTCAACTGATGCGATAGAACTGCGCGACCCGCTCCAGCGCCAGCTTCAGCACCAGCTTGCCGCTGCGCGTGGGCCAGCCCAGAGCCTTCTCTGCCGTTGGGAGAGATTCGCCTGCACACACCACGCGCCAGAGGATATCCTCCAGCCCCTTACCCGCTTCGGCCAATGCGGCATCGAACCGCTGTTTCGCAGCGATCTGCCGCTCGCCGGGGGTCAGTCCGGCTTCGCCGCTGCCTTTGATCCGCACCGGATCCCATCGCATCGTAACCGTGGGCGCAAGCTGCGCGCGTTCGTAATCTGCGCGCAGCCGCTCGCCCGCGGCGTGGAGCCGGTCGTCGACATGACCGCGCGCGTGCAGCCAGCTGAGCGGCGATTCGGCGAGGTTGACCGTCGCGCTCCTCGCCTGTTTCCGCACGCCCTTGCGCCGCAGCGGCCCCTCGCTCGTCAGTTCGCGTTCGACCAGGTGTCGGTTCATGGCGGGTCTCCTGTGGATGACTGGGCAGCGCGCCTTGAACCTGAGAAACCGCTGTAGGAAAGACCTAATGAACCGAAACGGTTAGAGGAGCGGCGCCAGTGATCAACCGCATACGCGATATCCGCAAGCAGAAGGGCCTCACTCTCGCCGAAGTCGCCGAGCGGTGCGAACCCGCCACTACCGCGCAGACAATCGGCCGACTCGAGACCGGAATGCGCAGCCTGTCCCTGTCGTGGATGAACCGCATCGCGGCGGCTCTGAACGTCGAAGCGGAAATGCTCGTGACGAACGAGGGTGAAGATGCCATCGCCGTTGTCGCGCGGCTGACGGTGAATGGCCCCGAAGCGCTCGACACCCCCCGTGATGCCGTTCTTCCCACCGACCTCGCCGCGGGCGGTCCACTGGTGGTCATGACGGTAGAAGCCAGCGCTGGCGAATACCGTCCGGGGGACCAGTTGTGGTTGCGCCAGCACGATCCTGACGAAGCCGGTCGGATGGTCAATCGCGACGTTCTCGTGCCCAAGAAAGGCGGCCGCTTCGCTTTCGGACGGCTGATCGACCGGCGCGGGACGATGGTCGGCATCCTCCCGCCCGTCCTTGGAGAGAAGCAGGTCGTTGTCGACAGCCCGCCGTGGATCGCTTTGGCCGAAATGCTGGTGAGGAAGCTGTGAAGCGCCTGCTTTCCATCGCGACTCTCTATCCCAATGCGCACACGCCCCGTTTCGGTACGTTCGTCGCTCGCAGTTTGGAGGCGCTGGCGGCCCGCGAGGATTGGGAGGTGACGGTCATCAATCCCATCGGCATCCCGCCCATCCCCTTCGGTCATTATCGCCCGCTGGCCGATGCCGCACGCGACGGGCGCGCGGGCGGCGTGGATGTGCGCCGTCCCATCTTCACGCTGGTCCCGCGTCTGTCGGGGCGTTTCAATCCAGGTTCCATCGCGCGCACGATCATGCCGCTGGCAAAGCAGTTGCACGCCGAACAGCCCTTCGATCTGGTCGACGCACAGTTCTTCTACCCCGATGGGCCGGTAGCGGCGTGGGTCGCGCGGGTGCTTGACCTTCCCTTCGCGGTAAAGGCCCGCGGAGCGGACATCTCCTATTGGGGCGCAAAAGCCTATGGCCGGAAGGCAATCTGCGACACGGCGACGCGCGCCGCGCAGGTCATCGCGGTCAGCGAAGCACTTGCAGACGACGTTGCAGCGCTCGGAGTAGCGCGGGACAACATTGCCGTGCATTACACCGGCCTCGATCATGGACTGTTCCACCCCCGTCCGCGGGATGAGGCGCGGCGGGTCTTGGCAGAAACGCACGCCATTCCGGCGGACGCTTCGCTTATCGCGAGCGTGGGCGCGCTGATCGACCGCAAGGGCCAGTCGCTGGTGCTTCAGGCGCTCGCCGAGGTGCCCGATACACGGCTGGTCCTGGTCGGCGAAGGCGAAGACCGTGCGAAGCTCGAAGCGCAGGCCAGGGAGCTTGGACTAGGTGCTCGGGTTCACCTGCTAGGCAATCTGCCGCAGCAGGATATTGCGAGCGTCCTCTCGGCCGCGTCGGCGATGGTGCTGCCCTCAGCCAGCGAAGGGCTAGCCAATGCCTGGGTCGAAGCGCTCGCTTGCGGGTGTCCGCTGGTGATCAGCGACGTAGGCGGGGCAAGGGAACTGGTCCGCTCGGACTCGGCGGGGCGGCTGGTAGCACGCGATCCCGCCGCGATTGCCCAAGGCATACGCGCAACGCTCGACGCGGCGCCTCTACAGGAGGAGGTCGCCGCGACGGTATCGGAATTCAGCTGGCAGGCACACGCCGAGAATCTCGACGCGCTTTACTCGGGGATCATCGGCACGAAAGCCTGAATCACGCCTGCGTGCGGGCAGCCTTGTCCTGCAGCTCCACGGCACTTTCCTGCGGCACGAAGCTGTCGGAATTGACGCCCAACCAGATCAGGATCGGCGCGGCCATGTAGACCGAGCTGTAAGTCCCGACGAAGATACCGAGCGTGATTGCAGCGGTGAAGCCGAACAGGCTTTCCGGTCCGAGCAGCAGCAGCGCGACCAGCACGACCAGCAGCGTCAGCGAGGTCATCACCGTGCGCGCGAGCGTCTCGTTGACCGACAGGTCGAGCAATTGCGCCAGGGGCATCTTGCGGCGTTTCTTCAGGTTTTCGCGGATGCGGTCGTAGATCACGATCGTATCGTTCAACGAATAGCCGATGATGGTCAGGAAGGCGGCGATGATCTTGAGGTCGAATTCGAGCTGGAACAGCGCGAACAATCCGGCGGTCAACGACACGTCGTGGAACAGCGCGAAAAGCGCACCGACGCCGAACTGCCATTCGAACCGTACCCAGATGTAGAGCGCGATGGCGATCATGGCAGCGACGAGTGCGAACAGCGCAGTTTCGCGGAACTCACCCGCGACCTTGCCGGACACGGTGTCGTTGCCGTCCTGCCTGACATTGGGATAATTCGCCTGAATGTCGGAGATCACCCGGTCGCCGATGGCCGTCGCCGCGCCCGGCGTGCTTTCCGCGTCCGCGGGGAGGCGTACGCGGATCGAGACCTGGTTGTCCTCGCCGAAGCGCTGGATGGTCGGCTCGCCGTAACCGAGCGCGCCGATCTGCTCGCGCAGCTGCGGAATCGGGGCCTCGGCGCGGCCTTCGAAGGTCACGCGCACTTCCTGCCCGCCTTCGAAATCCACGCCGTAGTTGAGGCCGTTGATGGCAACCAACGCCCAGCTTGCGATGATCAGCAGGATGCTGACCACGTAGAAGGGCACGCGCCAGCGCAGGAACTGGATGTTCGTATCGTCGGGGACGAGTTTAAGAAGTTTCATGTCTCGCTATCCCTTTAAACCTGCAGGTCGCTGGGCCGCGCCTTGCGCAGCCAGCCGGCGACCCACATGCGGGTCAGCACGACCGCGGTGAAGACCGAGGTGACGATACCGATCACCAGCACGATGGCGAAGCCGCGCACCGGGCCGGAACCGAAGTAGAAGAGCAGCGCCGCCGCGATCACGTTAGTGATGTTGGCGTCGTAAATGGCGCGGCTGGCTTCCTTGTACCCGTTCTCCACGGCCTGGAACACGCGCCGCCCGCGCTTTCGCTCCTCGCGAATACGCTCGTTAATGAGGACGTTGGCGTCGACCGCGGAACCGATCGTCAGGACGAAACCGGCGATGCCCGGCAGCGTCAGCGTGGTGTTGATCACCGCCATGATGCCGAGGATGATGAGCACGTTCAGCACCAGCGCGGCATTGGCATACATGCCGAAGCGGCCGTAGGTCAGCCCCATCAGCAACAGCACGGCGATCGCGCCGACGCCGAGGGCAATGATGCCCTTCCTGATCGAATCCGCACCGAGGTCCGGACCAACGGTCCGCTCCTCGATCACGGTCAGGTCGACCGGCAGCGCACCCGACTGCAGCGAGACGGCAAGCTGCTGCGCCTCTTCCTGCGTGAAGCCACCGGAAATCTGCGCCTGTCCGCCCAGGATCGGATCGTTGATGCGCGGCGCGGAGATCACCTCGCCGTCGAGGATGATCGCGAAAGGCTTGCCGACATTCTGCTGCGTCAGCGTGGCAAAGCGGCGTCCGCCCTCGCTGTCGAAGGTGATGTCGACGACCGGCTCGTTGCTCTGCTGATCGCGCGAGGCGACGGCATTGGTCAGGTTGTCGCCCTTCACCCCGCCAAGACGCTTAACCGCGATGGAGTTCGCACCGAAGCTCTGCGGATCGGCGACGGGAAGCACCTGGCTGCCGACCGGAGCAATGCCCTGCGCGACGTCTGCCGGGAGCGCTTCCAGATCGACCAGCTTGAATTCGAGTTTCGCGGTCTGGCCAAGCAGTTCCTTCAGCGCGCGCGGATCTTCGAGGCCCGGCACCTGCACGACGATGCGCGTGTCGCCTTGGCGAATGATCGTCGGCTCACGCGTGCCCAGCGAGTCGATGCGTTTGCGCACCACTTCGGTGGCGCTGTCCATGGCGGAGGTGACCGCTTGAGAGATACCCGCTTCGGTCGGAGCGATGACGAAGCGGCTGCCGTCGACGACTTCGATGGTCCAGTCGCGCTGCCCGGTCAGCCCGGCGCCGTTGGTCAGCGGCAGGATTTCCTCGCGCGCGGCGTCGACCTGGCTCGCATCGTCGAGCATGAAGGTCAGCCGCCCGTCGCTGGTCGAAACCTCGCCGTGGCGGATGCGCGGCTCGGCAGCGCGAAGGGCGCTGCGAACCGATTCTTCCATGTTCTCAAGCCGCGCGCGCGCAACCTGGCTCGGTTCTGCTTCGAGCAGGATGTGGCTGCCGCCCGCAAGATCGAGGCCGAGATTTACAGTCGGGCTCGGCAGGCTGGAAGGCCATGCCATATTGCTTACCGAGAAGATCGAGGGGATCGCCGCGAGCACGCCCAGCAGCGTCAGGCCCCACAGCCAGACCTTCTTCCAGCGGGGAAATTCCAGCATTTCGCGCGCTGCCTCTTAGTCGTTCGCGGCGGCGGCGCCGCCCGGGGGGATGATGTCACCGATGGTCGACTTGACAGCTTTCACCCGCACGCCCTGTGCAAGTTCAAGATCGACGTAATCGTCGTCCACCTTCACGACCTTGCCGAGCAGGCCGCCAGCTGTGACGACCTTGTCGCCTTTCTTGATGCTCCCGATCTTTTCGCGATGCTGCTTCTGCTGGCGCATTTGCGGGCGAATGATCAGGAACCAGAAAATCGCGATCATGCCCGCGATCGGCACCCACTGGACCCATCCCGGAGGGGCATCCGCCCCGGCGGCAGCGGCTAGAATATTCAGCATTGCGGTGGCTCTTTTTGTCGTTCTGAAATTGCGCGGGAAACTGGGCGCACCCTGCCCCCGCTTCAAGTGCGGCGCGCCTAGCAGCAATGCAGGGGCTAGGCAACGCGCCTTCGGTGGGGCGGCAAAGCATGATTTGCAGCGCTTGCCATGCGTCCAGCCAGCGCATATAGGCGCGCCTCCACTGGATCGGGATGTAGCGCAGCCTGGTAGCGCACCATACTGGGGGTGTGGGGGTCGCTGGTTCGAATCCAGTCATCCCGACCAGTGGAAAATCATTTTCCTACATCGATGCATATGGTTACCCGGCGCGACTCCCCAGCAGTTGCAGCAGCGGAGTATCCCATGGCGCTCATCGAATCCATGATCGGCCCGATCGCTTCCCTCATCGACAAGATCATACCGGACAAGGACGCGCGGGCCCGCGCAAAGCTCGAACTTCTCGCGCTGGAAGGCACGCATGAGCTGAAAGCGATCGAAGCGCGCCTGTCCGCCATCGTGACGGAGGCCAGGTCCGCCGATCCATGGACCAGTCGCGCGCGTCCGAGCTTCCTCTACGTCATGTACGCGATCATCCTGTTCGCCATCCCCATGGGCGTGCTTTCCGCTTTCGATCCGGCAGCGGCCGGCAATATCGGCAAAGGCATGACCGGCTACCTGCGCGGCTTGCCGGACGAACTCTACGCCCTCTTCGGGACCGGCTATCTCGGCTACACCGCCGCTCGGCAATGGGGCAAGGCGAAGGGCATCAAAGGCTGAGTCGGCTTGCAGCGGGCGGTGCTTTGATGCAGCATCGCCCGTCATGGACACCTCCCGCCGTGCGCTGATTCTTGGCAGCATCCTGGCAGGCGGTGTGTTCGCCCTCGGGGTCGGTCCGCCGATGTGCTCGATGGCAACGCGGAGAGGTTCGATGGATAGCAAAAGCCCACCACCGAAGCGCCCCGCAGGAACGCCCGCCCCGCTTGTCGAGGAAGACATCGCGCCAGTGCTCAAACGACTGGAGTCTTGGTACGAGGTCCACCTCGACCCGGCGCTCTACCAGTTCAATCCGCCAGCCACCGAAGCGGCACTGGACAAACTCGAACAGGTGGTCGGCATCACCCTGCCCCGCGCCTATCGCCAGCTCTATCTGTGGCACGATGGCGAGACCGACGACCGCCACGGTCATATCTACGGCCTGCCGATCATCCCGCTCGAATGGGTGGAGGCGGAATGGAAGATGTGGCGCCGGGTGGAGGCGGATTTCGGCAATCGCTACGAAATCCCTGGCGGAAGCTGGCCGGAAGGCGCGGTCGATCCGGCCTATGTCAACGCAAAGTGGTTGCCCCTGACAATCGACTTCTCCGGCAATTCGATCGGCCTGGACTTCGATCCATGGCCCAAGGGCACAGTCGGGCAGGTCATCCTGTTCGGTCGTGACGAGGATGTGAAAGCCGTGCTCGCGCCATCGCTGGGCCAATTCCTCGAATGGATCGCGGACCTGCTGGAATCGGGCAATTTCCGCTTCGACGCCAGCACTGGGGAGCCGATTCTCCGCCTCTTCCGTCTGAAAGACCCTGCGGTGGATCACTTCCACGAAGGCGCGCGCAAATTGCTTGGCGCGCCCGGCCCCTACCTTTGATCGCCATTTGCGCCGCCAAGCCGCTCGGCTAAGGGCACCGGCATGAGCAATCTCGTTTACGTCCTCAACGGCCCCAATCTCAACCTGCTCGGCCTGCGCGAGCCGGAGATCTACGGCTCCGACACGCTCGACGACATTGCCGGAATGCTGGAAGACCGTGCGCGCGAACTCGGGCTCGAAATCGATATGCGCCAGACCAATCACGAAGGGATGCTGGTCGACTGGCTGCACGAGGCGAACGCGATGAATGCGCGCGCCGTGTTGCTGAACGCGGCGGCCTACACCCACACCTCCATCGCCCTGCTCGACGCGATAAAGGCCATTGGCGTGCCGGTGATCGAAGTTCATCTCTCCGATCCCTCCACGCGGGAGGAATTTCGCCACCATTCGTGGGTTGGAATGGGCGCGGTGGACGAGGTGAAGGGCATGGGCGCGCGCGGCTATGTCGTCGCGCTGGAAAAGGCCGCGGCTCTCTAAAACTGCTGCTGACGGGCTTGCCACGCGGGGCCGAGCCGCGCATAGCGACCGCATTTCGCATCCGCGACACGATAACGATACCAAGGGTTCTTATGGCCGAACGCAAAGGCAACGCCGGTGGCAGCACCGGCATGAATATCGACAGCGCGCTGGTGCGCGAACTGGCGGAACTGCTCGGGGAAACCGGGCTCACCGAAATCGAGGTCGAGGACGGCGATCGCAAGATCAAGGTCTCGCGCGGGGGAACCGTGATGGCCGCCGCGCCGATGGCCGCGCCCGTCGCTCACGCCGCTCCCGCAGCCGCGGCGCCGGCACAGGCCGCGCCCCAGGCGGAAGCGCCGGCAGCGCCGCTGGACGCGATCAAGTCGCCCATGGTCGGCACGGTCTATCTCGCGCCCGAACCGGGCGCGAAGGACTTCGTTTCGATCGGCGACAGCGTGAAGGAAGGCGACACGCTGGTCATCATCGAGGCAATGAAGGTGATGAACCCTATTTCCGCGCCCAAGTCCGGCACGGTGAAGTCCATCCTCGTCGACAATGCCCAGCCGGTCGAATTCGACCAGCCGCTCGTCGTCATCGACTGAGGAAAGTACCATGGGCATCAGACGGATACTGATCGCCAATCGCGGCGAAATCGCTCTGCGCATCCATCGCGCGGCACATGAAATGGGTATCGAGACGGTAGCGGTGCACTCCACTGCCGACGCCGATGCCATGCACGTACGGCTGGCGGACCACGCGGTCTGCATCGGCCCGCCCGCGGCGAGCGAGAGCTACCTCAACCAGGCCGCGATCATCTCCGCCGCCGAGGTTGCCGATTGCGACGCGATCCACCCCGGCTACGGCTTCCTCTCCGAAAACGCGCGCTTTGCGGAAATTGTCGAGGCGCACGGCATCAAGTGGATCGGCCCCAAGCCCGAACACATCCGCACCATGGGCGATAAGGTTGCTGCCAAGCAGACTGCCGGCGAGCTTGGCTTGCCGCTGGTGCCGGGCAGCGACGGCGCAGTGTCCGAAGTGACCGAAGCGCAGAAGATCGCTGCCGAAATCGGCTACCCCGTCATCATCAAGGCGGCTTCGGGCGGCGGCGGTCGCGGCATGAAAGTGTGCGAGAGCGAGGACAAGCTCGAAACGCTGATGCAGCAGGCCGGCAGCGAAGCGAAGGCTGCCTTCGGCGACGCCACCGTCTATATCGAGAAATACCTCGGCAATCCGCGCCACATCGAATTCCAGGTGTTCGGCGATGGCGAAGGCAATGCGATCCACCTCGGCGAGCGCGACTGCTCGCTCCAGCGCCGCCACCAGAAGGTGCTGGAAGAGGCCCCCTCCCCCGTCATCACGCCAGAAGAGCGCGATCGCATGGGCGGCGTGGTTGCCGATGCCATGGCCAAGATGGCCTATCGCGGCGCAGGCACGATCGAGTTCCTGTGGGAAAACGGCGAGTTCTACTTCATCGAGATGAACACCCGCCTGCAGGTGGAACACCCGGTGACGGAGGCAATCACCGGCGTCGATCTTGTGCGTGAGCAGATCCGCATCGCCGATGGCAAGCCGCTGTCGGTCACCCAGGAAGACCTGCGCTTCACCGGACACGCGATCGAGTGCCGCATCAATGCCGAAGACGCATGGAACTTCGCACCCAGCCCCGGCAAGGTGACGCACTACCATGCCGCCGGCGGCATGCACGTGCGCGTCGATAGTGGCCTTTACGCCGGATACAGCATCCCGCCGTATTACGATTCCATGATCGCCAAGCTCATCGTCTATGGGCGCAACCGCGAAGGCTGCATCATGCGCCTGCGCCGTGCGCTGGGCGAAATGGTGGTCGAAGGCGTGAATACGAACATCCCGCTGCACCAGGCGCTGCTGGAAGACCCCGACATCCTGTCTGGTGACTACACCATCAAGTGGCTGGAAGAATGGCTGGCAGAGCGGGCGAAGGGCGACTGATCGCCGCCGTCACATCCGCTCGGCGATGAAATTCGCGCCGTCGTGCCATTGCAGCACCATTTTGCCGTCGAGATTGCCTCGACCATGATGCGGTTCGATCGGCATGATACCGGTCTGTTGATGTCGGAAAACTGGTAGCGTGCATTGACCACTTCGGACAAGCTGTTGACCCAGCAACCCGACGCCACGCGGTTCAGAAGCGTATCGACGATGCCATTTGCTTGCGCGTCGCCCGCTGACTGAACCCACTTGGCCTGTAAGGACTATTTTGCGGTAGAGAATGTCGGTGAGCGTCAGCGGGAGCGTGTCGCCAGGCGACCCGTTGCGCGCGGATTAACCCAGCGGCACGCCCGGTTCGTGCTTGTTTGTGCGGATCGTCAGGCTTGTCTTCACGCTCGCAACGTTCGGCGCGGGGGTCAGCTTGCTGGTCAGAAATTCCTGAAAGCTTTGCAGATCACGGCTGACGACTTTCAGGATGAAATCGATCTCGCCATTCAGCATATGGCACTCGCGCACTTCGGGCAGCGTCTGCACGTGTTCCTCGAACGCGCGCAAGTCGCCTTCCGCCTGGCTCTTCAGGCTGACCATCGCATAGACGGTAATCGCGAAGCCTAGCTGAGACGCGTCCAGATCGGCGTGGTAGCCCCGGATCACGCCGCTTTCCTCCAGCGCGCGAACACGGCGCAGGCATGGCGGCGCCGTCAGCCCGACGCGATGCGCCAGCTCGACATTGGTTATCCGACCGTTTTTCTGCAGCTCGGCCAGCAGCTTGCGGTCGATCGAATCGAGATTGGCCATCTGTACTCCCCTGCATCCGCGCAACTGCCGGTCATCTTGCCGACAGAATCACACCATTATGTTCACGCGCAAGCAATTTAATAATATATGCAGGCAATTGTCCCGCTTTGCAACGGCGGGGCCCGCGCAGTTTCCCACGACGAAATCGGTGGTAGCGATTGCGGCTTGCCGCCAGTTCGGTGACCATCGCCGCTTCGCGGCGCCGAACGGGCGGCGCGAGAGTTAGGAACCGGATGCATTTCGACGACCGCCTTGGAACAGTGCTGCGCGCTTCGCCTGATGGCGAGCGGGCCATGCGCACGCAGTTCCTGCAGCTGCTCGATCTGCTGGGCACCGGGCCGTTCGAAGCGGCTTCGCCCACGGTGGCGAGCGCCTTCGCGCGACTGGACGAGCTTTCGCAGGACTTGCCCGCCCCCGCGCGCGAGGCGGTTGTGCGACAGGTCGGCGGGCGCATTCGCAATCCGGCCTTGCTGCTGATGCTCGCCCGTGCGGAACCGCCGGTTGCCGCCGCGGCGGTCGCTGGCGCGCAGCTCGATGAGGACAGCTGGCTGGCGCTGATCCCCAGACTGCCAATCACCTCACGCGGTTTTCTGCGTCATCGCAGCCACACTCCGCGCATCATGCAGATGCTCAGCCAGCTGGGCGTCCATGACTTCGTGCTGACGGGACCGCCACCGGAACCGCTCGAGACCAGTCCCGAAATGGAGGCACCCGAGGCCGAGTCCTCCTCGCCAGAGCCGATCCCGTTCGAGCCTGCGCCGGAAGAGCGGCCCGACGATATCGCAGCCATCGTTCGCCGCATCGAAGCCTTCCAGAAGAAACGCGACAGCCAGCCCGCAGAGGTGGAGCCTCAGGATCCGCGCCTGCCGCTGGACGAGGCGGACCAGTTGCAGGGCCGCTACGTCACCTCCGCGATGGATTTCGCGACCGATGCGGGCGGTACGGTCATCTGGGCGGACCCGAATGTGGCGCCGATGCTCTTCGGAATGTCGCTGCTCGCCCCGCGCTCCGCTAGCACGAGCCATGCCGATCCGCGCACGATGGAGCGTGTGCGCCGTCGCCAGCCGATCGAGGGCGCGGCCGTGCAGATCACCGGATCGGCGGCAATTGCGGGGCATTGGCAGATCGACGCCGCACCGGTCTTCGCGCCCCTGTCGGGCGCGTTCGACGGTTATCGCGGGCGGCTGCGCCGACTGTCCGTGGTGGAGGAACCGGATCCGCAGGAAGAGGCTGCGCGCAGCCAGGCCGACAGGATGCGACAGACGCTCCACGAACTGCGCACGCCGGCGAATGCGATCCAGGGCTTTGCCGAGGTGATCCAGCAGCAGATCGTCGGTCCCGTGCCGCACGAATACCGCGCGCTCGCCGCCGAAGTCGCGGGCGATGCGGCGCGGATGCTTGCCGGTTTCGAAGAGATCGACCGCTACGCGCGGCTCCAGACCGGCGCGCTGGAACTGGAACCAGGCCGGTGCGACGTCTACGCCATTGCCAGCTCCAGCCTGCGCCAGATCGAGCCGGTGCTGGCTGCGCGCGGCGCCAGCTTTACTCTGGACGCGGCGGATGCCGACTTCGCACTGGAACGCGACGCGCGCGAAACCGAACGGATGGTCTGGCGCGTTGCCGCTTCGCTCGCCAGCGCGCTCGACGCCGGGGAGAAAGGACGCTGTTTTCTGGATCGTCGCGAAGGACAGGCCCAGCTGGTCTGGCTGTTGCCCGCCAGCATGGCGCGGCAGGACGACGTCTTCACCGCGACCGTCAGCGGGGGTTCCCGCTCGCTAAGTGCCAGCATGTTCGGCAATGCCTTCGCACTGCGCCTTGCGCGGGCGGAAGCGCGGGCCTGCGGCGGGCGGCTCTATCGCGACGGCGACACGCTGGTTCTGCAACTGCCGCTCTTGACCAAGGTGAACGTGGACCATAGCGAACGGGCCGAGGCCTGAGGCATTTTGCCCTCCGCCTCCTGCGCGACCAAGGGGGGCCAAAATCGCCAGTCTCGACATCACCAGGGCACCGCAGCCAGCCCAACGCGCCAGCTTCGGCGCGGACCCGGTGCCGCGTTTCCTGCTGACGGTCGATGCAGAAGAGGAATTTGACTGGAACGCCGATTTCAGCCGCGATCAGCACGGCATCAAGCACGTTCCCCAACTCCGCAAGTTCCAGCAATTCTGCGAGGGCGAAGGCGTCGTCCCGATCTATCTGGTCGACTGGCCCATCGCTACCTCGCAGCGGGCGGGCGACATCCTGCGCGACGCGGTGGCCGACGGCCGTGCCGAGATCGGCGTGCAGCTGCACCCGTGGGTCAATCCCCCGCACGAGGAGGAGGTCAACCTCCACAACAGCTTTGCCGGGAACTTACCGCGCGCGCTGGAACGCGAGAAACTGCTGCGCCTGCGCGATGCGATCGAGGAGAACTTCGGGGTCAGCCCGCGTCTCTACCGCGCCGGCCGTTACGGTGTGGGCCCGAATACTGCCGAACTGCTGATGGAAGCGGGCATCGCGATCGATACCTCCGTCCGCCCGCACTGGGACTACAGCCACGCGGGCGGAGCGAATTTTCGCGGCCATCCGCTGGAACCCTATTGGGTCGACGGAGAAAGGCAGCTGCTCGAACTTCCGCTCACCACGACGTTCTGGGGAATGCTGCGGCGCCAGGGTCCAGCCATCTATCCCCGCCTGTGGCGAATGCCGCAGATGCGCGGCGTGCTGGCGCGGCTTGGCCTGCTGGAACGGATACCTCTGACGCCGGAGGGGATTTCTGTGGAAGAGGCATTTCGCGGGATCGACATGGCACTGGACGACAACCTTCCGGTGCTGGTGCTGTCCTTCCACAGTCCGTCGATCCTGCCCGGCTACACGCCCTACGTCCGCACCGAAGGCGATCTGGATCGCTTCTATAACTGGTGGCGGCGCGTGTTCGCCTATCTCGAACAGCGCGGCGTCAGGCCGAGCACCGGGGCCGAAATCATGCAGGTGGTGAAGCGCTAGGCGCATCTTGGCTTGTGTTGCCGCGCCGCCCCCACTAGGCGTCACACCGCGCGCACGTATGGGCCGATTCCGCAGGGCTTGCGGTCTGGCCGATACCGGGGGCCTGTAGCTCAGTTGGTTAGAGCTGGCCGCTCATAACGGCTAGGTCGCGGGTTCGAGTCCTGCCGGGCCCACCAGCGTGTCGCGCGCGAAGACCGGTCGGGGAGTGGCGCAGCCTGGTAGCGCATCTGTTTTGGGAACAGAGGGTCGCAGGTTCGAATCCTGTCTCCCCGACCAATTTCGTAAGGGCGAACTCCGTCGGGCGGCGGTTTTGCGTTGAGCCGCGGGAGCGATAGCGAAGGGCCAGCCACGCCGATGACCGCTTCGCCCCTCGATACCCGCGTGATCTGGGCAATTGCCCTTCCTGCCATGGTCACCAATGTCGCCACAGCGCTTATCGGGCTTGGCGATATGTGGATCGTCGGGCGGCTGGATGACGCCGCGACACAGGGTGCTGTCGATGTCGGCGCGCGGTTGTTCGCGGTGCTGTTCACCGTGATGAACTTCCTCAAGACCGGCACCACCGGCCTCATCGCGCAGGCCGGGACGCGAAACGGGGTGCGGGCCCAGGGCGAGCTGCTGCTGCGCGGGATCGCAGTGGCGCTGTGCATCGCCCTCGTCCTTTTGCTGCTGAAGCCGGTGTTGATGCCGCTTCTGCTTTCAGCATTGGGGGCGAAGGGCGAGGTGCTGGCCGCCGCGCGGACCTACGCCGATATTCGTTACTGGACGGCGCCGGGCGTGCTGACCAATCTCGCGCTGGTCGGATACCTCGTCGGGCGGCGGCGGATGAAAGCCGTGCTGTTGTTCGAAGTCGCCTACAACGGGCTCAACGTTGCGCTGGGGCTGTGGTTCGTGCTCGGCCTCGACTGGGGCATAGCCGGGGTCGGCTGGTCCAGTTTCATCGCCGAATATGCGAAGGTCGCTGCGGTCGGGCTGTTCGTCGCGCGCACGCTGCCGGACGGGCTGCTGCAAGGCGCATCGCTGCGCGGCGTGCTTGGCTGGGGTAATCTGCGACCGTTCCTCTCGGTCAATCGCGACCTCTTTCTCCGCACGCTGGTCCTGATGCTCGCGCTGGCTGCCCTCACCCGCCTCAGCGCGGAACGTGGTGCCGTGGTGCTGGCGGCGAACGGCATCCTCTACCAGATGTTCGTGCTTACGGCCCTGCTTCTCGACGGGTTCGAGAATGCAGCGCAGGTCCTGAACGGGGAGCGTGCCGGAGCGGCCGATCGCGACGGTTTTCGCCGTTATGTCGGTGCGATCCTGCTGCGCGGCGCGGGCGTCGCGGTGCTGGTTGCACTGGGGTTCGCCCTGCTGGCCGACCCGATCCTCGCCAGCTTTGCCGCCACGCCGCAGGTTGCAGCCGAAGCGCAGGCGATGGCGATCTGGCTGGTGCTGATCCCATTTGCCGGCGTCGCGGGTTTCGTGTTTGACGGCGTATATGTCGGGGCAAGCTGGACGCGCGCACTGCTGATCACGATGGCGATCAGCGCCGCGGTCTTCGCGCTGGCGCTGTGGCTGAGTTGGCCGCTCGGCAATCACGGCCTGTGGGCGAGCTTCGTCCTGTTTCTCGCAGTGCGCGCTGGCTTGCAGGCGCTGTGGCTGCCGCGCGCGATCAGGCAAGCCTTTCCAATCTAGTTATTCTCGACGCCGCGCACGTTGGCGATCAGCCGATCTTCCAGCACATCGCCATGCAACACGGAGACATCGCCCGTAGTCTCTAGCACCACGGCCCGAACCTTTTCGAACTCCAGCACGTTTGCCTCCCGCAACTTGGCGATGAGGTCGCTTTCGGCAACGCGCGACCGGGACAGTGCATCGTGATTGATCACGCCGTTTCGCATCAGCAGCACCGGCTCGTTCTGCATGATCTGTTCGACCGTGTCGGAACTCTTGCGAAGCCGCGCCGCGACCCATTGCGTCAGGAACAGCCCCACGAGCGCCGCCAGTGCTTGTCCGAAGCCGCTCCACTCCGTCGCCTGCGCCGCACCCGCCGTCACGCTGCCCATCGCGATGGTCATTACGAAGTCGAAGTTCGTCATTTTCGACAGCGACCGCAAACCGTTGATCCGGATCAGCAGGATCACCCACAGCAAGGCGGCGGCGGACAGGATTATCCCCCGCAGGACAATGTCGAGCGTGGTCTGGTCGGTGAAAATGACATGTCTCCCCTGGTGTCAGGGGATCAACGTCACTCGCCCTTGATCGGTCCCGGTTCGTTGGCGAGGATGCCCGTAACCTGCGTCCAGACGGCGACGTTCTGGCGCAATTGCGCCGGGTCGATCTTGTCGAGCGTATCGTCGGGCGTATGGTGCAGGTCGAAATACCGGGTGCCGTCCTGCTGCAAATCGATGATCGCTGCGCCCTGTTCGCGGGCGATGTTGATGTCCGCGCCCCCGGTCGCGACTTCGCTGCCGTTGCTGACGCCGAAGCGCGCGACGGCGCGGGCTAGCCGAGCGTGGAGGCCCGGGTTGCTCGCCTTGAAATTGCTGTCGAAGCGCCAGATGCGGTCCGCGCCGAAATCGCTTTCCAGCGCCACGGCAACAGGTTCGTCGGCATGGGCGGCGGCGTAGGCCTTGCTGCCCCAGAGGCCGGTTTCCTCGGCGCCTGCCAGCAGCACGCGCACTGTCCGGAGACGCTGGTCGCCCTCCCCCGCATGGCGCGCGGCGGCAATCACGATGCCGCAGCCCGCCGCATCGTCGACCGCGCCCGTGCCGAGATCCCAGCTGTCGAGATGGCAAGCGAGCAGCACGGGCGGCAGGCTGAGGTCACGACCAGGAATTTCACCCACGACATTGCCGCTCTGCGTCTGGCCGAGGTTCTTCGGCGTCAGCACGAGCTTCATGCGGATGGGCGTGCCGCCGGCGCGGGCGAACATGCGCTCAAGATTGTCGGCGTCGGGATTGCTCAGCGCGCCTGCCGGTGTCGGAGAGACGCCTTCGGCAAAAGTCGTGCCGCCGGTGTGCGGGGTGCGGTGGTCCTCCGTTCCGATGGAGCGGATGACCGTGGCCAGCGCGCCCTTGCTCGCGGCAAGGCTCGGTCCGGTCCAGCGCGCAGGGCCAGCGAAGCCGTAGCCAGAGCCGTCCTGCGTTGGCGCCATGTCGTGGCTGATGAAGGCGATCTTGCCCTTCAGGCTTCCGGGCGCAGCGTCGACTAGATCCGCGTAGCTGGCGAAATAGGCGACCTCCGCCTCGATGCCCTTCTCGCCGGTCGAGGCGCTGTTGCCGAGCGCGGTGATGTGCATCGGCTGCGGATAGGGAGAAGCGACCCACGCCTTTTCCTCGCCGCGCACCCAGGTGTCCATCGTGAACGGCTCGATAGCGACATTGGCAAAGCCCGCATCGCGCAGCCATTGTGCGGCCCACTGCTGCCCGCGCCGCTCGGCCTGCGTGCCGGCCTGACGCGGGCCGATTTCCGTCGTGATGCCTTCCACGAAGGCGTAAGCGCTCTCATCAGATTGCAGGGCGAGGTCGGCGCGCTTTTCCAGCTCAGGCGGCGGGCCGGTGTCGGCCCATGCGGCGGCAGGGATGGAGAATGCGGCGAGAGCGGCGACGGACGCCAGCAAGGTCTTGCGAGTCATGCGCCCGCTATAGAGGCTGGCAGGCCGGGCGCAACGGCCCGGCCCGCCAGCAAAGAGCTTACCAGTTGATCCCGGCAGAAACGCCGAAGATGCGCGGTTCGTTGACCATTGCAGTCAGATTGTTGAAGTCGATCCCGCTCACTGCCGAAACGTCGTCGGTGATATTGCGCGCGAAGGCTGCGATATCGAACCGGTCGGTGCGGTAACCGATCTTCAGGCCGCCTTCGAGCATCGAATCGTCGCTGAATTCGACCGAGCGGTAGAGGAAGAACTGCACCTTGCTGCGATAGGCCCAGTCGGTGAAGGCATAGACCTCGCCATTGCCGACTGGCTGCGCGTAACCGAGCGTCCAGTTGGCAATCCACTTCGGGCTCTGCGGCAGCTGGTTGCCGTCGATCGAGTAGATGCCGGGGCTGCCGGGGCGCTGCGGGTCGAGCACGGTGCATGGCGCGCCGCAGCCTGCCACGAAGGCGTTGGAATCCTTGATCTCGTTTTCGTTGTAGGAGAGGCCCGCCCCCATCTCGAACCCGCCGGAACGCAGGTTAAGCTCCGCCTCGAAGCCGTAGCCATCGACCTTGTCGGCATTGAGCAGCGTGGTGAAGTTGTTCGCCCCGCCCACGGCGGTCAGCTGCAAATCCTTGGTCGCGAAGTAATATCCGGTCAGGTTGAATCGCGCGATCCCGCCGAGCGTGGTCTTGACGCCCGCCTCGTAGCTCATCGTGGTCTCGCTGTCGGCGACCGAAAGATCGCGCCCGAAGACGAGGCGGCCCTGGATCGACGGAGCGCGATAGCCGCGCGCGATGCGGGCAAAGACGTTGACGTCCTCGCTGACCGGATGGGTCACGGCGGCGTCCCATGTCACCACGCTGTCTTCCACGCTGGTGCTGAGCGGCGCAACCGGTCCGCCAAAGCCGAGGAAGCCGGGACGGGTGTCCACCGGGCGCGAAGCGGTGAAGTCGCGCTGGTCGTCATTGTAGCGCAGGCCCGCCTGGAAGCGGGTGCCGCTGTCGAGTTCGTAGACCAGCGATCCGAACACGCCCCATGCATCGCTGTCCTGCCGCTGCAAGGCGACGGCGGCGGGCGTGGTGTCCTGCGGGTTGGAGAAGTCGAAGCTTTCGATGTCGAGCTTCTCGTTGAAGTAGAAAACGCCGAATTGGTAGCCGAACGGCCCGTCGCCGTTCGACGCCAGCCGCACTTCCTGCGTGAACTGGTCGAGGCTGGGGACATTGTCCTGCGACTGGGCGGAGAACGGGATGACGCCCGGCCCCATTTCGGGCGCAAAGGCATTACCGAAGCCGCCGTCGATGTCGCCGCGGCTGTTCAATTCCGCATTCCAGTAGCTGGTGACCGAGGTGATGGTGACCGGACCCGCATCGTGATCCACGGTAAGCGCGCCGTTGTAGCTCTTCAGGTTCTGGAAGTTGATCGCGTCGGCGCGGACTTCGTCACGTTCGAACTCGGTGCCCGGCCCGCCCAGCCCGATCAGCTTGTTGCTGCCGGTGGCGAAGGCGTTGGCGCGGAAAACGCGCGCGGTGCCGTCGAGATCGCGGTACTGGCCGGTAAGGCGGACGGTAGTGTCCGGTGTCGGTTCCAGCTGGATCTGCAAACGCGCGGCAATCTCGTCGAACCCTTCGAGATCGTCACCACCCGGCTCGTCGATATTGTCGACCCAGTTGTCGCGGTGCTGATAAAGGCCGGACAGGCGCACGGCCGCCCCCTCGCCCAGCGCGACATCGCCTGCGCCTTCGACGTTGATCGTGTTGAAGCTGCCCCAGCTGCCGCGCAGGTAGCCGCCGCCGCTGCCCGGCTTCACGCTGTCGAACTTGACGATGCCGGCGGGCGTATTGCGACCGAACAGCGTGCCTTGCGGTCCGCGCAGGACTTCCACGCGGTCGAGGTCGAAGACCGGGAAGCCCTTCAGCACCGGGTTCTCCAGCACGACGTCGTCATAGACGAGGCTGACGGGCTGCGAGGCATTGAGATCGAAATCCGTATTGCCGAGGCCGCGGATGTAGAAACGCGGGAAGGTGCGGCCGAAAGAGCTTTCGATGTTCAGGCTGGGGACGCGGCCCGACAGCGCGCGAATGTCCGCGCCAGCGCCGGTCGCCACTTCCAGCGCCTCGCCGGACAGCGTCGCGACCGAAATCGGCACGTCCTGCAGATTTTCCTCGCGCCGCTGCGCGGTGACGATGATCTCGCCGATGCCATCGTCGGCCCCCGCCTGCTGGGCAGCGGCGGGCGTGGCGAAGGCCAGTGAAGCGATCAGCGCGGACGCGCCGGACGAAGCGAAACAGACGGATTTGAACGACATGAAACGGGCCCCCCGCTTGGTGGAGTTGCGAAAGCGGCCTGATTCACCCGTTTCGCGCGGTGGTCAAACGCTTCACGCGCCGCCTGCACCGAACGCCCCGCCCGCGTGGCGCAATTGCCACGCGCGCTTGCCCCGGCGGCAGCTTCTGCCTATCTGCGCGGGGATTCCCAATCGCATTTTCATTCCCGAAGGACGACCCGATGGCCGCGCAATACGCCTATGTCATGAAGAACATGACCAAGACCTTCCCCGGTGCCCAGAAGCCGGTGTTGAGCAACATCAACCTGCAATTCTACCAGGGCGCGAAGATCGGCATCGTCGGGCCGAACGGCGCGGGTAAGTCCACCCTGATCAAGATCATGGCGGGCATCGACACCGACTTCACCGGCGAGGCCTGGGCGGGCGAGAACATCACCGTCGGCTATCTGGAGCAGGAGCCGGAACTCGACCCGACCAAGACCGTGCTGGAAAACGTGCGGCAAGGGGCGAAGGAAACCGCCGAGCTGGTCGAACGCTACAACGCGATCGCCGCCGAAATGGCCGAACCGGACGCCGATTTCGAAAAGCTGGGCGAAGAAATGGCCGACCTCCAGACGAAGATCGACGCGGTCGATGGCTGGACGCTCGACAACCAGCTCGAAATCGCGATGGAGGCCCTGCGCTGCCCGCCGGGCGACGCATCGGTCGAGAACCTGTCGGGCGGTGAAAAGCGCCGCGTCGCCCTCACCCGCCTGCTGATCCAGAAGCCTTCGATCCTGCTGCTGGACGAACCGACCAACCACCTCGATGCCGAAAGCGTCGAATGGCTCGAAAACCATCTCAAGGAATATGCGGGCGCGGTGCTGATGATCACCCACGATCGCTACTTCCTCGACAATGTCGTCGGCTGGATTCTCGAACTCGACCGCGGTTCGTACTATCCTTACGAAGGCAATTACTCGACCTATCTGGAAAAGAAGGCCAAGCGCCTCGAGCAGGAAAACCGCGAGGAATCGGGTCGGCAGAAGTCGCTCAGCCGCGAGCTGGAATGGATCCGGCAGACCCCCGCCGCGCGCCAGACCAAGTCGAAGGCCCGTATCCGCAAGTTCGAGGAACTGCAGGACGCGCAGTCCGACCGCAAGCCGGGCAAGGCGCAGATCGTCATCCAGGTGCCCGAACGCCTCGGCGGCAAGGTGATCGAGGCCAAGGGCATCACCAAGGCCTATGGCGACAAGCTGCTGTTCGAAAACCTCGACTTCATGCTGCCGCCGGGCGGCATCGTGGGCGTCATCGGGCCGAACGGCGCGGGCAAGTCCACCCTGTTCAAGATCATCACGGGCCAGGAAACGCCCGACGACGGCAAGATCGAGATCGGCGAGACCGTGCGCCTCGGCTATGTCGACCAGAGCCGCGACGACCTGACGCCGGGCAACAACGTGTGGGAGGAAATCTCCGACGGGCTCGATTACATGAAGGTCAATGGCCACGACACCAGCACGCGGGCCTATGTCGGCGCGTTCAACTTCAAGGGCGCGGACCAGCAGAAGAGCGTCGGCAAGCTGTCGGGCGGTGAGCGTAACCGCGTGCACATGGCCAAGATGCTGAAGCAGGGCGGCAACGTGCTGCTGCTGGACGAACCGACCAACGATCTCGACGTGGAAACGCTCGGCGCACTGGAAGAGGCGATCGAGAACTTCGCCGGTTGCGCCGTGGTCATCTCGCACGACCGCTTCTTCCTCGACCGCCTCGCCACCCACATCCTCGCCTTCGAAGGCGACAGCCACGTGGAATGGTTCGAGGGCAACTTCGAAGCTTACGAGGAAGACAAGCGACGCCGTCTGGGCGATGCGGCAGATCGGCCTACGAGGTTGGCGTACAAGAAGCTGACGCGGTGAGGTTTGGGGTCGTTAGCGGACCGTCCGGTGACGACCCCGTTGCGGACGGTGACGTTTCTGGCAGAATGCCCTGTTATGAAGGTAAGCGTACTGACGGCAGCACCACTATTTCTTCTCATCAGTTCGGGAGCGATTGCTGCCGACCTTTTGCCACTCCGAAGGGGCATATACGTGGAGACTGGAACTCCCTGTAAAGATGCCTCGAACGCCGACACCCTATCTTACTGGGGCGGCCGAAACGGCATAAACGACCAGCAGACCAGATGCGAAGTTGCGAGTTTGAAACAGGATAATTCGACTTATACGCTCAAGCGAGAATGCACATCAGTTCGCTTTGGCGATTCATATCAAGACGACGTGAAGGTCACGATATTGTTCAGAACATCATTCGTGTTTCAGCCATCGGAGGCTCATCGCCTTCCAAGGCGCACCTTTCGTTATTGCGGTTCCAAAGTTCAGTTTTAGCTGCGCCAGCAATGGCTGCTTCCCAGCCGATTCAAGCCACCCGCCGTTCCTCCTCCAGCACCCCGTCGAACGCCTCCCTATTCGCATGAATCGCGGGCAGGTTCTCGAACGTCCAGTCCACCAGGGCCATGACCGGCACCGCCAGTGAGCGGCCGAAATCGGTCAGCGCGTATTCGACGCGGGGCGGGATTGTGGGGTGGACGGTGCGCTCTACCATGCCGTCGCGTTCGAGGGCGCGCAGGGTGCGGGTAAGCATTTGTTGCGAGATACCGCCGACTTCGCGCTTCAGCTCGTTGAAGCGCAGGCTCTCCTGCTCCAGAGCGCGCACGACCAGCACGGTCCACTTGTCGCCGACGCGGCTCAGCAGCTCGCTGACGGAGCGGCAGGCGGGGTTGTTATGCGGATGTTCGTTGGCAGTCATATCGGTGTGACCTGGTCATGAAAATTTGCGTTCTTGAACACTCTATGTGGTCGCATACATGGCCCTGGTCAAGATTTGTGACCGGAGACATGACATGAAGATACTGCACATCGATTCCTCCATCAGCGGCGAAGATTCCGTCAGCCGCGATCTGTCCGCCGCCATCGTCGGCGCGCTCGGCGCAGGCGAAGTGACCTACCGCGATCTCGCCGCAGAACCGCTCGACCACCTGACCTTCCCCGCTTTCGGAGAGGCGGACTCGCAGGAAGCGCTGCGGCAGTTCAAGGAAGCCGACACGGTGGTGATTGGCGCGCCGATGTACAATTTCACCATTCCCAGCCAGCTGAAGGCGTGGATCGACCGCATCCTCGTGGCGGGCGAGACCTTCCGCTATACCGAAACAGGCGCCGAAGGCCTTGCGGGCGACAAGCGCGTCATCGTCGCCATCGCGCGCGGTGGCCTTTATGGCGAAGACAGCGGCCAGCGCAGCGTCGAGCACGCCGAACGCTACCTCACCAGCGTGTTCGGCTTCATCGGCATCACCGCGCCGCAATTCATCATCGCCGAAGGGCTCAAGGTCAGCGACGAGATGAAGGCGCAGGCCATCGCATCTGCGCGGGGCGAAATCGGCAAGCTCGCCTTATAGGGCGATTGCCGGTCCAAAGCTTACGTTTCATTTACCATGTTGAGCCTAAGCCGGAGAAATGCTCTCCGGCTTAGACTTCAAGCCCCTCCGGCCCGCGTGGGCGCTGGTATTTGCGCTGCTCTATGGCGCCCTTGCCTTTGCGTCGCTGGAATACACGCAGAACCAGGCCGGGATCGCTCACGTCTGGCCTTCCAGCGGGATTGCCGTGGCGGGCCTGCTGCTGCTGCAGGGTCGCGGGCGGTTGCTGCTGATCGCCGGAATTGCGCTGGCGAGCGCGCTTTCCAACTACACTTACGGCGCGAGCCCGGCCAAGGCGCTGGGCTTCACGCTCGCCAATATCATCGAGGCATTGGTGGTCGCACGGGTCGCCTGCTCGGGCGATCTGCGCTGCCTGTCGTTCGACCGGCCCGCATGGGTCGCGCGCTTCTGTCTTGGGGCGCTCGCCGGTTCGCTCTCCAGCGGACTGGTCGCGCTGGTTTTTGCAGGGTCGGACGCGGGGGTCGGCTTCTTCGTCTCGTGGGTCGTCACCGTGCTGCTGGGCATTCTGCTGGTCGGACCGGCGATGATCTACTCGGTGCGCGGATTGCGTCGCTGGATGATGCAGACCCGCCGTCGGAATGGCCGCCGGCTCGCACAGGGTGTGGTGGTGGTGCTGTGCGCCGCGGTGGCAGGCTACGCCACTTTCGCGCAGAGCGACTATCCGCTGCTTTTCCTGCCGTTCGCGGTGGTGTCGGTCACCGTCTTCCTGCTCGGTTTCGAGGGCGCGCTTCTGTCTGTTGCCGTGATCGGGGTCATCGGGTCTTATTACTCGGTGCAGGGCGAAGGCCCGGTCGCCTATGTCGAGCAGCCAGTCGACCGCGCGCTGTTCTTCCAGTTCTACCTGATGACGCTGTTGATTTCCTCCTTCCCCGGAGCGGCAATCCTCGCCGACCGCAATCGCCGCGCGGCAGAGCTGCGCAACAGCCGCGACCTGCTCCAGACCGCGGCGGAGATCTCCAACATGGGTCACTGGCGCTATGTCATCGCGACAGAGACGATCGAATGGTCGCGCCAGACCTACACGATCTGCGGCTACCTGCCCGGCCGCGCCGTGACCCTGCACAACGCGATAGAAGCCTATCATCCTGAGGATCGGACACGGGTCAGCGCCATCGTATCGGAAGCGATCCAGAACCAGACCGGCTTCGAATTCGAGGCGCGCGTGGTTCACCCGGACGGCACCGTGCGGGTGGTCGCCAGCCGCGGCGAAGTCGAGATGGAGGATGACCGCGTCGCCGCGATTTTCGGGGTATTGATCGACATAACCGAACGCGCCGAACTGCTCGACAACCTGCAACACGCCCGCAAGGAGGCCGAGGCACGCGCGCACTCCGCAGCCGTCGCCGCCGATACCGATGCCCTGACCGGGGCCGCCAACCGCCGCAAGGCCATGCGCTTCCTCGATGCGACGATTGCCGATGCCGAGGCGGGGGCCGACCGGTTCGCAGTCATCCTGCTCGATGCGGACCATTTCAAGGCGATCAACGACACCTGCGGCCACGTTGTCGGCGATCTGGTGCTAAAGGAAATCGCGATAGCCTGCGACCGCTGCCTGCGCCCGACCGATCTGTTCGCGCGGATCGGGGGCGAGGAATTCCTCGCCGTGCTGCCGGGCGCCGACCGCCACTACGCCACCATGATCGCCGAGCGTCTGCGACAGGCGGTGACGCAAATCTCCCTGACGGAATGCGGGGTCGACGAAATCTCCATCAGCCTTGGCGTGACGGTGTACCAGCCGGGGGCAGACGCCACCTATTTGCTCCAATCCGCCGACACCGCATTGTACGATGCGAAGAATTCGGGCCGCAATCGCTATGCCGTCGCCGCCTGAGGCGTGTCCGCTGCAAGGCAGGATGCCGGGCGCGATTTGACCTGACCGCGATGGTTTGAGACAATGGCCGGGAAGCGACCGCATACGGCGGCGCTGTACCGACGCGCGCATTTTCGCGCGCCGCGAACACGAAATCCCAAGAGGACCACTATGACCACTCCCAAGAGCGGCGACACCGTGACCATCGACTACATCCTGCGCCGCAGCGACGGCGCCGAGGTCGGCAATACGCAGGAACAGGGCCCGCAGGACATCCAGCTGGGGGCCGGACAGATTTTCACACAGATCGAGGAGGCGCTGACCTCCATGAGCGTGGGTGACGAGCAGAAGATCGCGATACCTTCCGACAAGGCCTTCGGCCCGCGTCGCGACGATCTGGTGATCGACATCCCCCGCTCCAACCTGCCGCCCGAGCCCGCACCGCAACCGGGCATGGCGATGCAGGCGCAGCAGCCCGACGGCCAGCCGATGACGCTCTATATCGTCGAAGTGGGCGACGAGAGTGTGAAAGCGGACGGCAATCACCCGCTGGCGGGCGAGGACCTGACCTTCGACATCACCTTGCGCGAGATCAAGCAGGCCGCCTGACGGCCCGCCTTGCGTTTTCCTATTAGAGGGCGGCGGCGCTAGCACCTGACCAGCGCCGCCGCTTACCAAGCCACTGTTCCATGTGTTGCAGGAGCGGCCTGCCAGTGACGAGCCGCGTTGCCTACGATCGCGGTCTCATCGGATACATCGCGGGTTCGGTCCGTTACCCGACCATGCGAATGCCGATCCCCGATACCGTCCGGAACCACTACTGGTCCGCCGCCGTCTTCCTGATGGTCTGCGTCATCGGTTTCGCCGCGCGATGGGCGATAGGCGATGTCTATTCCAGCGCGAAGGCCACCCAGTTGATCGAGGCCCTGAGCCGCGCCGGCCTCTATCTCGGATCAGCCATCGTCACTGCATCGGGCACCATCCTTGCGCTGATGCTGACGCTGATCGGGATGATCCGGCGAATGGACAAGGAATTCGACGCCGATACCTATCGCAGCGTCGACCTGATCGCGCGGCTCGCCACGGCGACGCTGATGATCAGCCTGTTCGTGTTGCTCGCCTTTACCCTGCCGGTGGGCGAGTTCGAGGAGCTGCCCGACGGCTGGTACGTCAGCCTCTACGACGGGTTGTTCGTTGCCAGCGTGGTAATGGTCGGCATGAACGCGGCAACCGTGACCGTGCTTTATCGCACCGTACGCGCGGTCATCGAAAAGGTGACGCCCGGCGAGGACGTCTGATCAGGGCGCTACCCAGCGCCCGTCCCATTCGCCGTCGATGCCACGATCGAACTGCGCGCGCCGGTGCCCGTCGTTGGAGAGGTGGAACCAGTCGGCATGAGCGATTTCGACCAGCAGCACCGCGAAATTCGCGCGCGCCTGCATCAGTTGCGAATCGTTTGGCTCGATCCCCTCGACCCAATCCGGCAGACCGGAGGTGGGTGTATCGGACACGGCGCCCGGCCCTTCTCCCAGGTAACACCGCCGCGCGAAATTCGTGCTTTCGGTCCAGGCCGCATCTGCGATGGGGCCCTCCCGCGCGATCCGCCCGGTGCCGCGCAGCCGTATCTGCACTTTCTCCGGTGGATCGTAGAAGAGAAGTCCGATGGGCGCGCGATCGCCTACGACTGCGCATTTGGGGGAGCGCGCATCGGTGTGGAAGCGCAAGGTCCAGCTGTTCGCATCGAAATCTCGCAATACCATGACCCGCGCATCGGCATCAGCCGTCGCCACCACCGGAACGTGCATGGGGGAGCGCCTGTTGTTCGAACCTTCCGCCAGCCGCCCGGCGAGATCGGCGTGGATCACCTTGAGAACGCTCTGCATTCGCGTTGTCTGCCCTCACCCGACCGCGCCGTCCAGTATGTCTTGGCCGTTCACACTCACCCCCTCCAACATGAACGTAAGGCTTTACGCCTTGTTCAGACTTATGTCAGCGCCTTCCCTCTAATCACCGCATGTACTGGCCGCCCTGTCGTGGCGCCAATCTAGGGAAAGGGGTCGCAATGACTATCCATACTTTGTTCAGATCGAGCGGATTGGCAGCGCTTGCGGCCGCACTTACCTTAACCGCCATGCCTGCCCAGGCGGAGGCAGCCACCGCTGCCGCATCGGCATCGGCCGAGATGCGCCCCGACCGGGTCGACCGGCGCGGCGGCGATCGTGGCAAGCGGGGCGAGGCGCGCAGCCAGCGCGGGTCGGAACGCAGCCAGCGTACGCAGGAACAGCGCACCGAACGCGCACAGCGCCCTACGCGAGTCGCACCGCCACAGGCCGCCCCGGTCCGCCAGCAGCGCAGCGAAAGATCGCAGCAGCAGGCGGAACGCGGTCAGACCCGTGGTCGCAACTATTCGGATCGCCTGCGTGAAAACAACGCGGCATACGCGGCCTCTTTGCGAGAGCGCGAGGCTCAGCAGCGCAGCCAGCGCGCCGACAATCGCGGCGACCGCCGGTCCGAATGGCGCAGCGGCGACCGCAACCGGAGCTATTCCGACCGCAACCGTAATTCGACCTACCGCGATGGCTATCGTGACGGACGGCACGCAGACGATCGCAGCGACCGTCGCGAAAACTGGCAGAACTATCGCGACGGGCGGCGTGACGGCTATCGCGATGGCCGCCGCGGCGAATATCGGAGCGGGGACTATCGCCGGGGCGATCACCAACGGTGGGACCGTCGCTGGCGCGACTCGAGCCGCTACGACTGGCAGCGCTATCGCTACTCGAACCGCAGCCTTTACCGGGTCGGGCGCTATTATTCGCCCTACCGCAGCCATCGCTACAGCCGCCTGAGCATCGGTTTCCACATCGGCAACCCGTTCTATTCGAACCGTTACTGGATCAACGACCCGTGGCAGTACCGCCTGCCCGAAGTGTACGGTCCGTATCGCTGGGTGCGCTATTACGACGATGTGCTGCTGGTCGATATGTACAGCGGCGAAGTGGTCGACGTGATCTACGACTTCTTCTGGTAAGCCGGATGATAATCGACGGACCGGCTTCGTGCCGGTCCGGCAGAGGAACCCCCGCCCGTGCAGCCGGCGGGGGTTTTTCGTTGTCTATACCCTGCCGAAGGGCAGCATCCGGAAAATGCCGCCGTTCTTGTCGAAGAACGTGTGCTTCAGCGCGCCGAGGATATGCAGGCCGATCAGCCAGATCATGATCGAACCGCCCGTGGCGTGAATCTCGTAAATCGTACTGGCGGTGTCACCGCTCCGACCGACGGGCAGCGCCGGCAGGCTGAACAGGCCGAAGACGTCGATCGGGCGGCCTGCGTAGCTCGAAGCGAGCCAGCCACCCAGCGGGAGGGCGATCAGCAGCACGTAGAAGATCACGTGAACGGCCCGCGCCAGCGTCTTCTCCCAAACTGCCATATCGCGCGGCAGCGGCGGCACCGGGTGGGTCAGGCGCCAGATGATGCGGCCGATCGTGAGGATCAGGATCGTGATGCCCAGCGCCTTGTGGTTGCCCATCAATGCAGCCCCGGCCTCCCCCCTTATCTCCTGCCCCGATTCTGCAAGCCGCCAGTTGACGATCACGGCGATGGCGATCAGCCAGTGAAAGATCATCGCACCGAGCGAGTATCGGCGAGACGGGGCGGCGGTGTTGGCGAGTGCGTTCATCTGCGTGGTGTAAGTCAATGCGGTCAGGGTGCAAGAGCCCTTGATAGCGCGCCTCTCCATCGCCACTGTCGGCTGCATGACGACGACGACGACACTCGATCAACGCCGCGCCCTGCTGGAAAAGGAGCGTCCCAGGCTGAGGGACATCGGCGAAACCGTGCGCAGGCGGCTGTCTGCACATCCTTCCGCGTATCAGCTGCCGAACGACGAGGCCGAGATTTGGGCCATCGGCGATTTCATGAGTGCCGAGGAATGCGCGCGCCTGCGCGAAATGATCGACGATTGCGCAAGGCCATCCGCGATCTACGACAGCAATTACACTGACGCCTTCCGCACATCGTATTCCGGCAATGTCGACCGGGAGGATCCGTTCGTGCGCCAGATCAAGCGTCGCACGGACGATTTGCTCGGCATCATGCCCGAGTACGGCGAGGCGATGCAGGGCCAGCGCTACCTGCCGGGCCAGCAATTCAAGCCGCATTGCGACTGGTTTCATCCGGAGGGCAATTACTTCGACATGGAGATGAGCCGCGGCGGCCAGCGCAGCTACACCGCGATGATCTTTCTCAACGATGTCGAAGCGGGCGGAACGACCGATTTCACCGAACTCGGCCTCTCGATCGAGCCGCGCGAGGGCGTTCTGCTGGCGTGGAACAACGCCACGCCCGACGGTGCGATGAATTTGCAGACCGCCCACGCCGGGATGCCGGTGGAAGCGGGTGTCAAATATGTCGTAACGCAGTGGTATCGCACCGGCGAGTGGAACTGACCCCGCCCGCCTGCGCCTTCACTTCCTCGCCAGCGCCTCGGCAATAAGCTTGCGGGTGTTGGCAATTCCGTAAAGCGCGATGAAGCTGCCCATGCGCGGTCCCTGATCGCTGCCGAGCAGCGTCTGGTAAAGCGCCTGGAACCAGTCACGTAGGTTTTCGAAGCCGAATTGCTCCGACTTGCCGACCTCGTAGACCACTGTCTGCAAATCCTCCGCCGAGGTGTCGTCCGCCATGATGTCGAGCGCGAGATCCAGCGCCTTGAGCGCCTCGGTCTCATTCGCGCCCGGTGCGCGCTTGACCAGCGTGGGCGCGACGAAATCGCGGTTGTAGGCAAGCGCGGTTCCGACCAGCACGTCCAGTTCCGGATGCTTCGCCGGATCGGGATCGTCGATGTAATTGCCGAGGTAGGACCACACCTGTTCGCGGTCGGCTTCTGCCCCAAGCACGGCGACGAGGTTGAGCAGAAGGCCGTAGGTCACCGGCAGGCTCTCCCCGGCTCCCGGTGCCTCGCTCCCCGCAAAGCCGCCATTGGCGCGCAGCAGGTGCCACGCCGGGTTGCCGAGCTGCTTGTCGAGCGGTTGCTCGTCCAGACGGTCGCGGAACTGCCAGTAATCGTCGACCGCGCGCGGGATAACGCCGACGTGCAGCTGCTTGGCCGACTTGGGATTGGGGAAGATATAGAAGCCGAGGCTCTCCTCGCTGCCGTATTCAAGCCATTCCTCGATGGACAGACCGTTGCCCTTGGACTTGGAGATCTTCTCGCCATTCTGATCGAGGAACATCTCGTAGATCAGCCCCTCCGGCTTGCGCCCGCCGAGCGCCTGAACGATCTTGCCCGACTGCACGCCGCTGTCGGTCAGATCCTTGCCATACATCTCGTAATCGACGCCCAGCGCATACCAGCGCATTGCCCAGTCGACCTTCCACTGCAGCTTGGACATTCCACCCAGCGCCGACTGTTCCACGATGGTGCCGTCTTCATCGGTGAACCGGATCAGACCCGCTTCCGCATCGACGACTTCGACCGGCACCTGGAGCACGTGGCCCGAAACCGGGCTGATCGGCAGTACGGGCGAATAGGTCTTGCGCCGTTCCTCGCGCAGGGTCGGCAGCATTATGTCGAGGATTTCGCCATTCCTGCGCAGCACCTGCCGCAGGGCATCGTCGAATGCGCCGCTGTTGTAACGCTCGCTCGCCGCGACGAACTCATAGTCGAAACCGAAACGGTCGAGGAAAGCGCGCAGCATCGCGTTGTTGTGCGCGGCGTAGCTTTCGTGCTCGTCACCGAACGGGCTCGGAATGCGCGACAGGGGCTTGTGCAGATTGGCCGCCAGCAGGTCCTTGTTGGCGACGTTGTCGGGCACCTTGCGCAGCCCGTCCATGTCGTCGCTGAAGGCGACAAGCCGCGTTCGGCCGTCTTCCGGTTTGGCACCGATAATCGCTTCGAAGGCGCGTCGGACCAGCGTGGTGCGCAGCACTTCCTGAAAGGTGCCGATGTGCGGCAGGCCGCTGGGGCCGTACCCGGTTTCGAACAAGACAGGCGAGCCATCCGGCTTGGTCCCGTCCGGATAGCGCTTGAGCAGCTTCTGGGCCTCCTGAAATGGCCAGGTCTTGTTGACGCGCGCGGCTTCGCTCAGTTCACTCATGCTCATGGGCGCAGCCTTTGCGGGAGGTGCCGCGCTGTTGCAAGTGCGAAGGCAGATGCAAGAAGGGCGGCCCGTCATGGACCGCCCTTCCTCCTGGAACCTCGTTAAGCCATTCAGGCCATCGCCGGAACGCGCGGGGTCTGGGTGACCTCACCGTCATTCCAGTGGCGAGTGTAGGCGCTGAGGTCGAACTGCGGGTCGCGGCTTTCGCGAGCGGGACTATCCATCCACTGCATGATGAGGCGGGCGCGGCGGGCGCGAGCCTTGTGCGACCGGAACGGGTTGGCTTCATCCGGTTGAGCCGCGATCATGCGATCGAGCAGCAACTGGCGCTCGGCCTGGAACTGGGGCATCTCGCGGGGAAGCCGAATGGCGCCGACAGCGGCTGGCGCAGCGGACGCATACCGGGTGGTCACCAGCGTGTCGCCTTCTCGGGCCAGTGGCGACGGCGGGACCGGCGAAGCAGCAACCTCGCCCGTCCGGGCAGCGAGAATATTGGGTCGCATATCATCGTCGGGAACGCGCGGGTTCTCTTCGATCATCGTCGCGACACCCGGCGCCGGAGAGGTTGCATCGAGAACGACCTCGCGCTGCGTCGAACGCCTTGTCATCACCGTCTCACGGCGACGGCGGGCGAACATCAATGCAGCAAAGACTGCCGCTGCGCTTCCGCCAAGCAACAGGGCCAGCAGCGTCAGGCTGTTTGCCGAAGGATCGCGAAGCTCGCCTGCGGGTGCGGAGGTGTCGGCACCAGCAGTTACGACTGGGGGAGCGATGGCACCGTCATCGAAAACGCGCTCGCCATCGGTGGCTTGTCGGGTTTCGACGCCTGTATCTGTCGGTAGCGGCGAAGCGTTGCTCGGAGGGGATACCGCCGCAACCGGAGCGGCAGTGGTGGTGCGGACAGGCGTTTGGCTACGCTCCGCAGGTGGGTTCGTCACTGGCGCTGTGTTGCTGCTTTCTGCGACTTGCGCAGGTGTGGCGGTCACCCTCGGCGTAGCAGTTTGCGTTGTTGGCTGGACCGATGATGCAGCCGGAATAGTCGTTTCCACATCGGGAATAACGATCGTGGGCGCAGTGGACGGTTGCGCCGTCGGAGCGACAGGCGAACTCATCACAGGCGTGCCGGTTTGCATCTCCTGTGCAGCCGCCGCAATCGGCGCCGTGGTGGTACCAAGCGCCAGCATCGCGGCAATCGCGACGGGGGCACAACGAGCGTTGAGATGGGGTTTCGTCATAGCCACAAAGAAACGGACGATTTTCTCAGTCGGTTCCGTTTATCGACCGTTCAGATAACAGGAAACACCGTGTTTTCAGAGATATAGAAGGTCACAGCAGCGATGAGCGGCAGGCGGTTTGCGCCCAACCGAAAGGCCGGATGGGCTACTCTAGGGTATTGCTAACGCTTGCGAGGATCGCTGATTCGGGGCGCTGTCAGCGAATATCCTGTGGCTGGCGACTGCGGCCGACGGATCGGAATGGACACGTTGTTTCCTGCTGCCTGCGCTGGCGGCTGGCCGACAGGCTTTCGGGCCGGAACCGAGACGAAATTGCCTTGCGTCGCTGGTTTGGGTTGCGGGTTTTGCTGCGATGGCGGCGGCACGACGGGGCGCTGAACGGGCCTGCCCGAGGGAACCGATACAAAGCCATTGGCATTCACGGGACCGGCTGCGCGCGGCGGCGTGGGCGGTGTGCCCGACCCAGCTCCGAGCCTTGCGGGTGGGCTGGGTTGCACACGCGGCTGCTGCGGTTGCGCGACCGGTTGGCTTTGGGGGGCGCCGACTACGCCAGTGGCTGCTCGTCCTGCGAGAAACCGCCGCGAGGCGAGAAAAGCACCGCCGACAACGACCAGTAGAACCAGCACGACAGGCCAGAACGGACTGGAATCGTCCGCGCGTTCCACCGCTCCGGCGGTGACCGAAGCACCTGCCGCAGGCGTCTTGCCGGAGACGGCAGGTAGGCTTCCCGCTGCTTCCGAGGCGCTTTCCCGCTCGGCAGGAACACTGTCCGCAGGCGGAGGAGCCGCTTCGGTCGGCGCAGTGCGTGCCTCGCTCGATGCGACAGGCGCCCTGACAGTCTCGGCCGGAGCACTCTGCGCGGGACTTCTTTGCGCGGGAGCACGCTGGACGGGCTGCGGCTGCGGTTCGGCCGGCTGTTCTTCACGCGCATCGTTACCCAGACCCCGCACCGTAAACGGGCCACCGGGAGCCGATGTGTCGGGCAAGCGAAACTCGGGCGGCAACTGCGTCGAGCCGGGACGGACCGTTGGTGAGGTCGCGCCTTCCGGCGGCGGGTCCTCGACCCGCTGGACTTCGCCTTGCTGCGCATGGGCAGGCGCAATCGCGCCCATACCGGCCACGGCCAGGCAGCCACAAACGGCCAACCGCATGATCCTCCCTGCGCGCATCAACTCCCCTCGCCCGATACCACCTGTCACCACGCTGAATAACGCATATCGGCGGCGCAAATCATAGCCGGAACGATGGTCTGGAACGACAAATCGGAACCGTGGGCCTCGCCTCAGGTTAGTTCAGAAAGGACCACAGGGGAAATTTCTTTGAATTACATCGCTACGTTGCAGCAGCAGGTCGAAAGCATGATCGTGGGCGCTGTTGCCATTCTGCCCAACCTCGCCATCGCTTTCGTCATACTGATCCTGACATGGTTCATCGCCAAGTCCGCCGTACGGATCGCCGCCATGCTGACCGGCAAGTCGAACATCCGCGAGGACCTGCGCCAGCTGATCGCGACCGTCATCCGGCTCGCCATCTGGTTGCTCGGCATCATGCTGGCGCTGATCGTCGCCATTCCCGGCTTCACCCCCGCGGGGCTGATTGCCGGTCTCGGGATCGGTGCCCTGGCCATCGGCTTCGCCTTTCAGGACATCTTCGAGAATTTCCTCGCCGGCGTGCTCATCATGTTGCGCGAGAAAATGCGAATCGGCGATCTGATCGAAGTCGAGAGCGTCCTCGGCAAGGTTGAACTGATCACCCTTCGCGAAACGCATATCCGCCAGCTTTCCAACGAGTTGACCATCATGCCCAACTCCATGCTGTTCAAAAACGCCGTGAAAATCCTGACGGACGACACCGTGCGCCGGAACGAGGTCGTGGTGGGCGTGTCCTACGATACCGATCTGGAGCAGGCGCAGAAGGTCATTTACGACGCGATGGCGACGGTCGACGCGGTTGTCGAAGATCGTCCGGTCATCGTTTATGCGCAGGAGTTCAATTCCAGCTCGGTCGACTTCCTCGTGCAGTGGTACGCACAATCAGCCGCGCGCGATCTTCGCCAGACCAAGAGCGAGGCGATCAAGGCAATCAAGAAGGCGCTCGACCAGGCAGGGATCGAGATCCCGTTCCCCTATGTCACGCATACCTTCAAGGAAACGGTGCCACTGCCCGGAAGCGATGCTGCAAAGTAAACCACGCCCGCTCGCGCTGGCTCCGGGCTTCCTAATCTGACTGACGGCCACGCCGGGACCTTTCTGCTGCGTTTTGTGGCTAGTCCCGGCGGGCGATGTTTACATTTCGTTCCGGCCTTCGCATAGCGGCGACGTGCCGGAAGCCCTCCCCCTCCCTGCGCTGCACGCCAGCCATGCGGGCACGTGGTTGCGTAGCCGCGATGGGGAGACGCGCGGACTTGGCAAGGGCGAGGCCATCATGGCCGCGTCCGACACGCCGGTGCTGCTTTGCAACGCGCCGCTCGTGGCGACGAGACTGGGATACCCCGACCTCTCCGGCCTGGATTTGCTGGAGCTGTTCGCCTTCGTACGCCCTGCCCGGTTCTGCGTGCCGACGCCCAAGGGGCTGGCCCATGCGCTCGACCTGCCTGCCCCGGATGATGGCGCAGACGTTCCCGCCTTCCTCCAACGCGCCGCTGGCGAACTGATCGCGATTTGCGAGAGCGCCGACTGGGCCGAACGCGAGGGTGCATGGTCGATCCTGCAATCGCTTGCCCGCCTGCGGTGGCCCTGGGCGCAAGTCCTGACGCCGCATGTCGCGCGACCGGAGAAAGCGGAGAAATGGCTGTTCTCCCGCTTGCCGGAGTGGGAGGAGGCGCCCGAACGTCCACAACCTGCGCAGGTCATGCTCGACGAAAGCGACGTCGATGCGCGCCTTGCGCGACTAACCGGCGCCGGTGCGGAGCGGCGCGAGGGTCAGCGCGACTATGCACGCGCCACCGCCAGCGCCTTTGCCCCCCGCAAGTCGGACCGCCTGCCGCACATGTTGCTGGCGCAGGCCGGCACCGGGGTCGGCAAGACCTTGGGTTACCTGACCCCCGCCTCGCTCTGGGCGGAGCAGTCGCAGGGCACCGTGTGGGTCTCCACCTTCACCAAGAACCTGCAGCGCCAGCTGCGCGCCGAGGCGCGGCGGGCTTGGCCCGAAACCCGCACGGACGGTTCCCCGCCCGTGGTGGTGCGCAAAGGCCGGGAGAACTACCTGTGCCTGCTCAACCTCGAAGATGCGTTGCAGGGCGGCTTCGGCGGGCGCGCAGCCATCCTCGCGCAGCTGGTAGCGCGCTGGGCCGCCTACACGCGCGACGGCGACATGATCGGCGGCGACCTGCCCGGCTGGCTCGGCACGTTGTTTCGCCGGCGTGGCATCGCCTCGCTGACCGACCAGCGCGGCGAATGTGTCTATGCGGGTTGTCCGCACTACCGCAAATGCTTCATCGAACGCTCCGCCCGCGCAAGCGCGCAGGCGGACCTGGTTATCGCCAACCATGCGCTGGTCATGGTCAATGCCGCGCGCGGCCGCGATCACGCGCTGCGACCGACGCGGATCGTCTTCGACGAAGGTCATCACGTCTTCCAGGCGGCGGATTCGATCTTCGCGGCGTCCCTGACCGGGCAGGAGGCGATCGAACTGAAGCGCTGGGTGCTCGGGCCGGAGCGCGGATCGAAGGGCCGCCGCCGTGGCCTTGCAGCGCGGTTGGCGGACGTTTCGAGCTATGACGAAGCCGGCGGTGAGGCCATCGCGGCTGCCTGCGATGCAGCAGAGGCGCTGCCTTCCGACGGATGGATAGGCCGGCTTCAGGAAAACGCGCCATCCGGTCCGATCGAGGCGCTGCTCGGCGCGGTCCGCAGCCTCACCTACGCCCGCGACGAGAGCGGCGGGCAGGAAGCGGGCTACGGCATCGAGACGGAAGCGGCGCAGCTGGAAGGCAACTTCGTCGAACTGGCCCAAGCTGCGGCAGAGGCGCTCGCACGGATGCGCCAGCCGCTGGTGAAGCTCGGCGTGCGGCTGGAAGCACTGGTCGAGGATGCACCCGACTGGCTCGATGCGCAGGGCCGTGCGCGTATCGACGGAGCGCGCCACGCTCTCGCATGGCGGATCGACCTGATCGCGGCCTGGGAAGCACTACTAAACCGTCTGGGTGGCCCGGCGGACCCGGATTTCGTCGACTGGCTGGCAGTCGACCGCTCCGACTCGCGCGAGTTCGACATCGGGATTCACCGCCGCTGGCTCGATCCGATGAAGCCGTTTGCAAAGGTCGTGCTGGAACAGGCACACGGCGTCGTGATGACCAGCGCGACCCTGTGCGATCGCGACGCGGAGGGGGCGGACTGGCAGTCCGCCGTCGCGCATTCCGGCGCGCCGCACATCGATCTTTCCCCGAAGCTGATCGCCGCCGAAAGCCCGTTCGATTATGCGAACCAGGCCGAAGTGCTGATCGTCACGGACGTCCGCCGCGGCGACATACCGGCGCTTGCCGGTGCCTACGCCCGCCTGATCGAGGCGAGTGGCGGCGGCGTGCTCGGCCTGTTCACCGCGATCCGCCGCCTGCGCGCGGTGCATGGCCGCATTGCCGATCGTTTGGCGCGCGAAGGTCTGCCGCTCTACGCGCAGCACGTCGACCCGATCGACACCGGCACGCTGGTCGACATCTTCCGCGACGATCCGCTGGCGTCGTTGCTCGGCACCGATGCCCTGCGAGACGGGGTCGACGTGCCCGGAGAATCGCTGCGCTGCGTCGTGATGGAGCAGGTTCCATGGCCGCGCCCCGACATTCTCCACCGCGCGCGCCGGCTGGCTGGCGGTGGCAGCATCCACGATGACCGGATCATCCGCGCGCGGTTGGCACAGGCCTTCGGTCGCCTGATCCGCACGCGCGGCGACCGCGGCCATTTCGTCATGCTGAGCTCTGCATTCCCCAGCCGCTTCCATAGCGCGTTTCCCGAAGGAACGCCTGTCATGCGCATGACACTCGATGAGGCTTTACAACGCGTGCGCGAGCGTGTTTCGCCGCAATCAGACACCGCACCAAGCGATGCAACGAAGGAGAGCCTGTGAAGCGCCTCGGCCTGTTCCGTCATGCCAAGTCCGAGTGGGACGACATGAACCTGCGTGATTTCGACCGCGGACTGAACGAACGCGGGCGTCGTGGGGCGGCGTTGATGGGCAGGCACATGCGCGAATACGGCGCAAAGTGGGACCTTGTGATCGCCAGCGCGGCCGAACGTGTGCGCCAGACCATCGCTGCCGCCGATTTATCGTGGCCGGTCGAATTCACCGAGCGCGCCTATCTTGCGGACACCTCGACCCTGTTCGACCTGCTGCGCGAACGCGGCGCCGACAACGACGCCGTATTGCTGGCGGGCCACAATCCAGGCCTGCATGACATGGTCTTCGAAATCGCCAGCGACAGTCGTCCGCCCGATCTGCTGGAGGAAGCAGGCCTGAAGCTTCCGACCGCAAGCTTCCTCGTATTCGAGCTTGCGATCGACGACTGGAATGACATCGACCGCGGCTGCGGCACCTTGGTGCACTTCGCACGTCCGCGCGACCTCGACTCCGAACTCGGGCCTGAGCACTAGGCCCCGAACACTAGGAGCCGAACCTAGCCCTCTAGCGCGGCGGCAAGCCGTGTGCGGATGGCGCGAAGCTGAGGCAGAATATCGGCATTTGTCGGAGCACGCTGCTCCGGCGGTTCTGGTTCCGGTGTCGGTTGGGATACCGACGCATCGCCATCTCCCGCCTGCCCCTTCGCAATCGCAGCCTTTGCGCCCTTCAGCGTGTAGCCTTCGCGATTCACGAGTCGATCGATGGTCTGCACCATCGCGACATCTTCGCTGCGGTAAAGCCGCCGCCCGCCGCTACGCTTCAGCGGCGTAAGCATCGGGAACTGCTGTTCCCAATAACGCAGGACGTGCTGCTTGATACCGAGCGCTTTCGAGACTTCCCCGATGGTGCGCATGGCGCCATCGTCCTTGCCATCGTCGAACAGCGGTCCGGCGCCGCCCATCAATCGGCCTGCACGATCTTGTCTTTGAGCTTCTGGCTGGCGCGGAAAGTGACCACGCGGCGCGGGGTAATCGGCACTTCAACCCCGGTCTTGGGATTGCGGCCCACCCGTTCGCGCTTGTCGCGCAGGATGAAACTGCCGAACCCGGAGATCTTCACGTTCTCGCCCTTGTCCAGCGCGCCGCACATCTTGGCGAGAATGCTTTCGACCATATCGAGCGATTCTGAGCGCGAAAAGCCAAGCTTCCGATTGAGCGCTTCTGCCAGATCGGCACGCGTCAGTGTTCCAATCGAACGCATCATGATGGGTGTGTCTCCTCCCAGCGCGACCCAGGGAACTTACAACGTTATAAGTAATAGCGAAAAAGCAGCAACGGCAAAAGGTTGAACCGCTTGCCTGTGCAGAAATCAGGTTCGCAGCAGGCTGGCGCCCCACGTGAAGCCGCCGCCCATCGCTTCCAGCATCACGAGTTGTCCCGGCTTGATACGCCCGTCGCGCCATGCCTGGTCGAACGCCAGCGGCACCGAAGCAGCCGAAGTGTTGGCGTGCTGATCCACGGTCACGACGATCCGCTCCATCGGCAAGTCGAGCTTTTTCGCCGTGGCCTCGAGGATGCGGCGGTTGGCCTGATGCGGAACGACCCAGTCGATCGCGCTCGCCTCCATTCCCGCCTGCTCGAGCACTTCGCCAAGGACGTCGGAAAGGTTGCGAACCGCGTGGCGGAAGACTTCGCGACCGCTCATGCGAAGGTGGCCGACGGTCTGCGTGGTCGAAGGGCCGCCGTCGACAAACAGCAAGTCGCAGTGATTTCCGTCTGCATGAAGGCGGCTGGCGAGAATGCCCTCGCCCGTCGCGTCATCCGTTTCGCGCGCTTCGAGCACGAAGGCGCCGGCTCCGTCGCCGAACAAGACGCAGGTGGCGCGGTCCTCCCAATCGAGGATGCGGCTGAAGGTCTCTGCCCCGATCACGAGCGCGCGGGTTGCCTTGCCGGTCCGCAGCAGCGAATCGGCAACGTCCAGCGCGTAGAGGAAGCCGGAGCATACCGCCTGCACGTCGAACGCGATCCCGCCGTTGCAGCCAAGCTCCGCCTGAACCTTCGTGGCCGTGGCCGGAAAGGTCTGATTGGGCGTCGCCGTCGCGAGGACGATGAGATCGATCGACGAGGCTGCGATTCCGGCAGCCTCGATAGCTGCGCGGGCAGCGTCGGTCGCGAGCGAACCCGTCGTTTCATCCGGACCGGCGATATAGCGCTGCCGAATACCGGTACGCTCGACGATCCAGTCGTCGCTGGTGTCCACCTGCTCCGCCAGTTCGGCGTTGGTGACAACACGCTTGGGCAGCGCAGAGCCGCTGCCGAGCAGGACGGAACGGATCATGCGCTTTCCCGCGCCGTCGTGCTGTCGTTGCCGGCGGCAGCGCTGCCGCCGCCGAGGCTCTTGTGCAGTTCGGAAAGATCCGCGCTGATCCGCTGTGTCAGGTCATCCTCCAGCAGGCGGGCTGCGACATGGACGGCGTTGGCGACACCGGCTGCGCTGGCGCTGCCATGGCTCTTCACCACCACGCCGTTCAGGCCGAGAAAGACCGCGCCATTGTGATTGTTGGGGTCGAGATGGTGCTTGAGCAATTCGGTCGCCGGTCGCGAGACCAGGAAGCCGATCTTGGAGCGTAGCGAACTCGTAAAGGCTTCCCGCAACAGGTCCGTGACGAAGCGCGCCGCGCCCTCAATCGCCTTGAGCGCGATGTTTCCGGAGAAGCCATCTGTCACGACGACGTCGACTTCGCCGCGATTGATCTTGTCGGCCTCGACATAGCCTTCGAAGCTGAGGGCAAGGCCAGTGGCGTCCTTCAACCGACCCGCCGCTTCCTGAAGTCGCTCGGTGCCCTTGGTTTCCTCGGTGCCGATGTTGAGCAAACGCACGCGGGGCGTAGCGACGCCCAGAGCGATCCGCGAATAGGCCGCGCCCATCACCGCGAACTGCACCAGGTTGCGCGCGTCGCATTCCGTGTTGGCGCCGAGGTCGAGCATGACGACGTCATTGTCGCCCAGCGTCGGCATCAATGCAGCGAGCGCAGGTCGGTCGATCCCCGGCATGGTCCGCAGGGCAAGCTTGCTCATCGCCATCAGCGCGCCGGTGTTGCCGCCGCTCACCGCAGCGCCCGCGTGCCCGGCTTTGACGGCGTTGATCGCCATGCCCATCGAGGTTGTCTTGGAACGACGAAGCGCCGCCGTGGGCTTTTCGTCACCCGCGACGACGTCTTCCGCATGGAGGATCTCCGACGCGTCGCGCATTCCGGGATGCTCGGCCAGCGCCGCTTCGATCCGCGTCTGGTCACCGACCAGCAGGAACTTGAAGCCCTCGTGCCGACGGCGGGCGAGAGCTGCGCCCTCGACCATTACGCGCACGCCTTCATCGCCGCCCATCGCATCGACAGCGATACGCGGCAGGCTCATGCGCGACTCCTTCCGGCAGTTAGTTTGATCAGAAGCCCTTGGGCTCGATGATCATGCGGCCGTTATAGTGGCCGCACGCCGTGCACATGTTGTGCGGGCGCTTCAGCTCGCCGCAGTTGGAGCATTCGTGGAATGCTTCGGGCTTGAGCGAATCATGCGCCCGGCGGTTGCCCCGACGGTGGGGCGAAACTTTTCTCTTGGGGACAGCCATTGCGGCACCTGTTCTACAATAAAAACTGCTTGCTAGCCGCCTTAGGCGAAGCGCCGACATCGCACAACCCGCCGGGGCGGTGCGTCGATGCTGGTCTCCGGCTTGCGGCGAAGGCGCGGCCTATAGCGGGTTTTCGCGCGCGTGCAAGGCTTGAGCGGCGATGATGTCAGGCCAGCACGTGATCGCTGACGAAGGCATTGGTCTGCCGTTCGCGCCCGAAAGTGCTGGTCGGGCCGTGGCCGGGGATGAACGTCACGTCGTTGCCAAGGGGCCAGAGTTTCTTCGTGATCGCGTCGATCAGGTCTTGGTGATTGCCCATCGGAAAGTCGGTTCGCCCGATGCTGCCTTGGAACAGGACGTCGCCGACGACGGCGAAATTGCTGGGCCGGTGGAAGAAGACGACATGACCGGGGGTATGGCCGGGGCAATGAATGACCTCTAGCTCAAGTTCGCCCACGGTGACGGTATCTCCGTCGTCCAGCCAGCGGTCGGGTTCGAACACCTGTCCGTTGACGCCGTATTTCGCACCATCTTCATTGAGGCGGCTGATCCAGAAGCGGTCGGCTTCATGCGGCCCTTCGATCGGCACGCCGAGTTCCTTCGCAAGGATGCCCGCCTCTCCGCAGTGGTCGATGTGGCCGTGGGTGATGAGGATCTTCTCCAGCGTCACGCCGGTCTTGGTCAGCGCATCCCTGACCCGTGGCAAATCGCCGCCGGGATCGGTCAGCGCGCCCCTCATCGTCCTGGTGCACCAGATTAGCGAGCAGTTCTGCTGCAGGGGCGTGACGGGAATGATCGCCGCGCGCATGGGCGGCTGGGAAGTAGCTTCGGTCATGGGCGCGAACATGGCCGCGCGTATGGGCGAGAACAAGGGCTAGATGCGCCCACCCTTCCACACGACCCGGCCGATGACATCCACTTGCGACCGGTCGAGTTCGATCGGGGCGTATGCATCGTTCGCACTGATCAGCGCGATCCTGCCGTTCCCCAGCGGTTGCACCTGCTTGACATGCAGGACGTCGTCGACCCGCACGACGTGGACCCCCTCACTGGACCGGCGATTGCGGTCAACCAGTATCTCGTCACCGGAACGCAGGATCGGCTCCATGCTGTCACCCTCGACGCGGATCGCGGACAGATCGGCCCCATCCAGCCCCATTTCGCGTATCCATCTGGAAGAGAATCGAATCGCATCGTAGGAAATTTCCTGCGCTCCGAAAGCGCCGGGACCGGCCGACGCGTCGATTGCCAGGCGGGGAACCATAAGCCAATTTTCCCGCTCAAGTTCCTGCATCGCGGCGCGACGCTGCGTCGGCGCATCGAAACGTGTATCCTCGAACCGCCGCGTCTCGATAACCCGCGGAGAAACTCCCAAAAATTCTGCAATTTTTCGAAGGTCCGGCTCATCCAGATGACGTGGACTGCCGCGCACCATGTACTGCTGCATATAGGCCGGATTGCGCCCGATAAGGCGCGACAGGGCAGCCATGCTCGCACCTGCACCCCGTGCAACCTGCTGCAATCGCCCACGCGCCGCGCGCTCGTCTTCAGAAAGACCTTCCATGAAATTTCCTATAGCATAGGATTTTTCCTAGACAAGTAGGATTTCGATTGGAACAAAACGGGAACAGCGATTCGGGCCGATGGCCGCACCGACCAAGCAACAGGACACCCCATGCTTATCCGAAAGATCGAAACCTTCCTCCGCCGACACGATATGCCCGCGACGAAATTCGGCCGCCTCGCCGCGCATGATCCGCGCTTCGTGCTCGACCTGCGCATGGGTCGCGAGCCGCGGGAGCATACCCGGCGCCGGATCGAGGCCTTCATGACCGGATTCGAAGCGGAGGACCTCCATGTCCGTTGAAAACCCCATTCGCCCCCCCGTGTCGGTCCCGCGCGTGCGCCGTCAACGTCGGACCGTCGGCGATCGCGTGCGGCTCGCGCTGGCAGAATTCGCCGGCCCGAAAGCGCGGTTTGAAAATCATACGGAGAGCAACTGGGCCAGCATTACCTTCGCCGGGACGCGACATCGGGTCACGCTTTCCTTCGCAGGTTCGGAAGCCATCGCGGCCGGAGAGGCAATGATCGATGCTCTGCCAGATCACGAATTCGCGATCCCCGGTCAGCTAGTCGCGGAAGCCGAAGTCATCGAGGTCGACCACCGCATTGCGCCCGAACCCTTCATGCGGGTGACTTGCGAGCTTCTCCTGCTCGAGGACGCCTGACGACTAGTAGCCGCGCTCGGGGTAGAAGCGCGGTTCCACCGCCTCGCCCGCGTTCCAGCGGTGGAGGTTCTCGATGAAGCGGTCGGCCGCGCGCTGAAACATCCGGCTCTGCGCGCGGCCCGACAGATGCATCGTGATTTGAGCGTTTTCGAAGCCCCACAGGGGGTGGTCGGCAGGCAGAGGTTCCGGCGTGGTCACGTCCAGCATCGCCGCGCCGATCGTTTCATGGGTGAGCGCTTCGACAAGAGCCGGTTGGTCGATCACCGTCCCGCGCGCGATGTTCACCAGCACGGCGCTGTCCTTCATCGCCGCAAGTTCGGATGCGCCGATCATGGCGTCGGTTTCGTCCGTGGCAGGAACGGCGAGGATCACCCAGTCGAATTCGCCGAGCCGCCCGCGCCATTCGTCCGGGCCGAGCACGCCCTCGCCCTTGGCAGAACGGCGCACCACCGTCACATCGACGTCGAAGGCCGCCAATCGGGTCTGCACCAGCTGCCCGATCGCACCGTAGCCGAGCAACAGCGCGCTGGATCCGGCCAGCTCCATCTTGCCCGGCGAATCGCGCAGCCACTCCTTGCGTTCCTGCGCGCGCACGACGTCGCGATAGCCCTTGGTGTGGACCAGCATCAGCATGACGACATATTCGGCGATGGTGATTGCGTTGATCCCCGCGCCGTTGGTCACCACCACGTCGCGCTCTGTCAGCACATCCATCGGCAGGAAATCGAGACCGGCGTATATCGAGTTGAGCCACTTCAACTGCGTCGCCGCGCGGACCGCCTGCGCCATCGGCTCTTTCTCATTGAAGTCGAACCAGCCTATCTCCGCTTTTGGCGCCAGCGCCAGCGCCTCGTCGACGCTGGAGAACCATAGCGGATCGACCCAGTCGGGCAGCCGCGCCTCGACCAGCGGGCGGACCATGGCGGACAGAGCGGCGGTGGTGGTCTTTTCGGTCATAGCTTCCATTCCCAGCCGAGTGGATCGCCGTCCATCACTTCGACGCCCCTTGCGGTAAGCTCTTCGCGGAGGGCGTCAGAGCGGGCGAAGTCCTTGTCCGCGCGGGCGGCCTTTCGTTGGGTGAGAGCAGCCTCGATTTCAGGCTCGGTAATCTGGGCTTCCGCAGGACGGATGCGAAGATCGGCGCGGGTCAGGTCGAGCAGGTTCAAGCCGAGAACGGCATCCATTTCCGCGATCAGCGCGCGTTTCGCTCCAGCATCGATCTTCTTCACCGCCAGCGCTTCTTCAAAGGCCGTCAAAGCGACGGAAGTGTTGAGGTCGTCGGACATGGCGGCGGCAAATTTTTCCCGCAGCGGCGCGAGCTTGGGGTGAAGGGGCTGGTGAGCCCCGCCTTCGCTCGGGCTGGAAGCAGGCAGGCGCTCTGCGGCCATTACCATGCGCTTCAGCCGCGTGAGCGCTGCGCCCAGCCCGTCCCAGCTGAACTCCAGCTCGCTGCGATAATGTGCCTGCAGGCACATCATGCGGTAGGCGAGCGGGTGGTAACCCTTGTCGATCAACAGTTGCAGCCGCAGGAATTCGCCCGAGGACTTGCTCATCTTGCCAGATCGCTCGACCAGAAAGTTGTTGTGCATCCAGATCTTCGCGCCGGAATGGGTCGCATCGTTGAGCGATCCGCAGCCGCAATACGCCTGGTTCTGGGCAATTTCGTTCGGGTGATGGATTTCGCGGTGGTCTATCCCGCCGGTGTGGATGTCGAAAGGGAAGCCGAGCAGTGCCTCCCCCATGACCGAGCATTCGAGATGCCATCCGGGCGCGCCTCTGCCCCAGGGACTGTCCCATTCCATCTGCCGCGTCTCGCCCGCCGGAGTCTTGCGCCAGATGGCGAAATCGGCGGCGTTGCGTTTGCCTTCGACGGCGTCGATCCGGCCCTCCCCCTCGTCGGTCACCGCGCGGGCGAGGCGGCCATAATCGGCGACGGTCGCGACATCGAAATAGAGGCCTGATTCCAGTTCATAGCAATGCTTCGGCGCGATCTTCTCGGCCCAGGCGATCATCGCTTCGACATATTCGGTGGCGCGCGGGTGCTGCTTGGGCTGAACGTTCAGCCGCGCCAAATCCCGCTCGAAATCTTCCTGATAGAAGCGCGCGATGTCCCAGGCCGACTTGCCCTCCTTCGCCGCCATCCGCTCCATCTTGTCCTCGCCCGCATCCGCGTCGGAGGTAAGGTGGCCGACATCGGTGATATTGATGACGTGGGTGAGCTTGTAGCCCTTCCATTGCAGCGTGCGGCCGAGCGTGTCGGCGAAGACATAGGCGCGCATATTGCCGATGTGCTGGTAATTGTAGACGGTCGGCCCGCAGGAATAGACCCGCGCCTCGCCCGGATGAACGGGCTTAAAATCTTCTGTCTGGCGGGTGAGCGAATTGAACAGCTTGAGCGGCGTGTCGGTCATGGCGCGTAGCCCTTGCCGCAATCGGCCATCGAATCAATCGAAACCGAGAAAGCGGACGTGCTCCTCCAGCGGGACACGGCTGCGCTCAAAATCGTTCACCGGGTCGCTTTCATCGCGGTAGCCGATGGCCAAACCGCAGAAAAACCGGTGCGTTTCCTGGCTGACCCCGATGTGCTCCATGATCGGATCGGCGAAATAGGCCATGTATTCCTGCGGGCAGCTATCCAGCCCTGCCTCGCGCAGCAGCAGCATGATCGTCTGCAGCCACATGCCGGTGTCGGACCACTGCGCCTCTTTCATGAAGCGCGGGAAATAGCACAGCAGCAGCGCCGGTGCGCCGAAGCTCTCGCGGTTGGCGGTGATGATGGAGGCCCGGCCTGCCTTGTCTTCGCGCGTGATGCCCAGCGCTTCGAACATCGCCATCGACACATCGACCAGCCGTGACTTGTATTCGGGACGCTTGCCCGGCTCATCCCAGTCGTAATCCGGCTGCTTCATCTCGGCAGTGGCGAGTTTCTCGCGCAAGGCGGCCAACGGCTCGCCGGTCAAGATGGTCGCCTCCCACGGCTGGTAGTTACATCCCGAAGGCGTCCAGCGCGCCGTGTCGAGGACCTTGCGGATGGTGTCGAATTCGACCGGACGGTCACTGAACGCCCGCACGGACCGGCGGGAGGTGACGGCTTCGGTGACGTTCACGTTCGACCCTCCACCTCGAACAAATCCGCGAGCTGCTCGATAATCGTGCCACCCAGCTGCTCGACGTCCATGATCGTGACCGAGCGCTTGTAATAGCGTGTCACGTCGTGGCCGATGCCGATGGCGGCCAGTTGCACGGGCGAGCGGGTTTCAATCCAGTCGATCACCTTGCGAAGATGCGTTTCGAGATAGCCTGCGCTGTTGACGCTCAGCGTGCTGTCGTCGACCGGCGCGCCGTCGGAGATGACCATCAGTATGCGGCGATCCTCGCTGCGCGCGAGCAGGCGGTCGTGCGCCCAGAGCAGCGCTTCGCCGTCGATATTTTCCTTCAGCAGCCCTTCGCGCATCATCAGGCCGAGGTTTTTCTTCGCCCGCCGCCAAGGCTCGTCCGCCTTCTTGTAGACGATGTGGCGCAGATCGTTGAGGCGTCCCGGCTGCGCAGGCTTGTTGCGTTGCAGCCATGCCTCGCGGCTCTGCCCGCCCTTCCAGGCGCGCGTAGTGAAGCCCAGCACCTCCGTCTTCACCCCGCACCGCTCCAGCGTGCGCGCGAGAATATCCGCGCTGATCGCGGCGATGGAAATGGGGCGCCCCCGCATGGAGCCGGAATTGTCGATCAGCAGGGTAACGATCGTGTCCTTGAACTCGATGTCCTGCTCGACCTTGTAGCTGAGCGAGTGGCCGGGGCTGATCACGACACGCGCCAGCCGCGCGGCGTCGAGCAAGCCTTCTTCCTGATCGAAGTCCCAGCTGCGGTTCTGCTGCGCCATCAGCTTGCGCTGCAGCCGGTTGGCCAAGCGCGTGACCACGCCTTGCAAGCCGGTCAGCTGGCTGTCGAGATAGGCGCGCAGGCGACCGAGCTCTTCCTCGTCGCACAGTTCCGTCGCTTCGACGACCTCGTCAAACTCTGTCGTGAAGACGGTGTAGTCGAAGCTCTCTGGCAGGTCCGTCCATGGGCGATTGGGGCGCACCGGCTGCATGCCCTCCTCACCCTCGTCGCCCGCCTCGGCGTCGGAGAGGTCTTCGTCGGAAGGTTGCTGTTCGGTCTCGCCCTCCGCATCGCCTTCGACCGATTCGCCTGCGACGTCGGTCTGCTGATCGTCGCCGCCGTCCTGATCCTCCTCGTCGCCCTCGTCCTCTTCCTGCTCGCCTTCGCTGTCGTCATCATTGTCGTCGCCGTCACCACCGTCGTCGGCGGGTTCGTCGGTGAGTTCGAGATGCCGCAGCATATCGAGCGACAGGTTCTGGAACGCGCGCTGGTCGTCGAGCGAATCCGCTAGCCGCTCGAAATCGTCGCCGACGCGCGATTCGACGAATTCACGGACCATATCCACGCCCGCGCGGGCACGTTCCGGTATCGGCTGCCCGGTCAGCGATTCGCGCAGCATCAACGACAGGGCAGTGGCGAGCGGTACGTCTTCCATCGCCTGCGCGCGCGCGATCGGATTGCTCGCGACGCTGACCTCCAGCGAAGCGGCAAGATTGCGCTTTATCCCGCTGAAAGAATTGGCTCCGACGGCCTCGTATCGGACCTGTTCGACCGCGTCATAGGCTGCGCGGGCAAGCGGCTCCGAGGGCCGCGAGGCGGAATGGACCGCTTCGTTGTGGTGCTTCATCCGCAACGAGAAGCTGTCGGCGAAGCCGCGCGCCTCAGCCGCCTGCGCTGCCGGCAGCGAGCGCCCCGGCATCGGCACGCGCATGGCCTTGCCGGCTTGGCTCGGCGCATCCTGGCTCCAGCCGAGTTCCAGTTCGGCCTCCTCCGCCACGGCGCGGCTGGCGCCGGTCAGCGCGGATTTGAACCGGTCGAGAAGCGTTTCTTCGGCCAAGGGTCAGACGATCGACTGCCCCGTCTTCGCCCAGTCGGCGAGGAAGCCTTCGATCCCCTTGTCTGTCAGTACGTGATTGAACAGCGACTTGATGACCTTGGGCGGCGCCGTCATCACGTCGGCCCCGATCTTCGCGCTTTCCAGCACGTGCGTGACGTGGCGAACGCTGGCGACGAGGATTTCGGTTTCGTAGAGATAGTTATCGTAAATCAGCCGGATATCACTGATAAGTTCCATCCCGTCGAAACCGTTGTCGTCGTGCCGACCGACGAAGGGCGAGACGAAAGTCGCGCCCGCCTTCGCTGCCAGAAGCGCCTGATTGGCGGAGAAGCAGAGCGTCACATTGACCATCGTGCCGTCGCTGGTCAGCGCCTTGCAGGTCTTCAGCCCGTCGATGGTCAGCGGCACCTTGATGCATACATTGTCGGCGAGCTTCCGAAGAACCTCGGCCTCTTTCATCATCGTCTCGTGATCGAGTGCGACGACTTCGGCGCTCACCGGCCCGTCGACCAGCGCGCAGATTTCCCTGGTCACTTCCATGAAGTCCCGCCCCGATTTGGCGATCAGGCTGGGATTGGTCGTGACGCCATCGAGCAGGCCGGTGGCGGCCAGATCCTTGATCTCGTCGATTTCGGCGGTGTCCGCGAAGAATTTCATGTGCGTGCCGTCTCCGGTAGGGTTGCGATTCCCCACCGCCTTAGCGGCGCACCGCCGCCATCGCTAGGCTTGTGGGCAAAGGCTTGCCCGGCTCACAGCGCGCCCGCCGCTCCGAACACGCCGATGAGCAGCGGATCGCGGGTTTCGCGGGGATTGGCGCGAATGGCGGCTTCCTCGATACCCATCTCGCGCCAGATCGCATTGTCGATATTGGCAGAGAAGTTCCGCGAAACGCCGGCAAGATCGATCCCGACGAGGCCGGAGATAAGCTGCCCGACCAGCGGGTCCTGCGCCAGTCGCATGGCCTGGCCGATTTCCGGCACCATCGCGGAAATCAGCGTCTCGCCCATGTTGCCGCGAAGGAATTCGGTTGCAGCGGTGGGACCGCCGCGCACAAGTGCGACGGCATTTGCGAACCCGATGGTGCGAACCGTGTCCGCGACGATCGGCGCGGCGCGGTAAGCGCCTTCCTCCGCGATGTCGACGAAGGCATCCTCAAGCCGCGACTTGAACAGCGCGGAGGTGAGGATGTTGGAAAGCACGTTGCCGCGCGTTCCCAGCAGGCTGGAGAGGCCGATATTGGCAACCGCGTCGTCCCAGTAACCACCGTCGCTAGTCAGCCGGGCAAAGGCACGCTCGCTCGAAAGCAGCAGCATCCTGCGGATCGCATCGGTAAAGCTGAAACCGCCCAGGCCGCTGGTGCAGCCAGGCAGGACCAGCAGGCCACCAAGCGCACCGGCACCGGCCATGAAGGCACGGCGAGATGTCGGCCGTTCGACTTGCGAGGAAATATCGTGCGAAAGCGTCGCGGGCGCAAAGTTGTCGGTCATGCCCAGTCTCCTGTTCTTGCCCTGAAGGCGTGTTCGCCCCACTATAGGAACCGCCTGATGAACCGCGCACGACTTCTCGTATTCAATGCCGCACTCGGCCCGCTCGACTACCGCATTCCTGACGGGATGACGGTCGGTCCGGGCCATGTCGTGGTCGCTCCGCTCGGGCCCCGCCAGATCGTGGGGATTGTCTGGGAGAAAGAGCGCCTGCCGACCGATCCGGTTCCCGACAGCAAGCTTCGCCCGTTGGCAGAAGTGTTGCCGGTGCCGCCCCTGCGCGCGGAACTGCGGCGGCTGATCGAATGGACGGCGGACTATTACTGCGCGCCGCTTTCCGCTGTCGCGCGCATGGTTCTGGCAAGCGGCGGCGCGATGCGCGGCCCGGCCACGATGACCGAATACCGGCTGACCGGCGGAATGCCTGAGCGCATGACCCCGCAGCGTCTGCTCGCGATGGAAGCGCTGGAAGGCGAACAGGCGACCATTCGTGAGCTGGCCGGGCTGGCCGGCGTCTCGGAAGGCGTTTTGCGCGGGCTGGTCAATCAGGGGGTGCTGGAACCGGTCGAGGTCGATTGCGACCGCCCCTATCCCCGCGCCAATGCCGGCCACGCCGCCGTCGAACTGAACCCGCATCAGCAAGAGGTCGCCGAACGGCTGGTCGAGGCCGTGGAGGCCCGCGAATTCCAGCCATTCCTGCTCGACGGCGTGACCGGCTCGGGCAAGACGGAGGTCTATTTCGAAGCCATCGCCGCTGCGCTGGAGGCAGACCGGCAGGTGCTGGTCCTGCTGCCCGAAATCGCACTGACCGAGGCGTTCCTGCGCCGCTTTGCCGACCGCTTCGGCGCGCCGCCGGTCACTTGGCACAGTTCGCTCAAGTCGACCGAGCGTCGACGGGCGTGGCGCGCCATTGCGAGCGGCGAGGCGCAGGTGGTCGTCGGTGCCCGCTCGGCGCTGTTCCTGCCCTACGCCAACCTCGGCCTTGTCGTGGTGGACGAAGCGCACGAGGTGAGCTTCAAGCAGGACGACGGTGTGCGATACAACGCCCGCGACGTGGCGGTAATGCGCGCGCATTTCGAGCGTTTTCCCATCGTCCTCGCCAGCGCCACGCCCGCGCTTGAAAGCCTGCAAATGGCGGCCAGCGGCATCTACGAGCGGCTCGAGTTGCCCAGCCGCTTCGGTGGGGCGCAGATGCCGGATATCCAGATCGTCGACCTTCGCACGGAAGCTCCGGCGCGCCAGCACTGGCTCTCCCCGCCACTTCTCGCTGCGATCGAGGAGCGGATCGACCGTGGCGAACAGTCGCTGCTGTTCCTGAACCGTCGCGGCTACGCCCCGCTGACCCTGTGCCGCAATTGCGGCTTCCGGTTCCAGTGCCCCAATTGCAGCGCATGGCTGGTCGAGCACCGTTTCTCCCGCCGCCTTGCCTGCCATCATTGCGGGCACGAAACGCCCACGCCCGAAGCCTGCCCCGAGTGCGGCGAGCCGGATTGCCTCGTCGCCTGCGGGCCGGGTGTGGAGCGGATTGCGGATGAAGTCGCGGAGCTTTTCCCGGACGCCCGGCTCGCCATCGCCACGTCCGATACGCTCGGCACGCCGGAGCGCGCGGCCGAATTCGTGGCGCAGGCGGAAGCAGGCGCCGTGGACGTGATCGTCGGCACGCAGCTCGTCACCAAGGGGTTCCATTTTCCGGAACTCACGCTGGTCGGCGTCGTCGATGCCGACCTCGGCCTCGAAGGCGGAGATCTGCGCGCTGCGGAGCGCACCTACCAGCAGATCGCCCAGGTGGCAGGCCGCGCGGGCCGCGGAGCCAAGCCGGGGGAAGTCCTCATCCAGACCCGTCACCCCGATGCGCCAGTCATCGCCGCGCTCGCGGCTGGCGACCGCGACGCATTCTACGATGCCGAGACGGACGCCCGCCGCTTTGCCGGTGCGCCGCCCTTCGGGCGCTGGGCGGCGATCATCGTGTCCAGCGAGGAAGATGACGAGGCGCGCGACGCAGCGCGGCAACTGGGCGCAACGCGGCCGGACTTGGAGGACATGGCCGTCTACGGTCCGGCCCCTGCCCCGCTTTCGCTGCTCCGCGGCCGGTATCGCTACCGCCTGCTCGTCAATGCGAAGCGCAGTGCGGGCCTGCAGGACGCGATCCGCCAATGGGTCTACGCCCACCGCTTCCCCGCCGGGGTGCGCGTGGCAATCGATATCGACCCCTACAGCTTCGTTTAAGCCTTTCGACCCGAAGCCAAAGACAAGCTTTGCCCCGACGGGGACCTTATGGCTTGGCAGCGGGCGTGCATTTGCTATGCGCCCATCCGATTATGACCGCTCCCCTCGATCCCCGTCACGAAGCGCGTACCGCGCATGACGACCCGCTGTTCGCCGGCCTGCCCGGCGATCTCGGCGTCAGTTTTGAATTCTTTCCGCCCAAGACGGAAAAGATGGCAGAAACGCTGTGGAACAGCGTCGAAACGCTGGCACCGATGCAGCCGCGCTTTGTCTCCGTGACCTACGGGGCGGGCGGCTCGACCCGCGAACGCACGCATGATCTCGTCGTGCGGATCAATCGCGAAACCAACTTCCCGGCCGCCGCGCACCTAACCTGCGTGCAGGCGACGCGCGAGGAGATCGATTCGGTTGCGCGGCATTACTGGGAAAGCGGCATCCGCCATATCGTCGCTCTGCGCGGCGACGCGCCCGACGGCAGCGGCACCTACGCGCCCCATCCCGGTGGATACGCGAACGCGGCGGAGTTGATCGAAGGGCTGAAGAAGATCGCCGATTTCGAGATTTCGGTCGCTGCCTACCCGGAAGTCCACCCGGACTCGCCGGACGCACAGGCTGATATCGACAATCTGAAGCGCAAGTTCGACGCCGGGGCCACGCGCGCGATCACCCAGTTCTTCTTCGAACCCGACTGCTTCTTCCGCTTCCGCGACAATGCGGCGGCGGCAGGCATCGATGCGGAAATCACGCCGGGTATCATGCCCGTGATGAGCTTCGCTGCCGTCCAGCGTATGGCCGGTCTCTGCGGAACGGCGATCCCGGCCTGGATGGAAGGCGTGTTCGAAGGTCTCGACGAACGCCCCGAAGCCCGCCAGCTGGTTAGCGCGACCATCGCTGCGGAACTTTGCCGCCGCCTTTACGCCGGCGGGGTTCGCAACTTCCATTTCTACACGCTCAATCGCGCCGAATTGAGCTACGCGATCTGCCATCTGCTTGGCCGTCGCCCGGTGGAAGGAGCGGTCACGTGAGCGCTGCCGACACACTTCGCGCCGCTGCCGCCAAAGCGGTTCTGATCAAGGACGGGCCGTACGGCACGCAGGTGCAGGCCCGCAAGCTGAGCGAGGAGCAGTTCCGCGGCGATACCGGGCTGACGATGGATCAGAAGGGCAATAACGACCTCGTCAATCTGACCCAGCCGCAGGTCATTCGCGAAATCTGCGACGAATATATCGACGCTGGCGCGCACATCCTCGCCACCAACACCTTCAACGCCAACCGCATCAGCCAGGCCGATTATGGCGCCGAACACCTGGTGCACGAGATCAACGTGTCTGCCGCCCGCATCATTCGTGAGGCGATCGATGCGCGAACCGATGGCGTGCAGCGCTTTGTCGCGGGCGCGGTCGGGCCGACCAACAAGACGCTCTCGCTTTCGCCCGATGTCGACGACCCCGGCTTCCGAGAAGTGACGTTCGACGACATCGTCGCCGTCTATCGCGAACAATGCGCCGCGCTGGTCGAAGGCGGCGCCGACTTTATCCTGATCGAAACGGTGTTCGACACGCTGAACTGCAAGGCCGCGATCATGGCTGTGAAGCAGCTGGAGCGGGAGCTTGGCCGAGAAGTTCCGCTGATGATCTCGCTTACTCTCACCGATCTGTCGGGCCGCAATCTTTCCGGTCACACGGTGGAGGCGTTCTGGCACACGGTGCGCCACGCGAAACCAGCCACGATCGGGCTCAATTGCAGCTTCGGCGCGGACCAGCTTCGCCCGCACGTTCAGTTACTCTCCGACATCGCGGACACGCTGATCATGGCCTATCCCAATGCCGGACTGCCCAATGAACTCGGCGAATACGACGAGTTGCCGGACACCACTGCCTCCCTTGTCAAGCAATGGGCGGAAAACGGGCGCGCCAATATCCTTGGCGGGTGCTGCGGGTCGACGCCGGCGCATATTGCCGCGATCGCCAGATCCGTAAAAGGGGTAACGCCGCGCGCGATCCCTTCGCGCGAAGCCCAGACCCGCCTCGCTGGCCTCGAACCCTTCATCATTGCCGCCTGATGCCCGATCTCAGCACAGCCCGCTTCGTCAATATCGGCGAACGCACCAATGTGACCGGCTCTGCCCGGTTCAAGAAGCTCATCCTCGCGGGTGATTACCCCACCGCAGTCGAGGTCGCGCGCGAACAGGTCGAAAACGGCGCGCAGGTGATCGACGTCAACATGGACGAAGGCCTGCTCGACGCGGTCGAGGCCATGACGACGTTCCTTAAGCTAATCGCTGCGGAGCCGGACATTGCGCGCGTTCCGGTGATGGTCGACAGTTCCAAGTGGGACGTGATCGAAGCCGGTCTCAAATGCGTTTCCGGCAAGCCGATCGTCAATTCGATCAGCATGAAGGAAGGCGAGGAGCAGTTCCTCGATCACGCGCGCAAATGCATGGACTATGGCGCCGCCGTGGTCGTGATGGCCTTCGACGAAACCGGGCAGGCCGACACGAAAGCGCGCAAGGTCGACATCTGCACCCGTGCCTACAATCTGCTGACCGGCATCGGCTTCCCGGCGGAAGACATCATCTTCGATCCCAATATCTTCGCCGTCGCGACGGGGATGGAAGAGCATGACCGCTATGCACTCGACTTCATCGAGGCGGTGAGCGAGATCAAGGCCGCCTGCCCCCATGCGCTGACCAGCGGCGGGCTTTCCAACCTGTCCTTCAGCTTCCGCGGCAACGAGACCGTGCGCCGCGCGATGCACTCGGTCTTTCTTTACCACGCCATTCCGGCGGGCCTCGACATGGCGATCGTCAATGCCGGGCAGCTCGACGTCTACGACCAGATCGACCCGACCTTGCGCGAAGCCTGCGAGGATGTGATCCTCGCCCGCCGCCCCGATGCGACCGAGCGGCTGATCGCGCTTGCCGAAAGCTATCGAGGCAAGGATGCCAAGGCGGAACGCGAGGCCGAAGAATGGCGCGGCTGGGACGTCGTCAAGCGGCTCGAACACGCGCTGGTCAAGGGAATCGACGCCTATGTCGTCGCCGATACGGAAGAGGCGCGCGAACTCGTAGCCAGCACTGGCGGACGCCCGATCGAGGTGATCGAAGGCCCGCTGATGGACGGCATGAACGTTGTTGGCGACCTGTTCGGCAGCGGCAAGATGTTCCTGCCGCAGGTGGTCAAGTCGGCGCGCGTGATGAAAAAGGCGGTGGCGCATCTTATCCCGTTCATCGAGGCGGAGAAGGAAGCCAGCGGCCTCGCCGACCAGTCCAAGGGCCGGATCGTCATGGCGACGGTCAAGGGCGACGTCCACGACATCGGCAAGAACATCGTCGGCGTCGTATTGCAGTGCAACGGTTACGACGTGATCGACCTCGGCGTGATGGTCCCGTGGAGCAAGATCCTCGAAACCGCGCGCGAGGAGAAGGCACACATCATCGGGCTGTCCGGCCTCATCACCCCTTCACTCGACGAAATGGTGACCGTGGCGGAAGAAATGCAGACCGCGGGCATGAACCTGCCGCTGCTGATCGGCGGCGCGACCACCAGCAAGTTGCACACCGCGCTGCGGATCGACCCGGCCTATGACGGGCCTGTCATCCACGTTCTCGACGCCAGCCGCGCTGTCGGCGTGGCGAGCCGCCTGCTGTCCGACACGCAGTGCGTGCCCTTCGTCAATGAGACGGCAGCCGAATACCAGACGATGCGCGATGTGCGCGAAGGTAAGTCGCGCAACGTCCTCCTCAGCATCGAGGAAGCGCGGGCGAACTTCTACGACGCCTTCCTGTCGGACAAGCCCGCTCCGCCGCTGAAGCCCGGCGTCCATACCTTCGAAGACTGGGACCTGACCGACCTTCGCGAATATATTGACTGGACGCCTTTCTTCCGTGCCTGGGAACTGCACGGCAACTACCCCGCGATCCTGACGGACGAAGTGGTGGGCGAGACGGCGAGCCAGCTGTTCGACGATGCGAATGCCATGCTCGACCAGATCATCGGCGAAAAATGGCTGACGGCGAAAGGCGTCGCGGGCTTCTGGCCCTGCGCGCGGGATGGCGACGACGTGACGTTGCACCTCGACACCGGACACGTCACTCTGCCCTTCCTGCGCCAGCAGGTGAAGAAGAGCCGCGACCGCGCCAATATGTGTCTGGCCGACTTCATCGATCCGGCTGGCGACTGGCTGGGCGGCTTTGCCGTCGGCATCCACGGGATCGAACCCCATTCGGAGCGTTTCCTGGCCGACAAGGACGATTATTCGGACATTCTGCTGAAGGCACTGGCCGATCGTTTCGCGGAAGCCCTTGCCGAGCGTCTGCATCTGCACGTCCGCACCGACCTGTGGGGCTATGCTCCGGGCGAGCAGCTGACCAATGACGCGCTGATCAAGGAAGAGTATCGCGGCATTCGCCCCGCTCCGGGCTACCCTGCCTGCCCCGATCACAGCCTCAAGCCCATCCTGTTCGACCTGCTCGATGCCGAGGCGGCGATCGGCATCACCCTGACCGAGAATTTCGCCATGCTGCCGACTTCGGCGGTAAGCGGTTTCTACTTCGGTCACCCGGAGGCGGAGTACTTCGGCGTGGCGCGCATTGGCCGCGATCAGCTGGAAGATTACGCCGCACGACGTGGGGTGAGCGTTGAGCAGGCTGAGCGGTGGCTGCGCCCCAATCTGGACTGACCGTGCCGCGCAACCGGCTCGTATGGTTCGGGGCGGGGATGCTGTGCCTGGTCTATGCTGCAATCTGGCTGCTCGCGCCGATCGATACAGGGCTGGTTTCGCGCCTGTGGTTCCTCCCGCCTATCGGAACGCTAGGTGCAACCATCGCCAACACCTCCGGAACGGGGGGCGGTGTGGTGTTCGTGCCGGTATTCAACGCCTTGCGAGAGCACGGGATCATGGCGCTCGATCCGCTGCAAGTGGTGGCCGCGTCGATGGGCATCCAGTGCTTCGGAATGACGATGGGTTCGGTGCGCTGGACCGATCGCCTGCTTCATCAGCCCCTCCCCGCACCCGGTTCGATCGAGGCGCCGGTGGCCGTGCGCAGTTTCGCATTGGTTGTCGGCGCCGTGCTGGCGCTATCGCTCCCGGCGATGCTGGCGACGCAGCGACTGGCCCCGTTCGAACCGCAATCGGTCCTGCTGGGATACAAGGCCTTCTCCATCCTGCTCGGCATTGCGCTGATTGCCACCACTTGGACCGTCAACCGCCATCGTCCCGAGCGAACCGAGCTGGCGCGCGGCGACATTGCCGTGCTGATGCTGCTGGCCATACCGGGCGGCTTCATCACCGCACTGTTTTCCGTCGGTATCGGAGAGCTTGTCGCGCTGTATCTTTTCATACGGCATTATCCGGTGTTGCTATGCACGGGTGCGGCCTGCGTGATCTCTGCGGTCAGCGTTGCTGCGGGCAGCGTGTGGCACGTGAATGCGGGCACCATGCCGTGGGAAGTCGTCGTCCTCGCCGGACCGGGCGCGATGCTCGGCGGGTTCCTCGCGCGGCCCATCGCGCTATGGCTGGGCGCACGCCGGTTGAAGACGCTGGACGGCGGATGGATAGTTTTCTCGGCGATCTACCTGATCATCCTGATGCGGCGCTGACACGCGCGGGAAGCGGTGCCATAGGGCCCCGATGGTCGCGCTCGCACAAGCACTCGAAACCCTGCATGCAACCTTCGGCTTCGCGGATTTCCGCGGACGCCAGCAGGAGGTTGTCACGCGGGTGCTGGAGGGTTGCTCCACTCTTGCCGTAATGCCGACCGGCGCAGGCAAGTCGCTGTGTTACCAGCTGCCCGCAATCATGCTCGAAGGAACCTGCGTCGTGGTCAGCCCGCTGATCGCGCTGATGCATGACCAGCTGCGTTCTGCCACGGCCAACGGAATACGCGCCGCCACGCTCACCAGCGCGGACGACGACCGCGCCCAGACGGTGGAGCGTTTCCGCGCGGGCGAACTGGACCTGCTCTACGTCGCGCCCGAGCGAGCCAGCCAGCCGCATTTCCGCGCCTTGCTGGAGGCCGGAAACGTCGCCTTGTTCGCCATCGACGAGGCGCATTGCGTGTCCGAATGGGGCCATGACTTTCGCCCCGACTACCGCCTGCTGCGCCCGTTGCTGGATCACTTCGCAGACGTCCCGCGACTTGCACTGACGGCAACGGCGGACCGCCACACGCGCGAGGACATTCTCGCCCAGCTGGGCATACCTGAGAGCGGGCTGATCGTTGCCGGCTTCGACCGGCCCAACATCTCCTACGCAATCCGCCCGCGCGATTCGCTGGTCGGCCAGCTGCGCAACGTCCTGAAGGAGAACCCCGGCCCCGGCATCGTTTACGCCCCTACCCGCGCCAAGGTGGAGCAATTGGCCGAAACTCTCAACTCGCCGGACCGCGAGGTGCGGCCCTACCACGCCGGGCTGGACCCGGCGGTGCGGGCCGGGAACCAGGCCGCATTCGTCGCAAGCGAGGACATGGTAATGGTTGCCACCGTCGCTTTCGGCATGGGCATCGACAAGCCCGACGTGCGCTTCGTCGCTCATGCGGGTTTGCCGAAATCGATCGAGTCCTACTACCAGGAAACCGGGCGCGCAGGTCGCGACGGCGACCCGTCCTCCGCACTCATGCTGTGGGGAGCCGAAGATTTCGCCCGCGCCCGGATGCGGGTGAGCGAACTGGAACCGCATCGCCAGCCGTCGGAGCGCGCGCGGCTCGACTCGCTCGCTGCGCTGGTCGAGACTGCCGGATGCCGGCGCGCCGTGCTGCTGCGACATTTCGGTGAGGATCCCCCTGCCAGTTGCGGCAATTGCGACAATTGCCTGTCGCCGCCCAAGGTCGTCGATGCGACAGAAACCGCGCGCAAGCTGCTGTCAGCCGTCTATCGAACCGGCCAATCCTTCGGCTTCGGTCATATCGAGAAGGTCCTTTTGGGCCGCGCCGACGAGCGGGTAACCCAACGCGGCCACGACCGCCTGACCGTGTTCGGTATCGTCGAGGGCGAGGAAGCCGCATTGCTCAAGCCGCTCAGCCGTGCGCTGCTGGCGCGCGGCGCTCTCGGCCAGACCGACCATGGCGGACTGGAACTCGCCGGAGACGCCCGCGCGATCCTGACCGGCGAGGCGGCAGTGATGATGGTCCTGCCCCCAAGGCGCGAGCGCGGTCGGCGCGGACGCGGAACGAGCGCGCAACTCAATCCCGTGGGCGATCCCCTGTTCGATGCGCTGCGCGCGTTGCGGCGCGACCTGGCGGAGGAGAACGGCGTGCCGCCCTACGTCATCTTCCACGACGCCACCTTGCGCGACATCGCTGCTGCCCGCCCTGCCTCCCTGGCAGAGATGGGGGCGATCAGCGGGATCGGTGCGCGCAAGCTGGAAGCCTACGGCGAAGCGTTCCTCAAGACAGTGCGCCAGAACTGACCGGCACCAAGCGCAGGCCCGTGCGTTCAGCGCTCATGCCGCAACCGATCCTCGTTCCCATCCTCGGCGACCAGCTGAGCCGCAATCTCGCGAGCCTGCGCGGCCGCACCAAGGACGACACCATCGTGCTGATGATGGAGGTGGTCGAGGAAGCCACCTACGTAAAGCATCACAAGCAGAAGATCGCGCTGATTTTCTCCGCCATGCGCCACTTCGCCGCCGAGCTTGAAGATGCGGGTTGGTCGGTCGAATACACGAAGCTGACCGACGGCGACAACGCGGGCAGCTTCACCGGGGAAGTCGCCCGCGCCGTAGAGCGGCACGATCCGCGCGCCATCCACATCGTCGAAGCGGGCGAATGGCGTGTCCAGCAGGCAATCGAGGAATGGCCGGACAAGTTCGGCTGCGAGGTCGCCATCCTGCCCGACGACCGCTTCCTCTGCTCCCATGCCGAATTCCGCGACTGGGCCGAGGATCGCCAGCACCTGACGATGGAGCATTTCTACCGCGAGATGCGCCGCAAGACCGGCTTGCTGATGGATGACGGCAAACCCGTTGGCGGGGAATGGAATTACGACAAGGAAAACCGCCAGCCACCCAAGTCCGACATGGACGCACCCGAGCGCGCGAAATTCGTGCCCGACGACATCACGCAGGAATGCATCGACCTGGTCGAGGAATGTTTTGGCGACCATTTCGGTAGCCTCGACAGCTTCGAATGGCCCGTCACCCGCGACGAGGCCGAAGAGGCTGCCGACGCCTTCTTCGCGGAACGCATTTCCAATTTCGGCCCCTATCAGGACGCTATGGTCCACGGGGAAGACGACCTCTACCACTCCATGCTTTCGACCAGCGTCAATCTCGGCCTTCTCGACCCGCTGGAGCTCTGCCGGCGCGCGGCAAAGGCCTATGCAGACGGCGACGCCCCGCTCAACAGCGTGGAAGGGTTCATTCGCCAGATCATCGGCTGGCGCGAGTATATCCGCGGTTTCTACTGGTACACCATGCCCGAACTCGAAAGCCGCAATGCGCTCAACGCCCAGCGCGCTCTGCCGGAGTTCTTCTGGACCGGCGAAACCCGGATGCGGTGTCTTGCAGCCTGCATCCGTTCCACCCGTGACAACGCCCATGCCCATCATATCCAGCGGCTGATGGTTCTAGGCAATTTCTGCCTGCTCGCCGGGATCAATCCGCGCGAGGTGCAGGACTGGTATCTGGTCGTTTATGCCGATGCCTACGAATGGGTCGAGTTGCCCAATGTCAGCGCCATGATCCTCTACGCCGACGGCGGGCGGCTGGCGACCAAGCCCTACGCGGCGAGCGGCAACTACATCAACAAGATGTCCGACTACTGCAAGGAATGCAGCTACTCGGTCTCGAAGAAAACCGGCGAAGGGGCTTGCCCGTTCAACCCGATGTACTGGCACTTCATGCACCGCCATCGCGACCGGCTGGAAAGCAACCACCGCATCGGCCGCATCTACGCCAACTGGGACCGGATGGGCGCGGACAAGCAGCGCGACTACCTCGACAGCGCCGACGCCTTTCTCGATAGCCTGAAGCCAGCGGATAGCGGCTGGGCCCGCAACGAGGATTAATGGGGAGGAAAACAGAATGCTGACCGTCCACCACCTGCGCCTGTCGCAGTCGGAGCGCATCGTGTGGCTGTGCGAGGAACTTGGGATCGATTACGATCTGAAACTCTACACCCGCCGCACCGACAACAATCTCGCGCCCGACGAATACAAGGCGCTGCACCCCATGGGTATCGCGCCGGTCATCACCGATGGCGATCTGGTTCTGGGTGAAAGCGGCGCGATCATCGACTGGATCATCGCCAGACACGCGCCGGATACCAAGCTGGTCCCTGCCGCCGATCACCCGGACTTCGCGGACCACCTGTTCTACTACCACTGGGCCAACGCGACCTTCATGACCAATGGCATGATGGCGCTGGTGGCCTCGCGCATGGTGCAAGGCCCGCTGCCCGAATTCGTCGCCGGGCGAATGCAACGGGCATGGGCCATCATAGAGAACCGGCTGGGAGAAGCGGACTATTTCGGCGGCGCGCAGCTGACCACGGCCGACATCATGATGGGGTTCCAGCTGACGACCAGCCGCGCGATGAGCGGACAGTCGATCGCGGGGATGCCCAATTTGCAGGCTTATCTGAAACGCATCGGGGAGCGTCCCGCCTACCAGCGCGCCATGGAAAACGCCGAACCGGGGATGCCACCCAAGCTCGACTGATTCCCTCAGTTGCGTTCTCGCCATTCTCCGTTTCGGGCAGGCTCTTGAACGGCGAGCCGCCTCGCCGTGACGAAGGTCTGGATTACGAACAGTGTGATCAGGATCGCACCGATCGCGCCTACGAATATATCGAAGCCTGAAATTGCGCCGAACATTCCAGGTCCGCTGCCGAAATACATCATCGCCAGCGTCAGGGCGATCAGCATGAAGCGGAGTTCCGTCGGACCGGCATTGAGATAGGAGAGCTTCAGTTCGCCAAGCACCCGCACCGACAGGAAGGCGTGGATCGACAGGAGCAGATATCCAGCCAGTGCCACAAGCGCGATTTCGAGCGTGACATAGGGACTGAGGCCGATACCAACCACGACCATCGTGGTCGCCAGCCCATCGCAGCTATGGTCGAGGAAATAGCCGTAGCGCGGTCGCTCTATCTTGCGGAAGCGCGCAAGGCTGCCATCGGTGCTGTCGCCGAACCACTGGATAACGTACCCGGCAATGGCGAGCCACAACCAGTCCTCGTCCAGGTTGCTGCCAAGGTAACCGAGAAATACGCCAAGGGCGCCGACCATACCGATACCGGTCAGCAGGTCGGGCGTGACCCATCCCGGAAAACGCGCGCAAATCGCCGTAAGCAAGCGCCGCTCGACGCGGGCCAGCAGATTTTCCTGGATCCGGTCGATGGGCTGAAGAGTGGCGGATTTATCGGACACTGACACCTCTCGTCTGCGGTCGGTGCGGCCGCTTCGGGAGCTGTCACTTACAGGACACAGGCGCGCTTGGCGACCATTACCTCCGCACGCGATCGTGGGCCGGAGGCACGTCAGCTTACACCTTCGCGCCTCAACAATTCGCGTTTTATATCGGTACCATAGGCGTACCCGCCCAGCGAACCGTCGCCCTGCACCACCCGGTGGCACGGGATCAGAACGGCGATATTGTTCGCCCCGTTCGCGCCGCCGACCGCGCGGCTGGCCTTGGGGTTGCCCAGCGCGGCGGCGAGTTCGCCGTAGCTGCGCGTCTCACCTGCCGGAATCTCGCGAAGGGCCTGCCAGACGCGCTGCTGAAACGCGGTCCCCTTCACATCCAGCGGAATGCTGGCCGCCGTCGCGGGATCCTCGACCGCGCGCACGACGTCGGCCAGCAGCGTCTGGAACTCTGCCCCGCCCTCCACCAGTTCGGCCTTGGGAAATCGCGCGCGCAAATCCTCCTCGCCCTCGTCGAAGCTGAGGCAACACACGCCCTTGTCGGTTGCTGCGACCAACATGGCGCCAAGGGTGGTGTCTACCGCTGCCCAATGGATCGTGCGGCCCGCGCCGCCCCTGCTCCAGTCGCTCGCGCTCATGCCCAGTCTTCCTTCCATGCTGTCGTAAAAGCGCGACGGGCTTTCGAAACCCGCCGCGTAGATGGCATCGGTCACGCGGCTTTCGCCACCCAGGGCGATTCTGGCACGGCTGTCCCGAAGGGCGCGAGCGTAGGCGGCTGGCGACAGCGAGGTCGCCCGCTTGAAAACGCGCTGGAAATGGGTTGGCGAATAGCCGGTGACGCCCGCCAGCCATTCGAGCGTCGGGATGCCCTCGCCTTGCTTGATCGCCGCAATAGCCGCCGCCACGGCCTTCTCATCGCGCGCGACATCATCGGGCAGGCAGCGTTTGCAGGCGCGCAGCCCCGCGGCGCGCGCGCCCGCACCGTCGGCAAAAAAACGCACGTTTGCCCGCGCCGGATGCCGCGCGGCGCAGCTCGGGCGGCAGTAGATACCGGTGGAGAGCACGCCAGTGACGAAGCGACCGTCGAACGCGCGGTCGCGTCTCATCACGGCCGCCCATGCCGTATCGTCGTCGATGTCGTGTGCTTGTGCCATGACCCTCTTTCTACGCGTGCAGACGCCGGTTCGCATCCCGCATCTTGCGGTCAAACATTCGGCGCGGCAAAGACCGGCCAATGATACGCCGGCTGCTCACCTTGTTTCTCGCCTGTTTTGCCCTGCTTGCTCCGGCGAGCCTCGCGGCCGATCCGGCGGACGTGTCTGCGGCGGCGCGCGGGGTGGTACGCGTTGTCGTTCTGGCAGAGGAGGATGGTACGCGCTATCCGATCAGCCACGGCTCCGGCTTCGCCGTCTCGCGCGACAGTATCGTCACCAACGCGCACGTGGTGGAGGAAGTCCGCAACGATCCGAACCTGCGCCTCGCGGTCATTCCGCCAGAGGGCGGCGATCCGGTATTCGGCGCCATCGTGGCCTTTTCCCCGCGCAACGACCTGGCCCTCGTCAAGCTCAGCCCCAATCCGGGCCTTCCCCCACTCACGATCGCCGGAACGCCGTCCGGCGACAATGCGGAGGTGTCCGCGGTCGGTTATCCGATGAGCGTCGATATGGCGCAGGGGCTGGAGATGGGCGACATCTTCCGTCCGCAACCGCCGGTCAAGGCGCGTGGCTTCCTGTCCGGCCAGCGGCCCAGCCGCGAATTCGATACGATCCTCCACACAGCGCCCATCGCGCGCGGCAATTCCGGCGGGCCGCTGCTCGACAGCTGCGGGAGGGTCGTCGGGGTCAACAGTTTCGGCACCGATACATCGGGCGGCGACGCGGAGTTCTTCTTCGCCATCTCGAATCGCGAACTGCTGCCGTTCCTGCGCGAAAGCGGCATAGCCCCGCGCGTGATCGGCCAGCCCTGCCGCAGCCTTGCCGAACTCGACGCGAACGAACGGGCGGAAGCCACCCGGCAGGAAATGCTGGCGCGGCAGGAGCAGGCGGCGGAACAGGTCCGGCTCAACGAAGCGAGAGAAACGGCGGAGCGCACTGCCCTGCTGCAAATCATCTCGGAACGCGAGAACGGCATGGCGCTCGCGCTGCTGTGCCTGATCGGCGGTCTGGCAGCGAGTGGCGCAGCCTGGATGGGGCGCAAAGCGGGGGACGAGCGGCAGATGATGGTCGCGGGCACGATTGCCGGTGCGGGCCTTATCATTGCTGCGGTGGCGTGGTTTTCGCGCCCTCCCCTCGACAGTATCGACGCCCGTGCACAGCAAATCGTGGCTGACGCTCGCGGAGAGGCGGCGCAGGTCAATCAGGGTCCGGGCAATGCTGGCGTCGGCAAACTCGTCTGCACGATCCAGCAGGATCGCAGCCGCATCACCAGCGCCGATATCGACGACCTGCCATTGGATTGGAAAGCCGATGGCTGCGTCAACAACCGTACCCAATACGGTCTTGCGGACAATCGCTGGTCGCGTGTCTTCGTTCCGAATGACGAGCAGGTGGTGTCGGTGAACAGCTACGACCCGAACCGCTCCGAATACCGCATCGAGCGCTATCTGCTTTCCCGCCAACGCATAACCGCCGCGCGGACAGAACGCGGGAAATACCGCGCACCCAATTGCGGCGGCGGGGACAGCTCGGCGCTCAAGCTGGGGCAGGACCAGGCCGCCGTCCTGGCCCAGTTGCCGCCGCAGCCGAACGAGCGGCTGGTCTATCGCTGCACGCCCGCGAACGACGGCTGACGCGGAGCGGTTGCCTACCGTGCAACTGGCTGAGCGCAAATAGCCACAAACTCCTGCGTTTGTCGCGACCCCGGCGACTTGCATCGCCGGACTGCCGGTGATAGGGGCGCGCCAGCCATGCCGGGGGCGAGATTTTCGCCCCTTTTCGCATGACATCGACATCGTATCCTTCCGGACCCGAAGAGGACCCGTTCGCGTGGAGAATTCCGCCGGTATTCAGGCAAGCCTGGCAGGGCGTTACGCATCTGCCCTGTTCGATCTCGCGTCCGAAGCGGGCACCGTCAGCGCGGTCGAATCGGATCTCGACAAGCTCGACGCAGCGCTCGTGCAATCGCCCGAACTGCGCGATCTCGCTAGCAACCCGCAGATCAGCCGCGGCCAGGCCGGCAGCGCGATCGCCGGGGTGGCACAGCATCTCGGCGTTTCGCCGCTGACGCAGAAGTTCCTCGGCACGCTGGCGGCCAATCGCCGTCTCGGCAAGCTGACCGACATCATCCGCGCCTTTCGCCAGATCGCTGCCGCGCAGCGCGGCGAAGTGACCGCGGAAATCGCCAGCGCGCATCCGCTCACCGACGCACAGCTTGCCGCGCTCAAGGACAAGCTGACTGCCCGCCAGGGCCGCACCGTGTCGCTCGAAACCCGCGTGGACCCCGACCTGCTCGGCGGTCTCGTCGTCACCATCGGATCGCAGCGCATCGACAGCTCGATCCGTACCCGTTTGAATTCCCTCGCGCAGGCGATGAAAGGCTAAGCAATGGAAATCCGCGCCGCAGAAATCTCCAAGGTCATCAAGGACCAGATTGCCAATTTCGGCACCGAAGCGCAAGTCAGCGAAGTCGGCACCGTTCTCTCGGTCGGTGACGGCATCGCCCGCATCCACGGCCTCGACAAGGTGCAGGCCGGTGAGATGGTCGAGTTCGCCAATGGCGTTCAGGGCATGGCGCTGAACCTCGAAGCCGACAACGTCGGCGTCGTGATCTTCGGTTCGGACGCGGAAATCCGCGAAGGCGACAGCGTGAAGCGGACCGAGACGATCGTGGACGTTCCCGTCGGCAAGGGCCTGCTCGGCCGTGTGGTCGACGCACTCGGCAATCCGATCGACGGCAAGGGCCCGATCACCGACGTCAAGCGTATGCGCGTGGAACAGAAGGCCCCCGGCATCATCCCGCGCCAGTCTGTGAGCGAGCCGGTGCAGTCGGGCCTCAAGGCCATCGACGCCCTCGTCCCCGTCGGCCGCGGTCAGCGCGAGCTGATCATCGGTGACCGCCAGACCGGCAAGTCCGCCGTCGCTATCGACACCTTCATCAACCAGAAGGAAGCGAACGCAGGCGACGACGAAAGCCAGAAGCTGTATTGCATCTACGTCGCCGTGGGCCAGAAGCGCTCCACCGTCGCGCAGATCGTCAAGAGCCTCGAAGAAAACGGCGCGATGGAATACTCCATCGTGGTCGCCGCCACCGCGTCGGAACCTGCCCCGCTGCAGTATCTCGCCCCCTACACGGGCGCCGCGATGGGCGAATTCTTCCGCGACAACGGCATGCACGCCGTCATCGTCTACGACGACCTTTCCAAGCAGGCCGTGGCCTATCGCCAGATGTCGCTGCTGCTGCGCCGCCCGCCGGGCCGCGAAGCCTATCCGGGTGACGTGTTCTATCTCCACAGCCGCCTGCTGGAGCGTGCGGCAAAGATGTCGGACGCCAATGGCGGTGGTTCGCTGACCGCCCTGCCGATCATCGAAACGCAGGCTGGCGACGTGTCGGCCTATATTCCGACCAACGTGATCTCGATCACCGACGGCCAGATCTTCCTCGAAACCGACCTGTTCTACCAGGGCATCCGTCCGGCGATTAACGTCGGCCTCTCGGTCAGCCGCGTGGGCGGTGCCGCCCAGACCAAGGCGATGAAGACCGTCTCGGGTTCGATGAAGCTGGACCTCGCGCAGTATCGCGAAATGGCTGCCTTCGCGCAGTTCGGCTCGGACCTCGACGCCGCGACGCAGAAGCTGCTCAACCGCGGTGCGCGCCTGACGGAGCTGCTCAAGCAGCCGCAGTTCTCGCCGATGCCGTTCGAAGAGCAGACCGTGTCGATCTTCGCGGGCACCAACGGCTATCTCGACGCCGTGCCGACCAACCGCGTGACCGAATACGAAGCAGCCATGCTCAGCTTCATGCGTGCCGAACATGCGGATGTTCTCAACGACATTCGTGAAACCAAGAAGTTCGACGACGGTATCAAGGGCCGCACGGTCAAGGCGCTCGACGCCTTCGCCAAGCAGTTCGCCTGAGCCCGAAGAGAGACTGACTAGGGAGCCGAAATGGCCTCGCTGAAAGAACTCAAGGGCCGGATCAACTCGGTCAAATCGACCCAGAAGATCACAAAGGCCAAGCAGATGGTCGCGGCCGCAAAGCTGCGCCGTGCGCAGGCGGCTGCCGAAGCGGCACGTCCCTACGCGCTGCGTCTCGGTGACGTAATGGCATCGCTTGCTGGCAAGGTCAGCGGCGATGGTGCGCCCAAGCTGCTCGCCGGAACCGGCAGCAAGCAGCGTCACCTGCTGGTCGTGGTCAACACCGACAAGGGCCTGTGCGGCGGTCTCAACGCCAACATCGTCAAGGAAGCCAAGGCGCAGGCCCGCAAGCTTCTGGCGGAAGGCAAGGACGTACAGTTCTACCTCGTCGGCAAGAAAGGCCGCGCGCCGATCAAGCGTGACTATGCCAACCGGATCGAACAGGAATTCGACACCAGCGCGGTGAAGAACGTCGGCTTCGAAGAGGCCGCGGCGATCGCCGCCGAGCTGATCGAGATGTTCGACAAGGGCGCCTTCGACGTCGCGCACCTCGTCTACCCGACCTTCAAGTCGGCGCTGGCGCAGGACCCGACGACGGTGCAGCTGATCCCCGTTCCCGCCCCTGAAGACGCCGTCGGCACCGACGCCGTGGTGGAATACGAGCCAGGTGAGGAGGAAATCCTCGAGGAATTGCTGCCGCGCTACGTCAAGACGCAGATCTTCGGCGCGCTGCTCGAACGCGAAGCTTCCGAACAGGGCGCTTCGATGACGGCGATGGACAACGCGACCCGCAATGCGGGCGACCTGATCCAGAAGCTGACGATCCAGTACAACCGCAGCCGCCAGGCCGCGATCACCACCGAACTCATCGAAATTATTGCTGGCGCGGAAGCGCTCTAAGGAAGGCTGAAGGAAACGAACATGGCCACCGCACCTGTCATCAACGAGACCACCTCCAACGTCTCCGGTACCGGCACCATCAGCCAGGTCATCGGCGCCGTCGTCGACGTGCAGTTCGAAGGCGAACTGCCGTCGATCCTGACCGCGCTCGAAACCATGAACGGCGAGAACACGCTGGTTCTCGAAGTCGCACAGCACCTCGGCGAGAACACCGTCCGTACCATCGCCATGGACGGCACCGACGGCCTGACCCGCGGACAGAGCGTGACCAGCACCGGCGCGCAGATCTCTGTCCCGGTCGGCCCCAAGACGCTGGGTCGCATCATGAACGTGGTCGGCGCGCCGATCGACGAACGCGGCCCCATCGGCGCGGAACAGACCGCCCCGATCCACGCCGAGGCTCCGGAATTCATCGACCAGTCGACCGAAGCTGCCATCCTCGTCACCGGCATCAAGGTCATCGATCTTCTCGCGCCCTACGCCAAGGGCGGCAAGATCGGCCTGTTCGGCGGCGCGGGCGTCGGCAAGACCGTGCTGATCCAGGAACTGATCAACAACATCGCGAAGGGCCACGGCGGCGTGTCCGTCTTCGCAGGTGTTGGTGAGCGTACCCGCGAAGGCAACGACCTCTATCACGAGTTCCTCGACGCCGGCGTTATCGCCAAGGACGCTGACGGCAACGCCACCAGCGAAGGCTCCAAGGTGGCGCTCGTGTTCGGCCAGATGAACGAACCGCCGGGCGCACGTGCCCGCGTCGCTCTGTCCGGTCTGACCATGGCCGAATACTTCCGCGACCAGGAAGGGCAGGACGTGCTGTTCTTCGTCGACAACATCTTCCGCTTCACGCAGGCGGGTTCGGAAGTGTCGGCACTGCTCGGCCGTATTCCGTCGGCAGTGGGCTACCAGCCGACCCTGTCGACCGACATGGGTAACCTGCAGGAACGCATCACCTCGACCACAAAGGGTTCGATCACCTCGGTGCAGGCGATCTACGTCCCCGCCGACGACCTTACCGACCCGGCGCCTGCAACCTCGTTCGCCCACCTCGATGCAACGACCACGCTGAGCCGCGCGATTTCGGAACTCGGCATCTACCCGGCCGTCGACCCGCTCGACTCCACCAGCCGCGTTCTCGAGCCGCGCGTCGTGGGTCAGGAGCACTACGAGACCGCACGTAAGGTCCAGGAAACGCTGCAGAAGTACAAGTCGCTCCAGGACATCATCGCCATTCTCGGCATGGACGAACTGTCGGAAGAAGATAAGCTGACCGTGGCCCGCGCCCGCAAGATCCAGCGCTTCCTGTCGCAGCCGTTCCACGTCGCCGAAGTCTTCACCAACATTCCGGGCGAATTCGTCCAGATCGAAGACACGATCGCCTCGTTCAAGGCAGTCGTCGAAGGCGAATACGACCACCTGCCGGAAAGCGCCTTCTACATGGTCGGCGGCATCGATCAGGCCATCGCCAAGGCCAAGAAGATGGCGGACGAGGCGTAAAGCTGTGCTGAGGGGCCTCGCTCTTGGTGCCCTTCTTCTGACTTCCTCGCTTCAAGCGCAGGAGGCGGTGGTGGACCGCGGCGATAGCGTGGCCTCGCAATTTGCTGAGGCTATCGTCGATGGCTGCTTGCCGATGGCTCGGGGTGAGGCTGATTTTGCAACCTCGTCTCTAACGCAGGATCAGGAGCTCATCGAAGCACAAGATTTCCAGTATGGCATAGGCTCAGAAGTCCACGATCGCTTTGGTCTGCAAGGCAGCGGTATCTTGAATCGTGCGGTAATGGGAAATCGCGTCGCGGAAGAGAGTGTCTTTGTTCTGGCGATTGGAGGAGCATTACCCGGCTGCAAGGTCATACTCCTTTCGCCAGAGGAACGGGACTTCGCTGACGAAACAAGTGCGGCGCTAAGCGCTCTTCATCCAGTATGGCGTGAATTGCCGTTTGCGCAGACGCGGCCTGGGTCAGACGTGAAGATGCGCCGTTTCATCATGCGTCACGACGACAACAAGCCATATCTAATAAATCTTATCGCAACACCCATTCCGGACTCGCAGGTCAGGTTACTAGCCACGCTTTCACCAATACCGGCGCAGGTCCAAATTCCAGAAGGCTACTGACATGGCACTCCACTTCGAACTCGTAACCCCGGCCAAGCAGGTCCGCTCCGAGGAGGTCCACATGGTGGTCGTCCCCGGTGCGGAAGGCGATTTCGGCGTGCTTGAAGGCCACGCGCCCTTCATGTCGACCATCCGCGACGGTGCAGTCCAGGTCTACAGGACCGAAGGCTCCGCTCCGGAAGAGATCCAGGTCCGTGGCGGCTTTGCCGAAGTTGGAGACAAGGGCCTGACCGTCCTTGCGGAGCACGTCGAAGCCTGACGGTTCTTAAAAAGCGGAAACAAGAGGGGCGGCCTGCGGGTCGCCCTTTTCGTATCACTTGCCGCTGCGCGTCTTGGCGTGAAAGTCCGGCGGCTTGTCCGCCACCCAGCGCACGAATTTCGCCACGTCCTCATTCGCCAGAACCGCCTGACGGTCATCGCCCATGCGTTTCAGCTGGGCATTGGTGAAGTTCGCATGGATCGTGCGATGACAGATGGGGTGGACCGGCACGGTCGCCCTGCCCTTCTTCGACTTGGGAACGGGGTGATGCCATTGCAGCCGCGTGGCGATGGGGCGCCCGCACAGCCAGCACGAAAGAGGCCCATCATCGCTCACCGGTTGCGGCTTGAGGTCAGTTCCCGCCCGTCGCGCCACAGGTAGAGGCCCGCTGCCACGATGATGGCGGCGCCCAGCCAGGTCAGCGCGTCCGGCACCTCGTCGAACAGCAACCAGCCCATGATAGAGGCGACCAGCAGCTGGATATACGTCATCGGAGCGATGGTCGCCGCGCCAGCGCGCGTGGTGCCGAGATACACCAGCCAGTGTGCTGTGCTGGCAGTCACCGCAACCATCGCGCAGCGCGCGACGACGTGCCACGCGGGCATCCCGGCTTCGAGCGCCTCTATCCCGGAAACCTGTGCGATCAGCGCAGCCAGCAGGAGCATGGCCGCCGCGCCGAGCGCGATATAGGCCTGCATCGCCAGCGGCGTTCCGGTTCCTGCACTCGCCCGGTTGCCAATCATCACCAGGCTCATGAACAGCGCCGATGCGAGCGGCAGCAGAGCGTACCACCCCACTTCCGCCAGATTGGGCCGCAGCACGATCGCGACGCCGACCATGGCGATGGCCGACGCAATCCATACGGCGGGACGAACCGTTTCGCCCAGCAGCGGACGGCTCAGCAGGCTGGTGAAGATGGGCGCAACGAAGATCAGCGCGGTGGTCTCCGCCAATGGCATCACGAAGATGGCGGAAAAGAACAGAAGCGATGCCGCCCCGAGGCAGATCCCCCGCCCGGCCTGCAGCCAGGGATTGGCAGGTCGCAGGGCCCGCGGCCCTTGCCGAACCACGAGCAGCGCGCTGAGAGCCGTGGCTCCGATCACGAACCGCAGGGCCGCCACCGCGACGGGCGGCCACGCCCCAGACATCGTCTTGATGATCGCATCCCCGGTGGAGAGCAGCGCGAACCCGGCCAGTGCGAAGAGCAGGCCTGCCCGATGATCGGATGTGCTTTGCATCGCGGCGCTCTAGGGAGCGGAAGTCCAATTATCAATTCCGGCCGCAGATCGCCTGACGCAGAAGCGCGGCTTGTCGCGGAAGATGCGATCTGCAAAGTGGCGGGCGCGCAGTCGGGCATCGGGGGCACCGAGGATGGCAGGGAATTCGGTAAGCGAAGCTGGGGGGCAAGGCGCGCCCTTGCCCGACTCGTCGAGCGCGCGTGTAGCGGCGCTGGCCATCATGCTGGCGGCCCCGGTTTTCGCTCTCCTCACGCTCCAAATTCCTGAGGGGTTCAGCCGATTGCTGTTCTTCTCTCTTCCCGTCCTCGCCGCGGCAGGGGTCGTGTCTGTTTCCGGGATTCTCTCCGGTTTCAACATTCGCAAGGCGTGGACGAAAATGTCGCGCATCTCGCGCATCGGACTGGCCGCGTTTCTTGCTTCGACGATCTTCGCGAATCTGACGGCAGTCGCAGCGCCGCAGTTCGCCCGACTTTATCTTTTCAGCACCTTGCTGGTCGCGCTCACCGGATGGATCGTCTGGTTCATGAGCACGGACAGATGGCGCGCTGCGCGGGGGCCGCTGCTTCATGCGATGTGGCTCGGCGCGCTGCTCTACATCTGCGTTCTCGTCCCCTATGCCTGGGTTCGCGCGGCCGATCCCGCGTTCGACTGGATCGCGTTCGGTCTGGCTGTCACCAATCTTCGGCAGACCGCGTTCTACGCCATTCCGCTGGTTACGATCGCCGGGGGGTTCGCCCATTTCGCGGCTACCGGTCGCGGTCGTGGCACGCTCTATGTAGCGCAGGCCGCGGGCTTTGGCCTTGCCGCGTTCTCCGGCGGGCGCGCAGCCTTTGCCGCGTGCCTGATCGCTGCCGGAGCAGGCGCGGTTCTCGCGGGCGGCAGGAGGTTGAGGAACCTGCTGCTTACCACCCTCGCCGCAACGGCTGGCGCGGCCGCCACCATCGTTCTTAGCCCGGATGGTTCCACTGGCTGGGGCCGAATCTTCGCAAAGGGTATGACGGAGTCCAAAACGCAGTCGGTGATGTCCGGGCGGGAAGCATTCTGGGCGGAAACCGCGACGCGCATCGCCGATCACCCGTGGTTCGGGCACGGCGAAGGGCAGTTCCGCCACGTCGTCGCCGTGGCGGAGCAAAGCTACAACCACCCGCACAATTCGGTCCTTCAGTTTCTCTTCCAGTGGGGCGTCGTCGGCACCTTGGCCGTGGCGCTGATGCTCCTCCCGACCCTCCTCGCCCTACCTGCCAAGCTGAAGGCGGAGCGCCGGTTGGCGGTGCCGTGCATCTCGCTCGTGCTGGCCATGGCGATGATGTCGATGTTCGAAGGCAGCTTCTTTCATGTCTACCCGTCGCTGCTGACTGTCATCTGCCTCGCGATCCTGGCATCGTGTGCCGCGAAATCCACTCTCCGCCAGTGATTGTCGCGGCTCACGAGCCCAATCTCCTTTCCGAAATGTTTACCATTTTCCGCCACTAACGCCTCCGACTAGCAATGCGACCGGCCCTCATCGGGACGAGGTCGGTTCGACGCGGGGGAAAGACACGATGAGCGCATTCGGACGCAAGGGCGGACCAGCCGGCATGGGCGCAGGCGCACGGCCGAACTTCGGCGTCGCGCGCCCGATGAAGGGCGGCGGTGTTCCTGCGCGAAACGACGACATGGGCGCATCCCTGCCCCCTCCCGGTGGCGAGCAATTCCCGCCGCTTCCCGGTGGCGAGGCAGGCGCGCCGTCTGCTGCCCCGGAAAAAGCGGATGCGATGACCCGGCTGGCCGATCGCGCCAACCAGATCCACGAAAACAACGAGCCCACGGGGTTCGAAGCCAGCGTTCACAAGATCAAGGAACAGGTGCTTCCGCGCCTGCTCGAACGTGTCGATGCCGAAGCCGCCGCGACGCTGAGCAAGGAAGAACTCTCCGAAGAGTTCCGCCCGATCATCATGGAGGTCCTGGCCGAGCTCAAGATCACGCTGAACCGCCGCGAACAGTTCGCGCTGGAAAAGGTGCTGATCGACGAACTGCTCGGTTTCGGGCCGCTCGAAGAGCTGCTGAACGATCCCGACGTGTCGGACATCATGGTCAACGGACCGGACCAGACCTACATCGAAAAAGGCGGCAAGCTGATCATCGCGCCGATCAAGTTTCGCGACGAGAGCCACCTGTTCCAGATCGCCCAGCGCATCGTGAACCAGGTCGGCCGCCGTGTCGACCAGACCACGCCGCTGGCCGACGCCCGTCTCAAGGACGGCTCCCGCGTGAACGTCATCGTCCCCCCGCTGTCGCTGCGCGGTACCGCGATCTCCATTCGTAAGTTCTCCGAAAAGCCGATCACGCTCGACATGCTCCGCGACTTCGGTTCGATGAGCGACAAGATGTGTACGGCGCTCAAGATCGCCGGCGCGTGCCGGATGAACATCGTCATTTCGGGCGGTACGGGTTCGGGTAAGACGACGATGCTCAACGCCCTGTCGAAGATGATCGACCCGGGCGAGCGCGTGCTGACCATCGAAGACGCCGCCGAACTCCGCTTGCAGCAGCCGCACTGGCTGCCCCTGGAAACGCGTCCGCCGAACCTCGAAGGTCAGGGCGCCATCACCATCGGCGATCTCGTCAAGAACGCCCTGCGTATGCGACCCGACCGCATCATTCTGGGCGAAATTCGTGGCGCGGAATGTTTCGACCTTCTCGCCGCCATGAACACCGGCCACGATGGTTCGATGTGTACGCTTCACGCCAACAGCCCGCGCGAATGCCTCGGCCGTATGGAAAACATGATCCTGATGGGCGACATCAAGATCCCGAAGCAGGCCATCTCCACGCAGATCGCGGAATCGGTCGATCTCATCGTGCAGGTGAAGCGCCTTCGCGACGGTAGCCGCCGCACGACCAACATCACCGAGGTTATCGGGATGGAAGGCGACGTGATCGTGACGCAGGAACTGTTCAAGTTCGAATATCTCGACGAAAGCGAAGACGGCAAGATCATCGGCGAGTTCCGCTCGTCCGGTCTGCGTCCGTACACGCTGGAAAAAGCGCGTCAGTTCGGGTTCGATCAGGCCTATCTGGAAGCGTGCCTCTAGGAACGCGCGTCTGCGAAAGCAGTCGATCCTATACAGGTGTGAGGTAGGCGGTTTACGCCAAAGCGCCGACGCGCGTCATCCGCTCGCCCAGCCCTTTATGGCGAGGAGCAGCAGAGCGGCGGCGATGAACAAGGCGAGCATGGAAATCCCGGTCCAGGGCATGAAACCGACGCGGTCGATATGCCTGCGCTTCATGCGACGCCGATCGGCGTAAATCGCGCCGAGTGCGACGAGCGCGAATGCTCCTGCCCAGATCGCGGCCAGCGTCGCCTCGCTGGCAAATTCGTACAGGGACCATATCCGGTGCAGCATGACGGAGGGCCATATGGGCGCAGCCGCGCGCTCGTTCAACGCAGGCCCTTCCCAGCGGCCAAGTCGCTATTGTTTGCCAGCCAGAACGCCGCGCCCTAGCGCCTCGGCATGGCCGCCGATCATCCCACACAAAGACCGCTCGCCGCCCTGGCGATGCGGTTGTGCGCGGCGCTCATCCTCTCGGCCATGTTCGCACTGGCAAAGCTGCTGAGCGAGAGCGGCGTGCCGCTGGTCGATATACTGTTCTGGCGGCAGGTTCCCACCATCGTGCTCGTGCTCTGCTGGCTGGCGATGCGTGGCCAGTTGGGACGGCTGCGAACCGAGCGACCTGGCTCGCATGGTCGGCGCGCCGTCTACGGCGTCATCGGCATGGTGCTGAACTTCGGCGCTGTCACCTTGCTGCCTCTGGCCGAAGCGACGACGCTGAACTTCACCTCGGCAATCTGGGCGGTGATATTGTCGTCGCTGCTGCTGAAAGAAGCGGTCGGACGATACCGGTGGGCCGCCGTGCTGCTCGGTTTTATCGGCGTGGTCGTCATCACCCAGCCCGGCCATAGCCCCATCCCGCTGTTCGGCGCCGCCGTTGGCCTGGGCGCGGCGTTCATGATCGCCCTTATCTCGATCCAGATCCGTGACCTTGGCCGCACGGAAGAGCCGCTGACCGTCGTGTTCTACTTCGCGCTCTTCAGCGTTCCCATGCTGCTGCCCGTGCTGCTGTGGCAGGGTGCGCCGGCACACTCGCCCTATCAATGGGCGCTGCTCGCGGCGCTCGGGCTGACGGGGTTGCTCGGACAGCTCCTGCTCACCGCATCCTTGCGCTACGGCAGTGTCGCCAGCGTCATCGTCATGGACTATTCCGCCCTGATCTGGGCGACGCTGTTCGGCTTTCTGCTGTTCGACCGCCTGCCCAGTTCGACGACATGGCTGGGCGCACCTATGGTCGTTCTGGCAGGGCTGATAATCGCCTGGCGCGAGCACCACCTTTCGCGTCGCACCGCACCCCCGACGCCGCCGGTTGCCTGAGGTCGTGACGGAACCCGGCTGGGCGAAGGACGTTGTCGGACGAGGGCTATGGTGCCCGGCATCGAAAGGTAAACCGCAATGGTCCGCAAAATCATGATCGCGCTGGGCGTCACCGCACTCTCGCTGAGCGCCGGCGCCTGCAACACCGTCAAGGGTTTCGGCCAGGACGTGGAATCCGTCGGAGAAGCTGGCGAAGACGTCGTAAACTGATTTCCCTTTGCGTTCACGGCGCGGAAAGGCAGTCTACGCTTGGGTTAAGCGATAGACAGGAGAAACAATGCGAAAGATCGTTCTGATGCTGGCCTTGACCGGCTTTGCTCTGACCACCGCAGGCTGCAACGCCGTCAAGGGTCTGGGTCGAGACATCGAATCCGTGGGCGAGGCAGGCGACCGCGCTATCTGACCGCCCTATTGAACACGCTATCGAGTCGGCGGCCCGGTCCCTCAGGCGTTCGGGCCGTCGCCGCGTTTGCGGTACACCAGAATGAGGTTGTTCGCCGGCATCTCGTAGCGCGCCGTGCGGGATAAGCCGTGGCCGACCGCCAGCGCGTCCACCGCCGTCCGTTCCCGCAGACCCCAGGCGGGATTGCGATCCTTCAATGACTGGTCGAAGGCGATGTTGGACGGCGCGGTGGCAACTTCCGGCTCTACATAAGGGCCATACAGGATAAGCGCTTGGCCGGGATCGAGCAGGCTGGCGGCGGCAGCGAAGAGCCCTTCCGTCGCGGACCAGTGGCTGATGTGGACCATGTTGATGCACACGATGGCATCGGCGCGCTGGACCGGCCAGTCTGGCGCACTCGCATCCAGAAGGATGGGCGGGAGGACATTGGCCGCTCCTGCTTCCGACCTGTAGGCGTCGATCGACGCGATCGCGGTTTCGTCCGGGTCGCTGGGTTGCCAGGTCAGCTTCGAGAGCCGCTCGGCGAAATGCATGACGTGCTCGCCGGAACCGCTCGCCACTTCGAGGACGATGCCGCTGTCAGGCAGTTCCATCGCAAGCACATTCGCGATGGGCTCGCGATTGCGCAGCGCTGCGGGGGCGTGCTGCTTCACCGGCGAATGCGCGACGGGCGGCCGTGCAACCTTCGGGCCGCAGGCTCTCGGATCACCATCCACAGGAAAAGCCCAAGTGGCCCGGCTATGAAGGTCGCAGCCAGCACCGGCGCCTGAAGCCAGCGGGACAGGCCCTTCGCATCACCATCGCGGGCGATCCACAGGCCAACGAACAGATCGAAGGCGAGGTAATGGATCCAGCCAACGGTAACGCCGACGTCCGAGGCGAAGATGGAGCGAACGCCCTCGATCGTGGTGAAATCCGCGCCCGCATTTCCGGTAACGACGACGCCCGTCAGGACGAGCACCAGCACCGTCGCATAGATCATGCACAGCAGACCGATGCCGAGATAGAGCACCGCCGTAAGCAACGCCTCCCAGCGCGGCAGCAGGATCAGCGCAGCCCACGCCACCAGCGCCAGCGTGTTGGCGGCACCGAACAGCGTGTCCCACATCACCGCGAGCTTACTGGCCGCCGATTTCGCTCGGCACCGGCGCGCTGCCCGGCAGGGTATCGCCCTGCCACACCAGCACCGGCTTGCGCGCGGCGCGCGTTTCGTCGAGGCGGCGGCGCGGGGCGTAATGCGGTGCCGACTTCAGCGTCTCGTCGCCGCCCTTGGCCCGTTCGGCCACGCTGCGCAGCGAGCCGATGAACCGGTCCAGCCCGGACTTGGCCTCTGTCTCGGTCGGTTCGACCAGCATCGCGCCGTGAACGACCAGCGGGAAATAAACCGTCATCGGGTGGAAGCCTTCGTCGATCAGCCCCTTGGCGATGTCCAGCGTCGAGAAGCCATCGGCCATGCCGTCATCGCTGAACAGCGCTTCGTGCATGCAAGGGCCCGCGTCGCCATAAGGCGCGTCGAGCACGTCTTCGAGGCTGCGAAGCACGTAGTTGGCGTTGAGGACCGCATCCTCCGCGACCTGCTTCAGGCCGTCGGCCCCGTGGCTGAGGATGTAGGCGAGTGCGCGGGTGAACATCCCCATCTGGCCGTGGAAGGCGGTCATGCGGCCGAACGTCTCGGTATGTCCGAACTCTGCCGCGTTCTCTTCCTCGACGAGGTGGATGATCCCGTCCTCGGTCCGCGCGGTGAAGGGCAGCGGTCCGTAAGGGCATAGCGCCTTCGACAGGACCACCGGGCCGGAGCCCGGCCCGCCGCCGCCGTGCGGGGTGGAAAAGGTCTTGTGCAGGTTGATGTGCATCGCATCGACGCCGAGATCGCCGGGGCGCACCTTCCCGACAATCGCGTTGAAGTTCGCTCCGTCGCAGTAAACATACCCGCCCGCCGCGTGCACGGCGTCGGAGATTTCGCGCAGGTCGCGCTCGAACAGACCGCAGGTGTTGGGATTGGTGATCATCACCCCTGCGACGTCCGGACCGAGCCGTGCCTTCAGCGCTTCCAGATCGACGCGGCCATCGGCGGATGCGGGAATAGCCTCGACCTTGTAGCCCGCGAAGGCTGCGGTCGCCGGATTGGTGCCATGCGCGCTTTCCGGCACGAGGATCACCTCGCGCGCATCGCCTTGCGCTTCCAGAGCGGCGCGGATGCAAAGGATGCCGCACAGCTCGCCGTGCGCTCCGGCCTTGGGCGACATGGCGACGCCCTCCATGCCGGTCAGCGTAATCAGCCAGTGCGCCAGTTCGTTGATGACCTGCAAGGCGCCCTGCACTGTCGCCTGCGGCTGAAGCGGGTGAATGTCTGCAAAGCCCGGCATCCGCGCGACCTTTTCGTTGAGGCGCGGATTGTGCTTCATCGTGCAGCTGCCGAGTGGAAACGGCCCGAGATCGATGCCATAATTCTGGCGACTGAGGCGAGTGTAATGACGGATCGTTTCAGGCTCCGACAGGCCCGGCAGCGCAGGCTTGGCCTTACGTTGGAACTTGCCAAGTGCCGGCAGAACCTCGCCCGGAGCCTCGTCGAAATCGACGCCGGTCGTGCTGTCGCCAGCCAGTTCGAAGATCAACGCTTCTTCCAGCGCCAGCGCGTGATCGCCGCTGTTGGTATCGGGGCGCTCGGCGGAGCCTGCTTCGCCCATTTCCGGCTTCCAGCCCGATGCGTTCGGCGCGTTCATGCGTCGTCTCCTGCAAGGATTTCCTCAAGCGCGACGGCCAGCGATTCCACGTCGTCCTCGCTCGTCGTTTCGGTCGCGGTGACCAGCAGGCGCTTCGCGAATTCCGGATGGTCGGGATACAGCCGCCCGAGGGAGACGCCGCCAAGGATGAAGCGGTCGGCCAGCTCACGCACGACCTCGCGCGCATCGCGCGGCAGTTCGAGACAGAACTCGTTGAAATAGGTTTCGTTGACCAGCGACACGCCCGCTAGCTGGCTCAGGCGCTCGGCAGCAAAGCGCGCGCGCGAATGGTTGATGCGCGCCAACCGCTCCAGCCCTTCCCCGCCCAGCAGGCTGAGGTGAATGCTGAACGCCAGGGCGCAAAGACCGGAGTTCGTGCAGATGTTGCTCGTCGCCTTTTCGCGGCGAATATGCTGCTCACGCGTCGACAGCGTGAGCACGAAAGAGCGTTTGCCCTCGGCATCCACAGTCTCTCCGCAAAGGCGCCCCGGCATCTGGCGAACGAATTTTTCGCGGCAGCCGAACAGGCCAAGGTAAGGCCCGCCGAACTGCAGCCCGACGCCGAGCGACTGCCCCTCGCCCACCACGATGTCGGCGTCCAGGGCACCCGGCGCTTCGAGCAGGCCGAGCGCAACCGGTTCCGTCACCACGACCACCAGCAGCGCGCCTTTCGCATGAGCGGCATCGGCCACCTCAGCCAGATCCGGCACACGCCCGAGAATATCGGGATATTGCACCACGACGCACGAGGTGTCGTCGTCGATCCGCGCGATGAGTCCGGCGTTGTCCGGTTCCGGCTGGATGGTCGGAAGCGAGCCAGCGATCCGGTCCTTTGTGAACTTCGCCATGGTCTCGATCACGCCGATGTAGTGCGGATGCAGCGCGCCGGACAGGACCACGCGGTCGCGCCGGGTGATGCGGCCCGCCATCGCCACCGCTTCCCAGCAGGCGGTCGATCCGTCGTAGAGAGATGCGTTGGCGAGATCGGTGCCGAACAGCCGCGCGACCTGCGTCTGGAACTCGAACAGGACCTGCAGCGTACCCTGCGCGATTTCCGGCTGGTACGGCGTGTAAGCGGTCAGGAATTCGCCGCGCTGGATCAGGTGATCGACGCTTGCGGGAACATGGTGGCGATATGCGCCCGCGCCCAGGAAGAACGGCACCTGCCCTGCCGCCACGTTGCGCGCCGCCAGTCGGCCCATGTGCCGTTCCACCGCCATCTCGCTGGCATGGGCGGGAAGCCCATCGATCGGTTGCCTGAGCAACAGATCGGCGGGCACATCGCTGAACAGATCATCGATCGCGCCTGCGCCGATCGTGTTCAGCATAGCGGTGCGGTCGGTATCGGTAAGCGGCAGGTAACGCATGGGCTGTGGTATTCCCTTTAAAGGCCGTCGACGTAGGTCTGGTACTTGCCTTCGTCCATCAGGGTATCGAGTTCGGCTGGTTCGGACAGTTGCAGCTTGAAAAGCCACCCGTCGCCATCGGCGTCTTCGTTAATCAGTTCCGGCCGTTCTTCCAGGTCGCCGTTCACTTCGGTCACCGTGCCGGAAACCGGGGTATAGACGTCGGATGCGGCCTTCACGCTGTCGACCACGCAGGGCGCATCGCCCTTGGTCAGGTCATCGCCCTTGCCCGGCAGTTCCACGAAGGTGATGTCGCCCAGCTGGCTCTGCGCGTAATCGGTGATCCCCACCGTTCCGATGTCACCTTCGACATCGATCCACTCGTGGTCCTTGGTGTAATAACGGGCCATCACTTTGCTCCTTTGCGGTGATAACGATGCGGCACGAAGGGCATCGAAACGACCTTCGCGGGAATGCGCTTGTTGCGGACGGCGATTTCCAGGGCGGTGCCGATCCCGGCGTGGGCCGCTGCGACGTAGCCCATCGCAATCGGCGCGCCGACGCTGGGAGCGAACCCGCCGGAAGTCACTGCTCCGACCACTTCGTCCCCGACGAGAATCTCCGCCCCCTCGCGCGCGGCCATCCGCCCTTCGAGCGCCAGTCCGACGCGCGTGCGTTCTGCCCCGCCGGTCAGCCTGGCAAGGATGCCATCCGAACCGGGGAAGCCGCCCAGTTCGCGGCGAGCCTTGCTGATAGCGAAGCTCAGGTCCGCGCTGACAGGATCGGTTTGTGTCGTGATGTCGTGACCGTAGAGCGGCAAGCCTGCCTCCAGCCGCAGCGAATCGCGCGCGCCGAGCCCGATGGGCTTCACTATGTCGAGCGCACAGAGCGCTTCAGCCAGATCGCGCGCCTTTGCGGCGGGGACCGACAGCTCGAACCCGTCCTCGCCCGTATAACCGGAGCGGGCAATCCCGAGCGGCGCTCCCTGCCATTCGCGGCTGGTGCCTTGCATGAACACCAGTTCGTCCGCCACGCCGGGCAGTATCGCGTCGAGCGCCTCTGCCGCGCGCGGTCCCTGCAGGGCCAGCAAGGCACGATCGTCGAGATGCGTCAGCGTGATTTCGTCAGGCAGGTATTCCCGCAGGTGTCCGATATCGTCCCACTTGGTCGCGCCGTTGACGACGAGGTAGTACTCCGCCTCTTCAGCGTCGGCAGGGGTGACGTTCGTGACCATGAGGTCGTCGAGGATCCCGCCGTTCTCGTCCAGCAGCATCGAATAGCGAATACGCCCCGGCTTCAGGGCGGAGAAATCGCCTGGCATCAGCGCTTCCAGTGCCTCGGCAGCGCCCGGTCCGGTCACCATCAGCTGGCCCATGTGGCTGACGTCGAACAGTCCGGCCGCGGTGCGCGTCCATTCGTGTTCGGCGATGATCCCTTCGTACTGCACGGGCATGACATAGCCCGCGAAAGGCACCATTCGCGCGCCTTGTTCGCGGTGCCAGCCGTCAAGCGGTAGAGTGGCGCAATCCTGCAAGTCCGACATTTCAATCCCCGGCAACGGCACACGCCCTGCGGGTTTCGCAAGGCCTTCGACCGCCCCCTCTGTCGGTTGACCTGAGAGCATCGCCAGCCGCTGTGCGCGCGCGGGCTTCCCCCTTCGGTGGTCCAGGCGCGAACCGGGACGCTTTCCAGAGTATCGCTGTCGAGCCGGCGCGGTCCGTTGGCCTGAGAGATTCCGGGGCGGTTGCTCCTTCGGCGCCGGTGTTTCCCCGTGGGGATTGCCGGACTCTCCCGCGCTGCTCAGCGACGCAGCGGGGGATGGCGCGCGCCCTGCCGCGAGTCAATCGCTCACAGTGGGCGTCGCGGCGGAAAAGTGACGTGCGGCGCGCAGGATCGCGTCATTATCGTGGACAACGCGCCCCGGCGTGCGGGTCAGCGCGCAATCGAGCGCCGCTTCGGCCACCCGCCGCGCGTCGATCGAGCGATATTTGCGAAACCCGCCGTGCATGAAATGGTCCGAGATCGGAGAGAGTATCTTGCCGATTCGCTCCACTGGCCGCGCATCCCCCTCGCGCGCACCGCGCAGCAGGCCGGGTCGCAAGATGTCGAGCCGCCGAAACTTGAGGCGGTAGAGCGCGTCTTCCACCTTGCCCTTCGTCGACAGGTAGAGGTTCTTCGACGGGCCGTAAGCTCCGGTCGAGGACACGGTGACCATGCGCGTCACGCCCAGTGCCTTGGCGATCTCCGCGCAGGACAGCACAAGGTCGTGATCCACGGCCTGAAATGCCTCTGCATCGCGTCCTGCCTTGCGGAAGGTCGTACCGAGCGCACTGACAAGCACGTCGGGTGCGGCAAGCGAAAGGGAGGTTTTCCATTCGGACGGATCGGCAATCAGCATTTCCATCCGCGCGCCTTTCGGCAGCTTCATCTCCCGCCGGGCGATGGCGACGAGATGGATGTCGCTTCGCCCCACCGCCGCTTCCACGATACGCCGTCCGACGAGACCGGTCGCGCCTACCAATGCGATGCGGACCGGATCAGACATTGGACAACCCTTCGACCCGCTGGCCGGTCAGCTTCGTATACTGTTCCATTGCGAACCGATCGGTCATCCCTGCGATGTAGTCTGCAATCCGCCGGGGGAGAGCCTCCGCTGCATCCTCCAGGTCTTCGTGCCACCCCTCCGCCATAAGTGCGGGGCGCTGCGCGTATGCCGCATATAGCGCGGCCACGACGTCGCGCGCACGGCGCGCCGTCTCGACCTGCTCGGGATGGTAATAAAGCCGCTCGTACATGAAACGCTTGAGGCCGCGTTCCTCCTCGGCAAATGCGGGGGAGAATGCGGCGAGCGCCCCGCCCGCTTCGCGCACCTCGTCCATCGACGCGATGCCAGTGGTGCGCCGCCTCGTCTCCTCGATCAGGTCGTTGACCATCAGCCCGATCTGGCCGCGCACGAGTTCGCGCAGCTTGCGGTCCTGGGGTGCGTTGGGAAAGCGCCGTTCCACGGCCCGCCACTGGTCCGCCAGCAGAGGCAGCTCGAGCAGGTCGTCGAGGGTCAGGAAACCGGCGCGCAGGCCGTCGTCGATATCGTGATTGTCATAGGCGATGTCGTCCGCGATCGCCGCTACCTGCGCCTCGAGCGAGGGCCAACTGGCAAGTTCTAGCGGAAAAGCGCGGTCCAGCGCCGCCAGCGCGACATTCGGATCGGCCACGGGGCCGTTGTGCTTGGCCAGCCCCTCCAGCGTTTCCCACGTCAGGTTCAACCCATCGTGATCCGGATAGGGGCTCTCGAGGCGCATCAGCGTGCGCAGGGTCTGGGCGTTATGGTCGAACCCGCCCGCGCCCTGCATGGCCTCGTGCAGCGCATCCTCGCCCGCATGGCCGAAGGGCGGATGCCCGATATCGTGCGCGAGGCACAATGCCTCGGTCAGATCCTCGTTCAGCCCCAGCGTTCGCGCGACCACGCGGCCGATCTGTGCCACTTCCAGGCTGTGCGTCAGGCGGACGCGATAATGGTCGCCGTCGGGCGCGACGAACACCTGCGTCTTGTGACGCAGGCGACGAAAGGCGATCGAATGAATGATGCGATCCCGGTCGCGCTGGAATTCGCTGCGCGGACCGCGGCTGCCGCTTCGATCCTCGGCAAACTCGCGCCCGCGCGAGCGGTCGGGATCGGCGGCAAAGGGGGCGCGGTTCATCGCCCGGCTGCTATGGGTTAGCGCCGCGCGAAACAACGTGAACAGTTAGCGAACCTGCGCGGTTATCCCGCGAAACGGGTTCAATCCGCGCCCAGCAGCCAGTCGACGCCGCTCTCGGCGTGGATATGAGCGCTGTCGAAGATCGGCAGGACATTGGCGTCGACATCCACGATCAGTTCCAGTTCGGTGCAGGCCAGCACCACCGCCTGGGCGCCATCCTGCTCCAGCATGGTGATAATGGTCTTGAGCGCGCGTTCCGAATTGCGCGTCACCTTGCCGAGCATCAGCTCCTCGTAGATCACGCGGTCGAGTTCCTCCACGAACTCCGGTTCGGGCGCCATCAGGTCGACGCCGTGCGCAATCAGTCGCTCACGGTAGAAATCTTCCGTCATGACATTGCGCGTGCCCAGAAGGGCGGCAGAGCCAAGCTGCGCTTGCGCCATCTTGGCGCCGACGCAATCTGCGATGTGCAGAATGGGTATATCGACCGCCTCTGCCACCTTGTCGTAGACGCGGTGCATGGAATTGGCGGCGATCATCAGCGCGCCTGCGCCTGCGTCTTCCAGCCGTTTCGCACTGTCGGAAAGCACGCCTGCCGCCCGGTCCCAGTCGCTTGCTTCGCGCAGGCCGTAGAGCTCAGCGAAGTTGAGGCTTTCGATCAGCAACGGCGCAGAGGCGATCTTGCCCTCGCGTCGCTGCACCATGCGGTTGATATCCTCGTAATACATGCGGGTCGAAACCCAGCTCATGCCGCCGATCAGACCCAGTCTGCGCACGTCCCATCCCTTACCGAAAATTGCTGAGTGCCGACCTTACGGCACTTGCCGAGCGCGTCAATCGAGCGCCTTGACGATTTCCTCGACCATCTTCTTCGCATCGGACAACAGCATCATGGTCTGGTCCATGTAGAAGACGTCGTTGTCGACGCCCGCATAGCCTACGCCGCCCATGCTGCGCTTGATGAAGAAGACCTGTTTCGCCTTGTCCACATCGAACACGGGCATGCCGTAGATGGGCGATGACTTGTCGGTCTTCGCTGCAGGGTTCACGACATCGTTCGCGCCGATGATGAAGGCGACGTCGGCCTGCGCGAATTCGGAGTTGATGTCCTCCAGCTCGAAGACGTTCTCGTAAGGCACCTGCGCTTCGGCCAGCAGCACGTTCATATGCCCCGGCATGCGTCCGGCGACGGGGTGGATGGCATATTTCACCTCCACGCCCTTTTCTTCTAGGACGTCCGCCATCTCACGAAGCGCGTGCTGCGCCTGCGCGACCGCCATGCCGTAGCCGGGGATGATGATGACCTTCTCCGCCTGCTCCAGCATGAAGGCCGCATCGGCCGCGCTGCCCTGCTTGTAGGGGCGCTGCTCCTTCGCCTCGCCTCCGCCGCCGGATCCGGCATCCGCGCCGAAGCCGCCCGCGATCACGCTGATGAAGCTGCGGTTCATCGCGCGGCACATGATGTAGCTGAGGATCGCGCCGGAGGAGCCGACCAGCGCGCCGGTGATGATCATCGCCGTATTGCCCAGCGTGAAGCCCATCGCCGCTGCCGCCCAGCCGGAATAGCTGTTCAGCATCGACACCACGACCGGCATGTCCGCCCCGCCGATGGGGATGATGAGCAGGAAGCCGATCACGAATGCGAGCACCGTCAGCGCGACGATCAGCGGCATGGTCTCGGCAGGTCCGGTCATGGCGAAAAGCGCAGTCAGCACAATGATCGCCGCCAGCGTGCCGAGATTGATAAGATGCCGCGCGGGCAGCAGGATCGGCGAGCCGCTCATCCGCCCCGAAAGCTTGGCAAAGGCGATGACCGAGCCGGAGAAGGTGATCGCCCCGATGGCGATCCCGAGGCCCATCTCGACCTTGCTGACTGCGCCGATGCCGCCATCGACCAGCAGGCCAAACGCGCCCGGATTCAGATAGGCCGCCCAGCCCACCAGCACCGCCGCAAGACCGACGAGACTGTGGAACGCCGCGACCAATTCCGGCATCGCGGTCATCGCAATGCGACGAGCTATGACGAGGCCAATAACTCCACCCACCGCAATGGCGATCAGAATTTCGACAATATTGGCGATATCGTGCGTCACCAGCGTCGTCACCACCGCGATCAGCATCCCGATCATGCCGAAGCGGTTGCCCGTCCGGCTCGTCGCAGGCGAGGACAGGCCGCGCAATGCGAGGATGAAGAACACGCCCGACACGAGATAGGCGAGCGCCACCCACGGGTTCACCGCCTCGCCGGTGGATGCATAAGCGGGGGTGGGCAGCACGGCAAAAGGCACCGCAAGGGGGAGGCAACGCATCGCAGTCGGAGAGAAAGTCATTCCGTCTCTCCTAATTCCTGTCGCTCAGCCAAATTGTCCCGCAAGGCCATGTCCTTGCCCAACACATATCCGCACCCGATCACGAGAATTATTGCAACGAGCCACTGGTGGTCATTCGCCCAAGCCGCGATGTTCTGAGGAGTGAAGTTCATCACTTCTTCTCCTTCTTCTTGTACATGGCCAGCATTCTCGCCGTCACCGCGAAACCGCCGAAGATATTGACACTGGCGAGCACGATGCCGAGCAGCCCCAGCCACTTCGCCCCCGGCACATCCGCCGCCGCCGCCGCAATCAGCGCGCCGACGATGATGACGCTGGAGATCGCATTGGTCACCGCCATCAGCGGCGTATGCAGCGCGGGCGTGACCGACCAGACCACGTAATAACCGACGAAACACGCCAGCACGAAGATCGAAAGGATCGAAATAAAGTCCATTTACGTGGCCCCTCCCCGGGTCCGGTAATTACTGCGCCGCCAGCCTCTCGTTCACGACCTTGCCGCCCTGCGTCAGGCGCACGGCGTTGCCTATTTCCTCGTCGAGCACGGGCCGCTGCGCTTCCTTGTCCCAGAAAGCGGAGAGGAAGTTGAAGTGGTTGCGGGCGAACAGCGCACTGGCATCGGCCGCCAGGTGGCCCGCGGTGTTGGTATAGCCGACGATCTTCACACCGTGCTTCACCACCGTCTCGTCCGGGACCGATCCTTCGACATTGCCGCCTGCCGAAACGGCGAGATCGAATATCACGCTGCCCGGTTTCATGCTGGCGATCTGCGCGTCGCTGATCAGGCGCGGCGCGGGTTTGCCGGGGATCAGCGCGGTGGTGATGACGATATCCTGCTTCGCGATATGGCCGGACACCAGCGCCGCCTGCGCTTTCTGATATTCCTCGCTCATTTCGGTGGCATAGCCGCCCGAACCCTCTCCCTCGATCCCTTCGACGCTTTCGACGAAGATCGGCTTCGCGCCGAGCGACTGGATCTGTTCCCTGGTCGCAGAGCGGACATCGGTGGCTGAGACTTGCGCGCCGAGCCGCTTGGCGGTCGCGATGGCCTGCAATCCGGCAACGCCCACGCCCATTACGAAGACCTTTGCCGCCTGCACCGTACCGGCAGCGGTCATCATCATCGGAAAGGCGCGGCCATATTCGTTCGCCGCCGTCAGCACTGCCTTGTAACCGGCAAGGTTGGACTGGCTGGATAGCACGTCCATGCTCTGCGCGCGGGTGATGCGCGGCATGAATTCCATCGCCAGCGCTTCCAGGCCGGCCTTGGCATAGGCATCGACGCGCTCACGTTCGCGGAAAGGATCGAATGTCGCCGCGACCCACGCGCCCGGCTGCGCCGTCGCCAGCAGTGTCGGATCGGGTGCGACAATGCCGAGAACGATGTCCGCGGCATTGGCGACTTCCGCCGCGGTCCCGACTGTCGCGCCTGCCTCGCGGTAGGCTTCGTCGCTGAACGAAGCGCCTTCCCCCGCGCCGCTTTCGACCGCGACTTCCGCCCCCAGCCCGATGAATTTCTTCACCGTTTCGGGCGTGGCGGCGACCCGCCGCTCGCCCGCTGCGCGCTCTTTGAGAACCGCGATCCGCATCAAGCAGTCAAGGCGCGATGACGAGGACGACGATCGCAGCGATGACCGCGATCAGCGGCACTGACCACTTGAGCGTTCCGATGAAGGAACCGTACATCTTGTTGGCCGAATTGATGTCGTTGGTCGACATGGGACTTCCTCTTAAAGTGTCACGAATGCGGGGTGCTTATCGCGTGGGGCAGGCGCGCTCAAGTGCCGTCCCGCCTTTGCACAGCCAAAAACCGCCGCCGCAGGCTTAATCGCGTCTTTACTCTCCTTCGCTATCTCCGTGGCCCGAAGGGTGGACGCGAAAGACCTATGGCCGAGCAAGAACAACGCCTGTTGATGCTGATCGACGACGAGCCGGCGCAAAGCCGGTTGATCAGCGCGCTTGCCGCGCGCGAGGGCTGGAGAACGCTCGTGATCGCCGACAGTGAAGCCGCGATTGCCACGCTCGGCACGCGCGAGGGGATGCAGCTGTCCGCCATCATTCTCGATCAGTGGGTGCCGGGCGACGACGCCTGCCAGCTAATCGCGGAACTCAAGGCCCGCCGCCCCGGTCTGCCGATCCTGATGCTTACGACCAGCGCGAGTCCGCTGCTGGCAGTCGAGGCAATGCGCGCAGGCGCCACCGATTACCTTATCAAACCGGTTGCGCCCGACCGGCTGATGAATGCGCTGCGCAGCGCGACGAGGCAGGAGGCTCCGCGAGACGAGCTTCAGCCGCTGACCGAGAAATTCTCCGCCACGCTCGACTTCGATTCGATGATCGGGACCGCCCCGACCTTCCGCGCGGCGCTTGCGCGTGCCGCCAAGGCAGCGCGTGGGCACGGACCCGTGCTGATCGACGGCGAGACCGGCACCGGCAAGGAGATGCTGTTGCGCGCCATGCACGCCGCATCGCCGCGATCGAAACAAGTGCTGCGGATGATCAACCTCGGCGGCGTTGCCGCAAATTCGGTCGAATCGCTGCTCTTCGGGCATGAGAAGGGTGCCTTCCCGGGCGCGTTCGATCGCCAAATAGGGGCGCTGGAACATTGCGACGGCGGCACTCTGGTGATCGACGAGATCGACCGATTGAGCCCCGACCTTCAGGTGCGCCTCGCCGAAATGATGGCGAGCGGGCAGGTCCGGCCGACCGGCGCGCGGCACAGCTTCCGTGTGGAGACGCGCATCCTTTCCGCCAGCAACCGCCCTCTGGCGCAGATGGTGGCGGAAGGTCAGTTCGATGCAGGACTGCTTGATTCGCTGTCCGCCACGAATATAACCCTTCCTCCGCTGCGCGAGCGGACCGGGGATATCACTGCCCTGTCGCGCCATTTCCTGGGTGCGATTGGAGAGCAGCCGGGCCTTCGCCCCCTGGGCATCACCGACGCCGCGCTGGCCTTGCTTGCCGCCTACGACTGGCCGGGCAATGTGCGCCAGTTGCAGGCCGTGCTGTTCCGCGCCGCCGTGTTCTGCGACGGCGATGCGCTGACGGCGCAGGACTTCCCGCAATTGTCGGAACTGCTGGGTGAGATCACGCCCGATGCGCAGCTTTCGAGCGGGCACGACGGGATCGGCGTCATGCTCTATACGCCCGACGGCAATCTGCGCCCGCTGGAAGAAATCGAGGCGGACATCATCCGTCTCGCCATCGGCCACTATCGCGGTCGCATGACCGAGGTCGCGCGGCGGCTGGGGATCGGGCGCTCGACCCTTTACCGCAAGCTCGGCGACCTGGGAATCGGCGACGCTGCGTAGGTTACGCGCGCGGCTCGCCCCGGCGCGTTAACCCGGCAAGTCCGCAAAATCGGTCAGCGCCGCATCGCGCAGGCCGCGCCACACGTTCCTTGCCTGCACCGTTTCGGCAACGTCGTGAACGCGCAGCAGCTGGACGCCAGCGTCCATGCCCGCAACGGCCAGCGCGATCGAGCCGCCGAGACGTTCATGCGCGCCCGCCTCGTTCGAGAGCGCGCCGATCATCCGCTTGCGGCTGACGCCCAGCATCAGCGGCGCGCCGAGCGCGTGGAACATCGGCAGTGCATTGATCAATGCGAGATTCTCCGCCAGCGACTTGCCGAAGCCGACGCCGGGATCGAGGACGATACGTTCCCGCCCGATCCCACCGGCAATCGCGCGGTCGCGTACCTCGGCCAAGTGGTCGAACACGTCGAACACCACGCTGTCGTAATCGCCGCCTTCGTGAAGATCGTCCCCGGCGCCGGGCGCGTGCATCAGCACGACCGGCGCGCTCGCAGCTGCCAGCACCTCCACCGAACGCTGATCGTATCGAAGGCCGGAAACGTCGTTGATCAGATGCGCGCCCGCTTCCAGCGCAGCTTCCATGACCGCGGCCTTGCGGGTGTCGACACTGACCGCCGCGCCCATCGCGACGCAATGTTCGATCGCGGGGCGGACACGCTCGATCTCGTCGCCTTCCCACACTGCCTTGGCGCCGGGACGGGTGCTTTCGCCGCCGATGTCGATAATCGCCGCGCCTGCCTGCATCATCGCGCCCGCCTGCGTACGCTGCGCCTCGGCATCGTCCATGAACGCCCCGCCATCGGAGAAGCTGTCGGGCGTGACGTTGAGGATGCCCATCACCTGCGGCTGGTCGAGCCGCACGGTCCGTTCCCCCAGTTGCAGCGGCGGATGCGCGAGCGTGAGATTGCTCCACTGCGCCTCTGCCTCCGCGCCAAGGGCATCGGGCAACTGGCCCAGCACCTGCGCCATAGTGTCCGGCGAGGCGAGCAGCCGTTCCGTCACTTCACCATCGCGGCGCAGGATGACTGCGAACCGGCTGGCATAGACCATCCCCCCGCCCAGCCTGATGGCATTGCCATGCTCGCTCTGCGGACCGGGGACGAAGGCGATGGGGCGGATATAGACGCGCTGGCTCATAGTGTCCCAGCCCTAGCGCAAAGGTGGCACGATGGAACACATGGAACTCGGTCCTTGGGGACAAATTCCACGAGGCGGGCGTTCGCAAATCTCGGCAAATGTCCGGGATTTGAAACGGCACCGCCCATGTGCGCGGCGATACCGTCCTGCCCGCAGTTGGGAAAGGCGCCCCCCTAATCCTTCCTGGCTCTGTCGACGCTCGGAATGGCGGGCTCTATCGCGGCATATTCGGGTTCGTGAACCTCCACTTTGCCGAGCGCCAGATGGCTGTGGCTGCGGCTGTAGCCGAAATAGATCACCAGGCCGATTATGCTCCACACAGGCAGGAACAGCATTGCCTGGATCGGCAGGTTGAAGAACAGCAGCAGGCAGCCGATGACCGTCAACGGGGCGACGACCCACACGAAGGGAACGCGAAAGCTGCGCGGCCGTGCCGGGTCGCGGCGGCGCAGCACCATCACGGCAATGGCGACCATGGTGAAAGCGTACAGCGTGCCAGCGTTCGAGATATCGGCCAGCTGTCCCACCGGGAAGAACGCGGCCGCAATCGCCACGGCCACGCCCGTGATGCCCGTGACCACGTGCGGCGTCTTGAAGCGTGGATGCACGCTTGCAAGGGCCGGAGGCAGCAAGCCGTCCCGGCTCATCACGAAGAAGATGCGCGTCTGTCCGAACAGCAGCACGAGGATGACCGAAGGCAGCGCGAGAAAGGCGGCGACACCCAGCATATTCCCAATGCCGGAGAAACCGATCTGCCGCAGCACGTGCGCCAGCGCCTCGTCCGAACAGACCAGCGACGCGGAATATTGCGCCATCGCGCACTGTCGGGCGAGTTCCGGCGAACCGGCCTCCAGCGGGAAATTGCCCGGCCCCATGATGGGCTGGCCGCCGATCGTGCCGATGGCTCCGCCAGCGACGAGGATGTAGAAAACGGTGCAGAACAGCAGCGACCCGATCAGGCCGATGGGCACATTGCGTTGCGGGTTCTTGGTTTCCTCAGCCGCGGTGCTGACCGCGTCGAAGCCGACATAAGCGAAGAACATTGTCGCCGCCGCGCCCACCGCGCCCACACCCGTGCCCCATCCGCCGAACAGACCGGCGGGCAGGAAGGGATTGAACCGCTCCATATCGAATTCGGGGCTGGTCAGGGTCAGCGCGATGAATGCGGTAAGCGCGGTGACCTTGATGGCTACGAGCACGGCGTTGACCTTGGCGCTTTCGCTCGTGCCGACGATAAGCAATCCGGTCACGATCAGCGCGATCAGCATGGCAGGCAGATTGACGAAGCCGCCCGCTTGCCCGCCGAAGGCCAGCGGCCCTGCGGTCAGCGCCTGCGGCAAGTGAATGCCGAGAAATTCCTGGAGGATGGTCCCGTTGAAATAGCCGGACCACCCGACCGACACCGCGCTAGCTGCGATCGCATATTCCATGACCAGCGCCCAGCCCACGGTCCAGGCGAGCAATTCGCCGATGGTGGCATAGCTGTAGGTGTAGGCGCTGCCCGCCACCGGTACCATCGCGGCAATTTCGGCATAGCAGAGCGCGGCGACGATGCAGACCGCCCCCGCGATGGCGAAGGCAATCATCAGCCCCGGCCCCGCTTTCTGGGCGCCCACGGAAGTCAGCACGAAGATGCCGGTTCCAATGATGCAACCGATGCCTAACAGCATCAATTGTATCGGCCCCAGCGAGCGCTTGAGGGACTTCGCTTCTGCCGCCGCGATAATCGCGTTGAGCGGCTTAACCCTGCCGAGGATCATATATGTTGAAAATCCACCAGGCCCGCCGCGAGACCGCCTCGCTCAACCAGCCGGATGGTGGCGATCTACGATGATTCGCGGCGCTCGGCAATCGGGATTGCGACGGGAAACGACGTCCCGGTAAACATTTGCCACAGCGGCGGATGCAGCGTCCCACGAATAGGCAGCGCTTGCCGCCCGTGCCGCCTGTCCCATTGCAAGGCGACGCGAGGTATCGTGCGCCAGCCCGCCGATGGCCGCAACGTAATCGGATACGGCGCGCGGCGACACCAGTTCGCCGGTGATGCCGGGCTCGATCAGCGCGCGGGCGTTGGGCGCATCGGCGCTGATCACCGGCAATTCGCTGGCCATCGCTTCGAGAATGACCTGGCCGAAGGTTTCCGTCGTGCTCGGCGTGACCATGAGGTCGGCGCTGGCGACCGCGCGGGACAGCGCTTCGCCCTCGCAATGACCGAGCAGCACGGCGTCGGCCATCGAAGCGAAGCGATCGCGAGCCGGACCTTCCCCTACGACCAGCGCACGAACGGGAGCCTGCAGGCGGGCGAGCCTCATCGCGTCGACGAAAACGTCGATGCCCTTTTCCAGCACCAGCCGCCCGAAGAACAGGACCGCGACTTCATCGTCTGCAATGCCGAGCGAACGGCGCCACGCCATGTCGCGGTGTCGCGGGTGGAAGAATTCGCGGTCGATCCCGCGGCTCCATACGCTCGCCCGCTCGTCTGCGCGCATGGTCTTGAGATCGCGCACCAGATCGGGCGTGGGCGCGACGACGTGATCGGCGCGGCGGTAGAAACGACGAAGGTGAGCTTCAGCCAGGGGGACCAGCCAGCTGAGGCCGTAATATTCGAGATAGGTCTCGAACAGCGTGTGCATGCTCGCGACGACAGGGATGCCGCGCGCGATCGCCCAGCTTTGCGCGCGCGTGCCGAGAATGTCGGGGGTCGAGACGTGGACGATCTGCGGCTCGAACCGCTCCAGATCGGCGCGCGCGTCGCGCGGCAGGCCAAGCGCGAGGCGGAACTCGCTGCGCTTCGGCAGCGCGACGGAGCGGACCGGCACCAGCGTCCCCTTGGGTTCGAAGGCTGGCGTATCGGTGACCGGGGAATAGACGCGCACCTCGCACCCCTCCTCGCGCTCCAGATAGTCGACCAGGTGGTTCAGCGCGCGATTCGCACCTTCGCGGAGGTAGTTGTAGTTGCCGGAAAAAAGCGCGACCCGCATTGGCTCACACCCGCCGGAAGTTGAGCGTGGCGTTGGCGACGAACATCGCGAGGCCTGCGAAGACCGACACCAGAACCCGCGCGACGAGGTAGTTCATCGATGTCCATTCGAGCAGCGCGGCATAGAGGCCGACCGTGATCGCCATGCCCAGTCCTGCGTTGGCGAGAAAGATGACGAAGCCCGTGGCAACGGTCCGATCCGATCCGGGGAAAATCCAGCCGCGCGCGAGGACGTAATGCACCGATTGCGCGCCGACGAAGCCGATCGCGGCGGCCAGCACTTCATCCATCGCGGCGAAGTTCACCAGCAGCCACAGGACGCCGATGCTGACGCCGAAGGACAGCGTGCTGGACACCGTGTTGCGCACCAGCATTCCGCCGACCCGGCGGTTGAAGAAACGGGACGTCATATCGGCGCCGGCAGGCCGTGCTCAGATCGCGGGCTGCAACCGGCCTGCGGGATCCTCGCCGCTGTCCGCCCAGTCCTTGCGCCTCCCGATGAAGGGATTGAGAAACAGGAAGGGAAGCTTCAGGAACAGCAGTTCGGAATGGATGAAAGTGTCCACGCGCCGCTCCCACCACTTGTAATCCCGCTTGCCGTGTTCGCGCAGCCAGCCCTCGTAAGGGGCCCAGTGGCTCGGCTCGTCCTTCTTGATGATGGCGAAGATCTTCATCAGCACCGGGTCGCTCTTGACCATCGGGTGGCCGAGCAGGATCTCGACCTGCTTGTAACCGCGCTGTTCGGTAAGCGCGATGACGCGACACAGCTTCTCGAACAGCCGGTCGTCATCGATCACCGCCTGCGTGTCGAGATCGTCGATCTGCTTGCGGAACATGATCTCGATGAAGCGGTCGATATGGCCGAAGGTCCGGTCGACGGACAGAGGCATCTTTCCCTGCAGTTCGAACCAGCGCCGGAACATGACGTAGTGCTTGCGTTCGTCGACGCGGTGCTGCGCGATGGCGGCGATCAGCGCCTTGTCATCGGGCGAGCGCTGCTTGACCGCGTCCAGCACGCGGTCAATCGCGGTATACCCGCGATGTTCGTTGTAGATGTAGATCGAGCCGAGGACATCGAGATAGCGGCGGCGGAACCAGTCGAACATTGGGGGGAGACTCCTATCGGAATCCACCCTACCAGCCCTAACCTTCGGAAGCGAATTGGTTTTCCTGATCAGTCCTCGATGCCAAGCAGATACAATTGCCGCGCGGCGTCGATCGGCTTGGCATCCCCACCGTCGTCGTAGTGCCAGAAGGTCCAGCCATTGCAACTGGGCGCGCCCTGCAATTCCTTGCCGAGGCCATGAATGCTTCCCGATTGCTTGCCGCAGAGCAGCGACCCGTCGGCGCGTACCGTGGCGCTCCAGCGGCGCTTCTTATCGAACACCTGCGTGCCGGGCTTGACGAAGCCACCTTCCACCAGCGCGCCGAAGGCGACCTTGGGCGCGCTGCGGCCTGCCTGCATGGTGGTGAGCGCGCTTTCGTCGAGCGGCAGTTCCTTCGCGATGCGCTTCAGCGCGGCGTCGCGATAGACGCTCTCGCGCTCGCATCCGATCCACTGGCGGCCAAGGCGCTTTGCCACTGCGCCCGTGGTACCGGTACCGAAGAACGGGTCCAGCACGACGTCGCCCTTCTCAGTGGTCGAGAGCAGCACGCGATAGAGCAGGCTTTCGGGCTTCTGCGTCGGGTGGACCTTGTGCCCGCCTTCCTTCAACCGCTCCGCCCCGTTGCAGATCGGCAGGACCCAGTCGCTGCGCATCTGCAGTTCGTCGTTGAGCGTTTTCATCGCGCGATAGTTGAAGTGGTACTTCGCCTTCTCGCCTTGCGAACACCACAGCAGCGTTTCGTGCGCATTGGTGAAGCGGGTGCCGCGGAAATTGGGCATGGGATTGGTCTTGCGCCAGACGATGTCGTTGAGGATCCAGAAGCCCAGATCCTGAAGGATCGCGCCGACGCGGTAGATGTTGTGATAGCTGCCGATCACCCACAGGGCGCCATCGGGCTTCAGCACGCGCTTCGCCTCGATCAGCCAATCGCGTGTGAAATCGTCATAGGCACGGAAGCTGGCGAACTGGTCCCAGTGGTCGGTCACGGCGTCGACATGGCTGCCGTCCGGCCGGTTGAGATCGCCGCCGAGCTGGAGATTGTAGGGCGGATCGGCAAAGACGAGATCGACGCTGCCACTGGGGATCGCGCGCATCGCATCGATGCAATCACCGTCGAGGATCTGCCCGACAGGCAGCTCGACCGACAATTGCGCCCGTTTATCAATACGCTCCGCGCGCAACTTCGTGGTCTGTATTACCCCCATGTAACCGCCCCTTCCTGACTTATCCACAGGGTGAGTCCATTGGGCCGTGGCGTCAAGCGCGAAGAGGTTAACGGAGCGGCGATGCGCTCAAGCGTTGGCGGAGAACAGAAAGAGTCCCCCACAAGATATTGAGTCCGCAAACGAATGCCGGACTCGACATGATGGGGGTGTTGCCCGCAGGACTCGGCTGCGCGGCTATCGCGCTTTTCTAGAGCAGCGCCAGTTGCGACACCGGCGAAAAACTCTGCCGGTGAAGCGGTGTCGGCCCGTGTTCGCGCAGCGCGGCGAGGTGTTCGGCGGTGCCATATCCCTTGTTGCGGTCCCAGCCGTATTGCGGATGGCGCGCGGCGGCTTCGCGCATCAACCGGTCCCGCCATTCCTTCGCAACGATGCTGGCGGCGGAAATGCACGGTTCCTTGGCGTCGCCTTTAACGATGGCGCGCGCGGGCCAGCACCAACCCGCGGTCCGACCGGCAGGGGTCATGTTGCCGTCGACCAGCACCTCCGCCGGTGCACAGCGAGACGCCCCGGCGAGGGCGAAGACCGCGCGCGTCATCGCCAGCATGGTCGCTTGGAAAATATTGATGGAGTCGATTTCCTCGACCTCCACGATGCCGACACCCCAGGCACAATGCCGCCGGATCTCGACGTCGATCCTCTCGCGCCTTTTCGCGGTTAACACCTTGGAATCGCCCAGCCCTTCGGGCGGCTTGGAACACAACAGCACCGCTGCGGCGACCACCGGACCGGCCAGCGGACCACGGCCCGCTTCGTCCACGCCAAACACCGGGCGCGCGAACCCGGCACCAAATCGTTCGTCGGGCGTTCCGCACAACATGATAAACCGCAAACTCCTTCCCGCCCTATCTGCCCCGCTCGCCATGGCTCTCGCAAGTTGCGGTACTGCTGCGACTGGGGAAAGCGTCCAGTCCGCGAGCGATGGCGACTTCGCGATCACCGAACACGGCTCTCTCGAAGAGCCGTGGGCGATCAAGTTCGTGCCCGGGACCTCGGTCGCCGTCGTAACGCTCAAGGCCGGTGAAATTCGCGGCATCGATACGCAGAGCAGCGACCGTGCCATTGCCTTCACCGGGGCGCCGGACGTCGATTATGGCGGACAGGGCGGGCTTGGCGACGTGGCCTTCCTGGAAAGCGAAGCCGCTGGCACGCTGACCCCGCGGACCATCTTCCTCAGCTGGGTCGAGGCTGGTGAAAACGATACGCGCGGCGCAGTCGTCGGCAAGGGACAGATGGTTTGCGAAGAACAGCAGAGCTGCGAAATTCGCGGGCTCAACGTCATCTGGCGGCAGGACCCCAAAGTCACAGGCAGGGGCCACTTCTCGCATCGCCTCGCCGTTTCTCCGGACGAGCAATATCTGTTTGTTGCTTCGGGTGAGCGGCAGAAAATGCAACCCGCGCAGGACACGTCGAACAATCTGGGCAGCATTGTCCGCCTGACGCTGGACGGAACGCCTGCCGCTGACGGTGCGGTATCAGGCAACGAAGAAATCTGGTCCTACGGCCATCGCAACATCCTCGGCCTGCGGTTCGATCCGCAAGGTCGCCTGTGGGATCTCGAACACGGCCCGGCGGGCGGTGACGAGCTGAACCTGGTGAAACCCGGCGCGAATTACGGCTGGCCAGTGGTTTCGGATGGCGATCATTACGATGGCGCAAAGATCCCCAACCATGACACGCGGCCGGAATTCGAGAAGTACAAGGTCAACTGGACGCCGGTAATCGCGCCGGGTGACATGATCTTCTATACCGGTGGCCTGTTCGGCGGATGGCAGGGCGACCTGCTGATTCCGGGCCTCAAGACAGAGGCGCTCATCCGCGTCGAGATGAACGGCGACACTGCGCGCGAGGCAGCGCGTTACCCGATGAAGGCGCGCCTGCGCTCGATCGCGCAGGCACCAGACGGTGCGGTTTGGGTCGTGGAGGATGGCGAAAGCGCCCTTCTGCTGCGCCTCGCCCCGCAAGAATAAGCTGGCGGCGCCCCAAGCGGAATTTCATCGACAGGCGCGCGGGCCGAAACTATCGACCCGCCGCCCATGGCTGACGCACATATCCTCATCCCGCTCGAGCAGGTCGAAGCCGCGCTTATCGAGCAATTGCTCGACCGAGCCTTCGGGCCGGACCGGCACGGCCGCACCGCCTATGCGATCCGCGAGGGCACCGACTGGCTGCCCGCATTGAGCTTTGCCGCGCTCGACGAGGACGAGATGCTGGTCGGCACCATCCAGTGCTGGCCGGTGGCCTTGACCGACGATGGCGGACGCCCGCACCCTATGGTCATGGTCGGCCCCGTCGCCGTGCTGCCCGATCATCAGGGTGGCGGCGTCGGACAGTTGCTGATGCTCGCCGCTCTCGGCGCGCTGGGCGAAGATGGTCTGCCCCAAGTCATGATCGGAGATGCGGACTATTACGGCCGCTTCTTCGGCTTTTCCGCTGACAGCACGCGCGGGTGGCAGTGTCCCGGCCCGTTCGATCCGGCCCGGCTGCTCGCGCGCAGCAGCAATCCGGCGATACTTCCCACGACCGGCACGCTCGGCCCTTGGCGCTAGGGCGCTTTCCTGCCATCGCCATTCAGCGATGCCATACGAACCGCCCCCCGAACTTGCCGGACTGAACCTTACGCAGATTGCGGAGCAGGTTGCCGCGCGCAAGCTCCCCCCGGTGGAGCAATGGGCGCCGGAGCGCGTGGGCGACAGCCGGATGCGGATTGCCGCAGACGGTACCTGGTTTCACGATGGCAGCTCGATCACGCGCCAAGGCATGGTCCGCGCGTTCTCCAGCCTGCTCACCCGCGACGATGACGGCCAGCACTGGCTGGTGACGCCGTTCGAGAAGCTCTCCATCGCGGTCGAGGACGCGGCCTTCATCGCGACGGATGTGAAACGCGATGGCGGCGCCCTCGCCTTTCGGCTCGCCACTGACGAGCTGGTCATCGCAGGTCCGGGCCACGCCTTGCACGCGGCGGGCGATGCGGAGACGCCCGCAATCTACCTCCATGTTCGGCGCGGGTGCGAAGCACGGCTCAACCGCAGCACCTATCAGCAGCTGGCCGACATCGCCCTTGCCGAAAGTGACGACTGGACGGTTTCGAGCCAGGGCGAGACCTTCCGGCTGGTGCCCTGATGAGCGCGCTCTTCGACCGCCTCTCCGCCGTGTTCGAGGCGGGGCATCGCGAAGAACTCGACGACCTGCTAAGTGACGAACGCTTTGCCGTGGCCGATCGCACCGCCGATGCGGCGGTGCTGATCGCGGTGACCGAGCGGGACCGACCCGGCGTCATCCTGACCCAGCGCCCGCAGGATATGCGCGACCATCCGGGGCAGGTTGCCTTCCCCGGCGGCAAGCTCGAACCCGGCGAGGATGCAATCGCCGCGGCGTTGCGCGAAGCGGAGGAGGAACTGGCGATGGCCCCCTCCGCCGTGCGCGTCATCGGCACGACCGACCGCTATCGCACCGGAACCGGCTTCGATGTTACGCCAGTTCTCGGCGTGGTGCCGCCCGACCTGCCGCTGGTCGCCAATCCGGGCGAGGTGGAAAGCTGGTTCGAAGCGCCGCTGGCCGTGCTGCTCGACCGGGAAAGCTGGACGGAGCAGGAAATCTTCTGGCGCGGGGCGACAAGGCGCTATCTCGAATACCATCACGAAGGCTATCGCATCTGGGGCGTGACGGCTGCGATCATCGCCAACCTCTCCCGCCGTCTCGCCTACGAGGATTTGTTCGGTGCCTGATTCCCTGCCCGCCGCTGACTGGACCCGCCGCGAAGATCTCGCCGCGTTGGTGCGCGCGCTGGGCGAAGGCAATGCACGCTGGGTCGGCGGCGCGGTGCGCGATACGCTGCTCGGCGACAAGGTGCACGATATCGACTGCGCGACACCGCTGTTGCCCGATGCCGTCATGCGGCGCTGCAAGGCGGCGGGCATTCGCACCGTCCCGACGGGCATCGACCACGGCACGGTCACTGCCCTGCTCGATGGCGGGCCGGTGGAAATCACGACGCTGCGACGCGATGTTTCGACCGACGGCCGCCGCGCGACGGTCGCCTTCGCGGACGACTGGCGCGAGGATGCGGCACGGCGGGACTTCACGATCAACGCGCTTTACGCCGACCCGGTCACGCTGGAGCTTTTCGATTTCTTCGGCGGGCTGGACGATCTCGATGCCCGACGCGTGCGCTTCATTGGCGATGCACGCGATCGCATCCGCGAGGATCACCTGCGGATCCTGCGCTACTACCGCTTTCAGGCCCGCTTCGGATCGGAACTGGATGACGAGGCGGAGGAGGCCTGTGCGGAACTGGCGCACACGATCAAGGGCCTTAGTCGCGAGCGCGTGGCGATGGAACTGCTCAAGCTGCTGGGCTTGCCAGACCCGGCGGATACCGTGGCGCGCATGGCGTCCGACGGCGTGCTTGCCGTCGTACTGCCCGAAGCGGTCGAGGACGCGGCGGCGCTGCTGGCGGCTTTGGTGGCGCAGGAGCGTACGGAGGAGATCGCACCCCACCCGCTCCGCCGTCTGGCGGCTTTGCTGCCCGCAGACCACGACGTCGCCGGTTCGGTCGCCTCGCGGCTGCGCTTCTCGCGCGACCAGCGCAAACGGCTCGGTTGCATCGCACGCCGTGCGGCCAGCGACGCGGAAGGCCCGCGCGCTCTTGCCTATGGCGTCGGCATCGAATGCGCGCAGGATCGGCTTCTGCTGCTTGGCCAAGGCGTCGGCGCACTGAAGGACTGGGACGTTCCGCAATTCCCGCTGAAGGGCGGCGCGCTCGTTCAGCGCGGGGTCGCCGCCGGCCCCGAAGTGGCGCGGCTGCTGCAGGCGATCGAGCGCCGCTGGGTGGCGGAAGGTTTCCCCAACCAGGCGCGCGTCGACGCCATCATGGCCGAAGAACTCGCCGCCTGAATTATGCCTTCAGGCGGGCTTCAGGCGCGACCGTTATCCTCAGGCCCGGTTGCACGATGGCGGATTGCCCCGCTACGAAGCCACCGCCCCGGCCTTTCGCGCCGGGGTTTCTGCGAGGCGCCTTTCGTGCGTCGGACACACGAGATTACGGAGTACCACATGAAATTCACCAAGCTGGTCGCAGCCTTCACCCTTGGCGCAGCAGCCCTTCCGGCGGCTGCCGCAGCGCAGCACGCTGCCGCCGATCATTCCGCCGCCATTGCCGTTGGCGCGACTGTTACCGGGCCTGAAGGCAACCCTGTCGGGACGATCGACGCCGTCGAAGGCGAAGCCGTGTTGCTGAACACCGGCACTCACACCGCCACCCTGCCGAAGAACGCCTTCGGTCATGGCGACACGGGGCTGACCATCACCGTCACCAAGGATCAGCTCAACCAGATGATCGTCGGCATGGAAGCCAAGGCCGCCGCCGCGCTCGACGCAGCGCTGGTCGCCGGGGCCGCCGTGAAGGGCGCTGAGGGCAATGCGCTTGGCACCGTCAAGGAAGTCGATGGCGAAAGCGTGATCGTAACGGGCGACCTTGGTGAATTTGCGCTCGGCAAGGACGTGTTCGTGGCTGACGAAAGCGGGCTCGTCGCGCGGGTCACCGCCGCCGATGTCGAAGCTTCGCTGAGCGAAGGTGCAGCCGCCGAATAAGGCGACGTACCAACCCATTTCAAAGGCCGGGCGGAGCGATCCGTCCGGCCTTTTTGTTGCCCGCACCCGCAAGTTTCTTGCTTATTTACGATTGCCCGCCTATCTGACCTGCAACGTCCGGCGGGTTCGACAAGCGAGCACGTCACCGGCGGCGAGCGTGAACCGGCCTTTCCTGGCATGGTCCCGCCCCGGCTAACGGACGCCAGCAAACCGCTTCCCCTTATCACGCGACGGGTCGGCTTTTTGACCCCGCGCCCGGACTTGCGTCCGCCGGCGCCAATGTGAGTATATCTATGTCCTATTTTTCCGACCTCGGCCTGGCCGAGCCCCTGCTGCGCGCGCTTGAGCAAAAGGGTTACGACACCCCTACGCCGATCCAGAAGGATTCCATTCCCGCCCTGCTCGAAGGCCGCGACCTGCTCGGCATCGCACAGACCGGCACGGGCAAGACCGCGGCGTTCTCGCTGCCTTCGCTTCACCACCTCGCAGCAAATCCGACCGGCCGCTTCCCCGCTGCCTGCCGGATGCTGGTGCTGTCCCCCACGCGCGAACTGGCGGCGCAGATCGCCGACAATATGCGCGAATATGCCAAGTTCCTCGACCTGTCGGTGCAATGCATCTTCGGCGGTGTGCCGGTGTCGAAGCAGGCCCGCGCCCTGACGCGCGGCTGCGATGTGCTCGTCGCAACGCCCGGCCGCCTGCTCGACCTGATCGACCAGCGCGCGCTGACGCTTGGCAGGGTGGAAATCTTCGTCCTCGACGAAGCCGACCAGATGATGGACCTCGGCTTCATCAAGCCGCTGACGCGCATCGCGGCCATGCTGCCCGAAAAGCGGCAGAGCCTGTTCTTCTCCGCCACCATGCCCAAGGCTATCGCGGACCTCGGCAAGCGCTTCATCAAAAACCCGGTGCGCGTCGAAGTGGCGCCGCAGTCCACCACGGCGGAGCGCGTGGACCAGTTCACGACCTTCATCGAACAGAAGGAAAAGCAGGCGCTGCTTACGCTGACGCTGCGCAAGGGCATTGCCAGTGGCGAGATCGAAAGCTGCCTGGTCTTCACCCGCACTAAGCACGGCGCCGACCGCGTCGTCCGTCACCTGGTGGCGGCGGGGATCAATGCCGCTGCCATTCACGGCAACAAGACGCAGGCCCAGCGCACTCGCGCACTCGACGGGTTCCGTGACGGGCGCGTGCCCGTTCTGGTCGCGACCGACATCGCCGCGCGCGGTATCGACGTGCCGGGCGTCTCCGCCGTATTTAACTTCGAGATCCCCAATGTGCCGGAACAGTATGTTCACCGCATCGGCCGCACCGCACGTGCCGGCAAGAGCGGCATCGCGATCAGCTACGTCGCGCCGGACGAGAAAACCTACATGCGCGATATTGAGCGTCTGACGGGTGTGCGCCCCTACCCCGCCGCGCTGCCCGACAATTTCGTCGAGCAGGCCGCGCAGCTTCCGAAGGCCGCGCACAAGGGTGCCGGGGCCGAACGCGCCGAGGAGGACCGCACCAGCCGTTTCCGCAAGGGCAAGGGTACGGGCGCCAAGCCTTCTGGCGAGCGCGGTCCGCGCAAGCCGCAGCGGGACAAGAACGCACGGGTTATTCCCGCTGGCGAACGGCCTGAGCGTGGGGAGCGCACCGAACGCGCTGGCGGCGATCAGCGCAAGCGCCACGGCGGCGGACGTCCCGGTGGCAATACCGGTGGCAACAACGCTGGCGGTGGCTTCAATCGCCGTCGGCGCAATGCGGGCGCCGGCCACCAGGCCTAGAAGCGATTATCCTTCGGGAAGCCTTGCGGCGGTAGCCTACCGGCACCGCCGCGGGCGACTTTCCATTGCCAGATATCGTTTTCGGTCCGGGTGCGATCGCCCTTGCCCCCCATCTGCCATGACAGGCCATCGGCCAGCACGAATGTCGTCGCGTCGGAGAGACCGCCGTCGCGGTAGCGTTGGAGCTGTACGCCCTGCCCGCGTGCCATCTGCGGCAATTCCTCGATATTGAAGACCACCAGCTTGCGGTTGTCTCCGACCACCGCGACGTGATCGTCATTATCGCCGATGCGATGAACGACGCGCAGCTTCGCCCCGCCCTTCAGGTTCACGACCTGGCGGCCCTTGCGCGTTTCGGCGAGCAGTTCCTCGGTCGCCGCCGCATAGCCCTTGCCCGTATCGGCAGCTAGCAGCAGGCGCAGACCCGGCTTGTGCAGCACGACGGATACGATCTGCGCGCTGGCATCGATGTCGAGCGTGTTGCGCACCGGCTCACCAAACCCGCGCGCGCCCGGCAGCTTGTCCGCGCCCAGCGTGAAGAACCGCCCGTCATCGGCGGCTAGCAGCAGCTTGTCGGTCGTCTGGCAATGGACTGCGAAGGCGGGTCCGTCGCCTTCCTTGTATTTGAAGTCGCCCATGCCGTCGCTCGATCCCGCAAGATCGGCGTGGCCCTTCGCCGCGCGGACCCAGCCCTTCTCGGACAGGATGACCGTGACTGGCTCCTTTTCGATCATGGCGTCCATGCTGAATTCGACCGTCGGCGCTGCTTCGGCAATCGTCGTGCGGCGTCGGCCGAGTTCGGTTTCCGGGCCGTATTCCTTTTGCAGGTTCTTGAGATCGCGCTTCAACCGCGTGCGCTGCCGCGCGGGGCTGTCGAGCAGCTTTTCGAGATCGTCCTTTTCCGCCAGCAGGTCGTCCTTCTCCTGCCGCAGCTGCATTTCTTCCAGCTTGCGCAAGGACCGCAAGCGCATGTTGAGGATCGCTTCCGCCTGCCGGTCGGTGAGGCTGAATTCCGCCATCATCACGGCCTTCGGCTCGTCCTCGGTACGGATGATCTCGATCACACGGTCAAGGTTGAGGAAGGCGATGATATAGCCTTCGACCAGTTCCAGCCGGTTTGCGATCTTCTCCAGCCGGTGCTGCGCGCGGCGCTGGAGAATGTCGATCTGGCTGGCGACCCAGTTATGCAGCAGTTCCTTCAGCCCCATCACCATCGGCGTGCGCGTGGCGTCGAGCACGTTGAGGTTGAGCCCGAAACGGGTTTCCATGTCGGTGAGCTTGTAGATCGATTCCTTGAGCAGGTCGGGATCGACATTGCGGCTGCGCGGAACGAGGACGATGCGGATTTTCTCGTCGCTTTCGTCGCGCACGTCTTCCAGGATCGGTATCTTGCGGTCCCCGATGGCGGCGGCGATCTGCTCGATCAGCTTGCCCTTCTGCACCTGGTAGGGGATTTCGGAAATGACGAGCTGGTAGCCGCCGCCCCGGTGCCGTTCGATCCCGGCATCACGGTCGGCCGCATTGTCGGCTTCCTCCGCATGAAAGCGGCCGCGCACACGGAAGCTGCCCCGGCCCGTTTCGTAAGCTGCGGCAATGGCGGCCTTGCTGTCCACGACGAGGCCACCGGTGGCGAAATCAGGCCCCTGAAACAGCTCCATCAAACGCGCGTGTTCGACATGGGGGTTGTCAATCAGCTCCAGCGTCGCGTCGATGACTTCGGCGACATTGTGGCTGGGGATGTTGGTCGCCATGCCGACGGCAATTCCGCTGGCGCCGTTGGCGAGAAGGTTGGGGAACAGGCCGGGGAATATCTCCGGCTCCTCGTCCTCGCCATTGTAGGTCGGTACGAAATCGACCGTGCCTTCGTCCAGACCCTCCATCAGTCGCATCGCGGTGCGGGTCAGGCGGGCCTCGGTGTAACGGTAGGCCGCAGCGTTATCGCCGTCGATATTGCCGAAGTTGCCCTGCCCTTCGACCAGCGGGTAACGCAGCGCGAAATCCTGCGCGAGGCGGACCATCGCGTCGTAAACGCTGGCATCGCCGTGCGGGTGATATTTGCCGATCACGTCGCCTACGACCCGCGCGCTCTTCTTGAAGGCGTCGGTCGGGTTCAGCTTTAACTGCCGCATCGCCCACAGCAGGCGGCGGTGAACCGGCTTCAGCCCGTCGCGCAGATCAGGGAGCGAACGCGCCGTAATCGTGCTCAGCGCATAGACGAGGTAGCGTTCCTCGAGCGCGGAATCGAAGGGCGCGTCGACGATCGCGTCGAACGGATCTTTTTCTGACTTGTCGAGGTCGGTCGTGGGCATAGGCCTGCCGCTCTAACACCGCAATTCGCACACCGGAAACCCGGAACGAACCCTTTCCCCCGCGCATTGATGAGACAAACGCCACAACGGCACAAACACAGGAGAAACACATGACAAAGCGAGTGATGATCCTCGCCACCAACGGGTTTGAACAGAGCGAACTGATGGAGCCGAAGAAGCGGCTCGAGGACGCTGGTATCGAAACCGTCGTGGTCAGCCCGGAAAGCGGTTCGATCAAGGGCTGGGACGAAAAGGACTGGGGCGAAAGCGTCACGGTCGACAAGAGCATCGAGGATGCTCAGGTGTCCGATTTCGACGCGCTGCTGCTTCCGGGCGGACAGATCAATCCCGACGTGCTTCGGATGAACGATCGCGCGATCGCTCTGGTGAAAGGCTTCGCCCTTGCGGAAAAGCCGATCGCAGCGATCTGCCACGCACCATGGCTGCTGGCCGAAGCCGGACTGGTCGAAGGCAAGACCGTGACCAGCTGGCCCTCCATCCGCACCGACCTCAAAAACGCCGGCGCGAACGTGAAGGACGAGGAAGTCGTATGCGACGGAAACCTCATTACGAGTCGCTGCCCGGACGACATTCCCGCATTCAGCGACGCGCTGATCGGCGCATTGCAGGGTGAGAAGGTCGCCGAACCGGCGTAAACTCGCCTCTCAATTTCTATAGCCAAATCAGGGCCTTGTCGAGAAATCGGCGGGGCCCTTTTTTGCATCCGCTCAGGATACACTTGCCTTCTGCCTTATTTTCGCCTCAATTAAGGCGGGAATAAGGCAGAGAGGAAACGCAGATGAAAAAATTGCTTTTGATCGGCGCTGCGGCGGTTGCTCTGGCGGCGTGCAGCCAGAACGAGGATTCCAGTTCCGGGGCGTCCGGGGAAATGGTCGATGCGGCGTCGACCGACAGCGCGTCGCCGCAGGTGCAGCCGGAACGGCAAGGCAAAGCGCGCGCAGCGATGCCCGCCTCAATTCCGCAACTCGCCTACGAATATGCCTACAGCTATCGGCTCGGCTCGGCGGAAATCAATCCGCTGATGCGCCGCCATGCAAACCTCTGCGAACAGCAGGGGCCGCAAAGCTGCCGCATCCTCGGCATGGACCTCAAGGGCAGCGCCGAGCGCGACGATATACGCGGCACGCTTACCCTCGGTGTCGCAGCCAGCCATGCCCGCGCGCTGGGCGCCCTGCTGGAGGACGAGGCGCTGGAGACTGGCGCGGAGCAGCTCTCGGCGAATATCGCCAGCGACGAACTCTCCAAGCAAATCGTCGACACCGAAGCGCACATCCGCGCCCGCACCCAGCTTCGCGACCGGCTCATGGGTACGCTGGAAACGCGCAAGGGCAGCGTCGCCGAACTGGTCGAGGCGGAGCGCAGCGTGGCGCAGGTGAACGAGGAGATCGACCAGGCGCAAAGCTGGCTGAAGGAAATGGAGGGACGCATCGCCTATTCGCGCGTCACCCTTTCCTACGAGTCCGGCATGGCCCCGGCGAACGACTTCATGACGCCGGTCAAGTCGGCGGTGGGATCGGTCGGAAGCATCCTCGGTTTCGTGGCCGCCGCATTGATCCTGCTGCTGGCCGTAGGCGGTCCGCTGGCTCTGCTTTATTGGCTGGTGCAGCGCGGGCGCAGGCGCCTGGCGCTGGAAGGCTGAGCGGTCAGGCGCTGCGCATGTCATATGCCTGGGACGGGATGGAAACCTCCAGCCCGTCCAGGCTTTCGTCGAGCACGATCTGGCAGGACAGGCGACTGGTCGCTCGGGCGCCGGCTGCGAGATCGAGCAGGTCTTCCTCTTCCTCGCTCGCATCAGGCAGGCGTTCGAACCAGTCGCGCGCGACGATGACGTGGCACGTTGAACAGGCCATCTGCCCCTCGCAGGTCCCTTCCAGCGGCAAGCCCGCAGCCTGCCCGACGCGCAGGAGTTCGTCGCCGGTTTCGCCCGCGGTCTCGATGGTTTCGCCCTTGGCCGTCGTGAAGCGCACCTTGATCATTACACGCCCTGCTCCTTCGCCGCCGCATTGATCGCGCGTGCAGCCTGTTCAATGTCGTCCTGCGATGTGTAGCGCCCCCAGCCGAGCCGGATCGAACTCTTTGCCTGTTTGTCGTTAAGGCCGATGGCCTTGAGCACATGGCTCGGTCGCCCCGACCCACTGGCGCAGGCAGAGCCGGCGCTGAACATGACATCGCGACATTCGCTCATCAGGCGATTTACGTCGAGACCTTCGCGTCGGATGTTCAGGTTGCCGTGCCAACGTGCGCTTTCGCTTCCGTTGACCTCCCATCCGGCGAACAGCTCGCGGGCCCTGCTCCACAGCGCTTCGATGTGGGCCGCATCGTCATCGCGGCGTTCCCTGGCCACCGCTGCCGCCGCGCCGAAGCCCGCACATAACGCCGGGCTGAGCGTGCCGGAGCGAAGGCCGCCTTCCTGTCCGCCGCCAGTCTGCGTTTCCTTCAACGAGACACCGTCACGCATCCATAGAGCGCCCACGCCCTTGGGCCCGTGCAGCTTGTGCGCGCTGACCGCGATCATGTCCGCGCCCGTCACCTCGATCTTGCCATAGGCTTGCACCGCGTCGCACAGATACAGAGCGTTCGCCGTTTTGGCCCTGCGATGCCATTCGATGGTCGGCTGGACCGTGCCGATCTCGTTGTTGACCTGCATGACAGCGATCAGCCGCGTGTCGGCCGGCACGTCCTGATCGACGCTGCACTGGCCGTCGCTGGCGACGCTCAGTTCATGACATTTGCCCGTCGCGCGGGCAGTATCGAGCACCGCGGCATGCTCGATCGCAGAGACCGCGACGCTGCCCTGCGATCCGCTGCCGCGAATGGCGAGATTTATCGCCTCGGTCGCGCCGCTGGTGAAGATGACCTTGCCGCCCGGGGGGAATAGCGCCGCGACCTGATCGCGTGCGACCTCGACCGCCGCTGCCGCCTGCCGCCCCAGCTTGTGCGGTGAGTGCGGATTGCCGAAACCGGTGCCTTCCGGCCCGTCCAGCCAGCGCAGCATGGCGTCCCGCGCTTCGGGCGCTAGCGGGGTCGTGGCCTGATAGTCGAGATAGATCACCGCGTCGCACCTGCCAGATCGCTCCAGCTTTCGCAAAACCGCACGATGTCCTGCGGCGTAGTCGTCCAGCCGAAGCTCACGCGGATGGTGCGATCGGCGAGCTCCGGATCGACCTGCATGGCTTCGAGCACGTGGCTCATCTTCATCGTCCCGCTGGAGCACGCGCTACCCTGCGAGACCGCGAATCCCGCCATGTCGAAGCGCATGACCTGCGCGCTGGCGCTCATTCCGGGCATGGCGATTGCTGCGATATAGGGACTTGCCCCGTCGGGATCCCCGATGAATTGCGCTCCTTTCGCGCGAAGCGTCGCGCGCATCCCGGCAATCGCTTGCGTCACTTTGGGCGAGAGATAGGCAGAGCCAGAAGCTTCCAGCGCGGCGGCCATCCCCATCGCACCGGGCAAGTTCTCCGTCCCGCGGCGATAGCCCCGCTCGTGCCCGCCGACTGGCTGGAGCATGGCGAAATCGCGCACCAGCAATGCACCGATGCCGATCGGCCCGCCGAACTTGTGGGCGGACAATGCCACCATGTCCGCACCGATAGTCAGCCGGTCCTTGCCTGCGCTTTGCGACGCATCGACGAGCATCAAGCCGCCCTCGCCATGCACGACATCCGCCAGCGCATCGCAATCCTGCCGCACGCCGGTTTCGGAATTGAGCGACTGGATCGCCACCAACGGACGGTCGCGTCGCACCGCTTCGGCCAAAACCTCCGCATCCACCATGCCAGCAGGCGTCACGGGCAGGCGTTCCGCATCGGGAGCCGCTTGCAGAACCGCGTCATGTTCCACCGCACTTACCAGCCGTGCACCTGCATTGGCGCGGTGCAGCGCGATCGCCAGAGCCTCGCTCGCGCCGCTGGTGAAGATCACCTCGCCCTGCCAGCCGAGCGACGCCTTTACGCGCTCGCGCGCAGCTTCCAGCGCGGACTTTGCCTTGCGGCCTTCGGCGTGCGGGCTGCTGGGATTGGCCCAGAGCGCGAAGCCGTCCTCCATCGCAGCGCGCGCTTCGGGGCGGAGCGGCGTGGTGGCGGCGTGATCGAGGTAAATTCGGGCAGCGATAGGTCGGCGTCCTGTCCGTTAGTGATACGACGGGCTCAGCGCGATTGCGATTTCACGCGCGGGCACTATATAGCCACCGACTTCGCGCGCGCCACCCGCACGCCCAGCTAAAGTGACAGGTTCCGCCCACCCATGCCCACAGTGATCTTTCCCGGCCCCGAAGGCCGCCTCGAAGGCCGTTTCTCCCCTCCGCCGCGCCCCCGTGCGCCGGTGGCGATGATCCTCCATCCGCACCCGCAGGGCGGTGGCACGATGAACGACCGGATCGTGCAGCGGATGTACAAGACCTTCGTCGCTCGCGGCTTTGCCACGCTGCGCTTCAACTTCCGCGGCGTCGGCCGCAGCCAGGGCAGCTTCGACAACGGCATCGGCGAATTGAGCGATGCGGCGGCGGCGCTCGACTGGGTGCAGTCGATCCACCCCGAAGCGCAGACTACCTGGGTCGCCGGCTACAGCTTCGGCGCGCTGATCGGGATGCAACTGCTGATGCGCCGTCCGGAAATCCGCGGGTTCATCTCCGTCGCGGCTCCGGCCAACATGTACGACTTCAGCTTCCTCGCCCCCTGCCCCGCAAGCGGCATTTTCGTGCAGGGCGCGCAGGATACGGTGGTACAGCCCGCCGCGGTCGAGAAGCTGGTCGAGAAGCTGCGTACGCAGAAGCACATCACGATCCACCACGACGAGATTCCGCGCGCCAATCACTTCTTCGAAAACGAAGTCGACGACATGATGGCCGCAGTCGACAATTACCTCGACTTCCGTCTCGCGCCGGACTGCCCGATCAAGTGATCGGGTAGCCGGTAACGGCTGGCGCTCTCCATCGAAGACAAAGTTTCGGCCTGCTCTTGCGGGCGCATTTTCGCGTGCCCCTTGCCATTCTCATGTAATGTGATACTGTCACATTTAACCGACCAGACGAGTCGGCGCGGACGGAGCGGGTCCGGTCCGCAGGGACAAGGAGAGATGCCCAATGGCTTACCTCGACGCAGACGAAACCTTCGGCCTGAAGAAGCTCACCGCCATCGGCACGGCAGGCGCGATCAACCTCGGCATCGGCGCTGTGCTGGTTCTGGGGCTGACCGTCGCCGACGTGGTCAAGAAAGATGAGTGGCGGACCGAAGGTGTCTTCATCACCCCCGATCCGGTGAAACCACCTCCACCTCCGCCTCAGCCGGATACAAGCGAAACTGAAATCACCAGCACGATCAACGTGCCCACCCCGCCGATCCAGGTGCCGGTCAATCCGCCCGATGTCGGTTCCAGTGATCCGGTCGTCATCACGGACTATGTCGCGACCAAACCCAACAAGCCGATCGATATCGTGATCGAACCGCCGGCACCTCCGCCTCCCCCGCCCAAGGCCCTGTTCGAGCCGGTCTCTGCCGTGCCGAGCAACAGCCCGGCGCGCTGGGTGACGACGCGCGATTACCCGTCCCGCGACTTGCGCGAAGGCAATGAGGGCGTCTCGCGCTTCGTGCTGTCGATCAACGCCAGCGGTAAAGTGACAGGGTGCCGCATATCCGGTTCCAGCGGTCACGACGCGCTCGATGCGCGCACCTGCGACAAGGTGCAGCAGCGCGCGCAGTTCAAACCGGCGAAGGACGCGACCGGCGCGGCTGTCGCGGGCAGTTATTCCGGATCGGTTCAGTGGTCGATCCCCGAGTAATCTAGCCCGGAGCGACCAACAGTTCCCTGCTGGCCCCGCTCTCGAACACTCGCAGAGCGGGGCTCTTTTTGACTAGCGCTCCTGCGCCGGTCCCTGTTCGATCCGGTCGAGCGGTGCGGCACCGCCTGAATCGGGCACCGTCCAGATGGCGACGTTCATCAGCATCACCGCTGCCAGCAGCAGCATGAGGCCGGGCCGCTTGCGCTCGCCCTTGCTGCGCCAGAGGAACGCGGCACCCGCGATCAGCGCAAAAGCAGCCAGCACCAGGATCGAAAGCACCGTATCCATTGTTACCCTTCCCGATGGCTGCCTGACAGGCTAGCCTCCCACAGCCCCGCCCGCGCGATCCCGCGTCGGCGATGGCCGTGCGATTTACACGGAAAGGACGTCTCATGGGAATTTTCTCTTCGATCAAGGATGCAATCTTCGGCAAGAAGGCCGCGGCGCAGGAAGCTCCGGCCCCCGCCCCGACCACCGCACCTTCGCCCACCAACGCACCCGGCAGCGTCTCTTCCGGCTGGGGCAGCGGCGCCCGTGCACAGGTCGACGTGGCGGAAAAGCTCGATTCGATGCCCGGCGCGGACAATCTCAACTGGCGCAATTCGATCGTCGACCTGCTGAAGCTCGTCGGGATCGATTCGAGCTATGAGAACCGCAAGGAGCTGGCGCAGGAACTGGGCAATCACGACTACTCCGGCTCGGCCGAAGACAACATCATGCTGCATCGCCAGACGATGAAGGCGCTGGCCGATAACGGCGGCGTGGTGCCTGCGGAATTCCGCGACTGATCTGGACGATACCGGTGTGGAGCGGCGGTTCGAGCCGCCGCTCCCACCCCTTCCCGCGTCGTTGCAAGTGCCTGCGATAGTTGCATTTGACACGATGCGCGTCGCGCTTCAAACCGGCGCGCATGACCAACCGCACATTCGAAATCACCCGCCGTCAGGCCGTTCTCGGCCTTGGCGCGACCACTCTTGCCGCCTGCACCGTGGAGTCCCCGCTCGCACGGATGGAAGGCCTGTCGCCAGCCTCGCCGGAAGCGTTGCTAGAGGACGTCGCATACAACCTGCTGGCGCATGAGCCGGAACGGGCGACGGGCCTTGGCGTCGATACCGGCCGCTACGCGCCTTTGCGCGCCGCGCTGGAAGATCAGACCCAGGCCGGGCAGGACGCCTTCGCCGCTACGTTGCGCAAGGATCTCGCACGTGTCCGCGCGGTCGACACCACGGCGCTGGATGCCGACACCCGCACGAGTTTCGAAGTCGTGGAGAGCGCCTATTCCGTGGCGCTGGACGGCTTCGCCCTCCCCTATGGCGACATCCCCGTCGGCAGCTGGCGCACCGCGCCTTACGTCGTCATCCAGAACGCCGGCATATATCTCGACATGGCGCGCTTCATGGATTCGAGCCACCCGATCGAAGATGCTTCGGACGCGATCGCCTTCGTTGAACGGATGGAAGCGCTCCCCGGCGTCCTCGATGGCGAGTTGCAACGGATGCAGGCCGCCCGCGCGATGGGCGTGGTGCCGCCGGGCTTCCTGCTCGACAAGGCAATCGGTCAGATGGAAACGACCATCGCGGACGCGCAAAAGGGCGAACCCTACACGACCTCCTTGCAGTCCCGACTGAAGGACAAGGGCATTGCCACCGGATATGCCGGAAACGTGCTGACGCTCACGCGCGGCCCGGTCACGCAGGCGCTCCAGCGGCAGCTTGCCGAACTGAAGGCCCAGCGCGCCGTCGCAACCGACGCGCCGGGCATGCGGGAACGTCCGCGCGGGGAAGAATGGTATGCCTGGGCGCTTCGTTCCAGCACCACGACCACGATGTCGCCGGACGAGGTTCACCGGCAGGGCCTCGACGAACTGGAAGCGCTGCACGCCCGGATGGACCCGATCCTGCGCAAGATCGGCTACACCAGCGGGACCGTGGGCGAGAGGATGCAGGCTCTCGGCGCAGACGACCGCTACAAGTTTGCCGAAGGCGATGCGGGCCGCAAGGAAATCATGGATTTCATCTGGGACCGGGTGAACTGGATCAAGGCACAGATGCCGCGCGCCTTCAACACGCTGGTCGATCCCAACATGGAAGTGAAGCGCATCCCAGTGGCCGAGGAAGTCGGCGCGCCCGGGGCATACGGTGGAGCGGGCAGCAAGGACGGCTCGATTCCGGGCCGCTTCTGGATCAATCTGCGCAGCACCGACCTGCACCGCAAATACGACCTCGCCGACCTGACCTACCACGAATCCATCCCCGGACACATCTGGGAGGGCGAATTCTCCAACCGCCTGCCGCTGATCCGATCGGTGCTGGCGTTCAATTCCTTCAGCGAAGGCTGGGGCCTTTATGGCGAGACGCTGGCCGACGAGCTGGGCGCCTATGACGATTTCGAAGTCGGGCGGCTCGGCTACTTGCAAAGCCTCGCATTCCGGGCTTGCCGGATGGTCGTGGATACCGGCCTGCATTCCAAGGGATGGAGCCGCGCACAAGCCGTCAACTTCTTCGTCGAACGCAACGGCTCGAAGCAGGACGAGGTCGAAAGCGAGGTCGATCGCTATTGCAGCTGGCCGGGGCAGGCCTGCGGCTACAAGCTGGGACACAGCGAAATCCTGCGCCAGCGCGAACGTGCGCAGACGGCGCTGGGCAATGCCTACGACCTCAAGGCGTTCGACGACGCAGTGGTTCTCGGCGGCAATGTCCCGATGGACGTGCTGGCCCACAACGTGACGCGCTATATCGAGCGGACCCGCGGCTAGAGCTGGCAAACTGCCGTTCGGCAGGGTGGCCGAACGGTGCAAATCCGGCGAAACAGACGCCGGCGATCCCGCGTAAATGCGAGACCGCCGGGCGTCTGTCAGCTTACTTCATTCTAGCGGCCCAGCCCGCTGACGATCGATCCGAGGATGCCGCCGAGCGCGCCGCCGCCGAGGCCGCCACCCGCGGTGTCCGTGCCGCGCCCCTTCTGGGCGAGGTAGCCGGCAACCGCCATTGCAAGGATCGGCAGCATCTTCTTAAGCAGCGACTCGTCGATTCCGGTCATGGCGGAGACTTCACTCGCAACCGAACGGCTGACGTCCTTGCTGCCGAAGATGTTGCCGAGGATGTCGTTGCCCTGGCTGGTCGGCGTCGGCTTGGGCGCCAGGACGCTTTCGAGAAGCCCCCCGCCGCCGCCGCCGAGGACCGCGCCTGCCAGGCTGCCCAGACCGCCGAGCGGGTCACCCCCGCCTCCGCCGGTCGCGGTGCGGCCCATGCCCGCCACGATCGCCGGAAGCAGCGCCCCGGCTGCGGTTTTCGCCACCGAGGAATCGACGCCCAGCTCACGCGCCATGCTGTCGATAGCGCCGGTCTGCTGCAGGATCTGTGCGAGGCTCATTTCTTGCCGAACAACTTGCCTGCGAACCCGGCGATGTCATTCAACGGATTGCCGTCGTGATCGGAATCGAGAATCTGCATGAACTTGCCGAGCGAACCTTCCCCGCCAACGGCTTCGCGCACCTGCGACAGGACGCCCGCATCGATACCCGTCTTGCTGGCCGCAACATCGATCGTGTCGCCTTCGTCGGTATGTGCTTCCGCGAGGCCCGCAATCGCCTTTTCGGCGGTTGCCTGATCGATGCCGAGCTTGTCGGCGAGGTTCTTTACCGTGGGGTGGTTGTGGGCTGCGCCCAGAATCGTGTCGAACAAACTCATCGCAGTTTCTCCTTTGTGCGGGAACGGACGGTTTGCACCTTTGCGCGCCAAAGTAAAAGACCCCTGCCGCACTGGGCGGCAGAGGTCTTCCTCTCCAACAGGTTACCCAGTGTGGCCGTCAGGCGGCCTGGGCGTGTGAATTCGGGGCCGCATCGCGCACGCCCTGGTCGACGTGCTGTTCGAACTGGCCGAAATTGTTGACGAACAGCTGCACCAGCTTCTGAGCCGTGCGATCGTATTCGTCCTTGTCGGCCCAGGTCGAGCGCGGGTCGAGAATGGCGCTGTCCACGCCTTCCACCGCGACCGGCACGTCGAAGCCGAAGTTGGGATCCTTGCGGAACTCGGCATCGGCCAGCGATCCGTCGAGCGCGGCATTCAGCAGCGCGCGCGTCGCCTTGATCGGCATCCGGCTGCCCGTGCCGTACTTGCCGCCGGTCCAGCCGGTGTTGACCAGCCAGCAAGCGACGCCGCCCTTGGCGATGCGTTCCTTCAGCAGATTGCCGTACACACTCGGGTGGCGCGGCATGAAAGGCGCGCCGAAGCAGGTCGAAAAGGTCGCTTCAGGCTCGGTCACGCCGATTTCGGTACCTGCGACCTTGGCCGTGTAACCCGAAAGGAAGTGATACATCGCCTGATCGGGCGTCAGCCGCGCGATCGGGGGCAATACGCCGAACGCGTCGGCGGTCAGCATGATGACGTTGCTCGGCACCGGGCCGAGGTTCTCTTCCGAGGTGTTGGGGATGAACTCCAGCGGATATGCGCCGCGCGTGTTCTCGGCCAGCGAGTTGTCGTCGAGATCCAGTTCGCGCGTGTCCGCGTCCATCACGACATTTTCCAGCACCGTGCCGAAACGCTTGGTGGTGGCATAGATTTCAGGCTCCGCTTCCGGATCGAGGCGGATCATCTTGGCGTAGCAGCCACCTTCGAAGTTGAAGACCGCCGTGTCCGACCAGCCATGCTCGTCGTCGCCGATCAGCGTGCGGCTGGCATCGGCCGACAGCGTCGTCTTGCCGGTGCCCGACAGGCCGAAGAAGACCGCCGTCTTTCCGTCCGGGCCGATGTTGGCCGAACAGTGCATCGGCATCACGCCCTTGACCGGCAACAGATAGTTAAGAATGCCGAAGACGCTCTTCTTCATCTCGCCCGCATAGCGCGTGCCGCCGATCAGGATCAGCTTTTCAGAGAAATTGACTGCAATGACCGTTTCGCTGCGGGTGCCGTGACGCTCCGGGTCGGCACGGAAGCTGGGCAGGTCGATGATGGTGTATTCGGGCGCGAAGTCCGCAAGCTCTTCATCGGTCGGGCGGACCAGCAGGGTGCGGATGAACTGGTTATGCCACGCCATCTCGTTGACCACCCGCACGTTGACGCGGTGTTCCGGCTGCGAGCCGCCGAACAGGTCCGCGACGTAGAGCGTTTCCTTCTCGGCAACGGCCTTGAGGAAATCTTCCTTCAACGCGGCGAAATGGGCCGGGTCCATCGGTGTGTTCGTCTTGCCCCACCACACCGTGTCGGCAGTCTCGTCGTCCTTGACGATGAACTTGTCGTTGGCGCTGCGGCCCGTGTGCTTGCCGGTTTCGACCACCAGCGCCCCGTCCTTCGCGAGTCGCCCTTCGCCATTGCGGACCGCATGCTCGATCAACTCGGGCGATTTCAGATTGGCGAAGATGGTGGCTTCGGTGGCGATATTCTGCGCCGAAAGCGGCACGGCAAGCGAGGTCATCAAGCTCTCTCCAGAATGGGTCGGCTGCGAGGTGGCGCATACGAATGCGCGCACCGGTCGGGTGCCGCATAGACAAGCGCTGCCCGAACGTCAATTTGCCCGCCAATCAATGCTATCAAGCAATGCTATCAATCGCGACATTGTCGGTTTGCGCGCTGCGCGCTAGGACGCCTGGATATGGCTACGCAGGCGCAGATCGAGGACGAGCAGGCAACCGAGCGGCAGGTGATCGCGCTGGTCGATGACGATCGCAATATCCTGACGACGATTTCCATTGCCCTGCAGGAAGAAGGTTACGCCACACGGGTCTATTCCGACGGTGCCTCCGCCTTGAAAGCCCTGGAAGAAAATCCGCCCGACCTGGCCGTGTTCGACATCAAGATGCCGCGCATGGACGGGCTGGAACTGCTGCGCCGCCTGCGCGAGAAGTCCGACCTGCCGGTGATCTTCCTGACCAGCAAGGACGATGAGCGGGACGAGGAACTGGGCCTGACGCTGGGGGCGGACGATTACATCGCCAAGCCTTTCAGCCAGCGCCTGCTGATCGCCCGCATCCGCGCGATCCTGCGCCGCCTTTCGCCCGCCGTGGAGCGGGACGAGACCAGCGGCGATGCTCCCGCGGGCACGTTCCAGCGCGGGCGGCTGCACATGGACCCGTCGCGCCACCGCGTCGAATGGGACGGCAAGCACGTTTCGCTGACGGTGACCGAATTTCTCATACTGGAGGCGCTCGCTCAGCGGCCCGGCGTCATCCGCAGCCGCAATCAGCTGATGGACGCCGCCTACCCCGACGACGTTTTCGTCGACGACCGGACGGTGGACAGCCACATCAAGCGTCTGCGGCGCAAGTTCCGCGCGGTGGACCCGGAATTCGGGGCGATCGATACGCTCTATGGTGCGGGTTACAGCTATAACGATGGCTGACACTGCCACGCGCCTCCGGGCGCTGCGAACCGGCCCGCGCGCCTGGTCGCGCTGGACTTCGCTGACGACGCGCTTCCTGCTGGTCAATCTGGTCGCGGTGGCGATCCTGGCCGGCAGCATCCTGTATCTCGATTTCTACCGCAACCAGCAGACGGAAGGCCGCTACGACCTTGCGTTGAGCGAGGCGCAGATCACCGCCGAGGCGCTGGCGGGCGCGAAGCAGGAGCGTATTCGCGCGCTGCTGGTGCAGATCGGCAAGGAACAGCGCCTGCGGCTGCGGCTGTACAATCCCGGCGGCGGGCTGGCCTACGACAGCTTCACGCTCGACGATCCGAGCTTCGCCTTCCGCGATCCCAAGACCGAAAGCTGGACCGAGGATCTCGGCCAGCGGATCGATCTTGCCATCGACACGCTGCTGCGGCGCAAGGCGATCTCTCCCTATGAGGAACCGGCGACGGACGAGCAGGACAGCTGGCCGGAAATCATCGCCGCGCGCGAACAGGCCCGCAGCCAGGTCTTCCTTCGCACCGCGCCGGACGGCAGCCCGGTGATCACCACCGCCGCGCCGGTCGGCACCGACGGCGCGATGCTGCTCACCATGCGAAACGATCTGGAACTGGCAGACGACGTGCGCGAAGGGCGCAGCGCGATCCTGCTGGCCGTGCTGGGTGCCTTCACCGTGTCGGTCCTGCTATCCCTGTTCCTTGCCCGAACCATCGTGCAGCCGATGCGCGATCTGGTGCAGGCAGCGGTCCGCGTCCGGCTTGGCCGCGACCGCGAGGTCGAGGTGCCGCGCCTGCCGCAGCGCCGCGACGAGATCGGCCTGCTTGCCCGCGCCATCTCCGACATGACCACAGCGCTGCGCCAACGGATCGATTCGACCGAAAGCTTCGCCGCCGACGTCGCGCATGAAATCAAGAACCCGCTGGCGAGCCTTCGCAGCGCGCTCGAATCGCTGGGCAAGGTCGAAGCGCCCGAACTTCGCACCCAGCTGATGGACATTGCCACGCACGATGTCCGGCGGATCGACCGGCTGGTCACGGAAATCTCCGACGCGAGCCGGGTGGACGCGGAAATCAGCCGTGCCGTCTTCGAGCCGATCGACCTCGACAAGCTGGTCGGCGCCATTCTGGAAGCGCGGCGCGAGCGGCACGAGAATGCCGATATCACCGTCGAGACCCGACGCGTGGGCGTACCACCGGCAACGGTGATGGGCGTGCCAGTGCGGCTCGAGATGATAATCGACAATCTGCTCGATAACGCGGTGTCCTTCTCTCCGCCGGACGGCGTGCTGCAGGTCAAGGTCTTCACCAGCGACGAGATCGTCCAGCTTTCGGTGTGTGACGACGGGCCGGGCGTTTCGGAGGACCAGCGCGAAAAGATCTTCGCTCGCTTCCATTCCGAACGCCCCGACACCGAGGATTTCGGCAGTCACTCAGGCCTCGGCCTCGCCATCGCGCGCGGAATTGCGGAGGCGCATGACGGCAGCCTGCGGGTAGAGGATCGGCACGACGGCAAGCCGGGCGCCTGCTTCATCCTCGAACTGCCTGCCGCTGCCGAACGATGATTCCGCTGCCCAACGCGAGCTGCGTGGCAATCGGGGGGCGTGGCCTGCTGATCGAGGGCGAACCGGGTAGCGGCAAATCCAGCCTCGCGCTGGCGCTGATCGATCGCGGCGCCATGTTGGTGGGCGACGACGGCGTTTTGCTGGAGGAGCGCGCCGGTCAGCTGATCGCCCACCCCGCCCCGACCATTGCGGGCAAGCTGGAAATCCGGGGGGTCGGCATCGCGGAACTGCCCGCCACGTCCGCGCCGCTGGGCCTCCGCATCCGTCTGAGTGCACACGCGCCGCGTTTCGTGGAGACCGCGGAGCGGAGCGCGCTTTGCGGAACGATGCTGCCTGCGCTCACGCTCTACCCCGATCTCGCCACCCTGCCCCTGCGCTGCGAATGGGCCATGCGCCTCCACGGCTTGCCGGGCTGACTAAAGTTTAGCGCCTTTCAAACCGCGCCCGTCACGCGCACAAGGATGGCAGTGCCGTCCGATTCGTCTCCTCAGCGCCACCGTGTGCTCCTGCTGACCGGCCTGCTCGGCGCGGGGAAATCCACCGCGCTCAACGAGCTGGAGGATCTTGGCTGGGAGACGCTGGACAATTTCCCGATCCGGCTGCTCGACCGAGTGCTGGAGCCTGGGGCATCCCGTTCCGATGCTGCGCCCCCCGCCCCGCTCGCGATCGGCTTCGATGCCCGCACGCGCGGCTTCGCGCCGCACCAGATCATCGAACAGGTCAAGGAACTGGCCGGGCGCGACGATATAGAGCTGACGACGCTGTTCCTCGATTGCTCGGATGCGGAGCTTGTCCGCCGCTTCAACGAAACACGCCGGCGCCACCCGCTCGCGGTCGACATGCCAGCGGAATCAGGCATCGCGGCAGAGCGGGACCTGCTCGCGCCGCTGCGCCGCTGGGCTGACCTGCTGATCGACACCAGCCCCTTCTCCGCCAAGGAATTGCAGGACGCCGTGCGCGCGCAATTCTCCGACGGCAGCGGACAGGATCTCACCATCACGGTCAGCAGCTTCGGTTTTGCGCGCGGCATGCCGCCGGTCGCCGATTACGTGTTCGACATGCGCTTCCTCGACAATCCACACTGGCAGGACGATCTGCGAGAACAGACGGGGCAGGACGCGGCGGTGCAGGACCACATCCGCGCCGATCCGGCCTTTGCCGAGGCGTTCGGCGCGATCGTCCAGCTCGTAACGACTGTGCTGCCCCGGTTCCGCGAACAGGGAAAACCTTACGTCCATCTCGCTTTCGGCTGTACCGGGGGGAGACACCGCAGCGTCTTCTGCGCCGAGGCGATGGCGCAGACCTTGCGCGAGACGGGATTTTCGCCCACGGTGCAGCATCGAAATTTGCAATCGCGCGCCGCCGATCTGGTCGAGGGAAAGCCTGCTGCATGACGTCGTTAACCAGAACATCGAGCAGCCAGTGGGGCTCCGCGCGTCACGTGATGTGATGCCGCCCGTGCGACTGATGGAAAGATCTTCCCGAGTATGATTGGTCTAATTCTGGTGACTCACGGCAATCTCGCCGACGAGTTCATCCACGCCATGGAACACGTGGTGGGCAAGCAGGAAGCGATCGTCGCCGTCTGCATCGGCCCCAACGACGACATGGAGAGCCGCCGCCGCGAAATCCGCACCGCGGTGAACGAAGTGGATGCCGGCAAGGGTGCGATCATCCTCACCGACCTGTTCGGGGGCACGCCCTCCAACCTCGCGATCTCGTTGCTCGATCCGGGCCGGGTCGAGGTGATCGCCGGGATCAACCTGCCGATGCTGATACGCCTTGCCGGGGCGCGCAAGGCAATGACGCTGTTCGACGCGGTCGCTGCCGCGCGCGATGCCGGGCGCAGCTACATTACCGTCGCGTCCGAGTTCCTGGGGCAGGAGGCCTGACCCGGTGGCCGAGGCGAGACGTGAGGTCACCATCGTCAACCAGCGCGGCCTTCACGCGCGGGCGAGCGCCAAGTTCGTTGGCGCCGTGGCGGAATTGCCCGAAGGCGAACAGGTCAGCGTGATCCGCAGCGGCAGCACGGCGGCAGGCGGCTCGATCCTCGGACTCATGATGCTCGGCGCGGCCAAGGGCGACACGATCGAAATCTGCTGTTCCGGTCCCGACGCCGACGCGACGCTCGCCAAGCTTGCGGCGCTGGTCGAAGACGGCTTCGGCGAACCCTGACATTCACGAAAGGCACGCGCGCCATGCGCCGTTCCATCACCGGCTTTTCCAACCCTACCGTCAAATACCTGCGCAGCCTGCGCGACAAGAAGCACCGGCGGCGCGAATCTGCGTTTCTGGCCGAGGGGTTACGCTTGCTGACCGACGCGCGCGAGGGCGGGCGGCTCCCGCAAAAGCTGGTGATGGCGGAAGGGCGCGATCCGCATCCCTTGCTGGCCGCACTGGAAGCGGACGTGGCGGCGGCGGGCGGCGAGGTGATCGAGACCAGTCGCGACATCCTGTCCAAGATCACGGGCAAGGACAATCCGCAGGCGGTCGCGGGCGCCTTCGCGGAATGGGACACCTCGCTCGACACGCTGGACCGGACGAGCGCGCCGATCTGGCTGGTGGCGCAGGAACTGCGCGATCCGGGCAACCTTGGCACCATGCTCCGCACCGCCGACGCGGTCGGAGCGGGCGGTCTCATCCTGCTCGACGATTGCGCCGATCCGTTCAGCGTGGAAGCCGTGCGCGCCAGCATGGGCGCTATCTTCACCATCCCCGTTGCGCGTGCGCGATGGGACGAGTTCGAGCCGTGGTTGCGCGCCGGGCCAGGGCAACTCGTCGCGGCATCGCTGCGGCAGGCGCAGCCCTATCGCGCCGCGCCCTACGCCGCGCCGTGCTTCGTCATGGTGGGCAACGAATCGCAGGGCCTGCCCGAAGCTTACGAGATGGCCTGCGACCTGCGCGTCACCATGCCGATGCGCGGTCGCGCCGACAGCCTGAACGCTGCGGTCGCGGCAGCCGTGCTTGCATACGAAGTGCTGGCCGCCCTCGACGAATAGGGTTCAGTCGCCAGCGACGAAAGCGGTGATGGCCCATATCCCGTCACGGCTGCTCGCCAGCAGGCGGTGGGCGAGATAGCTGCGAAGCATTGCCGTTTCGATGAAGCCTTCGGTTCCGTCGATCAGGCGGACCTTCTGGAATTCCTGATCCGGACGCAGCCCGCCATCGAGCTCCACCGCGTCCCACGAGATGGACTGCAAGACTTCGGAATTGGCTGTGGCTGCCTTGTGCAGCGGCACCCGCTCTCCGGTGACGATCATCGACATCGTCGCATCGCGCGAGCCGAGTGTCTTTGCGAAATAGGACGGCATCACGATTCCCCCGCCTTCCGCAAGGGCGCAGCCGAGGGGCAGGATAGCCTCCAGTTCCTTCCAGAGGCCGTATTCGCTGTCGCCGAGCCGCTCGCTCAGTGTCGCGTGACCGGAGCCTCCGCCGAAATCGAGCCGCACATCATCCGATGTCAGCGCCAGCAGTGCAGCCGTGTCACGCGCTTCGACCGCCTGCGCGAGGCGATTGCGGAACTCCGCTGCACCCTCGAGATCGGCGCAGCCATCTTGCGGAGCGAACGGCCCCTCGGCCATCTTCGCGGGGGCGGTGCCGGCGACTTCCTCGACAGCGGTGTCCATCGCGTTCTTGATCGAGTCCGAAGGCGGATCGCTGCGATCGCAGGCGGACAGGGCAAGCAGGCTGGCCAGAGCGAAGGTGAAATTGCGGCGCATCGGTCATCGACTCCTGGGTCTGGCCTGTCATCGGGCAGTGCGCGCCAGATGGGGACGCGGGCGCACTATTCAAACCCGTAATTGCGGCAATATGAACGACGCAGCGCGTCAGCCGTCGTGATCGGTCGGGATAACCCCTTCGTCTTCGGAGAAGTTGGACAGCCGCCGCGGCTGATGTCCGATCGGCAGTGCCTCGGTCAAATCCTGGGCGCTGGTGTCGAGGCTCAACTCCTCGAACCGTTCGCCGGTGCGGCGCAGATTGGTGTCGAAGCTGCCGACCAACCGGTCGAAATGCTGGTTGGTCGTGGAAAGCGATTTGCGGAGCGATCCGAGATGCCCCGCGACCACGCCGAGACGATCGTAAAGCTCCTTGCCCAACTTCGCGATTTCCTGCGCGTCAGCCTGGACACCCGCTTGCCGCCAGACGGTGCTGACCGTCAGCGCGATCGACATGAAGTTGAGCGGGCTGGACAGGACGATCTGCTTCTTGAGCGCATAGTCGAGCAGGCCGTTGTCCTGCGTGAGGGCTGCGTAGAGCACGTGTTCCCCAGGCACGAACATGACGACGAAATCGGCCGAACCGGGGACGTGATCCTGATAGCGCTTGCCCGACAGGTCATCGATATGGGTCCGGAGTTCTCGCGCGTGGCCGCGCAGGAGTTCGAGACGCTCTTCCTCGTTCTCCGCCTCGTTGGCGCGGGCATAGGTGTTGAAGACGTTCTTCACGTCGACCACCAGCCGCTTGTTGCCGGGAATGTTGATCACGGCGTCGGGCCGTAGATTGGCGCCGTTTTCGTCCTTCACGCTGGTCTGGAAGTTGAAGTCTGCCTTGTCGTAGAGACCGCAGCTTTCCAGCAGGTTGGCGAGTTGCAATTCCCCCCAGTCGCCGCGTGCCTTGGTTGCGCCGCGCAGGGTCGTGGTGATGCGGTTGGCCCCTTCGACGACCCGTTCCTGCCCGGCGCGCACTTCGCCGATCACGCCCTGCAACTGGTGCCATGCCTCGGAGCGGTTCTTCTCCAGCTCTTCCACCCGCTTACGATAACGGTCGAGCGTCTCGCCCACCGGCCCGACTTTCTTTTCCAGCGCATCGAGGTTCGCCTTGTTGAGCGCTTCCAGCCGACCCTGCGCGCCTTCGAGAAACTTCGCGTTCGCGCCGGCAAGCACCTTCTCGCCGATCTCGTTGAACTTGGCCTGCAGCTTTTCCTCTGCCTCGACCAGGCGCTTGAACTCACGCTCGAAGTGCCGTTCCTGATCGAGCAAGCGGTCCTGCAGCGCCTTTTCGCGCGCTTCGGCAGCGCTTTCGAAGGAAGCCAGCCGGTTGGCGAGCTGTTCCCGCTCCCCCCGTACCGTGTCCAGCGATACGCCCAGCTCGTCGGCACGCGATGCGCGGACGCTCGCACCCTCCAGATCGACGATCGCCTTGCGGAATTTCTCGTCGAGGTCGCGAGCGGTTGCGTCGCGTTCGGCATGGCGCGACTTCCACTCGGCCACCGGCCGCGAACCGACGAACCAGCCAAGCCCGCCGCCGAACGCCAGGGCCACCAGAATCAAAAGCAAGGCGATGATATCCATGCCGGGAACATAGCTGGAACGATGACACAGTCAAAGCGCCGCGCCGGAACAAATCCCCCGCCCGGTTCGCTAGTCCGGCAAAGGAGATACGAATGTCGATCAAGGAAATGATCCGCGAGCATCCGCAGGTGGGTGCCGATTACAACGACCAGCTAGGAGAGGCGATCAAGCACGCCATGTATTGCGCGGCGATCTGCAACAGCTGCGCCGACGCCTGCAACGCGGAATCCGGCGATATGTCGGAATGCATCCGCAAGTGTTCCGACTGTTCGGACATCTGCCAGGCGGTCAGCAGGGTTGCAGCGCGCCGCACGGCGGGGAACACCGTCGTCATCAAGTCGCTGCTCGAAGCCTGCATCATTGCCTGCAAGGTCTGCGCGGAGGAATGCGCGAAGCACGACAACGACCATTGCCGTCGCTGCGAAAAGATGTGCCGCGAGTGCATGGAAGATTGCACCAAGGCATTGCAGGGAATGGTCGAGGCCGCCTGATTTGCTCGCGCGACTGAAGGCCTGGGCCAAAGCGCTCAAGGCCGAGGTCATGACAATGTGGCTGGCGGCGCGCGATCCTCGCGTTCCGCTGGCTGCGAAAATGGTGGCAGGTGCGGTGGCTGCCTATGCGTTGTCGCCGATCGACCTTATTCCCGATTTTATTCCCATCCTCGGCCTGCTGGACGATCTGCTGATCGTGCCTGCCGGCATCTGGCTGGCGCGACGTCTGATCCCCGCTCCGCTGCTCGCGGAACTTCGCAATCAAGCCGCCGCATACGAAAAGCCCCGCTCGATGGCGGGGCTTTTTGCTGTGCTGGCGATCTGGTTGTCCGGTCTGACTGCGATCGCCGTATGGTGGCGGTTCGGCTAGGCGGCGGCGCGCAGCTTGTTGAGCTTCTTCATCGCCATGCTGCGCTTCAGACGGCTGAGGTGATCGATGAAGAGGATGCCTTCGAGATGGTCCATCTCGTGCTGGATGCAGGTCGCCATCAACCCTTCCATAGCCTCTTCATGCGTATTGCCCTCAAGGTCCTGCCAGCGCACGCGGCAGGTCGCGGGGCGTTCCACGTCGGCGTAGATCTCCGGCACCGAGAGGCAACCTTCCTGATAGGTCGCGGTTTCTTCTGCCGGGTCGAGGATTTCAGGGTTCACGAACACGCGCGGCTCGTTCTTGACGGGATAATGCTTGTGACTGCCCTGCCCGTCCCCATGGTCGTGGCCGCAATCTTCCGGCTCTGCATCCATGTCGGGTTCCTGCAGGTCGATCACCAGCAGCCGGATCGGTTCGCCCACCTGGATCGCGGCAAGTCCGATTCCGTGCGCGTCGTACATGGTGTCGAACATGTCGTCGACGAGGGTCTTCAGCGAATCGTCGAAGGTTTCGACGGGCTTGCTGACTTGCTTCAGCCGGGGATCCGGCGCTTCGAGAATTTCGCGTATGGCCATGCCGGCAAGATAGTCGCAGGCCGCGCCGCTATCAAGATACCGGTCGCCTTGCCCGCAAAGCCTGCGCCAGCGTGCCTTCATCCAGATAATCCAGTTCCCCACCCACCGGCAGGCCGTGGGCGAGCTGGGTGATGCGGACGGGGAAGTCCTCCAGCCGCTCGGCAATGTAATGGGCGGTCGTCTGCCCTTCCAGCGTGGCGTTCATCGCAAGCACGACTTCATCGACTCCGCCAGCGCGCACACGCTCGATCAAAGGACCGATGGCGAGGTCTTCGGGCCGCACGCCTTCCAGCGCGGACAGGCGCCCGCCGAGCACGTGGTACTTGCCGGTAAAGAGCTTCGCGCGGTCGAGTGCCCACAGGTCGGCGACGTCCTCCACCACGCAGATGCTTCGGGTATCGCGCCTGGCGTCGGCACAGATGCCGCAGGGGTTGCGCGTGTCGACATTGCCGCAGATTTCGCATTCGACCAGCGTGCCCTGAACGGCGGCAAGCGCGTCGATCAGCTGGCCAAGGCTGCTGTCCCGCCGCTTGACCAGCCACAGCACCGCGCGGCGTGCGCTGCGGGGGCCGAGGCCGGGTAGCCGGGCCAGCGTGGCGCTGAGCGTCTCGATTTCCTGCGAAGCCATAGGTGGCAAAGATAGGGGCTTGCCCCGCGCGGCGGAAGTCCGCAGGGCCGGATTATGCGCATCATCTTCATGGGAACGCCCGAATTCGCCGTACCGACGCTGCGCGCGCTCCATCACGCCGCGCACGAGATCGTGTGTGTCTATACCCAGCCGCCGCGCCGCGCGGGCCGGGGCAAGAAGGAACAGCCCTCCCCCGTGCAGGTGGCGGCGGAAATGCTTGGCCTCGAAGTGCGCTCGCCCACCTCGCTCAAGTCAGCCGAGGAACAGGCGCGGTTCGCCGCGCTGGAGGCGGACGTCGCCGTGGTCGCGGCCTATGGCCTGATCCTGCCGCAACCGATCCTCGATGCGCCCAGACACGGCTGTCTCAACGTCCACGCCTCCATCCTGCCGCGTTGGCGCGGGGCCGCGCCGATCCACCGCGCGGTGATGGCGGGCGATCGCACCACCGGCGTCACCATCATGCAAATGGAAGCGGGGCTCGACACCGGGCCGATGCTGTCCACCGTGCGCACTCCGATCGAACGAAAGACCACCGGCGAACTGACGCAGGAATTGGCGGAAACCGGCGCGCAGGCCATGGTCGGCGCCTTGCGTGATCTGGCCATCCACGTGCCGGTGGCGCAAGACGACGAGGCAGCCACCTACGCAGCCAAGATCGACAAGGCGGAAGCGCGCATCGATTGGACCGAGGACGCGGAAACCATCGAACGCAAGGTGCGCGGGCTGGCACCCTTCCCGGGCGCATGGTTCGAAGCGGACGGGGAGCGGGTGAAGCTGCTGCTGGCGGAAGTTTGCGATGCTGCTTTCCCCGCAGAAAGCGCTGGTACCGTCTTGGACGACACCCTCGCCATCGCCTGCGGCACCGGCGCGATCCGGGCGCTGCGGCTCCAGCGCGCCGGAAAGCCCGCGATGAGCGCGGAGGAATTCCAACGCGGTCGCGCCATTGCCAAGGGCACGGTGCTCGCTTGACCCGTTTCGCGCTGACCCTGGAATTCGACGGTGGGCCGTTCTTCGGCCTGCAACGGCAGGACCATGGGCCGAGCGTGCAGCAGGCGGTGGAAGAGGCTGCCCATGCCGTGACGGGCGAAGCGATCACGATGCACTCCGCCGGGCGCACCGACAGCGGTGTGCACGCTCTCGCAATGCGCAGCCACATCGATGTGGAAAAGGACCTCACCCCGTTCCGGCTGAAGGAGGCGCTGAACGCGAAGCTACGCCCCCAGCCGATCGCCGTCACCCATGTCGAGGCGAAGCCGGACGACTGGCACGCGCGCTTTTCCTGCACGGGCCGCCGTTACCTCTACCGCATCCTAAATCGCCGTGCCCCGCCCGCCCTCGATGCCGGGAAGGTCTGGCACGAGCCGCGCGAACTCGATGCAGATGCCATGCACAAAGCCGCGCAGGCGCTGGTCGGACGCCACGATTTCACCACCTTCCGCTCCGTCCATTGCCAAGCGAAAGACCCGGTCAAAACGCTCGACCGGCTCGACGTGTCGCGACGGGGAGAGGAAGTGCATATCGAAGCCGACGCACGCAGCTTCCTGCACCATCAGGTCCGCTCGATGGTCGGCTGCCTCGCGCTGGTCGGGCTCGACCGCTGGCGGGTCGAGGACATGGCCGACGCGCTGAAGGCGCGCGACCGCGGCGCCCTGGGGTTGAACGCCCCGCCGCACGGCCTTTACTTCATCGAAGCGATTTACCCAGAGGAGAGAGAATGATGGCAACTACAGGCAAGCAGATATTCACGACGCTGGACCCCGGCGGCAAACTGACCGTCGAGGTGGCGGATGCGAGCTTCCCCGATCCAACCGGGAACCAGGTGCTGGTGAAAATGGAAGCGGCGCCGATCAACCCGAGCGACCTTGCACTGCTGTTCGGCCAGGCCGATCTCGACAATGCGGAATATTCGCCAGGCAAGATCGTCGCGGATATGCCCGAACCCTTCCTGTCCGGTATGAAGGCCCGTCACGGCCAGCGCCTGCCGGTGGGCAACGAGGGCGCGGGCACGGTCATCGCGACCGGCGACAGCGATGCGGCCAAGGCACTGATGGGCCAGCGTGTCGCCTGCGTTCCGGGGCACGCCTACAGCCAGTACGCGATTGCCGATGCGGGCTTTTGCCTGCCGCTGGGCGACCACACGGCGGAAGACGGGGCGAGCAGCTTCGTCAATCCCATGACCGCTCTCGGCTTTACCGAGACCGCGAAAATGGAAGGCTTCAGCGGGCTGGTACACATGGCCGCTGCCTCCAACCTCGGCCAGATGTTGCTCAAGATCTGCCAGGAAGACGGGATGCCGCTGGTGAACGTCGTCCGCAAGGAAAGCCAGGTCGATCTGCTGAAGGGCCTCGGCGCGGAGCACGTGGTCAACTCGTCTGACGACGATTTCATGTCGCAACTGCGTACCGCGATCGACGCGGCGGACGCCTACATGGGCTTCGATCCGATCGGCGGCGGAACGATGGTCGATGCTTGCTTCAAGGCGATGGAGCAGGTCGCCACGGCCAAGATGAAGGACTACAACCGCTACGGCTCCAACCAGCAGAAGCGGATGTATATCTATGGCAGGCTGGACCTGAGCCCGACGATTCTCAGCCCCAGCTACGGCTTCGGCTGGACCCTGTCCGGCTGGCTGCTGACGCCGTTCATGGGTCAGGCGGGACCGGAAGTGGTCGGACGGATGCGCAAGCGCGTTCTCGACAATCTCACCACGACCTTCGCCAGCAACTACAGCGCCAAGGTGGACCTGGAAGGCATGCTGACCAAGGAAGCTGCGACCACCTACCGCGCGATGCGCACGGGCGAGAAATATCTCGTCACGCCGCAAGGCTGATGGATCGATGCGCCCGGCTAGTTGTCGGGCGCATCCACCTGCAAGCCGTTCTCGTCGAGCCGGAAGTCGAGGTTCACGCCTTCGATCTCGGTCGAGACAGTGACCCCTTCCCCATCGCGGACGCGCAAACGCGTGCGATCGCCCAGCGGAATGTCCGCTTCCTCCGGCACGTCGAGCGGTTCGACCGGCGTTCCGGGATCTTCGGCCGGCTGAGCACTCGGCCTGGGAGCAGGCCGTGCAGGCGCGAGTTGCAGGGCACCGCGCATGAAATCCTTCCAGATGCGCGCTGGCAGGCCGCCGCCCGAAATGCCTCTCAGCGGGGAGTTGTCGTCATTGCCGATCCACACACCGACGACCAGATCGCCGGCGTAGCCGACGAACAGCGCGTCGCGATTGTCCTGCGTCGTCCCGGTCTTCCCGTAATTGGCGATGGGCAGCATGGCCGCACGGCCCGTTCCGCGATTGACCGCCTGCCGCAGCATTGCCTGCATATCGCTGTGTTCGCGGCCTGAAAGGCTGGACGGTCCGCTCACCAACCAATCGAGCCAACCCTGCTCTTCCTTGGCGATGCCATGCGCCACCACCGGCATCTGATTGCCCGCCACGGCGGCGTAGGCGCTGGTGAGTTCGAGCAGCGTGGTGCTTGCGGTGCCCAGCGCAACGCTGGGGTCGCCCGCCGGGATCGGTGAAGTCACCCCCAGCTTTCGCGCCATCGTGATCACGTCCTGGCTGCCGACTTCGTTGTAGAGACGCACGGCCGCGACATTGCTCGACTGCGCGAAACCGTCGGCCAGCGTGATGCCGTCCGAATAGCCGCCATTGACGTTCTTGGGACGGTAGCTGCCTTGCTCGATCGGGCTGTTGTCGATCGTGTCGTCCGGATCCCACCCTTCGTCGAGGGCGGCCAGATACACGAACAGCTTGAAGGTCGAGCCGGGCTGTCGCCGCGCTTGGGTGGCGCGGTTGAAGGACGACTTGGCGTAATCCTTCCCCCCGATCATCGCCACGACCTCGCCATTGGTCCGCATGGCGACCAGCGCCACCTGAGCCTCGCCCAGCGGCGCGCGGCGCACGACATCGCCGGCGAGCCGCTGCAACCGCGCGTCGAGCGTCGTGGTGAGCGTCTGGCGAGCATAGCCGACCTCCGACTGCGTGCGCGCCTGCGGCAGCGCCCAGTCGGCGAAATAGGTGCCGGTAGGCAGGTCGTTGCTGGCCCGCACGTCGATGGCAGGCACGCGCATCCGGTCCGCCTCAGCCTGCGTCAGATAGCCGGCCGCGACCATCGATCCGACCACCAGCTTCATCCGCTTGGCGGCAAGATCGGGATTGCGCGTCGGTGCCAGGCGCGACGGGGCCTGCAACAGCCCTGCCAGCATAGCTGCCTGTTCGGGCTTCAGCTTTTCCGGCTGGCGATAGAAATAATGCAGGCTCGCCGCGCGCAGGCCATAGGTGTTGTCGCCGAAATAGGCGTTGGAGAGATAGCGTTCGAGAATCTCGTCCTTCGTCAGCCAGCTTTCCAGCCAGAACGCGATCAGCATCTCGCGCGCCTTGCGGGTCATGCTGCGTTCGGGCGTCAGGAAGGTGAACTTGGCGAGCTGCTGGGTGATGGTCGACCCGCCGCCGTGCCCGGTCCATGCTGCGCGGGCGATGCCGCGCGGATCGACGCCCCAGTGGTCGTAGAAGCGACGGTCCTCGATCGCGATGAACGGTTCGATCACATGAGCCGGCAGCTTCGCCACCTCGACCGGAGCTTCCACCACCGCGCCGTTGCGAGCGATGGGCGTGCCGTCGCTTGCCAGAAGCGTGATCTGCGGCGGCGCAATGGGTTCGAGCGACTTGTTGAGCGGCGCTGTGACCGCCAGCCAAGCAACGATGAGGATGAGAAGGCCAAACACCACGGCCATCGCGCGGGAGGTCCAGAACCACCGCCCGCGCTTGCGGGTCTCGGTCTCTACCGGGTCGAAATACTGATCCTCGGGATCATCGTATCCGGCCTCCCCGACGTGAACGCCGAGCACACGGTCGAGCCAGCTACGCTCCCACAAGCGATCGAAATCGCTGCGCCTGGTCCGTGACCAGCGCTTTCGGTTGGGGGAATGAGATCGCATATCCATGCTGTGTTAGCTCAATAATACACTTTGCGGATTTGGCAAGGCGAGGCACTCTGATTCCCTCGAACTGGCGGCGTACCCATACAGCCCATTAACAGGAGATGTCACAAAGCCGGTGCCATAAAGCCATTCTTTACGAACCCCGCGTAACGCTTGGGACAACGGTAAGAAATCGGGTCGCAAATGTCATTTTCGAACTGGCTGAAGAAGCCGAAAATCAGATCGTTGTTGCTGCTCGATCTGATCGAGCACAAGGTTCCCGCGCGGGATGCGGACTGGTGGGCCCAGTGCAAGCTCAATCACACCGCGGCCTTCCCCTATTTGCGTTACGACATAGCGCGGACCGTGCTGTGCGTCGTCGTGCTACAACTGTTCCTGCCGTTCGTATTCGCTGCAGCGGTCGGCGTGATGGGTGCCGCGATCATCCTGCGCCAATGGCACATCGAACGCATGATCGCGGCGCAGACCCGCTCCAGCTCCGAGATTTACCGCGCCCTGAGGCACCTGGTGGTCATCCGCGCTATGTCTTGGTCGATCCCGATGGCGCTCGCGACGGCATTCGCGCCAGACCCGATGGTCCTGCCGCTGGTGGCGGCAGGAGTGATCATCATGGTGGTCGACAGCATGTGCATGATCGCCATGCCCAAGCGGTCGCTGCTGGCTGCCATCATCCAGTCGCTCGCGATCATCGTCCCGCTCGCCATTCGGGGTGGTGGGCCGAACCTCATCACGCTGGGCACCGTGGCATTCGGCCCGTTGTTTCTCCACTGGGCGCTGTTCAACCTGCACTACATGTTCGCCACCCGCCGCCTGCGGACCCGCACGCTGAGCGAAGCGAACGAGACCATCCAGCTGCTGCTAAACCAGTATGACGAGGACGGGAGCGACTGGCTGTTCGAATGCGACGCGGGAGGCCGCATCCTGCGCCCCAATCGCCGGTTCTGCGCAGCGGCGAAGTGCAAGCCGGAGCATCTCGACGGACTGCGCCTGTCGCTGCTGTTCGACGACAGCCCGCAGCGCGAGGAACTGCGCGAGATCGGCGACCGCGAGGCCACCTTCCGCAACCTCGTCCTGCCGTTGCAGATCGAAGGCGAGCAGCGGTGGTGGTCGATTTCCGCCCGCCCGGTCTACCATGCCGATGGCGAACTGGACTGCTGGCGCGGGTTCATCGCCGACGTCACGCGGACCCGACAGGCGGAGGAGAAGGTTACCTACATGGCGCATTACGATGTGCTGACCAATCTGCCCAACCGCAGCCTGTTCGCCACGACCCTGAAGCGCTGCTTCGCGCGGCGCGAAGCGGGGGACGTCTCGGCCGTTCTCTATATTGATCTCGATCACTTCAAGGCGATCAACGACACATACGGCCACGAAACCGGCGACCGCGTGCTGGCGGAAGCAAGTCGCCGGATCGAAGCTTCGGTCGAAACCCGCGCGATGGTTGCGCGCCTCGGCGGCGACGAGTTCGCGGTGCTGTTCGACCGCCTCGACGACCGGACGCAGGCGCTGAAGGCTGCGGAAGCCATCGTCACGGCGATGGATCAGCCGATCGTCATCGAAGGCCAGGTCATGCCGATCGGCGCGAGCGTCGGCGTCGCCTTCGCACCCGATAACGGGCTGGAGGGCGAAGACGTCCTGCGCGCTGCCGACCTTGCTCTCTACGACGCAAAGTCGCGTGGTAGGCGCGGGGCCAGCGTGTTCGATCCCGCGATGCAGACCGAGGTGCAGGATCGCCGCTCCATGGAGCTGGACCTGCGCGCCGCCCTCGCCCGCCGGGAGTTGGAACTGCATTACCAGCCGCTGATGGAGTTAGAAACCGGCGAAGTCGCCGGATACGAGGCCCTGCTGCGCTGGAACCATCCGACGCGCGGCCAGGTCAGCCCGACGGTGTTCATCGAGATTGCCGAGGAAACCGGGCAGATCGTCGACATCGGCGCGTGGGTCATTCGCGAAGCCTTGCAGGAATGCGCCAACTGGCCGGAGCACCTTTCGGTTTCGGTCAATCTCTCGCCCGCCCAGATGCGCAGCGGCGGGGTGCTGGGCACCGTTGTCAGCGCGCTGGCCGCAAGCGGCGTCGCACCGCATCGGCTGGAGCTGGAAATCACCGAGAACCTGCTGATGAAGGACAGCGAGGAAAACATCGCCCTGCTGCACAAGATCCGCGCGCTTGGCGTGCAGGTGGCGCTCGACGATTTCGGAACGGGTTATTCCTCGCTCAACTATCTTCGCAGCTTCCCCTTCGACAAGATCAAGATCGACCGCTGCTTCGTCAGCGACATTGCCAGCCGCGAAGACAGCGACGCGATCGTGGAAGCGGTCGTCAGCCTGGCGGGCAAGCTCAACATGCGGACCACGGCGGAAGGGGTGGAAAATCCCGAACAGTTGGAGCGCTTGCGCCAGACGGGCTGCACGCAGGTGCAGGGATTCCTGTTCAGCAAGGCGGTTCCGGCCAGCAAGCTGGGCCATGCCCGTGCACACGTGACCGACGCGGAAGCCACGCCGATCGCGCGTCCGCGTGCCGCCGCGCAGCGCGCGCCGGGGCAGGCAAGCACGGAAGCTCGCAAGCAAGGCGGCCGCGCCGCCTGAGGCTTACGCCTTGACGATGCTTTCGGGCAAATCGACGCCGAACACGCGCTGGTAGTATTCCGCCACCAGAGTGCGTTCCGCGTCGTCGCACTTGTTGAGGAAGGTCAGGCGGAAGGCGAAGCCGACATCCTTGAAGATATCCGCATTCTGCGCCCAGTTGATGACCGTGCGCGGGCTCATGACGGTCGAGATGTCGCCGTTGATGAAGCCCTGCCGCGTCAGCGCCGCCACCTTGATCATGTCCGCGATGGTCGCTGTGTCCGTATTCGGGTTCTTCGCCGCGACGATCTTCTGTTCGACCTCGGCATCGAGGTAGTTGAGCGCGACGACGAGGCTCCAGCGGTCCATCTGGCCCTGGTTGATCTGCTGCGTGCCGTGGTACAGGCCGCTCGTATCGCCGAGGCCGACCGTGTTGGCGGTGGCGAACAGGCGGAAGTTCGGGTCTGGCCGGATGACGCGGTTCTGGTCGAGCAGCGTCAGCTTGCCCTGCGCTTCCAGCACGCGCTGGATCACGAACATCACGTCGGGGCGGCCCGCGTCATATTCGTCGAACACCAGCGCGACCGGGTGTTGCAGCGCCCAGGGCAGCAGACCTTCGCGAAATTCGGTAACCTGCAATCCGTCGCGCAGCACGATGGCATCGCGCCCGATCAGGTCGATGCGGCTGATATGCGCATCGAGGTTGATGCGGATGCACGGCCATTTCAGCCGCGCCGCGATCTGTTCGATATGGGTCGACTTGCCGGTGCCGTGGTACCCCTGCACCATCACGCGGCGGTCGTAAGCGAAGCCTGCCAGCACGGCGAGCGTCGTGTCCGGATCGAACACGTAGTTCTCGTCGAAATCGGGCACCCGCTCGTCCGCTTCGCTGAAGGCGGGGACCATCATGTCGCTGTCGATGCCGAAGACTTCCCGCACGCTAAGCTGCGTGTCGGGGGCGGAAAGCCGCGTCTTGTCGCCGGCGTCGAAGGTCTTTTCGGTCATGTCGTTCATCGTGGCTTCGCCTATACGGCTGACGGGGCGCGGGCAAGACGGGTCTTGCCGAACATTCCCTTGCGCGCACGGAACCCTATATTGAGCGGCGTGAGCGAGCGCCCTTCCCTGTCCGGTTTCCTGTCGGAACGTGTCCGCCAGCGTCTGGTGACGCAGGTGCGCGGCGTTTTCAACGATACCTCTCACGGCGAAGCACCGGTCCCACCGTCGGACGACGCGCTGTTCGCGCCCGATACGCCGATCCGCATGGTTCATGCCGATCTGGTGGGCATGATGGTCGGCGGTTTTCGGGGGTTGTTGTTGCAGGTGCTGCACCCGCACGCGCTGCAAGGCGTGCTCGACCATTCGAACTACCGCACCGACGCGCATGGCCGCCTGCGCCGCACCGCAAGGTTCATCGCCACGACCACCTTCGGCCACCGCGACGATGCGTTGAAGGCCATCGCGCGGGTGAATGCGATCCATGCCCGCGTCTCCGGTACATTGCCCGACGGCACGCCCTATTCTGCTAGCGATCCACGAACGCTGGCCTTCGTCCACGTGGCCGAGGCGCTCAGCTTCCTCGCCGGGTACATGGCCTACGTGCGGCCCGATACGCCGCTGACCGAGCAGGACGAATACTTCCGCCAGTTCGCCGTCATCGCGCGGCTGCTCCATGCCGATCCGGTGCCGGTATCGCGCGCCGAGGCCGAAGCGTTGCTCGCCGATATGCGCGCCGACCTCAGCGGTTCGCCCGCCGCGCGCGAAGTCGCCCGTTTCGTGCTGGAAACCCGCCCCGAGGGCGTTCCGCCCGGCGTACAGCGCCTCGTCGGGGTCGCCGCGACAGGACTGCTACCAGCGTTTGCGCGGGTCGAACTTGGGCTCAAGCCGCCCAGCCTTTCCGCGCTCCCGGCACGCGCAGCCATGCGGGGCGCGGGGCGAACCCTTCGCTGGGCATTCCGACAGAACTGAGCGAGTTAAACCACGGTTGAGCGGCCGGATCGGGCGGGTTGTCCTATACCGCCTTGCCGCCATACCGACCGGTTGGTATGGCCGAAACCGTGATACCGAATCGTCCTTTCCGCCCCGCCCCGCAGAAGGCGCGCGATCACCTGCTGGAAGCCGGGGTAAAGCTCGTGCGGCAAAAGGGCTTCGCAGCCACGTCAGTGGGCGAACTTTGCGCGGAAGCGGGCGTGACGAAGGGCGCCTTCTTCCATCATTTTCCTTCCAAGGACGCGCTCGGCGTCGAACTGGCGCGGTACTGGAGCCGGTCGACCACGGGGTTTTTTGACGATGCGCCGTTCCGGCTGGAGAAGGATCCGGTCGACCGCATCCTCGCCTATCTCGACCTGCGCATCGCGCTGATCGGCGGACCGGCGGAGACGTTCAGCTGTGTTGCGGGCACGATGGTTCAGGAAAACTTCCGGTCCAGCGCGCCGATCCGCGCGGCCTGCCGCGAAAGCATCCTCGGCAATGCCGACCTCTTTACCGAAGATTTCGCGGAAGCCATCGCGCTTTATGCTGTCGATGCCGATCCCAGGAGCCTCTCGCTCCATATGCAGACAGTAATCCAGGGCGCTTTCATCCTCGCCAAGACGCAGGATGACGACGACGCTGCTGTCACCATCGCAGGCGACAGCTTGCGCCATCTCAAGCGCTATCTCGAGCTCCTGTTTCGGAAGGACTGAACACCATGCCCAGAATGATCTTCGTGAACCTGCCCGTCAGCGACCTGGCCCGATCGACCGAGTTCTACGAAGCACTAGGGTTCGAGAAGAACGAGAAATTCTCGTCGGAGCAGGCGTCGGGCATGGTCTGGTCGGAGGCGATCCACGTCATGCTGCTGAACCATGAATTCTACGCGAGTTTCACCGCCAAGACGATTGCGGACACTCATGCGACCAGCGGCGTTCTCAACTGCCTGTCGTTCGACAGCAAGGCGGACGTCGATGCGTTTCACGAGGCTGCGCGCGAAAACGGCGGCAAAGAGCCGCGCCCGGTCGAGGATCAGGGCTTCATGTACGGCGGCGCGCTGGAGGATCCCGATGGTCACGTCTGGGAGACGATGTGGATGGACCCGGCCGCGATCGAGCAAGGTCCGGAAGCCTTCGCGCAGGATAACGCCTGATGTCGATGCTGCGCGACGGCGCGGACGTCACCATAGGCGCCTATCGCTGGGTGCCGGAATTCGCGCAGGGCTTCGTTCGCGATCTGCGCCCGCGCTGGGCGTGCGAGGAAGCGGGCATTCCGTATCGCGAGAAGCTGGCCGATGTGACCGCGAAACCCGACTGGCTGAAAGCCGCGCAGCCGTGGTCGCAGGTGCCAGTACTCTACGATGGTAACGTGACCCTGTTCGAAAGCGGCGCAGCACTGCTGCACCTGGCGGAGAGAAGCGAACATCTTCTGCCCCGCGATCCGCAAGGGCGAGCGACAGCTGTCTCGTGGCTGTTTTCTGCCTTCAACACGATCGAACCGTCAATTTTCGAACACAGCAACGTCTCCCAGTTCGCGAAGAATGAGGAATGGGCGAAGCTGCGGCGGCCGGGCCTCGAACAATGGATCGGCAAGCGGCTCGCGCCGCTCGAAGAAAGGCTTTCGTCGCGCGATTGGCTGGGGGAGGCTTTTTCCGTCGCCGACATAGCGATGGTAACAACGCTGCGCCCGCTTCGGGGCACCGATATGCTCGCAGCGAAGCCGGCAGTGGCAGCATACCTCCAGCGAGGCACCACGCGCCCCGCTTTCCGGCAGGCGATGGCCGATCAGCTCGCCGCATTCGCCCGCCATCCCGACAACAAGGCCTGAAAGGAGAACCTCCCATGTACGTGAACGGATTCATTCTCGCCGTGCCGGCAGAAAACAAGCAGGCTTACAAGGATGTCGCAGAAAAGTTCTGGGACATCGCAAAGGAGTTCGGCGCGCTTTCCCAGATCGAGTGCTGGGAAGACGACGTGAAGGACGGACATACAACCGACTTCCGCCGCGCGACCAAAGCAGAGGACGGTGAGAAGATCGTGTTTTCCTGGGTCACCTGGAAGGACAAGGATACGGCGCAGGCCGCCGAGACGAAGATGATGGAAGACCCGCGCATGGCAGATTTTGGCGAAATGCCGTTCGACGGGAAGCGCATGGTCTACGGCGGGTTCGAGCCGCTGGTGGTCAAGGAGGTCTGAGCGATGGCGCAGGCCGATGCCGATCGCGGCACCTTCATCTGGTACGAACTGATGACCGCCGACGCCGATGGCGCCAAGGCGTTTTACGACCAAGTGGTCGGCTGGTCGATCGCCGAAGGGCCAGTCGGTGCCACCGACATAAATTACCGCATGATCCAGCGCAGCGACGGCGGCTTTGCCGGCGGCGTCCTGCAACTGACTGACGATATGCTTTCCGGCGGCGCGAAGCCTGGATGGTACGGATATGTCCATGTGTCCGATGTCGATGCGACGGCCAGCGCCTTCGTCGACGCAGGAGGGCAGATCTTCATGGAGCCGCATGATTTGGAAGGCGTTGGCCGCATGGCTTTCGTATCCGACCCGCAGGGTGCGCCGCTCTACCTGATGGACCCCACCCCTCCTCCCGACCAACCCGACGCCCGAAGCGACGTCTTCTCGGTCGACCAGCCGCAGCACATCCGATGGAACGAACTGTGGGTGCCGGACCAGGATGCCGCGGTCGCCTTCTATGCTGAGCTGTTCGGCTGGGTGCAGGAAGGCGCGACGGATATGGGGCCGATGGGCAAGTATCTGTTCCTGCAACATGGCGACACCGGGATCGGCGCGATCGGCCGTGCCGGGCCGGACGGCGACGGTCCGAGGTGGAGCTATTTCATCGGGGTCGACGATATCGACCGCGCTGTCACCGCGGTACAAACCGGCGGTGGCACAGTCGCGGGCGAACCGCAGGAAGTCCCCGGCGGCGAATTCACGACCTACTGCACCGACCCGCAGGGCGCTGCCTTCGGACTTGTCGGACCACGAAAGGGATAGACTATGGCCGAATTCACCTTCTACACCAATCCGATGAGCCGCGGGCAGATCGTGCGCTGGGCGCTGCACGAAGTCGGGGCCGACTACGAAACGCAGCTGGTCGACTGGCAGGCAAAGCCGGCCGATTTCGTCGCCGCCAATCCGATGGGCAAGGTTCCGACCATCATCCACCATCACGCCGATCACGACCACGTCGTCACCGAATGCGCGGCGATCTGCCACTACCTTGCAGAGGCGCACCCTGATTCCGGCCTGCTGCCGCAGCAGCACGAAAAGGCAGACTATTTCCGCCTGCTCTTCTTCGCCGCCGGACCGGTCGAACAGGCGGTGACCAGCCGCGCCATGGGCTGGAGCGTGGACGATCCGCAAAAGCAGGGAATGCTCGGCTTCGGAGATTTTGACCGCGCCATCGACACGTTCGAAACGCTGCTTGGCAACCGCGAGTTCGTCTGCGGCGACCGCTTCACCATGGCCGATGTCTATGTCGGCAGCCAGGTCGACTGGGGCCTGGCCTTCGGTTCCATCCCCAGCCGCCCCGGCTTCGATGCCTATGCTGAACGCGTCCGCGCGCGAGATGCCTACAAGGCGGCGAAGGCCATCGACATGCAGCTGATCGAGGAGAGCCAGCGTGGCTGACGAGCTTATCACGGTCTTGTGGTTCGACGGCGATGCGGAAGAAGCGGCGCAGTTCTACGCCGCGACCTTTCCCGACAGCAGCGTAGGCCAGCTGTTCCGCGCGCCGAGCGATTTTCCCGGCGGCAAGGCAGGCGATGCGCTGACAGTGGACTTCACCATCATGGGCCGCAGGTTTTCCGGCCTCAACGGCGGCGACCTGTTCAAGCCCAACGAAAGCATCAGCTTCATGGTCGTGACCGAGGATCAGGCGGAGACCGACCGCTACTGGGACGCGATTGTCGGCAATGGCGGGCAGGAAAGCGCCTGCGGCTGGTGCAAGGACAAATGGGGTTTCAGCTGGCAGATCACCCCGCGCACCTTGCTCGAAGCGAACCAGGCGGGCGGCGAGGAAGCCAAACGCGCATTCGAGGCAATGATGAGCATGACGAGGATCGATGTCGCCGCCATCGACGCCGCGCGCGCAGGAGGACGTTCGTGAACGAGCTATCGGTGACCGAATATATTGCTGCCTCGCCGGACAAGGTGTGGGACGTCATGGCCAACCGTCAGGACGAATGGTTCTGCCCGGCCCCGTGGCGGAGCGAGACCATCGTGCAGGAAAAGCGCGCAGGCGGCGCCTATCGCAGCATCTTTCGCGGACCCGACGGCGAGGAAATGCCGCAGGAAGGGATTTATCTGGCCTGGGAAGAAGGCCGGATGTTCGCCACGACCGAGGCGGTCACGCCGGAACTCCAGCCGAACGAGCCTTTCATGATCGGTATCTGGGAGGTCGCCCCCGAAGGCACGGGGACGCGCTTCACCGCGCGTGCGCGACACTGGACCGAGCAAGCGCGCCAGACTCACGAGGACATGGGCTTCGAACAGGGCTGGTCGGCCGCCGCCGCACAGTTGAAGGGAATTTGCGAAAGCGAAGCGGCGTAGGCGAAGCTGCTAGCCGATTGCAGCCGATTTCCTGAGCAGTTGATACGCCTCTACCACGCGGCCTAGGCGTTCTTCATACGCGCGATCGCCACCGTTCTGGTCAGGATGGTAGCGGCGGACCAGCTCGGTATACCGTCGGCGCAGGCGGCGGCGGTCCGTATCGCGCCCGAGCCCCATGGTTTGCAGCGCCGCGATTTCTTCGCGGTCGAAGCCCCCTGCATTCTCTGCAGCCGCCATGGCGCGTTCTGCCTGATGACGGGCGCGGTCCCTGATCCCGGCCGCTCGGGCGTTTATCGCGTCGAGCGGATCGTCGTAATCCGCCCAGCGCGGCATCCCGTCGAAGGCCCTGGACGCATTGAATGCCCGCGTATCGCGCTGCCACCCGGCGGCGGGATGGTGCGCGGCGAGCATTTCTTCCGCGCTCATCCCCTCGAACCAGTCATACCCCGAATTGAATTCGCGCACGTGGTCGAGGCAGAACCAGCGCCAGTCGCCCGGTCCATCGAAGCTGGAGGCGCGCGGTCCGGGCGCGCGGAATTCGCCGGGCTCGCGACAGCCGGGGGCGTCGCAAGTTCGCTCCGCGCCTTCGTGGCGGCCATGGAATCTGCTGGTTCGCATCGGCATAGGATGGGCATGGACAGGCGCGAAGGGAACCCCCAAATAGCCTGTCATGGCAGGACAGATGCAATTGGAGATGGAGCGGCTGCTGACACAGGCCTTCGCTCCCACCGCGCTCGACGTGATCAACGACAGCGCCAAACATCGCGGCCATTCGGGCGATGACGGCAGCGGGGAATCGCATTTCACGATCCTGATCGAAAGCCCCGAGTTCACGGGCAAATCGCGGCTGGAACGCCAGCGCATGGTCAACCGCGCGCTGGGCGACATTCCGGGCGAGCGCGTTCACGCCATCGCGATAAAGGCCAGCGCGCCGGAGGAAACCACATGATCGAACAGACCATCACCCCCGTCACTCACGATCTCGGCCAGTTCCAGGTTCGCCGTGCCCTGCCCTCGCGCGCAAGGACCATGGTGGGTCCGTTCATCTTCGTCGACCAGTTCGGTCCGGCACAGCTCGACATCGGTTCGGGCATGGACGTGCGCCCGCATCCGCACATCAATCTCGCGACGGTCACCTGGTTGTTCGAAGGGGCGATCGACCATCGCGACAGCATCGGCAGCTTCGCCACCATCCGCCCGGGTCAGGTGAACCTGATGACCGCCGGGCGCGGCATCGTGCATTCGGAGCGCAGCCCGCAGGAAGACCGTGAGACCGGGCCGAAGCTTTACGGAATGCAAACCTGGCTCGCCCTGCCCGACGGGCGCGAGGAACTCGATCCCGCGTTCGAAGCCGTCAGCAACCTGCCTCTGGTGGAAGGCGATGGCGCCAGTGCACGCATCATCATGGGCAACCTGTGGGGCGAGCGGGCGCCGGTCACCACCTATGCCGACACGATCTACGCCGAAGTCATGCTCGACGCGGGCGGCAAACTGCCGGTCGAGGCGGAGGCGGACGAGCGCGCCGTCATGCTGGTCGGCGGCGAAGCTGCCATCGACGGGCAGGCACTGACGCTTTACGAACTCACGGTGCTGGCACCGGGCGCTGCCATGACGCTATCCAGCGATAAGGGCGGGCGCGTGATGCTGCTGGGCGGAGAGGCCTTCACCACCAAGCGCCATGCGTGGTGGAATTTCGTCAGTTCCGACCGCGACCGCATTCGCCAAGCGCGCGACGACTGGCAGGCGGGTCGCTTCCCCAAGGTTCCCGGCGACGAGGAGGAATGGATTCCTATTCCCGAGAAGCCCAACACGGTCAGCTACCCATGACCGGCGACGGCATGGCCTTCACGGACAAGACGATCTGGATCACAGGTGCCAGCAGCGGCATCGGTGCGGCTCTGGCGCGCGAATGGTCGGCGCGCGGCGCGAAGCTGGTGCTATCGGGCCGGGACGAGGCGCGGCTGGCAGAAGTCGCTGCCGAATGCCCGACAGACACGCTGATCCTGCCCTTCGACGTGCGCGACGATGCCGCGCTGGCCCATGCGGTCCGCAAAGCCTTGGCATGGTCCGACATCGACGGTCTGGTCGCCAATGCGGGCGTGTCGCAGCGCGCCACCGCGCTCGCTTCCGACATGCAGGTTTATCGCGACATCATCGACATCGATCTGACCGCGCAGATCGCCCATGCGCAGGCTCTTCTGGCGCATATGGTCGAACGTGGCAGCGGGCATCTGGTGTTTATCTCCAGCGTCGCGGGCAAGGTCGGCGTGCCGCTGCGAACCGCCTATTGTGCGGCCAAGTTCGGCCTTGCCGGCTATGCCGACGCGTTGCGCGGTGAACTGTCGCAGAGCGGCGTTCAGATTCACGTCGTCTACCCCGGCTCGGTCGCCACGAACGTCAGCCGCAATGCGCTGACCGCCGATGGGGCGCGGCGCGGCAAGAGCGACCGGGCGATCGAAGAGGGTATTCCCGCACACGAAGCCGCGCGCAAGATGATCGATGCCATCGCCGCAGGCACGCGCGAGATCATCGTGGCGCGCGGTGCGGAACGCGAGATGGCCGAAGCGCGGCGCACACCCGATGCGCTGTTCGACCAGGTCGCGGCGATGGTCGCGCGCGGATATGTCGAGAAGATGGAAGCGGAGTAGCAGGCATGGAACAGCAGCGCGTCACCCTGGCCAATGGCATCGAACTCGACGTGGTGGACACCGGCCCATGCGATGCGCCGGTGCTGATCTTCCTTCACGGGTTTCCCGAAAGCCACCGCACCTGGCGCCACCAGATCGCGCATTTGTCGGACCGCTTCCGCTGCATTGCACCGGACCAGCGCGGCTATCGCGGCTCCTCCAAGCCGCAGGAGGTCGCCGCCTACACGCCCGACAAGCTGATCGGGGATGTCTTCGCCCTTGCCGATGCTTTGGGCGTCGGGAATTTCACCATCGTTGGGCACGACTGGGGCGGCGCGATTGCCTGGGGAACGGCGTACATGGGTATGGCCAACGGCCGCGTGACGCGCGCTGTTATCGCCAACGCGCCGCACCCGGCGATTTTCCAGAAGCTGCTGTGGACCAACGAGGTCCAGCGGGGCGCGAGCCAATACATGAGCGGGTTTCGCGACACCGGCAACGATGCGCTGGTGCGCGAACACGGCCTCGTCGGCATCCTGATGAAGGAGGTCAAATGGGACCGCCCCAGCCAGATGGAACCGGAAGAGCGCGAGGCGCTGTTGCAGGACTGGCAGGACCGGGATGCAGCGTTCGGGATGCTCAACTGGTATCGCGCCAGCCCGGTTACCGTGCCGCCGATGGACGCACCCTACGAATTGCCGGAGGGCTATTCCGGCCCGCAACTGCCGCCGCTCGCCATCCCGACGCTGGTCATCTGGGCGATGGACGATCTGGCGCTGCCCGCCGAAAATATCGAGGGCATGGCAGACGTCATTCCCGACCTCACGCTGGTGCAGGTGCCGGACTGCGGCCATTTCGTGCCGTGGGAGGCGCCAGACGCGGTCAATGCCGCGATGGACGAATTTCTGGCGAAGACCGCCTAACCCAACCACTCGACCCATGCGCCGTGCGGATGCGCATTGGCGAGGTGCGCCGGTTCGTCACCGCCAGGCCAGTATCGCACGTGCAGTTCGTGGGCGAATGTCTCGCGATTGGTTTCCAGCGAGACATGGGCGAAGGGCCTGTCCGCCGTCGCCAGCTTGCCGGCCTGCTGCATCGCCGCCTCGATCCGTGCCTGCGATGCGTCGGGCAGGTATTGCCACATGATGGAATGGGCGAGGACGCGGGTAACGCCGTCGTCCTGCTCGCGCGACAGTTCCCGTTCCACCCATTCTGCTGCGTCCATTCGCTCGATTTCTGGAGGCATCATGGTGGCGAGTTCGATCGCCGCGTCGATCCGCGCCATGCGGCCGGTCACCTCCGGCCAGACGAAGCTCTTGAGGCGCAGCGCCTCGGCGACGTCGGTCAGGTCGACGGGCGCAATGTCGGACCCGCGCGCATCGGTGAAACCGATCTCGCTCGCGGGTGGCGGCGCACCGCGCCATTCCGGCGTGATCTGCATCCGGCTGGACGCTGGACCCGTCGTCGTCCCGCCGAGATCGTAGCGATAACGGCCCATCATCGTGTTGATCCCGGCGCTCGCCCCGATCTCGAGGAATTCGAATTGCGCGGTGGTGCGTCCGTCCGCCAGCCAAAGCAGCGCCGCCGCGAAACTGGCGGAGCGCCCGGCCTCGTTCGTCTGTGGCGGTCCGTCGAGCCAGGGCATCAGCCGCGCATCGTGCGCCTCCACGATCTCGCACAGCAGCGCATCCACGTCGTCCTGAGCCGCCATGCGCCCGGCATACACATCCGCCAGCCGCGGCTCTTCCCCGGTCAGCAGCAAATTGTGAATGCCGCCCGCGATGCGCAGCGGCATGGCATCGCGCAGGCTCAGTCCCTGCCAGTTAAAGATGCGCCGCGCCGTCGCGGTGTGGCCGCCTTCCAGCGCCAGCAGGGCTCGCACGATCTGCGCGGTACCGGGCGCGCCCGCCTTCTCGGCGTGCTGCGCCTGCCATTCGATCGCTTCGTGCACGGATACGATATCCATCACCGCGCCGTCCGCCATATGCATTGCCCTTTTTATGTCGTGTCACTATCTGCCGCGCCATGCCGCAGCGCCCGCTCACCTTCGCCATCCCCAAGGGACGTATCCTCGACGAGGCTCTGCCGGTGATGGCACGTGCGGGGGTCGTGCCGGAAGATGCCTTTCACGACAAGGGCAACCGCAGCCTGACCTTCGCCACCACGCGCGACGATATGCGCCTGATCCGCGTGCGCGCTTTCGACGTCGCCACCTTCGTCGCGCACGGGGCGGCACAGATCGGCATCGTCGGTTCGGACGTGATCGAGGAATTCGACTATTCGGAGCTTTACGCCCCGGTCGATCTCGACATCGGTCACTGCCGCCTCTCCGTGGCCGAACCTGCCGGTGCACAAGCCACCGCTGCCGCCAGCCACCTGAGGATCGCGACCAAGTATCCCGGCCTCACCAGCCGCTTTTACGAGCGCAAGGGCATCCAGGCCGAATGCATCAAGCTGAACGGGGCAATGGAGATTGCGCCGGTGCTTGGCCTCTCCGGGCGGATCGTCGATCTGGTCTCCACCGGCCAGACGCTGAAGGATAACGGCCTGGTCGAACGCGAAGTCATCATGCAGATTTCCGCGCGCCTGATCGTCAATCGCGCGGCGCTGAAAACCGACAGCCGCGTGGGTCAACTGGTCGAGGCGTTCCGCGCGAATGCCGCAGCGGCAAAGGTGGCATGATGCAGCGTTTGAACGCCTCCGCTCCGGGTTTTGCGGACGCATTCCGCCGCATCGTCGACGACCGGCGCGATGGCGATGCCGACGTCGCGCGCGACGTTGCCGCCATCATCGCGGAAGTTCGCGCGAAGGGCGATGCGGCCCTCGTGGACTATACCCAGCGGTTCGACCGCCACGCGCTTTCCGCCGATGCGGACTGGCGCATCACGGCCAGCGAATGCGAAGCCGCGCATGCGGGGCTGGAGCCGGAACTGCGCGACGCGCTGCACCTCGCCGCCGACCGTATCCGCGCCTATCACGAAGCGCAGCTTCCTGCCGACCGCGACAGCACCGATGACGTCGGCGTGCGGCTTGGCGCCAAGTGGCGCGCCGTGGACGCAGCCGGGCTCTATGTCCCGGGCGGGCGCGCGGCCTATCCCTCCTCGCTTCTTATGAATGCCATCCCGGCCAAGGTCGCGGGCGTGGAACGGCTGGTCGTGGCAACGCCGACACCGGGCGGGGAAACCAATCCGCTGGTTCTTGCCGCCGCCCATATCGCTGACGTGGACGAGATCTGGCGGGTGGGCGGCGCGCAGGCCGTCGCCGCGCTCGCCTATGGCACGGATCGCATCGCCAAGGTCGATGTCATCACCGGACCCGGCAACGCCTGGGTGGCCGAGGCCAAGCGGCAATTGTTCGGCGTGGTGGGCATCGACATGGTCGCCGGACCGTCCGAAATCCTCGTCATCGCTGACGGCCAGAACGACCCGGACTGGATCGCCGCCGACCTGCTGAGCCAGGCGGAGCACGACCCCGCAGCGCAGTCCATCCTGATCACCGATGACGAAGAGTTCGCCGCGCGGGTGATCGACCGGGTCGGCGTGCAGATCACGCAACTGCCCACGGGCAGCACTGCGCGGGCGAGCTGGGACGATCACGGCGTCGTCATCGTGGTCGACGATCTCGCAGGCGAAGCCCCCGCCCTTGCCGACGCGCTCGCCGCCGAGCACGTGGAGATCGCCACCGACGATCCGGACGCGATCTTTGCGGACATCCGCCATGCAGGCAGTGTGTTCCTCGGCCGTCATGTGCCCGAAGCCATCGGTGATTACGTCGCCGGGCCGAACCACGTCCTGCCGACTGGCCGCCGCGCGCGTTTCGCCAGCGGGCTGTCGGTCCTAGATTTCATGAAGCGCACCAGTTTCATCGCGCTCGACGAAGGCGCCATCGCGCGGATCGGCCCTGCCGCCGTTGCGCTCGCCAATGCGGAAGGGCTGCCCGCTCATGCACGCTCGGTTGCCTTGAGGCTCAAATGACTGTTTCCAAACGCTCCCGCGCGCGCTCGGCCGCGCGCCTTGCCGCCGTGCAGGCGCTTTACCAGCAAGCGATGGAGGGCACCGTGACCACCCGCCTGCTCGACGAATTCCATCAGCACCGGCTGGGGCGCGAGATCGAGGACGCGCAATACGAAGACGCCGAGGTCGATTTCTTCGACGATGTCGTAACCGGCACGCTCGCCCGGCGTGACGAGATCGACGCGGCACTGACCGCGCGACTGGCCGAAGGCTGGTCGATCGCACGGCTCGACAAGACCATGCTTCAGATCCTGCGCGCCGGCACCTACGAGCTGCTCGCCCGTGCCGATGTGCCGGTGGCGAGCATCATCAGCGAATATCTCGACGTCGCCCACGCCTTCTTCGATGCGAAGGAAGCGAAGTTCGTCAACGGCGTGCTCGACGCCGTGGCGAAGGATGTGCGAACCTAGCTTTCCGGCTGGCTGGCGAAGACCCAGTCGAGATAGGCGGCGGTGCGGATACCGGCCATTTGCAGCCGCTGCTCCATCGCCGGGGTCCAGTCGTAATTGTACTGCCAGCTCAGCCGGACCGGCGATTCCTGCGTTCCCATGCCCTGTTCGGCGCCGGTTTCGGGATAGATCCGGTCGCGCAGCGCCGCGCTTTCCGTCATCCACACGCCGGGCCGCGCGTCCCACCATGCAATGATCTGGTCGGGCGTCGTGCGCGCTTCCAGCCGTTCGGTGTATTCGCTGTAGCTGAGCTGCTGGCGCTGGATCATGCCCTCGTCCCACACCCAATGCAGGTTCTGCGGCGTGTCGAACCATGTCACCTTGACGTCGTTGCCGCCGCGGTCGGAGCCGTTGCCGACGTGCAGCGGCATATGCAGGTCGGACACGAGATGGACGATGAAGCGCAGCGCGCGTTGCCTGTCGCTCACGTCGGCGTCCGGATCGCGCAGTGTGGCGGTGAACTGCTCAAGCGCGGTGGCGGCATCGCCGACTTCGGGATGGTCGAGCTGGTCCACGGCCTGTCCGTTCGGCAGTGTGACGTAATGCCAGGGGCTTGCGGTCTCCTGCCAGAACGGTGCGGGGTTGGATCGTTGCTCGTCGGGCCATGTGCTCGCCTCCGCCAGCCCTTCGTGGCCGAGGATGAGCGCGATTTCGGCGCGGGTATGGCCGCTGACATTGTCCTGCGCTATCTGCGCGGTGACACGGTGGCCGATCGGGCCCCACGCCCCGGCAGGCGCCGCAGACAGAGCGGCAAATAGGGCGAAACAGGCGGCGGGACGGATCATGTTTGCAGGCACCATGCTGATTGCGTTGCGGCCCCTATGACGGGCGAGCGCGCCTTCGTCGAGGCCTTGCGCGCCCTCGCCCGCCATCCGGCCGCACGCGGATTGGAAGACGACGTCGCGGTCCTGGAAGTGGGCGGCGAAACGCTGGTGCTGACGCATGACAGCCTGCTGCAAGGCATCCATGTGCGAGAAGATGAGGATCCGGCGGACATCGCGTGGAAGCTGGTCGCGGTGAACCTCTCCGACCTTGCCGCGAAGGGTGCGGAGCCTCTGGGGGTCTTGCTGACCCATGCGCTTGGCGATGGTGACGAGCGATTTCTTGTCGGCCTGCGCGAGGTGCTGGATGCCTACTCCGTCCCGTTGCTCGGCGGAGATACGGTGCGCGGACCCGGTCCGCGGAGCTGGAGCTGCACTGCCATCGGGCGCGCGACCTGCTCCCCCGTGCCCGACCGGCGCGGGGCGCAGGTCGGCGACGAGGTTTTCGTGACCGGCACGTTGGGCCGCGCCATGCTGGGCCTGTCGGAGACGGGACGGGGCAGCGGGAGCGACAACGATCTCGCCTATCGTCGCCCCGCCCCGCTGCTGGCTGAAGGTCGCGCGCTGGCTCCGCTGGTGACCGCGATGATGGACGTGTCCGACGGGCTGCTGCTCGACGCCGAACGCATGGGCAGGGCCAGCGATGCGACCATCCAACTGGAAAGTCGCGCTTTCCCGGTCGCCGACCCGGCGCGGGCGGACGAATGCGTGCGCTGGGGGGACGACTACCAGTTGCTCTTCACCCTTCCCGCTGGCCACCTGCCGCCGGTCGCCGCAACGCGCATCGGTTCCGTCATCCAGCGGCAGGATGCCGCCCTGCTGGTCGATGGCGCCCGGCCCGCACCCGGCCCGCTGGGCTATACCCACGGCTAGACCGCCCATACGGAAACGCCGCCAAGGGCACGCGCTTAACCCTCTTGCCAGCGCCTTGCTGCCGCTGATACCTCTCGCCCGAATGCCCCGGCGTCTCCCATGCCGGGTGCAAACACATAACGGGAGGGGATATTTGTGGATCTAGTTCTCATTGCCATCGTGCTGGGACTGCTGGCCATCGTGTATGGCTTCGTCACCAGTCGCCAGGTTCTCGGATCGAGTGCCGGCAACGCCAGAATGCAGGAAATCGCCGGCGCCATTCAGGAAGGCGCGCAGGCCTATCTGAAGCGTCAGTACACCACCATCGCCATCGTCGGCGCTGTCATGGCGGTTCTCGTCGGGGTTTTCCTCGGCGCCATTCCCGCCATCGGCTTCGTCATCGGCGCGATCCTGTCGGGCGTCGCGGGCTTCATCGGGATGAATATCTCGGTCCGTTCCAACGTGCGCACCGCCGCTGCTGCCGAAAAGGGCTTGCAGCAGGGCCTGACCCTCGCTTTCCGGGCGGGTGCGATCACCGGAATGCTGGTGGCGGGCCTCGCCCTCCTCGCGATCGCGGTGTTCTTCTGGTATCTGGCGGGCGTTGCAGGTCATGCTGCGAACAGTCGCGAAGTGATCGACGGCCTCGTCGGCCTCGCCTTCGGCGCATCGCTGATCTCGATCTTCGCCCGTCTGGGCGGCGGCATCTTCACCAAGGCTGCCGACGTCGGCGCCGACCTCGTCGGCAAGGTCGAGGCTGGCATTCCGGAGGACGATCCACGCAACCCCGCCGTCATCGCGGACAATGTGGGCGACAATGTCGGCGATTGTGCGGGCATGGCCGCCGACCTGTTCGAAACCTACGTCGTGACCGTGGGCGCAACCATGGTGCTGACGGCGCTGCTGCTGAAGAACCTCGGCGACCTGCTGATGCCCATGATGGCATTGCCGCTGCTGATTGGGGGTGCCTGCATCCTCACCAGCATCATCGGCACCTATTTCGTGAAGCTCGGCAAGGGTGGCACGAACGTGATGGGCGCGATGTACAAGGGCTTCATCGTCACCGCGCTGCTGTCCATTCCGCTGATCGGCTTCGCCATCCACTATGCACTGGGCGGCCTCGACACGGTTGTCGGAGGCGCACCGGTCAACATCGATCCGGGCGCTCCGCTGTCGGAAGAAGGTGTGTCGGAACAGGTCGTCAGCTTCACCGGCTGGGCGCTGTTCTACTGTTCGCTGGTGGGTCTCGCCATCACCGGGCTGATCATCTGGATCACGGAGTATTACACCGGCACGAATTATCGCCCGGTGCGCTCCATCGCAAAGGCATCGGAAACGGGCCACGGCACCAATGTGATCCAGGGTCTCGCGATTAGCCTCGAATCCACCGCCCTGCCCACGATCCTGATCGTTGCGGGCATCATCGTCAGCTACCAGCTCGCCGGTCTCATGGGCATCGCCTATGCGGCAACCGCCATGCTGGCGCTGGCGGGAATGGTCGTGGCGCTCGATGCTTACGGGCCGGTCACGGACAATGCCGGGGGGATCGCCGAGATGGCGGGCCTCGACGACAGCGTGCGTGAAAAGACCGACCTGCTCGACGCGGTCGGCAACACGACCAAGGCAGTGACCAAGGGTTACGCGATCGGATCGGCCGGCCTTGCCGCGCTGGTCCTGTTCGCCGCCTACACCACCGATTTGGCCGAGTTCTTCCCGAATGCGGACGTCGATTTCAGCCTCGAGAACCCGTACGTCATCGTCGGGCTGCTGCTCGGCGCATTGTTGCCTTATCTGTTCGGTGCAATGGGCATGACCGCTGTCGGCCGCGCTGCGGGCGACGTGGTTAAGGACGTGCGCGAACAGTTCGCCAACGACAAGGGCATCATGGCCGGAACCTCGAAGCCGGACTACGCCCGCACGGTGGACTTGGTGACCAAGGCCGCGATCAAGGAAATGATCGTGCCTTCGATGCTGCCGGTGCTCGCCCCGATCGTGGTCTATTTCCTGATCACGCTGATAGCGGGACAGGAAAACGGCTTCGCGGCACTGGGTGCCCTGCTCCTCGGCGTGATCGTCGGAGGCATCTTCGTGGCGCTGTCCATGACCGCCGGTGGCGGCGCGTGGGACAACGCCAAGAAGTACATCGAGGACGGCAATCACGGCGGAAAGGGCTCCGAAGCCCACAAGGCTGCCGTGACCGGCGACACCGTTGGCGATCCGTACAAGGACACCGCGGGCCCCGCCGTGAACCCGATGATCAAGATCACCAACATCGTGGCCCTGCTGCTGCTGGCAGCGCTCGCCGCGGGCTGATTGTCTTCGATCGATGGGAAAGACCCCGCCGGGAGCGATTCCGGCGGGGTTTTTCTTGGCCTGTCGCGTTTGCAAAATGGTCACCACTTGGCGCTAGTTTCGCGCCGCAATGGGAATAGTGCAGACCATCAGCGAAGCGGACGTGGCGCAAGGGACCAGCGGCCCGTTGGTTGTCGACGCGTTGCGGGCGTCGCAGATTGCGAGCGATACGGCGCTGATGGACGACTGGGACCGGCTGGCCCGCGCCGCCGCTACGCCCAATCCGTTTTTCGAAAGCTGGTACCTCCTCCCTGCCCTGACGCACATAAGGGGCGCGCGCGACGTCGTTTTGCTGACAGTGCGTCACTACGGTCGGCTCATCGGACTGCTGCCGGTCCAGCCGCAGCTGCGTTACGATCGCTTCCTGCTGCCGCACTGGCGCATCTGGGTGCACGAGAACTGCTTCTGCGGATTGCCGCTGGTCGCGCGTGGGCTGGAGGATCTCTTCTGGCGCGGCGCGCTCGACTGGTGCGACGCCAATTCCGGGCAGCGCCTGTTCCTGCACCTCTCGCAGATCCCGCTCGACACACCCGTGATCGCTGCCCTGCGCAGAACGGCGCTGAGCAACCGCCGGGTTTCGGTGGTCAGGGAGGAACAGCGCGCGCTGCTCCATTCAGCGCTTTCGCCGCAGGCTTATTTCGAAGCCGCCATGACGCAGAAGAAGCGCAAGGAATTGCGCCGCCAGAAGCGCCGCCTGGAAGAGACGGGGACGCTGGCGTTTCAGCGCGACAGCGACGACAGCGGGCTGGACGATTGGATCGCGCAGTTCCTCGCGCTCGAAGCCGCGGGCTGGAAGGGAAAGGGCGATTCCGCTCTCGCCAGCCAGGAAGATACGAAGGCGTTGTTTCAGGCGGCCCTGTCCGGGGCGGCGGAGCGGGGCCTTCTGGAACGCCTGACGCTGACGCTCGATCAGCGTCCCGTCGCCATGCTGGCCAATTTCATCGCGGCGCCGGGGGCCTACAGCTACAAGACGACCTATGACGAGGATCTCGCGCGGTTTTCTCCCGGCGTGCTCCTGCAAATCGAGAATCTCGACCTGCTGGCCCGCGGCGACATCGAATGGTGCGACAGCTGCGCTATGCCCGACCATCCGATGATCGATCGCATCTGGAAGGAACGCCTGGCCGTGGGTCGCATTAGCGTGGGCATCGGCGGCAGCCTGCGCCGCGCGGCCTTCCGCCAGATCGTCGCCCGGGAAAAGAGCCGCCCGCTCTGACGGGGGCGGCTTGCAATCGCTGCCGCAGCGCAGCAAGGGCATGGCCATGACTCAACAGGACCATGACCCCAAGGCGCTCGTCGACGATCTCGTCGCGCTGCTCACTGTCACCGAGGGTGAGCCGATGCTTTTCGCCGGCCGGTATCAGAAGGACGGTGTGGGTCGCGTGTTTGGCGGGCAGGTGATCGCACAGGCGCTACAGGCCGCGCAGGCGACCGTGGACGGCGGCAAGACGGCTCACTCCCTGCACGCCTACTTCCTGCGCGGCGGCGTCGAAGGTATCGGCATCGACCACCGCGTTGCCGCCGATTTCGACGGGCGCAGCTTCGCCAACCGTCGTGTCGTGGCCAGCCAGGAAGGCAGCCCGATCCTCAACCTGACGGCCAGCTTCCAGCAGCCGGAAGATGGTCTGACCCACGACGACAGCCCCATGCCTGACGTGCCTGCCCCCGACGATCTCAAATCCGATCAGGAGCAGCGCCGCGAGATCATGGAAAAGATGGGCGCAATGAATGAAGTGCAGCGCGCGATGATGACGCGCCCGCGACCGATCGAGATGCGCACCGCCGGCAAGCTGCACTGGATGAACAGCGAACCGAGCGAGCCGGAAGCCTTCAGCTGGTTCCGCACGGTCGCGCCCTTGCCAGACGATCCCGCCATGCACCGCGCGGTAATTGCCTACGCCAGCGATTTCACCCTGCTCGGCACCAGCGCGTTGCCCCACGGGCTCACATGGATGCGCGGCGAACTGGTCGGCGCGAGCCTTGACCATGCGATCTGGTTTCACCGCGAAGCACGGGCGGACGAATGGCTGCTTTACGCCACCGACAGTCCGTGGAGCGGATCGGGCCGCGGCTTCAATCGCGGACGCATCTTCACCGCCGACGGCACGTTGGTCGCCAGCGTCGCGCAAGAAGGCATGATGCGCAAACGGATCCCAAAGACCGCGTAATCAACCGCCCGCGTGGTAGAAATCATAGACCGCCTGCGCGACGCCTTCACTGACGCCGGGCGCCCGCTTGAGGTCGTCGAGCGCGGCGGCGCGGACCTTGCTGGCGGTCCCGAAGTGCAGCAGCAGCGCGCGCTTGCGCGACGGGCCGATGCCGGGGATTTCGTCCAGCGGTGACGCGGTGATCGCGCGGCTGCGCTTCGCCCGGTGTGCTCCGATGACGTAGCGGTGCACCTCGTCGCGCAGGTTCTGGAGGTGAAACAGCACCGGCGAATTGGTCGGCAGGGTCTTCTCCCGCCCGTCGGGGAAATGGAACACCTCGCGCCCTTCGCGCCCGTGGTGCGGCCCCTTGGCGATGGCGATCAGCGGCACATCCTCGATGCCGAGTTCCTCCAGCGTCTCGCGCACGGAGCTCATCTGCCCCTTGCCGCCGTCGATCAGCACGAGGTCGGGCCATGCCCCGCTTTCGCGATCCGGATCTTCCTTCATCGCGCGACTGAAGCGCCGCTCCATCACTTCGCGCATCATGCCGAAGTCGTCGTTGGTCTGCGCGGTCTTGATGTTGAACTTGCGATACTGCCCCTTTTCGAACCCGTCCGGCCCGGCGACGACCATCGCACCCACGGCCTTTGCGCCCTGGATATGGCTGTTATCGTAGATTTCGATCCGCCGGGGCGGTGCTTCGAGTTCGAGGAATTCCGCCAGTTCGCGCAGGATCTTTGCCTTGGTGCCGCTTTCCGCCAACCGCCGATCGAGCGCTTCGGACGCATTGCGGCTGGCCTGCTCCATCAGACGGCGCCGGTCGCCGCGCTGAGGGACGGAAATCTCGACCTTGCGTTCCGCCAACGCACCGAAGGCTTCGGTCAGCAACGCCTGCTCCGGCAATTCACGGTCGACCAGAATGGTGCGCGGCGGGGGCACTTCCTCGTAGAACTGCGCCAGCACGTCAGCCAGAACCTGCCCGTCTTCGACATCCTTCGTGTGGCTTGGGAAAAAGGCGCGATGCCCCCAATTCTGCCCGCCGCGGACGAAGAAGGCCTGAATGCCGATCTGCCCGCCCTTGGCCGCCAGAGCGAAAATGTCCGCATCGCCGACGCCGCTGGCGTTGATCGCCTGCGAGCCCTGGATGAATGTCGCCGCACGCAGCCGGTCGCGCAGGATCGCCGCCGTTTCGAAATCGAGATCCTGCGCGGCCTTTGCCATCTGCTGTTCCAGATCGGCCTGCACGGACGACGACTTGCCTGACAGAAAATCCTTCGCCTGTCGCACCAGTGCGTCATAGCCCGGCTGGTCGATCCGACCGACGCAAGGCGCGCTGCAACGCTTGATCTGGTAGAGCAGGCAGGGCCGGTCGCGATTGTTGAAGAAGCTGTCGGTGCAGCTCCTCAGCAGGAACAGCTTTTGCAGCGCGTTGATCGTCTTGTTGACGCTGCCTGCGCTGGCGAAGGGGCCGTAGTAATTGCCCTTGGCCCGCCGCGCGCCGCGATGTTTCTGGATCCGCGGATAGTCGTGGCCTGCGCGCAGCAGGATGAAGGGGAAGCTTTTGTCGTCCCGCAAAAGCACGTTGTAGGGCGGGCGGAAACGCTTGATCAGCTGCGCTTCGAGCAGCAGTGCCTCGGCTTCGGAGTTGGTGACGATGATTTCCATCGCCCGCGTCTGGCTGACCATGCGCTGCAGGCGATTGGTCAGCCCTGCCACCTGCGCGTAGTTCGCCACTCGCGCCTTCAGGCTGCGCGCCTTGCCGACGTAGAGCACATCACCGCGCGCATCGAGCATCCGGTAGACACCCGGCACGGGCCTGAGCGTCCGTACCGTGTCGCGCACGGCCTTGACCCCGGTTTCGAGATCGGGCTGCGCGCCATCGCCTTTCTGACCCTTCACCGTGTAGGCCGCGCGCTCTTCATTGAAACGCGCCGCGCCGCGGGGATCGTGGGGAGTGCCTGCCGGAGTGCGCGCCATGCGGGCGAGATAGGAATCTTGCGCGCAAATGGCAAAGCCGCGATGGGGCGCCGTGGACAAAATTCCTGCAGACAATGTTTTCGATGCCATCGTGCTGGGCGGCGGCGCTGCCGGACTGATGTGCGCGGCGCGCGCGGGACAGCGGGGGCGACGGGTGCTCGTGCTCGAAAAAGCGCCTGAAGTCGGGCGCAAGATCCTGATTTCCGGCGGCGGGCGGTGCAACTTCACCAACCTCGGCGCCGGACCCGCCAACTACCTTTCCGCCAATCCGCATTTCGCCAAGAGCGCGCTGGCCCGCTACACGCCGCGCGATTTCCTCGCGCTGGTCGAGCGATATGGCATCGCCTGGCACGAAAAGACCTTGGGGCAATTGTTCTGCGACGGCTCGGCCAAACAGATCGTCGCCATGCTTCTGGAAGAATGCGAGCGCGCGGACGTGACGATACGCTGCGGCGAAGCGGTCGGCGCGGTCGAGCAGGCGGAAGGCCACTATCTGGTCGAAACCCGCTCCGGCTGGTGCGCCTCGCGCGCGCTTGTCATCGCGACCGGCGGACCATCGATCCCGAAGATGGGGGCGAGCGATTTCGCCTACGGCCTCGCCCGCCAGTTCGGCCTAAAGGTGGTGGAACCGCGCCCCGCCCTCGTTCCCCTGACGCTCGGCGGGGAAGAGGTGCTGTTCCGCGAAATCTCCGGAGTCTCCTCGCCCGTCGAGGCCCAGGCCGGCAAGGTGCGCTTTGCCGAGGCTGCGCTTTTCACTCATCGTGGGCTCAGCGGGCCGGCGATCCTACAGGCAAGTTCCTATTGGAAGCCGGGCGAGCCGGTGAGCATAGATTTCCTGCCGGAAAAGTCGGGCGACTGGCTGATCGAGCGCAAACGCACGACGCCCAGACTTACGCTGCGCAGCATTTTGCGCGAGCAGTTGCCCGCGCGGCTGGCCGACATCCTGAGCGACAAGCTGGGCGTCGAAAGCGAACTCGGCAACGCGTCGGACAAAGCCCTGCGCACCGCGCAGGAGCGGCTGAAGCGCTGGCCCTTCCGCCCCAACGGTACCGAGGGTTTCGCCAAGGCCGAGGTTACGGCAGGCGGCATATCGACCGCCGAACTGTCGTCACAGACGATGGAAGCGAAGCGCGTGCCGGGCCTCTACGCCATCGGTGAGGCGGTGGACGTCACCGGCTGGCTCGGTGGATACAATTTCCAGTGGGCTTGGGCGAGCGGCGTCGCAGCCGGCGAAGCCCTGTGATCAGAACACCTTGCGGAATTCGATTTCCACGAAGCGTCCGATCGGGTCGATCAGACCCGGCTGGTAGCTGAGCGGAACCACCCCGTTCTCGTCGCGGACCTCGCGCCGCGTGTCGAAGATATTGTTCGCGCGCAGCGATAGGCGGGTGCCCTTGAGAAAGCCCGGTTCCTCTCCGGCCAGTTCCTCAAGATTGGCGAACAGGCGCAGGTCGAGCGTCGCGAGATCGCCGAAATAAAGATCGCTCGAACCCGGAAGCCCGCTGCCGTCGACGCGGGACTTGCCTTCGTAATTGGCGGAGGCGCGAAGCCCCAGTCCCTTGAAAAACACGCCGCCTTCCAGCTGCACGGTGTGGCGCGGGGTCCCGTTGTTTCCAAGGGCGTCGCCGTCCAGCAGGTCGAGCGGTGCAACGCCGGGGGCGATCAGCACATCGTCGTTGAGATTGATCGTGTGGTAGAGCGACAGGTTCCAGCGCCCCTGCCCGTCGCCGCCGCCGCCGGGGCCGAACCCGCCGCCGCCGCGACCACCTCTGCCACCACCGCCGCCACCGCGCTGGCCGCCGCCTCGCCGCTCGGCCTGTGCTGCGGCTTCGCCCTGCGCCTGCGGTGCGGGAAGTGCACAGAATCGCTCGCGGAACTCAGCCAGTCGCGCGGTATCTATCTGACCGTCAGGCCCGGTCAGCCGCTCGCGAATACGCTCCGGCAGAGTTGCCGGATCAATCGGCGTAGTGGGGTTTTCGCAGAACTGTTTGCGTAGGGCGGCGAACTGCTCCGGGTCCATTCCGCGCATTCCGCCCCCGGCACCGTCATCGGAGCAAATGCGGGTGCGAGCCTGCGCGATTCGTTCCGGATCGACCTGCCCGTTTTCACCGCGCAGGCGTTCCTGCATCCGTTCGGGCAGAGCGGAAATATCGGGTACTTCCCCATCTGGCGTGGCGCAGAACTTGGCGCGTGCCGCGGCAAAGGCCTCGCGGTTGAAACCGCCACCCTGTGCCGGCGCGTCAGACGGCCGGGCCGCAGCAGCCATTGCGCCGAAGCGTCCGCCGCGCCGATTGCCATTGCCATCGCCCGCCCCTTCGGGCGCGGCCCTGCCGACGCGCCCGAAAAGATTGAAGCCGTAGCGGATGCGCGAATTGTCGCGTTCCGCCAAGGTGATCGGGCGACGGTCGATGGCCAGCAAGGTGCCATCTGTGTCCCGCGTGACACGGTCGGCGAAGGCTGCTTCGATGGCGGGCGTCAGCAGTGGGAACGATGAGGTCACATCGCGCGAGGACGTGTTGTAATATTCGACCACCAGATTGGCGCGGTCGAACAGGTCGATCTCGTAATTCGCGCCCAGCTTCAGGTCGCGCTGGGTCTCCGACGCAAGATCGGGATTGCCTCCCGTGGTGACGCTCGCCAGCACGGTCTCTCCGTTGCGCAGATCGTATACCGGCACGTTGAAATCCGTGATCTGTGCCGCGCCAAGTTGCGTGAGGCTGGGGGCGGCATCGCGGTAGCTGTAATTGCCGGTGAAGCTGAACCGTTCGGTCGGACGCCAGTTGAAGCCGGTCGACCAGGTGCCGAGCACGCCGAAGTCGGAAACGTCCTCTATGCCAAGGCCGAAGTTCAGCCCCAGATCGCCTATCGCACCCCAAGCGCCGTCCCGCTCCGCCACGGGAATGTTCACGTTCGTGCCACCCGACAGACGCCGCCGGGTAAGCTGGACCGGCGCGTTAGAGCGGGTGTCGTCGCTCTCAATCCGCTTCCAGTCGAAGTCGATGTCGAAGGTGGTCGAGACTTCGCCGGCGGGCAGCAGCAGCGGATTGCCGTTTACCGTCGCCTTGCTCGTAACCGAGTAGGTGCGGTTATCGGCGGTGTCGAACCCTGCATCCGCAACGCCGGGCAGCGCGCCATCGATGGCGAAATCACCGGCCGCCGCGCCAGCGACGAGCGCGGATGTATCGCGCCGACGGTCGGTGCGGGTGCGGGTGTCGGTGAGCACGCCGTCGATGGTGAAGTTGCTTTGCCAGTCGCCGAGCGGCTTCTGGATCGATCCGCTGGTCGAGAGCGTCGTCGTGCGGCTGCGGCGGGTCAGCGGATTGTCGTCCAGCGTGCGAATTTCGGTGGTACCGTCCGGCGCGGTAAGCCTGACGACATCGAGGCCGGACAGGGATCGGCTTGCGTCGCGCTGCACATTGCCGTTGATCGAGTATGATCCCGCCCCGGGACCTGCGCCGAGCGAGCCATTGTAGGTCGCTTCCAGTTCCACGCTCTCGCTGTCGGACGCGAGGCTGCGATAACGCGCCGGATCGGGATCGCTCGCCACGGTCGGGGCGCTGCCTTCGGTCTGGATGATGTCGCGCTCATCCTCGGTCAGCATACTGGATGTGTTGAACTCCGCGCCCAGATTGAGGCGATTGGCGCCGTTAATGGTCAGCTGTGAAACCTCGACCTCGCCGGTGGCGCGGCCGCCTGCGGTGGGTCCGCCGTACTCGCCTTCGACCTCGCGGCTGGCGAAGTTCTCCTTCAGGATGAAGTTGATGACCCGCTGCGTCGCCGGGTAACCGAACTGGAGCGCCACTTCTTCCGGCAGCACTTCCACCTTCTCAATCGCTTCGGGCGGGTAGCGGCGGAACTCGCGGAAGCTGCCGACACGCTGGCCGTTGACGAGGAACACTGGCCGCCCGTCGCCCCGCCCACTGCCGGAAGATGTCTGCGGCGCCAGCGCCTCGACCAGGTCGGCGATGGAGCCTGCGCCGTAGGCCGCGATCTCTTCCTCGTTGAGTTCGATGACCGGCGGGATATCGGTGTCGACCTGCCCGCGTTGCCGCTCCGCCTGCACGATGATGACATTGCCCTCCGCCGGTTCGGACGTATCGGCGGCATCCTGCGCGTAGGCAGGCACGGCCAGCGGGCACGCAAGCGTGGTGGCGGTCAACAGCAGGTGACGGAGTTGAAAACGGGGCAATGCGGACTACCTTGTATCGTGCGTTCGCCCCTCTGAAGTCAGAGGTTGGCGAACCAGCCCCGCCCCGGCAACCCGCATTTTGGTAACAAACTGTCGCAGGGCGTCAGCGTTCCTGCGACAAACGCTGCCGAGGCTTCCCTTTTACCCCGTGTCCGTCTAAGGGCGCGGCCAGACCGCAACACACTGAAACGGATACGATACTGCATGGCCAAAGAAGAACTCCTCGAAATGCGCGGAAAGGTGGTCGAGCTGCTGCCGAACGCGATGTTCCGGGTAGAGCTCGAAAACGGCCATGAAGTGCTCGGCCACACCGCAGGCAAGATGCGCAAGAACCGCATCCGCGTGCTGGTTGGTGACGAAGTGCTGTGCGAACTGACGCCCTATGACCTGACCAAGGCGCGCATCACCTATCGCTTCATGCCTGGCCGTGGCGGACCGGGTCAGGGCCCCGGCCCGCAATAAGCGATCGTGGGCCAGCCCACACTCATCCTCGCATCCGCAAGTCCGCGCCGCCGCGAGCTGCTCGCGCGGCTCGGCGTGACGCCTGCCGGTGTGAATCCCGCCGACATCGACGAAACGCCGCGCAAGGGCGAACTTCCGCGCGAGTATGCCAGGCGCATGGCGCGCGAGAAGGCTGAGGCGGCTGCTTCGGCTGATGCTCATGTGCTGGCTGGCGACACGGTGGTTGCCGCCGGCCGCCGCATCCTGCCCAAGGCCGAAGACGAAGCTACGGCGCGCCAGTGTCTCGAGTTGCTGTCAGGCCGCCGCCACCGCGTCTTCTCCGCCATTGCACTGCGCGCGCCGGACGGCGTGATGCGCGAGAAAATGAGCGAGACCGTGGTGATGTTCAAACGGCTGTCCGAACAGGAGATCGGCGCCTACCTCGCCAGCGGCGAGTGGGAGGGCAAGGCCGGAGGCTACGCCATTCAGGGCATTGCCGAAGGCCTGATTTCGCGCATCCACGGCAGCCATTCGGGTGTCGTCGGTTTGCCGCTTCACGAGACGCGGACGCTGCTCAAATCGGCGGGTTTCGCCATTGCCTGAATGGCTGGTCGAAGACGGCATCGGCGAGCAGCGCGCGCTGCTGGTCGATGGCGACCGGGTACTGGCTGCGAAACTGCGGTGGGCAGGCGATCTACCGGTCGGCTCCACTACCGTCGCCAAACTGGTCTCCAAGCCCGCAGGTCGCACACGCGGGCTGGCGCGGACCGAGAACGGGATCGAAGTTCTCGTCGACCGCATACCCGTCCGCGCGACTGAGGGTAGCCACCTGCCCCTCGTCATCACTCGCGCCGCGATTGCCGAACGCGGCCGCTTCAAGCGCGCGCAGGGCCGCGTCGTCGAACTCGAAGCCGAAGGACCGACTGCGCGCGACGACGTTTTCCTTTCGGGCAATTCGGTCCGGCGCTTTTCTTCTGGCCTGTGGGACGATGTCTGGGAGAGCGCGTCCTCCGGCGAAGTACCATTCGCAGGCGGGGGCCTGCTGTTCAGCGTCACCCCTGCCATGACTGTGGTCGATATAGACGGTGACCTGCCGCCGCGCGAACTGGCGCTGGCCGCGGTCGAGCCGCTCGCGCGCGCGATCAGGCAATTCGACCTTGGCGGTTCCATCGGGATCGATTTTCCCACGCTGGGGGCCAAGGGCGATCGCAAGGCCGTCGATGCGGCTCTTGATGATGCCCTTGCAAACTGGCCGCATGAGCGCACGGCAATGAACGGCTTCGGCTTCGTCCAGATCGTCGCACGGCTGGAGGGGCCGTCGCTGCTACACCGCTTTGCCACGTCGCGCGTCGGCATGGCCGCGCGCATGGCATTGCGACGCGCCGAATTGGTCGAGGGGCCGGGCATGACGCTCATCACCGTGCACCCGGCGCTCAAGGCAAAACTCAAGCCTGATTGGCTTTCGGAACTGGAGCGCCGCTGCGGCCGCCCGGTCCGTATCGCGACCGATCCCGGCCTTGCGATCGAGGCGGCGCAGGCCCAGATCGTGCCGCATGAGTAATCCCTCCCGTCCCTGTCCGATGTGCAGGAAACCGCGCAGTGCGGACCACGCACCATTCTGCTCGCAGCGCTGCCGCGACCGCGATCTCAACCGATGGTTCAACGATGGCTACGCCCTGCCCGGCGAGCGCGCCTCGCCGGAAGACCTGGCGCACGAGGAATAGCACAAGCCTGTCGCGAAAATGCCCCCTTGCCAAGCGCGCGGGGCTTCGCCATAGGCCCGCACTCATTCGCAACGGGCCGCTGCCACCGGCAGCACCCGCAACGGCGATGCCTGGGTAGCTCAGTGGTAGAGCAGACGATTGAAAATCGTCGTGTCGGTGGTTCGACTCCGCCCCCGGGCACCACCCCTCCATCCTCAGTCTCTTTTCGAAACTCGCCATTGACGCGAGCGCTCTTTGCTGGCGTTTAGACCCGCGAGAGAAACGGAGAGAGCGATGGCATTCAAGACGCGGATCACCGAGATGTTCGGTGTCGAAACCCCGATCCTGATGGGCGGCATGACCGGCGTGGGTTACGGCGAACTGGTCGCCGCTGTGGCGGAGGCGGGCGCGCTCGGCTTCATCACCGCGCACATGTTTCCGAGCGGCGCAGCGCTGCGGGAAGAAATCGACAAGGTTCGCGGCCTGACCGACAAGCCGTTCGGCGTGAACCTCACCCTGCTGCCCTCGATCAACCCGATTCCCTACGATGAGTACCGCGAAGCGATCATCGAAAGCGGCCTGAAGATCGTCGAGACCGCGGGCCGCGCGCCGACCGATCACCTGCCCGCCTTCAAGGAAGCGGGGGTCAAGGTCATCCACAAATGCACGAGCGTCCGCCATTCCGAAAGCGCGGTGAGGAAGGGCGTCGACGTCATCAGCATCGACGGCTTCGAATGCGCCGGGCATCCGGGCGAGGATGACGTCGGGCTTGTCGTGCTGTTGCCTGCCACGGTCGATGCCCTGCCCGACACCCCGATCGTCGCCAGCGGCGGCATGGCAGACGGGCGCAGCCTGGTCGCCGCGCTGGCGCTGGGCGCGGATGCGGTCAACATGGGCACTCGCTTCTGCGCAACGCAGGAGGCGGCGATCCACCCCAACGTCAAGCAGCAGATCGTCGAGAATACGGAGCTCGACACGGTGCTGGTCGGTCGTCCGCTTCGCAATACTGCCCGGGTCGCGCGCAATGCGGTTTCGGAGGAAGTCGCCACCATCCAGCGCAATCCCGAAAGCACGTTCGAGGATGTGAAGCACCTGATGGCGGGCGCGCGCGGGCGCGAAAGCGTCTATGCCAAGGGCGAGATGGATGGCGGCATCTGGTCGAGCGGCCAGAGCCAGGCGCTGGTCCACGACATCCCCACCAGCAAGCAGCTGGTCGCCAATATCATGTCACAGGCGGAAGCCGTGCGCGCCCGGCTGGCGAACGTCGCGGGCTGACGCGAGCTACGCACGGTGAAACCAATTCGCGCACGACAGCCGGTCTGGCGGCCTGCTACATCGTGCGCCAAAGGAGAGAGAGAGACATTATGGCTAAACAATACAGCACGTTGATCGACGGGCAGCTCACCGACAACGGCGAGTGGCTCGACGTCGTCAATCCCGCGACCGAAGAAGTGATCGGGCAAGTCCCCGCCTGCGGCGCGGCGGAACTCGACAAGGCGGTCGACGCCGCCCGCACCGCTTTCAAGAGCTGGCGCAAGACCACGGTAGAAGAACGCCGCGAGGTGCTGGGCAAGATGGCCGCGGCAGTGAAGGAAAACGCAGACGAGCTGTTCCGCCTGCTGACCAGCGAACAGGGCAAGCCCCATGCGCAGGCGAAGGGCGAAATCTACGGCGCAGCAGGCATGATCGCCGGTTTGTCTTCCTTGAACCTGGAAGAAACCACCAACGAAGACAGCGAAACCCGCCTGTCGCGCACCCGGCGCGTGCCGGTGGGCGTGGTCGGCGGCATCGTGCCGTGGAATTTCCCGCTGCTGATGGCGGTGCAGAAAATCGCGCCCGCGCTGCTTTCGGGCTGCACCATGGTGCTGAAGCCGTCGCCCTTCACGCCTCTGACGACGCTGCGCTTCGCCGAACTGGTGAAGGACGTCGTCCCTGCTGGCGTGCTCAACATCATCACCGGCCCGGACGAACTCGGCCCGCTGATCACCGGGCATCCCGGCATCGACAAGATCACCTTCACCGGCTCCACGGCGACGGGAAAGAAGATCATGGAAGGTGCGTCGAAGGATCTGAAGCGCATAACGCTGGAACTGGGCGGGAACGATGCCAGCATCGTGATGCCCGATGTCGACGTGCAGAAGGTCGCGCAGCAGCTGTTCTGGTCCAGCTTCCAGAACGCCGGACAGGTCTGCATCGCGGCCAAGCGCGTATATATCCATGAAGACATCTACGACGAACTGAGCCAGGCGATCGCCGATTTTGCGAAGACGGTGACGGTCGGCGACGGGTCGCAGCAGGGGACGGGCGTTGGCCCGATCCAGAACAAGAAGCAGTACGAGCGCGTTCTGGAACTGATCCAGGACGCCAGGGACAATGGCTACAAGTTCCTCGTCGGCGGCGACCATGACCCGTCCGGCACCGGATATTACGTGCCTATCACCATCCTCGACAATCCGCCCGAGGACGCGCGCATCGTGGCCGAGGAGCAGTTCGGCCCAGTCATGCCGCTGATGAAATTCTCGACCGCGCAAGAGGCGATCGAGCGGGCGAACAATTCGGATTACGGACTTGCCGGTGCGGTCTGGACCAAGGACACCGACCAGGGCGTCGCAATTGCGGAGCAGCTCGAAACCGGCACGGTCTGGGTCAATGAGTTCATGCACCTCTCCCCCTTCGCGCCTTTCGGCGGACACAAGCAGTCGGGCGTCGGTGCGGAAAACAGCATCGAAGGGTTGAAGGAATTCACCTATCCGCAGGTCATCACGGTGAAACGCGACGCGCTCGTCTGACCTTCGCCAACCGAACGAACAAAAAGGCGGCACCGCAATGGTGCCGCCCTTTTCGTATCAGCCGGAAATGTCACCGTAGCAGAGGTATTTGACCTCGAGATATTCGTCGATGCCGTATTTGGAACCTTCGCGGCCCAGCCCCGATTCCTTGACCCCGCCGAAAGGCGCGACGGGCGTCGAGATCGCGCCCGAATTGATGCCGACCATGCCGTATTCCAGCGCCTCCGCCACGCGCCAGCAGCGCCCGACGTCGCGCGAATAAAAATATCCGGCGAGACCGACGTTGGTGGCGTTGGCGAGTTCGATGGCCTCTGCTTCGGTCTTAAAGCGGAAGATCGGGGCGAGCGGACCGAATATCTCGGTCTGGGCGAGGTCCATGTCCGGCGATGCGTTCTCGACGATGCCGGGCCGCACGAAGCTGCCGTCCTGCGAAACGTCGATATCGAACCAGCGCAGCTTGCCGCCCTTCGCCTCCGCATCCCTGGCGAGCTTTTCCACCTTCTCGACAGCATCGGCATCGATCAGGGGACCGATGTCTGCGTCGTCTGCCGTGCCCTCCGCGACCCTGAGATCGTCCATCAGCTTATCGAATTTCTGCATGAATTCGTCGTAGATGCCGTCCTGCACCAGCACGCGGTTGGCGCAGATGCAGGTCTGCCCGGCATTGCGGAACTTGGCGACCTTTATCCCCTCTATGGCGGCATCGACGTCCGCGTCGTCGAACACGATGAAGGGCGCATTCCCGCCGAGTTCGAGCGAGACCTTCTTCACCGTGCTGGATGCCCATTCCATCAGCGTCTTGCCGACCTCGGTCGAGCCGGTGAAGCTGATCTTGCGCATCCGCTCGTGCTTGCAGAGAAGTTCGCCCACGTCCTTCGCGCTGCTGGATGTGACGGTGATGTAGACTTCGCGCGGGATGCCCGCCTGATACGCAAGTTCCTGAATTGCCAGGGCGCACAGCGGCGTGGCGCTGGCCGGCTTGACGATGACCGGGCAGCCGACCGCCAAGCCGGGGGATATTTTGCGCGTGATCATCGCGATGGGAAAGTTCCACGGCGTGATCGCTGCGACCGGCCCCACAGGCTGACGAATGGTCACGATGCGCGCGTTGCCATCATGCGCCGGGATAGTATCGCCATATACGCGCCGCGCCTCTTCCGCGAACCACTTGGCGAAACCGGCGCCGTAATCGACCTCGCTGCGGCTTTCCGCGATGACCTTGCCTTGTTCTGCCGTCATCAACTGGGCGAGATCCTCGCGCCGCGCGATCATCAGCTCGTACCATTTGCGCATGATATCGCCGCGTTCCTCCGCCAGCCGACCGCGCCAGTCGGCCCAGGCATCGGCAATCGTGTCCACCGCCTCGTCGATCGCATCGATCGGCCAGTCCCGCACGGTCGCGATCGTCTTGCCCGTGGCGGGGTTCTTCACCGCGATGCCATCGTCAGTGAGGTAGTCTTTGAGCAGGTCGTGGCAGGGCAGCTGTTCGGCCATGGAATATTCTCTCGTTGCAAGTGGGATACCCATCGAAAGCGCGTGGGCCGTCGCGACGGTTCCCGCGACACAAGCTTGTGCGGTGCGGCGGTATCTGCCTAAGCCAGCGGCCATGGAACACGCCCCTGCCGGAATGTCGCCTTTCGAACTCGCCGCGCTGCTGGTGGTCGCGTCCGCCCTGCTCGGCTGGTTCAACCATCACTTCATCAAGCTGCCGCATGTCATCGGGCTGACTGTGATGGGTGCACTGGCTGCAATCCTGCTGCTGGTGGCAAACGCGGTGCTGCCGGGTGTCAGCCTCGACAATTATGTCGCGGACCTTCTCTCCCAGCTCAATTTCACCGACACGCTGTTGCAGGGAATGCTCAGCTTTCTGTTGTTCGCCGGTGCGCTGCACGTCGATCTCGACCGGCTTAAGGCGGACTGGTTTCCGGTGCTGATGCTTTCGACCGTGGGTGTTATCATATCAACGGTCATCGTCGGGCTCGCCAGTTGGGGGCTAGGAGAGCTGATCGGCCTGCCCATCGCGCCGATCTGGTACTTCGTCTTCGGCGCGCTGATCAGCCCGACCGACCCCGTCTCTGTCCTCGGCGTGCTGAAGGAAGAGAATGTGCCCGAAAGCCTGCAGGCGGCGGTGGCCGGGGAAAGCCTGTTCAACGACGGCGTCGGCATCGTGGTCTTCACCATCCTGCTGGGCGCGGCGGTGACGGGTGCGGACTTCTCTCTGGCAGAGGGCGCGCGCCTGTTCGCAGTCGAGGCGGGCGGCGGCATTCTCGTCGGGCTCGTCGCAGGCTGGCTGGGCTTTCGCGCCATGCGATCGATGGACGAATACGCACTGGAAGTGCTGATTTCCCTCGCCGTGGTGATGGGCGGCTACGCCCTGTGCACAAAGCTGCATATCTCCGGCCCGCTGGCGATGGCCGTCGCCGGACTGCTGATCGGCAATCACGGTGTCACCTACGCAATGAGCGACGTCACCCGCGATTACGTCATCAAGTTCTGGGAACTGGTGGACGAACTGCTCAACTCCATACTCTTTCTGCTGATCGGTCTGGAGCTGATCGTGCTGGTCCCCGGCGTGCTTGAAATCGGCTTCGGCATCGCCGCTATCGGCATCACGCTGGCAGCGCGCGCGATCGCCATCGCGCTGTCCACCCGCGTCGTGCCCAAGGCAAAGCCAGCAGCATCGGGCGCAGGACGGGTGCTGTGGTGGGGCGGTCTTCGCGGCGGCATCTCCATCGCGCTCGCCCTGTCCCTTCCCTCCGGACCTGTGCGCGATGTGCTGCTGGCGGCGACATTCGCCGCTGTGCTGTTCAGCGTGCTGGTGCAGCGGGCCACGCTCGGCAAGGTAATCGGGACGTTGCAGGACAGCGGCGAGGTACCGCTGGAAATCGTCACCGGCGATCCGCACGTCTGACGAAGGCGCCTGCCAAGGCGCGCGCTCCCCATCGCAATTGCGCTGTCGCCCCTTTCGCACTAAGGGAGACAAAACGCCCCGGGCCTGCGCGAGGACTCGTCTCTCGTGTGCCGGGGCGATTGTATTTCGCCAATCGGAAGGCCCGCCCATGTCACGTCGCCGCCAGATCTACGAAGGCAAGGCCAAGATCCTCTACGAGGGTCCGGAGCCGGGCACGATCATCCAGTATTTCAAGGACGACGCTACCGCCTTCAATGCTCAGAAAAAGGGCACGATCAGCGGCAAGGGCGTGATCAACAATCGCATCAGCGAACACGTCTTCACCCGCCTGTCGCACATCGGCATCCCGACGCACTTCATCCGTCGGCTCAACATGCGCGAACAGCTTGTCCGCCAGTGCGAGATCATCCCGATAGAAGTCGTGGTTCGCAATGTCGCTGCCGGCTCCATCAGCAAGCGCCTCGGCATCGAGGAAGGCGAACCGCTGCCCCACACGCTGATCGAATACTATTACAAGGACGACGCGCTGGGCGATCCGCTGATCGCGGAAGAGCATATCGCGTGCTTCAACTGGGCAAGCCATGAAGAGATGCAGGACATCTCCAGCATGGCCATCCGCATAAACGACTTCATGTGCGGAATGTTCGCCGCGATCGACATTCGCCTGATCGACTTCAAGCTGGAATTCGGTCGCATCTACGACGGCGATTACAGCCGGGTGATCCTGGCGGACGAGATCAGCCCCGACGGTTGCCGCCTGTGGGACATGACCAGCGGAGAGAAGCTCGACAAGGACCGCTTCCGCCGCGACCTTGGCGGAGAGAGCGAAGCCTATCAGGAAGTCGCCCGTCGCCTCGGCCTGCTGGAAAACACCGACAACGGCAATGCGGGCGAAGTCTTCGACCTCTCCAGCCACCGCAACCGCCTGCGCGGCAAGCCGAAGAAGTAAAAGACGTCTATTGGCGGCAAGCTGTACTTGCCACCTGACCGCGGCGATGGAATGTTCCCCTTTGTAAACAGGGGGGTCTGTCGATGCGTTTCACTATCTCTACGGCTGTCGTCGCGATTGCGGTCTGGCCTTGCGCCGTACTGGCCCAGCCGGACGAAATCGCGTTCGGGCCTGCCCCGGACTGGGCGCAGCCCAGCGAAAAGCGGCCCGTTCCCGACGACGCGGACGGGATGCTCTACTTGCGCGCGAACAATTACGTCGCGCACATTCATTCCGGCGGCCAGCAAAGCTATTTCGACCAGACGGTCCGCATCCTGACGTCGCAGGCGCTACAGGCCGGGAATATCGCCCTGCGCTGGAACCCGGCTGCGGGGAAACCCGTGATTCACGCACTGCAAATCACGCGCGACGGGACCGTGATCGATGTGCTCAAATCGACCGAATTCCAGATCCTGCGCCGGGAAGAGCAACTGGAAACCGCGATGCTCGACGGTTTGCTCACCGCGACGCTCAAGGTACCAGACCTGCGCGTTGGAGACGATCTGACGCTCGCCTATTCGCTGCCCGCCAGCGACCCGACCTTGCGCGACGTGAGCTACGGGCTGCTCTACATCCTGGACGTGCCGCCCCCCCCGGCGCGGTTCGGCTCGCGCTCAATTGGGAAGACGGCCACGCTCCGGCCATCAAGATTGCGCCGGCCCTGCAGGCTTCGGTCATGCAGGATGCCAATTCGGTGGCCGTCGAATTCGTCGATCCGCCCATCTTGCGCGTACCGGAAGGAGCGCCGGCCCGCTACGGCTGGACGCGGGTGATCGAATATTCGCAATTTGCAGACTGGCCGCAAATGTCCCGGCGTTTTCACGGGCTGTATGAAGAAGCGGCAGAGCTTGGAACCAAGTCCCCCTTGCGCGCAGAAGCGCAACGGATAGCGGCGGCCCATTCGGACCCGATGGACCGGGTCAACGCCGCGCTTGAACTGGTGCAGCAGCAGGTGCGCTACGTCTATGTCGGCCTCAACGGCGGCAACATGACGCCCGAGACGGCCGATGAGACCTGGGCACGCCGTTACGGCGACTGCAAGGGCAAGACCGTGCTGCTCATGGCCCTGCTGAAAGAGCTGGGCATTCCCGCGCAGGCGGTGGTCGTAAACAATGAAGGCGGAGACGATGGCCTCGACCAGCGGTTGGCCAGCCCGCTGCTGTTCGACCATGTGCTGGTCCGGGCAAACGTTGCCGGCGTGGACTACTGGCTCGACGGTACATTGCCCGAAGTGGTCGGCGCGCTGCGGCAGCCGTTGCTGCCCTATCGCTTCGCGCTCCCGCTGACGGCCACCGGCAGCGATCTCGAGCCGGTATCCAAGCCCATGCTGGAACTTCCGACGGAGATGGAACTGGTCGAGATCGACGCGCGTGCCGGGTTCGATCGGCCAGCCGTGTGGAAACATACCTCCGTCATCCGCGGTGCGAAGGCCGTGATACAACACATGCAATTGTCGCCCCTCGGCAAGGCGCAGAGCGAAACGGCTTTTCGCGAAGCGCTGCTTGCCGATGGATGGGACGACGTGACATCGGTCAATTACCGGTTCGACCGGGAAACCCTCGCCAGCGTCCTCGAAATAGAAGGGCTGCTCGACGCGGATTGGGAAAAGTCGGACAACTACACCAGCCTGGCGCTTCCCGGTGGCGGATTCTTTCCGCCTGCAAAGCTGGAGCGTCCATCGAACCAAGATGCTACTCTACCCTACAGCACCGAGCCGTCCTACGTCTGCAACGTCACGACCGTGCGGCTGCCGGACGATACCAAGCTTGGCGACTGGAGCTACAATGATGTGTTCGACACGACGCTTTACGCTCGCAACTACTATCGCATGATGGAACGTCGCGACGATCGGACGATCCGCATGGTTCGATCGTCCCGAAGCGATGTTTCCGAGATAGGCGCCGACCTCGCTGCAGCAGACAACGCGCGCCAGCCCGATTTCGACAACTCCAAAGCACTGATCTACCACGACGAGGGCAGCAGCCTAGTGAAGCTGAAAAATCAGTCGGCCGTGCCTGCTTATGGCGAGATCGACTGGACGGGAGCCAACCCACCTTGTTTCGGAGATAAGTAACGGCCCCCTTGCCCGACTTGCGGGCATGGGCGAGACAGGGACCATGCGTTTCAAAATCCTGACGCCGCTGGCAGCGCTCGCGCTGGCGGCCTGCGCCTCCAGCACCACGTCCTCTCCCGCAGTCACGCTCGCGCCAACACAATCCGCGCCGCCGGTGCAGGACGACGGACGATGGGCGTTCGAGGATAGCGACCTGCCGCTCGACCCGGATTACCGATTTGGGCGGCTCGAGAACGGAATGCGCTATGCCATCCGGCACAACGCGACCCCGGCGGGGCAGGCCGAGGTGCGGTTGTGGATCGGCTCCGGCTCGCTCTCCGAAACGCAAACCGAGCGTGGGCTGGCTCATTTCGTCGAACACATGGCATTCAACGGCAGCACTAACGTGCCCGAAGGCGAGATGATAAAGCTGCTGGAGCGGGAGGGTCTGGCCTTCGGCGCCGATACCAACGCCTCCACGGGATACGAGCGCACGCTGTACAAGCTCGACTTGCCGCGCAACGATCCGGAGCTGGTCGATACCGCGCTGATGATCATGCGCGAAACGGCGAGCGAACTGACAATCAGCGACGAATCGGTGCAGCGCGAGCGCGGCGTGATCCTGGCAGAGCAGCGCGACCGCAACAATTTCGCCCTGCGAAACTACCAGGACGAAGTCGCCTTCACCGCACCCGACGCGCACTATCGCGACCGCTTGCCAATCGGAACGATCGAGACGCTCTCTGCCGCCAGCGCGGCCGATGTGCGCGGTTACTACGCACGCGAATATGTCCCTTCCAACGCCGCGGTCATCGTGGTCGGCGATATCGACGTCGACGCCGTGCAGCAGGACATCATCCGCCGCTTCGGCAGCTGGCAGGCCGCCCGTCAACCCGCCGAGCCGGACCCCGGTCCGATCCCGTTCGACCGTCGCGGCGAGACCGATCTGTTCGTCGACCCCGCCCAGTCCGAGCAGGTTACAGCCATGCAGATGGGACCGCGGCTTGAGGGCCCCGACACCGTTGCCGAGCGGCGACGCAGGCTGCTGACGCGCGTCGGCTACGCCATCGTCAATCGCCGCCTGCGGCGCGTCTCGCGTTCCGAAGCGTCACCTTTTCGCAGCGCCGGGCTCGGCACGGGCGACGTGTTCGATGTGGCGCGGGTCAGCCGCCTGCTGGTCTACACGCCCGACGGCGGATGGAAGAAGGGCATCGCGGCGGCCGTGACCGAGTATCGCCGCGCTCTCGAATACGGGTTCTCCAGCGCAGAGGTCGATGAGCAGCTCGCGATCATCCGCAATCAGACCGAAGCCGCCGCGAACAGCGCCGACACCCGCAGCACGGGCGCGCTGACCGGCGCGGTGTTGAGCCTGCTGGAGGATGGGCTGGTCCCGACCACTCCGGCAAGCTCGCTCGAACGTTACAACGCTGTCGAGCCCGACGTGACGCCGGAAGCGGTGCTGGCCGCGCTGAAAGCCGACGTCGCATCATTCGAAAACCCGCTGCTGCGCTACGAAGGTCGCAGCGAGCCGCAGGGCGGAGCCGATGCGATCCGCGCGGCGTGGGACAGTGCCATGTCGGAAAAGCTGACCAAGGGCGACGACCTTGGCCTGGGGGCGTGGGCCTACACCGACTTCGGCACGCCGGGGGCTGTCGTGGCGGACAGCGTGGACGCGCGTCTCGGCATTCGAACGGTCACATTCGCCAACAACGTGCGTCTCAATCTCAAACCGACCGAGCTGGAACGCGACCGCATCCTGTTCGAAGCGAGCATCGACGGCGGCCAGATGCTGGTGACCCGCGAAAAACCGCTGGCGACCGCGCTGTTCGGACTGCTGCCCGAGGGCGGATTGGGCGAACATTCGGCTGACGATCTGCAAACCCTGTTGGCTGGTCGCAGCGTCAGCGTCCGCACCGCTGCAGAGGGTGAGGTGTTTACGCTTGCGGGAAGCACGCGCCCGCGCGACCTCGAATTGCAGATGCAACTGCTTACCGCATCGATCACCGACCCCGGCTATCGTCCTGAAGCGCAGTTGCAATTCCGCCGATCGATCCGCAATTATTTCAAGGGCCTGCGCGCAACGCCGGCCTCCGCGCTGTCGGCAGAAAAGGGCGCTATCCTGTCGGACAATGATCCGCGCTTCTCGCTGCAACCGCTGGACGATTTCGTGGCGCTGACCTTTGACGATCTGAAGGACACCGTTTCCGACCGGCTGGCCAACGGCGCGCTGGAGCTGGCACTGGTGGGCGATTTCGATCCGGAGGAAGCCATTGCCGTCGTCGCGCGCACGCTGGGCGCCCTGCCCGCGCGTGAAGAAGCCTTCCGACCTTATGCCGACCGGCGAAACCACCCATTTACGGCGTCCCGCGAGCAGCGCGAAATCCGCCATCAGGGGGAAGCCGACCAGGCGCTGCTCCAGATGGTCTGGCCCACCCGTGACGACAGCGATCTAAAGACGGACGCGACGCTCGAACTGCTACAGCGCGTCGTGCGGCTGGAGGTGTACGACGTCCTGCGCGAGGAACTGGGCGAAGCTTACTCGCCCAGTGTCAGCGCCATTCAGTCGAGCATCTATGACGGCTACGGCACATTCACGCTCGGTGCCTCGCTCGACGGCGGGCGCATTGAGGTGGCGCGCGAGGCCATCCTCGGAGTCATTGCCCGGCTTCGGCGCGAGCCGGTCGATGACGACACGCTGGAACGCGCGCGGAAGCCCTTGGCGGAAAGTTTCGCTAATGCGCTGAAGACCAATGGCGGCTGGATGGGACTGGTTGACCGCGCCCAGAGCGAGAGCGAGCGCATCGACCGCTTCCTTGCCGCGGGCGAGGTTCTCGACGCGATTACGGCGGCCGATCTGCAGACAGCGGCGCAGGCTTACCTCGCCCCGGACGAGCGGGTCGAATTCGTGGTCGTGCCGGAAGAACAGGATCCGGCCTAGCCGTCCACCACCATCGCGACAGAATCGCTGACGGGATCGTAGCGAACGTCGATGCCCGCATCGCGCAGGCGCCGGAAGCTGACGTAGGTGTTGGCTCGCACCGAGGCGTCAAGCTCGGCGAAGTTGCGCGAATTCATCTGGGTGCGGAACATCTCCACCAGGTCGCCGAGCTTGATAGAGACCGTGGAATCCGCGGCAATCCGCAGCGGGATCGTACCCAGATCGCGCCCGTTGGCCCTGACCGACTTGGTCACCTCGATTGCCCCGGGTGCGAGTGTGTCTGGCGTTCCGACGTCACCGACCTTGCGAAGATCGAAGCTGGCGGCCTGCGAGAAGCGCTGCTCAAGCCGTTCGAGCGAGGCGACGAGAACCGGCCTGGGCCTTGGCGCGAGTTCGGCGGCGGCTTCCCCCGTCAGCGCAGGCGGCGCGATGGTGTCGTCATCGCGCATCACCAGCGCGGTGCCATGCGGCAGATCGACCGGAGCGAAGCCACGGTTTTCGATCAACGCGACTTGCTCTCGTGCCTTCACCGGCAACGCGGGCGCCTTCGCTGGCGGCGCCTGCTCCGGCAATGCTATCGGACGGGCCTGCGGAAGATCGATACGGACCGCGACAACCATGGGTTCTGCCTGCGCGATAACAGCAGGCTCGATGCGAACCCTCGAAGGCCGGGAGAACGGCAGCAGCAATTTCTCATCCGCTGCCGAGATCGCCGTCGGCTCCGGCAGCACGATACGGACCGCCGCAGCGGGAGCGAGCGCCAGCGATTCGGGTTCTTCAGGGTTTGCGGGAAACAGTTCGCGAGCCAGCATGGTGTTGGAAGGCTTCGGCGTCGTATCCTGACGGGTCTCGACCTGCGCGATTCCGCGCGCCCTGACCGGTGCGTCGGCTCCGCCCGTACTCGCAACCAGACTGGCAACGCCTGCGGCCAACGCGCCGCACAAGGCAAACTCGGCTGGCGCCCCCGCGCCCGTTCCCGTCAACAGACGACCCCTGAAGTCAGCGAATCGCATGGCCCACCTCCAATTCGCTGGAATACTACTTATCCACAGCACCGGCGAGTCGTGTTAACTTGTTGCAAGCCGACGGGGCCAACGCCCCTTGTCCCACGCGCCGCTTGTCGCCATAGGCTCGGCCCGAGAACCCCGCACATCGGCAGCGAAAGGCGAAGCGCATGAAGGTCAGGGTCCACATCAATCTGAAGCCCGGCGTGCTTGATCCCCAGGGTCGGGCGATCCACCACGCGCTCGAAGGTCTCGGCTTCTCCGGCGTCGAGGATGTCCGCGCCGGTCGGCTGATCGAACTGGAATGCGCCGACAGCGTTACCGACGACCAGCTCGACCAGATGTGCCGCCAGCTTCTCGCCAACATGGTGATCGAGAATTACCGGATCGAGAAACTGCCCGCGAAGGAGCCTGCATAATGGCCGTTCGCGCCGCGGTGGTCACCTTCCCCGGCTCGAACTGCGACCGCGACATGGCGGTGGCGCTGGAACGGGCGACGGGCACCCCCGCCGTGCGGCTATGGCACGGCGATGCGGAGCTTCCCGACGGGCTGGATTTCATCGCCCTGCCGGGCGGCTTCTCCTACGGCGATTACCTCCGCTCCGGCGCGATGGCCGCGCGCAGCCCGATCATGCGCAGCGTCGTTGCCGCGGCAGAGCGCGGCGTTCCTGTGCTCGGCGTGTGCAACGGCTTTCAGGTGCTTACCGAAGCGGGTCTTCTCCCTGGCGCGCTGATGCGCAATGCCAGCCAGAACTTCATCTGCCGCACCGCCAACCTGCGCGTCGAGAACAACCAGTCGCTGTTCACGTCCGGCTACGAGACCGGCGCGACCGTCCGCATTCCGGTGGCGCATCACGACGGGTGCTATTTCGCAGACGAAGAGACGCTCGACCGGGTCGAGGGTGAGGGCCGCGTCGCCTTCCGCTATTCCGAGAACCTCAACGGATCGCGCCGCGACATCGCGGGGATTCTGAATGCGGCGGGCAATGTGCTGGGCATGATGCCCCACCCGGAGCGCGCTGTGGATGCGGCGCATGGCGGCACCGATGGTGCGGCCCTGTTCGAAAGCGCGCTGAACGCCCTCGCCACCGCCTGATAGTCAGGCTCAGGCGACCCGGTTGTTGCCGGCGGCGAACAGCCCGGTGGCATCGGACGCCACCATCGGGCGGCCGTAGTAATAGCCCTGGATCTTGGTGCAGCCGAGTTCGCGGATCATCTTCGCTTCCTCTACGGTCTCCACCCCTTCCGCCGTCGTCGTCAGCTCGAGACTGTCGGACAGCGCAACGACGGCCCGGATGATCGCAAGGCTTTCCGCGTTTCCGCTCGAGGCACCCTGCACGAAGGAGCGGTCGACCTTGATGGTCGAGAAACGCACTTCGCGCAGATAGCCGAGCGAGGAATAGCCCGTTCCGAAATCGTCGAGCGCGGTGCGGCAGCCCAGATCGATTATCTTCTGCAAGGTCGCCTTGGCCGTGGTCGCATCACGAAGGAAAATGCTCTCCGTCACCTCGACCTCCAGGCGCTGCGGTGGGAGGCCTGTTTCGTGCAGCGCCCACGCGACCTGATCGGCAAAGCCCGGCTCCAGCAATTGCTCGACCGATACGTTGACGCCGACACAGATGCGACTGGGCCATTTCATCGCCTCGCGGCAGGCGGTCACCAGCACCCATTGGCCGATCGGCACGATCAGCCGGGTATCCTCGGCCAGGGGAATGAACTTGGCCGGGCTGACCATCCCGTGGTCCTTGCTGTTCCAGCGCAGCAATGCTTCGAAGCTGACCAGGTGTTCGGAATTGGTGTCGACCACCGGCTGGAAGTGCAGCTCGAACTCGTTGCGCTCCAGCGCCTTGCGCAGGGAGAACTCGAGCTGTCGCCGCTCTTCCGCATCGGCGTAGAGCGAAGGTTCGAAATTGTGGTGCACGCCGCCGCCATCGTCCTTAGCGCGGTAAAGCGCGAGGTCGGCGTTGCGCATCAGCGCCTCGACGGTCTGACCGTCGCGCGGCCCGATGGCCGAACCGACGCTGGCGCCGACGTAGAGCGTATGGTGATCGACCTGGTACGGCAGCGAAAGACGCTGGATGATCTCGTTGGCGACGCCCTGCACGACGTTGCGGTCCGACGCGTCGCGGATCACGACGGCAAACTCGTCACCGCCCAGTCGCCCGCACATCTCGTTCTCGCTCATGATCGACTTCAGCCGCAGAGCGACCTGCTCGAGCAGCCGGTCGCCGACCTGGTGACCGAGCGAATCGTTGATCGATTTGAAGCGATCGAGATCGATCATCATGAAGGCGCAGCGCGCGCGCCACTGGTCGGCGTAGCGCAGCGCCTCGCCCAGCGCCTCCGTCAGCATCCGCCGGTTGGGCAGACCGGTAAGGGTGTCGAAGCGCGCGAGATAGGCGATCTTCTCGTCCGACTCGCGCTGTTCGGTAACGTCGGAGCCGACTCCGCGGTATCCGGTGAAGGAGCCTCGTTCATCGATGATCGGCGTACCGGAAAGCTCCCACCAGCGCTCCCCGGAAGGAAGGCTGACCTGCACGATGAGGTTGGAGAAGCTCTCGCGCCGCTTCATGCGCTCGGCAAGATCGTGCAGGCTGGGCACGAAATGGCCCGATTGCCATGACTTGCCGGCCAGCAACTGGATGAGCGGGTGACCTTCCGCCTTCTTCCCGTCGACCCCAAGGGCATAGGCGAAACGCGGGCTGATCGAACGCACCAGTCGATTGACGTCGACCTGCCACAGCCAGTCGGCCTCGTTCTCCTCGAACTCGCGCAAGAGCAGGGAAACGACTTCGGATTTCTCGGCAATGCTTGCCTCCGCGATCCGAGCCGCAAGGTGGGTGCGCGAATTGGCGACTGCGCCGATCGTCGTCACGGCGACGAACATGGCGACGAGGATGGCGAATTCAGGACGACCGGCGAGCAGGAAGGCAAGGATCGACGCAACGCCGGTTACGGCGGAGAAGACGATGGAGGTCATCGGGATCATGACGTATGTCGCGCTCGAACCGGCGACGAGCATGGCGAGCACGGTCCAGTTCGCCAGCTTCATCTCGATATCGCCGAATGCCCCGAAGAACAGGATCGGCACGCACCACACCATCGCGACCCCGCTGACCGCACCGGCATGGCGCCAGAAAAGCTGCCGCGTCATGCCCTTGCGCAGCGCGCCGTTGACCTCGCCGTTGACGCGCATCAGGAAACCGATGGCAACGGCCAGCGCGACCGGCCAGGCCAGCAGCGCGATGATCGAAACCTTCGCGAAGGATATCAGCAGGACCAGCATCGTCGCCAGTCCATGCATCAGCAGGCGGGAGCGCGGGACGACGGCGATGTCGCCATACTGCAACCCGCGCAACGCAACCCAGTCGCCGCGCGCAGGATCGCTCAGGCCGACCACAGCCGAATCGCTGATTTCCAACGGCAAGGTCGGCAGGTTTGACTGGGTCTCGCTCACCCCGCGGAATTACGGGCGAAAGGGTTACTCTGGCGTAAACTTAGCGCTTGGAACTAACGGGTTTTTTCTCACTCGACGGTGACCGATTTGGCGAGGTTGCGCGGCTGGTCGACGTCGGTGCCCTTCGCCACCGCGACATGATAGGCCAAGAGCTGCACCGGCACGGCATAGACCAGCGGCGCGATCAGTGGGTGGACGGAAGGCATTTCGATGGTCGCCATGCACCCCTCGCCCGCCTGTCGCAGACCTTCCGCGTCCGAGATCAGGACGACCTTGCCGCCGCGCGCGCGGACCTCCTCCATGTTGGAGATGGTCTTCTCGAACAGAGGCCCGGACGGCGCGATGACGATAACCGGCACCGCTTCGTCGATCAGCGCGATGGGGCCGTGCTTCATCTCACCCGAAGCGTAACCTTCTGCGTGAATGTAGCTGATTTCCTTCAATTTCAGCGCGCCTTCCAGCGCCAGCGGGAAATCGGCGCCCCGGCCGAGATACAGCACGTCACGTGCCGGTGCGATCAGCGGTGCCATGGCGGCGATATCCTCGTCATGGGCAAGCGCTTCGTTGAGGCAGGCAGGAGCTTCGATCAGATGGCGCACGATCTCCGCCTCTTCCGACCGGTCGATCCGCCCGCGCCGCACGGCCATGTGCGCGGCAAGCGCAGCGAGCACAGCGAGCTGACAGGTGAAGGCCTTGGTGCTGGCAACACCGATTTCCGGCCCGGCGTGGGTCGGCAGCAGCAGATCGGCCTCGCGCGCCATCGAGCTGGTCGGCACGTTGACGACCACCGCGATGGTTTGCCCTTGCTCCTTGCAATGCCGCAGCGCGGCAAGCGTGTCGGCAGTTTCCCCACTTTGCGAAATGAAGATCGCGAGGCCGCCCGGCTCCAGCACCGGATCGCGATAACGGAACTCGCTCGCCACATCGATGTCGACCGGCAGGCGGGCGAACTGCTCGAACCAGTACTTGGCCACCATCCCGGCGTAGAAGGACGTCCCGCAGGCGACGATGGTGACGCGATTGATACCGGCGAGATCGAAATCGATCTGCGGCAGCGCCACCGTGTTGTCCTCGCGCCGGATATATGAGCCGAGCGTCTGCGCGACCACCGTCGGCTGCTCGAAAATCTCCTTCTGCATGAAGTGGCGATAAGGCCCCTTCTCGATCGCGGCAGCCGATGCGCCCGAAGTCGTGACCTCGCGCTCCACCGCGTTGTTGGCGTTGTCGAAGACCTGCGCGCCCTCGCGCGTCACGACGACCCAGTCGCCTTCTTCGAGATAGGCGATCTTCTGCGTCAGCGGCGCAAGCGCCAGCGCGTCCGAGCCGAGGTAGGTTTCACCATCGCCATATCCGACCACCAGCGGCGAGCCGAGCCGTGCGCCGATCAGCATATCGGGATGGTCCTTGAACGCGATGGCGAGCGCGAAGGCACCGCGCAGGCGCGGCAGCACCGCCTGGACCGCGTCTTGCGGCGAGGCACCATTTTCGACCTGCTCGGACAACAGATGCGCGACGACTTCCGTGTCGGTTTCGCTCTCGAAGTGGCGGCCCTTGGCCTGCATTTCGGCGCGCAGTTCCTTGAAGTTCTCGATGATACCGTTGTGCACCAGTGCGAGCGTTTCAGTAGCGTGGGGGTGCGCGTTCTTCGCGGTCGGCGCACCGTGCGTGGCCCAGCGCGTATGCGCGATGCCGATGTCGCCGGGCGCAGGGTTCACTGCCAGCTCCTGCGCAAGGTTCATCAGCTTTCCCTCGGCACGGCGACGGATCAGCTCGCCGCTGTGGACCGTGCATACGCCCGCACTGTCATAGCCGCGATACTCCATCCGGCGCAGGCCATCGACGAGCCGGTCGGCGACGGGCTGGTTGCCGACAATTCCAATGATTCCGCACATATGACAGGCTTTCTTCTAGAGAGTGTAAGGTATCCGCACGCCCGGCATATCGGCGGGCACGCTTTTGGTATTGCGGGTGACATAGATGCGGCCGGACACCTGCGCGGCTGCAAGGCCAATCGCATCGCCGAGCGCCATGGCGGGCCGCTGTTCGCGCATGGACGCGCCACGACGGGCAATCTCCTCGGTCAGTTCGATGACTTTGAAGTGGGCGAGATAGTCCTCGATCCGCTCGCCATCCCCTTTGGCACCAGCAAGCACCTCGGCCCAGCCGAGGCGGGTGATCCAACGATCCGGACTGCGCACGATCTCGGTGCGCGCGGAAGACAGGCCGACCAGCGCATCGATCAGGATCGCGCTGTCGAAGACGACCCCGGTCACGTCTCGCCGCTCCGGATACGTCGCTGGAACGTCAGAGCATCGCCAATGTCGCCACGATCGCGCCAGATACCGAAGAACTCGTCTACCGCCTTGCGCGAACTGCCGCTGCGCATGGCCGAAACCGCTTCACGGACCAGAGCCGTACGCGAAACGCCGCGCACCTCCGCCGCCCGGTCGAGCCAGGCAATATCATCGTCGGGTATCTCGACCAGCGTCCGCATGGTGCGGACTGATATCACTCGATGATATCATGTCAAGACATAGCGATCAGGTCTTCTTCCCTGCCGCCTTCTTCTTCCGCATCGCGTCGTGGAAGCGGTCGGCCCAGCCGGGCTTCACGATCTGTTCGCCGCGGACCATGCGCAGGTCGCCGTCCGACACGTCCCGGCTGACCGCGCTGCCGGCGGCGACGATGGCGTCGGCACCGATCCTGACAGGGGCGATCAGGGCGCTATTCGATCCGATGAAGGCGCGGGGGCCAATGACGGTCTTGTGCTTGAAGTAACCGTCGTAATTGCAGGTGATCGTGCCTGCGCCGATATTGGCACCCGCGCCCACCTCCGCATCGCCGAGGTAGGTGAGGTGGTTGGCCTTGGCGCCTTCACCCAGCACGGCTTTCTTCATCTCGACGAAATTGCCGACCTTGCTGCCTGTCTCCATCACCGCGCCGGGGCGCAGGCGGGCGAAGGGGCCGACTTCGCAGCGCTCGCCGATGCGCGCGCCCTCGATATGGCTGAAGCCGCGGATGGTCGCGCCCTCGCCCACCGAAACGCCGGGGCCGAAAAACACGTTGGGCTCCACCGTGACGTCGCGCGCCAGCTCGGTATCCCAGCTGAAGAACACCGTGTCGGGGGCCTTGAGAGCGACGCCGTTCTCCATCGCCTCTTCCCGCTTGTGCTCCTGCCATTGCGCTTCGGCGGAGGCGAGTTCGGCGCGCGAGTTGATGCCGGCAACCTCGTCCGGCGCATCCGTCGCGACCACGGCGCATGTTCGCCCGTCGCCAATCGCGATGTTGACGATGTCGGGGAGGTAATACTCACCCTGCGCGTTCTCGTTGGACACGCGCGCGAGCAGCGCGAACAGGTCTTCTCCGCGCACGGCCATGAGGCCGGAATTGCACATCGTGCAGGCACGCTCGGCCTCGCTCGCATCCTTGTATTCGACCATCTTCGCGATGCGGCCGTCCTGCGCGATGACGCGGCCGTATTGCAGCGGATCGGCAGGCTCGAAACCGAGGACGACCACGGCTGGCTCCTCCGGTCCGTTCAGCCGCTCGATCATCGCCTGCATGGTCTGAGGGCGGACGAATGGCACGTCGCCGTAGAGGATGAGCACATCGCCGGTGAATCCAGCCAGCGCGTCCTGCGCCTGCTGCACGGCATGCCCCGTGCCGAGCTGCGGATCCTGCGTGGCGAGGTCCGCCTGCCCGTCGAGCGCTGCCTCAAGCTGCTCTGCCCGGTCGCCGACGACCACGACCTTGCGCTGCGGCGCGAGCGTGTCGAGCGCGGCCATCAGGTGGAGCAGCATCGGGCGCCCCGCAATGGGATGGAGCACCTTGTGGGTGGCGGATTTCATGCGCGTACCCTTGCCCGCGGCAAGGATGACGGCGGCGATGGCGCGTTGGGTGGTCATGCGCGCGCCTGTGCCAGCTATTTGTTGCAGTTTCCATAGTGCGTCGGCATCGCGTGGCGCATGACACAAGCCAGCACCGCCGCCTTCCCTTTCGCCGCCATCGGTTTCGACCTCGACGGCACGCTGCTCGACACGCATCGGGATCTGGGCGCCGCGGTGAACTACGCGCTTGATCTGGGCGGATTCGACCCCGTCCCCGTCAACTCGAGCAAGGATCTGATCGGCGGCGGGGCGAAGGTGATGCTGGCGCGCGCCGTCGATGCACAGGGCGGCATGGCGGCGGACGATTTCCGCGCGCTCTACAAGAAGATGCTCGCCTTCTATGCCGAGAACAACGCGGTCCACACCGTGCCTTACCCGGGCGTGGAGGCGATGCTGGACGCGTGCGACGACCTCGGCCTGGCGACAACCGTCATCACCAACAAGTTTGAGGAATTTGCGCTCAACATCCTCTCCCATCTCGGCCTGGCGGACCGGTTCGTCACCATAATCGGTGGCGACAGCCTAGGGCGGGACGCGAACGGAACGCTTCGTGCCAAGCCGATGCCCGACCCGCTGCTTGCGGCGCGCGAACGTTGCGGCGGGGGCAGCTTCGCCTTTGTTGGGGATTCGAGTTACGACGTGCGGGCAGCCCGCGCTGCGCAGGTTCCGGTGGTCGTGGCAGGCTATGGCTATTGCGACGACGAGCCCCGCAAACTCGGCGGCGATGCGGTCGCGGATGATGTCGCCGGCATCCTCCCCGCCCTATGGAAACTCTGACCATCTCGCAGTTGCACAATCGAAACGAACCTGCCAATCCGCCCCGGACATTCACACGCGTGTGAATTGTAAAACGAACCAAAAGAGGAGAGCACATGACCATTTCGTTCAAGGACCGCGTCGCCATCGTCACCGGAGCGGGCGGTGGGCTCGGCCGCGAATATGCATTGGAACTCGCACGGCGCGGAGCAAAGGTCGTGGTCAACGATCTGGGCGGCGCGCGCGATGGCACCGGCCATTCCGACATGGCACTTCAGGTCGTCGAAGAAATTGAAAAGGCCGGCGGCGAGGCGGTTTCGAACGGTGGCTCCGTTACCGAATTCGAACAGATGGAAAAGATGGTAGCCGACGCAAAGCAGAAGTGGGGCGGCGTCCACATCGTCATCAACAATGCCGGCGTGCTGCGCGACAAGACCTTTGCCAAGATGACGATGGACGACTTCGAATTCGTCGTCGACGTCCACCTCAACGGCTCCGCCAACGTCACCAAGGCGGTGTGGGAAACCATGCGCGAGCAGGCCTACGGACGGCTCCTGATGACCTCGTCATCCACTGGCCTGTTCGGCAATTTCGGGCAGGCGAACTACGGTGCGGCCAAGCTCGGCCTTGCCGGTCTTACCAAGACACTGACGCTGGAAGGCGCGAAGTACAACATTCGCGTCAACACCATCGCGCCGATCGCGGGAACGCGGATGACCGAGGATCTGTTTCCGGAAGAAAGCTTCAAGCTGTTCGCGCCGGAAAATGTCGCGCCGGCAGCGCTGTTCCTCGTCAGCGAGGATGCGCCGAGCAATGCCATCGTCGGCGCAGGCGGCGGTGGGTTCCATTCCGCATGGGTGGCGATGAACGAACCCGTCTGGCTGCCCGACGAGGAACGCACGGTTGAAGGGGTCGCCGAACATTGGGCGAAGATCAGCGAACAGAGCAACCTGACCGTCCCGACCTCCGGTGGCGCGCAGGGGGCCGCCATCGTCGCGGCAATGCAGGCTAAGCTCGGAAAATAAGCATCCGGCCACTGTGTTGACACAGTAATACACATGGCGTAGTTTTTCCCAATCAGCAGGGGAGAACTGCGCCATGTATACCGAACACGATCTGCGTTCCGCCGTCGAAGCGGGTGCCATCAGTGCCGAAGCCGCAGAAGCCCTGCGCGCCCATGCGGAAGGGGCACGTGGTGCACCCTCCGGCGATGAAGAACATTTCCGTCTCGTCACCAGCTTCAACGACATTTTCGTCACCATTGCGGCGGTGATGATCCTCGTGGCTATGGCGGGCATCGGTCAGGCTTTCACTCCCAACGCGGGCGGCCCGCCCCCATTCTCCGGCCTGCTGATTGCGGGCGCGGCGTGGTTCATGGCCGAACTGTTCACCCGCAAGCGGCGCATGGCGCTGCCCAGCATCGTCCTGCTGCTGGCCTTCGTCGGCGGGGTGTTCGCCATGCTGCTCGGCATCGTCATCCCGATGATCGAAGGCGCGGGATCGGCCCGAAGCGAACAGGCGCTCGGCGGCGGGCTGGTCGCAGCCTGCGCCCTAGCAACGGCAGGGGCCGCCTATATCCACTGGCGCCGGTTCATGGTCCCTATCACCGTCGCCGCGGGGGCGGGTGCGATCGTGGTCACCATCATCGCGCTGGTCACGACAATCCTCGGCCCTAGCCAGTTCGATTCGCCGGGAGCGATCATCATACCGCTGATCTTCGCCCTGGGCCTCGCGGTCTTCGCTTTCGCCATGCGCTGGGACATGAGCGACCGGGAACGTGAGACCCGCCGCACCGACGTCGCCTTCTGGCTGCATCTGCTGGCCGCGCCGATGATCGCCCATCCGCTGTTCCACTGGCTCGGCGTGACGCAGGGCGAGAATATCGGCGGCGTCGCGGTGGCGGGCGTTCTGCTGGTCTACGTCGCGCTGGGTGTCATCGCCCTGATCGTGGACCGCCGCGCGCTGCTCGTCTCCGCCCTCGCCTACGTGCTGGTAGCGCTGACCTGGCTGTTCGACCGTTTCGGAGCGGTGGAACTCAACGTGGCGCTGACCGCGCTTGTCATCGGCAGCGCCTTGCTGATGCTGAGCGCCTTCTGGAGCCCGATTCGCCGCGCGCTGGTGGAACGGCTGCCTGCCGATGTTCAGGGCAGATTGCCGGTCGCCTACGCCGGCGCGTGAGAGGCTAGTCCTCGACCGCCTTCAGCAACCGCCGCTCCATCGGCGCGAGCACGCCCGAAAGCTCATGCCCGCGCTTCAGCACCTGGCCGTGTTCGCCAAACAGCGTCCACATGCCCTGCCGGTTGCGTAGCGACGGGCGCTTTTCCACCCGCGCCTGCGGCCTTTCGGCGGCGCGGCGGAAGGCGGCGAAGGTGGCCGCCTCTGCGGTAAAGTCCATCGCGTAGTCGCGCCATTGGCCGGCAGCGACCATGCGGCCATAAAGATCGAGGATGCGCTGGAGCTCGGCCCGCTCGAAACCGACTTGCCGCGGTTTCCGACCGGGAAAGGGAAGAATGCCCGGCCCGCCGGGTAGTCCCTGCATCAGCTATCGGTCCCGCTGCGCTTGGCGGCGATGCCGGTACGTTCGGCCCGCATGGCGGCCATTTCGCGGCGCAGTTCGGCAATCTCGCTTTCGAGCTTTTCGACGCAATCGCGGCTCGGCTGGCATGGATCGTCGCAAGGCGTGCCGTAGGGGATGAATTCGCGCAGCCATTCTTCAGCCGGAACCAGCGTGGAGCGGGCCTTGAGGCCGATCATCGTCGCACCGTCCGGCACGTCGTCGGTCACGACTGCATTGGCCCCCACCCGGGCGCGCTCGCCTACCACGATCGGCCCGATGATCTGCGCGCCGGACCCGATGATGGCATTGTCACGGATGGTCGGGTGGCGCTTCCCGCCCTGCCCGTTCGTGGGGTTCGTCCCCCCCAGCGTCACGCACTGGTAGATGGTCACGTTGTTGCCGATCTCGGCCGTCTCTCCGATCACGGTGAAGCCGTGGTCGATGAAGAAATTGCGCCCGATCCGGGCACCGGGATGGATGTCGATCCCCGTCAGGAAACGCGACCAGTGGTTCACCGCCCGCGCGAGGAAGAACAATCGGGCGTTGAACAGCGCGTGCGCGATCCGGTGATAGAACACGGCCCATACGCCCGGATAAAGCAGGATTTCCATGCGCGAACGTGGCGCGGGATCGCGGCGACGAATGGAATCGAGATAGGCAAGCACACCATTGGCCATCGCGCGATTCTCCCCCTTTTTTGCAGGCAAGGCAAGTTTCAGTCGAAAACTGGGGTCGCCGTGCGCGATTGCAAGGGGTCACAGCAGCGGCGTCTGAACGCCGCGTCCGGTCAGATCGGCCAGCGCATCGCGCCAGATGGAAAGTGTGGCGGGCTGCTTGCGTTCGAGGCTCAGGCGGTCGATCGCCGCCACCAACGCCTCGATATCGGCAAAACCGCGCTCGCATCTCGGGACCAGATAGGCCTTGGCCCCATCGCCCAGCGCGAGGCCGCGCTGTTCGGCATGGGCATCGATCAGGTCACCGGCGAAGGCATCGTCCATGCTGCCGATGGCAAGGTGCATCGCCGCCCCGAGGCGGGAGCGCAGGTCGGGTAGCGCCACCTGCCACCCCTCGTCCCGCACGGTGAGAAGCAGCGCGGTGCCATTCTCCTGCGCGGCATTCCAGCGATGGAACAAAGCGGTTTCGTCCATGCGGTCGGCATCGTCGATCGCTTCGCATTGCGGTTGGGCGCCGAACCAGCGAGCCAGCAGGGTCTTTCCAGAGCGCGGAGGTCCGGCGAGGATCGCGGTGCGGTATGGCCAGCTTTGCGGGTGCTGGAGCGATTCGACCACCCCGGCATTGGCATCGCCTACGACGATACGCCCTTGTGTGCCGGTAACCGACAGGGGTAGCGCGATCTGGCTCATCGCACGGATCAGCGCGTGATGCCGAGCCCGCCCGGCCCTTGGTTGACCCGCCAGCCGCGCCCGCGCAGCGCATCGGCCAGCGCCGTCAGATCACCGGCAAAGGTGACGCGCATCGTAGAAGTGCCGCCAATTGCGGTCGAACTGACCGCCACCGCGCGCACGCCCGGTACACCGCGCACACCGCTGAGCGAGGATTCGAGGGAGGCGGCATCGGGCGTGTTGAAGGTAACCGCGTAGCTGTTCACCGCCGGTTCCGCAGGCGTGTCGGTCGTCGGGGCACCGGCGGAGGGTTCATTGTCAGTGGATGCGCCACCCGACCGTGTCGGCGCGGCATCGATCACCTGGCGCTTGGAGCGCTCTGCCTCGATCAGCGCGGCGATTTCCGGCGGAATGCCGACGTGCTGCTGGCCGAGCGTCGGGTCGGGCTTGAGCTTTCCTTGCCGCAGGGCACGGGTGAAGATGGCGTCGAAGCGGGTGCGTGCCACTTCCAGCATCTCGTCCAGATCGCTGTCGCGCTCTACCGAAAGGGTGAACTGGTCGAGCACGCGGTTCTCCGGGCCGTAGCGCGCAGTGAAGTACCCCTTCACCGGGCCGCCGGGATACTGCCGTTCCAGCCGCGCGATGGGAATGATGACATCCGCCGCGCCGAAGCTGTTGAGAATGGTGCGCCACCACAGCCGGCTGCGGCGCTGCGTCTGGCCATAGGTGAGCAGCAGCGATTCGCCGCCCGAACCCGACGGGCGGACGTAATCGATCGCGCTCGCCCCCGCCTGGTACTCGGCCCAGACGCGCTGCCATTCGGTGCGCCGTTCGAACATGGTGGCCGCACCGCCTTCGATCACGACAGGCAGCAGAAGCATCGGGGCGGACCGGCGCCGCGCGCCGCCCTGGCCCAGCAGCGCACCGGCGCGTTGCTTGTCGAAGATCACGCCCAGCGACGCGACATAACGTCGCGGGCCGATCTGCTCGCTCTCGATCACCACGGCGGAAACCATCGACTGGATTCGCGAATCGGGCACGGCCGGTCCGCCCAGCTTTTCCCACGCCTTGCGCTGCGCCAGCTGGTACCCGTTCTGCCGCGCGTCCTCGGCATTCTTGCCGCTGGCGACGACCTTGATACCGCCGATCTGGATATCGCGCGACGCAGCGACGGGCGCGATGCCGCGATCCCCTTCCACTTGCGCGCGGATTGCCTGCCAGCCGCCCAGCGCGAGCAGCACCATGCCAGCTGCGCCAATCAGGGCGACAAGGGGGCGCCGGGTCGCGCCAAAGGATCGAATTGCGAGTGCCATCGGGGAAATCGCCCGCCTTTTGCCCAAACGCTTATGGAAATCCAAGCGCGAATGCGTAAAGCCGCTGCCATGGCGTCGAACAATCCCCCACCCGAGAGCTACACTTACGCGCAGGCCGGCGTCTCGATCGAGGCAGGCAACGCACTGGTCAAGGCGATCGGCCCGCTGGTGAAAGCCACCGCGCGGCCGGGCGCAGATGCTGAACTGGGCGGCTTCGGCGGCTTCTTCGATCCCAGGGCCGCGGGCTACAAGGACCCGCTGCTGGTTGCGGCGAACGACGGCGTCGGCACCAAGCTGAAACTGGCGATCGAGCATGATCGCCATGACAGTGTCGGCATCGACCTGGTCGCAATGTGCGTGAACGACCTGATCGTCCAAGGGGCGGAGCCGCTGTTCTTCCTCGACTATTTTGCGACGGGAAAGCTGGACAACGGCGTGGCGGAACGCGTCGTCGCCGGGATCGCGCATGGCTGCAAGCAGGCCGGCTGCGCGCTCATCGGTGGTGAAACCGCGGAAATGCCGGGAATGTATCAGGCGGGTGACTACGACCTCGCCGGCTTTTGCGTCGGTGCCGTGGAGCGTGGCGAGCAACTGACCGGAGAGGCTGTCGCCCCCGGCCACGTCCTCCTCGGCCTGCCCAGCTCGGGCGTCCATTCCAACGGTTACTCGCTGGTCCGTCGCCTCGCGGAAGATCGCGGCTGGCGGATGGACCGCCCGGCCCTGTTTGATCCCGAGCGCCTGCTGATCGACACGCTGATTGAACCGACCCGAATCTATGTTTCGACTTTGCTGCCCCTGATCCGCGACAAGCTGGTCGACGGTCTTGCCCACATCACCGGCGGCGGCCTGCTGGAGAATATTCCGCGGGTCCTGCCCGAAGGGTCGCACGCGGTGGTCGATGCCGATGCATGGGAACAGCCGCGGCTGATGGCCTTCCTGCAAGGTCAGGGCAATATCGAGCCGGGCGAGATGGCGCGCACCTTCAACTGCGGCGTCGGCATGGTGCTGGCCGTCGCAGCGGACAAGGTCGAAGCGGTCGAACAGCGGCTGGCGGCGGCTGGCGAGCCGGTGCTGCGGATCGGCAGGATCGACGAAGGACCGCGCGGTTGCACCGTGCGCGGCTCAGCGGGAACGTGGAGCGGGCGCGAAGACTGGGAAGCCTCGCATCTTGCCTGAAGCCGGCGCACCCAAGGCGAAGCTCGCAATCTTCATCAGCGGGCGCGGCTCCAACATGGCGGCGCTGCTCTATGCCAGTCGGATGGCCGATGCGACTTACGAAGTGGTGCTGGTCGCCAGCAATGATCCCGAGGCGGACGGGCTGGCCTTTGCCGAGGCGGAAGGCATCGCCACCTACGCCCTCTCGCACCGCGGCATGGACCGCGCGGCGCATGACCAGGCGATGGGCGATGCCGCCCGCGCGCACGGCGCCGAAGCCATCGCGCTGGCGGGATACATGCGCATCCTGAGCGCCGAGTTCGTGCTCGACTGGGAAGGTCGGCTGTTCAACATTCACCCCTCGCTGCTGCCGAAGTACAAGGGGCTCGAGACCCACGCGCGCGCCATTGCCGCAGGCGACAGCCACGGCGGGGCAAGCGTGCATCTGGTGACGCCTGAACTCGACGACGGCGAGGTGCTGGGGCAGGCGCAGGTCGCGGTCCGTCCTGACGACACGCCGGACAGCCTGGCTGCCCGCGTCCTGATTGCCGAACACCAGCTCTATCCGCGCGTGATCGGAGAATATCTCGCCCGTCCCTACGACCGACAGTGGATTTACGGCCGGCTTCGCGAGCTGGCGCTGACGTTGCCGGAAGTCGAGGAGCGCGAGAGCCACGGCGCGCCAGGCTTCCATACCGGCGGGAAGAGCGGCAAGTTCTTCGCGCATTTCAGCGACCGCCATCATGGCGAGCCGCATATCGCGGTGCTGCTCAAGACCAGCGGCGCCGACGAGATGGCTGCGCTGATGGAGCAGGGCCCGGACATATACTACCGCCCCGCCTATTACGGCGCGAGCGGCTGGATCGGCCTGGTGCTCAACCGGCCGGACGTGGACTGGGCCCACGTGCGCCATTGGCTCGATCGCAGCTGGGCGAGCGTTGCCCCGGCACGGCTGGCCGGTTTGAGGCGGGCAGCCGCCGACTTCTGAGTTCTGCGCGGAAGCGTCCGGCCCGAAAGCAAACGGGGCCCGGACGTTTCCGCCCGGACCCCGCCTGTTCGCTATAAAAGCCTGCGATCAGCCGACGATTTCGGCGTCGTCGAAGAAGAAGGCGATTTCGGTCGCAGCGTTTTCTTCGCTGTCCGAACCGTGGACCGAATTGGCTTCGATCGATTCGGCAAAGGTCTTGCGGATCGTGCCTTCGTCGGCATCGGCCGGGTTGGTGGCGCCCATCACGTCGCGGTTGCGCTTCACGGCGTCTTCGCCTTCCAGCACCTGAACCACGACCGGGCCGCTGACCATGAAGTCGACCAGCTCACCGAAGAAAGGGCGTTCCTTGTGGACGGCGTAGAAGCCTTCGGCCTGTTCGCGGCTCATGTGGATGCGCTTGCTGGCGACGACGCGCAGGCCGGCTTCTTCCAGCATCTTGGTGACCGCACCCGTCAGGTTGCGCTTCGTCGCGTCGGGCTTGATGATCGAAAAGGTGCGGGTAACCGCCATTATGACTATCCTTCGGGTAAAATTTACGGGGGAATTATTGCGCGCGCGCCATAGGGCTTGCCCCGCCCCGCGGCAAGCCTGCACGTAAAGGCGGAGCCTACGGCCCCTCGACCCAGCTGTTGCCCTGCTGCTTCCAGAACCGCTTTTCGATGCCGTCCTGCGATTGCAGAGCGCGCCATGTTCCGCGCGCCTCGTCGATAGTGGCGTTGTCGAAGAGGTATAGTACGCGGTCGAACGCGTCACCCGGATCGCGCCAGATACTGTCCGCGATCAGCAGGAAGCGTGCGCCGTTGACCGGGTCCAGTTCGTCGGAAAGCAGGATCGGCTGGCGCGCGTCATGATCATCGCCCGCGATGCCATTGGCGAGGAAGCTGCCTTCGCCCGCATCCCACAAACCCTGCGAGATCGCCTCCAGCAGTTCGAGATCGTCAGCGACGACCAGCAGCCGCTCGCCCGCGCCCAGCACCTTGCCCGCCAGCATGGCTGTGGCGACCGGGGCGGGATCGCGCGAGAGGAGATAGAAATCGACTCTCACTGCGCGTCCTTCCCCCGTCCGTCAGCCTTGTTGCGGCGGCACCGTTCCGAACAGTAGCGCACGCTGTCCCAGTCCCGCTCCCACTTCTTGCGCCAGTTGAACGGAAGTCCGCAGGCCGCGCAGATCTTGCTCGGCAGATCGGCCTTGCGGCGCATCCGGGCCATGGAAGTTCGCGATCAGCCCTCGAGCGTCCGACGCACGAAAGTGTCGAGCAGGCGCACGCCATAGCCGGTCGCGCCCTTGCCCCAGGTTCGGCCCGGCTTGTCCGACCAGACCATGCCCGCGATATCCAGATGCGCCCAAGGCGTATCGTTCTCAATGAACCGACCGAGGAACTGCGCAGCGGTGATCGATCCAGCATAGCGCGGTCCGATGTTCTTCATGTCGGCAATCGGGCTGTCGAGCAGCTTGTCGTATTCCGGGCCCATCGGCATCCGCCACAGCTTGTCGCCCACGCTCTTCCCGGCTTCGATCAGGCCGTCGGACAGCGCATCGTTGTTCGAAAAGACGCCGGCATGCTCCTGCCCCAGCGCGACCAGCATGGCGCCCGTCAGCGTGGCGAGATCGACGATCCGCGCAGGTTTGAAATTGCGCTGCGTCCAGGTGAGCGCGTCGCACAGCACCAGCCGCCCTTCGGCATCGGTGTTGAGGATCTCGATCGTCTGGCCGGACATCGACTTGACCACGTCGCCGGGGCGCTGTGCCTTGCCGTCGGGCATGTTCTCCACCAGACCGCAGACGCCGACGATGTTCGCTTTCGCCTTGCGCTTCGCCAGCGTCAGCATGGCGCCAGCGACCGCGCCCGCGCCGCCCATGTCCCACTTCATGTCTTCCATGCCGGGTCCGGGCTTGATCGAGATGCCGCCGGTATCGAAAGTCACGCCCTTGCCGACGAAAGCAGTCGTTTCCGCCCCTTCGTCGCCGCCCATCCACTTGATGCACAGCAGGCGCGAAGCCTTGTCCGAGCCCAGCCCGACACCGAGCAGGGAGAGCATTCCCAGCTCCTCCATCTGCGCTTCGTCGAGAACGACGATTTCCGCCCCCGTCCCTTCGAACCGGGCGCGGCAGCGTTCGACGAAGCTTTCGGGATAGATGACGTTGGCAGGCTCGGTCACGAGTTCGCGGGTGAATTCGACACCTTCGGCCACCGCGCTCGCATCGGCCCACGCGCTGTCCGTGCCATCGGGGGCGTTGCGAACGGCGATGGAAGTGAGCGAGACCTTCTGATCGTCCTTCATCGTGGTGCGATGTGCATCGTAACGCCATGCCCGCAGCCGCGCGCCGAGCAGAACGGCAGCCGCTTCGGGCGCGGACAGGCCGCTACCGGCAAAATCGATCACCAGCGACCGTTCGCCGCTGGCCATGTATTTTGCAGCCAGCGCTGCGCCAGCCTTCTCGAGGCCGGCCAGCCGATCGCCGCCGGCGGCATCGCCTGCGCCCGCGATGGCCACGCGGGCGAGCGCACCATCCTGCGTCTCGAACGCCTCGAACAATTGCCCTGCCCCGCCGCTGAACCGCGCCGCACCCGCACCTTCGCGCACCGCGTTGGACAGGCCCTGCGGCATCGTGTCCTTGAATGCGATACGGGCGGTCACGCGGCTGTCGGCATTGGCGTCGGGGGTCAGGAACTGGATATTCATGGGCTCTCCAAATGAAATTCACAGGGCGCCGAGGGGCGCTTTTTCGGGCTTGAATTCGCCCGCAACTCTTGGCGTTGCAGTTAGGGGCGCGTGGTGCGATAGGCAAGCCATGCTCCCCGAACGGCAGCGCGCGCTGCAGGCTCTTGCACGGTTCCCCTCGATCTGCAGCGCGTCGGCGCTGGCGGCTGCTCTTGTCGTAGCTTTGCCGACCGTGGCCACGGCGCAGGATGCCGAGGATTCGTCCGACACAGGCCAGGTGATAGACCGCGAACAGGCCATCGATTTCGAAGCCAATTCGCTCAGCTATGATTCCCAGGCCGATACCGTCACGGCGGAAGGCAATGTGGTCATGAGCCAGGGTGCCCGGCAGGTCACCGCCAGCCGCGTGACGTGGGACCGCAACAGCGGCCGCATCCTTGCCACCGGCGGCGTGGCGCTCGTCGATGAGGATGGCAACCGCCTCTACAGCGACAGCGTGGAACTGACCGAGGAATTCGACGCGGGCGCGATGGAAGACCTCCTCCTCGCACTCGCGGAAGGCGCGCGCATCGCGGCGGAACGCGGCACGCGCAGCGCCGACGGGACGATCGTGCTGGAACGCGCCGCCTACAGCCCCTGCGCGGTCGTCAATCCCGAAGGTTGCGAGAAGGAGCCGAGCTGGCGCATCACCGCCGACCGGGTCACCTACGATCCCGACGACAAGCGCGTCGACTTCAAGGGCGCCTATCTGGAATTGTTCGGCGCGCGACTGCTGCCGCTGCCGGGCCTTTCCGTCACCACGGATGGGCGCGCGAAGTCCGGCTTCATGATTCCCGACTTCCGCATCTCGGATTCGAACGGGGTCGAAGTCAGCGGGACGTATTACTGGAAGCTCGCGGAGAACCGCGACCTGTCGCTGACCGGGACTGTCTTTACCGAGACCGCGCCGATGCTTTCCGGGCAGTTTCGCGAATTGACCGATAACGGCGCGTGGCAGGTGACGGGCTACGCCACCCGGTCCTCCCGGATCCCCATCGGGAGCTTCAACGCCGGTGCCACGGACGAAACCGACTTCCGCGGCTACTTCTATTCGAATGGCAAGTTCCAGATCGACCCGAACTGGAGCTTCACCTATCACGCCCGCGTTGCCAGCGACCGCACGTTCCTGCGCCGTTACGATATCAGCCGCGACGACCGCCTCCGCAGCATGGCGGAGCTGGAGCATGTTGGCGACAACACCTATTTCTCGCTTGCGGGCTGGGCGACGCAGACGCTGCGCTTCAACACGCCGCAAGGGCAGGTGCCGCTGGCATTGCCGGTGATGGACTGGCGCGTGCGGCTGGACGACCCGGTGCTGGGCGGCAAGGTGCAATTCCAGGCAAATACGCTTTCGATCAATCGTAGCGCCGGACAGGACACCAATCGCGCCTTTGCCAGCGCGCGCTGGGATACACGCCGGATCACCGGAATGGGGCAGGAAGTATCGCTTACCGCGCTCGCTCGCGGTGACGTCTACCGCTCGGACGAAAATGCGCTGACGCAGACTGCGATCTACCGCGGCGAGCCCGGCTGGCAGACGCGCGGATTCGCAATCGGCGCCGTCGACGTGAAGTGGCCCTTTATCGGCGAGGCATTCGGCGGCACGCAGGTGCTGACTCCGCGCTTTCAGATCGTCGCCAGCCCGCAGATTCGCAATTTTGCGATCCCGAACGAGGATTCGCGGGCGATCGACCTGGAAGACAGCAACCTGTTCGCGCTCAACCGCTTTCCCGGTTACGACCGGATCGAGGACGGGGTGCGCTTCACCTATGGCTTCGACTGGCTGCTTACACGGCCAGACTGGCGCGTGAAGACGACGGTCGGCCAGTCCTATCGCCTGACGAGCGAGCCGACGATCTTCCCCGACGGCACCGGCCTGACCAACAAGACGTCCGATATCGTCGGCCGCACCGAAGTGCGTTTCCGCGACTTCGTTTCGCTGACCCACCGCTATCGGCTCGACAAGGATTCGCTCGGCGTGCGCCGCAACGAACTCGACGCCACCGTCGGTTCGCGTCGCACCTATGCGGAAATCGGCTACCTCCGGCTCAACCGAGACATCGACGATTCGATCGAGGATTTGCAGGACCGCGAGGAATTGCGCCTCGCGGGACGCGTGGCCTTCGCCAATTACTGGTCGGTGTTCGGTTCGGCAGTGATCAACCTGACCAACGAGGCAGAAGACCCGACCTTCGTTTCCGACGGGTTCGAACCACTCCGCACGCGGCTTGGCGTCGCCTACGAAGACGACTGCCTCGAACTCGGCCTGACCTGGCGGCGCGATTATACCGCGACCGGCGATGCGGAGCGGGGCAACACCTTCCAGGTGCACGTCGCGCTACGCAATCTGGGCTTCAACAACTAGCACGAAACCGCCGCGTTGGCAGGCGGTGGCAAATCGGCTAGATGGCGGCGCAAACGGGTGTCCGCGCGGCTGCTGAGGCCGCTTGGCACTCATCTTGCGTTAAGCACCGTTCGGCCAGTTCACGCGCCGTATCAACAGGATCAGGCCTGCCCCGCAGGCGGAGTTTTTCAGGAATGGGCACGGACACAATGAATTCGGTTTCTCGCAAGCTGCGCTCGGTCATTCTGGCAGCGGCCGCAACGGCCGTCGCCGTCTCTGCCCCGGCCATCGGACAGCAGGTCGAGGCGGAAAGCGTGCTGGATCTTCCCGCATCGCCGACCGTCATGGGCAACTCGGACCCGAACTTCCGCCGCGCCACCGCCAAGATCAACGGCGCGATCATCACCGGAACCGATGTCGATCAGCGCATGGCGCTGGTGCTCAATGCCAACCAGGACCGGGAAATCCCGGAAGAGGAACTGGCCCGCCTTCGGGGGCAGGTGCTGCGTAACCTGATCGACGAAACGCTGCAGATCCAGGCCGCTCGCCTGCAGGAAATCGAAGTCGCCCCGGAAGAGGTGCAGCAATCCTATGCCCGCGTGGCGCGTGACAACTTCGGCAGCAATGCCGAGGCGCTCGACCAGGCGCTGGTGGCGATGGGATCGTCCCCCGCCTCGCTGAAGCGTCAGATCGAAGGCGAAATGGCGTGGAACCGCCTGCAGCGGCGCAACATCACGCCCTTCGTCGATGTGTCGGAAGACGAAGTGAACGACCTGCTGGCGCGCCTGAATGATTCGCGCGGGACGGAGGAGTATCGCCTTGGCGAAATCTACCTCGCATCGACTCCCGCGACGCGGAACGCAGTGCAGAACAACGCGCTCCAGATCGTCGAGCAGCTGAAGCAGGGCGGCAGCTTCCTCGCCTACGCGCGGCAGTATTCCGAAGCCTCGACCAAGTCAGTTGGCGGAGACCTCGGCTGGCTGCGTCTTGGTCAGCTGCCGGCCGAAATCGGCGTGGTCGCGCGCGAGATGCAGCCCGGCCAGCTGGTCGGTCCGATCGAGGTTCCGGGTGGCTATTCGATCGTCGTGCTGATGGACAAGCGCCAGATCCTGACCTCCGATCCGCGCGACGCCATACTAAGCCTGAAGCAGATCTCGATCGACTTCACTCCGGGTGCGACGCAGGCACAGATGAACACCCAGCTCGAAGGTTTCCGCACCGCGGTCGGTCAGATGCGTGGCTGCGGTCAGGCGGAAGAAGTCGCGGCATCGATCGGCGGCGAGGTCGTCACCAGCGACCAGGTCGTCGCGCGGCAGCTTCCGGCCGAACTCCAGCAGACGCTGTTGCAGATGCAGGTCGGCCAGAGCACGCCGCCCTTCGGCTCCGTCGAGGAAGGTGTGCGTGTGTTGATGCTGTGCGGACGTGACGATCCGCAGATGGCAGGCGGCCCCAGCCCCGAACAGCTGCGCGAACAGCTGAAGGACGAACGCGTTGCCAAGTGGGCGAACCGCTACCTGCGCGACCTTCGGCGCGACGCCATCATCGAATATAATTGACCCCGCTGGCCCTCTCGCTCGGCGATCCGGCCGGGATCGGCCCGGAACTGATCGTCGAGGCGTGGGCGCGTCGTAGCCAGTTTCCCGCGCCCTTTGTTGTCGCGGGCAGCGCCGACGTGTTGCGCGGAGCAGCACTGGCACGCGGGCATTCGCTGAAGGTCCAGCCGATTGCCGATCCGCTGGATGCCGCGCGCGTGTTCGAGGGGGCGATCCCGGTCATCGGCGACAGCGCGGGGACCTACACGCCGCGTCGGCCAGATGAAGCCGGGGCGCGGCTGGCGATGAACTCGCTCGAACTGGCGACGACACTGGCGCTGCGGGGTGCCGTGGGCGGCGTGGTCACTGCTCCGATCGCCAAGGGCGAACTGGCGAAGGTCGGCTTCGCCTTTCCCGGCCAGACCGAATTTCTCGCCGATGCCTGCGGCGTGGCAGAGGACGATTCCGTCATGATGCTCGCCGGGCCGAGCCTCAGGACCATCCCCGTCACCATCCATTGCGCTCTGGCCGAAGTGCCGGCGCGCCTCTCGACCGAATTGATCGTGCGGCGTGCGCAAGTGGCCGCCGCCGCTCTGCAACGCGATTTCGGCATCGAGACCCCGCGCCTCGCGATCTGCGGCCTCAACCCGCACGCGGGGGAGAACGGTCGCATGGGTGACGAGGAAGCACGGATAATCGCGCCTGCCGTGCAGCAGCTCCAGGACGAATGCATCGCCGCGACCGGCCCGCACCCCGCCGATACGATCTTCGCCCCGCACGCGCGCGCGACTTACGATGTGGCGCTGGCGATGTATCACGACCAGGCGCTCGTCCCGATCAAGGCACTAGATTTCGACCTCGGCGTGAATGTCACGCTGGGTCTGCCGATCGTTCGGACGTCGCCCGATCATGGCACGGCGTTCGACATCGCCGGAACGGCGACGGCGCGGCCCGATTCCTTCATCGCCGCGATCCGCATGGCGGCGGAAATGGCCGCCAATCGCGCCCATGGCTGACCTGCCCCCATTGCGCGAGGTAATCGCGCGCCATGGCCTCAGCGCGTCCAAGGCGCTTGGGCAGAATTTCCTGTTCGACGAGCAATTGCTCGACCGCATTGCCGCGATCCCCGGCGATCTCGGCGGCAAGGCGGTGCTCGAAATCGGTCCCGGACCCGGCGGCCTCACGCGCGCGCTGCTCCGGGCCGGAGCGCGCGTGACAGCCATCGAGATGGACCGCCGCTGCCTGCCCGCCCTCGCAGAGGTGGCGGAGGCATATCCCGGCCAGCTTACCGTGATCGAGGGCGACGCGCTGAAGATCGATCACGCGGAGCTGATGGGCGGGCCGTTCGCCGTCGTGGCAAACCTGCCCTACAATGTCGGGACGGCGCTGTTCACGCGCTGGCTGGGCGGAGAAGAATGGCCGCCGCACTGGACCTCGATGACGCTGATGTTCCAGCAGGAGGTTGCCCAGCGCATCGTCGCGCCGCCCGGCGGCTCCGCCTACGGCCGCCTCGCGGTGCTTGCACAGTGGCGCAGCACGGCGAAGCTGGCGATGAAAGTGCACCGCAGCGCCTTTACGCCGCCGCCCAAGGTGATGAGCGCGATCGTCCACGTCACGCCCGCCGCCATGCCGGAGGGCGTCTCCGCCCGCCTGCTCGAGCGGCTGACCGAAGCCGCCTTCGGCCAGCGCCGCAAGATGCTACGGCAGAGCCTCAAGTCGATGCCCGGCGCAGTCGAAGCTCTGGATGCTCTCGGCATCGATCCGCAGCGACGCGCAGAGACGCTCTCCATCGCGGAGTTTACCGCCCTCGCGCGCACCCTCGGCTGACCGCCCCGCTTTGACACCGCCCGCGCAATCGCTAGTGCGGTTTCCGATGAAACATCTTTCGGACGAACTTCAGAACGCCATCGCCACCTTCGACCAGACCGCGATGGTCGCGACGGTCGAAAGCTGGGCCGCGGTCAACACCGGCACAGCCAATATTGCCGGGCTGGAGACGATGGCCGGTCTGCTCGCCGACGCCTTCAGCGTGCTGCCGGGCGAGGTCACACTGGAACAGCCTGCCCGCGTCACCGCCATCGACGCCGACGGGTCAGAGCGGGACAGGCCGCACGGCAAGCACTTCGTCCTGCGCGTACGCCCCGAAGCGGACCGCCGCTTCCTGCTGACAGGTCACATGGACACCGTCTTTCCCGTCGATCACGCCTTTCAGACGACCCGCTGGATCGAGGACGGCGTAATGAACGGCCCAGGCACCGCCGATATGAAGGGCGGCCTTTGCATCATTCTCAACGCTCTGCGCGCGCTGGAAACGCTGCCCGGCTGGCGTGACCGGGTGGGCTACGACGTCATGATAAATTCGGACGAGGAGACCGGTTCGCTATCCTCGGCCGCGCTGATCGACAATCTCGCCCAAGGCAAATACGCCGCACTGACCTACGAACCCGCCGCCACGCCCGAAGGCACGCTTGCCCATGCGCGCGGGGGCAGCGGCAATTACTCGGTGGTGGTCACGGGCCGCTCGGCGCACGCCGGACGCAATCCGCAGGAGGGGCGCAACGCCATCGTCGCGGCTAGCGACCTTGCCGTACGACTGAAAGCGATGAGCCATGACGACCTCTCGGTGAACCCGGCCCGGATCGACGGCGGTGCAGCCAACAACGTCGTGCCCGATCACGCCGTTCTGCGCTTCAACATCCGGCCCAAGTCGACCGAGGCGGCCAGCGCATTCGAGCGCGACCTTGCCGCGCTGATCGCTGAACTGTCAGCGGCACACGACGTCGGCCTGCATCTGCATGGCGGCATCACCCGCCCGCCCAAGCCGGTCGACGCGAAGGCGCAGCGCCTGTTCGACCTCGTGCGCGAATGCGGCGCGGAGCTGGGGCAGTCCATCGACTGGAAGCCGACCGGCGGAGTGTGCGATGGCAACAATATCGCCGCGCGCCATATCCCGGTGATCGACACCATGGGCGTGCGCGGCGGGGCAATCCACTCGCCGGATGAGTTCATGATCGCTGCCAGCCTGTCGGAGCGTGCGGCGCTGTCCACTCTCGTTCTTCACTCTCTCGCGACCGGAGACCATTTGTGAGCTTTCGCCTGCGCGCCGCGCGGCTCGACGATCTCGAACCGCTGTACGAAATGGCCAAGCTGACCGGCGGGGGCTTCACCAACCTGCCAGCCGACCGCCCCGCCCTGACCGGCAAGCTGGAACGTGCGGTGACGGCTTTTTCCAACACCGAGGATGTCCTGGGCGACGAGCAGTTCGTGCTCGTGCTGGAAAACGCGGAAACGGGCGCCGTTCGCGGAACTTGTCAGCTGTTCACCAAGGTGGGGCAGCAATGGCCGTTCTATTCCTACCGCCTCACCACGCTGACGCAGTATTCGCAGGAACTCGATCGCACCGTCCGGGCAGAGCTGCTCAGCCTCGTCACCGATCTCGAAGGCAGCAGCGAGGTCGGAGGGTTGTTCCTGCACCCGAACGAGCGTGCGGGCGGGCTCGGCCTGCTGCTCGCCCGCAGTCGCTATCTTTTCATCGCCATGCACCGCGCACGCTTTGCGGAGCGGGTTCTGGCGGAACTGCGCGGAATCATCGACGACCGCGGCGGGTCGCCCTTCTGGGATGGCGTCGCGGGCCGTTTCTTCGGCATGACATTCCAGGACGCCGATTATTTCAACGCGATCAACGGCAACCAGTTCATCGCCGATCTGATGCCCAAGCACCCCGTCTACGTCGCCATGCTCGATGACGAGGCACGCAAGGTCATCGGCCTGCCCCACCCCACCGGCCGCGCCGCGATGCGGATGCTGGAGAACGAGGGGTTCTCCTTCGACGGATATGTCGACATCTTCGATGCCGGCCCGACCATGACGACACGCACCGACAAGGTGAAATCGGTGGCCGAGGCGAGGGAATGCACGGTTGCCGCCATCGATCTCAAGCAGGGGGAGAAAGCGCTGATCGCCAGCGGCCGCCTGTCCGATTTTCGCAGCTGCTACGGCGCGCGCGAACTGCGTGAGGACGGTAGCATCGCGGTGGATTCGCACACATCCGACCTCCTCGGCGTGGCGGTCGGCGACACGGTCTGGAGCGTCGCGCGGTGAGCAAGCTGGTCGAGATCAATTTCGACGGTATCGTCGGCCCCAGCCACAACTATGCGGGGTTGAGCCTCGGCAATCTCGCGGCAACGAGCCATGCGGGCGACCCGTCCTATCCGCGCGCTGCTGCCTTGCAGGGCATCGCCAAGATGCGCGGCAATCTGGCGCGCGGGCTGGCGCAAGGATACCTCCTTCCACTGCCACGGCCCAATGGCGCGCTGCTCGATCGCCTGGGCGTCGATAACGGCAAGGACCCTGCATTGCGCGCCGCCGCATGGTCGGCCAGTTCGATGTGGACCGCCAATGCGGCGACCGTCAGCCCCGCGCCCGATACGGCGGACGGGCGCTGCCATCTTACGCCGGCCAACCTCGTCACCATGCTCCACCGGGGGCAGGAATGGCGCGACACGCAGGCGCAGTTGAAGATCGCTTTCGCGGACACCCGGCATTTCGCGATCCACGATGCCGTACCGCCCAGCTTCGGTGACGAGGGGGCAGCGAACCATATGCGCTTCTGCGAAGGCCACGACACGCCCGGCGTCGAGGTGTTCGTCTACGGCAGACCGGGCGGCAAATTTCCCGCCCGCCAGCACGAACAGGCCAGCCGCGCTGTCGCTCGCCTCCATGGTCTCGACCCGGCAAAATGCGTGTTTATCGAGCAAAATCCGGAGGCCATCGAAGCAGGCGCCTTCCACAACGACGTCGTCGCCGTGGCGAACGAACGCGTGCTGTTCACGCACGAACGCGCCTTCGCCGACCAACAGGGCGCGTATGACGCCATCCGCGCCGCCTTCCCCGCGCTGGAGGTGGTCGAGGTGCCGGACAGTGCGGTCAGCCTGTCGGAAGCGATCGCAACCTATCTGTTCAACGCGCAGCTGCTCACCCTGCCCTCCGGCGAGATGGCGCTGGTCGTACCCGACGAATGCCAGGAAAGCGCCGCTGTATGGGCATGGTGCGAAACTATGCTCGCCGGCAACGGTCCGATCCGGCAAGTCATCCCGGTCGACGTGCGGCAATCCATGGCAAATGGCGGCGGCCCTGCCTGCCTGCGTTTGCGCGTCGTCGCCGATCCGGCCACCGTCGACCAACGCTTCCTGTTAACCGAAGCGCGGGCGGAAGAACTCGAGACGATAGTGTCCCGCTACTGGCCAGAACAGATCGACCCCGCGGACATCGGGAAACCATCGCTTGCCTCTGCCGTTGTTTCTGCACGACTGGCGCTGCTCGAAACGCTGGGGTTGCAGGAACTGGGTTAACGCGCTGGACGGTCTGTCGGGGCGATTTACACTTACTTTCGGCTTAACCATCGCGACTCGCAGGTTTGCGCCGCTGGCACGGGACTTGCTCCCATCTGCCATGACCGGAAAGGGTGTGAATGCTGAAGAAGATCGCCAGGTTGTTCGTGATCAAGACACGCTTCGAAGCGTTCGTGATCATATACGCGCTGGCGCTCGGCGCGATGGAACGCGGCAGTCATTACCTCGGCAAATTCCCGGGATATGGCGGCTGGCTGCTGTTCGCAGCCTGTAGCGGCGCGGTGTTTCTCGCCGGCGCAAAGATCCTCGACTGCCTGAAATACGAAGCGGCGGAGCGCGAGGCGGCCAAGGCCACTCCCTGAATTTTCTGCTGCTGAAGGTGGAGGGATTCTGTTGCTACGTTCCCTCCGGACGCCCGGAATCCGCTTCTGTTGCCCGGTGGGCCCAACCGCGCTTTAGCTTTGTAAGATCAGGGCGTTAGCCCGTCAGGTTACGCTGCGATTGCGAGTGCTTCGTTATCGTTGGCACTTGTGTGTTGTGAACATTTTTACGGGATACTCAGCCCGAACGAAAACACCGTCTTTCAGCACACGTCGATCCTGGTTCGGCCCCGTCAGAACCCGGGACCAACTGCGGGTTTTGGTGGAGCCGCCGGGTACTGCCCCCGGGTCCGTTGTACCTATTGCACGGCGCCATTTATCGCCATAGCCCGCAAAAAAGCGGGCAGGACCCATATAGGCCCCGCCCGCTTAATGTGAAGTGTATTGGTGTCAGACGCGCTTCTTCAGCTCGTCCCGGATTTCCTTGAGCAGGTCGATCTCGGTCGGCCCGGCATCTTCTTCCGGCTTCTTTGCCTCGAACTCGGCCATCGCCTTCTTGGCGTAGCGGACCAGCAGGAAGATGATGAAGGCCAGGATCAGGAAATTGACGATGGCGGTAATGAACGCGCCATAGCCGATCATGGCCGCACCCGCTTCCTTGAGCGCGGCATAGTCCGTCGGATCGCCGGTGTAGCCCGCCGGCGTGTTAAGAAGGATGAAGTAGTTGGAGAAATCGGCCCCGCCGAAAATCCAGCCTACGACTGGCATGATGAGGTCGTCGGTCAGCGACGCGACGATCGTGCCGAAAGCGCCCGCGATGATTACCGCGACCGCCAGATCGATGACATTGCCCTTGGCAATGAATTCCTTGAATTCTGCAAACATACCCGAAAACTCCCGTCCGATGCAGAATGGGATCTGTTACAAACAATTTCAGGGTTAACAAGTGTCAGTCCCGTGCATGATCCCCAGCCTTGAATGGCCGCGCGACTGTTCTATAAAGCTAACACAGTACTGTTTCGTGGAAGGACCGCCGCCATGCATTTGCCCAAGCTCATCCGCAACTCCCTCGCGCTCATGGCGGCTGCCACGCTCGCTGCCTGCGGGATCAATTCCGTCCCCGCGGCGGAGGAAAATGCCAAGGCCAAGTGGGCCGACGTGCAGGCCGCATTCCAGGCTCGCGCCAATCTGGTGCCCAACCTTGCCGAAGTCGCCCAGGGCGCGGCGGAGAACGAACGCGGCATTCTGACCGACGTGATCGAGGCGCGCAGCCGCGCAACCAGCGTCAACATCACGGCCGACGACCTGAACGACCCGGCGAAAGTCGAGCAGTTCCGCGCCGCGCAGGCGCAGCTTGGTCAGGGGCTCGGCCGCCTGATCGCCAATTTCGAACGCTATCCCGACATCAAGTCGAACCAGAACTTCGTGATGCTCCAAAGCCAGCTCGAAGGCATCGAGAACAAGATCCGCATCTCGATCAAGGATTACAACGAAGCTGTGCGCCAGTATAACACGACGATCCGGACCTTCCCGGACACGATCGGCGCCAACATCATTCACGGTGCGGAACCGATGACGCCGTACGAGGCGACCACCCCGGGCGCAGAGGAAGCGCCGCAGCTCGACCTGACGCCCGGCAACAACGCGCCCGCGAACTGATCGGGGCGTGCCACATGGCGCCGCGTTGATAACCCTGGCGCTCGCGCTGGCGGCTTGCTCCGCCCAAAGCGAGGGCGAGGAACCGGCGCTGCCCCTGACCGGACGCGTAGTCGACGTCGCCGGGATCTGGACCGAGGCAAGCGAGGCAGGCCTCTCTGCCCGCCTGGAACGGCTCGAAAAGGAAACGCAATTGCAAATGGTCGTCGCATCCACCCCCAGCCTGAAAGGCCAGCCGATCGAGGACTATTCGCGCAATCTTGCCAATGCGTGGGGCGTAGGCGACGCAAGGCGCAACGACGGCCTCGTGCTACTCGTCGCGCCGAACGAAAGGCAGGTGCGGATCGAGGTCGGCTCCGGCCTGGAAATGCAGGTCACCGACGCCGAAGCGGCGCAGATCATAGCAAACGAGCTGCTGCCCAGCTTGCGCCGGGGCGATTTCACGAACGGGGTGCACTCCGCCGTCGAAAGCCTGGCGCGCGAGGTTGCCGTGCAACCCATGCGGAAAGCCGCGTGATGAGGCGTTTTCTCACTGCCCTGGTCGGCGCCCTGACGGTGCTCTCCGCTCCGCTTCAGGCGCAGGATTTCCCCGAGCTTTCCGGGCGCGTGGTCGATCAGGCGAATATCATCCCGCCCGAAGTGGAAGCGCAGCTGACGACAAGGCTGGAAGCGCTCGAAACGCAGTCGCAGCGCCAGCTTGTCGTAGCGACCATCCCCGATCTGCAGGGTTACGACATCGCCGACTATGGCTACCAGCTCGGACGCGCATGGGGCATCGGCGATGACGAGCGGAACGATGGCGTCCTCCTCGTGATTGCCCCGAACGACCGGAAGGTGCGGATCGAAGTCGGGTATGGGCTTGAGCCCGTCCTGACCGATGGCCTCTCGGGCCTCATCGTGCAGAACACCATCCTGCCCCGCTTCCGCGAAGGCGATATGCCGGGCGGCATCGTGGCGGGCGCGGACGCCATCATCACGCAGCTGCAACTGCCGGAAGAAGAGGCGCGCCAGATCGCAGCGCAGGCCACGCAGGTGCGCGAGGAAAAGGGTGGCTTCCCCATCGGCATGGTCATCTGGATCGCCTTCATATTCTTCTTCTTCATCCTTCCCGCCATGCGCGGCCGCGGGCGGCGCAGGCATTACGGTGGCGGCAACGCCATGCGCGACATCATCCTGTGGGAAGCCGGAAAGGCCATTGCGCGCGGCGCCAGCGGATCGGGAGGCGGAAGCAGCTGGGGCGGCGGAGGCTTCTCGGGCGGATTCTCAGGCGGTGGTGGCAGTTTCGGGGGCGGCGGCGCCTCCGGGGGGTGGTGATGACGCGTCTCGGCATGAGCGAACAGGCGGCCGTTACCGCGGCTGTAACGAAGATCGAAGAGCACACTTCGGGCGAACTCGTGACCGTGCTGGCCGAACATTCGGACGGCTATAGCGACGTGATCCTCGTTTACGCAGCGGCGCTCGCTTTCTCCGCGATGAGCCTGTTCGCGCTCTTTCCCGCACCATTCATCAGTCTGCATTCGGGATTGACCGGCGGCTGGACGCCCGAATGGACCACCGGCGAGATCGCCAGCCTGACAATTGCGCTCGGCGTCGTCACCTTCTTCCTCAGCTGGGCGCTGCTCGGCTGGGACGGCCTGCGTTATCGCGTCGTGCCCGGCCCCTTGCGGACCATGCGCGTGCACGATGCCGCCGTGCGCCACTTCAAGGTCGGCGCGGAACGCCGCACGCATGGGCGAACAGGCGTCCTGCTCTATCTCTCGCTGCGCGAACGCAGGGCCGAGATCGTGGCGGACGAGACGATCGCGGAGAAGGTCGACGCCGAAGTCTGGGGCGCGGCCATGGCGGACATGCTCGCCCACATCCGTCAGGGCCGCGTGGCGGAAGGACTGGTCGCGGGCATAGAGGATGTCGGCAAGGTGCTCGCCGAACATTTCCCGCGCAGCGACGAAGATCGCAACGAGCTGCCCGACCGGCTGATCGTGCTGTGACCGCCGACCGCGACCTGACGGAGGTCACGCACTGGGAAGGCAGGTTCATCGCCGCGAAACAGCGCGGACGTTGGGAATATGTCGGCCGTACCCGCGGCATCCGGGCCGCTGCGATTCTGGCGGTGGAGGATGGCCATGTCCTGCTCGTGAGCCAGTATCGCGTGCCACTCGGCAAGACATGCCTCGAACTGCCCGCCGGGCTGATAGGCGACGACGACGGGCTGGAAGGCGAACCTGCCGAAGACGCTGCCGCGCGGGAGCTGGAGGAAGAGACCGGATACCGCGCCGCACGGTTCGAAAATCTCGGCGAATTCTACTCCTCCCCCGGCATGGTCAGCGAAAGCTTCACTCTGCTGCGCGCGCATGGCCTGACCCGCGTTGGCGAAGGCGGCGGTACGGAGAGCGAAGACATCACCGTGCATCGCGTTGCCCTGAGCGAACTGGAGCGCTTTTTGGCCGACTGGCATGCACAGGGGAATGGCGTCGACGTGCGACTGGCGATGGTGATGCTGGCGCTGCGACTGAAGGAAGAAAGCTGATGGCGAGGCGGTGCGAAGGAAAACTGGCGCTGGTGACCGGCGCGGCGCAGGGGCTGGGCCGCGCCCATGCGACCCGGCTGGCGGAAGAAGGTGCGCGCGTGCTGTGCACCGATATCGACGGTGAAGGCGCAGCTGATACGGCGCGCCTGATCGACGAGGCGCTCGGTTCCGGCACGGCATACGCACTGCGACACGACGTGACTTCGCCCGATGATTGGGAGGCGGCGGTCGATGCCGCGCGCGAGCAGATGGGCGGGCTGAACGTGCTGGTCAACAATGCCGGGATCGGCGTCGGCGGCGATATCGAGAGCTGCACGTTCGAAGACTGGAAGCGTTGTTACGCGATCAACGTCGATTCCATCTTTCACGGCTGCCAGAAGGCCCTGCCACTGATGCGCGAGCACGCGCCCGGATCCATCGTCAACATTTCCAGCATCGCCGGCTTGATCGCCAGCGACAGGATGCCCGCCTACAACTCTACCAAGGCGGCGGTGTGGATGCTGACCAAGTCGATCGCGCTCCACTGCGCCAAGCAGAATATGAACATCCGGTGCAACTCCGTCCATCCCACCTTCGTCGACACGCCGATCCTCGACGGGACGGCGCGCAATGCGGGGCTGGCGAAGGACGTGCTGCTCGAAAAGCTGGCGCGCCAGGTGCCGCTGAAATTCGTCGGCGAGCCGAACGATATCGCCAACGCTGTGGTCTACCTCGCCAGCGACGAAAGCCGCTTCATGACCGGCGCGGAGATGAAGCTCGACGGCGGCATCTCCGCGATGTGAAAAGAGGGCGGGCCTACCCCCGCCCGGCGATCATGCGGATGATGGCGCTGAAATCGAGCGCGCCGTTGCCCGCGCCGTTGAAGTCTTCATAGAGCGCGGCGGCGCGCTGGCCCATCGGTACGGCGCTGTCGGATTCCTCCGCCGCGGCCATCGCCAGCCGCAAATCCTTGAGCATCAGCGCGGTGGCAAAACCGCCCTGGTAATCCTTGTCCGCCGGGCTCTCCACCCCCACGCCGGGGAGCGGAGTGTAGGCATTGAGCGACCAGTTGTAGCCGCTCGACACGCTTGAAATCTCGTAGAATTTCTGCGGATCGAGACCGAGCTTCTTTGCCATCGACATGGCTTCCGCCGTGCCGATCATGTGGATCGCCAGCAGCATGTTGTTGCAGATCTTGGCGGTCTGCCCCGCCCCGGCCTCGCCCGCGTGGATCACGGCCTTGCCCATCGCGTTCAGCACCTCTTCGGCGCGTCCGAACGCCTTTTCCGTGCCGCCGACCATGAAGGTGAGAGTCCCGCCATTGGCTGCCGCGATACCGCCGGATACGGGCGCATCGACCATGTCGTAACCCGCCGCCTCGGCCTCCGCGATCACCGCCTTCGCAGTGGCGACGTCGATGGTCGAGCAGTCGAGCAGCACCGCGCCCGTCGGCGCCTTGCCGATCACGCTGCTTTCATAGACCGATCGCACGATCTCGCCATTGGGCAGCATGGTGACGACCGCATCGACGCCTTCGCAGGCCTCGGCCGCGTCGGTGAAGGTGGTGCAGCCATTGCCCTTCGCCGCCGCCAGCGCCTCTTCGGAAAGGTCGAAAGCGTTCACCTCATGCCCCTCCTTCACGAGGTTCGCGGCCATCCCGCCGCCCATATTGCCGAGGCCGATGAAGGCGATTTTCATGTTCTTTCTCCTTGCTCCTCTCCCATCTCGGGAGAGGATACGCAGGCTTGCGAGCCTGCTCGCTAGCCGAAGTTGGAGAGGGCGTTCGATGCGTCGATTGCCTGCGGCAACCCCTCTCCCAACCCTCTCCCGCGAGGGGAGAGGGCTATGATTTCACCGCCCCTTCCACTTGCCCTCGCGCTTTTCGACGAAGGCGGCCATGCCTTCGGCCTTGTCCTCGCTCGCGGTGAGGATCTGGAAGATGCGGCGTTCCATAATTAGGCCCTGATCAAGCGTCGTTTCAAAGGCGGCGTTGACCATTTCCTTGTTCGCGATGGCAGCCATCGGAGGCATCGCAGCGATCTGTGCGGCTGTCTTCATCGCTTCGTCGAGCAGGCTGTCGTGCGGCACCACCCGCGCGACGAGGTTGCTGCGTTCCGCCTCCTCGGCGTCCATCATGCGGCCGGTGAGGCACATTTCCATTGCCTTCGACTTGCCGATGGCGCGGGTCAGGCGCTGGCTGCCGCCCATGCCGGGGGCGACGCCCAGCTTGATTTCGGGCTGGCCGAACTTCGCCTTGTCGCTTGCGATTATGAAGTCCGCCATCATGGCAAGTTCGCACCCGCCGCCGAGCGCGAAGCCGTTGACCGCGGCGATCCACGGCTTGCGCGTCGTCTTGACGATCTGGCTGGTCCAGGGCGCGAAGAAGTCGTCGAGGTAGAAATCGGCCGCCGGTTTCTCGCTCATTTCCTTGATGTCGGCACCGGCTGCAAAAGCCTTGTCGCCCGATCCGGTCAGCACCGCGCAGAGCTGGCTGGCGTCGGACTGGTAAGCGGCGAAGGCGGCGATCAGATCCTCCAGCACCTGCGAGTTCAGCGCATTGAGCGCCTGCGGGCGGTTGAGCGTAATCAGCGTCACCGCGTCACGGATTTCAACGGTGATGGTTTCGTAGGTCATAGCGGGGTCCATTCCTCGTCAGCCGGCAGGGGGGCGAAGATCTGGTCGAGCAGTTCCTCGCTCACCGCCTCGGGCGAAGGCGGGTTCCACTGCGGGTCGTTGGTCTTGTCGGTTATCACCGCGCGCACCCCTTCTGCGAAGTCGGGCCGCGTCAGCACGCGGCTGGCGATACGGTATTCCATTCGCATATTGTCCGCGAAATTGGACAGCTCGGCGCTCTGAGCCAACTGGCGCAGCGCGACCTTGCAGGTCTGCGGGCTCTTGGTGCCGAGCGTGTCGCGTTCCTTCGCCGCCCAGTCGTCGTCGCTCGCCTCGAGGCTGGCGACGACTGTCTCCATGTCGTCGGAGGCGAAGTGGCGGGCGATCCGTTCCGCGTTCTTCGCGATGCGCGCTTCCGGAGGCGTGACTGCGAGTTCAGACAATATACCGCTGATCCGCGCCGGATTCTCGGCGATGCGCGCCTTGGCTTCGGCGAGGCTCTCGCTCGTCAGGTAATGCGTCGCCAGTCCTGCCCAAACGCATTCCGCCCCGTCGAGCCGCGCGCCGGTGAGCGCGAGGAACTGCCCGATCCGCCCGCCGAGGCGCGAGAGGTACCAGCCGCCACCGACATCGGGGAACAGGCCGATGCCGGTCTCCGGCATGGCGAAGCGCGTGTTCTCCGTCGCGACGCGGTATTTCGCAGGCTGGCTGATTCCGACCCCGCCGCCCATGGTAATGCCGTCCATGAAGGCGACGACGGGCTTGGCGTAGGTGAACATCTGGTGGTTGAGGCGGTATTCGTCGTGGAAGAACTTGCGCCCGCTGGTCCCGCCATCTTCCAGCGCGGACTGCCGCAGCATGGCAATATCACCGCCCGCGCAAAAGCCGCGCCCCTCGGCATGGTCGACCATCACCGCCTGCACCGCGTCGTCTGCCGCCCAGTCAGCCAGGCCTGCGCTCATCGCGTGGCACATCTCCAGCGTCAGCGCATGGATCGCCTTGGGCCGGTTGAGCGAGATGTGCCCGACCGCGCCGTGGGAGTGGATGTGCACGTCGTCTGTCATGCTGCGTCCTTGCGTTCGATGAGATCCCAGCGGTTGCCCCACGGATCGGCGAAGACCGCGACCGTGCCATAGGCTTCGTGCCGGGGCTGTTCGTGAAAGACCACCCCTTGCGCGGTCATCCGGGCGTGGCTCGCCGCGAAGTCCGCCGTGTGCAGGAACCAGCCAACCCGTCCGCCAGCCTGATTTCCAATGGCGGTGCGCTGTTCCCCGGACGTGGCGCGGGCCAGCAGCAACCGGCCACCGTCTTCTCCGCCGACCACGACCCAACGCTTGCCGCCACCCATGTCGGTGTCCTCGATCACGGAAAAGCCGATGGCGTCGCGGAAGAAGGCGATCGCCTCGTCGTAATCGGGAACGAGGTAGGTTGTCATGGCCAGCGAAGTCACTGGCGCAGCAAGTCCCGGCCCACGATCATCCGCATCACCTGATTGGTGCCTTCGAGGATCGAGTGGACGCGCAGGTCGCGCCAGAAACGCTCGATGGGATATTCCTTGAGGTAACCGTAGCCCCCGAACAATTGCAGCGCATTGTTGACGACATTGCTGCCACCATCGGTCGCCAGCCGCTTCGCCATGGCTGAGAAGCGAGACTTGTCGGGCGCGTTGTCGGTCACCTTGGCCGCCGCGAGGTAGAGCAGCGCGCGCGCCGCCTCCAGCTCCGTCGCCATGTCGGCGAGCATGAACTGCGTGTTCTGGAAGTCCGCGATGGGCTGGCCGAATTGCTGGCGGTCCTTGGTGTAGGCGATGGCTTCGTCGAGACAGCGTTGCGCTCCGCCCAGCGAGCATGCCCCGATGTTCAGCCGCCCGCCGTCGAGCCCGGCCATCGCGAAGCCGAAGCCTTCGCCCTCCGCGCCAACGCGGTTCTCCACCGGGACGCGGGCATCCTCGAACACCACCTGCGCGGTCGGGCTGGCGTTCCAGCCGAGCTTCTTCTCCGGCTTGCCGAAGCTGACGCCGGGCGTGTCCTTGTCGACGACGAGGCAGGTGACCCCCTTCGACTTGTGCTCGCCGGTCCGGACCATGGTGACGTAGATGTCATTGAAACCGCCACCTGAAATAAACTGCTTGGTGCCGTTGAGAACGTAATGGTCGCCATCCAGCTTCGCCGTGGTCTTGAGCCCCGCCGCGTCGGAGCCGCTGCCCGGCTCGGTCAGCGCATAGCTGGCGATCTTTTCCATGCTGACGAGGTCCGGTAGGTATTTCGCCTTCACTTCCGCCCCGCCGAAGCGGTCGATCATCCATGCGGCCATGTTGTGGATCGAGATATAGGCGCTGGTCGCAGGACAGCCGTAGGCCATCGCCTCCATCACCAGCGCTGCCTCCAGCCGACCGAGCGCAATGCCACCCGATTCCTCGGACACGTAGATCGCGCCGAAGCCGAGCTCTCCGCTCTGCTTGATGACATCGCGCGGGAAATGCGATTTTTCATCCCACTCGGCGGCGAAGGGCGTGATGTTGTCGGCAGTGAAGCGCTGCGCCATGTCCTGAATCGCGAGCTGGTCTTCGGTGAGCTGGAACTGGTTTCTCATGCAACTGCCCTAGCGAGGACCGGAGGCGGAGAAAAGGGTCGCCCGCGCTCCGCCTCGATCAATCCTCCACGATCGCTTCGGCTTCGATTTCCACTTTCCATTCTGGACGACACAGCCACGCGACGCCAGCCATGGTGGCAGCAGGCGGATGATCGCCAAAGAAGTTGGAATGAACGGCCCCGACTGCGTCCTGATCCGCCGGATCGGTTAGGAGCATTCGCGTACGCACGATACCGGCACCTGTTCCGCCGAGTTCCTCAATCGCTCGAATAATCAGATGAAAGCAACGCTCCGCCTGCGCGGAAACATCGCCGGGTGTGGTGGTCCCGTCATCCTCGACCGGCCCCGTCCCGGCAACGACGATGCGATCGCCCACCCGCACCGCGCGGGCAAAGCCGAATTGCGCTTCGTAGGGAGAGCCGGTGAAGGACCGGCTGCGCCCGCTCATCCGCAGCGCACCTCGGTAATCATCGAGTTCTCGTCATACATCACGTTCACCCGGTCCTCGCGATAATCCATGGTGAATACGGCGCCAGGCGGGCCCCAGCGCAAGCTCGTCGCGCCGGTGAGTTCGAGCGCGCGCTGCCCGGTTGCCGAGGTCGCCTGCTGGCCGACGAGAACCTGCCCGGCCTGCGCGTTGCATGCACCGGCTTCGGCGGGCGGACGGATCGTGTCGCCCGGTTCGGAACCAGGGTCAGCCATCGAGGTCGTGTAACCGCTGAGGGCAGCAGCCGTGACGAGGAGCAGGGGCCATTTCATGCATTTATCCTTTGCACATCGTGAGAGGAACGGGGTCGATCTGGGTCTGGCCATCGACGCCGGAAAGGGTCAGGGTCGTACCATCGTCGGACAGCGACATCCCCCGGGTCATTGTCCAGGTTTCGCCCTCCCCTTCCATGTCGAACGATACGTTGATTTCCTGCATCGATTCGATTTCGACCTGCGTGACGGTACCTCGGGATTCGTAGAAACCGACCAGCTCCGGCGAAACCTCTAGGCGGTTTTCCGAAGTCGGTTCGCACGCGCCCTCCTCGGAATCCCAGACCCCCAGGAAGCCCGCCGGGATTTCCTCCGCAACCGTCGCCTCTTCCGGCGCAGCAGCGCCACCGCTTCCGCCGTCAGGACCGGCCGCGATCTCCCGGTCGGTTGCCGCCGCGTCGACCTGATCGTCAGTCTGACGCTCTACCGGTTCGGCACAGGCGCTAAGCGCAAGCCCTGCCGCAGTCACGCTGGCGATACTGAAAAACCTGGCATTCATGAGGTAAGACTCCCTTTGCACGAACCAACGGAGGACCGGCAACGACCGTTCCCCGCGCTCAACCCATTGTCGGTATGATAAAGGCGTTGCTTCCATTGCCGCCGGGATCACTGGCGCCATCGGGCCAGCGTTGCGTGACCTTCTTGGCCTTGGTCCAGAACCTCAGGCCTTCCATGCCATATTGGTCGATATCTCCGAAGCCGCTGCGCTTCCACCCGCCGAAGCTGTGGTAGCTGACCGGCACGGGTATCGGCACGTTGATGCCCACCATGCCCACGTTGACCCGCGACGCAAATTCACGCGCGGCATGGCCATTGCGCGTGAAGATGGCGACACCATTGCCGTACTGATGCTCGCTCGGCAGGCGAACGGCTTCCTCGAAGTCGGCCGCACGCACGATCTGCAGGACAGGGCCGAAGATCTCTTCCTTGTAGCTTTCCATGTCGGGCGTCACGCGGTCGAGCAGCGTGGGACCGACGAAGAAGCCCTTTTCATGGCCTTGCAGGGAGAAGCCGCGCCCGTCGATGACGACTTCCGCGCCCTCCTTCTCCGCCGTGTCGATCCACTGTTCGACGCGGGCCTTGTGCTCGGGCGTGACGACGGGACCGTAATGTGCGTCCTTGTCGGTCGATACGCCGACACGAAGGGCGTTGATCGCAGGGATGAGCTTTGCCTTGAGCCGTTCCGCCGTGTCTTCGCCCACAGGCACCACGACGGGCAGCGCCATGCAGCGCTCGCCAGCGGAACCGAAGGCGGCCCCGGCGAGGTCGCCGACCACTTGATCCAGATCCGCGTCGGGCATGACAATGCCGTGGTTCTTCGCCCCGCCGAACGCCTGAACGCGCTTCGCATTGGCGGTGCCGCGCTGGTAGATGTACTGCGCGATGTCGGAGGATCCGACGAAGCTGATCGCTGCAATTTCGGGATGGTCGAGGATGGCTTCGACCATCTGCTTGTCACCGTGGACCACCTGCAGCAATCCTTCGGGCGCGCCTGCTTCCACGAACAATTGGGCAAGCCGCACAGGTACGCTCGGGTCGCGTTCGGACGGTTTGAGGATGAAGGCATTGCCCGCCGCGACGGCCATGCCGAACATCCACATCGGGATCATGGCGGGAAAGTTGAAAGGCGTGATGCCCGCGCCGATGCCCAGCGGCTGGCGCATCGAATAGACGTCGATGCCCGGCCCTGCGCCCTGCGTGTACTCGCCCTTAAGCGCCTGCGGGATGCCGCAGGCGAATTCGATCACTTCCAGCCCGCGCTGCACATCGCCATGCGCATCGTCGACGACCTTGCCGTGCTCGCTGGAAAGAAGCTCTGCCAGTTCCTGCTTGTGCGCTTCGACCAGACGCTTGAATTCGAACATCACGCGGGCGCGCTTCTGCGGATTGGTTGCCGCCCATTCGGGCTGCACTTCCATGGCCCTTGCGACCGCCGCGTCCAGCACGCTTGCATCGCCCAGCACGACCTCGGCCTGCACTTCCCCGGTCGACGGGTTCCAGACCTTGTGCGTGCGGCCGGAAAAGTCGCTTCCGCCGTGGCCCGCAATGAAGTGGTCGATCTGTCGCATACCAATGTCCTCTCTCGCGTGGTTCTTTCGCGAACCGCTTTTTTCGCTTTATGCGTTCCGAGATGTCGCCGCCGCCAGCCAAGCGCAAGAGCCTGTGACGTCTTGGCAACAAATGTGCGAAAAATGGCCGCAGACCAGCGATATATTGTCAAGGCACGCCGGATAGTGTTGTAGTCTGACCACGTAACCGCCTCGCAAAGGGCGGTACGCTTAGGAGAGGAATACTATGCGGGTCAGAACTACCCTGCTTGCCGGCGTGTGCGCCGGAGCAATCGCTTTCCCTGCCCATGCGCAGGATACCACTGCCGAGGAAGAAGCCATCGGCACGGGCAACGTCATTCTCGTCACCGCGCAGCGCCAGGCTGAAAGCCTGCAGGAAGTACCGATCGCCGTTTCCGCCTTCGACAGCGAAGCGCTGGAAACGCAGCAGATCGAAAACGCCAGCGACCTTCAGCTCACGCTGCCGAACGTCTCCTTCACCAAGAGCAACTTTACCGCGTCCAGCTTCACCATCCGCGGCATCGGCGACCTTTGCGTCGGCGTGACCTGCGACAGCGCGACCGCAATCCACGTCAACGGCAGCCCGCTGTTCGGTACGCGCCTGTTCGAAACGGAGTATTTCGATCTTGAGCGCGTCGAAGTGCTGCGCGGCCCGCAAGGTACGCTGTTCGGCCGCAACGCGACCTCGGGCGTGGTCAACGTCGTTACTGCCAAGCCGGACCTGTCCAGCTTTGGCGCCAAGGGCGAGCTGTCCTACGGCAATTACGATGCCATCACCGCGAAGGGCATGGTCAACCTGCCGATCGGCGACAGCATCGGCGTGCGCGTGGCGGGCTTCTACCTGACGCGCGACGGCTATACCGAAAACCTCTACGACAATTCGCGCATCGACGACCGCGACATGTTCGCGATCCGTGGCTCGATCCGCTTCGAACCCACGGTCGACACCACGATCGACCTGATGGCCTACTACTTCAAGGAAGACGACAACCGCCTGCGTATCCAGAAGCAGCTTTGCCAGCGCGACCCGACCGGCGTGCTGGGCTGCCTCAACGGTCGCCGGGACTTCGACAAGGTCAACGCCAACGCGACCTTCACGGGCACGCTCGGTTCCAGCGAATTCCTCGCCCTGCGCGGCATTCCCGCCAGCTTCGGCCTCAACAGCCTGTACGGCCCCGATGCCTATGCCGGCTTCGAAGAGCCGGACGACGTGCGCAAGGTCCGTACGCAGTACACGCCGACCTACGAAACCGACGAACTCCAGCTCCAGGCCCACCTGGAACAGAACTTCGGCGCGATGACGCTGGGCGTGACCGGCATCTACCAGGAAAACTTCGTCGACTCGCGGCAGGACTACAACCTGTCGATCGGCAGCAACCCGCAGGGCCCGACCGCCTTTGCAACACTGCAGGCATATGCCGCCATTCCCGGCGTGGGTGCCTACTTCCAGCCGATCGTCGACGCGCTGTTCGACGAAAACGGCAATCTGTGCAGCTCTGACGCACGGATCGACAATCTCGGCGCATTCGAAGGCAACCGCGTCTGCACGCCCAACGGCCCGCAGTTCGACCGTTCCACGCAGGACGGGAAAGCCTGGTCGGTGGAAGCCCTTCTCAACAGCGACTACGACGGCCCGTTCAACTTCCTGCTCGGCGGGATTTACGCAAAGAACGAAGTCGCCAACAACAGCTACTTCGTGAACACCTTCACGATCGATTACGTCGCAGGTGTGCTGGGCTCCTTCAGCAGCCTCGCAGGGGGGCTGCAGCCGTCCTATCTCGCGACTTCTTTCTTCCACAACAATACGCTGGACTTCGAACTGGAAAGCTTCGGCATCTTCGGCGAAGCCTATTACGAGGTTTCCGACCGGCTGAAGGTGACCGCGGGCCTGCGTTACAACGACGACAGCAAGAGCGTGCAGGCACGCAACACGCTGGCCAGCTTCCTCAATCCCTATTCCAATGACGGCGATCCGTTCACCTCGCCCTACGTCGGTAGCTACGACGCGGATTCGAGCACGCCGGAAATCGACGCGTTCCAGATGCGCGATGTCGGCTTCAACGAGATCACGGGTCGCTTCGTGGTCGACTATCAGGTGAGCCCGGACAACCTGCTCTATGCCTCGTATTCGCGCGGCTACAAGTCGGGCGGCATCAACCCGCCGGTGGACCAGGCATTCCAGGTCAACGACAGCTTTGGTCCGGAATCGATCGACGCATTCGAAATCGGCAGCAAGAACGTCTTTGGCAACGGTGCGCTGGTGCTGAATGCGACGGCCTTCTACTACAAGTACAAGGACTTGCAGCTCAGCCGCATCGTTGCCCGGACCTCCGTCAACGACACGATCGATGCCAATATCTGGGGCGTCGAGCTGGAAGGGCTGATCCGGCCGTCCGATCGCTGGCTGTTCAACCTCAACTTCAGCTACCTCAATGCCGAAGTCGCGGGCGACCAGTTCTTTGCCAACCCGCGCGATCCGGGCGGTGGCGATCCGGATGCGGTCATCATCAAGGACCTGCCGACGGGTTCGAACTGTGCCGTCACCGGCGCGGGCGCCAATGGCTTCGTCGCTGCCGTGAACGGCGGTCTCGGGCTGCAGGGTCCGACGGCCTTCCCCGACGATTCGGGCATAGCCTCGACCGGCGCATTCGGTGTCTGTTCGGTGCTGGCAGCGCAGGCCGCCAATCCCGTCCTGACCGGCATCTTCGGTCCGGTGCAGGTGCTGACGCCAGGCGTCGAAGTGAACCTGAAGGGCAACAAGCTGCCGCAGGCGCCGAACGTGAAGGCGTCGGCTGGCGTGCAGTACACCTACGACTTCAGCAACGGCATGACCTTCGTGCCCCGCTTCGACGTCGCCTTCACGGGTGAGCAGTACGGCAATGTCTTCAACGGCAACGTCAACCGCATTGCACCGTTCGTGCAGGCCAATGCCTCGGTCACGCTGAACGGTCCGGACGACAGCTGGTTCGTGCGCGGTTTCATCCAGAACATCTTTGACGACGATTCGGTGACCGGCCTCTACGTCACCGATGCGTCTTCGGGTCTCTACACCAATATCTTCACGCTCGATCCGCGCCGTTACGGCGTGACGGTCGGTTTCGAATTCTGATCGAAACGACAGCGTGAAAAAGCAAAAGGCCGGGCATCACGCCCGGCCTTTTTCGTTTGCGAAGCCTTCCGGTCGTTACGACCAGAGCCAAGGCCCGGTTATCGCGAGTGTCGCCGCAGGGCTGTAGGCGTTGACGAACAGCGTTCGCCCGTCGGGGCTGAAGCAGGCGCCGGCAGGCTCCGTCTGGACCCGCAGGCGCGCGAAAGGATAAGGCACGCCGTCGGGCGTGATGCCGCGCAGATGGTTGTCGACCACGTCGGTATACTGGTCCTCGCAGACGATCAGATGACCGTCGGGAGCGATCGTCAGGTTGTCGCCGTAACTGAACTGTTGCTTCGACGTACTTTCGAAGAACAGCTCCAGCCGGTCGACCCCTCCGGGATTGGGTGCGAAGCGGAATATCTGCCCCTCCTTCGCCGCACCGCCGCTGGTGGCGGCGAAGTACAGTTCGCCGTCGCCCATGTGGATGCCCTCGCCCCGCGCGATCACGAGGCCACCTGCCGCCGCACCGCGAAGCCTCAGGTCGTTCTGCGGTGCTTCGACGTCGTCCATGTCGATCCAGCGCACCGCATGGCTCTTGCCCACTGCCATGGCAGGAGACGTCCAGTTGCGGCTGTCCGCCGGTCCGTCGACGATTGCGAGCGCCTGTAGCCGGCCGCCCTCCGCCAGTTTCCCCGGCACCTTCGGGATGAAACGGTAGAGCATGGAATCCTCCATGTCCTCGGTCAGATAGACAACGCCCGTGCGCGGATCGATGGCCGCTGCTTCGTGATTGAAGCGCCCCATCGCCTTCAACGGCGTCGGTTCCACCAGACCTTCGGAGCGCGCGGGGACTTCGAACACCCAGCCGTGCCCAGCGCGGATCGCGGCATCGTCGGTGAACATCGATTCCTCACAAGTCAGCCAGCTACCCCAAGGTGTCGTTCCGCCCGCGCAGTTGCGGACTGTCCCGCCGAGCGAGCGGTGCTGACGTTCGACCTCCAGCGTCCGGGCGTTCAGGACGATGGTGGTGGTACCACCCGCCAAGGGCTGACCGTTCGCATCGCGGCCGAACGGATTGGCAATCGCTCCACCAGCACCGTGCCCCGGCCCCAGTTCGTGATTGCGGACAAGCGCAATGCGACCGCCGCCGAGGTCGAAGCAGCCCATGCCGTCCGCCCGGTCCGGCACCGTGCCACCGTCTGCCATCGCGTCACCGAGGCGCGAGATCACGCGGTAGGAGAACCCCTCCGGCAGATCGAGCATCCCGGCCGGATCGGCCTTGAGCGGACCGTAGGGTAGCACCGGCGCCACGCCGGGGGTCGCAATGTTGCGCGCCACGCAGCCGCTCGCCGCCAGCGCGGCAAAAGCCGATGCGGTCGATTGCAGGAAACGGCGGCGGTGAAGCGTATCGGGGATCATGGGTAAGGCGGCCTCGCGTTAAACACGCGAACCGGCTTAGGCCTTGATTGCGACTGTTGGAAGACACGTGCCGTGGAGATCGACTGGCGGAGAGGGTGGGATTCGAACCCACGATACGGTTGCCCGCATACCGCATTTCGAGTGCGGCGCATTCGACCTCTCTGCCACCTCTCCGCTTCGAGTCAGGCGCAACGGGCCGCGTAGGCCCAGGTCGTTGGAAAGCGGGCCGGTAGCGGATGCCCCGCCCCTTGCCAAGGGGGAATGCGCGCGAAATCGGGGCATTGCGGCGGCGCGCACTTGTTTCGCACTCGCAGCGAAATTACATTGGACCCAATGAACAGGACGCAGTTCTTCTCCCCGCAGGCGGGCCGCACGATCGATGCGCCCATGAATGCCGAGGCGCGCTTCGGCATCGGGGACGTCGTGCGCCACCGCATGTACGACTTTCGTGGCGTGATTTTCGATATCGACCCGGTCTTCGCCAATAGCGAGGAATGGTACCAGTCGATCCCCGAAGACAAGCGTCCGCGCCGCGATCAGCCTTATTACCACCTGCTCGCCGAGAACGAGGAATCGTCCTACGTTGCTTACGTCAGCCAGCAGAACCTGCTTGCTGACAGTGCCAGCGGCCCGGTCGATCACCCTTCGGTTGACGAAATCTTCGAAGGTTTCGCCGATGGTCGCTACCGCCTGCGGCGCGGGATGACCCACTAGCTTTTGATTTTCCAGCCGCTCTTCAGGATCTGATAGGCGAGCACCGCAAGCAGCAGGTTGAACAGGCCCAGCCCGATGGCCGCCTGCACCACGGCCGCGTTGGTGTTGCCGATGTCGCTTTCCCCCAGAAAGCCGAAGCGGAAGCCTGAAATCACGTAGAAAAACGGGTTGAGCCGGCTGATCGTCTGGAACGCGGGCGACAGGTTGTGAATGACGTAGAACGTGCCCGACAGCAGCGAAAGCGGTGCGACGACCATCGTCGTAACGGCAGCGGCGTGGTCGAACTTCTCCGCCCAGATCGAGGTCAGCAGCCCCAGCAAGGCGAGCATCAGCGCGCCCAGCAGACCGAACACGACGATCGCCCACGGATGCGCCGAGAACAGCTCTGCCCCCGGATAGAGCCAAACGGCGAAGGCGACTGCCGCGCCCACCAGCACCGCGCGCGTCATCGCAGCGAGCACGATGCCGGCCATCAGTTCACCCACCGACAAGGGCGGCATCAGCATGTCGATGATGGTGCCCTGGATCTTGCCGACAAGCAGCGCGAAGCTGGAATTGGCAAAAGCGTTCTGCATCATACCCATCATGATCAGGCCGGGCGCGATGAAGCTGGTGAAGGGAACGCCCAGCACCATGCGATCGCCGCGACCGAAAGCGACGGCGAAAATGATCAGGAACAGCACCGTGCTGACCGCCGGCCCCCAGATTGTCTGGGTCTGCACCTTGAGAAACCGGCGGACTTCCTTAATATAGAGGGTCCACAAACCGATGCGGTTGATGCCGTTGAATACCGGCACCCCCGGCGGGGCGAAGGGCGCCTCTGTCGAGACAGCTGCAGGTGTCTTGGATGCGGCGGGCATGTGGACTTGATCGGCCATTTGGCTGCGACTAGGGCCAAGCACCAGTGCTGGCAAGCAGCCGCTAGCAAGAATGGCTATCCGCCATGATGAAGGATTTGAAGATACCCTTATGAGCTGGACCGACGAACGCATCGCGAAGCTGACCAAGATGTGGGAAGGCGGCGCGACAGCCAGCCAGATTGCCGACGAACTGGGCGGTGTCAGTCGCAATGCGGTGATCGGCAAGGCCCACCGGCTCGGGCTGAAATCGCGCCCGTCGCCAGTGAAGGCAGCCGAAGCGAAGAAAGCCGCGGCGAAGACGACCGCGGCGGAAAAGCCCGTGGCGAAGCCGGTCAAGAAAGCGGCAGCGCCTGCGCCCAAGCGCGCGCCCGCTCCTGCCGCGCCGCGTCCGGAAGCGGAAGCCAAGCCGGCTCCCGCAAGTCCGAGCACCGGCGGCGCCAGTGGCAATTCGCAGCCCATTCCCAACCGTTCGCCCGATCTTCCGAAGATCGTTTCGGTCGGCCCCGGCGGGTTCCTGCGTCAGGGCCCCGGCGATCAGCAGGCACCGATTCCCCCCGCGCCACCGCGCCGCCTCGTTCCTGCGAAGCCCAGCGCCGATATTGCCGACAAGACGAGCCTGCTCGACCTGTCGGAAAAGGTCTGCCGCTGGCCGATGGGCCATCCTGGCGAGCCTGACTTTCATTTCTGCGGCGAAGCGGTGAACCCCGGCTTCCCATATTGCGTCCAGCATTGCGGCCGGGCGTATCAGGCACAGCTGCCCCGCGGTGCGCGGCGTCCGCCCCCGCCCCTGCCCTTTGGCGGTCCCCGCGTCCGCTGATCGAGAATTCCGGCCCGGCCCGTCACGCGACAGGCCGGGCCTTTTTCATGGAGAGGAGAGGTTCATGGCAATTTCGCTTTACGACGCCTTCGTGCCCGGCTGCCGCCAGATCCTGGCCGGGCTCGGCAAACTGGTAGACAAGGGCGAAGCCTTTGCGGCGGAGAATGGCGCGGGCCTGATCGACGCCCGACTGGCCGAGGACATGTGGCCGCTTCCCTGGCATATCCGCGCGTGCTGGTTGCACTCCGCCCAGACGCTGGCGCTGATCCCCGCCGGCGAATTCTCACCCGACTTCACCGACATTCCGGCCGACTGGGCGGCGATGCGTGCCATGCTGGCCGACGCCGCCAGCACGCTCGCCGCAATCGAACCCGACGCGCTGGAAGCGCTGGTCGACAAGCCCGTCGGCTTCGTGCTGGGCGGCAATCGCCTGTTCGACATGACGGGCCAGAATTTCCTGCTGAGCTTCAATCAGCCCAACTTCTATTTCCACGCCACGACCTTCTACGACATACTGCGTGCGCAGGGCGTACCGCTGAGCAAGCGGGACTTCATGGGACCGCTGCCGATTATCGGCGCCTGAGGATCGGTCAGCCGCGTTTGGTGGCGAACCAGATCGTGTGCTTGGGGCCCTTGTTGTTCGGACGGGCGCGCACGAAACGTTCTTCAACCTCGAAGCGGGCGTCCTTGAGTCGGCGGGTGAACCTGTGGTCGGGCGCGGCCGACCATACCGCCAGCACCCCGCCCTCGTTCAGCGCATCGCGCGCGCGGGCCAGGCCGGTTCGCGAATAGATCTGCTCGTTCCCGTCGCGCACCAGGCCGTCCGGACCATTGTCGACGTCGAGCAATATGGCATCGAAGCGCGCAATCGTCCCGTCGGAGGCGTCGTCGATGACCGCAGCGACGTCCGCAATCTCGATCGCAAGCCGCGGGTCGGACAGGCTGTCCCCCGTCAGTTCCGCCATCGGCCCGTGCGCCCAGTCGATGATGTCAGCGACCAGTTCCGCTACGACGACCTCGCTGTTTGCCGCCATGCGGGCGAGTGCCGCACGCAGAGTGAACCCCATGCCGTAGCCGCCGATCAGGACGCGCGGCTGCACCGCCTTCACCCGCTCCAGCGTCAGTTCCGCAAGCTGTTCTTCGGAAAACTGCATCCGGCTGCTCATCAATTCTTCGCGGCCTATCATGATGATAAAGTCGCTGCCGTGAGAGACGAGGTGCAGGCTATCCCCATCGGGGATTTTTGCTTTGGCGAGTTCGATCCGAGGAAGCATTGGCTAGCTTTAACGCAGGTGCAGCATTTCGCAACGGGTAGCCATTAAATCAGGGCCGGACAAAAAGGGCAGTTGTTCGTACTTTTTCGAACGGCTCGTTAACCTGTTTCATACATTGTCGGATTATTCGCTCTCCTCGGGGGATAGAATTCATGGACGCATATGCGTCGGAGACCAGCAAAGGGATGCTCTGGCTGCAGGCAAGCGGCCGGTTGGGTCTCCTGCTCGTCGGACTCTCGACGATCGCTGCGGGAACCTGCGTGTTCCTGGCGGAAGGCGCGGTGCGTTACGTCGCGGTCGGCTTCCTCCTGCTTCAGATACTCGTCCTGTTGAACGCCACGGCGGCCTACGGCCTCGCCACGCGCGCCTTTACCGCCACGTTCAAGCAACGCTCCATGGCGCAGGATTCGCACGCGCAGGTGCAGGAACTGTTCGCGATGACGGACATGTTGCAGGCGGCGGAAAGCTACTCCGACGCCGGCGCCGTCCTCAATGCCGCGGCGGCACGGCTGTTGCCCGATTGCGGCGGTGCATTCTACGTGTTCAACAACTCGCGCGACCGGCTCGATCTGTCGCACAGCTGGAATTATCCCGAAGGTCATCGTCCGCCGGAATCGCTCAGCCCGGATCAGTGCTGGGCGCTGAAGCGCGGGAAGCCGCACCTCAATTCGCCCATCGCGGAGACGCTGTGCTGCATGCACCACGGCACGGGCATCGCGGCGAGCGAGATTCCGATGATCGCGCGCGGCAAGGTCCACGGCCTGCTGATCGTGGCGATGGAGGATTCGGCCAAGGCGACGCAGAAGCTTCAGGAAACGCACCGGACGGCGCGTGCGCTGGCGGATTCGATCTCGCTTGCCATCGCCAATATCGCGCTGCGCGAGAAGTTGCAGACGCAGTCGCTGCGCGATCCGCTGACCGGCCTTTACAACCGCCGTTACATGGAAGATTCGCTGCACCGCTATTCGGAGCTGACCAAGCGCGGCGGTCCGTCGCTCTCGGCGATCATGATGGATCTCGACAATTTCAAGCGCCTCAACGACGAGGAAGGCCATGCGCGCGGCGATGCCGTGCTGGCCGCGGTAGCGTCGAGCATTGTCAGCAACGTGCGCCCATCGGACATCGTTTGCCGCTATGGCGGAGAGGAATTCCTGATCCTGCTGCCCGATTCCGACCTCAAGGCAGGGCGCGACCTAGCGGAGCGCCTGCGCCTCCAGACCGAGCAGCTGGGCGCGGCCTACGACTGCAAGATTTCCGCCTCCTTCGGCGTGTCCAGCATGCCGGAGACGGTTCTCGAAAAGAACGAGTTGATCGAGCAGGCCGACAAGGCCCTGTATCACGCCAAGCGCAACGGCAAGAACCGGGTAGAGATCGCACAGACGAGCGATCATCCGTCGGGACGCGATCCGGAAACGACGCCGCGTCTCGCCGCTGCCAACTAGGCACGGGTCTCCTTCCAGCGCACAGGCAGAGAAAAGGCCGCCGAGGATTGCTCCCCGGCAGCCTTTTCTGTGTCGTGGCGGCCCCGGTTTTGCCGGGGCCTGCCGATCGACAGGCGATCAGTCTTCCTTGAGGAAGGCCGGCATGTGGCCACCGCCGTTGCCGCCGCCATTGTCGTCGCCGTCGCGGTTGCCGCCACGCTCGCCGCCATCACGACGACCGCCACGATCACGACCACGGTCGCGATTGCCGCGCGGGCCACGACGATCGCCGCGGTCGCTGCTGCCTTCACGCTTTTCGCGCGGAGGGCGGGTGTCTTCCAGCTCTTCGCCGGTTTCCTGGTCGACGACGCGCATCGACAGGCGGACCTTGCCGCGGTTGTCGATTTCGAGAACCTTGACCTTAACTTCCTGCCCTTCGGACACGACGTCGGTCGGCTTCTCGACACGCTCGTTCTTCATTTCACTGACGTGGACGAGACCGTCCTTGCCGCCCATGAAGTTCACGAATGCGCCGAAGTCGACGATGTTGACGACCTTGCCGTTGTAGACCTTGCCGACTTCCGCTTCTTCGACGATGCCGAGGATCCACTTCTTCGCGGCTTCGATCTGGTCGAGGTCGCTCGAGGAGATCTTGATCACGCCTTCATCGTCGATGTCGACCTTGGCGCCGGTTTCGGCAACGATCTCGCGGATCACCTTGCCGCCCGTACCGATGACGTCGCGGATCTTCGACTTGTCGATCTGGATCGTCTCGATGCGCGGAGCGTGCTTGGACACTTCCGTACGCGAACCGGTCAGCGCCTTATTCATCTCGCCCAGGATGTGCGCGCGGCCGGCCTTCGCCTGCTCGAGCGCCTTGGACATGATTTCCTGCGTGATGCCGGCAACCTTGATGTCCATCTGCATGGTGGTGATGCCGGCTTCGGTGCCCGCGACCTTGAAGTCCATGTCGCCGAGGTGATCTTCGTCACCCAGGATGTCGGACAGGACGGCGAAGTCGCTGCCTTCCAGGATCAGGCCCATCGCGATGCCCGACACAGGACGTTCGATCGGAACGCCTGCGTCCATCATCGACAGACAGCCACCGCAGATCGTCGCCATCGAACTCGAGCCGTTCGACTCGGTGATGTCCGACAGAACGCGGATGGTGTAAGGGAAGTCGTCATGCGTCGGCAGCACGTTGTGCAGCGCGCGCCATGCCAGCTTGCCGTGCCCCGTATCGCGACGCGACGGGGCGCCGAAACGACCGACTTCGCCAACCGAATACGGCGGGAAGTTGTAGTGCAGCATGAAGCGTTCGTACGACAGGCCTTCGAGACCGTCGATCATCTGCTCGCTTTCCTTGGTGCCGAGCGTGGTCGAGCACAGCGCCTGCGTTTCGCCGCGGGTGAACAGCGAGGAACCGTGCGCGCGGGGCAGCACGCCGACAATGGCTTCGATCGGGCGGACCTGATCGAGCTTGCGGCCATCGATACGGGTGCCGTCCTTCAGGATGGCGCCGCGCACGATGTCGGCTTCGATCTTCTTGGTCAGCTTGATCGCGGTCATGCGCTGCTGGCCGTCGAAGCTTTCGCCGGCGTAATGCGCCTTCACCTTTTCACGAGCGGCATTCAGCGCGTCCGAGCGTTCCGACTTGTCGGTCAGCTTGTAGGCGGCAGCGATATCGTCGCCGATCATCGCCTTGATGGCCGACTTCATGTCTTCGTTGCCGTCCTGCGAAGCGACGTCCCACGGATCCTTGGCGGCCTGTTCGGCCAGGTCGATGATCGCATTGACGACCGGACGGATGTTGTCGTGAGCGAAGGCAACCGCACCGAGCATTTCGGCTTCGGTCAGTTCCTTGGCTTCCGATTCCACCATCATCACGGCATCGCCGGTGGCGGCGACGATCAGGTCGAGGCGACCGTCGTCGGACAGCGCGGTGGCCTGCTTCGGATTGAGGATGTATTCGCCATTCTCGAAACCGACGCGGCAGGCGCCGATCGGACCCATGAAGGGCACGCCGGAAATGGTCAGCGCAGCCGATGCGGCGATCATCGCCAGAACGTCGGGCTCGCATTCGCCATCATAGCTGAATACCTGGGCGATGACGTTGATTTCGTTGTAGAAACCTTCGGGGAACAGCGGACGGACCGGACGATCGATCAGACGGCTGGTCAGCGTTTCCTTTTCGGTCGCGCCGCGTTCGCGCTTGAAGAAGCCGCCCGGGATACGACCGGCCGACGAGAATTTTTCCTGGTAGTGGACGGTCAGCGGGAAGAAGTCCTGACCTTCCTTGACGCTCTTCGCAGCGGTGACCGCGCAAAGGACGACGGTTTCGCCGTAAGTGGCGAGGACCGCGCCGTCAGCCTGACGGGCAATGCGGCCGGTTTCCAGAGTGAGGGTCTTTCCGCCCCACTCCAGCGATACAGTTTTCGTGTCGAACATGGATTTTCCTTATCGAACCCGCGAAGCCTGATTGCGGCGCGGGGCCTACTTGTTCCGGGAAAGCCGGCCCGGTCCGGTGCGGGGCTGATTTCGCCCCATGTGTCCGCCCCGCGCCGAATTGCGCCGGGGCCGGATAGACAAAGGGCGGCCACTCGAGCCGCCCTTCGCAAAACTCTTACTTACGAAGCCCAAGCTTCTGGATCAGCGCGTTATACCGCTCCACATCCTTCTTCTTCAGATAGGCGAGGAGCGAGCGGCGCTTGTTGACCATCATCAGCAGGCCGCGGCGCGAGTGATTGTCCTTGTGGTGATCCTTGAAGTGTTCGGTCAGGTTGCGGATACGCTCGGTCAGGATCGCGACCTGCACTTCCGGGCTGCCCGTGTCGTTCTTGTCGCGGGCGTTGTCCTTGATGACCTTCTGCTTCGTTTCGGGTGTAACCGACATAAATTCTCTTTCTACTCAGCGACATCGGCAAGGTTGAAGCCCCGCACGACCTTGGCCGTGCCATCGATGAGTTCCATCAACGCCACCGGCACGTCGTGCAGACTGGCAAGATAGAGCCCATCGCTTTCGGGCATTCCCAAGATGACCCGGCCCTGTCGGACCGCCTGCGCACTATCGGGATCGAGTTTCAGAGCCGGGATGTCGTCCAGCCCCGCCTCGAGCGGCAGGAGGAGGTCTTGAAGTCGCGCGCCCTTGCCGATTTCGTTGAGTTTGTCCAGCGAAATCGCCTGTTCCTCGCGGAACGGACCGGCCTTTACACGGCGCAGATAGGTAACGTGCCCGCGCGTTCCAAGCGCCAGCGCGATGTCCCGTGCAAGGGAGCGGATATACGTCCCCTTGCTGACCGAAGCGCGCAGAGTGACGCTGTCGGCAAGCTCCAGCGGCGCGGACGGGTCGTAGGGGTCCGGACGGCCACTGGTGGTGGCAAAGGCAGAGGTGAGTTCGCCGTGGTCCCGTTCCGACGCGAGCGAGAGAGAGTGGATTGTCACCCGGCGCGTCTTCATCTCCACATCCTCGCCAGCGCGCGCAAGATCGTAGGCGCGCTTGCCGTCGATCTTGACGGCCGAATAGGCGGGCGGTGTCTGTTCGATCTCGCCGGTGAAATGCTCCAGCACCGCCGCGACGGCAGCCATCGGCGGGAATCGGTCGGACGTTGCGATGATCTCCCCCTCGGTGTCGAGCGTGTCGGTCTGCGCGCCGAACTGGACCGTGAACTCGTAAATCTTGCTCGCGTCGAGCATCCGGCCAGCCAGCTTGGTCGCCTCGCCCAGCGCGATCGGCAGCACGCCCTCGGCCAGCGGGTCGAGCGTGCCCCCGTGACCGACCTTGACCTTCGCATAACCGCCCTCGCGCAGATTGCGCTTCACCGCCCCGACCGCCTGCGTCGAGCCGAGACCGCGCGGCTTGTCGAGGATCAACCAGCCGTGGGGAGCAAAAGCGTCACTCACCGGCAATCGACGATGCGAGGCTGAGGTATTTTTCCAGCGCCCAGTCAACCGGCGGGCCGATGGTCTTGTCGAGCACGCCCAGTTGCGGGGCGAACCACGTCAGCGCGATCAACCCGACGAACAGGAGCATCCCGAAGGGCCGCAGCCGCTCGTAATGATGCACCCAGCGGCGCGGCATGGCGCCCTCCAGTATGTGCGACCCGTCGAAAGGCGGGATCGGCAGCAGGTTGAAGACGGCGAGGAAGACGTTGATCAGGATGAAATAGAACAGTCCCGTGGCGAGGAGCCCCGGTTCCGCACCCGGTGCAGGGGTCAGCTGCGTCGCGAACACCCCCAGCAACACCGCGCCGATCCCGGCGAGCAGGAAGTTCGTCCCCGGTCCGGCCGCGGCCACGGCCATCATGCCGAAACGCGGGTTGTCGAGGCGATCCTTGCGGACCGGCACGGGCTTGGCCCAGCCGAAGATTGGCCCCCCGACGACGGCAAGGAAACCCGGCACCAGAATCGTTCCGATGGGATCGACGTGCCGCAAGGGATTGAGGGTGAGCCTGCGCTGCTCCTTCGCCGTCGGATCGCCCAGCGCGAGCGCGACCCAGCCGTGGGCGACCTCATGGAAGACGATGGCGATCACCAGCGCGGGCACCAGCACCGCGATCAGCGTGAGTGTGTCTGTCATGTCGGGAAGATAGGCGCTGACGCGCTATCCCGCCAGCGCCGCGGTGAAATGCTTGCGGCACAGCGCGAGATAGCGATCATTGCCACCAATCTCCGTCTGCGCGCCCTCGCTCACCGCTGCGCCGCTATCGTCGACGCGCAGGTTCATCGTCGCCTTGCGCCCGCAGTGGCATACGGCCTTCAGCTCGACCAGCGCATCGGCAATGCCGAGCAGGGCGGCGGAGCCGGGGAACAGTTCTCCCTGAAAATCGGTGCGCAGGCCATAGCACAGCACCGGAATGCCCGCCTCGTCAGCCACGCGCGCCAGTTGCCACACCTGCGCGGGAGAGAGAAACTGCGCCTCGTCCAGCAGCACGCAATGCAGCGGCGTCGCGGCATGGCGGGCACCGATGGCGTCCCACAGATCGGTGTCGCCGGTGAACCGGTTGGCATCTGCGCCAAGGCCGATGCGGCTCTCGATCGCCTTGTCCGCGCCCCGATCGTCGAGCTGAGCGGTCCAGAGCATGGTTTCCATGCCCCGCTCCCGGTAATTGAAGTCGGCCTGGAGCAGCGTGGTCGATTTGCCCGCATTCATGCTGGCGTAGTAGAAATAGAGCTTCGCCATCAGGCGCCCGCTTCCTCATCCTCGTCGCCATCGTCCTCCAGATCGCGCGCCACCTTCGGATCACGCAGCAGCGCCTCGATCCGGTCGGCTTCGTCGAAACTCTCGTCCGGGCGAAACTTCAGCTTGGGCGCGAATTTCAGGCCGAGACGCTTGGCAACCTCACGCTGGAGATAGGCCGTATTCTGCCGCAACGCCTTCACGATCTCGCCTTCGTCCTTGCCGAGCAGCGGCTTGACGTAAGCGGTGGCGTTGCGAAGGTCTGGTGTCATGCGGACTTCGGTGACGGCGATATTCGCCGCGCTCACCCTCTCGTCATGCACTTCCTGCCGGGCGAGCAGTTCGGACAGGATATGGCGCACCCGCTCCCCCACCTTCAGGGTGCGGACCGATTGCTGTTCGGTGGTGAATTGCTGGCGGGCCATCAGCCCTCCCCTTCCATCTTTTCCAGAATGCGGCGCAGCGAACCGATGTTGCGCGCGGTGAAGCGGCAGCCCAGCCGCCGCTCGATAAAGCCCGTGGTCAGCCTGCTGTCGCCCACGCCCCCGACGTAATCGACGAACAGGCAGCGATCGCCCAGCGCCAGCTTCTCCGGCCCGCGGCCCTCGTAATCGGCGCAAATTCTCTCGAAGCCGCCCTCTTCCGGCGCCCGCTCCAGCAGCAGGGTATGAACGAATTTCGCCTCCCCGCTGTCCTTGAAGGGATTGTCCTCGATCGCGGCGCGTACGCCATCGGTATCGCGGACCGCTGCAAAGGTCGGGAAACCGAAGCGGTCGTTGACGATGAAGCTCAGCATCTCGGTCAGGCCTTCATCCGGCCGCTCGTCGAAGGAAAACAGCACATTGCCGCTGGCGACGACGGTCTCGACGTCTTCCAGGTCCTCCCGTTCCAGCGCATCGCGCAGGTCCGCCATCTTCAGCCGGTTGCCGCCGACGTTCATGCTGGCGAAGAAGGCGCAATAGCGCGTCACTGCTCTTCCGTTCGGTTGCGGGCGCGGGCGCGGCGAAGGGTGGCGAGCAGCGCGTATGGCACAGCGACGTAGAGAAACGTGACCAGCCACACCGCGATCCACCCGACCGGGCCGTGCGGCATCGGATCGAGCATGACCGCGGCAGCAGTCGGCATGATCGCGGCCAGCGCCAGCAGGAGGAAGCTGCGCGGATGAAGGTCCGCGATCTTCCAGCCTGCAACGGCGCCGATGACGATCAGGATCAGGCCCATTCAGGCTGCCTTTCTGCCTGCCTTAAAGCGTGCGCTCACGCTCCTCGACCTCGAAGACTTCGAGCTGGTCGCCCGGCTGGATGTCGTTGGTATCCTCCAGCACGACACCGCATTCGAGACCTGCACGCACTTCGTCCACGTCGTCCTTGAACCGGCGCAGCGACGCGATGGTGGTCGCCGAAACGATGACGTCGTCGCGGGTGAGACGGGCGAACAGACCCTTGCGGATGACGCCTTCCTCGACCAGCAGACCGGCCGCCTTGTCGCGCTTGCCCGACTTGAAGACTTCCTTGACCTGCGCACGGCCGACCACGTTCTCGACCTTGAGCGGGCCGAGTTCGCCGAGCATCTCTTTCGTGATCTCGTCGGTCAGGTGATAGATGACGTCGTAATACATCATCCGCACGTTATCGCGCTTGATCAGGTCACGCGCCTTGGCATTCGGACGCACGTTGAAGCCGATGATCGGCGCGTTCGAGGCCGCAGCCAACGTAACGTCGCTTTCGGTGATCGCGCCGACGCCTGCGTGCAGGATGCGGACTTTGATGTCGTCGTTCGAGAGGTTGTGAAGCGCGGTGTTGATCGCCTCCACGGACCCTTGGACGTCGGCCTTCACCAGCAGCGGGAACTCGATGACGTTGCTGGCCAGCGTGTTGAACATGGTGTCGAAGCTGGTCGGAGCGAGCGCGGTGCGCTTCTCCGTTGCCTTTTCCTGGCGATACTGCGCGACTTCGCGGGCGCGCTGTTCGTTCTCCACCACGGTCAGCAAATCGCCCGCCGCAGGCACACCGCCGAGGCCGAGGACTTCGACCGGCATGGAGGGTCCGGCTTCCTTGATCTGCTTGCCCTGATCGTCGATCAGCGCGCGCACCTTGCCGCTCTGCGTGCCGACGACGAAGGTGTCGCCGCGCTTCAGCGTGCCGCGATTGATCAGCACGGTGGCGACAGGACCGCGGCCCTTGTCGAGCTGCGCTTCCACCACGGTCGCTTCCGCGTCGCGGTCGGGCCGCGCCTTCAGCTCCAGCAGTTCGGCTTGCAGTGCGATCTTCTCGATCAGTTCATCGAGGCCAGTGCCCTTGGTCGCGGACACTTCCACGTCCTGCACGTCGCCCGACATCCCTTCCACCACGACCTCGTGTTCGAGCAGACGCTCGCGAACCTTCTGGGCATTGGCTTCGGGCTTGTCGATCTTGTTGATAGCCACGATCAGCGGCACATCGGCAGCCTTGGCGTGTTTGATCGCCTCGACCGTCTGCGGCATGATACCGTCGTCCGCCGCGACCACGAGGATCACGATGTCGGTGACGTTGGCACCGCGCTGGCGCATTTCGGTGAAGGCGGCGTGGCCCGGCGTGTCGAGGAAGGTGATCTTCGACTTGTCCTTCGTCGTCACCTGATACGCACCGATGTGCTGGGTGATGCCGCCGGCTTCGCCCTTCGTCACATTGGTCTTGCGCAGCGCGTCGAGCAGACTGGTCTTGCCGTGGTCGACATGGCCCATCACGGCCACCACCGGCGGGCGGGGCTGCAAGGTTTCTTCGGGATCCTGCTCCGCCGTGCTGTCGATATCGACATCGGCTTCGGAGACCTTCTGGATGTTGTGGCCGAACTGTTCGACCAGCAGCTCTGCCGTGTCCTGATCGATGGTCTGGTTGACCGTCACCATCATGTCGAGGTTGAACAGTTCCTTGACCAGGTCGGCGCCCTTTTCGCCCATGCGCTTGGCGAGTTCGCCCACCGTGATCGCCTCGGGCACCACGACGTCGCGAACCTGCTTCTCGCGCGGCTTGTTGGAGCCGCCGCCCTGCAGGCGACGTTCCTTTTCACGCGCGCGCTTGAGCGCGGCGAGGCTGCGGGCACGGCGGCCCTCGTCCTCGTTCAGCGCCTTGTTGACCGTCAGCTTGCCCGAACGACGCTTGTCGTCGGTTGCAGGCGCGGTGCGGGCCTTCTTCTTATCTTCCTTCTTGGGCCGCTTGATCTCGGGCCGGGCGACCGGCGAGAACTTGCGCGGTGCAGGCGTGGCCGTGCCGGCATCGGTGGATGCGGCGGCGGCGGGCGCTTCCTCGGCCTCGGCCTCGGCCTCTGCGGGCGCTTCGGTTGCAGGCTTGGCTTCCTCCGCCGCGCGAGCCTTCGCGTCGGCTTCGGCCTGCTTTTCCTGCTCGCGATTTTCCTCGGCGCGCCGCTTTTCCTCGGCGGCAGCCTTCTTCGCCTGCTCGTCGTCGCGCACGCGCGCTTCTTCGGCCTGGCGCAGGCGGTCTTCCTCGGCCTCGCGCTGGAGACGGGCGACGCGTTCCTGCGGCGTCTCATCCGAGGGCGCGGGCTTCTTCGCGACCGGGGCTGGCGCGGGTGCGGGAGCCGGTGCGGGTGCGGGGGCCGGAGCGGGCGCTGGTGCAGCCTCCGGCGCCGTCGCGGCTTCCTCACCGGGCTTCACGAGCTTGCGGCGGCGCTTCACCTCGACCGCCACCTTGTTGGTGCGACCGTGGCTGAAGGTCTGCTTGACCTCGCCAGCATCGACCGACCGCTTCAGCCCGAGGGGCTTGCGGGTACGGGTCGGTTTGTTGTCACTGTCGCTCATAAAACTCGTATTTCCTTCACATCAATCCATGTCGACCACGCGCCCGCGTCACGCAGGCTGGCCACCCAATTCCTTGGCCGTATCTTCGGGCTTGGCCCCCTGAAAACGCAGCAATCGCGACACGATCTGCATCACACGCTCGGTCGCACCGTCGTTGGCGAGCGCCAGGTGGACGACATTGTCGCGGCCCAATGCCACAGACAGGGCGTCGCGGTCCAGTGGCAAGCGGATGCCACGCCGGTCGCTGCCTTCCATGTCGCTGCCCACCCGCCAGGCCTGGTCGAGCTTCTTGCACCCGTCCTCGCCCGCATCGCAGGCGTGGCCGAGCCACGCAACCGCACCTTCGCGCGCGGCGCGATCGATGCGGTCATTGCCCAAGATAAGCGTTCCGCTGCGTTTTTCGAGACCCAGCCGGTCCAGCAATGCCTTAACCAGCCCGCGCTCGATCAGATCGGGCAATTCGGGCGGGATCGCCAGATTGCCGGTCTTGAACGCGCGAGACAGGCCGCCTTTCAGCTTTCCGTTCGCCAGCGCCTCGCTCAGCGCGGCGCGATCGACACCGAGCCACGCACCGCGGCCCGGAGCCTTGGCGAGTATATCAGGCAGAACCGCGCCATCGGGACCAAGCGCCAGGCGAACCATCGCGGAGCGTTCGCCACTTTGGCCCGTAATGACGCAGCGGCGTTCAGGCCCGTTTTCCTGCGCGCGCGCCTTGCCGGACCCCGGTTTGCGGGGTCGCGGCGTGTCAGCGATGTCGGAACTCAGGCGCTCATTGGGTGGAGTCCGCATCGGCGGCCTCCTGCGTTTGCCCCTGCGGGGCAGCTTCGCTTGCCTCAGCTTCGGCAGGCGCCGCAGCTTCTGCATCGCCGTCGGTCGCTTCGGCAGCCGCCTGCGGCTCTTCGTCGTCGAACCAGTGTGCGCGGGCAGCCATGATGATTTCGTTGCCCTGCTCTTCCGAGAGGCCGAATTCACCCAGCACGCCGCCCTTGTCTTCCGGACGCGGCGCAGGGCGGCGCATCGGCGGACCATCAGGGCTCTGACGGCGACGCGGCGCTTCGCGCTTCTTCGCGATCAGTTCGTCGGTGGCGAGATCGGCCAGATCGTCGAGCGTCTTGATGCCGGCCTTGCCCAGCACAACCAGCATCTGTTCGCTGAGGTGCGCGATTTCGGCCAGATCGTCCTCGACGCCCAGTTCGCGGCGCTCGGCACGATAAGCTTCTTCCTGACGCTCGATCGCCTCGAGCGCACGGCTCTGAAGTTCCTCGGCCAGTTCTTCGTCGAAGCCTTCAATCATCGCCAGTTCGTCGAGCTGGACATAGGCGACTTCCTCGAGATCGGCGAAGCCTTCGGCGACCAGCAGCTGCGAAAGCGTTTCGTCGACGTCGAGTTCTTCCTCGAACATCTTGGAGCGTTCGGAGAATTCCTTCTGTCGCTTCTCGCTCGCCTCGTCCTCGGTCATGATGTCGATCTGGTGGCCGGTCAGCTGGCTGGCGAGGCGCACGTTCTGGCCGCGGCGACCGATCGCCAGCGACAGCTGGTCTTCGGGCACGACGACTTCGATGCGGCCTTCTTCTTCGTCCAGCACGACGCGCGCCACCGTGGCGGGCTGCAATGCGTTGACGACGAAGGTGGCGGTGTCCTCGCTCCAGGGGATGATGTCGATCTTCTCGCCCTGCAGTTCCTGCACCACCGCCTGCACGCGGCTACCCTTCATGCCGACGCAGGCGCCGACCGGGTCGATGGAGCTGTCGTGGCTGATGACGCCGATCTTGGCGCGGCTGCCCGGGTCGCGGGCGGCGGCCTTGATCTCGATGATGCCGTCGTAGATTTCCGGCACTTCCTGCGCGAACAGCTTGCGCATGAAATCGGGATGCGCGCGGGTCAGGAAGATTTGCGGCCCGCGGTTGTTGCGTTCCACCTTGCTGATCAGCGCCCGAACGCGCTCGCCCACGCGGGCGGCTTCGCGCGGGATCTGCTGGTCGCGGCGGATGACGCCTTCGGCGCGGCCGAGGTTGACGATCACGTGGCCGAACTCAACCGACTTGATCACGCCGGTGATGACTTCGCCGGCGCGGTCCTTGTATTCTTCGAACTGACGTTCACGCTCTGCATCGCGGACCTTCTGGAAGATCACCTGCTTGGCGCTCTGCGCGTCGATGCGGCCGAGATCGACCGGCGGCAGCGGATCGACGATGAAGTCGCCCACGCTCGCGCCGTCTTCCAGCTTCTGCGCCTGCTTCAGGTCGACCTGCTTGAAGTAGTCCTCGACCTCTTCGACGACCTCGACCACGCGCCACAGGCGCAGGTCGCCGGTCTGCGGATCGAGCTTCGCGCGGATGTCGTTTTCCGCGCCGTAGCGGGCACGCGCCGCCTTCTGGATCGCTTCTTCCATCGCTTCGACGACGATCGCCTTGTCGATCATCTTTTCCGAAGCGACCGCATTCGCGATCGCGAGCAGTTCAGCCTTGTTGGCGGAAATCGCACTGGCCATGAGTTAGTCTGCCTTCTCTTCGTCTTGAATATCGTTGTCTTCGTAAATCTCTTCGGCACCGTCGGTGTCGAGGGGGCGAGTCGCGGCGATCAGCGCGTCGGTCAGCACCAGTCGCGCCGAATGGATGGCTTCGCGCGGGAAAGACACCGTTCCGCTGCGGTTATCCTCCATCGTCACAGTATCGCCTTCGATACCGGACAGGATTCCGCGGAAGTTGCGCTGCCCGTCCCAGCCCTTGTCCATGCTCACCTTGGCTTCGTGCCCGGCCCAGTTCGCGTAATCCTTCGCACGGGTCAGCGGCCGGTCGATGCCAGGGCTGCTGACTTCGAGGTGGTAGGCGCCTTCGATCAGCACTTCCCCGCCCTCTTCCGCGGCGTCGATCGCGTCGGATACGCGGCGCGACAGGGCGGCGCACTGTTCGATCACGAGCTGCCCGGTGGCCGGGTCTTCCGCCATGATCTGCAGGGACTGTCCGCCGTCGCCAGCTTCGGACGGCATCATCTTCACGCGCACGAGGTCGAAGCCGAGCGCCCGCGCTTCGGGTTCGATCACTTCGGTCAGGCGTGCGATGTCTGCCATTCAATCTCCATTGGCCTCGCCATGCGACAAACCGGTTTCGGGCCGGCCCCTCGCGGCGCCAGCATCCAAACCTCGTCGATGTCGGGATGACGGTCAGATAGGCGGGTACCGTCAGAAAAGCAACACGGCAGTTCGTGCCGCCTGCTTTTCGTCATCAAAAAGGGGCCCGGCGCGAACCGGACCCCCTTTTTGTCACAGGATCGGAAGGCTCAGGGCACGACGCCGATCACGTCGGCATTGCCGTCCGGATCGCCGTTGACGCGGCCGCCATTGCCGACATTGCCCTGAAGCAGGATGCCCGCGAGGTGCGGCGTCGCCATGCTGGTGCCGGAAATGGTGTTGTAACCGCTGCCGGTCCAGGTCGACTTGATCGAGGAACCCGGCTCCGCGAAATCGACCGGAGGATTGCCGAAGTTGGAGAACGACGACCACCTGTCGCCGATCGCGAAGGACGAGACGGTGTAGACGTTCGGTCCGTTGGCACGCGCAGGAGAATGGCTGTTGGCGTTGTCGCTTTCGTTACCGGCCGCGAGCGCGAAGCGCACGCCGCCCGAAGCTGCCGACACGACGGCATCGTCCAGCGCCTGGCTGACGCCGCCACCAAGGCTCATGTTCGCAACGTCGCCAGGGCGGCCATATTGCGCGACGTGGTTGATCCCGGCGATCACGCCCGAGGTGGAACCCGAACCGCGACGGTCCAGCACGCGGACCGACACGACGGGCGCACCCGGAGCGACGCCGATAACGCCGATGGCGTTGTCCAGCGCGGCGATCGTGCCGGCGACGTGCGTGCCGTGGCCGTTCTGGTCACCCGCGTCACCGCGCACGAAGCTGGCCGAGCGGCCGAGGTCGACGTTGAGGTCCGGGTGATCGAGCTGGACACCGCTGTCGATGACCCAGGCGGTTGCGAAGCTGCCTGCGCCGCCGCCATTGACGCGTGCGATACCCCAGGGGGTCTCCTGCGCTGGCTGGGCGCCGCCGCCGGCGCTGCCGCCCGGCTTGGCCTTCGCCTGCCACTGGCCGGTCGTGACGACCTGGTCCTGCTCGCAATATTTGATGTTGGAATTGTTACGCTGCATGTTCGCGATTGCCTGTGGTGCGGCGTTCACGGCGAAGCCCCTCAGCGCGACGTCGTACACGAACTTCACCTGCGCGCTCGCAGCCTGAGCGGCGCGGTTGGCTTCTGCCTTGGCATTGCCGCGCGACACGCTCTTGTCGAAAACGCAGATGTAACTGTTGGCGATCTTGTCGCCGGCCTTTTGTGCCTGTGCCGGCGTGGCGAGTGCAACAAGGGGAAGCGCCGCAGCAGCGACGAGCAGTTTCTTTTTCATGTAGTCCCTCACTTCCAAAAGATATGCGGAAAGACGCGACCCGCGCCCGAAGCATAGTGAAGGCATAATGCAAAAGATGGACTTGTCGATAGGGTGGGAAAAAACGAAATAAAATTTCGTCATGCAAACGCGGCGTTAAGTCTAAATCATCGTTTTGGCAATAATGTTCAGACAGCCAAACGACCTTCTTCTTCATACAGGAGTGGCCCGCGAATTTGTTCGCAGGCTGTTTGCTAACTTCTACAATATCGGAATTGGTCTCGGGAATATTACTGAATAGCAGGCAGCTCCGTTCGCATTGCCTCTGCATTGGCCTCCGCTTCCTCGAACCGGCGATGCCGGACGATGCGCGGGGTGATGACGATGTAGAGTTCGGTCTTGTTCGAGGTCGAGGTTTCGTTGCGGAACGCCCGGCCGATCAGCGGTATGTCGCCGAGCAGCGGGATCTTCGACGTATTGGTGAGCACGTTTTCCTGCGTCAGCCCGCCGATGACGAATGTTTCGCCGTCGCGCACCGACGCGCTGGTTTCCGCCTCGCGCTGGCTGATCGTCGGGTAGCCTTGGCTGAAACCCGTCACGCTTGAGACAACGCCGTAGATTTTCGAGGTTATGTAGCCGTCGCTCGATACGCGCGGCGCGATTTGCAGCGTCACGCCGACGTTCACATACTGCACCTGCTGGGAAACGCCGTTGACCCCCGACAGCTGGATCGAGGTGAGGATCGGCAGCGCATCGCCGGTGATGATCTTGGCGGTCGACCCGCTCTGCGCCGCGATGCGCGGTCGCGAGACGATCCGGCCCTCGCCCTTCGAAATCTGCAGGTTGATCGCTGCCTGCAACTGGCCGGAGATCAGGATGTCCATCGGATCGACGCCGAACGGATTGGCGCCGCCGCGCGTCACCGTGCCGGCAGCTATCTCGCCATTCTGATTGGTGAAATCGACGCCGAGGTTGCGCGCTCCCGTTTCCGACAATTCGACGAACTGGGTTTCGAGAATGACGCTGTCGACCGGCACGTCGATCAATTCGATCTGCCGCTTTACCCGGTCGATCCGGTCGGGCGAGCCGGTAATCCAGATCGCGTTGAGGCGCCGGTCGATGGCAAGGCCGTTGCCGAAGTTCTGCCCCAGCGGAAGCTCCTCCGCCTGCGCCTGCTGCTGCGATCCGACGTAACTGGTCTGCTGGTTCACGCCCGGCGAGCCGAAGCCCGGTTCCCGGCGGATGAAGACATCGTTGGGCTGGATTTCCACGCCTTCGGTCAGCAGGCCGATGACTTCCGAGACGTCGGCGTATTTCAGCAACACCAGTTCGAACGCATCGCCTGGCTGGTAAGCGTCGATCGGCCCGCGGTTGAGTTCCTGCTGCGGGAGGACATCCTCCCCTTCGGAACCGATGGGGCGGCTGCCGATCTCTTCCTCGTCGCTCACCCGCTCCACCCGTACCTGCAGCGAGTTGGCGCCGATCCGCTCGGTCTTCACCCGCGCGGGGACGGCGGTGTTCATCCGCATGATGAGGCTGGAATCCTGCGTCACGAACATCAGCGTCCGCACGATGCCGCGGAAGGACTGACGGCTCTTCACCCGGCCTGTCTTGAGCGTCGTCGCCATGACCACTTCGGGCGTGCTGGGGTTGTTGTTGAGGTCCGCCGACCGTGGCTCGTTCGGGGAAAAGCGCAGGATGTAGGTCGCCGCCTCGTCATCTTCGGTGACGACGCGCATATCTTCCAGCACCGAGGGGACGACCTGCGACTGGGCGCGGACCATCTCGGGCGCGCCGAGCAGGAGCGCGGCGAACAGCACGAAAGCGACAAGAATACTGCGGTGCCCGGCGACGCGGGCGAACGCGATTTGCATAGTTGGATAGATTCCCAATCCCGGCAGGCAAGTTATCGCATTCGTGCCGTTGGGCAAGATAGCCGGGAAGGAAGGGTTGCGGAGCGTGGCCGTTCGGCAACAACGGGTCACGGAAACCCGCCTTTCCCTAGGGACAATCGACCGCCCAAGGATTCGCGCCACAGCGCTTTTCGGTGCGAACTTCGGGCTGCCGGTCTTCCAGACTGTCGATCGAGCGCCCGGCAAATACGACCATTCCGAATGCCAACCCGGCAGTCAGGACACCGAAAACAATGCCCGCGATCCGCCTGCCGCTGGGGCGGACATTGCGTTCGTAATGGTACTTCCGACCGTTCGCGTCCTTTCGGCCGGTCAGATGATCGATGGTGGCTGCATGGTCCACGCAGAGGTCCACCAAGGTGTCGATCAGCCCCATGGCGTCACTGGCTGCCGCAATTGCGCTCCGCTTCGCGCGCGGCGCGGTCCAGCGAATCCTGCATGGCGTCGATGCGGTTGGAATTCACCGCGTCCTCCCACATGACGTCGTATGCTTCCTGCGCCCGCTGGCAACGGCGGTCCGCTTCTCCGCTCGCGTCGTAAGCGGCCGTCATTCCCGCTTCAGCAACGGTGTCGATGTTGTAGGTCAGCCATGTGCCGCCGAGGCCAATGAGGACGACCACACCGATCCAGGCGCAGCCGAGCGCCTTCAGCACGGTTTTGAAACTTTCCACCGCAACCCCCTCTTGCGCCTGAAAAGACTAGCCCATCGACCTCAAGAATTGCTTAATCGGGCCTCGGTCAGTCCTCGGCAAGGCCGTGCTTCTTGATGCAGTGACGCAGCTGGTCGTAGCTGAGCCCCAAAGCCTTCGCCGTCTGGCGCTGGTTCCAGCGGTTCTTGCCGAGCGCGTGTTCGATGATCGCGCGTTCATGGGCATCCACCGCGCCGCGCAAGTCATCGACGGAATCGTAATCGGTGGACGCCTCCGAAGCGTCGATCCTCGGCGGAGCCTGCGCCGCTTCCGCAGGGCGGGTCGGGCCGAGCGGCTTCCATGGCGAATCGAACGGGTCGAACTGGGCGTGGCCGATGGGACTGTCCCAATCGTCCCAGCGATAGACGGCGCGTTCGACCACGTTGCGAAGTTCGCGCACGTTGCCGGGCCAGTCGTAGTTCTCCATCTGGCGGGCGACGTGCTCGGAAAATCCGGGCCAGCCCTCCCAACCGAGCTCGGCAGCCATGCGCCGGCCGAAGTAGTCGGCGAGAACTTCGACATCGCCTTCGCGCACGCGCAGTGGCGGCAAGGTGATGACTTCGAAACTGAGCCGGTCGAGCAGGTCGGCGCGGAAATGCCCCTGCTCCGCCCGGCGCGGCAGATCTTCGTTGGTCGCACCGACGATCCGAACATCGACCCGCATCGGGCGCGAGGAACCGATCCGGGTAACCTCGCCATATTCGACCGCGCGCAGCAACCGTTCCTGCGCCGCCATGCTGAGCGTACCGAGTTCGTCGAGGAACAGCGTCCCGCGATCGGCCTCTTCGAAGCGGCCCACGCGCGACTTGGTGGCGCCGGTGAAGGCGCCCGCCTCATGGCCGAAAAGCTCTGCTTCGATGAGCGTTTCGGGGAGCGCGGCGCAATTCATCACGACGAGCGGCTGGTCCCAGCGATCGGACAGGCGATGGAGGCGTTCGGCGATCAGTTCCTTGCCGGTCCCGCGCTCTCCGATGACCAGCACCGGGCGCTGCATCGGCGCCGCACGGCTGGCCCGCTCGACCGCGTCGAGGAAGGCGCTGGACTGGCCGATAAATTGATTATCCCGCTCCATTGACTAACAGATAGGATATATTCCCAACCTTTGGCAATAAGCACCGTCACCGCGCCAAGGGTCGGGACATAAATCACTTTAAAACAACTACTTGTCAAACTGGCACGGTGTTTGCTGATATGTGAACGAACCCGATAAAAAGGATCGACACAATGAACCGCCACTTCTTCCAATCGCCGCTCGGATGGGCATCGCTCGCCAGCATCACCGCGATGGTTGCGTTCAACATCGCCGCGCTGACCTGGCAGGTCGACGGCGCCACCGCTTATGTCGCCGGCCCCGCCGCCATTCACCAGATGGAACTGGCGTGAACGCGCGAACCCCATCTACCCCCTTAGGGTCGGAGCGTTCCGTTTCCCCCAAGTCGGGCGCAAACCAGTCCTCGCGCCTGTCGGATGCTTCGGCCCTAACCCCCATCCCCGACGCGCCGCGCCGGGCCCGCATCGACGAGGAAGTCGAACGGATCCGCCGCAGCCCTACCCCGACGCAAGACAACACGATCTATTCAACCCTTGGAGTTCCCCTGATGGGCATATTCTCGCGCACGCGTGACATCATCGCCGCCAATTTCAACGACATGCTCGACAAGGCGGACGACCCGCAGAAGATGATTCGCATGATCATCCTCGAAATGGAGGAAACGCTGGTCGAAGTCCGCGCCAGCGCCGCGCGCACCATTGCCGATCAGAAGGAAATGCACCGCCACGTGGTGAAGCTCGACCGGCTTCAGGCCGACTGGGCTGAGAAGGCGCAGCTCGCGCTGTCGAAAGATCGTGAGGATCTCGCCCGCGCCGCGCTGCTGGAAAAGAAGAAGGCGTCGGAAATGGGCGAGCAGCTCAAGACCGAGATCGCCGTGCTCGACGACGCGCTGCGGGCCTATGATGCCGACATCGCGAAGCTGCAGCACCGCCTGCGCGAAGCACGCAGCCGCCAGGGCCAGATCGCCGCGCGGCTCGAAAGCGCGGAGAACCGCGTAAAGCTGCGTTCGCTCATGACGACCGAGCGCACCGACGAGGCACTGGCGCGCTTCGACCAGCTCGAGCGCCGGGTCGACTACGCCGAAGGCCGCGCAGAATCGCTGCAACTGGCCGACGGCACCGGCAAGCCGAGTCTCGCGGATGAAATTGCCGCGCTGCAAGGCGACGACAAGATCGACGACGAACTCGCGGAAATGAAACGCGCGCTGGGCCTCGACAGCACCGACAGCGCCGGGACGAAGGAGGGTTAACCCATGGAATTCGATTGGGTCATCGTGATGATCGGCATCTTCGTGGGCCTGCCCTGGGTCGTGCTGCATTACATCACGAAATGGAAAACCGCGGCCACCATCACCACCGATGACGAATCGCTGCTGGAGGACCTCTATCAGCTCGCCAAGCGGCTCGACGACCGGATGGACACGGTCGAACGGCTGGTCGCGGCGGACAATCCCGACTTCAACAGCCAGCGCCGTCTCCTCGACGGTGACGAGAAAGCTGCGAGCCTGCGCGAACTTGACCGCATGCTGGCCAGCGAACGCGCGAAGGGAGACATGGCATGACCATTACCAACACACTCTACAAGGATCCGGCGCGCGGCAAGATCACAGGGGTCTGTGCAGGTATCGCCAACTTTCTGAACACCGATCCGCTCTATGTTCGAATTGGCGCGATCGCGCTCGGTTTCCTCACCAACGGCCTGGTCCTGCTTGCCTATATCGCGCTCACCATGGTGCTGAAGGTTCAGCCGGAAACTGGCCAGAACGAAGCGAGCTTCGCACGTCGTTACGAGCCGGCCCGCCCGGTCCCGACGGAGCCTTACCGGGCAGAGCCGATGCGTACCGCCCGCGCGCCCGATCCGATCGACATCGAACTTGCCGAAATGAAGGCGCGCCAGCAGCGCTTCGACAGGGAGCTGGAACTCGCTGACGCCGCGTCGCCCAGCTTCCCGGAAACGCCCGGCACCCTCGAAGGCGACACCTCGCGCAATTCCGGTCGCACGCTCGAAGGTGTGCCCGCCAGCAAACGGAAGGTCTGAAAGCGATGAACAGCCCCCGCACGACGCTGTACAAGGACAGCTTCAACAAGAAATTCATGGGCGTATGCGCCGGCATCGCGGACTACACCGGGATCAACGCCATCTGGGTACGGCTAGGTGCCCTGGGCCTGACGTTCCTGAGCGGCGGCCTGACCATCCCGGTCTACATTCTCATGGGGCTGCTTCTGAACCGCAAGCCGCCGCACCTTTATGTCGAGCCTGACGAACAACGCTTCTGGCAGCGAGTGCGGCAGAACCCGAAGCGCAGCGCGCGGGAAATCCGCAGCCGAATGCGCGACATCGACCGCCGCCTGGCGGACGTCGAAAGCTACTACGTCAGCAACAATCCCCGGCTGAATGCCGAGATCGAACGACTGCGCTGACCAACCAATTGCAGAAGGGAAGAAATCAATGATCGGCGAACTTACGGGACTAATGGCGGTAACAGCGCCCTTCCTCATGGTGCTCGGCATCGTGTGGATCTCCAAGAAGAGCAAGCTGGAGGACAAGCGCCTCAACGCCACCGCCGGCGCCAGCGCGGAAAAGGCGGCACAATACGCCAGCAAGGTGCAGGCACTCGAAGACCGCGTCGCCGTGCTCGAACGGATCGTCACCGACCGCGGCTACGACGTGGCCACCCAGATCGAGGCGCTGCGCGACACCCGCCGGGTCGAAGACCACGGCAACGGCGTGCCACTCGACATCGCGAAGCGGGAGACCGCGTGATGGAATGGGGCGGCCCCGGCTTCGTCATCGCCATCATCGCGGTCAGCTATGGCGGATGGATTCTCAACAACTGGATCCGCGCCAAGCATGGCTACGCCCTGGAAGACGAGTGGGGCGGCAAGAGCGAGCGGCGCGACAGCGACGAGGCGAAGCAGCTCAAAGCTGAAAACATTCGGCTGCACGAGAAGCTCGACGCGATGCAGGATCGCATGATCGTGCTGGAGAAGATCGTGACCGACAAGGGCTACACCCTGTCCGAAGAGATCGAGGCACTGCGAGATGTGCGCCGTGCAGAAATTAGCGACAGCGGCGTGCCGCTCAGCGTCGCCAAGCGGGAGAACGTATAATGGATTTTATCGGAAGCACCGGCGTTGCCATAGCCTGCACCGCCATTGCGATCGGCTGGGTCATCAACACCTGGATCCGCGTGAAGCACGGCTACCCGCTCGAAAACAGTTGGGGCAAACCTGTTTACCCCAAGAACGATCAGGCGGTCGAACGGGTCAAGTTGCTGACGCAGGAGAATGCCGAACTGCGCGCCGAACTCGGCTCGCTGAAGGATCGCCTCGCCAACGTCGAGCGGATCGTGACCGACAGCGGCTATCGCCTCAGCCACCAAATCGAAACGCTCCGCTCCGGCGAAGCCAACTGAGAAAGGGCGTATGATGAGCTTCTGGACCGCCATCGTATTGATCGTCGCCATCAGCACGATCTCCGGCGTCTTGATCGAACGCTACAAGGCGATCGGCAAGACCGGCAGCCGCGAGGCCCAGGACGAGCGCGACCGGCTGCGCGAGGAACGCGACGCCGCCAAGGGCGAACTCGCTGACCTGCGCGAGAGGGTGAAGGTGCTCGAACGCATCGCCACCGATGAACGCGGGGCGAAGCAGATCGCCGACGAAATCGAATTCTTGAGGGACAGGTAGGTCGAAACCCGCCCGCACAGGGCCAGGTTCCACGGAGCATGAGCATGACCGAACAGATCTTCATCACCGCCGCATCGCTCACCGGGCTCGGCATAATCGCCTTCGCGGCGCTGCACGGCTGGCAGGGCTGGCTCGAACTCAAGCGGAGCGAGCTGGACCTGCACCGCCCCGAGCGGGAGCGCGGATCGCCCGAAGGCGCGGCGCGGATCGAACTCGCCGACCTCAAGGAACGCGTCCGCCAACTGGAAGCCATCGCCAACGGGGTGGAACTTTGAGGCGGTGCTGCTAGTTGCGCCCTCCATGCGCTCACTCGACGATATCCGCGAAGAATATGAATTTCTCGAAGGCGACGAACGCTATCGCCTGCTGATCGAGCTGGGGCGAGAGCTCGACCCCATGCCCGATGCACTGAAGACCGATGCCACGCTGGTGCGGGGATGCTCTGCCAGCGTCTGGGTATATCCAACCGAGCAGGGGGAGCGCCTGCATTTCCTCGCCGACAGCAACGCCGCGATCACCAAGGGCATCGTCGCGCTGGTCATCGCCGCGGTGCAGGATCGCCCGGCGGATGAAGTCGCGGCGATGGACGTGGCAGACGCGCTGGGCCCGTTCGATCTAAAGAACCAGCTCAGTTCCAACCGCACGCAGGGCGTGCCAAACATGATCGCGCTCGTGCAGGAACACGCCGCGCGGATCGCCGCGGGCTGAGCGGCCCCGGCTGCCATGCGGCACGTCTATCTCGTCTGCGGAATTGTTTTCGTAGGTCTGGCGATCATCGGTGCCTTCCTGCCGATCATGCCGACCGTGCCTTTCCTGCTGGTCGCCGTCTATTGCTTCGCACGGAGCAATCCGGAGTGGGAGAAGCGCATTCTCGACCATCCGACATGGGGGCCGCAGGTGCGCGACTGGAAAGAGAGGCGCGCCATCAGCCGCCGGGCGAAGACCATGGCGATCGGCGCGATGACGACCGGCGCGGTGTTCACGTGGTACACGCTGGGCGCGCCGTGGTACTATGTTTCGCTGGCGATATTGCTGATCTGCGGCAGCTGGATCGCCACGCGCAACGAGTAGATCAGGCGCCCGCGCTTTCGCGCACAATGGCAATCCCGGCTTCGCGTTGACGCTTGAGTTCGGCCTTCAGCGCCTCCGGTCGACGGGCAAAGACGAAACCGAAGCTGACCCCGCCTTCCTTGCCTATGGTCGCATGATGCAGCTTGTGCGCCTGCACCAGTCGCTTGGCGTAGCCGCGCTTGGGCACCCAGCGGAAGTAGCGCTGATGCACCAGGCCGTCGTGAACCAACGTGTAGATCACGCCGTAGAACAATATGCCGAGGCCGATCCACGTCGCGGGCCACCATGCGCCTGCGCCCATCACCAGCGGGCTGCCGAGCGCGAACATCGAAATGCTCATCGCCGCGCCGACGATGGCGTAGAGATCGTTCTTCTCCAGAAAGTTGTCGTGCGGTTCGTGGTGGTCGCGGTGCCAGCCCCAGCCGAACCCGTGCATGATGTACTTGTGGCTCGCCCAGGCGACCCACTCCATCGCGAGAACTGTCGCGAGGACGATAACGGCAGGGAGCAACCAGTCGGGCATGATCCCAGTATAGGTTACTCTGCCGCTGGAAAAAAGAACTCGCGCAAATGATCGCCGATGCGCGCCGGGCGCAAGGTGGCGGCATCGATGCAGCACCAGCTCGACTTGACCTCGGCCAGCACCTCTTCCCCGCGGGAGATGACCGTGTGGTAAAAGGCGCGCGCGCCGTGGAAGCTTTCCAGCACCGTGCGCGCGACCACGTCGTCTTCGAGGAAGGCGGGCTTGCGGTAGGTAATCTCGTGCTTCAGCGCGACCCATGCCTTGGCGGCGGCATCTTCCGCCGGGGCGAGCTTGTTCCAGTGCGCCAGCACCGCGTCCTGAACCCAGCCGAGATAGCGGGCGTTGTTGACGTGCCCCATGAAATCGATGTCGGCGGGGCGAATCGTGATCGGATGGGCATAGGGTTTTGCTGACATACGTGTCAGTTAGCACATAAAATCTTACCTTTCGATAACGCATCGAATTTTGCGCGCGACATCGCTTGCCGCTGTCGCCCGGTTACCGCTAATTTCGCATCCCATGACCGATAGCCCGCGCACCTTGTACCAGAAGATCTGGGACGCCCACGTGGTGGAACGCCGCGACGACGGCACCTGCCTGATCTACATCGACCGCCACCTGGTGCACGAAGTCACCAGCCCGCAGGCGTTCGAGGCGCTGCGCATGAGCGGGCGCAAGGTCCGCCGCCCGGAACTTACCCTCGCCGTTCCCGACCACAATCTGCCCACCACCCCGCGCGTCGATGGCGGCGGGCAGCGCCTGCCGATTGCCGACCCGCAAAGCGCCGCGCAGCTCGCCGCGCTGGAGAAGAATGCGCCCGATTTCGGCATCCGGTACATCGACGCGGTCGATCGCAACCAGGGCATCGTCCACGTGGTCGGGCCGGAACTGGGCTTCTCCCTGCCCGGCACGACCATCGTCTGCGGCGACAGCCATACCGCCGCGCATGGCGGGGTCGGCGCGCTGGCCTTCGGCATCGGCACCAGCGAGGTCGAGCACGTGCTGGCCACGCAAACGCTGCTGCTCAAGCAGTCGAAATCGATGGAAGTGCGCGTCGAAGGGGACCTTGGCCCCGGCGTTTCGCCCAAGGATCTCATCCTGCACATCATCGGCGTCATCGGCACGGCGGGCGGCACCGGCCATGTCATCGAATATCGCGGCCGCGTGTTCGAGGAAATGAGTGTCGAAGGTCGCCTGACGGTCTGCAACATGAGCATCGAAGGCGGTGCGCGCGCCGGATTGATCGCGCCCGACGAAAAGACCTTCGCCTATGTCAGCGGGCGTCCCTACACCCCGCAGGGCGACGACTGGGCCGCGGCACTGACATGGTGGAAATCGCTCCGCACCGATGATGGCGCGGTGTTCGACAAATCGGTCGTCATCGACGCCGCCGATGTCGAGCCGACCGTGACCTGGGGCACCAGCCCGGAGGACACGATCGCCATCGGCGGCGCAGTCCCCGATCCGGCGAGCTTTGCCGATCCGTCCAAGCAGGCTGCCGCGGCCAAGAGCCTCGATTACATGGGCCTCACCCCCGGCACGCCGATGGACGCGGTGGAGGTGCAGAACGTCTTCATCGGCAGTTGCACCAACAGCCGGATCGAAGACCTGCGCGCCGCTGCCGAAGTGCTGCGCGGCCGCAAGAAGGCGAACAATGTGCGCTGGGCCATCGTCGTCCCCGGATCCGGCCTCGTGAAGATGCAGGCGGAAGAAGAAGGGCTCGACCGCGTCTTTACCGAAGCGGGCTTCGAGTGGCGCGAACCGGGCTGTTCGGCCTGCCTCGCGATGAACCCGGACAAGGTGCCGCCAGGCGAACGCTGCGCATCCACCAGCAACCGCAATTTCGTCGGGCGGCAGGGTCCGGGCTCGCGCACGCACCTGCTTTCCCCCGCCATGGCCGCCGCTGCCGCGGTGACCGGGCGGCTGACCGACGTGCGCAAGCTCGTCTCCGCTTGATTAGCGGTTACGCCCGACGCAAGGTGAAGACATGACAAAGAAACTCCCCAAATCGCTCGGTGGCAAGGCAGCGGTCGCTGCCGGAGCCATCGGTTCCGCCGCCATCGCCGCCGCGTTGCTTTACGCAGGCCGACGCAAGGAGAAGCAGAACACGCCGACCCAGCCGGGGCCGATCCCCTCTGGCGAGAACCCGGAAACCGATTGATGCGACGCGCGGCGCGGACCATCGCAACGCTCCTGACAGGTGCCCTCGCCTGTCTGTCTGCTTCCGCGCCGGCGCAGGATGGGCCAACGATCGAAATGTGGCGGCTGGACTGCGGGACGCTGGAGATCAGCGACGTTGAAAGCTTTTCCGACACGCATCTGTACGACGGCCAGCCCAAGACGCTGACCGACAGCTGCTATCTCATCCGGCACGGCGAACGTCACTTGCTTTGGGATGCGGGGCTGATTGCCGCCGTGGCCGGAGCGCCCATGACACAGGGCGTCTACACCATCTCGATCGGCAGCACGCTGGTCGAACAGCTGGCGGAGCTTGGCCTTGCGCCTGGCGACATCGACATGGTGGGCATCAGCCATCGGCATTTCGATCACATCGGGCAGGCGGCCAGCTTCCCTCAGGCGGAGCTGCTGATCGGCAGCGCCGACGCGCAGACCATCGCAGGCGGCGCGGATGCCGACGCGGCCAGCGCCCTCGCCCCGTGGTTTGGCGAAGGGGCGACGGGCAAACTGACGCCTGTTACCAAGGACAAGGATATTTTCGGCGACGGCAGCGTCACCATGCTGGCAATGCCGGGACATACCGATGGGCACAGCGCTCTGCTCGTCCGCCTGCCGCAAACCGGACCGGTGATGCTGACGGGCGATCTCTACCATTTCACCGAACAGATCGAGAACCGCGGCGTCCCGCAGTTCAATTCCAACCGTGCCGACACGCTTGCATCCATGGACCGGTTCGACCGCATGGCCGCAAACCTGGGCGCGACCATCGTGATCCAGCACGAGGCGAGCCATATCGCGCGCCTCCCCGCCTTCCCAGAAAGCGCGAAGTAATGAACCCCATTTCCACCATAGAGGGCCGCGCGATCCCGCTCGGCCTCAAGAACGTCGACACCGACGTCATCATTCCCGCGCATTGGCTCAAGACGGTGACCCGCGAAGGGCTGGGACAAGGGGCGTTCGAAACGATCCGCGAAACGCCGGGCAATCCCTTCGACGTGGAGGATTTCGCCGGTGCGCCGATCCTCATCGCGGGCGACAACTTCGGCTGCGGATCGAGCCGCGAACACGCCGCATGGGCGATGCTCGACCTCGGCATCACCGCAGTCATCGCGCCGAGCTTCTCCGACATCTACGCCAGCAACGCCTTCAAGAACGGCATCCTGACGGTGGAGTTGCCGCAGGAACAGGTCGACCGCCTGCTCGAAGTGGCGCAGGATCACCCCATTACCATCGACCTCGAAAACCAGACCGTCACCACGCCCTTTCAGGATCGCTTTGCGTTCGAGATCGACCCATTCCGCAAGCACTGCCTGCAAGAAGGGCTGGACGAGGTGGGGCTGACACTGGCACGGGATACCGCGATTTCGAATTACGAATCGCGGAGGTCGCAGGACATGGCCTGGATCACCCCCTCCGCCTGACACGGACGAGAGAGGAGTGCTGCGATGAAAGCCCTGTTGACGAAGGAAGTTGGCGGACCAGAAACGCTGGTGGTCGAAGATATCGCGGAACCCGTTGCCGGACCCGGCCAGGTCGTCGTGAAAGTCGCCGCCTGCGCGATCAATTTCCCCGACACGCTGATGATCCGCGACCTCTATCAGTTCAAGCCGGAACGTCCCTATTCCCCCGGCGGAGAGATTTCGGGCACGATCGAAGCTGTCGGCGAAGCCGTCGAAGGCTGGCAGGTCGGCGACAAGGTGCTGGCCGGAATCGGCAGCGGCGGCCTGCGCGAAAAAGTCGCGATCGAAGCACACCGTCTTTTCAAAGTTCCCGAAGGCGTGGACACGGTGCAGGCCAGCGCCCTGCTGATGACTTACGGCACGACGATCCACGGGCTGAAGGATCGCGGCGACATCAAGGAAGGCGACACGGTGCTGATCCTCGGCGCGGCGGGCGGTGTGGGTCTATCGGGTGTCGAACTGGCAAAGGCCTACGGCGCGCGCGTGGTCGCTGCCGTCTCCAGCGAGGAAAAGGCCGAGGTCGCCCGCAAGGCCGGCGCCGACGAAGTGGTGATCTACCCCCGCGCGCCGTTCGACAAGGAAACGTCGAAACAGCTTGCCAATGATTTCAAGGCCGCGGTGGGCAAGGACGGCGCGGACATCGTCTATGACATCGTCGGCGGCGACTATTCCGAGCCTGCTCTGCGCGCCATCGCATGGGAAGGCCGCTTTCTCGTGGTCGGTTTTCCGGCCGGGATCGCGAAGATGCCGCTTAACCTGACCCTTCTGAAAAGCTGCGACATTCGCGGGGTCTTCTGGGGTGCATTCGCGGCGCGCGATCCGAAGGCCAACGCGGCCAACATCGCGGAACTGTTCGACCTGTGGAAAGCGGGCAAGATCAACCCGCTGGTCAGTGAGACCTACCCGCTCGACCGCGCGCACGAAGCCATCGCCAAGCTGGAAAATCGCGGCGCGGTGGGCAAGCTCGTCGTCACCATGGACGCCTGAGTGACCGGAGAGCCTTGCATGGTCGGCTGAACCGGCTTGCGGCGCTGGCCCCGCGTCCCTAGATCGGGCGCAAGCAATCTCAAGGGGCCAGCAATGACCGATTTCAAAGACCGCGAGCGCGGGGAAGAAGCCAAATACGCCATGGACGGCGAAACCGCGTTCAAGGTGGCCGCGCGCCGCAACCGCCTGCTCGGCGAATGGGCGGCTGTCCTGATGGGTCTGACCGATGAAGAGACCGATGCCTACAAGAAGGCGGTCGTGCAGGCCGATTTCGAAGAGGCCGGCGATGAAGACGTCATCCGGAAGGTGCTGGGCGACCTTACCGCGGCCGATTGCGATGTCAGCGAATCCGACATTCGCAGCAAGCTCGACGAATGCAGCATCGAGGCGCGTCGCCAGCTGATGTCAGACAGCTGAGCGGGCGGAACGACCAGCCATGCCCATGCCAGCCGAAGACATCGAAACGATGATCCGCGCTGCCCTCCCCGATGCGGAGGTCGAGATCACCGACCTGCGCGGCGACGGGGACCATTACGCCGCGCGCGTCACCAGCCCGGCCTTTGCCGGCAAGAGCCGCGTGCAGCAGCACAAGATGGTCTACGAAGCGCTGGGCGGGCGCATGGGCGGCGTGCTCCACGCCTTGCAACTGACAACGGTCGTTCCCACGTAATTTCGCAGATACGAATTCCCGCAAGAAAGCAGGCCTACCAATGTCCGACACCAACCAGCGCATCGCCGATCTCGTCGGGGCGAACGACGTCGTCCTGTTCATGAAAGGCACGCCGCTGTTCCCGCAATGCGGTTTTTCCAGCCGCGCCGTCGCCATTCTCGACCATTGCAACGTTGCTTATGAAAGCGTCGATGTTTTGCAGGACATGGAAATCCGCCAGGGCATCAAGGGCTTCTCCGATTGGCCGACCATTCCGCAGCTCTACGTGAAGGGCGAATTCGTCGGTGGCAGCGACATCATGATGGAGATGTACGAGGCCGGCGAACTGCAGACGCTGATGCAGGAAAAGCAGGTCGCCGCCGCGAGCTGACGCACCTGCCAAAACATACGAAAGCTAAACCCCGCTTCGGCGGGGTTTTTCGTGTGCGGTTGTGTTCAGGAAACTTCGGGAGAGGCGGGGCCGGGAGACTCGGGGGGTGGGGTGAGACAGCCCCGCCTCTTTATCGAAGGTACGCGGACTTACTCGCACGAGCCGTGCCAGTTCCAACATTTCCAGCATTTGTGCGGGTTACGATGGTTACCACCGGGTAAACCGAAAGCTGATCTGTCAAGAATTCCGACAACGAAGAGCAATCGCACGTTAGCGGGGCTTGGCAATCGGCGCGCCGGGTTCCAGACTTGCCGCCATGTATCTCTCCGATGATCCGGGCATCACCCCGGCTGCCACTGTCGTCGTCTTCCGCCACGCCCCTGCCGGCGGCCCGCCCGAACTGCTGATGCTGATACGGTCGAAAACCATGTCATTCGCCGGTGGCATGGCGGTGTTCCCCGGTGGACGGGTGGACGATGCCGATCACGTTCTCGCCGCGCAGATCGAGCATGGTCTGGACGCAGACGAGGCCGCGCACCGCGTCGCTGCCGTGCGCGAAACGCTGGAGGAATCGGGCCTCGCCATTGGTGTGTCCGGAGAAATCTCCGCCGCGACCGCACGCGAGGCGCGCACCACGCTGCTGCGAGAGAAACTGCTCGCGCCGGTGCTCGATGCGTTCGGCTGGCAACTCGATCTCGAAACGCTGACCCCCTTCGCCCGCTGGCTGCCGCAGGGGCTGCATATGCGGGTCTTCGATACCCGGTTCTACCTTGCCGACCTGGGCACCGGGGCCGTCGATGTGGCGGTCGACCAGACCGAGAACTCCAGGCTGTTCTGGGCCAGCGCGCAAGGGGTGCTGGATATGGCCGACACGGGCGAGGTGAAGCTCATCTACCCGACCCGCCGCAATCTGGAGCGGCTCGCCCAGTTCGCCACCTACGATGAAGCCCGCGCGCAGGCCGAGGCAATCCCTGTCCGAACGATTACCCCGGAGATCATGGAGCAGGATGGCCAGCGCTGGCTGACCATACCCGAGAATGCCGGCTATCCGGTGCTTGGCGAGCCGATGAAGAGCGCAGATCGCGGCGACTGAAAGACTGGCGCGCCCGGCAGGACTCGAACCTGCTGCCTCAAGATTAGAAGTCTCGCGCTCTATCCAGATGAGCTACGGGCGCGCGCCCGGTGCGCCATAGCCCGCTTTTCCCGTGCGGCAAATGCGGTTACGCCGCGTCCATGAACCAGCCGCATCTCCCCCGCGTCGACGCCAGCGCCGAAAGCGGCCAGCGCTTCCGCTATTACGACATCGTCATGGCCAGCTTCGTGGCGATCCTGCTGCTCTCGAACATCATCGGCGCGGCGAAGCTTTCGACCGTGGCGGGCTTTACCTTCGGCGCGGGGATCCTGTTTTTCCCGATCAGTTACGTCATTGGCGACGTGCTGACGGAAGTTTACGGCTACGCCCGCGCGCGGCGCGTGATCTGGGTGGGGTTCGGGGCGCTGGTGTTCATGGCCTTCATGGCCTGGGCGGTGGTGGCCATGCCGCCTGCGGACAGCTGGACCGGGCAGGAAGCATATGAAAGCGTCTTCGGGCAGGTGCCCCGCATCGTGCTCGCCAGCATAATCGCCTTCTGGGCCGGCGAGTTCGTCAACGCCTTCGTACTGGCGAAGATGAAGATCTGGACCGCCGGTAAGGCGCTTTGGAGTAGGACGATCGGTTCGACCGTGTTCGGCCAGGCGGTGGACAGTGCAATCTTCTATCCCGTCGCCTTCCTCGGCGTTTGGGAAACCCGCGATGTGCTGGTCGTAATGGTCACGAACTGGGGGCTGAAGGTTGCCTGGGAAGCCGCGCTGGCGCCCGTAACCTACAAGGCGGTCGGTTGGCTCAAGCGCCGCGAAGGGGTGGATGTGTTCGATGAAGGCACCGACTTTTCCCCCTTCGGGCGATCGGGTGGGTAGTGATCCCCCGTGGAGGGGCTGCCGCTCAGTCGGCGAGCAGCCCGATCGCGAGGTAGATGAGGATGGCGGTTCCGAAGCCCAGCAACGTGGCGGCGACGAAGCCGATCCGCACCAGCATCGGGTCCCAGTTGAAGTGATTGGCGATGCCGCTGCATACGCCCATCAACTTGCCGTTCGCATGATCGAGGCGGAAGCCAGCAGGGCGAACGGCGTCGTTGCGAGTAATGCGGCTCATGCGATCACTCCGGCGTAGGGCATTGCGGCTTCGTTCAGCGGCATCACCGAACCGGCGAAAAGGATGAAGCTGATCGCAAAGGCCGTCACGGCGGCTGCGAAGCGCTGGTTAAGGTTGGAAAGTCCCGTCATTTTCGTATTCCCTTCTGTAGTGGCGGGCTTGATTGCCTGCCATGCCAACCACTTTGCAGGAGACGTGCCAGTTTGGAAAAATGGCGGAATTCCGCGGTTTTCTTAACGCACGACCGACGCCCGAGGAACCTGAACATCCAATTAATGGGAAATTTCGCCAACATTTGGATTTGGAGCTTCGCGCACATTATGGTGGCTTGCCATATCCGCCTGAATTAGCGGTGCTCGCGACCATGGCGCTCGACCGCATCACCCTCACCGACTTTCGAAATCACGCCACGTCGTCGCTGGTCGGGATGGGCCGGTTCAACTTGCTTGTGGGGGAAAACGGCGCGGGCAAGACCAACGTACTCGAAGCGATATCGCTGCTTGCGCCCGGCCGGGGGATGCGCCGCGCGGCCCTGCCCGACATGGTGCGCTTTGGCGGGACCGGCGGCTTTGCGATCAGCGCCGACCTGCTGACCGTGCCGGATAGCGAGGCGGTGCGCCTTGCCACTGGAACGCGCGCCGACCGCCCGGGCCGCAGGATCGTCAATATCAACGGCGCGGAAAAGCCTGCCAACGTGCTGGGCGAGTGGCTCAGCCTGTCATGGCTTACTCCCTCGATGGACGGTCTGTTCATGGCGAGCGCGGGCGAAAGGCGGCGCTTCCTCGACCGGCTGGTGCTCGCCGTCGATCCTGCCCACGCCCGCCATGCCGCGCGCTACGAAAACGCCCTGCGCGAACGCAATCGCCTGCTTTCTGACGAGCGCGCGCCGGACCCGGCATGGCTCGACGGGATCGAGAAACACATGGCGCAGCACGGCGGCGCGCTGATTGCCGGACGCGCATTGTTGGTGGAGCGACTGGGTAACGCACTCGACGGACTGCCGGACGAACCTTTCGCCCGCCCCGCTCTCACCTTGCTGGCGGAACGCCCCGCCCAGCCCGACGACCTCCTCACCTTCTGGAAGGACGCGCGCTCCGCTGACCGCGCTGCCGGGCGTACGCGCAAGGGCCCCCATCGCGACGATCTGGCAGTGACGATGGCGAGCAAGGCGATGCCGGCCGCGGCCTGTTCGACCGGAGAGCAAAAGGCGATGCTGATAGCGATCACCCTCGCCCACGCGGGCCTGTCCGCCTCGGAACGTCCGCAAGTCCTGCTGCTCGACGAGGTCGCGGCGCATCTCGATCCGGTTCGGCGCGAGGCGCTGTTCGCCCGGTTGTCGGATAGCGGCGCGCAGGTCTGGATCACGGGCACGGAAAGCGCGCCGTTCGAAGCCATTTCAGCAGACAGCGCACGCTGGCGCGTCACCGGCGGGAGCGTCGTGCGCCTCTAGCCCTGCGGGTCGGGCAGCGCGCCCGCCACGTCCTCTACCGTGAACTTCACCAGTTCTCCGATCCCCTCTGCCGTGGGGTGAACGCGGTCGTTCTGGATCAGTTGCGGCTGATCGTACACCGGCTCAAGGAAGAAGGGCACCAGCCGGGCGCCATACTCCTGAGCGAGATCAGCGTAGATCGCATCGAAGGCATTTTGATATTCCACGCCGTTGTTCGGCGGCGCGCGCAGGCCCATCAGGAGAACCGGGATCTCCCGCTCGCGCAATTCGTCCAGCATGGCGGCGAGGTTGGCACGCGTTTCGGCAGGCGAAATCTGCCGCAGCAGATCGTTGCCGCCGAGTTCGAGGATAACCAGCTCCGGCTTCTGCGCCTGCCCGTCCAGCACGAAGCCCAGCCGCTGCCGCCCCGCGGCGGTCGTGTCCCCCGATACGCCGGCATTGGTCAACGTGGCATTGACGCCGCGCGCACGCAGCGCGTTCTGCAATTGGGCCGGATAACTTTCATCATTGTCCACGTTGTAGCCTGCGAACAGGCTGTCCCCGAAGGCCAGGATGCGACGCTCCGGCCCCATCACCGGAAGCGGATCCCCGGAGTGGGCGCGCTGCGTCTCGCTCTCGACCGCTTGCGTCGGGGCGGCATCGCCCCCACATCCGGCGAGCGTCAATCCGATCGCGCCGCCCAATATCATCCGCCACATAAGGATCGCCTCTTGTTCACCGAAGGTCAGGCCGCATCGCCATCGGGGCAAAGCGATACACAAGCGATTGCCGCACGCAAGCTGACCCTGTCGCTGGGCGGTCAATCGGGCGAAGCGACCGAAATCCTGCGCGGCATCGACCTCAGCGTGCCGCATGGACAGACGCTCGCGCTGCTCGGCCCGTCCGGGTCCGGCAAAAGCTCGCTGATGGCGGTCCTATCCGGGCTGGAGCGGGCCAGCGGCGGAGACTTGCAGGTTGCGGGACAGGATTTCACCGCAATGGACGAAGACGGCCTCGCCCTCGCCCGGCGCGGCAATATCGGCATCGTGTTGCAGGCGTTTCATCTGCTTCCCACCATGACCGCGTTGGAGAATGTCGCCGTTCCTCTGGAGCTGGAGGGTCGCAGCGACGCGTGGGAGCGCGCGGAGGATGAATTGCAGGCGGTCGGCCTCGGTCACCGCTTGTCGCACTTCCCAACCCAGCTTTCGGGCGGCGAGCAGCAGCGCGTTGCCATCGCGCGCGCCATCGCGCCGCGCCCGGCACTGATCTTCGCGGACGAGCCGACCGGCAATCTCGATCAGGCGACCGGAGAAACCATCGTCGAGCTGCTCTTCGCGCGCCGCGCGGAAACTGGCGCAACCCTCGTGCTGATTACCCATGATCCCGCGCTGGCCCGGAAGTGCGACCGGGTCATCACGCTGGCCGACGGGCGCATCGCGACGGACACCCTGGGTTGATGCCGCAAACCTTATCGTGGAGCACGGCCTGGCGCATCGCGCGGCGCGACCTGCACGCACGCTTTCGCGGGCTGCGGTTGCTTCTGGTATGCCTGTTCCTCGGCGTCGGCGCCCTTGCCGCGATCGGCACGCTGACCGGCGCGATCGGTAGCGAGATCGATACGCGGGGACGCGAACTGCTGGGCGGTGATTTGCAGGCGGAAATCTGGCAGCGCGACGCCTCGGCGGACGAGCTTTCGGGGTTTGCCGAATATGGCGCGGTGTCGTCCGGTTATCGCCTGCAGGCCATGGCGCGCGCTGGCGAGCAGGCCGCCCCCATCGGGCTGAAGGCGGTGGACGGCAACTGGCCGCTGGTCGGCAGCTTCACTCTCACCGACGGACGCACCACCGGCGCGCCGCCTGTGGGCAGCGCCTGGCTGGCGCAGGGCGTTGCCGACAGGCTCGGCATTGCAGAGGGAGCGCGCTTCTCCATCGGCACGCAGGAACTCACCTACGCCGGAACCATCGAAACCGAGCCAGACAAGCTGAGCGAAGGCTTCTCTCTCGGCCCGACGGTAATCGTTGGCGAAGACTTTCCAGCGGCCGCGGGCCTTCTCGCGCCGGGCGCCATGTATCGTGCCAAATACCGCATCGCTTTCGACGCGAATGCCGACACCGAAGCGGTACAGGAGGCGCTGGAACAGCGTTTCCCCAACGCCGGGTTCGAATATCGCAATCGGGAGCGGGCGTCTCCCGGCATCGACCGCTTCGTCGGGCGGATGGGCGAATTCCTGACGCTGGTCGGCCTGGCCGCCCTGGTCATCGCCGGGATCGGCATTGGCGGCGGCGTGTCGTCCTATCTCGAGGCACGGCGGAGCAGCATTGCCACGCTCAAGATTCTCGGCGCGAGCAGCCGTGACATCGGCCGCATCTACGCGTTGCAATTGGGTGCGGCAGCGCTGGCGGGAAGCATCGCGGGGCTGGTCGTGGGGGTGCTGGTCACCCCTGCGCTCGGGGCAGCCTTGCAAGGCCTGCTTCCGGTTGAAACGGGCTTCGTGTTCGACCCTTGGGCGCTGCTGCGGTCTGCCTTGTTCGGCCTTCTGGTTGCCGTGGTGTTCGCCGCACCGCCGCTGGCCCGCGCGCGGCGCTTTCCGGCGATGGCGCTGATGCGGACATCGTCAGGCGGCTTTTCGCGCGACTGGCGCAGCAGCCTGCCGCTGGTGGCGGCGGGCCTGACAGGCATCGCGTTGCTCGCAACGCTGGGCACGCGCGACCCAGTGCTGGCGCTTTATTTCCTGATCGGCGCGGCGGCAGTGTTCGGCCTTTTGGCTGCGCTGGGCTGGCTTATCCGGCGCCTTGCCGCCCGGGCGCCGCGTCCGCGACGGCCGCTGCTGCGCCAGGCGCTTGCCAATCTGCACCGTCCCGGCGCGCCGACCGGACAGCTCGTTACCGCCCTTGGCTTCGGCCTTTCCGCCTTCGTCCTGCTTGCCGCGATCCAGACCGCGATCGACGGCAACATCGCCCAGCGCGTGCCGGAACAGGCGCCCGACTATTTCGTGCTCGATGTGCCCCGCGAGCGCGCGGATGCCTTCACCGCCGAGGTGCGCCGCGTCGATCCCGATGCGACCTTGCGAACCGTGCCCGCCCTGCGTGGACGCATCCTTGCCTATGGTCCGGACGATGGGCAGGTGCGCGTATCCGATCTCGAAGACCTACCTGACGGCGCATGGCCTCTCAGGGGCGAGCGCGGACTGACCTATGCCGACGCCATCCCCGACGGCAACTCGCTGACCACGGGCGACTGGTGGCCCGCCGACTATTCGGGAGAACCGCTGGTTTCCGTCGACGAGGAACTGGCGCAGGCCATCGACCTCAAGGTCGGCGATACGATCACCGTCGGCCTGCTCGGCGTCGAGCGGACGGCGCGGGTCGCCAGCCTGCGGCGGATCGATTGGGAGAGCATGGGCTTCAACTACGTGCTCGTGTTCTCGCCCAATGCGATCTCCGACGCGCCGCACAACCTTGCCGCCACGATCGAACTGTCGGACGGCGTGCCGACCGCGCCGCTGTTGCAGGCGCTGGTCCGCGAGTTTCCCTACAGCTCGGTGATCGAGATCGGACAGGTTCTGGAAGAAGCGCGCACGATTCTCAGCCAGGTCGGCATCGCGGTGCTGGCGGCCGCATCGGTCGCCGTGCTCGCCGGCATCGCCGTGCTGCTCGGCGCGATCGCGGCAGCGCGGGAACGGCGGCTCTACGACACCGTCGTCCTGCGGGTACTGGGCGCCAGCCGTCGTCAGATCTGGCTGGTGCTGCTGGCAGAGTTCGGCTTGCTCGCTGCGCTGCTGGCAGTCGTCGCGCTGGGTCTTGGCGGAGCGATCGCGTGGGGCGTGGTGACGCAACTGTTCGAATTCGACTGGCTGCCCCACTGGCCCACCGTGCTGGCCGTGCTCGGAACCGGTATCGCACTGGTGCTGGCCTTTGCGCTCGCCGGCTCGGCCCCGCTGCTGCGGGCCAAGCCAGCGCGCGCATTACGCGAACTCTAGGGCAAACTTACTCGAACACGCCTGCCTCGCCCCTGCCCTTGGGGTCGGGACCGTAGCGGTTGGGTCCGGGCGTTCCCGGCAGCAACATGATGACCAGCAGCGCGATCGAGGCGATGATACCCACGAACGGGATGAAGCCCGCCACGAAAAAGCCGAGATACCACCAGCCCGACATGTCGCGATCGTGCAACCGGCGAACCGTGACGGCGATCGAAGGAATGATGATCGCCACAATCCACAACAGGATCAGCAGCCCCAGACCGCCGGTCAAAAGGCCCAGTCCGGCGGAAGCATCGCCAGCCCCGCCTTCCGCGAAAGCCCCGGCAGCCCCGGCGGAACCGAACACGATAACCGACAAGACGAAGCCCACGATCACGTTAAGGAGCGTGAACATCCAGTATTCCATCCTGCGCGACCGTCCCGTGAATTCGGCGTATCGCTTGAACGGCAGGATCATGTATTCCATCGCAAATCCCCCTCTGTCATTGCAGGACAGCAATCATCACAGGTGCACCGACTTGGCAATATGGCCTGTCCGGTTTTGGACGACTCGCCAAGCCGTGATGGAGCGGTTAGGGCTCCGGCGATGACGACCGCGAAGCTCCGCATTGCCCTGTTCAGCGGCAACTACAACATCACTACGGACGGCGCGAACCGCGCACTCAACCGGCTGGTCGAGTATCTGCTGCGTCAGGGCCATCAGGTGCGGGTCTATTCCCCCACGGTGGACGAGCCCGCTTTCGCGCCGCAGGGGGAGCTGGTCAGCGTGCCGTCGTTCGCCATCCCCGGCCGGGCGGAGTATCGCTTTCCGATGGGTCTCAACGCCGAAGTCCGCGAGGATCTCGGCAAATTCGCGCCCGACGTCGTCCACGTTTCGTCCCCGGATCTCAGCGCCCGCGCGGCCGTTCGCTGGGCGCGCGAACACGGCGTCCCCGTGCTTGCATCGGTGCACACGCGGTTCGAAACCTATCCGCGCTACTACAAGCTCGGCTTCCTCGAAGGCCCGCTGGAGGCATGGCTGCGCGAATTCTACCAGCGCTGCGATGCCTTGGTGACACCTTCACCCAGCATGATCGACACCCTGCGCGCGCAGGACATGAACGACGACATATCGCTCTGGTCGCGCGGGGTCGACCGCGAGGTCTTCAACCCCTCCCGCCGCGACGGGGACTGGCGGCGCGCGCTCGGCATTGCGGAAGGTGACGTTGCGGTCGGCTTCCTCGGCAGGCTGGTGATGGAAAAGGGGCTGGATGTCTTCTCCGATACCATAGCCGTCCTGCGAAATCGCGGCGTTGCCCATCGCGTGCTGGTGGTGGGAGATGGCCCGGCACGCGAATGGTTTGCAGAGCGTCTGCCCGGCGCCTGCTTCGTCGGCTTCCAGAACGGCAGCGACCTTGGCCGCGCGGTGGCGAGCATGGATGTGCTGTTCAACCCTTCCGTCACCGAAACCTTCGGCAACGTCACGCTGGAAGCGATGGCGTGCGGCGTGCCGGTGGTCGCAGCCAAGGCGACCGGCAGCCAGAGCCTGGTCGCGGATGGGATCAACGGCGCCCTCGCCGCGCCGGGCGATACCGAGGCGTTCGCCGATGCGCTGGAGCGTTATTGCGCCGACCCCGTCATGCGCCGCGCCCACGGTGACGCGGGCGCAGCCAAGGCGCGGGCGTTCGAGTGGGACGCGATCAATCAGGCGGTGGCGGATGCCTACGCCCGGCTCGTCGCGCGCAAGTCCGCGCCCTAGCGCAGCACGCCCTGCCGCTTCATGCTGACGGCGTAGATCAGCAGAAAGGTGGCGATCGACCACAGGACGATCGGAAACCACGCCGGCTGCATCGCGGCGAGTTCGGGTGGCAGTTCCGCGCCTGCTTCGTAAAGCGTCGTCACTGCGATGCCGACCAGCGAGATGGCGAAGGCCCAGACGGCATACCGGCTCCGCATCAGCAGCAGGATGGAACCGAGAAACGCGCCCATCGTGCCGAGCGCCCAGCCGCCATGCGCCCACGCGGGAAATGCGTCGAGATAGGCGATGCCTTCGGGCGGGTATTGCATCGCCGCGAACCACGCCTCGCTCCGCAGGCTGGAAAAGACGTAATCCGCCGCACCTATCGCGTTCCACAACAACGACAGGATGGCGACGACCCACAGATGCCAAGGGGTGCGTGTTCGTGATGAAATTGCCATAAGCTTCTCCCACTCGCGACCCCGCGGTTTTATGCGCCGCTCTCACGGGAATGGCAAATGGAGGGGACGGCCCCTATCTTGCTCGCCATGGCCGACCTTTTCCCCGACAGCCTTCCCGACATTGCCCGCAACGGCGCACCGCGAGAGGATGCGCCGCTGGCTGACCGCCTGCGCCCCGCCTCGCTGGACGAGGTGATCGGGCAGAATCACCTGACCGGGCCGGAAGGCGCAATCGGGCGGATGGTCGCCGCTGGTCGCCTGTCCAGCATGATCCTGTGGGGACCGCCCGGTACGGGCAAGACCACCATCGCCCGCCTGCTGGCCGACGCGGTCGGAATGCGCTTCGAAAGCGTCAGCGCGGTGTTCAGCGGCGTTGCCGATTTGAAGAAGGCATTTGCGGCTGCCGACAAGGCGGCGGAAGCGGGGCAGCGCACGCTGCTGTTCGTTGACGAGATCCACCGCTTCAATCGCGCACAGCAGGACGGCTTTCTCCCCTTCGTGGAGCGCGGGACGGTGACGCTGGTCGGCGCAACGACCGAAAATCCCAGCTTCGCGCTCAACGCCGCGCTGCTCAGCCGCGCGCAGGTGCTGATCCTGCAACGGCTCGACCGCGAGGCGCTCGGCCAGCTGCTTGACCGCGCGGAAGACCTGCAAGGTCCGCTGCCGCTGACGCCGGAAGCACGCGACGCGCTGGTGGCGAGCGCGGATGGTGACGGGCGCTTCCTGCTCAACCAGGCCGAAACGCTCTATAACGCGAAGATCGGGGAGCCACTCGACCCGGCGGCGCTCGGCGCATTCCTGCAACGCCGCGTGGCCGTCTACGACAAGGACCGGGAAGGTCATTACAACCTTATTTCGGCGCTTCACAAATCGGTGCGCGGCAGCGACGTTCAGGCGAGCCTCTACTACCTTGCCCGGATGCTTACCGCTGGCGAAGAGCCCCGCTTCCTCGCCCGGCGGCTGGTCCGCATGGCAGTGGAGGATATCGGCATGGCAGACCCGCAGGCGCTGGTGCAGTGCATGGCGGCAAAGGACGCCTACGAATTCCTCGGCAGTCCGGAGGGCGAACTGGCGCTCGTGCAGGCCTGCATCTACCTTGCCACGGCGCCCAAATCGAATGCCGCCTACAAGGCGATGAAAAGCGCCTTCCGCAGCGCGAAGGAGACCGGCAGCCTGATGCCGCCGCAGAACATCCTCAATGCGCCGACCAAGCTGATGAAGGACATCGGCTACGGTTCGGGCTACACCTATGATCACGACGCCGACGAAGGCTTCTCGGGCGACGATTACTGGCCGGACGAGATGGAGCGGCAGGCCTATTACCAGCCGGTCGATCGCGGGTTCGAACGCGAGGTGAAGAAACGGCTGGATTACTGGGACAAGCTGCGGATGGAACGTGGCGCCTGACCGTTTCTCCCACTTCCTTGCCATCGACTGGTCGGGCGCCAAGGGCCGCACGCAGAAAGGCATTGCCCTTGCCATGGCCGATGCCGAAGGTGGACCGCCGGTGCTCGTCGAACATCGCTGGAACCGGGGCGAGGTTCTCGACATCCTGCGAGACGCGCTTCCCGCCGACACGCTGGTGGGGGTAGACCTCGGCATCGCGCTGCCGTTTGCCGATTGCGGCAGCTACTTTCCGCATCACGATGACCCGCCCCGCACCGCGCCCGAGCTATGGGCGCGGATCGACGCCGTTTGCCGGGACGAGCCGAACCTCGGCGCGCAGGCGTTCGTCGACCATCCCGACTTCGGGCCGTATTTTCGCAACGGCAGCGAAACCGGGGCGCATTTCGGCTGCGACGATGCTGCCCATGGACGCGGACGCTTCCGCGTAACGGAACACGCGCAGGCGGCCATGGGGTGCAAGCCCTATTCCAATTTCAACCTCGTCGGGGCGGCGCAGGTCGGCAAGTCCAGCCTTACCGGAATGCGGATGCTGCACCACTTGCGGGGGCATTTGCCGGTGTGGCCGGTCGATCCGCTGCCCGGCAGCGGTTCCGTCATCGTCGAAATCTACACCACTCTCGCCGCGCGTGAGGCGGGGCGCAGCGCCGCGCGTTCGAAGATGCGGAGTTACGAGGAACTCGACGCTGCCCTCATTGCCATCGGCTCCGCTCCCCTCGGCAGGAACGGCGCGATAGACGATCACGCCACCGATGCGCTGCTTACTGCCGCGTGGCTACGAGCGGTGGCAGGGGACGAGCGCCGCTGGTCGCCAGACGCGCTCGACGCGCAGATCGCGCAAACCGAAGGCTGGACCTTCGGCGCAATCTGACGCATGGGCACCACCGCCCACACGCAGTGTCGCGAAAGCGCAGCGACGGGGCCATTGGTAAGCCGGTTTAGCTCAGTTGGTAGAGCAGTTGATTTGTAATCATCAGGCCAGGGGTTCGAATCCTCTAACCGGCACCACCCCCTCGAACATGGTTATCGGACAAGGTAAACCCGCGCGGTAGATTTTAAGCTTTTCGCTGATATACGTAATAGCCCGTAAGCCGCCGATGATCGGCACAGCCAAGGGTCGCGTAGACGTATCATGCCGAACACCACTGGCCTTGCAGAGCGGAGCGTGCCTGTGCTCTCCGACGCGCGGCCAGATGCGGCGCGGCGTTCGCTGGCGCGGTGGTGGCTCAACGGGCTGATGATCCTCGCGGACCTCGTGGCGATCGTCGCCGCCTTCGCGCTTGCCGGACTGGCATACGAAGGCATCTGGCTGGAAAGCCGCGCAATGATGCAGGGAATGCTGATGACCGCGCTCTATTGCGGGCTTGCGGGCATCAACGGCAGCTGGTCCTACACTGCATTGCTGCGCTGGCACTCCGCCGTGGGGCGGATGCTGGTGGCGCTTCTGCTGGCCGCGGCGATGCTCAACCTAGTGGCATTCTTCCTCAAGGCGAATGCTGACTTCAGCCGCGGCACCTTCGCGATCGCGATCATTCTGGCGAGCGGCGCCATGGCTGTGTCTCGGCCCATCCTGTCGCGCCTCGCACGGCGCCGTTTCGGGGAGACCCTGCTGCGCACGCTGGTGATCGATGCAGGCGGGCCGTCGGCCCCCCGGACCGGCGACACGCGGATGCACGCAGCGGCGCTCGGCGCGGTCGAACAGCTCGACGATCCCGAAGTGATGCGCCGCCTCGCCGTGGAAACTGCGGGCTACGACCGCGTGGTCGTGACTTGCCCGACGCGCAGCCACCAGGCTTGGGCAGCGGCGCTGCGTTCCCTCGGCGTGAGGGCAGAGATCATCGACGACCGGATTGCGCAGATGGGCGCGGTCGGCATCGGCAGCTACGGGGCAGGCAACATCCCGACGCTCGTTGTGGACGCAGGGCCGATGGGTCGCCGTGCGCGGGCTTTGAAGCGCTGCTTCGACCTGCTTGTCGCAACCATGCTGCTGATCCCGGCGCTGCCGCTGATGGGCGCGATAGCGATTGCGATCCGTCTCGACGACGGCGGCGCACCGATGTTCCGGCAGCAGCGCATCGGCAAGGCGAACCGCCCTTTCACCATCCTGAAGTTCCGCACGATGAGCGCGGTGCAATCGCTCGGGCGGAACGGCCCACAGATCATGCAGGTGACCAAGTTCGGCGCTTTCCTGCGCCGCACCAGCCTCGACGAACTGCCCCAGCTATTCAACGTCCTGCGCGGCGACATGAGCATCGTCGGTCCGCGTCCGCACACCGCTCAGTCGGTCGCGGGGGACCGACTTTTCTGGGATATCGACCCCAATTACTGGTCACGGCATAATCTGCGCCCCGGCATGACCGGGCTGGCGCAAGTGCGTGGCCATCGCGGGCCGACCGATCACGAACGTGACCTGACCGATCGCCTGCGCGCGGATCTGCAATATGTCGCCGAGTGGAGCCTTTCGCGCGACATCGCCATCCTGTTCGCGACGCTGCGCGTGGTCATTCACGAGAAGGCGCTGTGATGCGGACTGGAAGAGTCATTCTCGCACTTTCGTCGCTGACGATGATCGCGCAGCCTCTGGCGGCGCAGGCGACACGTCCTGCCGATGCCCTGCCCCCGCCGACATGGGAAATCGTCGACGATGGCGAAGTTGCGGAAAGGGACGATGACATCCAGTGCCGCGAATGGGATCGCGTCCGCATCGCCAATCCCCAACTGCGCGTTCCCGCCTATCGGGGAGAGAGCGAAGTCGACGATCCGCACGTCCTGACCGATGAGGATGGCGTTCCGCTGCTGGACGAGTTGGGCAATTTCATCGGTTGCGAAGGTGCTGCCGGCGCTGCCTGGCTGAGCGGGCCGGTGCCCTATCTGATCGGTGCGGCGGTAATCGCGCAGATCGTGCTGTTCGCCGGCGGATCGGGCGATGACGCATCCGACCCGCGCGGCGATTCACCCGGTTAAAGGTTGCCGAATTCCGCGCGCGCCCACCACGCGAAGTTCACATTGGCGCTGACGTTCTGGCTCGTCTGGGCATTGATGACGTTGGCCGCCGCCCCGCACCACGGCGGCGAGTTGGTGTTCCCGACATTTCCGAGCGGAGCGATCCCGTAGCTCGCCGGAGCGACGCCGAGGCCGTGATCCACGCCGACATATTTCGACCCGCTCGCCATGGTCAGCACACCGCTGGCGAAGATGCGCTTCCCGGTATTGGTGTCGGTATAACGCACGCTCGCCCCGCCGGTGAGCATGACCGGTGCCCAACTTGCCGGAGCATTGGGCGCGGCAAGCGCATTGCCGTCCACCAGCACATTCGCACTCTCTGCACCGAACACGCCAACCGGGCTGACACCGCCGCTGCCTGTCGCGGTGATCCGGTTGCCGCGATAGCGATTGCGCGGCGACTTGAAGTTCTCGATCACGACATTGGCATTGCTCTGCAGCACGCAGTTTTCGACGAGGTTGTCCGGCGACGGATAGTTCACCCCCAGCCGCACCGCCTTGTCGCCTGCCGTCGTCAGGTGGATGTCCCGCAGCACGCCGTCGCGCCAGTTGTCGAGGCGAATGCTAACGGGCACGCTCGGGGGCGTCTGCAACACCGAAGCCCCATCCGGACCGACCCATCGCAGCCCGTCGATGACGTGGCCGGACATCGCGCGGCCGTTGGTCGCCTGGATCAGTGCCGCCCCCAAGGTGTCGTAGCGCACCCGGACACCGCGGACCTCGACGCGGGACGGACCGACCAGTTCGATGCAGACCTGCCTGACATTGTCGAAATAAGGCTGATCGATGCGGATCTGCTCGCCATAGCCTGACAGCGATATGCCCATTCCCGCGCTGTACCCAGCGCTGGCATTGGCGCCGCCGATGTCGATGAAGCGGGGCCGCACGAAGGCGATGTCCGAATAACGCGCAACATCGTCCGCCGTGTGGTTCTGGAACTCGACGCCCATGCGCCCGCAACCCCGGAATTCGCAATCGACAAAAGCCACATCCTGCGCGCGGGCGCTGCCTTCCACCACCCAGCGTATGCCGTTGGTGGAGCTGAACCAGCGTCCATCCCCGGCCTCGCGTGCGTCCGAGGTGAAACGCACCCGCTCGAACCGGGCGTGACGCACCACGGCATTGCTGGAATGCAGCGTGCCGTAGGCGTCGGTGCCGTGCAGGGTAATGTCGGCCACGACCAGCCGCTCGCAACTTCCCAGTTTCACTGCGCAACCGTTGGTCGTGGCATGGTTCACCTGCCGCAACACGGTGCGTTCCATGCCTTCGCCGCGCAGGGTCAGACCGTCCTGCGCGATGGCAAGACCACCCGCATTGTCGATAACGTAGGTGCCCTTGCCCAGCCGTACGCCCGAGGCACCGATCGCTTCGCAATATTGCAGCGCGGCGAACAGCGCGTTGTCGCAGGGCGTGGCGCCATCCCCGACCGCCCCGCACTGGTCGGCGTGGATCAAGCCGTCCGGCCCGGCGCAGAGGCGAAAATAGCGCCCGTTGCCGGTGCGGAAAATGAAGCGCGGATGGCCTTCGAACAGCAGGGAACTGGCGAACGCGTCTGCGACGTAGCTGCCTGCGCCCCGCCCCGCGACATGGTAGCCGGAGGTATCCAGCCGATCGATCGCGTCGGGTACGCTGCGGTAACGATAAGCGGTAAAAAGCGCGGGCTGCGCGGCTCCGGCGCGGCGGGCAATGCCGCGCGCGACCATGTCCAGCCCGCTCATTGCGAGAGCCTGTAGGTCATTGCGCCGCTCGACGGCTCGAGGTGGAGATAGAGCTCGGCACCCTCCTCGCTCTCCTGCCAGACGGGTTCCGCGATGTTGGTGCTGAAGACGGCCCAGGGGTCGCCTGCCAGCGTGACCGGCAGTTTCGTCGCACCGCCATTGGTGGACCGCATGAGGCGCACGACCCCGGTCCAGCTGCCCTGAATGGTGAGGATCACCGGCCGGCCGGCCAGCGGCACGAAAGGCCCGACGATTGCGGAGGAGGAGGCGGTACCGGCGAGCGGTGTAGGCGGAGCGCCGTTCGCTCCGGGTTCGGCGCTGCCGCTGGTTGGCAAGGGATTGTCGGCGGAAATGACGACGAATTCGCCGTTCTGGTCGGCAAAGCCCACCGCGGTCGCTGTGGCGAAACCGGCGGGCATCTGGATGGGGGATTTTGTTGGCATAGGTTCGCTCTCTCGAAAGGAAAGGAACCGCGCCGGTTAATCATGCGCGCTCGAGTAGGAAAATGATTTGTTCAGCCGTCGAGGCGGACCCGGCGAACGTTAGCCCCCTCCGCGTAGGTGCGAAGCTCTGCGGCAATGCCCTCGGCAAGCGCGATGCGCGGTGCCCAGCCCAAAGCCGCTAGGCGACTGCTGTCGAGCAGCTTCCGGGGCGTTCCGTCCGGCTTGCTCGGATCGAAGTGGATTGCGCCCTCGAAACCTGCTGCCGCGCAGACAAGCCCAGCGAGATGGGCGATCGTCACTTCCTCCCCCGATCCGACATTGACCGGTCCCTCGCCCGTGAACTCGCGTATCAACAGCACGCAGGCGTCGGCAAGATCGTCGACGTGGAGGAATTCGCGCAAAGGCGTGCCGCTGCCCCAGACAGCGATGCTGTCCGCGCCCGCCACTTTCGCCGCATGGACCTTCGCGATCAGCGCGGGCAGGACGTGGCTGGTCGCCGGATCGTAATTATCGCCAGGCCCGTATAAGTTGGTGGGCATGGCGCTGATGAAGTCGCAGCCGTGTTCGCGCCTGTACGCGTCGCACAGCTTGATTCCGGCGATCTTGGCTATCGCGTACCACTGGTTGGTCGGCTCCAGCGGGCCGGTCAGCAACGCATCTTCAGTCAGCGGCTGGTCGGCATCTCGCGGGTAGATGCACGACGAACCCAGGAACAGCAGCTTGGCGACACCGCTCGCCCGCGCGGACTCGATGACGTTCGCCTGGAGCATCAGGTTGTCGTAGAGAAACTGCGCTGGATGGGCGTCGTTCGCGGCAATCCCGCCGACTCGCGCCGCCGCAAGAAAAACCGCCTCGGGCTTCTCGGCAGCGAACCATGCGCCCACTGCGGCCTGTTCGCGCAAGTCGAGCGAGCGCGGCGTGGTCAGCACCTCGCAATCCTCGCGCGCCAGCCGACGGACGATGGCAGAGCCCACCATGCCGCGATCCCCCGCGACGTAGACCCGCCTGCCCGCCAGTTCGAACGGCAGCGCCGCCATCAGTGGTCCCTCGCGATGGTCGCGTCCTGCATTACGCGCAGATCCGCTTCCACCATCTCGCGCACCAGTTCGCGCACCGGCGTTTCGTGACGCCAGCCCAGTATCTGGTTCGCCTTGCCCGGATCCCCGATCAGCAGGTCGACCTCTGTCGGGCGGAAGTAGCGCGAATCGACTTCGATCAGGCAGCGCCCCGTGGCCTTGCAAAAGCCCTTTTCCTCGACGCCCGCGCCGCGAAACTCGACCGGGATACCGGCGTCCTCGAACGCCCAGCGGGCGAAATCGCGCACGCTGGTCGTTTCGCCAGTGGCGAGGACGTAATCGTCCCCTTCGTCCTGCTGCAGCATCAGCCACATGCCGCGCACGTATTCGCGGGCATGACCCCAGTCGCGCCGCGCGTCGAGATTGCCGATGTAGAGCGTGTCCTGCCTGCCGTGCCGGATCGCGGCAGCGGCGCGGGTGATCTTGCGCGTAACGAAGGTTTCGCCGCGCAGGGGGCTCTCGTGGTTGAACAGGATGCCGTTGCTGGCGTGGATGCCATAGGCCTCGCGGTAATTCACCGTGATCCAGTACGCGTAGAGCTTTGCCGCGGCGTAAGGGCTGCGGGGATAGAACGGCGTGGTCTCGCGCTGCGGCACTTCCTGTGCGAGCCCGTAAAGTTCGCTGGTCGAGGCCTGATAGAAGCGCGTGTGCTTTTCGAGGCCGAGGATGCGGATCGCCTCGAGCAGGCGCAACGTGCCGATGCCGTCGGAATTGGCGGTATATTCCGGCGTTTCGAAACTGACGTGCACATGGCTTTGCGCGGCAAGGTTGTAGATTTCCGCCGGCCGCACGTCCTGAACGATGCGGATGAGGTTGGTCGCGTCGGTCATGTCGCCATAGTGGAGAATCAGCCGGGGATCGGGATCGTGCGGGTCCTGGTAGATTTCCTCGATCCGCCCCGTGTTGAAGCTGGACGACCGGCGCTTGATACCGTGGACTTCGTATCCCTTGTCGAGCAGCAGGCGCGCCAGATAGGCGCCATCCTGCCCGGTGACGCCGGTGATCAACGCGGTCCTGCGATCTTGAGCCATTTGCGTCCCCTGTTCCTTGGCGAACGGCGTAGCGGGCAGCGCGGTGCTTGTCAGCAGCGGCGGGAGCGGACATTGCGGATGGATGGCAGGGACCGACATCGCGAGCTTCGACGTGCTGGGCGTGCCGGTTTCGGTGGTAACGCCGGAGACGGCCTTGAACACGATCGTCACCTGGGCTTCCGACGAGACCGGCCGCTATGTGTGCATCCGCGATGTCCACGGCGTTATGCGGGGGCAGGAGGATGCCGAGTTGCTCGACATCCACCGCCGTGCCGCGATGGTGACGCCAGACGGAATGCCGCTCGCGCTGATCGGCAAGCGGCGCGGCCTGCCGGTGGAGCGGACGACCGGGCCGGACCTGATGCTGGCGGCGATGGCGCGGCCCGAACTGCGCCATTACCTGTACGGCGGTGGCAGCGGCGTCGCGCAATTGCTCGAGACGCGCCTGCGTTCTTTGCCGACCGATCCGCTGATCGTCGGTCTCGAGACGCCGCCCTTCCGGGTTGAAACCGATGACGAACTGGATGCACTCGCCGCGCGGATAAAAGCCAGCGATGCCAACACCGTTTGGATCGGGCTTTCGACACCGAAGCAGGAACGTCTGATGGCCCGCCTCGCGCCCCTGACCGGCGCCACGCTGATAGGTGTCGGTGCCGCGTTCGATATTCACGCGGGTCTGATGAAGCGACCGCCACGCTGGGTGCAGCGGTCCTCGCTGGAAGGTGTCTATCGGCTTTGCAAGGAACCACGCCGATTGTGGTATCGCTACCTCGCGCTCGCCCCCAGGTTCGCGGCCCTGGCAGCGCGTGAGGAATGGCGCCGCGCGCGGCGTTAGCCAGCTCTCTCGAACAGGTCCGGTCCGATGGTTTGGTGCTCCATCCAAAGGCAAGCCAGGCGCTGCGCCAGAACGGCGAACCCCGTAAGCCACGCCGCGCCCTGCGTGCCGAAGACTATGCAGACGGGCAGCAGGGCGATCACGCTTCCGAACGCCACAAAAACTGTCGCCCGGCGATAGATATCCTGCCTTCCGACGGAGGACAGCGCCGCGCCAGCCGGCCCCGCCATGATCGCAATCCCCATCAGAACGCCCATGATCGTCACTTCGCCCGTGGCAGCGACGTAGTCGTTTCCTGCAAGCGATAGCAGCCATTCGCCCGCCAGCAGGACGAAGCCGACAAAGACAATGCCGGCGGTAATCATCAGCCACCCAGCCTCTCGTCTCGCCCGTCGCCATCCTTCGAAATCGCCATTGCCATGTGCCACCGCCAGCCGCGGCATCAGCAGCAGCACGACGGTCGAAACAGGCAGCGCGATTGCCGAGACAATACGCAAGGCCAGATTGAACGAACCGACCTCTGCATTCGACACCACCCAGGGGAGCACGAGCATGACCGCCTGCGCATTGGCGAAGGTCGCGATCTCGGCCAAAGCGAAGTCCCGCGCGCGCTCCGGACGATCGGCCAAGGGCGTCACCGCTCTGGCGGTTGAATGACGCGGCATCGAGGCGGCCATCGCAGCGGCTGCGAGCGTCGTTCCCGCCAGATAGGCCAATGCGCCTTCCGACCAATCGCGCGGCTCCGATGCGGCGAACCAGATGAGGACAACGAGCGGCATGGCCGCAAATTCGCATGACACGGCCCGCCGCGGAGCTTGGCGCGCGCTCGCCTTGGTCGAAAGCAGTTGCAGCAGCGTCGTCGTCACGACGAGACACACCAGCAAACCCGCGGCTGTCAGCTGTGCATCATCGTAGACCGTCATGCCGAGGATCACGCCTGCCGGTAGGGAAACCAGCGCCGCTCGCAGGGTTGCCCCTCGGATTGCGCGCGACGCCACTTCGCTGCCCCGTGGGCCAGCCAGTCGGGGCAACACCACCAGCAAGAGGTCGCGTTCTCCCCACCGGGCGAGAATCGCCAATGCATAGACCCATGCCATCAGGCCATAGAGCAGCCCCGCCTGCGCCGGGCCTAGCGTGCGGCTGACAAGGATCGTCGCAACGAAGCCGAGCGCGGCACCAGCGACCCGCAACATACCCAGCGATCCGTGCGAGCCGACAAGGCGCAGGATCGCCATCATGCCGCCGCCTCGGCCATGGCTGCAGCGTAAATGGACTGAAGGGCGGCGAGATTCGCCGTTTCGGAATAGTGGAGTTCGTAGGCCGACCGCGCCCCGGCACCGAGCCGGGACGTCAGTTTGTCGTCATGGGTCCTTGCCAGCGCTTCGGCCAGCGAAGCGACGGAATTGGGCTCGAACAGCAGCCCCGTCTGCCCGTCGCGCACGATTTCCGGCAGGCCTCCGATGCGCGCGGCGATGGCAGGCAGGCCGTTTGCGAACGCTTCGGCAAGCACCATCGGGAAGCCTTCGTACCAGCGTGACGGCAGGATGAGCCAGCGGGCCGCCCGCATGGCGGTGCGGACCTGCTCTGGCGTAGCGGTTCCGGCAAAGCGGACATTTGCAGCGGCCATTCCTTCCAGCAGCGCGCGGTCCGGCCCTTCGCCCAGAACCGTGATCGGCAAGTCCGGGTGCGCACGGGCAGCCTCGCACAACAGATCGACGCCCTTTTCCGGCGAAAGCCGACCGACGAAGAGCAATCCCTGCCGTATGGCGCCCGCTTCAGGCGGTCCGGGGTCGGAAACGGCATTGCCCTTCACCACCACGCGCTCGGCGGGAAGTCCCTCGCCAACGAACAGATCGCGGGCAAATTCGCTCAGGGTGACGAAGCGCGTGACGCTCGCGACCCAGCGGGGATCGCGGAGCGTGGCATTCTGCATCCGCAAGACAGCGGCACTCCCGGTCAGCGAGCCTCGGTAGCAGCGGTGGCGCAGGGCGCTCAGCCGCAACCTGTCGAGACAGTCGCGGCAGGGTTCGCCATTACGCAACAGCATCGCGTTGGCGCACAACAGGCGGTAATTGTGCAGGGTCTGCACGACGGGAAAACCGGCCTCCGCCAAGGCAATATGCGCGGCGGGCGTCACCAGTGGCCAGAAGTTGTGAATGTGGACAAGATCCGCGCAGTGGTCCCGCGCCTTCGCCACGAGATCGCGCGCCACGGCGTTGTCGCCGCCAGCTTTGCGGAACGCGCTGACCTTGCCTGCCACGCCCGAGATCGCTGCATTGTCGAAACACGCCAGCCGCACGTCGACGCCCGCCCCGCGCAACAGCTCTGCTTCCGCCTCGACCACGGCATCCTCCCCGCCGCGTTGGCGGTAGGCATTATGGACGAACAGGATGCGGCGCGGCGGTTCGCCGGTCATGCCGGGTCGGCGCAGTGCCGTTCGCGAAGAGTTCGGGCCGTGGGGGCGCTGCCGCGTTCCTCCAGCCGACCGATCAGCATGGCAACGTCCTCGCAGGCCAAGGCGCGCCCGGTCTCCGTCACCACCTGCGCGCGGGCGAGCAATTGCGCGTCGGAGATTTCGCCCAACGCGCGCAGATAGCGGGCGCGCCATGGCGATGGGTGGGCGATGGTTTGCGCCAGCGCCTCGCGCCCTTCCACGCTCGCCTCGAAGGGTGCGAGGAGGTTCTGCATATTTTTCATCTGCGGATCGGTGCGAAGCAGCGCGTCGAGGCGCAGCGCCGCCTGACGCCAGTCGCCCCGGTCCTGCGCGCGCGAAAGCCAGTAGGCCTGCGTTCCGGCATCCCGCCAGCCTGCCTCTGCGCTGGCGCGGTAGGCCGCATCGGCACCCGCCGCATCCCCGCTCGCCAGGCGGGCCGCACCGAGCAGGCCGAGCCTTTGGCCGTTCATCGGCTCGGCTGCCACCAGACGGCTCGCGGCGACTTGCGCGACAGCGGGATCGCCCAGCACCAGCGCGGCACGCGCCTCGCTCGCCGGGTCGTTCAGGCGCGGTTGCCCCATCAGCAATGCGGCCCCCGCATAGGCCATTGCGAGCGCCGTGGCCGCCAGCTTAAGCATCGGCCGAACCGTAGCGATAATAGTTCTCGCCCGAATAGCTCGAATAACGGTTACCCGCGCGCGCCGGGTCGAACTTGGTCAATACCGCGCCCGCGATCTCCGCATTGGCAGCGCGCAACCGGCGCAGCGCCGTCTTGAGGCTGCCACTGCGTCCCCGGTCGGCTTCGATCACGAACAGGACCGCGTCGCTGATGGAGGCCAGCATCGGCGCATCGGCAAGACCCAGCACCGGCGAACTGTCCAGCACCACCGCGTCATACTGCGCGGACAACTGCTCCAGCAGCGCGGCCATGCGCGGACCGCCGATCAGCCGCGTCGGATCGGGCGGCACGGGGCCGGAGGTGAGGACGGACAGGTTCGGCTGCGCGCTGGCGCGAACCGCCTGCTCCAGCGGACTGGCATCGACAAGCACGCTCGACAGGCCAGCCGAATTGTCCATCCCGAAGGCGCGGTGGACCCCGGGACGGCGCAGGTCGGCATCGACCAGCAACGTTTTCCTGCCCAGCTTGGCAAGCGCCGTCGCGAGCGCGGCGCTGGTCACGCTCTTGCCCTCGCCCGGCTGCGAACTGGTGACGAGCAGGATGGGAGGATGCCCTTCCGCACTGGCGAACATCAGTGAGCCCCGAAGGGCGTTGTACGCCTCGGCCAAGCCCGAAGTCTCCTCTGCCATCTCTGCCAGCGGATCGCCCCCCGCAGCAACCGGCACCACGCCAAGCAGCGGCAGGCCCGTCTTGTCCTCGACATCTTCGGGCAGGCGGATCGTATCGTCGAGCTGGTCGCGCAGGAACACCGCCAGCGCGGCGAAGCCCAGTCCCACCGCCAGCGCCATCAGCAGATTGCGCAGCAGGTTCGGCGTGTAGGGCGCCTCGGGCGGCTCCGCCCGGTCGATAATCGCGATATTGCTCGCTGCGATGCCGGAAGCGGCGTTGAGCCCGCGATAACGCTCCAGCAAGCCCTGATAGAGCTGGCGGTTGGTGTCTGCTTCGCGAGCGAGCGTGTTGTAGCGCACCGAGCGGTCCTGTTCCGCCAGGGTTTCTCCGCGCAACTGCGATACGCGCTCGGCCAGTTGGCGCTCCGCATCGCGTGCGGCGATATACTCTGCCTGCACACCGGCGCGCGCGGTGCGGGCATTACGCGTAATGGCGGAGCGGGTGGTCGCGAGTTCTGTTTCCAGTCGCTGCACGGTCGGATGGTCGGGGAGATACCGTTCGCGCGCGGATTGCAGCTGCGTTTCCAGTTCGGCCTGTCGGGCCACGAGTTGCTGCACCGCGGGGCTGGCCTGTGCCGCGCGCGAGGACAGCAGCGGCGCATTGCGTTCCGCCTGCCAACGGCTTTCGGCAGCGATCCGGTCGGCCTCTGCGCGGTTTGCGGCCTCGTTAAGCTGCGCGAGGCTTTCTCCCGTCACGCTGCCGCTGCCGATTTCCCCGGCTGGACGGATAAGGCCTGCGCCGCGCGCGTAATCGTTGAGCGCCCGCTCCGAACCTTCGAGCCGCGCGCGCGCTTCCTCCATCTGCTCCGCCACGAAGCTGCGCGCATATGTAGTGGAATCGAACCGGCGGCGCAGGTTCGCCGCGATCAGTTCTTCGGCATAGGCATTGGCAAGTTCCGCGCTAATATCCGCGCGCGCGGTCGAGAAACCGATCCGCACGATGCGCGAATTATCCGGCATCTCCAGCGTCTGGTGCGCTCGCAGCGCGGCAATGGCAGCAGGTTCCCCCAGCGCAGTCGACGCCGACACGGCATCGGCGAAATCGGCGCGGCGGTCGAGCTTCAGTTTCCTTGCCACGCGGCGCGCCAGCTCGCGGCTTCGCAGCACTTCGAGCTGCGTGTTGATGAGCCGATCGACGTCCCAGTCCGGCGTAGGGTCCTGCAATCCGTCCACCGCATTGCCGAGCACGGTGTCACGCTCGTCCTCGATCTGGATAGCGGCATCGGCGGCGTATTGCGGCGTGGTCAGCATCGTGGCGACCACGCCGATTGCCAGCGCAGCCGCGATGATGGCCGCGATCAGCCAGATGTTGCGCGCGAGCAGCTGCGCGACGTGGCGCAGCATCGCCCCTGTCGCGCCGGGGCGCGGTGCGTAGGGATCGATGGTTGCCGCAGCGCTCTCCATAGTCTCAGAACTGCGTGAACACGTTGAAAAGCGGCGCGGCCTGAAGGATGTCGCGATAGCCGCCGCGCAGCGCGCTGAAGCCGACCACCACGACGTCGCCCGGCAGAACCTGCGGATCGGGTGCCTTGCCGGAACGGATCGCCGTGACGTCGAACAGCCCACCGGTGCGCTGGCCGTCTACGGTGCGGAAGATCACCACCTCGTCCAGCTCGGCGGTGTTTGTCGGGCTGCGCGCAAGTGCCAGCGCGGTGAGCAGCGTGTAACCCGGCTGAATCTCGAACACGCCGGGCAGCTCGACTTCGCCTTCCACCGCCAGCGTGCGCCTCGCCGCCTCGTCCAGCCGCACGGAGACGCGCGGGTTGCGGAGGTAGCGTGCGCCGTAGGCCGCCTCGATCCGCATGGCGAGTTCCTGCGGGTCGAGGCCCGCCGCCGCGATCGTGCCAATCAGCGGCAGGGCGATATTCCCGGCCGGATCGATGCGCGCATTTTCCTGCGACAGGTCCGGTTCCTGAAATACGCTGATGCTAACGACGTCGCCGGGGCCAAGTGGGTAGGCTCCGGTCGGAGCGGCAGGCGCTGCGATCGCGGCATAGGCAGCATCGCCCGCCGGCACCACCGGGTCGAGCGTTGGCTGACACGCGCCGGCGATCAGCGCCAGCACCGCCACCATGCCCGACCGGACGTTCCTTCGCCTCACTCGCTTGCCCTCCGCGACCTGCCATCCCCGCCGCTGCCGTTCGCTTCCGGCAATCGCGCCACTGATCCCGCCGCAACGCCTGCTAGAACCGCCAGCGCCATTGCGCGCAGGGGATAGTCGACGAGGGAATGCGCGGCGAGCACAGCCAAGGTCAAGCCCGCAAACGGAATATACACGCCCGCGCCTTCCCTGTCGCGCCACGCCGCGCGCAATATCGCGGCCAGCAAAACGGCACAGACGACGAGGACCGCGACGCCGGGCGCCCCCGCTTCAAGAAGGAATTCCAGCCAGTCGTTATGGACGCGGTTGGGCACGGTGGGATCCAGTGCCTCGATCCGCTCGAACCATTCGAGCACCAGCCGGCCTGTCCCCATTCCCGACCCGGCAGGCCAGTAGCTCGCCAGCGCTTCCCAAGCATCGCGCCACAAACCCATGCGCGCGTCGCTGCCGAACACGAAGCGCGCGAAGACCTCGCGGGCGCGCAGGCTGGCAATCAGCGCCGTGAGCAGGCCGAGCCCACCTGCAGCCGCGATCCAGCGCCATGCTCGCCTGCTCCCGCTCGTTCGCAGCATGATCCAGCATCCTGCCAGGACCGGCAAGATCAGCACGATCCCCGCGCGCGAAGCGGTGAAGAAGACTGCCGCCGCCATCAGGCCCAGCAAAAGCCAGACCAGCGGTTTGCGTTCCGGAGCGATGCTTCGCGCCGCGCAGGCCGCTGCCACCATGGCAATCAGCAGCAAGTCCGCGGCGGCATTACGATTGGCGAAATTCGCAGTAACGACGCCCGTGTGGGTTTGCGGATAAAAGCGCGGCGCCGCATCGCCACTCGACAATTGCCACGCGCCGAGCAAACTCGCGGCCAGACCCGTTGCGGCGATGGCCCACAGGACACGGCGACGCCCCAGCCCGCCCAGGCTGGCGACCATCACCATTGCCAGAAGCGGTGGTCCGAGAGACAGGAGCGATGCCATAGTCGCGCCGGGAGACAGCGTGGCTGCACGCCAAGAATTTGCCTCCCCTGATAGCGCCAGACCCTTCTCGACAGCCGCACGGCCCGGCAAGGCCTGCCATACAGCGGCAGGAAGCGGCAATATCTGCAACAGCGGCACGATCACGACGCACAGGGCCAGCAAAGCTATCTTGCGGTCTACCCGCGTCCGGGCGTTCCACAGCCACAGAGTGGCGAAGAGCCCCGCGAGCGTTTCCAACGCTATTTCCGTCGCTGCATTGGGCGTTCCGCCACCACCGAGCACGATGCACACGTCGACGAAGCAGGCCGTGAGCCAGCCTGCCCTTCGTTCCGCCAGTGTTTCCCCCCGCACCATGCGGCGCACTTACCGCACCCGCGCGCTCATGGAAATCCGCAGGCTTTTGCGCTGGACCGCGCGCGCGCTTGCGCCATAATGGCCCGCAAGGGTCGGGGGTCAGACAGAAAAACGCGCATGGCGGTTCACGAATTCTGCCTGTTTCACAACGAAGGCGCCGCGCTTGAAATCAAGCGGCGGGAAGCTGCGCGATGGGTCGACCGGCTCACTCTGTGCCAGGCAACCCGCACCTTCCGTAACGCTCCGCGTCCATTGGTCGGGCTGCCGCAGGACGCATTGCTGCATCCCGTTACTTTCGAGGCCGAAGGGCAATTCGAAGCAGCATACGCCTGGGGGCCGAGCCGCCGCTTCCCATTCTGGCGAAAGCGCAAGCGTGCCAGGCAGAACGAAGCGAGACAGCGCAATTTCGTCCACCAGGCGCTTGCCGACGTGGCTGACGCCGACATCGTGGTGCTGAGCGATGTCGACGAAATCATCGACGCCCGCCGCGCCGGCGAAGTCATCTCCGCCGCCCGCAAGCATGGCGTGGTCAGCGTGCGGCTGCATCACACGCTGTTCTACCTCAATCTCTATTCGCGCAACTGGGATGCGGTCTGGCCCGGCTCCCCGCCGGATTACGCGCACCGCGTCTTCGTGATGACCGGAGCATACTTTCGCGCAATGCGCGAGACCTCCGATAGCCTGCGCCAGCTGGGCGAACGCGGCCGGTTGATCGGCAAGGTTCCGCTGGTCGAGGGGTTCTGCGGCTTCCATCACAGCTGGCTAGGCGGGGAGGAGGCGGCGCTCGCCAAGATCCGCTCCTATGCTCACAGCTTCGACGAACATCGCGCGGATCTCGTGAACGCCGACGGTTCGCTGAACGAAGCGCGGCTGCGGGCTTGCGTGAAGGCGGGCGAGTCCATCTTCCCCGGACACGAGCTGGAAATCCGCAGCTTCGCGCAACAACCGCCGCTGCAATCGGTCGCCGAAATGCGCGGCGAATTGGCGGAAGTGGTGCTGTGAGGCTGTCCACCCTCTACGCGCGGAACCTGCTGCGTTACGGGCGGATCGATCCGATCGAGTATCTCGTCAGCCATGAAATGAAGCTGGTTTATGTGCCCATTGCCAAGGCGGGGTGCACCGCGATCAAGCAGGCTCTTCTGCCGGACCTGTCCTACGGCAATCTGGGCCTCGACGAGTTTCACCGCCAGGTCGCAATGCGCATGACGAGGCGGCGACCCGGACAGCTCGACAACTACCTGTGGTTCACCTTCGCGCGGGAACCGGCGCGGCGACTGGCGAGCTGCCATGCCGACAAGATCGTAGGTGGCGGCGGAATCTTCGCGACGCGGGCGCAGCAGGCGATATTCCGGCTTTGCGCCGGAGCCTCCGCACAGGACGCGTCGCTGGTCGCATTTGCGGAAGCGGTGGCCGATATTCCCGACCGACTGCGCGACCGGCACATCGCGGCACAAGCGCCCGTCCTTCGCGCCGTCACTTCCGCACCCCGTCATTTCGTGGGACGCATCGAAATGCTCGCCCGCGATTGGGAGCGTTTGCAGGAGCACGCACCGCTGCCGGAGATAACGCGCCTCAACACCTCCACCCCGATCGCGAGCAACGCGATGGAATACCCCGCGTTTCAGGCGGCGATCGCGCGCGCCTACGCCAGCGACATAGCGATGCTGCGCGATCTGGCAGGGACACCGTCATGATCTCCGTAATCATCGCCACGATGAACAGCGCGGCTACGCTGGAAAGGTGTCTCGACAGCCTGCACGCACAGCGCGGCGCGGCCTTCGAAGTCCTGCTGAGCGATGGCGGATCGAGCGACGGGACGCTCGATATTGCGCGCGCACATCCGCTGACGTTGGCGCATTGTCGCAGCGGGCCGGACGGCGGGGTCTATGACGCCTGGAACCAGGTCATCCCGGCGGCGCGGGGCGAGTGGCTGATGTTCCTCGGCGCGGACGACGTTCTCTCCGGGACCGGGACGCTGGCCGAAACGGAGAAAGCGCTGGACACGATTCCGGCGTCAGACCGCGAAAGCAGCTTCGCCTTTGGCACCACGCTGTTCGTTGACGGCGATACGGTGATCGAACGCTTCGGCGAAGCTCCTTTGCCGAACGGTCGCCTCGACCCCGACCGCGACGTTCCCTTCAGCCACACCGGCCTGCTGCACCATAGCAGCCTGTTCGACCTGTTCGGCCTGTTCGATGCCGACTTCCGCTCGGCCGGCGATTATGAGTTCCTGCTCCGCACCGCGCGCGACGAGGAGACGCGGTTTCACCACCTGCCCCTGGCCGTCGCGCGGATGGCGGCAGGCGGGATGAGCAACAGCGCGAAAGGGCGCGCGCGGCATTATGGCGAGATGAAGCTGGCGCGCGCCAAGCTCGGTATGGATACGCCCGGCTGGCTGACGCGCGCCGCGCTGCGATCGCAAGGGCTGGCGGCGGCGGGGAGGGTGCTGCCGGACCGTCAGCTGGTCGGCCTCGCCAACATCTACCGCAGCGTGCGCGGCAAGGCGCGCAGGCATTCGCTGTGATCGCCCAGCGCGCGCCCGCACCGGCACTGCCTTGCGAACAGGCCGCAGCGCTCGCCTATCTGCTGTTTCTCGTCGCCCTGCCGCCCGCGATAGGCGCAGCGCTTTATGCCGCGCTGATCTTTGCCGGCAGCGCGATCTACTTGCTGCCTCAGGGCCGCGCCAGCCTCGGCCAGCTGGTGTTCGGCGAATACCTCGCCGTTGCTGGCATAGTCTTGCTGTACCTCCTGCTGTCGACGACGGGGTGGTTCGCGTGGCCCGGCCGATTGCGGAGCGGAGACGCCGTCGCTCCGCAGGCGGCCGGACTGCTGCTCGTTTGCGCCTGCATTCCCGGACTAACGAAAGTCTCACGCGTGCTTTTTGCGGACCGTGCGCGCCTGTTGCCCTTTGCGGTGCTGGCGACACTGTGCCTCTGGTCTGCGCTGACCTGGCGTCGGGACGAATCGATCATTCTCGAAGGCCAGCTTTACGGCGTTCTTGCACCAGCGCTGTTCATCCAGTTCTCGATCTTCATCGCGGTCGTCACCCTCACCCGGAACCGTGCGGCGCGCGTCGTCCTGTTGGCCCTGCCGCTGGTGTTCATGGGGGCCGCCTCCAATGCGGTCATCCAGCTGAGCCTGATCGCGCTCGTGCTGGCTGGCGGGCACGTTTGGACGCTGCGCACGCTGGCCGTGCTGCTTGGCATTGGCGTGCTGACCGCGATCTACAGCGCGAGCTGGCTCGATCCGCTGGTGGCAGGCGACACCAATTCGCTCGTGCGCCTGCACCTTTGGCGCGAGGCGTGGTCGGGCATCCTTTCCCACCCACTCGGGTTGGGTTTCGGCAGCGGTTTCACCGAGACGGCGGCCATGAACGATCCGGTGATCGCGAAGGTGTACAAATACGATGCGGCGAGCGCGCTGAGCATTGCGAACCATTCATCGCTGCTCGACGTGACACTGCGGCTGGGCTTGCCGGGGCTGATCGCATTCGTGCTGGTGATGCACCGCGCCCTCGCGCAGGCGCGGGGGACGAGGCAATATCTACCCGCAGCCGGTGCCATTGCCATGGTGCTGGTGGCGGGCGCGATGAATCCGATCCTCGAAAGCGCCCGCAGCGCGCTGTTCGTCGCGTTCGCCATCGGTTTCGCGCGCGGCATTGCGCTGGATCGACAGTCGAAGCCTGCACTGCGGATCGACAGAACCGTCAGCCAGCCCTCACCCGCAGAGCGTCGCCGGGCGCTGGCTGCGCAGGCACAACCCCGAACTCAAACCCAAGCTCAACCGCGCCCGCGGTAACCCGCTACGCCCTGATCGGGCAGCCACAAGGCCTCGGATGGCGCACCGCTCTGCCAGAAGACGTCGATCGGAATGCCGCCGCGCGGATACCAGTAACCGCCGATGCGCAGCCAGCGCGGCTTCATTTCTTCGAACAGGCGCTGCCCGATGCCGACCGTCACGTCTTCGTGAAAGCCGCAATGGTTACGGAAACTGCCGAGGAAAAGCTTTAGGCTCTTGCTCTCCACGATGGTTTCGCCCGGCGCGTAATCGATCACCAGATGCGCGAAGTCCGGCTGGCCCGTCACCGGGCACAGCGAGGTGAACTCCGGCGCGGCGAAGCGCACCATGTAGAGCGTGCCGACGCGCGGGTTGGGCACGTAATCGAGAGTCGCGGCCTCGGGCGATGCGGGAAGCTCGCTCGTCTGGCCGAGGTGGATCGGTTGGTCTGCCATGCGCGCGCCATGCCGCAGGCCCGCGCGGCGGACAAGAGGGCGCGAGTTCTCGACGCAGCACGCGTGGGGGGTTAAGCCCTCTGGCATGGACTCACTTGTATCGACCGATTGGCTGGCGAGCCGGCTGGGTAGCGACGACATCGTGGTGCTCAGCGCGAGCGCGCACCTGCCCGACGCGGGACGCGACGCCGCTGCCGATTTTGCTGCGGCGCATATTCCCGGCGCGCTGCGTCTCGATCTCTCCCGCCTTGCCGACGCCGACCACCCGGCCCCGGGCATGGTCCCCCCACCGGAACAGTTTGCCGAGGTCGTCGGCGAACTTGGGGTTAGCAATTCTTCGCGCGTCGTTTTGTATGACGACAGCGCAATCCACAGCGCCTTCCGGGCCTGGTATTTGTTCCGCCTGTTCGGCCATGCCGATGCCGCGGTGCTCGATGGCGGGCTGGCCAAGTGGCAGGCCGAAGGCCGCGAAATCGATAGCGGCGCGGCGAATGCCTCTCCCCGACCCTTCCATGCCAGCCGCGACGACGGGCTTCTGCGGCTCAAGGACCAGATCGCCGCCAATTGCGAGACCGGCATGGAACAGCTCGTCGATGCTCGCGGAGCGGGCCGTTTTACCGGTAACGAACCGGAAATCCGCCCCGGAATGGCAAGCGGGCACATTCCCGGCGCCCGCAATCTGCCCTATTCGCAGCTGTTTCGCGATGATGGCACGATGCTTCCCCCCGATAGGCTGCGCGCAGCATTCGAAGAAGTTGGCATCGACCCTGCCAAGCCCGTGGTCACCACCTGCGGAAGCGGCGTCAGCGCCGCGATCCTGTTCCACGCGCTCGATCAGATCGGCGCTACCGACATCGCGCTCTACGATGGCAGCTGGAGCGAATGGGCGATGGACCCCGACACCCCGAAGGCAACAGGACCTGCATGAGCAAGACCCCCGGCGAAGGCAAACCCGCCACGCGCCTCGCAACCGGCGGTCGCCGCCCCGAATGGACCGGCGCGGTGGTCAACCCGCCGGTCTGGCGCGGCAGCACGCACCTTTATGCCAGCGAAGGCGAAAGGAAGCGCGCAGCCGCGCGCAACCGCGATGGTGATTTCTTCTACGGCCGCAGAGGCTCGCCGACGCAATGGGCGCTGAGCGACGCGCTTACCGCAATCGAGCCGGGCGCAGCGGGCACGGTGCTCTATCCCAGCGGCCTCGCCGCGCTGGTCGGCGCGATGCTCGCCGTGCTGGAGGCCGGCGACACCGTGTTGATCTGCGACAATGCCTACGACCCCACGCGCAACACCGGGCTCGGCCTGCTGAAGCGTTTTGGCATCACCGCGCGGTTTTTCGATCCGCTCGATGTGGACGGTTTCGCAGAACAGATCGACGATACCTGCAAGGCCGTCATGTTCGAGAACCCAGGCAGTCTGACGATGGAGGTTTGTGACATCCCTGCGCTGGCCCAGATTGCTGGCGATCACGGGTTGGTCCGGATGATCGACAACACATGGGCCACCGCGCTGGGCTTCCCGGCGCTCGAGCGGGGCTGCGACATCACGATCCAGGCGCTGACCAAGCACGTTGGCGGCCATTCCGATCTCTTGATGGGCAGCGCGTCTGCGGGGGAGGCGTACTATCCGAAGCTGCGCGCCACCGCACAGGCGCTGGGACACGTCGTTTCGCCTGACGATGCCGCGCTCGCCCTGCGCGGTCTTCGCACCATGGGCCTGCGGCTGGAAAGCACGACGCGGTCCGCCCTCGCTATCGCGCACTGGCTGTGCGCGCGCGAAGACGTTTCCGCCGTGCTCTACCCTGCCATGCCCGGCGCGCCGGGCCATGACCTGTGGCAGCGCGATTTCACCGGTGCCTGCGGCTTGTTCAGCTTCCTTCTCGACACCGCCGACAGCGCCGCACGCGCCCGGTTTGTCGATGCGCTCGAACTGTTCGGCATCGGGTACAGCTGGGGCGGGTTCGAAAGTCTCGCCCTGCCGTTCGACCCAGACAGCATTCGCGACACGATGCCCTTCCCGCCTTCGGCCTGCGGGGGTGGCGAAGGACTTGGCATTCGCTTATCCATCGGCCTCGAAGACACCGATGATTTGATCCGCGATCTCGAACGCGGCTTTGCTGCCCTGAAAGGCGACTGACCGATCGCAATGAGCGCCCCGCAGACCCTTCCCGAAAGCGACGCCCCCGCCCCCGATGCGCCCCCGGCCGACGCGCCCGCGGCCGACGTTGCCGCGGGTTCGGGCAATGACCCGGTGGCGGAACTGCCGCCGATGCCCGGCTCGCTTCCGGCGGATAGCGGAGACTCGGTGAAAGCCGCGGAGGACATCAAGGACGCCGTTTCGGGCCGAAGCGAGACCGTCGGCAGCATTGTCGAACGGCTGGACCGGCTTGCTCTCGACGTTGGCAATTTCCACGTGTCGATGTGGGACGCGCTGGTCGTTCTGATGGTGATCGCGGGCGTCATCTTCGCCGCCTTCGCCCTGTCGCGCTTCGCCCACGCCATCTTGCGCCGCGCGACGAAGCTCGATCCCTCTCAGCGATTGCTGGCCGAAAAGCTCATTACACTGGGTGTCTGGGCGCTCGCCATTCTGGTCGGCATCGATCTGCTGGGCATCGATCTGACCGCGCTGGCGGTATTTTCCGGCGCGTTCGGTCTCGCCATCGGCTTCGGCCTGCAAAAGACCTTCGGCAATCTGATCGCAGGGATCATCCTGCTGATGGACAAGTCGATCAAGCCGGGGGACGTCATCGCGGTGGCCGACCAGTCCGGCGCCAGCACCTTCGGCCAGATCCGCAAGATCGGAATTCGCGCGGTCTCCATCACCACGCGCGACCAGAAGGAATACCTCATCCCGAACGAGAACCTGATGGTCAATCAGGTGGAGAACTGGTCCTATTCCAGTCGCAACGTGCGAATGCAGGTGCCGGTCGGTATCTCCTACAATTGCGACATAAAGCTGGCCGAAAAGCTGATGCTGGAAGCCGCGAGGAGCGCGGAACGCGTTCTCAAGACCCCGCCTCCGACCGTATGGCTCGACCAGTATGGCGAAAGCTCGGTCGACTTCATCATCCATTGCTGGATCACCGACCCGGAAGAAGGGATCGGCAATGTGCGGTCGCAGGTTCTCAAGAAACTGTGGGACCTGTTCCAGGAAAACGGCATCGAGATCCCCTTCCCGCAACGCGACATCAACCTGCGCAACAACGCGCAGTTCGAACAGTTGATCGCCGCGATCGCCCAGCGGCTCGACAAGCCTGCGCACTAGTTTGCCGAAGTTCTGCTTCCCGCCATGGAAGCGTCGATTTCAAAATCTGCGCTTAGCGATGGGACAAGCATTCTGATTGGTGCGGCGGCAGTACGATTGCCATTTGCCCGACATGGCAGAAACCGGAACCATATATCTTGTCGGCGCAGGTCCGGGTGATCCCGACCTGCTGACGCTGCGCGCCGCGCGCCTGATCGAAAGCGCGCGTCTCATCGTGCACGACGGGCTGGTCGATCCCGCCATCCTTGCGCTGGCCGCTCCTTCGGCAAAGCTCGTTTCCGTCGCCAAGAGCCGGGCGCGCCACACCCTGCCGCAGGAAGACATCAACGCCCTGCTCGTGCGCGAAGCTCTCGCAGGTCGCGACGTCGTGCGGCTGAAGGGGGGCGATCCCTTCATCTTCGGGCGCGGCGGCGAGGAAGCCGAAGCCGCACGCGCTGCCGGAGTGGCCGTGGAAATCGTGCCCGGCATCACCGCTGCACAAGGCGCGGGCGCGGCGGCGCAGATCGCGCTGACGCACCGCGACGCCTCCAGCATAGTCAGCTTCGTCGCCGGGCAGTGCAAGGGGCTGGCGGAACAGGACTGGGCGGGCCTGGCCGGAAAAGGCCGCACGCTGGTCATCTACATGGGGGTCAAGACTTCTGCCAGCATCGCGGAAAAGCTGATGGCCGACGGCCTCGCGCCCGACATGCCGCTCGCCGTGATCGAGAATGCCAGCCGCCCGCAGATGCGCGTGCTGCGCGGTCCGCTCGCGGCGCTGCCCGACATTGTGGAACAGCACAAAGTGGTCAGCCCCGCGCTGATCGTGATCGGCGAAGTCACCGCGCGTCAGGACGATGCCGCCCTCGCCTTCTCCCTGCAGGAACATATCGCATGAAGATTCTGACCGGAAACGACCTGAAGAGCGGGGCGGTGGTCTGGTGGACCGGTTACGACTGGTCGATCCACGTCGCCGACGCCGTGGACGTGGGCGATCAGGCCGACACTATCGCCGCCAAGGAAGAAGCCGCCCGCCGCGTCAATGCGCCCTACGCCATCGAAGCGGAGCGGGACGACAAATTCGGCGTGCGCCCCGCCCACATCAAGGATCGCATCCGCGCGCTGGGCCCGACGGTGCGTCCCGACCTCACTCTCAAACCCGCCGACCCGACCGCCGGCAACTGGGTGATCTGACATGTATCTTTACGACCAATACGACCAGGCGATGGTCGATGCACGGGTGGAGGAATTCCGCGACCAGTGCCGCCGCCGTCTCGAAGGCACGCTCACCGAAGACCAGTTTAAGCCGCTGCGGCTGATGAACGGCCTCTACCTTCAGCTGCACGCCTACATGCTGCGCGTCGCGGTGCCTTACGGCACGCTCAATGGCCGCCAGATGCACGCGCTGGCCGACATCGCGGACAAGTACGACCGCGGTTACGGCCACTTCACCACCCGCCAGAACATCCAGTATAACTGGATCAAGCTGGAAGAAGCGGGCGATCTGCTGGCCGATCTCGCCAAGGTCGAGATGCATGCCATCCAGACCAGCGGCAATTGCATCCGCAACATCAGTTCGGACCATTTCGCAGGCGCTGCGGCGGACGAGCTGATCGATCCGCGCCCCTATGCGGAGCTGCTGCGCCAGTGGTCGAGCTTCCACCCGGAATTCAGCTACCTGCCGCGCAAGTTCAAGATCGCGGTCATCGCCAGCGACACCGACCGCGCGGCCATGCGCCTGCACGATATCGGCATCCAGATCGTGAAGAATGACGCTGGCGAACTCGGCGCGGCGTTCTACGTCGGCGGCGGCATGGGCCGCACGCCGATGATCGCTCCCTGCATCCGCGACTTCGTGCCGCTAGACCAGCTGGTGACCTATTCGGAGGCGTGTTTGCGGGTCTACAACCGCTACGGCCGCCGCGACAACAAGTACAAGGCGCGGATCAAGATCCTCGTCCACGAACTCGGTGCGGAGGAATACACCCGCCAGGTCGAAGAGGAATTCGCGCACCTGCTGGATCAGGGCGTCGAACCGCCCTTTGCCGAGCTGGAGCGTATTCGCACCTTCTTCGCCGACCCCGAATTCAAGACCGGCCTGACGGACAAGCCCGACCGCTCCGATCCCGACTTCGCACTATGGATCGACCGCAACTGCACCGCGCACAAGGCGCCCGGCTATGTCTCCGCCGTCATCAGCCTTAAGCCCGTGGGCGGCATTCCCGGCGATGCCAGCGCGCAGCAGATGCACCTGATGGCCGACCTCGCGGCGGAATACAGTTTCGACGAACTGCGCGTCATGCACACGCAGAACATCGTCCTGCCCCATGTCGAAATCGGGCGGCTCTACGAGTTGTGGCAGAAGCTCGACGCGGCAGGTCTCGGCACGCCGAACCTTGACCAGATCGACGACATCATCGCCTGCCCCGGCCTCGACTATTGCTCGCTCGCCAATGCGCGCTCCATCCCGGTCGCACAGAAGATTTCCGAACGCTTCGCCGCCAATGGCAAGGGCGACGCGCTGGGCGAGCTGAAGCTGAAGATTTCCGGCTGCATCAACGCCTGCGGCCATCACCATGCGGGCCACATCGGCATCCTCGGCGTCGACCGCAAGGGCACCGAGAATTACCAGCTGCTGCTCGGCGGCAGCGAAGGCGCGGACACCTCGCTCGGCAAGATCACCGGCCCCGGTTTCACCGAGGACGGCATCGTCGACGCAGTCGAAAAGGCGACCGACGTCTACCTCGCCCAGCGCAGCGAGGGAGAGCGCTTCCTCGACACCTATCGCCGTATCGGCATGGAACCCTTCAAGGAGGCTTTGTATGAGTGAGATCCTCCGTTTCCGCGATGACGAGACCGTCGATCATCCGGCTGTCACCGTCGATGCCTTCATCGACCAGAGCAACGCCAGCGCAGTTCGTATCGAACCGGGCGACGATGCCCGCGCGCTGATCCCGCATCTGGACCAGATCCGCCTCGTCGAAGTGAATTTTCCCGTCTTCGGCGACGGGCGCGGCTATTCCGCAGCGCGGGTGCTGCGCGAGGCTGGCTATGACGGCGAACTGCGCGCGGTGGGCGATGTGCTCGTCGACCAGCTGGAATATATGCGCCGCTGCGGCTTCGACAGCTTCGATCCGGACAAGGCACTCAATCCGGCAGACGTCGAGGCGGCGCTCAACCGCTTCCCGCACGTCTACCAGTCCGCTGCCGATGCGCGGACCCCGATCTGGAACCTGCGCCATGGCTGAAGCCGATCCCGTGCGTGCCATCGACCGTATCGACACTGGGCCGCGCCATAGCGAGCAGGACGCCGTGCGCCTGAACCGCATGTTCCGCGGCAGCGACGCGCACGAAGTTCTCGAAGCCGTGCTGAAGGATCGCATTGCGGGCGACGTCGCCACCGTCTCCAGCTTCGGGGCGGAAAGCGCGGTGCTTCTGAAGGTGGTGGCGGACATCGATCCGGCCATCCCTGTGCTGTTCCTCGAAACTCGCAAGCATTTCCCGGAGACGCTGACCTATCGCGACGATCTGGTAGCGCACCTCGGTCTGACCAATCTCCAGATACTCGAACCCGATCCCGCCGAACTGGCCGCCAAGGACGACAACGGCCTGCGCTGGAGCTTCGACCCCGACGGCTGCTGCGAAATCCGCAAGGTGCGCCCGCTGGCGAAAGCACTGGCGCATTTCGATGCGACGCTGACGGGTCGCAAGGCCTTCCAGGCCGCCACCCGCGCGCATCTGCCGCGCTTCGAGATCGACAATTCGGACACGCAGGGGCGCCTCAAGATCAATCCGCTGATCGACTGGACGGCGGAGCAGCTCGACGCCTTCATGATCGAACATGACCTGCCGCGTCATCCCTTGGTGGCGCAGGGCTATCCCTCAATCGGTTGTTCGCCCTGCACCCGGCCCGTCGCGCCGGGCGAAGATCCGCGTGCCGGGCGTTGGGCCGGTTGGGACAAGACCGAGTGCGGCATCCACAAGCCCGGCGAGGAGCCCTTCCTCTAGGTCAGAGCCAGCCCTGCTGGCGGTACCAGTCGGCGGTCGCTTTCAGCCCTTCGCGCGTTTCGATACGCGGTTGCCAGATGCGCGGTGGAACGGCGCGTCGCTTTGCGGCGGTCCAGTCAGGGTGCACCATGTAGTCCACGCGGTCGGCGGTCAGCTTGGCCTTGCTGCCGCGAAACAGCCGTTCGGCCGCGGACAGTTTCGACAGCGTCGCCTTGCTCATCTGCGGCACGCGAACGTCCTTGCCTACGGCCTTGCCAATCGCCCGCGCCCATTCACTGCGCGCCCAGCCGCCTGCTGTCCCGTCGTCGGGTTCGAAAATTTCGTGCGTCACTTCCTCGCGCGACGGGATGAGGTCGAGCAACAGGCGCGCGAGATCGTCGACATGGAGCAGGGAATCCCGCCCCTCCTGGGGCATCGGCACGACGCCCAACTTCGCCAGCTTGAACAGTTCGAGAATCTCGCGGTCGCGCGGGCCGTAGATCGCGGGCGGGCGCACGATGGTCCAGTCGAGGCCACTCGCCGCGACCAGCTTCTCCGCCCGCCGCTTCGACGCCCCGTAAGCCGACAACTGCGGCTCACGCGCGGAGAGTGAGGACACATGGACGAAACGCGGCACGCCCGCCGCCAGCGCCGTTTCCACGAGGTTGAGCGTGCCGGTGACATTGCCGCGCTCGAACCCGGCCTTGTCGGGCGCGTTCACCACGCCCGCCACGTGGATCACGGCTTCCACGCCGCGACACAGCCGCGCGAGCGCACGGCGGTTGTCGAGATCGCCGTGAATCCAGTCTACTCTCTCGCGCGGTGATTGCGTGCGACGGGTCAGCGCGCGGACGGTCAGCCCGCGCCGTGTCGCTTCATCCAGTACAGCCTGCCCGACGAACCCGGTCGCGCCGGTCAGCGCGATGGTCACAACAGCACCAGCTGGTCCCGGTGGATGACCGAACTGCGCGGCGTGTGGCCGAGGATTTCCTCATGCTGTTCGGTCTGCCGCCCCATGATCGCGCGGCATTGCGACGCGTCGTATTCGACCATGCCCTTGGCGACCATGCGCCCCGTCTCGTCATGGACGGAGATAATGTCGCCACGCTCGAAATCGCCGTCCACCTTGGTAACGCCGGCGGCCAGCACGCTCTTGCCCCGCCCCAACGCGGCAACGCACCCGCTGTCCACCTGCAACGAGCCGTTGAAGCGCAGCCTTCCGCCGATCCATGCCTTGTAGGCGCTGTCGTCGCGTTTCGGCAGGAACAGGGTGCAGCGCTGGCTCGCGATGGCGACGCCCAGCGGGTACTGGTGCGCCCCGTCGATGATGGCGAGAGCAATGCCGGCCCGCTCCGCAATCTCGGCGGCGAGCAGCTTGGCGGTCATGCCGCCCGTTCCCACACCAGATCCGGACTTGCTGTCCGCCATCGAGTGAATCTCGTCGGTTACGCCGCGCACTTCGGACAGGCGTTCCGCATCGGGATGCTCAGGGTGGCGGTCGTAAAGGCCATCGACATCGGTCAGCAGGAAAATGCCCGATGCGCCGCAAGCCTGTGCGACGCGGGCGGACAGGCGGTCGTTATCGCCGAACTTGATCTCGCTCGTCGTGATTGAATCGTTCTCGTTCACGACCGGGACGACGCCTTCCTTCAGCAGGCGGCGAAGGGTGGCCGAGATGTTGAGATAGCGCGCCCGCGCCTCGAAATCGTCGAGCGTCAGCAATAGCTGGGCAGCGACAAGACCTTCTTCGGCCAGCAGTTCGGACCATGTCGCGGCCAGTGCGATCTGCCCGACGGAGGCGGACGCCTGCGCTTCGGACAAGGTGCGCCGCCCGCCGCCCGCAAAGCCAAGCTTGCGCGCGCCGATCGCAATGGCGCCAGAGGAGACGATCACCACCTCCTGCCCGCGATCGCGCGCGGTCTTCACTTCCTGCACCAGGGTGCGAAGCCAGTCGCGGCGGATCATGCCGGCCCCGTCGACCAGCAGCGCGCTGCCGATCTTGATCACCATGCGTGGGCAGTTGGCCTGGTCGCGGAAGTCCTGAATAGTTTCGATCATGTCGCGTGCGGACCTAGGACACGCAGAGGAAATATCAACGGCGGATCGACGATCAGATCGGTGACCAGGGGCGATCCGACGCATCGGCGTCGCCATCGTCGTCCGCATTGTCCTCCGCCTGCGATATTCCGGGCTGTTCGGTCGAAGTCGTCGCGGGCAGATAGCCAAGGACGGCATCGAGCAGCGCTTCCATCCCGGCGCCCGTGGCGCCCGAGATCGGGAAAACCGCCTGTGCCCCGGCAGCCTTCAGTTCCTCCGCAAATCCGGCACACAACTCGGCGTCGGCTAGGTCGATCTTGTTCAGAGCGACAATGCGCGGCTTGTCATCCAGTTCGCCTTCGTAGGCCGACAGCTCGGCCTCGACCGTCTGCATCGCGGCTGCCGGATCTTCGCCGGAGATGTCGATCAGATGGATCAGCACGCGGCAGCGCTCTATATGGCCCAGGAAGCGATCACCGATCCCCGCGCCTTCCGCCGCGCCTTCGATCAGGCCGGGAATGTCGGCCAGCACGAATTCGCGGTTCTTGTGCCGCACCACGCCGAGCTTGGGCACCAGCGTGGTGAAGGCGTAGTCGCCCACTTTCGCCTTGGTGTTCGAAACCTGGTTGATGAAGGTCGATTTGCCCGCATTGGGCAGACCGACGAGCCCCGCGTCGGCAAGCAGCTTCAGTCGCAGCCAGACCCACAGTTCCTCGCCCGCTTCGCCAGGCTGGTGCTGACGCGGGGCGCGGTTGGTGCTGGTCTTGTAACTTGCGTTGCCGCGCCCGCCCATGCCGCCATGCAGGATGATTTCCTCCTGCCCGACCTCGGTGAAGTCGTAGAGCACTTCCTCGCGATCTTCTGACAGGACCTGCGTGCCGACCGGCACTTCGATGATCAGATCGTCAGCGCCCGCGCCGGTGCGGTCTTTGCCCATGCCGTGCTCGCCACGCTTTGCCTTGAAGTGCTGGGCGTAGCGGAAATCGATCAGCGTGTTGAGCGATGGCACTGCGCGGAAGATGACGTCGCCGCCCTTGCCGCCGTTCCCGCCGTCGGGCCCGCCGTACTCGATATACTTCTCCCGCCGGAAACTGACCGCCCCCGGCCCGCCCGCACCCGATTTGAGGTAGATCTTAGCCTGGTCGAGAAAGTGAATGGTCGGAGTCCTTCGTGGTTGAGCGGGCGCATCCGCGCTCGCATCCTCGGTGCTATGCCCTCGGCTGGCGCTGCGGAGCATTTGCAGGTGGGCACTTGCCCTTGCGGCCCTATGGGCCGAAACGTGCGATCTCGCAATGCGGCGCTGGAACGCGGTCCGTGCCGAGGCTTAGCAAGTGCCGGAACTGGCAGCGTGCTCGATAGTCCGGACAGGCATCGCAAAACCGGAAAGCCATCAGTCGAAATAAAGAATTTGGACTGGTGGAGCCGAGCGGGATCGAACCGCTGACCTCGTCATTGCGAACGACGCGCTCTCCCAACTGAGCTACGGCCCCGTTCCAGTCTCGCCGCGAGTGACGGAACAGGCCGCCAGCCGCGCGCGGCGTCTTAGCGAAACTGGCGCGGCGAAGGGAAGCGAAAAGTCACGCCCCCTCGCCGCCAGTCGTCAGCCTGCGTCGTCGGAAGCAGGCTCTTCATCAGGCATTTGCACCACCGGCTGCGATACGAAGCGCGGCTGCTCGGTCGCGGTCTGAACCACCGGATCGCCTGGCAGGACGATGGCAGGTTGCGCGACGGTGTCCGAACCGACCGGCGGAAGCGCACTCGCTGCGGCCGCCGAACTCTGCGTGGTCATAGTCTCCACCACGACTGGAGAACCGGCGGCGGTGGCCGCCGTGCCGGTCGATGCCGTGTACTGCGGCGCGGGCGCGCCCTGCACCACCGGCGTCGACTGAACCGTCGCAGCACCCTGCACCACCGGTGTGCTCTGCACGACCGGAGCGCCCGTTGCGGCAGACGGCGGCACATAGACCTGCTGCGGCGCCGCTTGCGGCATTGCCGTGCCGCTCATGTCGATCGACGCGCTGGTCGTCGCAACCGCACCATAAACGGGCTGCGGCGTCGGGCTGTAGCCGGGGTAGAGATACCCCCACTGCGCGCCATACTGCTGGTCCCACGCCGCCAGGTTGACGCGGTATTCCTCGTAAGCGCGATAGAAGCGGTCGAACACCGCTTCCATCTTCGGCAGGGTCGACAGTGCGTAGCTGCCCAGATCTTCCGGCGGGAGCAACAGGTACTCGGCGGAAATAGCCTGCGCCGCATCGCAGAAATCGCGTAGCGCGGGCGGCAGGGCGAAATAGTTGTAGACCTGCGTCGAATAGCTGTCCCGCACGCTCCGCCACGAAGAACCGTTTTCCTCGCGGTAGTATTTGTCGAGCGCGTTGTTCGTGCTCTTCAACGGCTTGGAGAACCGGTCGAGAAAGTTGACGTAAGCGGGCAGAATCTGGCCGTGCTCTGGCCGGATGCAGTTGAGCGCCGCGACATTCCAGCCCGAGCGCAGGTTCCAGATCGCCTGGTCGGTGCTGAGATTGGCATTCACCGTCAACCGTTGCCCGGTGACATCGACCGGCGGAATGAACATGCCGGCAGCCGCGCCCATCGGCGGGATAGGGCGCGAAGGCGGCGGCGGCGGCGGAGGCGGCGGCGGAGGCGGCGGAGGCGGCGGAACCTGCGCGGCACAGGCCGCCAGCACGCTCAGCCCCGCGAGGCTGACGATCTTGCGAATATTGAGTGGCGAATGTGTGGTCGCCATGATGCGCCCCTTCCCGTTGATTTGGCCGGATATATTACCGCACAACCCATGTTGCGCCGACCAGCCTTGCCCGAAGCTGAAGCGGCGACCCTAAATCACTCTTCGCGCAAAGAAAATGCCCGGATCGCAATGAAGCGACCCGGGCACGATGAAGCGAGTCGGGCGTGCGGTTATTCGCGGCCCATGAAGGTCAGCAGGAACTGGAACATGTTGATGAAGTCCAGGTAGAGGCTGAGCGCACCGAGGATGATCGCCTTGCCGGCCATGTCGGTACCAGCGACGTAATCGTACTGCCGCTTCAACATCTGCGTGTCGTAGGCGGTAAGGCCTGCGAAGATCAGCACGCCGAGAGCGCTGATCGCGAGGCCCATCGCGCCGGACTGGAACACGAAGGCGTTGAGCAGCATCGCGACCAGGAGGCCAATCACGCCCATGACCAGGAAGGTGCCGAAGCCCGACAGATCCTTCTTGGTGGTGTAGCCGTAAAGGCTGAGGCCAGCGAAAGCGCCTGCCGCGGCGAAAAACGCCGTGGCGATCGACTGGCCCGAGTAGACCAGGAAGATCGTCGAAAGCGACAATCCCATAACGGTGGCGAAACCCCAGAACATCAGCTGGAGAGCGCCGGTGCTGAACTTGTTGCGCCCAAGGCTCATCGCGAGAACGAAGGCCAGCGGCGACAAGATGATCAGCCAGGCGAGTATTCCGCCCTGCGTCATGATCTGCGCGGCCAGACCGGATCCTGCGAACAACATCGCAACGATGCCGGACAGCAGAACGCCGGACGCCATGTAGTTGTAAATCGACAGCATGTGCTTGCGCAGACCCGCATCATACTGCGCTGCCTGCGGTGCGACCCGGCCATCCTGACCGGGAACGGTGCCGAAGCCCGTCCTCGTCGCACGTGGGTCGTTCCAATCAGCCATTTGTCTTCAACTCCTCTGGTCGGCCACGAATGGTGGGCCGCTCCCGCACAATATCGCGTGGAAGTTGCGAATTTTCAAGGGAAACCGGAGGAAATCGGCGGGGGACTGTTTACCCTGTTTTCTTCGCCTCTTCAGACATTTGCGCGCTGCGATCGCGGGCAGAGCGAAGGGTAGCCGTAAGCAACTCGCGTATCGCATTGCCTTCGTCGAGCACATCGAGGCCTGCCTGCGTTACCCCGCCGGGGCTCGCCACGCGGCGCGCAAGCTCGCCCGCATCATGTTCGGACCCGGCAGCGAGCGCGGCGGCACCCTCGACCATGCTGGTCGCCAGCCGCTGTGCCTGCTCATCCGGCAGGCCGAGTTCGTGCGCACCGGCAGCCAGTGCGTCGATGAAGCGATAGAGAAACGCCGGACCCGAACCGGCCAGCGCCGTCACCAGGTCGAATTGCGCCTCGTCCGCGAGCCATTCCGGAGAACCAAGCGGCGCCAGCAGGCCATCCGCCGCCGCGCGGTCGACCTCTCCATCGGTCACCAATGGAAGCGGCGATTTCCCGAGCGCACAGGCGATATTCGGCATCAGCCGCATCCGACCGGCAGCGTCCGGAAAATGTTTCGCCAGCGTTGCGAGTTCGACCCCGGCCAGCACGGAAACGACCAGCTTGCCGCGCGCAGCATCCTGCAAACCGGGTGCGAGATCGCCAAGCATGTAGGGCTTGAATCCCAGCACCAGCACATCGAAGCCGTCTTCCGGCGGTTCGCGCATGATCCGCACGCCCGATGGTGCCTCGCTGCGGTTGGGCGACAGGATCGCCAGCTTTTCCGCCGGCCACTGGCCCGCGACCCAGCCATCGAGCATGGCTCCGCCCATGTTGCCCGCACCGGCAATCAGTATCGAATCGTATGGCATGACCGGCAGTCTAGTGTTCCCCGGCCGCATCGACCAGTGCGCTGGAAAGCGCGTCCTGCGGCAGCTTGTCCCCCCACAGCGCGAACTGGAAGGCGGGGTAGAAGCGGTCGCATTCGCCGATCGCGCTTTCGATGACGGCCTGCGCGTGATCGAGCGCGAGCAATCCATCGTCGCCCAGCATCAGGCCGTGGCGGTAGAGCAGCATCCCGCCCTGCGACCAGATGTCGAAATGGCCGACCCAGATCTGTTCGTTAACCAGCGCCAGCAATTCGAACATCTGCGCGCGCTTTCCTTCGGGCACGCGGATGTCGGGCAGGCAGAGAATTTGCAGAACCTTGTCTTCCACGCGCCAGATCGCGCGCAACTGATAATTCGTCCAACTGCCCTGAATTTCCACGAGGATTTCCTCCTCGCTTTCCGTTTCGCACGGCCAGCCGCGCGCTTCGAACAATGCCGACAGCATGTCGAGCGGCGCTGCGCCCTCGTTGCTTTCTATCCTTAATGCGACCGTCCTCATGCGTGCTGGATGCGCTCCATTGGTGGGGTCTGGCAACGGGTGTGGGCAAGGCTGTTGGGGGAAACGCAAACAGCTTGTTCAAAACTTGTGAACAAGCTGTCCTGTCCCGAGGGCGCGCTACAGCGGCCGCACTTCCTCGCCGCTTGCGCTGGTGAAGCGGAAGGAATCGATCCCCTGCTCTTTCAGGTCGCTGACGAAACTGTTGGCCTCGGCATTGCTGGCGAACGGCCCGGTAACGAGTCGGTTCGTCTGGCCCCAACTGGCGGTGAAGCCCTTGCGGCTGCTGAGCAGACCCGGAGCCTGGCGCGCCATGCGCCGGAAATCGAAGGCCAGCGCGGACGTGTCCTGACCGGTGGCAAGCTGCACCCAGATGCGACTCGGCTCCTTGGGCGGCGGCGGCGGTGCGGGCTTTGGCTGCGGCTTGGGCTCCGGCTCGTCGATTTCGCGCGGGATCTCGATAGAGGTAATGTCGACCGCGCCTGCGGCTAGCCGGGCCGAAGTGCTCTCGAGGTCGAAGCCCGAAAAGGCATCCGCCACGCTCGCCGGCTCCGCAGCCGGAACTGGCACGGCGCTGCTCGTTGGCGCGGGCATAGGGGCCGGCGCAGGCATCGGTGCGGGAAGAGTCGAGCCCGGCGGCAAGCGCTCGATCGTGGAAGAGCGTGCAACGACCACTGGCTCGGGCCGTTCAGGCGGAAGTTCGATTGCCGGGCCCGGAGCCGACGTCGCTGCTGGTGTCGGCGCTGGCGTCGGCGGGGGTACAAACGCCGGAGTCGGCGTCGGGGTAGACGCTGGCGTGATATTGGGGACCGGTTCGGATACGCGTGGAACAGAGCCGTTCACCGGCGGAAGCTCGCCGATTGGGCTTTGATTGGTGGCTGCGGACTGGGGAGACTGGGCTGGCACCGAGGCCGCGACGGCAGGCGTCGCTGTACCCACCGGCGGCAGTTCGCCCATCGGGGAACTGTTCGTCGCGGCCGCTGCCTGGCTTGCGGGCGCCTGCGCGCCGCGGGTCAGGTCGGCGCGGGTCGGAGCAGGCAGCTCGCGCATGTTCGTAGCGAGCACCTGACCGACGCTCTGGTCGGATGCCGCCGCTGGCGGTCGCACCGGACCTGGGGTGGGCGTGGGCGTGGGAGTCGCCGCCACAGTCGCCGTCTGCGTCGCAGCGGCAGAGCGTGTCGGCAGGATCCTGCTGGTGCGAGCAGCCCGTCGAGCCTCCTCGCGCGCTTCGCGGCGAGCATCGGCAGCCGAACTGCGGCCCGGTTCGCGCGCGGCCGTCTGCGGCGTGCCGAGTGCCTCGCCGCGCGGGACCAGACGATTCCCATCAGCCTGCGCAACCTGCACCGGCGCCGGGCCTGCACCAATCTGGGAAGCGTAAGAGGCGATACGCGGATCATCCCGGCCGATTTGCGAGGCGAGCGGGAAATTGCCGAAATTGCCTGCCGCGGCCTGCTGCGCGCGGGTCAGCCTGTCCATGTAGCCGAGATAAGGCTCGAGCCGCTTCGCCATGGCCGGCGGCATCACCGCCTCGACGATCGACATGGCCTCGTCGCGCTTTCCGCCGATTGCCAGCACGAAGGCGCGAGTCCGGAAAGCGGTGAGTTCCTGCTGTTCGAGGAGCGGCAGGAGAGTTGCTTCCGCCCCGCGCTGGTCGCCGGAAATGGCCTGGCTCAGAGCCAGACGTCGGACAAGTTCGCTATTGCGCCGACCGCGCAACGCCTCGCGGTAGAACTGCTGCGCGCGCGCGTTGTCGCCAATCAGGTCGTAGGCCAGCCCCCGATCTGCGGCATAGTCGGCGGAGTCGCGGCCCATTGCCTGCACTTCGTCGAACAGGCGCAACGCGGTCAGGGGGTCTTCCGTCCGCACCGCTACGGCAGCAAGGCCGAGCTTCGAATCGGCCGCATTGGGCATCATCGCCTGCGCTTTTAGAAAGAAACCGCGGGCACCTTCAACGTCGCCGACGTCGAGCGCGGCCTGGCCAGCCTCGATCATCGCGGTGCGATCCTGCGGGTTGAGCGCCAGACGGCGAACGGCGGCATTCAGCCGTCCCATCCCTTCTGGCGGGAGCGGCTGGACCACGGCAACGCCCTGGGCCTGGGCCGCTGTCGGCAAGCCGAGCGGGACCAGCATCAGCGGCGCGATACTTGCGCGCGCCAAAAGCCAGGTACGGAGCGATCTGTCAGTCATTATAGCGATGCGCCGCATCGTGGCGGGCCGCGCCTGAACTTTTGCCGAACAGGCGCGGCGCGCGCAGTATTACTGGTTGTTCTGACGGCCGAGGAAGCGCGGGATCGACAGCGACGAACCATCGTCATCGTCGTCGTCCTCGCTCTCGTCCTTCGAACCACGCGAGAGGTTGGCCATCCGTTCGAACAGCGTGCTGCCGCTCGATGCCGGGGCGCTGCCGCCACCGCCGCCGGAACCACCCGCAGGCGCGCCACCACCGGCAGCGCCAGCACTGCCGCTGCCTTCGGCTTCCTCACCGACGACCAGACGACGGCGACGACCGCCGGGATTCTGGGCTACCGGCTCGTTCGCATCGGCAAGACGGCTGGCGTCGAGCAGCAATTCGTCGCTGCCCTTTTCCTCCGGCGCTACGTTGGCAAGGTCCAGCGTGCCATCGTCGGTGTCGCCGGCACGCCAGCTGTCCTCGTCGAAAGGCGCGTCATCTTCCTCGTATTCCTCGCCGTTGTCGGTGGCGGGATCGTAGCTGGAAAGACCGGCGGCGGGCGCCGGTGCATCCTCATCTTCCGGTTCTTCGTCATAGGCGTCCGACATGGCCGGCTCGGCTTCGGCGGTCATCGCCTCTTCATCGAGTTCGAACGGTTCGGGCACCGCCGGGCTCGTCACCGGCGACATCTCCTGCGCGCCGTAATCCTCACGCTCGCCGAGATCGCTTTCCTGCGGGGCGCTGTCTTCCGCCATTTCGGCTTCGGTCGGCAAGGGAAGAACGGGCCGCTTGGGACCGCGCGAAGCGGACAGATTAACCGGGCGCTGCGCCATCTGCGCCTGCTCGCCGGTCTGTTCGATACCCGTCGCGACAACGGACACGCGGATGCGACCGTCGAGGTCGGGGTTGAAGGCCGAACCCCAGATGATGTTGGCGTCTTCGTCGACCAGTTCGCGGATGTGGTTCGCGGCTTCATCGACTTCCAGCAGCTTCATGTCTTCGCCGCCGATGATCGAGATGATCACGCCCTTCGCGCCCGCCATGCTGACACCGTCGAGCAGCGGGTTGGCAATGGCGCGTTCGGCGGCCTCGAGAGCGCGATTCTCGCCCTCGCCTTCGCCCGTGCCCATCATCGCCTTGCCCATTTCCTGCATCACCGACCGGACGTCGGCGAAGTCGAGGTTGATGAGGCCCGGCATGACCATGAGGTCGGTAATCGAACGGACGCCCTGCTGCAGCACTTCGTCGGCGAGGCCGAAGGCTTCCTTGAAGGTGGTTTCCGCCTTGGCGACCAGGAACAGGTTCTGGTTGGGAATGACGATCAGCGTGTCGACGTGCTTCTGCAGCTCCTCGATACCCTGTTCGGCGGCGCGCATGCGGCGCGTCCCTTCGAACAGGAACGGCTTGGTTACCACGCCGACGGTCAGAACGCCCTTGCGGCGCGCGGCCTCCGCGATCACCGGAGCGGCGCCGGTGCCGGTTCCGCCGCCCATGCCCGCGGCGATGAACACCATGTTCACCCCGTCGAGCGCGCGTTCGAGTTCCTCGACCGTTTCTTCCGCCGCCGCGCGACCCACTTCGGGGCGCGAACCTGCGCCGAGGCCCTGCGTGATATCCGGGCCAAGCTGGATGCGGCTTTCGGCGATCGCGTTGTTCAGCGCCTGAGCATCGGTATTGGCGACGATGAAGTCGACACCCTCGATCTCCGCCTCGATCATGTTGGCGATCGCATTCCCGCCGGCTCCGCCGACACCGATCACGGTGATGCGGGGGCGCAGCTCCTCGACGGAAGGGGGACCGATGTTGATGCTCATTTCGCTGTCTCCGACAGGCAGGTCATTTTCAGACGGGTTGTATTCAATCGTTATAACACTTGTCGCGCGTCATTCTGGCACAAACCGATTCGGCCGTGCAGGCAAGCGACTTTCTTATCCACAGCGCGCGTATATCCTAGAAATACTCGCGCATCGCCCCGAAAAGACGGGAAAATGATCCCAGCGGGGAGGTCCGGTGCGTGATCTGGCGCCGCGCCGCGAGCGAGCGGATGTCGACCGGGTCCGCCGCGGCGTACTGCACGAGGCCGGCCAGCGTGGTGAAACCGGGGCCGGAATGCGCCTCCGCCAGACCGGTCAGCGCAGGGGGACGACCGATCCGCACCGGCTTGCCGAGCGCGTTCTGTGCGTAATCCGCCAGCCCCGCCAGTTCCGCCCCTCCGCCCGTCAGCACGACCTGCTGACCGCGCGCGCCGGCAAAGCCCATGTCCTTCAGCGCTTTCCCGATCTGCGTGATCAGCACGTCGAGCTGCCCGGTCAGTATCGAGATCAGTTCGGCGCGCGGAATCCGGTTCTTGTCGTCGGCATGGCGGGCGATCGGGCCGCTGCCGTCATCGCCGGGACCGAAAACCGGGATCATCTCGCGATGATCGGTCGGGCTGGCGATGGCCGATCCGGCGACGCATTTCAGGCGTTCCGCCTGGAAGCGCCGGATGCCGAAGGCGGAGGCAACCGCATCGGTGATGTCGTTCGACCCGATGGGAATGGCCGTAAGACCCAGCAGCATCCCGCCCGCGTAGACGGACACGTTGGTCACCTGCCCGCCGATCTCGATCAGCGCGACGCCCAGTTCCCGCTCCTCCGCGCTGAGGCAGGCGTATCCAGCCGCGATGGGAGAGGCGACGATGCCGTCGACTTCCAGATGTGCGTTCTGCACCGCCTCGGTGATGTTGCGGATCGGCGCACCGTCAGCCAGCATGACGTGGATGTCCACCCCAAGACGCTCCGCATGGAGGCCCTTGGGATTGGCGACGCCGTGCGCCCCGTCCAGCGTGTAATGCGCCGGTTGGGCGTGCAGGACCATGCGGCCATCCGGTTCGATCGCGCCCTGCGCGGCGAGCAGCAGGTCCTCGATATCCTCGTCCTCGATCCGGCGTCCGCCGATATCGGTTTCGACCGTGGAGACCTTGCTCGCGAGCCCCGCGCCCGAGCAGCCGATCCACACGCTGGAAAGGCTTGCGCCGGCGACCTGCTCCGCCGTTTCGACTGCGTGGCGGATGCCGTGGGTGGCGGCGTCCATGTCGGTGACATAGCCGCGCTTGATCCCGACCGCCTGCCGGTGGCCGGAGCCGAGCACGACCATCTCTCCGGTTTCGGTCACGCCCGCGATCATCGCGGAAATGCGAAACGAGCCGATGTTCAACGCGCCGAACAGCTTGGAAATGCGCGGAGTGCGCGATGTCGGGCGAGGTTGCGAGGCCATTACTCCTGCTCCCCCTTCGTGCTTTCCCACGGGCGCATGTAGATCCTTTCGGGGCTGCGCATATCGAATGTCGCGACCTTGCCGCCGATCAGTCGATTCACGCCATCCATCTGAGCGAAGGAGACGAAGGCGGTTGCCGCTTCTTCGTCCCCCATCGGCAGCGCGAGCACCTGGTCGGTGTTGAAGGTCACGTTCCAGCGGCGGTTGCCGACCCATTCGGCATCGGTCACTTGCGGGCGCAAGGCAGGCGCGGCGTCGAGAAGACGGGAAAGCCGTTCCACCTGCTTGCCCGCGCCGGGGCCAGAAATATGCAGCATTCCCTTGGCCGCATCGGCGGCAATCGGTTCGAGCTCCGCGCCTTCCGCATCGATCAGCACCAGCCGCCCGGGTTTGCGTAGCACGGCGTGCGGCTCGCGTTCGACGATATCAACCACCAGCGTGTCGGGCAGCTGACGCGAAATGCGCGCATCCTTGACCCACGACAGTTCGAGCAATCCGCCCCGCATCGCGTCGAGATCGACCAGCGGCATCGCCCGGTCCTTCGCGCCGAGCACGCGTTCGTAGACCTTCAGCTCGTTCATCCGCTCGACCCCGCGCACTTCGACGCGGCGAACTTCGAACCCGCTATCGGCAGCGGCGACGGCGAAGCGGTGGTGCGCCAGTTCGATGACCCCCGCGACCGTCGCGAGCCACCATGCGAAGGCGGCGGTGACGAACAGGATCGCCGCGACCATGGCGCGCTGGATCTGTTCCTCGGTGAAGGGCAGCACGCTCAGCACCGCGCCCATGAGCGAGCTGGTCTGCGCGCGCGCCTTGCCGACCCTGGCCTTCGTGCTCTGCCGCCGTGCGGTCTTGCGAACCGCTGTGCCCCCGCGCTTGATCCGTTGCCCCATCTGCGCCCCCTACTGCGCTTTGCTTCTTGCGTGGTCACGCAGGGCGGCAGCAATGATCGCCTCCACCAGCGCACCATATTCCATGCCGCAGTATTTCGCCTGCTCAGGCACGAGGCTCAAAGGCGTCATGCCCGGCTGGGTGTTGGTTTCGAGCACAAACAGCCCCTCGCTCCCAAGCTCGTCGTCCCAGCGGAAGTCCGTGCGGCTGGTGCCGCGGCAGCCGAGAACCTTGTGCGCCTGAAGCGCGTAGTCGCAGCACAGTCGCGCAATCTCGTCGGGTACCTCTGCCGGGCACACATGGTCGGTCATGCCGTCGGTGTATTTCGCATCGAAATCGTAGAAGCCGGACTTTGGCACAAGCTCGGTGACGGTGAGCGCGCGGGGGCCGTTTTCCTCGTCGATCACGGCCGTCGTCAGCTCGCGCCCGCGAATGTAAGGTTCGGCCAGCAGGGTCTTGAACTGTTGCCATGGCCCGACCGCATCGCGCGCGATGGGATTGCCGTAATTTCCCTCGTCCGTCACGATGGCGACGCCAACGCTGCTGCCCTCGTTGACGGGTTTCAGGACATAGGGGCGCGCGATGGGATCGCCTTCGAACAGCTCCGCCGAAGTGACGACCCGCCCGCCGGGCATCGGGATGCCGTGCGGGACGAGCGCCTGCTTGGTCAGTTCCTTGTCGATCGCGATGACGGAGGTCGCGAGGCCGGAATGGGTATAGGGCACGCCCATCAGGTCGAGCATACCCTGCACCGTGCCGTCTTCCCCCGGCACGCCGTGGAGCGCGTTGAAGACGACGTCGGGCGCGGCCTCGGCGATCTTCGCCGCGACGGTGCGGTCCATGTCGATCCGGGTCACGCGGTGGCCCCGTTCCTCCAGCGCCTTGGCAACGCCCTCCCCGCTCATCAGAGAGACGGGCCGTTCGTTGGCCCAACCGCCCATCAGCACGGCGACGTGGAGTTTCTCCGACAGGCTCATGGCCGCCCCACCCGCTGGATTTCCCAGTGCAGCTCGATGCCGGAATTTTCGTAGACGCGGCGTTTCACTTCTTCGCCCAGCCCTTCGATGTCGGCGCTGGTCGCATCGCCGGTGTTGATGAGGAAATTGGTGTGCTTCTCGCTCACCTGAGCGCCGCCCATGCTGAGGCCGCGACAGCCTGCTGCGTCGACCAGCTGCCATGCCTTGTGACCGTCAGGGTTCTTGAAGGTCGAGCCGCCGGTCTTGGTCCGCAGCGGCTGCGATTCCTCGCGCGCGGCTGCGATGCGGTCCATTTCGGCGCCGATGACCTCCGGATCGCCGGGTTCGCCCTGGAAGCGGGCGGCGACCACGATGGCGCCCTCTGGCAAGGCCGAATGGCGGTAGCTGTAGGCGAGGTCGGCAGCGGGCAGCGTCACGTGTTGGCCAGCGGGGAGGATCACATCGCAATCGATCAGGATGTCGGCAACCTCGCGACCGTAGGCGCCGCCGTTCATGCGGACGAAGCCGCCGACCGTGCCGGGGATGCCGCGCAGGAACTCCAGCCCCGCTATCCCCGCATCGCGCGCGGTCGAGGAGACGAGAATGCCGCTCGCCCCGCCGCCGCATTTCAGGACATGGCCGTCCTCGACCTCAACCTGAGCAAAGGCCTTGCCCAGCCGCACCACGACGCCCGGCACCCCGCCATCGCGCACGATCATGTTCGAGCCGAGGCCCAGTGCCATCACCGGCACGCCAGCGGAAAGATCGGCGATGAAGGCGGCGAGATCTTCCAGATCGGCAGGCTCGAACAGCCAGTCGGCTTTGCCGCCCGCCTTGAACCACACCAGCTTGCCGAGCGGCGCTTGGGGCGTCAGCTTGCCGCGCACGCGATAACGCCCGAGGTCCGCCTGCAAGACGCCTTGCGCGCCTGCGCCGGGAGCCTCGCCATTGTCCCACATCGCCCAATCGTCCGGCTGCGCATCGCTCATCACGGCAGCCTTTCCTTCAGGGCGGCGGGAAGTTCGGCCGCCCAGCGGGTGATGTCGCCCGCGCCGAGACAGACGATCAGATCGCCATCCTCAAGCTCTCCTGCGAGCACTTCGGCCAGCGCGTCGCGATCCGCGACCGTGGCAGCGCTGCGGTGACCGCGCGACTTCAGCCCGGCGACCAGCGCATCGGAATCGACCCCGTCGATCGGGTCTTCACCCGCTTCGTACACCGGCGTCACATAGACCACGTCCGCTTCGTTGAAGGCGGTCTGGAATTCGTCCATCAGGTCCCGCAGCCGGGTATAACGGTGCGGCTGGGCGACCGCGATCACCCGGCCCCCGCGCGCTTCGGCACTTTCGCGCGCAGCGGAGAGAACGGCGCGAATTTCTACCGGGTGATGCGCGTAATCGTCGATCACCGTGGCACCGCCCGCTTCGCCCACGCGGGTAAAGCGGCGACGCACGCCTCCGAAGTTCGCGAAGCCGGAGCGGATGACATCGTCCGGACAACCCATCTCGATGGAGACGGCAATCGCGGCAAGCGCGTTCTGGACATTGTGCCTGCCCGGCATGGGCAGCATCACGCCTTCGATCCGGCGATCTTCTTCGCCGCGCTGGCGGATGATGACGTCGAAAGTATTGCCGCCCGCGCTCGGCCGAATGTTCACGCCGCAGATATCGGCCTGGAGCGAGAAGCCGTAAGTGACCACGCGGCGGTCGCGGACCTGTCCGATCACTGCCTGCACCTCCGGGTGGTCGATGCACAGGATCGCCGCGCCGTAGAACGGCACGTTGTGAATGAACTCCACGAAGGCGCGCCGCACGCCGTCGAAATCGCCGTAATGGTCGAGGTGCTCGGGATCGATATTGGTGACCACGGCGATGGTCCCGTCGAGACGAAGGAAGCTGCCGTCGCTCTCGTCCGCTTCGACGACCATCCAGTCACTGTCGCCCAATCGCGCGTTGGAGCCGTACTGTTCGATGATCCCCCCGTTGATCACGGTGGGGTCGATGTTGCCGCAGTCGAGGAGTGCGGCGATCATGCTGGTGGTCGTCGTCTTGCCATGCGTGCCCGCCACCGCGACGGTGCTCTTCAGGCGCATCAGCTCGGCCAGCATTTCGGCGCGGCGGACCACGGGGATGCGGTTTTCAAGCGCGTAGGCGACTTCGGGATTGGTGCGCTTGACGGCAGTGGAGGTGACGACGACGGAGGCGCCTTCCACGTTTTCCGGCGCATGGCCGACCATCACGGTAATGCCGCGATCGCGCAGGCGCTGGACGCTGACGCCTTCGGACAGGTCGCTGCCCTGCACGGTATAGCCGAGGTTCTGCATGACCTCCGCGATGCCGGACATGCCGATCCCGCCGATGCCGACGAAGTGGATCGTCCCGATATCTGTCGGCACACCCTTCATCGTGCGTTCTCCTGCGCCAGCGCTTCGCCACCGACCGGGGTCGCCGCCGCCGCGCCGCCGACGCGGATTACGTCCATCATCTCGGCCCCGCCAAAGCTCTCGACGAGGTCGGCGAGATCGCTGGTCGCCTTGGGGCGTCCACAGTTCCAGGCCGCGTGAGCCGCGCGGCCCAGCGTGTCGGGATGCTGGGCCATCGCCTGGATCTGCTTCGCCAGCGTCTTGCCGTCGAAGCCCGCCTGCCGGATCATCCGCGCGCCGCCCGCCTTCACCATCTCGCGCGTGTTGGCGGCCTGATGATCGTCCGTCGCGATAGGCAGCGGCACGAGGATCGCGGGGCGCCCAACGGCGGTCAGTTCGGCAATCGTTGATGCGCCCGCCCGGCCAATGAACAGGTGTGAGTCGGCCAGCCGCTGGGCCATATCCTCGAAATAGGTGCCGAGTTCGGCCGGAATATCGTGGCTGGCATAGCGCGCCCGCACGGCCTCGATATCCTCGGGCCGGCATTGCTGGGTGACCTGCAACCGGCTCCGCAATGCAGGAGGAAGCATGGCGAGGCCGTCCGGCACCACGTCCGAAAGAACGCTCGCTCCCTGACTGCCGCCGGTGATCAGGATGCGGAACAGGCCATCTTCGGTGAAGGCGGGGAACTCCGCATCGCGCAGCGGCAGCAGCTCGGCGCGCACGGGATTGCCGACGAGATGCGCCTTGGCGTTGTGAGCCGCCTTCAGGCGGTCGATTTGCGGATAGGCGGTGGCAATGGCATCGACGCGCTTCGCCAGCATCCGGTTGACCCGCCCCAGCACGGCGTTCTGTTCGTGCACGATCGTCGGGATGCCCGCCGATTGCGCGGCGGACAGTGCCGGGAATGCGGGATAGCCGCCGAAGCCGATCACGGCGCTCGGCTGGAAGCTTTCGAACAGGCGCAGGGCCATCTGCCGCCCCTGCCAGATCGCGCGCAGCCCGGCGGGCCAGCGCAGCGGGTTCTTGCCGATCCGTCCGGCGGGAAGGATATGCGCGGGGAGAAAGTCCGGCTTGCCGGGTATTTTTGCACCGCGCTCGTCCGTGATCAGCGCGACGTGGTGACCGCGCCGTTCCAGCTCGTGCGCCAGCGCGAAGGCGGGAATAAGGTGCCCGCCCGTGCCGCCCGCGGCGAGGACATAGTGCCGGTTGGCGCCGCTGCGTTCCGGTTGCGTCATTGCGGTTTGCCGCCGGTGATCATGTTGCGAAAATCCACACGGTCGCGTTGCAGGTAGGGGTTGCGCCGCGTCAAGGCCAGCAACAGCCCGATGCCGAAACATACGGCGATGGTCGACGACCCCCCGTAGCTCACCAGCGGCAGGGTCATGCCCTTGGACGGGAACAGCTGCAAATTGACGAGGATGTTGATGAAAGCCTGCCCGCCGAAAAGCGTGACCAGCCCCGTCGCGGCCAGGATGCGAAACAGGTCTTCTTCTTCCACCAGCCGGGACAGAACCCGCAGGACGATGGCGAGATAAACGGCGACGATCACCGCGCAGGTGAGCAGGCCGAACTCTTCACCGATGACCGAGAAAATATAGTCGGTGTGCGCCTCGGGAAGCGACATCTTGCGTACGCCCAGCCACAGCCCGCTGCCGAGCCAACCGCCTGCTTCCAGCGTGCGACTGGCCAGATCGACCTGGTCATAGGCCGTGCCGCCGCCGATGAAGCTGTCGATGCGATGCCGTGCGTTGTCGTAGAAGGCGTAGGCAAGCCCGAGGCCGCCCAGCCCGCCGCCGATCATCGCGCCGATGTGTTTCCACGGCATCCCCGTCAACAGGACGAGTGCGAACCAGCAGGCCGCGAACAGGATCGTATCGCCCAGGTTTGGCTGCACCATCAGCAAGGCCGCGATGATCGCGAAAAGGACGGCGCTGATGGCGACGACCGGCATCGTCGGATCGCGCAACCGCCAGGACAGCACCCACGCCAGCGTCACGGCGAAGGCGGGCTTCAGAAACTCGGAGGGCTGGAACCGCATCCCCAGGTTGATCCAGCGCCGCGCACCGTTCACCTCCGCCCCGATCAGCGGCACGAGAACCAGCGCGCCCATCATCACGGCACACAGAACGATCGCGCCGCGTCGTGCGTTTTCCTGAGCGACCATCGACGTGCCGACCATCACCACCAGCCCGACCAGCTGCCAGCGAATATGCGCCCAGAAGAAGAACATGCTGTCGAGTTCGACGGCGGCGGTAGAAAGGCGTTGCGCGCTGGCGGGCGACGCGGCGGCGACGGCAATCGTGCCCATCGCCATCAGCGTGACGATCAAGCCGAGCAATACGCGGTCGACTTCCCGCCACCAGATGCGCGTGCTTGCCCGCCAGTCGTGCATGGGCGGGCGGGTCGCGGGCAGTCGCGGGCGGGTGGAGCCGGGCAGGTAAGGACCGGGCGCGGTGGTCGGGCGGTTCATGCCGCCTCCATCCCTTCAGCGGACCCGAAATGCGAGCCCGGTGCGCCGGGCGGCTGCGCGGGCGCGCCGGCAAGAGCCTGCACGATGCGGCGGAAATCCTCGCCCCGCGCCTCGAAATCGCGAAACTGGTCGAAGCTGGCGCAGGCAGGCGATAGCAGAACGACATCGCCCGGCTTGGCGGCCTGTAACGCGCGTCGGGTAGCCTCGTTCAGCATCTCGCACCGTTCGACCGGAACTTCGCCTTCGAGCAACTGCGCGAACATCGGCCCCGCTTCCCCTATCGTATAGGCCCGCGCAATGTGGCCGAGATGCCGCGCGCAATCGCCCAGCCCCTCTTCCTTGGCGAGACCGCCGAGTATCCAGTGGATGCGGCGTGCCGGATCGGGCGGGAAAGCGGCAATGGCGGGCGCGGCGGACGCGAGGTTGGTCGCCTTGCTGTCGTTGAAGACCTGCACGCCGCCGAAGTCACCGAGCCATTCCATCCGGTGCGGCAATCCACGAAAGCTGGCGAGGCCGGCGCGCCATTGCTGCGGCGTCACGCCCAGTTCCTCTACCAGCGCAACCGCAATGGCGGCGTTCTCGAGGTTGTGCGGGCCCTGAAGCGAGACCCACTCGCCCTGCATCGCGGCAAGCGCGGCCCGGTCACCGCAAACCGCACGACCATTGGGACGGCGCGCACGTTCCGCATCGCAGATGGCAATGGTCGGAGCGTCGTCGCAGCCGAACACGGCAAACTGGTCCGCCGCCTGCATCTCCAACAGCCGTGCCTTGGACGCGGCGTAGGCTGCGAAGTTGTCGTAGCGGTCGAGATGGTCCGGCGTGATGTTCGTCAGCGCTGCCGCCTCGCACGACAAGGAGCGCGTCAGGTCGATCTGGTAGCTCGACAATTCCAGCACATAAACGCCGCCTTCGGGTAGCGGCGGCTCGCCGAGCACGGGCAGTCCGATATTGCCGCCCATGCGCGCGGCGAATCCGGCCTGTTCCAGCAGGTGATGGACGAGCGCTGTGGTCGTGCTCTTGCCATTGGTCCCGGTGATGCCGACGACCTTGTGCGGCGGCAGATCGGCGCGCGCCTGCGCGAAGAGTTCTATGTCGCCGATGACCGGCACGCCGGCGTTTCGCGCCCGCTGAGCAATCGGATGGCTGTTGAGCGGCACGCCGGGGCTGACGACGATGGCGTCGAACGCCGACAGGTCGATGGTCAGCGGATCCTCCAGCGTTGCGCGGCCTGCCAGCTTGTCGCGGGCGACGTCCTGCCGATCCCACGCGGTCACCTCTGCGCCCGATGCCAGCAGCGCTTCGGCCGCGGCCAGCCCCGACCGGGCAAGGCCGAGGACGATGTAGCGTTTGCCGGCGAAGGCGGAGGAGGTGATCACGCCCGCCCCCTCACCGCAGCTTGAGCGTGGAAAGCCCGATCAGCGCGAGCACGATGGAGATGATCCAGAACCGGATCACGACCGTGCTCTCCGCCCAGCCGAGCTGTTCGAAATGGTGGTGGATCGGCGCCATGCGGAAGACCCGCTTGCCGGTCCGCTTGAAGAACCAGACCTGGATGATAACGCTGGCAGCCTCCAGCACGAACAGCCCACCGACGATCGCCAGCACGACCTCGTGATGCGCGGCGACGGCAATGGCCCCAAGCGCTCCGCCAAGCGCCAGTGAACCGGTGTCGCCCATGAAGACCGCGGCAGGCGGCGCGTTGAACCACAGAAAGGCAAGGCCTGCCCCCATGATAGCCGCGCAGAAGATGGCCAGCTCGCCCGCGCCCGGCACGTGCGGAATGCCAAGATACGCGGAATAGTCGACGCGCCCGACGAGGTAGCAAATGATGGCGAAGGTGCCTGCGGCAATGACCACCGGCATGGTCGCCAGCCCGTCCAGCCCGTCCGTCAGGTTCACCGCGTTGCCCGCCCCGACCATCACGAATGCGGCGAAGACGTAGTAGAACGGTCCGAGCGGGATCGCCCGGTCCGACACGAAGGGAACATAGAGCCAGGTGTTGATCTCACCCACGATCAGCCACGCGGCGATGCCAGCGACGGCGAATTCCAGCAAAAGGCGCACCTTGCCGGAGACGCCGCGATGGCTGCTTTTCGTGACCTTGTCGTAATCGTCCATGAAGCCGATCAGGCCAAAGCCCACGGTCACCGCGATGCAGGCCCAGACGAACGGATTGCTCAGATCCATCCAGATCAGCATGGCCAGCAGCAGCGAAGTGAGGATCATCAGCCCGCCCATCGTCGGCGTACCGCGCTTGGCAAGATGCGTCTGCGGCCCGTCCTCGCGGATAGGCTGCCCCTTGCCCTGGCGCACGCGCAACAGGTTGATGAACTTCGGCCCGATGATCAGTCCGATCACGAGCGCGGTCATCAGCGTCGCCCCGGCGCGGAACGTCTGGTAGCGCACCAGGTTGAAAATCCCTTCGAATTCCAGCCATTGTGCGAGAAAATAGAGCATTCAGCCTTCCCGGCCCGTGAAATGTGCGACCAGCCCTGACAGGCCGATCGAATTCGATCCCTTGACGAGCACCGCGTCACCGCCTGCAAGGCCGAAGTCCTCCAGCGCGGCGATCGCCTGTGCCACCGTATCGCAATGGGCAAAGGGAAGCGCGTTGCCAAGCGCCTGCGCGTTCGGTTTCCCCAACTCGCCTGCAAGTGCGCGCATCTCCTCGCCCACGAGAACAGCGTAATCGACCTTCGCATCGCCCAGCGGTTCCGCCAGCTGTCGGTGGAAGCGGTCGGCGAAATCGCCCAGTTCCTTCATGCTGCCCAGCACCGCCACGCGGCGATGCGCGGGCGTCTGGCCCAGCTGCGCCAGCGTCGCGCGCATGGAAGCCGGGTTCGCATTGTAGCTTTCGTCGATGAACAGCGCATTCCCGCCCGGCGCCGGCACGCGGTGGCGTGCGCCGCGGCCTTTCAGCCCGCCCATCTCTGCCAGCGCGAGACCCGCTGCGCCCAGGTCGCCGCCCGCAGCCTTTACCGCCGCCATCACGCCGAGCGAATTGGCGATCCAATGCTCGCCCGGTTCGGCAACGGTATAGCACAGCCGCGTCCCGTCGATGTCGGCCGTGACGAGCGAGCCGCCGTGTGCATTGGGCAGAGCATCCAGGAGGCGGCACTGGGCATGGGCGCTGCTGCCGAAGGAAAGGACACTCGCGCCGAGCGCTTCGGCCGCTGCCTTCAGCCGCGCGAAATGCGGATTGTCGGCGGGGATCACGGCGGTTCCACCCGCTTCCAGCCCACCGAAGATTTCGGCCTTGGCATCGGCAATCGCCTCTTCGCTGCCGAGATTTTCGATATGCGCGGGGGCGATGGTGGTGACGACGGCGACGTGCGGGCGAACCTGCGTGGTCAGCGCGGCGATTTCGCCAGCATGGTTCATGCCCATTTCGAACACGCCGTAGGCGCTGCGCGCATGCATCCGAGTCAGGCTGAGCGGCACGCCGACATGGTTGTTGTAACTGCGAACGGAGCGGTGCGCGCGGCCCCGGCTGGCGCGATCGAGCGCGGCGAAGATCGCTTCCTTGACGCCGGTCTTGCCGACCGAGCCGGTGACGCCGATCACGCGCGCTCCGGCGCGCTCCCGCGCCGCCCTGGCAAGCAGCTCAAGCGCACTTGAAGTATCATCCACCAGCACGTGCGGGCGGTCGATCGGGCGATCGACCAGCGCGGCGACCGCGCCGTTGGCGAACGCCTTGTCGAGGAAGGCGTGGCCGTCCATCGCATCGCCCTTCAGCGCGACGAACAGGTCACCCGCTACGACATCGCGCGAGTCGATATCGACGCCGGAAACTTCGAAGTCGTCGCTGGCGGTGCCGCCCGTCGCTGCTGCGATGGCATGGCTGGTCCACAGCGCGAGCGGAGCCTCGTCAGCCGGTGCGACCGGCCAGGAAAGCAAGGCGGGATGCGATGCCATACAGTCAGTTTCCTCCACGCGCGGCGCATTCGCGCGCCACTTCCACATCGTCGAAAGGCAGGATCCGGCGGCTCTCGCCCGCTCCCACGATCTGCCCGGTTTCATGGCCCTTGCCCGCAATCAGCACGATGTCGTCGCTGGTCGCCTCGGCAATGGCGGCGCCGATGGCTTCGCGCCGGTCGCCGATTTCCATCGCACCTTTCGCCTTGGCGAGGATGGCGGAACGAATGCTTGCCGGTTCCTCGCCGCGCGGGTTATCGTCGGTGACGATCACCACTTCGCTGCCCGCCACCGCTGCCGCACCCATCGGTCCGCGCTTGCCCGCATCACGGTCCCCGCCGGCGCCGAACACGGTGATGAGCCGCCCGCTGACGTGGGGTCGGAGCGCGTCCATTGCCGCCGTCAAAGCGTCTGGCGTGTGTGCATAGTCTACGTACACCGGAGCGCCGCTCGCGGAAATGGCCGCGCGTTCCAGACGTCCGCGCACAGGCTGCAACCGGCCCAGCGCATCGAACACCCTCGACGCATCGCTTCCAGTGACGATCGCCAGCCCCGCAGCGACAAGCGCATTGGCGGCCTGATATTCGCCGATCAGCGGCAGCAGCACGCGCTTCTCAGCGCCGTCATGGGCAACCGTCAGCTCCTGCCCCAGCCGCGTCGGCTGACGGTCGAGCAGGCGAATGCGGTCCGCCCCGTCTTCCAGACCCGGCCCGACCAGAAACAGCCGCAGGCCGCGCGCCTCTGCATGGGCGCAAGCCTTTGCGGTCCATTCATCCCCGCTCCAGACCACGGCCGCGCCACCATCGTCGACGACCTCGTCGAACAGCCGCATCTTGGCCGCGAAGTAATCGTCCATGTCGGAATGGTAGTCGAGGTGATCGCGGCTCAGATTGGTGAAGCCGCCCGCCGCCACCGGCAGGCCTTCGTTGCGGTACTGCGACAGGCCATGGCTGGAGGCTTCGTAAGCAACGTGGCTCACGCCTTCGCGCGCAAGACCGCTCATGTTCGACAGGAACGTCACGATGTCGGGTGTGGTCAGGCCCGTAGGCACGCTGCCGTCGGGCGTAGTGACGCCGAGCGTCCCGATGCTCGCTGCGCGTTCTCCCAGCATCCGCCAGATCTGGCGGGTCATCTCTACCGTGGAGGTCTTGCCGTTGGTGCCGGTCACCGCGACCACCGTCTTGGGGGTCGGCGTGAAGAAGCGCGCGGCGGCCCGCGCGAACAGGCGGCGCGGCATTTCGTCCGCAAGGTGCAGTGCGCCTTCGACCGTGGCTTCGGGCCGTGCCACCACGGCCACCGCGCCGGACTGGATTGCGGCGGGAATGAAGTCCTCGCCATTGACCTGCGCGCCCTGAAAAGCGCCGAACACCGTGCCGGGTGCGACCTTGCGGTGATCGATAGCGAAGCCGGTAACATTCTCACCGGCAGCGGCGCCGGCGTCGGCAAGCCCTACGAGGATCGTGCCGAGCTTCATCCCTCGTCCCCGACCAGCGGACGCAAGTCCGTGATGTCGACGTCTCGCGTGTCGTCCGGCATCACGCCCAGAAGTGGGCCGATGCGCGGCACGACGCGCCCGACCACCGGTGCAGCGTTCCACGCGGCCGTGCGCTGGTAGGAGCTGGCGGCGGTGCCCTTCGGCTCATCGAGCATGGCGATGACGACGAAGCGCGGGCGGTCCATCGGGAAGGCGGCAGCGAAGGTGGAAACCAGCGTGGTGCGGCGATAGCCCCCGCGACCGGGCTTCTCGGCGCTGCCGGTCTTGCCGCCGACACGGAAGCCCGGTGCATCTGCATTGCGGCCCGTGCCGTAGAGAGCGATCATGCGCATCAGCTGGTTCATGCGCGCGCTGGTGCTTGCCTTGAACACGCGGCGACCCTTGGCGGCATGGCCCGGTTCCACGCGGTAGAGAGTGGCGGGGCGCCAGATGCCGCCGTTCACCATCGCGGCATATGCGCTCGCCAGATGCAGCGGCGTCACCGCGATGCCGTGGCCGAAGCCAGCGTATAGCGCCTTGGAGTGGTTCCATTCCTCGTTCATGCCGAGGGGCCGGCCACGGGCGGGCAGTTCGATCTGCGCGCGTTCGTCCATGCCCATCTGCGCGAAGTAGCTCTTGAGCCGGGGTCCGCCGACTTCGCCCGCGATCTGGGCGGAGACGATGTTGGACGAGTGGATCAGCGTTTCGGGCACGTTGAGCGATGCGCCGATCGTGTGGCTGTCGCTGATGCGATTGCCGCCGACCATCAAGGGCCGGCTGGCCTGCCAGCGGCGGCCCACGTCGGTGATCATGCCGGCATCGATGGCTGCGGCTACGGTCAGCGGTTTGAAGGTGGAGCCGAGTTCGTAAACCTGGTTGGTGACGCGGTTGAAGCTGCGCGGCATTTCGCCCGTATCCATCCGCGCCTGCGACAGGACCACGTCGTCGCTGACCACCTGGTTGGGATCGAATTCCGGCAGGGAAGCAAGCGCCATGACTTCGCCTGTATCCACATCGAGGATGACGCCCGCTGCGCCCAGCGCATCGGTTTCCAGCATGGCCCGGCCCAGCTCGTCTTCCAGCGCGCCCTGCACCCGCATATCGATGGACAGTTGCACCGGCGTGCCGCGGGTCGCGGGGTCGTTCAGCCGCTTGTCGAGCACCTGTTCCATGCCCACGCGGCCATGTCCGTCCGCGGCGACATAGCCCAAGATGTGCGCCGCCATCGATCCCTGCGGATAGAAGCGATCGTTCTCGCGCGGCAGTTCGAGGCCGAGTTCGCCGATGGCGATGACCTTGTTGGCCTGTTCCGGCAGCACCTGTCGGCGCAGATAGCCGGGCTTGCCGGACTTCAGATGCGCGACAAGCTTGGCCCGGTTGATGTCGGGGAAGATCGCGGCAAGTTCGGCGGCGACTTTTTCCGGGCTCTTGATCAGGGGCGTGCCAGTTTCGCCCAGCGCTTCGGGATTGAACCACAGCGCGTAGGACGGGAAGGCGCGCGCCAGCGGCACGCCGTTGCGATCCGCAATTTCGCCGCGCGGGGGAAGGAGCGACTCGGACAGGGAAACCTGCTGCGTGCCGGGCTGGGCAATGCCGATCCATGCAATGCGGGCGGTCGCCCCGAGCGCGATCAGACAGAACAGCGCGATCAGCGTAAAGACGCGCAGGCGCGCGGTCGCGAGGTAGCGCCGCCGGATGGTGAAGAGCTCTCCGCGCCCCGTCGCAATCGCGGTCGTCACCCCGATCGCGTTCATTCGGCCATGCTCCGCAACTGCGCGGTGCCGGAACGACGGGCGAGACGCTCGCCGAGCGTCGCGGCCGTCACGGCATCGCGGGGCGCAACGCGCGTTTCGGTCTCGTCGGGGCCGAAGGCTTGCCCGGTCAGCGGCGACACCATGGAGAGCAGCGTTTCGCCATCGTCGCCGCCGGTATCTTCACCATCACCCAGCGCCATCTGGATCGGTTCCGGCGCGTCGATGCCGCGGGGTGCACCGAGGCTCGCGAGCTTGCGCTCGTCCTCGACGAACTGGCGGGCGAGCGGAGCGACGTAACCGAAATCCACCGCGTTCCAGTCGGAAAGCTGCTGCTGGTTGGCGCGGGTCTGGAATTCGGTTTCCAGCACCATCTTCTGGCGTTCGAGCTGGATGATGCGCCGTTCCGCCAGCCGCACTTCGCTGCGGACCGAATTGACCTTGATGGTCAGGCCGATGAACAGCGCGAGGCAGACAAGCAGCACGGCGGCCCATCCGATCGAACGCTGGCGCAGGGTGAAGCTCATGCGGCCCTCCGTGCCGGGGCGGCGGTGCGGGTGGCAGCGCGCAGCACGGCGGAACGGGCGCGGAAATTGCGCGCGATCTCGATCTCGTCGGCGCGAATGGCCTTGCTGAGCTTGGTGAACACGGGCGCGGCTGCGTCGGGCTCGCCCGGCAGGTGACGAGAAACCGCCCGGCCCGCGCCAGAGGCTTCGCGCAGGTAACGCTTCACGATGCGATCTTCCAAACTGTGGAAGCTCACGACTGCCAGTCGCCCGCCCTCGCCCAGCAGCTGCTCCGCAGCGTCGAGCGCGGTTTCGAGCTCCTCCAGTTCGGCGTTCACATGGATGCGAATGGCCTGGAAGCTGCGGGTGGCGGGGTCTTTCTTGTCGTGCGGCTTGTGTCCCAGCGCCTTGCGGATGACGCGTGCCAGTGCGCCCGTGGTTTCGATCGGGCGTGCGGCCACGATGGCCCGCGCAACGCGGCGCGACTGCCTTTCCTCCCCGAAGTGATAGAGCACGTCGGCAATGGCAGCTTCGTCGGCTTCGTTGACGAAATCGGCGGCGCTCGGCCCTTCCTGGCTCATCCGCATGTCGAGCGGTCCATCGGAGGAGAACGCGAAGCCGCGCTCCGCCTGGTCGAGCTGCATGGAGGAGACGCCGATGTCCATCGCGATGCCATCGACCTGCGCCACGCCTGCTTCCGCCATGGCGGCGAGCATTTCGGAGAAGCGACGGGCGTGCAGGACGAGGCGGGGCGGTTCCTCGCTCGCTTCGGGCCATGCGCGTCCGGCGGCGATCGCGTCGGGGTCACGATCGAAGGCGTGGACGGTCGCGCCGGCATCGAGCAGCGCGCGCGTGTAGCCACCAGCACCGAAGGTCGCATCGATCAAGACGTCACCGGGCTGCGGGGCGAGCTCGGCGATCACGGGGTCGAGCAGGACGGGGATGTGGGGGGCTTCGCCGGTCACTTGCGCGTCCCCTTTCCTTCGGCCTTGGCGAGCGTTTCGGCTTCCAGCTTGCGGCAGGTGGCCTGCGCCGCTTCCCAGCCAGCGCTCTGGCGATAGAGTTCTTCCGGGTTCCAGATGGTGAAGAACGATCCCGCGCCGTTGAAGAACACGCCGTGGTCCAGGCGGCCAAGGTCGGCGAGATAGTCGGGCATGACGAAACGCCCGCTGGCATCGAAGGGCAGTTCGGCAAAACCGTAGAGCTGCATGGCGCGAAGATCGCGGTCGAAATCTTCTTCGCGGCGCAGGGCGCGCTCTTCCTCGCGGTCGATCTGGTCGGCGAATTCTTCACGGCGCGAGAGGCCGAAGCCGGTCAGGCAGTTCCAGCGTTCATGCTTGGCCAGGCACAGGACGCGGTCGCCGGAGCTTTCAGTAACCATCTTGCGGAAGGCGGGCGGCAGCACGAAACGGCTCTTTTCGCCGCGAAGCGAAAAGCCGTGTCCACTGTAAATATGAGCTCCCGCTCCCGCCACTTGTGGTCCCCGCACGTTTTAGGCCCCGTCCGACACGCACGGCTTCACCACCGGCATGCGCGCCCCGCATGCCGAGCAACCGGGCAACCCGGCTGCATCGAAACTTGTGCTTATCGATGTGTTAACGGTTTATCGCTGGCGAGGCGGGGATGGAAGGGGTTTTTGCGGGAATTTGCGGGATAACTACGCAAGGTATTGATATTATGACGTTAATTTCCGCCGCTTAGCTGTTAACCATAGGCGACAGCCGCGAACGCCCGGCTGGCTAAGTAACTGATTTTGCTGGAGCGTCCCATGCTCTCAACCGCAGCTCCCGCGTTTTCCCGTGCGAGTCCCGCGCTCCGAGTCAGTCGGCGGAGAAGGCCTGTCCGGCCATTGCCATCAGCGCTTCCTCGCCGTCGGGTTCCGCCAGCAGCGTTGCATCGGCGACGATCAGTGCGCGGCCCTGCCCGACCGAGCAGTCGGCAATCAGCGCCTCTGCCTTGAAAGCGCACTCTGCATCCGCGTGCTCGGAAGGCGCGGACCGCAAGGTGCCGGCATATTCGATCGGAAGGCTGCCGTATGGCGTATCGCGCTGGTGCAGGGCATCGTTCGCCGTGTCGTCGAAATGCAGGGCCAGCCCCCACCGCGCGAGGATCGGAGATAGCAGCGCAACGTCCTGCGGCCGACGCCGGTCTCCGATGCCGAACTCGGAGTGACCGGTGTAGAGCGGATCGGCGAACAAAAGCACGCGCCCGCCTTCACGCACCCAAACATCGAGAGCGACGTTTTCGGAACCGGACAGCGCGCGCGGTTGCGCCAGCAGCAGGTACCGCTTGCCCGCAAGCCCCTCTGCATCGAGCGTGTCGACCGGCGTCAGATCGTAGGATCGCTCCAGCACTTCGCGCGCCCAGTGGAGTTCCGTTTCGCCGCGCAAGGTTGCCTGCATATCGGCCGCCTCGCCCCAATAGATCGGGATCGTACCGAACAGCGCCACTTCATCGCGCGGCCCTTGCGGACCTGCGCGGGTGAAGGCCAACGCGGCAGCGAAACTGACGAGCAGCGCGCCCGCGACGAGCAGGCTAAGGCGCTTCAGGCGGCTCATCCGTGCCCAGCATCATCGGATCGGCATCTACCGCCGCGCCCGCATCGCCTTCGGGATCGGAGGGAAGTTCGGGCACGACGCCAGCATCGGCCAGCGGATCGCTTTGCGCATTGCCGCTGCCTTCGTTCGTTACGGCTTCCACCGCTTCGGGCACGGCCTGGTCCTTGGTCAGCTGCGCGCGCGAGTTGATGGCATCGGCCAGCGCAATCAGCAGCAGGACCGCGCCGAGACCCGTCAAGCCGATCTGCAAGCGCTGGATCGCTTCCGAGCGCGTCCCTGCAAGTGGCGCAATCGGATCCTCCGCCGCAGCGGTCGGGGATTTGTCGAAGAAAGGCTTCAGCGCCATGCGGCCTAGGTGGTGGCTTTTGCCGGCAGCGTCAATCCTGCAACCAGTCGAACACCGGCAGCCCCTTTTCGCGCAGCCAGGCGGCGTTGTAGAGGCTGGAAAGATAGCGGAAGCCGGTATCGCACAGGATTGTCGCAACGCGGCTGCCGGGGCCGAGCTGCTTGCCCAGCGCGACCGCGCCCGCGACATTGATGCCGCTCGACAGGCCGAGGCACAGCCCCTCTTCGCGCAGAAGGCGAGCCACCCATTCGAGGCCCTCTTCATCCGAAATGCGGAATTGCGTGTCGATCGGCGCGCCTTCCAGATTGGCCGTGATACGCCCCTGCCCGATTCCTTCCGCGACCGAGCTGCCCTCCGACTTCAGTTCGCCATCCGCATAATAGCTGTAGAGCGCCGCGCCATGCGGATCGGTGAGAGCGATGGTGATCTTCTCGTCGAATTCCTTGAGCCCCATGCCAACGCCTGCGAGCGTGCCACCGGTGCCGACCGCGCAGGTGAAGCCATTGACCTTGCCGTCCAACTGCGACCAGATTTCCGCGGCCGTGCCCTCGATATGCGCCTTGCGATTGGCGGTGTTGTCAAATTGGTTGGCCCAGATCGCGCCATCCGTTTCCTCCGCCAGGCGGCGGCTGGTGTGAACGAAGTGATTGCTGTCCGCGAATTTTGTCGGCGGTACGGTGACCAGCTCCGCGCCGAGCGCGCGCAGCGTGTCCATCTTCTCGCGGCTCTGGTTGTCGGGCATAACGATGATCGTGCGATAGCCCAGGGCATTCGCAACCAGCGCAATGCCGATGCCCGTGTTGCCAGCCGTGCCCTCCACGATCGTCCCGCCCGGCTTCAGGTCGCCCCGCGCCTCCGCATCGCGCACGATGCCGAGCGCCGCGCGGTCCTTCACCGAGGCACCGGGATTGGCGAATTCGCACTTGCCGTAGATGTCGCAACCCGCCGCCTCACTCGGTCCGGCGAGACGCACCAGCGGGGTATTGCCGATCAGGTCGAGCGTGTCGGCAGTCAATGTAGAAATCGTCATGGCGAGCGAGATAGGCCGCGCCGCCCGAAGCGGCAATGCAATCGCGCTAACAGGGGGGTTAGATCAGTCTTCAGGAGCGATGGTGACCTTCAGGCCGTCAAGGTCGCTGCCGAAGGGGATCTGGCAGCTGAGGCGCGAGGTTTCGTTGCGATGATCGCTGCTTTCCAGCAGGTCGTCCTCGTCCTCGCTCATGGCCGGCAGCTTGTCGGCGAAATCCGGGTCCACATGGACATGGCAGGTGGCGCAGGAACAGCAACCTCCGCACAGCGCCAGCAGTTCGTCGAAGCCGTTGTCTCGGATCGCTTCCATCACGGTCAGGCCGTCCGCAACGTCGATCTCGGAGGTTTCACCTTCGCGCGTGGTGACGATCAGCTTGGGCATGGCGATGGAGTTCCCTTGACAAGTTTGTGCTGCGAAATGCTGCGCGGGGCGCTAGGCGGTTGAGGGATTTTTGGCAAGCGGAGCGCCGGTGTGGGCCTGTCGACACAGCAATTGCAGCAAGGGATCGACGCGGTTGCCGCGCTGGAGCCGGGGGTGGCGCGCGCGCTGGAAGCGGCGGGATACCCGGAGCCGCGGATTCGCCCGACCGGCTACATGGCCATGCTGCGCACCATCGTCGGCCAACAGGTCAGCGTCGCGGCGGCCGCGTCGATGTGGAACAAGCTGGAGGCGGAACTGGGCGCGGACTTCGCCCCAGCCGACCTGCTCGGCCGCGACTTCGACACGCTTCGCGCTTGCGGGCTTTCCCGCCAGAAGCAGGGATATGCGCGGTCGCTGTGCGAGCTGGTGGATACTGGCGAAGTCGTGTTCGACGATTTGCCCGCGGACGATGAGGAGGCCATCGCGCAACTGACGAAGATCAAGGGCATCGGCCGCTGGTCGGCAGAGATATACCTCCTCTTTGCAGAGGGCCGCCCGGACATCTGGCCCGCAGGCGACCTCGCCGTGCAGGCCGGCATGGCCCGCATCCTCGACATGGATGAACGCCCCAGCGAAAAGCAGGCTCGCGAACGGGCCGAAGGCTGGTCGCCCCATCGCGGTGCAGCGGCGATTTTCACCTGGCATTGCTATAACAATCCGGCGCCGTGACGCCGCGAACTTACCGGAGAGAACCATGAGCCAACGTAAGTCGATCTTCATTACCGGCGCCGCTTCGGGCATCGGGCGTGCCGTTGCCCAGCGCTTCAACCAGGAAGGCTGGTTCGTCGGCATGGGCGATGTCGACGCGGAGGGGCTCGCAGGAACGGAAGCGCTGCTGAAGGGCGGCTTCCATTATTCGCACAAGTTCGACGTGCGCGACCGCGCCGCCTGGGACCAAGCGCTGAAGGGCTTTCACCTCGCCACCGGCGGGCGCATCGACGTGCTGGTCAACAATGCGGGCATTCCGCTGGGCGGATCGCTGTCCGAAAACACGCCGGAGGAAATCGAGCGCTGCCTCGACATCAACCTGAAAGGCGTGCTGTTCGGCGCGCAGGCGGTGCTCCCTTATCTCAAGGAAACCGCACCGGGCAGCGCGCTCATCAACACCGCGAGTGCGGCGGGTATTTACGGCACCGGCGGGGCATCGGTCTATTCGGCGACCAAGTTCGGCGTGCGTGGCCTGACCGAGAGCCTCGATGCGGAATGGTCCGAATTCGGGATCAAGGTCGCTTCGATCTGCCCCGGCTTCATCGAGACGCCGCTGATCGACCACACGCCCAACCAGGCGAGCAATCAGTCGATCCGGCAGCGCCTTTCCGAAGCGGGCATCGCGCTGATCCCGGTGGAGGATATCGCGCAGGCCGTGTGGGACGCGGTGCATGGCGACAAGCTGCACTGGAACATCGGCAAGACCGCCAACCAGCTCGCCTTCGGCGCACGCTGGATGCCGGGTCGCCTCAGGAAACGCGCGAAGGCGATGCAGCGTCCGCTGGGAGGCTAGTCGCTGGCGAGCAGCCGCGCCTTGCCCGCGCGGCCTGCGTCACTGAGCCAGTCGTCCAGCGCGCTCCACGGCAGGGAAATGGGGTTCTCGCAAGCGGTCGCCACGTGCGGCAGGTCGGGCGTGAAGGTCACGCCGTCGCGGGTCAGTTGCAGGTTCCAGTAGCCTTGCGTCCGCGCAAGGGCGAGGCATTCGGCATCGTAATCGGCCTCGGATCCTTCGGCATCCGCGAAGGCAAGCACGTGGTCGCGGAACCCCTCCGTCATGGGTCGCGTGTCGTATTCGTCTGTTTGGAAGGCCGCATCGGCAAACCATCCGTCCAACTCGATTTCCTCGCCCGATTGCCGGTCGAACAAACGATGGAAGCCGACATGGTTCGGGTGCGCTCCGCCGCAATAAGTCGAGCCTGCGATGGAGATCGCAATAAAGGCGTCGGAGATCAGCTCAGGACGCACGTCACGGTCGAAATAACCGTCGCCGCCCAAGTGTGACATCGCCCCGGATAGGCATTCGACCCAGTCGTCGGCCAGCGTGCCGGTCGGGATGTAGTTCGCCACGGCGGCATTGATCGCGGCGTCGCCGGGCTGATCCACGATCAGCGAAAAGCCATTAGCCGAGACGTCGAGTTGGGGCGGATTTCGGTAACGGTGCAACACATAAGCGATTCCGTCCGTCTCTGCCGCCTCCTGCACTACCTCTCCGCCAGCCAGTCGCGGCGAAATAAAGGCGAACGCCTCGCACGGAATATAGGCCGTCTCGGCATCCTGCCACGCCAATGCCGTCAGGCGGATGGGCAGGCGGCGCTTGCCGTCGCTCCAGGTGCCGGTGATGGTGTCCGCCCCCACCGAATTGAAAGTCCAGCGGGCAGTCTTGTTCTCGCCGGGTGGATGCTCGACCCAGTCGGGCGAATCATCATACAACCACAGCCCGATGGGCTTCAGATGCTTGCGGTAATAGTAGGAGCCGATGCCGCCGCTGTTGTAGCGCTTGTCGAGGCAGGCGATGACGGGCAGCTTGCCGATGGTCCCCTGCCACACGCCGACCCACGCTGGCTTGGCCTCGGCCTCTTGCGCGGCGGCAGGCGCGGTGAGCAGCGCGAACGCCGCCAGCAGCAGGCTAAAGCAGCGCATCGATGCAGCGCGCCATCACCACGTCGCGCTGGCTTACCCCGCCTGCATCATGCGTGGTCAGCGTCACCTCGACGCGGTTGTAGACATTGAACCATTCGGGATGGTGGTCCTGTTTTTCGGCGAGCAGCGCGACGCGGGACATGAAGCCGAAGGCCTCGCTGAAATCTGCAAAGGAGAAATGCCGTTCGATGGCCTTGCCCTCCCGCGCTTCGACCCACTTGGCAAGTTCGCTCAGCGCGCTTGCGCGTTCGGCGTCGGTCAGTTCGGCAATGGCCACGATGCGGCTCCCATTCAGCATTCTTGTTCGCAAAAACGCTTTCGCCTAACGCCAGCGCCCATGCAAGCCGCGAGCCTCTCCGCCGCCCTCACCGCGCAAGGCCTCGCCTGCCGTCGGGGCGACCGCGTGCTGTTCCGCGGGCTTTCGCTTTCGCTGGAGAGCGGCGCTGCATTGCAGGTGCGCGGCGCAAACGGCACCGGCAAGTCGAGCCTGCTGCGTATCCTAGGCGGGCTGCTGCGCCCGGCCGCTGGCACCGTGGAGCGGCGGGGAAGCGTGGGCCTGATCGACGAGCGCCCCGCCCTCGACGAGAACCTGCCTCTGGGAAAGGCGCTGGATTTCTGGCGCGCGCTGGACGGCTCGGACACGCCATTGCCCGATGGTCTGGCCGACCTCGCCGACGTTCCGGTGCGCTATCTCTCGACCGGACAGCGCAAGCGCGCTGCGCTGGCGCGGCTGCAGGCACAAGGCGGGGCAATCTGGCTGCTGGACGAGCCTCTCAACGGCCTCGACACCAGCGGCGCGGCCATGCTGAGCGAGGCGGTTGCTGCACACTGCGATGCGGGCGGGATCGCGGTGCTGGCATCGCACCAGCCGCTTCCGCTGGCGGAGCTGCAAACGCTCGACCTTGCGGATTTCGCTGCGTGATCTTCACCCTCCTCCGGCGCGACCTTCGCAACCTGCTGCTCGGCGGACAGGGCGGAGGCGCGGTGCTGCCGCTGCTGTTCTTTCTAGCGGTGGCGATGTTGTTTCCCTTCGCCATCGGACCCAACGCGCCGCTGCTGGCGCTCACCGGCGGCGGCGTGATCTGGGTCGCGGCGCTGCTCGCGAGCATCCTGCCGCTCGACCGGCTGATCGCCCCCGATCTGGAGCACGGCGTGTTCGACCAGCTCGCCCTGCGCGGCGTGGCGGAGGAAGTGACCATGGCCGTGCGCCTGCTCGCCCACTGGCTCAGCTTCGCGCCGCTGCTGCTGCTCGCCGTGCTGCCCGCCGCCGCGCTGCTGAAGCTTGATGGGGAGACGGTCCGCCCCCTGCTGCTCGGCCTGCTCGCCGGAACGCCGGGCCTTGCCGCTATCGGCCTGGTAATCGCCGCGCTCACGGCGAGCCTGCGGAGCGGAGCGGCGCTCGCTGGCCTCCTGCTGATCCCGCTGAGTGTCCCGGTGCTGATCTTCGGTGCAGGCGCCCTCGCCGCGCCCGGCAGCGGCGGCCTCGCCCTGTGCGCCGCGATCAGCCTGCTGCTCGTGGCCGGAGCGCCCTTCGCCGCCTCTTCGGCGATCAGGGCAGCGAGGGAGGGATGAAATCCCTCCCACTGCCAAGCCGCGTGTGGCCGCTTGACCGCCTGCGCGCCGGGCGCGATGTTGCAGGTTCGAACCGAAGGGAAAAACGGATGCCGCACTTGAACCTCCGGATACTCTGCGCGCTGGGACTGGCCCCCCTGTCTTTCGGTTGCGTAGCGGGCGAGGACCGGTCGGCGCCAGTGACTGCCCCGACCACCCAGCCAGGCGCGTTCGCCCTTGCGACGGGCGCAGATGTCCGCGCGCAGGTCGCTGCGATGCTCGCTGAAATGGAACCCGAGCAGGGCTTCATGTGGCGCCCCCTGGTGCAAGACGGCGCGCGGGTTGCTGCGATCGAGGTCTGGAAGAAGCCCGGTCGCCCGGCAACCCATCCGACCGAGGCGGAATATGCGATCGTGCTGGAAGGCAACGGCACATTGATTGCCGGTGGCACAATGGTCGATCCGGTAACCTTGGCGAGCGGTATGATCGAAGGCGAGCGGATCGAAGGCGGCAGCGAGCGTGCGCTGGGTCCGGGCGATGTCATGCTCATCCCCGCCGGCGTTCCTCACTGGTTCGGCATCACCGGCGACCGGCTCGTGTTGCTCGGCACCAAGATGCCGTCCGAGGAATAGAAGCGCCGGTTACCCTTCCGGACCGCCTGTCCCACTAACCTTCCGGCGGCTCCCACAATTCTATCGGATTGCCTTCCGGATCATGGACGCGGGCGAACTGGCCCGTTTCCGGGGAGTTCCACTCCTCCTTCGTGATCACTCCGACCCCTGCAGCGCGCAAGCCTTCGAGCATTGCGTCGAGGCCGGTCACGCGGAAATTGATCATGTGCTGGCGGTCGGGCGGGAAGTAGTCCGTGCTTTCGTCGAAAGGCATGAACACCGTCGGCCCGGCCTGCTGCTCCCATGGGGTCCAGCCTTCGGGCACGGTGCCGAGATGCTGACGATACCATGCCTTCAGCGCATCGGGGTCCTTCGCGCGGAAGAAGACGCCCCCTATCCCGGTCACCGGCATCGCATGGATTCCCCCTTGTTAAGCGTGTCAGGCGTAGGGCGGCTTGTGCAGGCCCTTTTCGCTCAACGTGAAGATCTCGTTCCCGGTTTCGGTGATGCCGATCGAGTGTTCGAACTGCGCCGAATACGACTTGTCGCGGGTTACGGCGGTCCAGCCGTCCTTGAGCAGTTTCACGTGAGGGCGGCCTAGGTTGATCATCGGTTCGATGGTGAAGAACATTCCCGGCTTCAGCACCGGGCCGGTTCCTGCGCGTGCGGCGTGAACCACTTCGGGCGCATCGTGAAACAGGCGACCCAAGCCATGGCCGCAGAACTCGCGCACCACGCCGTAGCGGTGCTGGCGGGCGTGTTCCTCGATCGCGGCGCCGATATCGCCGAGCCGCGCGCCCGGCTGCGCCTTTTCGATACCGATCATCAGGCACTCGTGCGTCACGTCGACCAGCTTCTTCGCCTTCAGCGGCACATCGCCGACGAGGTACATACGGCTGGTGTCGCCGTGCCAGCCGTCGAGCAACGGGGTAACGTCGATATTGACGATGTCGCCATCCTTCAGCGTCTTCTCGCTCGGGATGCCGTGGCACACGACGTGGTTGATCGAGATGCAGCAACTGTGCGTGTAACCGCGGTAGCCCAGCGTCGCGGGCACCGCGCCGCCATCCAGCGTCATTTCACGCACGCGCGCATCGAGCGCCTCGGTCGAGATGCCGGGCTGCACCATGTCGACCATTGCGTCGAGGATGCTGGCAGCAAGCTTGCCCGCCTTGCGCATCCCCTCGAACCCTTCGGGGCCGTGGAGCTTGATGGTGCCGTCGCGGATGACGGTCTCTTCGCCGGTAATTGTCTGGTATTCGGTCATGCCGGACTATCTAGCGACGATCGCCCTCAATTGCGAGCGGAGAAGGACGCGCGGAAGGTGGGCTTGACGATGCCGACCACGGCGGGCGTCACCGGCAAAGTGATGTCGTATGTTCCCTCGGCATAGGGGCCGGCGGTGTAGGGATCGATCAGGAAGCCGAGCCGGTCGAAGGTCTTGCCGTTGGCAGAACCTACGATGACGGTCGTCTCTGCGATGGAAGGGCAGTCGTTGGGCCATTCGCCGTCACTCGGCACTGGCGCGCCGCGCCGCTTCTCGCGCTCGGCATTCAGGGCGTCGCAGAAAGGTTCGCCCATCATCGTCGAGAAGGCGTCGTCGCTTTCGAACAGATCGAGCGCGCGATACCCTCTGCCGCCCTCACGGTCCCAGACCATGGCGTCGAAGCCGGTGTTGCCATGCGCGCCGCCGGTGAAGGTGTATATCTGCGCCGACAGCGAAAGCAGGCGCGGCGTGTCGGCGACCACCTTCCATTCCTTCTCGAATGCGTTGCTGCGGCAGGAGACCGCGTCGGGCGGGCACCCCTCACCCATTTCGCTGAACATTTTCTTCTGATCGGCCAGCTGCGCGGTCCGCTCTTCGGTCAGGCGTTCGGCAAGCACGGGGATCGCCGAGACTTCGGCGGGCCAGCTGTATTCGAAGATCCGCTTCCCGCCATCGCGGGTCTGGTTGTCGATGATCTCGGTCGCCTTGGCAGCAGACGAACGCGAAGCGTTCGCAGAAGCGGTCGTCGTGGCAGCCGCACTGGCTTCAGCCTTGACCTGTGCCTCCGCCCCCGGCGCGTCTGTCGCGGGCGAGCAGCCAACGATGGCAAGGGCGAGAACGAGCGGGCGGATCATCGGGCTTTCCTCCTGCCAAGGCAGCAAATGGTGACAGGCGTATGTCCTGCCACTAGATGCCACAGCATGAGCGAAAAAACCGATCTTATCCAGCCCGATCGCGGCCAGAGTGCCGTGGACATCCACCTCGTCGACAGTGACGGGTTCCCGGACTGGGCGGGCAAACTGACGAAGGCGCAGCGCGCCGCTCTGGCAGCACAGAAATTCGATGGCGGCGGCTATCAGGTCGGCATCGTTCCGGAAAAGGACGGCGACGGCTGGTTCGCAGTCGGCGGCGTCGCCAATCCGGCGGAGCTATCGAGCTGGTGCATGGCCAAGCTGGCGGAGGCGCTGCCGGCCGGCACCTATCGCCGCGCGGGCGGTGAACCCGGCCCCGCCCTCCACGGCTGGCAAACCGCGCAATATCATTTCGACCGCTACCGCAAGGATGCCGAGCACGAAGGGCCGCGCGTCCTGCTGACGAAGGATGCAAAGGCGATCGAGCCCGCGCTGGCCGAAGCGCGCGCGGTGTGCCTCGTGCGCGATCTCGTCAATACGCCTGCCGAGGACATGGGCCCCGCCGCGCTGGAGGCGCAGGCGGAACGATTGGCGAAAGCGCACAAGGCGCAGCTGTCGGTCGTGTCGGGTGATCGGCTGGAAAGCGATTATCCGATGGTCCACGCTGTCGGTCGTGCCGCCGCCCGCCACCATGCCCCGCGCCTGATCGAACTGACTTGGGGGAAGGAAAGCGACCCCGAACTCGCCATCGTCGGCAAGGGCGTGTGCTTCGATTCCGGCGGACTCGACATCAAGGGCGCGAGCGGCATGGCGCTGATGAAGAAGGACATGGGCGGCTCTGCCCACGCCCTCGCACTGGCGGGGCTGGTGATGGGTGCAGGCCTGCCGGTGCGGCTGCGGCTGCTCGTCCCCGCGGTCGAAAACGCGATTGCAGGCAATGCCTTTCGTCCCGGCGACGTGCTGAAAAGCCGCAAGGGGATTACGGTCGAAATCGGTAATACCGACGCGGAAGGCCGCCTGATCCTGGCCGATGCGCTGACCCGCGCAAGCGAAAGCAAGCCCGACCTGATCATCGATTTCGCCACGCTGACCGGCGCGGCGCGGGTCGCTGTCGGCCCGGACCTGCCCGCCCTGTTCGCCCGGCGTGACGAAACCGCCGATGCGCTGATCGCCGCGGGCCGTGCGCATGACGACGAGCCTTGGCGCCTGCCGCTGCACGAAGGTTACGTCGAATATCTGAAGTCCGACATCGCCGACACCAACAACGCGCATGGCAATGCCTATGCCGGGGCGAGCGTTGCTGGCCTGTTCCTCGACAAGTTCGTGGGCGAAGGGCTGGACTGGGCGCATTTCGATACCTTCGCCTGGCGTCCCTTCGCCAAGCCCGGACGACCGAAAGGCGGCGAAGCGCTCGGCCTGCGCGCAGCGTGGCATATGTTGCAGGCGCGCTACGCCTGAACGTGGCCGGACACGCAGCTGTGCCAAAGAACGGGCGGTAAACTTGCCGGAAACCACATCGCGCTATAGGGGCGCGGTAAGTTTGCTATTTGAGGAACACGACCGGGTGAGCGAGGCTGCCACGGCACAGATACCGCAAGGCCCGTTCGTTCTGTCGGGGCCCGTTGCCCGCGCCGAGGCGTGCCAGCTGCCGATCCGCGGCGATCTGGCGCACATCGGCCTCGCGGGTCGTTACTTCGTGCCCCATTACATCGTGCCCGAGCGCTACGTCGTCGGTTCCGGGGGGGCCGAGCTGCGGACACGGTCCAAGGGACATGGCGACATGATCGCCATGCTTGAAGCCGACCAGGCGTTCGAAGTGCTCGACATCGCCGAAGGCTGGGCGTGGGGCTGCTGTTCCATCAAGGGGCCGTCGGGTTACGTGCCCCTGAGCGCGATCGAACGGGCCGAGGCATGACCGCCACCGTCTTCGTCGACGGTGCGGCGGGGACCACCGGGCTCGAAATCGTCGAGCGGCTGTCGGGCCGCAGCGAATTTTCCCTGATCGTACTGAACGATGCCGCGCGCAAGGATGCAGGCAAGCGCCGCGAAGCGCTGAACGATGCGGATTTCGCCATCCTCTGCCTGCCCGACGACGCCGCGCGCGAGGCCGTGACGCTGATCGACGCAAGCAGCGGCACGCGCGTAATCGACGCGTCCAGCGCGCACCGCGTGGCGGACGGATGGACCTACGGCTTCCCAGAACTGACCGGACGCGACGCAGTCGCGGGCGCGCTGTTCGTCACCAATCCCGGCTGCTATCCGACCGGCTTCCTTGCGCTGATCGCGCCGCTGGTGCGCGCCGGATTGCTACCTTCCGACTGGCCTTTCACCGTCCATGCCGTCAGCGGCTATTCGGGCGGCGGAAAGGCGCTGGTCGAACGGTTCGAACAGCATCCCGAAATCGCATACCGCGCCTACGGCCTCGCCATGGGGCACAAGCACCTCCCAGAAATGCAGGCTTATGCCGGGTTGGCACATCCGCCAGTGTTCTCGCCTGCGGTCGTTCCCGCTTACCGGGGAATGCTAGTCGAAGTGCCGCTCCAGCTGTCCGCCATCGCAGGCGTCGGCAGCGTGGCCGCGATGCGCGATGCGTTGCGCGGATTCTGCGCCGACAGTGCGCTGCTGAGCTTCGACGCGGGCGATCATTCCGAATTGGTGATGGAAGCGCCGGGGATCGATGACGACACGCTGCGCCTGCATCTGTTCGCCGCGCCGGACGAAAGCCAGGTCCGGCTGGTCGCCCGCCTCGACAATCTCGGCAAGGGTGCGAGCGGCGCTGCGATCCAGAACCTCAATCTGATGGCAGGACTGCCGGAAACCGCTGGCCTGCGGGTCTGATGCCCAATCCTTAGGCAGTGTGTGCCTGCGCGTTGGGCACATCGGGTCGTTGCGTATCCGGCAGGCCGGCGCAATCACCTTAGGCTTTTCAAGAACCATGCCGAAATCGGCGGCAATCCGCGCTTTCGCCGGTCGGCGCGATGCCCTAGGCTCCGTTCAGCGCCTTGGCACGATTCTTGTTAGTATCTGGCCAAGGGATTTCGGGACAGCGGCGGCCGCATCGCGCGCCGCCGACATTCGCAGGGGCCAGCGCCAAGTGAAAAAGATCGAAGCTATCATCAAGCCGTTCAAGCTCGACGAGGTGAAGGAAGCGCTGCACGAAGTCGGCGTGTCCGGCATCACCGTGACCGAGGCCAAGGGCTTCGGCCGGCAGAAAGGCCACACGGAACTTTACCGCGGGGCGGAATACGTCGTCGACTTCCTGCCCAAGGTGAAGCTGGAGGTCGTCGTGGCCGATGGCATCGCCGAACGCGTGATCGAAGCGATCGCCAGCACCGCGTCCACCGGCCGCATCGGCGACGGCAAGATCTTCGTTACCCCGATCGAAACCGCCATCCGCATCCGTACCGGGGAACGGGACGAGGACGCGGTCTGATCCCGCAAATCCATTCTATCCGCCCGGCAACGGGCACGACAGCCAAACCAGCGAAAGGTTGAATTACATGTCGAAAGCCAAGGACGTCATCAAGCAGATCAAGGACAATGAGGTCGAATGGGTCGACCTGCGCTTCACCGATCCCAAGGGTAAGTGGCAGCACCTCTCGATGGTCGCCAGCGTCATGGGTGAGGACGAGCTCGAAGACGGCCTGATGTTCGACGGTTCCTCCATCGCAGGGTGGAAGGCCATCAACGAATCGGACATGATCCTGAAGCCGGACCTCGACCGCGTCTACATGGACCCGTTCAGCGCGACGCCGATGATGATCATGTTCTGCGACATCATCGAGCCTTCGACCGGTGAAGACTACGCCCGCGATCCGCGTTCGACCGCGAAGCGCGCCGAAGCCTTCCTCAAGTCGAGCGGCGTGGGCGACACGATCTACGTCGGTCCGGAAGCCGAGTTCTTCATGTTCGACGACGTGCGTTTCGAAGACGGTTATGCCGGTTCGGGCTACGCCATCGACGACATCGAACTGCCGGGCAATTCGGGCCGGGAATATGATTCAGGCAACATGGGCCACCGCCCGCGCGCCAAGGGCGGCTATTTTCCCGTAGCGCCGGTCGACAGCGCCGTGGACATCCGCGGCGAAATGGTCGCCACGATGCTCGAAATGGGCCTGCCCTGCGACAAGCATCACCACGAAGTCGCCGCCGCGCAGCACGAACTGGGCCTGACCTTCGGCACGCTGACCGAAACCGCCGACCGGATGCAGATCTACAAGTACGTCGTGCACCAGGTCGCCCACGCCTACGGCAAGACCGCGACCTTCATGCCGAAGCCGATCAAGGACGATAACGGGTCGGGCATGCACACCCACATGTCGATCTGGGACGGCGGCAAGCCGCTGTTCGCGGGCAATGGCTACGCCGGCCTTTCTGATATGTGCCTCTACTTCATCGGCGGTGTCGTGAAGCACGCCAAGGCGCTGAACGCCTTCACCAACCCGACCACCAACAGCTACAAGCGTCTGGTGCCGGGCTTCGAAGCTCCGGTGCTGCTGGCATACTCGGCCCGCAACCGTTCCGCATCCTGCCGCATCCCCTACGGTGCAGGCGAAAAGGCGAAGCGCGTGGAGTTCCGCTTCCCCGACGCGATGGCCAACCCCTACCTCGCCTATTCGGCGCTGCTGATGGCGGGCCTCGACGGGATCAAGAACAAGATCCACCCCGGCGACGCGATGGACAAGAACCTGTACGATTTGCCCCCGGCAGAACTGGCCGAGGTTCCGACCGTGTGCGGTTCGCTGCGCGAGGCACTCGAATCGCTGGAAGCCGATCACGAGTTCCTGCTGCAAGGCGACGTCTTCTCGAAGGACCAGATCGACGCCTATGCCGAACTCAAGTGGGAAGAGGTCAGCCGCCTCGAAACCACCCCGGCTCCGGTCGAATACGACATGTATTATTCGATGTAATCGATCGAACGAGTGACAACAAAAAAGGCGTCCGGAGCGATCCGGGCGCCCTTTTTCGTTGCGCGAAAGCATTTTCCTACTTGGCCAAATTCTGCATGACCGGTCCGCTTCGTTTCCGTCGTTAACGAGGTGGTCCCCATGAATCGCAAACCGATCTTCGATGCCGTCCGCCGCCTGATGGGGCGCGGGTTTCGCTCTGCCGACATAGCCGTGCTCGACCGCGCGATTGATTCTGCCATCGCGGGGGAAGAGACTCCGCCACAGAACTGTGTTCCATGTGTTCCATCCCACAGCGTTTCCGCCGAAGGCGTAGCGCTGATCCAGCGATTCGAAGGATGCGCGAAACGCCGCGCCGACGGGCTGGTGGAGGCCTATCCCGATCCCGGCACGGGCGCCGATCCCTGGACAATCGGCTGGGGGGCGACCGGCCCGCACATCGGGCCATCTACCGTCTGGACGCAAGCGCAGTGCGACGCACGACTGACGGATGACCTGCGCCGGTATGCCGCCGATGTCGCACAAGCGATTGGCGATGCACCGACCTCGCAAAGCCAGTTCGATGCTCTCGTCAGCTTTCATTACAACACCGGCGCAATCGCCCGCGCCACCCTGACCAGGCGCCATAAAGCGGGCGACCGTGCGGGCGCAGCCGAGGAATTTGCCCGCTGGGTTCACGCGGGTGGGCGCGTGATGCGCGGGCTTGCGCGGCGCCGCGCCGCCGAAGCCGCGCTTTACCTTAAGCCTGCCTGACTCCTTCGTTGTTGGAACCGTGCCTGCCAGAGCCGCGTTCCAAGGGGCAAAGGAGCATATCATGCGTATTCTTATGGCAAGCGTCGCAGCCCTCGCAATGGCGGCGACTCCCGCTTTGGCCCAGCCGGGCAAGGACAAGGGCAATGGCAATGGCAATGGCGGCGGCAAGCCCGCTGCCGCAGCGAAAGCCGAACGTGGCAATGGCGGTGGCAATGGTGGCGGTGGCAACGGCAACGCCGCCACGAAGTCCGACCGCGGCAATGGCGGTGGCAACGACCGCGTCATGGCGCAGAGCGACCGTGGCAACGAAAACGGTAACGGCAACGGCAACGCCTCCGTTCGCGCCGCCTCCGTTCGCGCCGCCGCCGAGAGGGACAACGGCAACGCGAAGGCTGCCGTGAAGGCCGACCGCGGAAACGGCGCGAATGATCGCGGCGTGGTCCGGCAGGTCGAGCGCACCATCGATCGCCGTGGCGCGGACTACGACCGACGCGGCGGCGATTACGTTCGGCGCGCAGCGGACTATCGCTTCGGCGACGTCAATCGCGGTCTGATCAACGGTTGCCCTCCGGGCCTCGCCAAGAAGCGCAACGGCTGCAACCCGCCGGGACAGGTGAAGGACGACGGCTACTACCGCTCGGATTGGTGGGGATATGACCGATACTTCGGCAATAACGACTATCGCTACCGCGACGGTTATCTCGTGCGTTACGGCGACCGGGGCATAGCCAGCTACATTCCATTGCTGGGCGGCGCGCTGTCGATTGGCAACCAATGGCCGAGCTACTACCAGCCGTATGAAATGCCGCGCTATTACAACGACTTTTACGGCCTCAACGACCCGCGTGGCTATCGCTATGCTGACGACGTGATCTATCGCGTCGATCCGGAGACTTCGGCGATCACCTCTATCGCGGCGCTGCTGACGGGCGACAACTTCGCCGTCGGTCAAACCATGCCGATGGGCTACGACGTGTACAACGTTCCCTACGGCTACCGCGATCGTTACTACGACAGTCCCGACGCCTATTACCGCTACTCGGACGGCTACATCTACCAGGTCGATCCCGAGACCCGCCTGATCGCAGCCGCGATTGAACTGCTGGTCTGATCCAGAGGAGACCTGACCGATGAAGATTTCCAGCTATCTCGCGCTGGGCGCGCTTGCGCTCGCCATCCCCGCTGCCGGTTGCAGCAAGGTGGAGGACGATACCGCCGAAACCGCTTCCGCTGAGGAAGTGAGCGATGGCACGCTTGCAGACCTGCTGGCCGACCAGGGCGATTACGACATCGCCCGGTCGGCGCTCGACGAAACGGGCCTCGAAGGCGTGTTCGATGGCGCTGCCAGCTACACGCTGCTGCTCCCCACCGATGCCGTCTTCGAAGGCCTCGGCAGTTCCGCCGAAGATCTCCAGTCGGAGGAAGGCCGCGCGGCACTCGTCGCGATCATGCGCGATCACATCGTGCCGGGCTATCTGGCGCCCGAAGACATCAGCGCCGCTATCGACAGCGCCAGCGGCGCGGCGGTGGAGATGAGCACGGTGGGCGACGCCACGCTGTCCTTCGCGAAGGATGGCGAAGCGATCGTGGTCACCGGAGCCGATGGCGCGACGGCGCGCTTTGCCGGAACTGCGCTCAAGGCCAGCAACGGCGTCGCGATCCCCGTCGACGGCCTGCTCAAGCCCTTGGGCGCCTCCGCAGAGGCGGCGGCAACCCCCGCGGACTGATCAGTAGTCGCGGGAATATTCGGCGGCCACGCTCTCGCGTCCGATCGTGGAGATCGACGCGAGCAGCGTGAGCCAGCTGGTCACCCGGAACTCCACATCGGTGGCGGAATAACCCGCCCCGTCGGTGATGATCTCGGCATAGAAACGCCGCCCGAAGTTCTTGCCCAACGCAACCGACGTTCCGCGATCCAGTGCGGGATCGGCCGGAACGATACGCAGGCGGTCCAGCCCGATCGAGGTGCGCAGCTTGTTGATCGGGTCCATCCCGCCGCCTCCGCGCAGCGATGCGAGCGCGCTGCCGAGTTGCAGGGCATCGGTCGCGGAGAGGTTCGAGATCGAGCCGCCGAACAGCAAGCGTGACAGGATTTCCTCCTCCGGCAGAGCGGGCACGGAATTGAACGCGATCTCCGGCTGCGTCGCATTGCCCGTCACTGAAACGCTGACCGAGAGGCCGGTAACGTCTGTTTCGGCCAGAATGTTGACGCGCGGGTCGATGGGCACGTTCTCGTCGAAGTCGATTTCGCCCCGCGTGAGTTCGAACCGGGTGCCTGCGAAGCTGTAGCCTCCGCGAATGACCTCTGCCGACCCGCCGATGCGCGGATCGTCGGTGGTGCCGCGAATGAGCACGTCGGCGCTCCATTCGCTGTCGAGGCCCATCCCGCGCACTTCGACCCGGCTCGGCGCGCGGGCGTCGATCAGGTAGCGCCAGGGCGCGCTGGCCGACGCTTGCGGAGCGATGTCGGGCGGCAGATTGATCTCGCGCGTCCGGATATTGGGCAGTTCGACCGCCTCTTCCGCAGCGCCCAGGCGCCAGCGCGCGCGGTTTACCCGCAACCGGCCCGCAATGGTGCCGCCGACGCCGTTCGAAACCACGCGCATCGGCCCGGTGACTGTCGCCGCCATGTCGGGCCGGTTCAGGATCTGCGCGTTGCTCGCCGCCATTCGCAGGTCGATCTGCGGTCCGCGCGGGCCCAGCCCGGACAGGTCCACCGTTCCGCTGCCCGACACCGTGCCGCCATTGGGCGCTTCGCCGCGGAACGATGTCAGCCGCAGCAGCGAGCCGGAGAAATTGCCGCGTGCACGAATGCTGCGCACGTCGGTGCCGGTCAGCGCGCTCCTGAGCCGCAGATCGTCACTGGCGAGCGACCCCGCGACGCGCGGATTCTGCAAGGTCCCGCGCGCGTCGGCGGATACCCGAAGCGGGCCGGTCAGATCGAAAGTGTCGATCGCAGCCAGGCGCCAAAGCGCGTCCGCAGGGCCGTTGAAACGCAATTGCGCGAACAGATCGCCGCGATTCAGCCGTCCGATCAGGTCGCCACTGGATGGCAGGTTCGAAATGCGCGCCTGCAGGCGCCCCCGCCGCTCGCCTTCCTCGACGATGACGGCGCGCGACACCAGCCTGTCGGCGGAAAGCTTCGCGATCATCGAGAGGTCGACCGGGCGCGAGGTGAGGACCAGTCCGGAGCGGCTGAGACCCTTCACCTGCACCCGCGCCTCGCCAACCGGCAGTCCGCCTGGCCCGGCGCTGACGTCGATAAGACCGCTGACATATCCGCCGAGGCCCAGCTCTCCGCCCAGTACGTCGATAGCGGACAGCGGCATCCGCGCGAGCTGGACGTTTGCCTCCACCGGCCCGTTCCCGCCGAACCGCCCACGCGCCACCATCCGGCCACTGCCGAAGTTCAGCTGGGTCGGCGCAAGTTGCCAGCCATCCCCGTTGCGCGTCAGTACGGCGCGGCGCGGCATCTCGATCTTGCGTCCGCCGTAATTGCCGCGCGCGACCGCTGCGATGCGGTCCGGCGCGATGTCTCCGGTCAATTGCAGGTCGAAGCGGCTACCGCGCCGACCGGCGATGGCAGCGTTGAAACGTCCGGTTCCGTTGCGCAAGCTGCTGTTTGCCACCAGCCGTCCGACGAAGACATTGCCATAGCTGATCCCGGCGGCGCGGACGTTGCCCTCTATGGTCGAATTGCCCTCCACCAGCAGCCCGGAGACGTCGATGTCCGCCTCCCGGATCGCGATCGGTGTGGCACCGGCGAAAGTCGCATTGCGGGCGGCGAGATCGACATCGAATCCCTGCCCGCCGCCGCGAGGCGCAAGCTGGATGGTGCCGTCGAGGCCGCCGCCCGCGAGCGTCAGCGTGCCGCTGGCCGCGTCGCCGAGCGTGATGTCGCCCGTGACCGATGTGCGCCAGATGTCGAGCCGCTCGATCGCCAGACGGGTTGGTCCGCCCGGCGAAGAGAACAGGTTGATCGTGCCGTCGAACGGACCGAGCAAGGATTGCCCCGCCGTTTCGATGGCGAAACCATCGTCGATGGGCGCGAGCGCGACGCGCACGTCCTTCAGTCCGGCGGCGGGCAACGGGTCGGCAAAGACAAGTTCCGCGCGCGGGCCGTCGCCGGCGATGGTAGCCTGTACGGTGAACGGCCCATATTCGGTGTGCCGGCCGCGCCCGGCGAGCGAGGTGCGCCCGCCATCGACCTTGCCATTGAGCGTCAGCGCCAGCTTGCTGGCGTTGAGCGAGGCGTCCTGAAAGGCGATGGGGCGGTTCGCGCCCAAGGTGACGCCGCCCTTGAAGCGGATATTGTTCCCGGCAAGGTCGGCCAGCGTCGCATTGGTGACACGCGGCATCCGCCCGGCGAGATTGGCCTGCAGCGTCCAGGGCACGTTGCTGCCCATGCGGAACAGGATCTTCGCAGCAACGTCGACCTCGCCCAGATCCTCCAGCAACAGCCGCTCGGCATTGACCGGCCCGGCAAGTGCGTAGACGCCGTTGGCAAAGTCGCCGCGAAGCGAAAGTCGTGCGTCGAGGCCCGGGAAGGCAACCGCCAGATCGTCCGACACCAGACGATCGCCGGAATAGACGATGGTGCCGCCCAGCGTTCCGTTGGTGAGGCGCGGGTCGACCATCGCGTTGCCGGAAACCACGCGCGCCACGTCGGCATCGAGCGGCAGGACGAAGCGCGTCCCGTCCCACGTCGCGGTGCCCCGCTGGACGAGACCGGCAAGTTGCGTCGTGCCCGCGGCGAAGCGGTCGACATTGATGACATGGGCGACGGTCAGGTCGGACATCGGCCCGTCAAGTTCGGCTGCGATCGTCGCGCCTTGCAGCGTGAGGTCCGGCCCGAACAGGGCGGGATCGGTCAACCGCGCCTTGAGGTCGAAATCCTGCAAAGCGTTGTTGCCGAGGTCGATGCCTCCGGCTCCGTTTGCCCTGACCGCGGCGCCCGCGAGGCTGAAGCGCCCGTCGATGACATTGTCAGCGAAGGTTCCGCGCGCGGACAGCGCCACCTTGCGGCCCAGCGCGTCGAGCGGAAGCCCGGCAAGGACCGGCGAGGGATCGGCGGTGCCCAGAATGCCGTAGGTTCCTTCGCTGGCCGTCAACTTGAACGCGGCAACCTGTTCTCCTGCCCGGCGCACCCGCAGGCCGCCGTCCCAGGCGCTCCAGCTGCCGTCACCGATCAGGCTCGCCTCGTAATCCTCGTCCGCTCCGAGCAGACCCGCAAGCAGGCCACCGGCAGGTGCGCGATAGTCGATCTTCGCGTCGAACTTGTCCGCTTCCTCGTCGAGATCGACCAGCGCATAGAGCCGGTCCTCGCCGCCCAGCCGCCCGTCGGCCAGCAGGTAAAGCTTTCCGCTTTCCGTCCGCACCCTGGAGACGAGATTGACCCGCCGCGCTTCGTCCCCGGCAATGCCGCGCGCGACGGTGAAGTCGACCAGTTCCAGCCGATCGAGCCGGATGTCGAAATCGGGCAGGAACCCGCCTTCGCTTTGCGTTTCGTTGAATTCCGGCAGTCGCAACAAAGTGCCGCGCCGCGCCACGGCACTGCGAATATCGAGACCGCTGGACAGCCAGCTGAGCGGGCGCCAGTCCAGCTCCAGCTCGGGTATCCGCAGGAAGATACCCCTGGGGTCGGCCACGGTGACGTCGTGCAAGGTGGCTTCGGAATATATCGAGCCTTCGATCCTGCCGATCCCGATGCGAAGTCCGGAATCCGCTTCGATCTGTTCGACCTGATCGATGATGAAGCGCTTGCCTGCCGAACTGTCGAGCAAGGCGATACCGGCGACGATCAGCAGCACGATGGCGGCGATGATGCCCAGCGTCCACTTGGCGACACGGCGCGGCCAGCGGCGCTTCGCCGTCAGCACCTCCGCTTCTCTCTCGACCATGTCGCCCTCCGCCGTACTCATCAGAAGGCCTGACCGAGCGAGACGTAGACCGCGAAACTGTCGTCATACGGGCCGGGGTTGAGCGGAACGCCGACATCGAGACGGATCGGCCCGAAACCGGTGGCATAGCGCACGCCCAGCCCCGCGCCGTATTTGATGTACTTGAAGTCCGGGGTGGGATCCGCCGACACCGAACCCACGTCGAGGAACGGCACCACGGAAAGGGCCCCGTCGAGGAAGCCGGTCTTGATGCGCGCTTCGCCCGCCAATTCGACCAGCGAGCGTCCGCCGGTCGGCTCGCCCAAATCGTTGAGCGGACCGACCGCCTGGTAGCCATAGCCGCGTACCGAGCTGCCGCCGCCAGCATACAGCCTGCGCGACGGAGCGACTTCGAACGTGTCCGCCCCCTGGATGGTCGCCACGCGTGTACGGCCGGCCAGCACAATGCGGTCGTTGACCTGCCGGTAGATGCTGCCGTCCGCCTGCGCGCGCAGGTAGAATGTTGTCGTGTCGAACGCGCGCGACACTTCGGGCGAGAGGAAGCCGGTCAACCGGAACCCCTCGGTCGGATCGAGCAGGGAATCGCTCTTGTCGATGGTCGCGCGGCCGAACACCGCGCCGACGAAATAGGTTTCGCGCGGCCGCGGGATGTCGTCGATCACGCGGTTACGCTCGTCGGTGGCAAGGATTTCCGCGCCGACCGCCCAGCTCAGTTCCTTCTGGAACAGCAGGTTGGAGACCTTCTCGTAAGTGCCCCTCACCGCGACCGTCCGGCCATCATAGGCTTCGGTGTCGATGGTCGTCGCGTAAGCATCCAGCGTCAGGATACGGTCGCGGTTGCCGAAATTGTTCTTGCGAAAGGTAACACCGGCCAGCTGTTCGCGCGTGCCAGCGATGCCGCGCAGGCGCAGCATCCCTTCGGGCGGGAAGAGATTGCGGTGCTCCCAGCTCGCCTCTAGCTTGAAGCCTTCCCCGCTGCCGTAGCCGATGGAACCGGCCAGCGTCCGAAGCGGCGCCTGCGTAATGTCGACATCGAGATCCACCGTGCCGGGTTCACCACCGACGGCCGGTGCGACTTCGCGCGGAGTGATCGTGACACTGGAGACGAGGCCGGTGGCGAGGATCGCGCGGCGCAGATCCAGTTCGTCGCTGCGGTTGTAGATATCGCCCGGATCGAAGCGGGCGATGCTGGCGAAGTGTTCGCCGGAAAGGAAATCAGGCAGGCTCGAATTGACGCCGCCGAAGCGGTATTTGTCCTGCGGCTGGACAATCATCGTCAGGTCGCCCTGCTGGCGCGCGTGATCGACCAGCAGTTCGGGTTCGTCGATGGATGCGAACGGATACCCGTTTTCGCCCAGCCACCGGTCGAGGTCGTACCGCTCCTCCACGATGCTGTCCGAAAGCAACGGATCACCCACGTCCATTCCGAACGCCGCACGCGCCGCCGCCGCATCGCCGAAGGGTGCCGTATCGGATTCCAGACTGCCCAACTCTATCGCGCCGAGGCTGTATTGCCGCCCCGGAATGATGGCGAAGCGCACCGCGCCTTCGGGCGGCGGGATTTCCGCGGCCAGACCGGTTTCGTCCTCGGCCCCGATCTCGCGGATGATCTGGTTGTCGTAATAGCCGTAGATGCGAAGCAGGCGGTCGAGCAGTTCCTCATCTGCGCGGGCGCGCGCGGCGAGCACGGCGATATTGCCGTCCTCGTCATCGAATTCCTCGACCTGCGACAACGCCTTGAAGCGGTCGACGAATTCATCCGTTTCGGGAAACAGCGACCGCTCGCTGGGTAGCACCAGCGTCAGGTCGCGACCGAGATTGATCTCGTAGCCGTCGGGCAGAGCGAGTAGCGGATCGAAGTCCTCCTCCACCTCGGCGAACTCGATGTCTTCCTCAGGCTCGAGATCGGCGAAGTCCTGCACGATATCGCCATCCGGCCAGGGCAGATCGACTTCCGGCAGATCGGCAAGTTCGTTGTCGGCATCCACGTCCTCGACCGCGAGGGCTTCGACATCGTCGAGGCTCGGATCGGGTTCCACCCCCTCGGCGGCCCATGCTTCGGGATTTTCGATCGCGCTGTCGGGGATCAGATCTTCCAGACGCTCCGGCGCGTTGGGATCCTGTGCCAGCGCCGGCACTGCGAGCAGCGCCATCGCGAGCGCGATTGTTCCGGCGAATGTATGAGCGCCGTAGCGCAGGTCAGGCGAGCTTGTATTGATCGCGGGACTGGGGAACGCCGTCCTTGCAGCCACCGTCGGGCGCACCGGCAGTACCATCGCCGGCCACGGCGGCGCGGATGAGGGCATCCTGTTCGTCAGGTGAAATGCGGCGCCAGCCATCGGGGCCGAGCCGTTCGAGCGGGCGGAAGCGGATCTTGTACTGCATCCGCGAGGACCCTTCGACCCAGTAGCCGAGGTAGACATACGGCAGGCCAGCTTCAGCCGCGCGACGGATGTGGTCAAGTATGATGAAATTGCCAAGACCCGGGCGACCTTCGTGATCAGCGTCGTAGAAACTGTATATCATCGAAAGACCGTCCGCCTGGCGATCGCTGAGGCATGCTCCGATGAGCCGACCCGGCTTCCCGTCTTGCGATGGTTCCCGATATTCAACGACATAGCTGGAAACAGGCGTGTGTTCCACCATATCCGCAAAATCGATTTCGTCCATCGTCGCCATGCTGCCGCCGGGGTGGCGCCGGCCCAGATAGTCCTGCAACAATTCGAACTGTTCGGGCGTTGCCCACGGGCGGCATTCGCTGACTTCGATGTCGGCATTGCGCTTCAGTATGCGCTTCTGCGTGTTCGACGGGCGGAATTCGTCCGCAACCACGCGCACCGACACGCATGCGCGGCAATCGGCGCAGCTGGGGCGGTAGGCGACGGTCTGGCTGCGGCGGAAGCCGATCCGGCTAAGCGCGTCGTTCAACTCGTTCGCATGGTCGCCACGCAATTCCGTGAAAACCTTCCGCTCCGTCTTGCCGGGCAGGTAGGGGCACGGCGACGGGCTGGTCACGAAGAAGCGGGGAAAGCGAACCGGTGCGGTCACGAAAAGGCCTGTTTTCCTTGGTCGAACGAGTTTTCTTCGCGCGGAGCGGGGTTGGGAAACAGACTATGACGACCCGACTCGCGTTGCGGAACCTGTTTAACCAAGTTTCATGGTTAACCGAATCTTATTTTGCACAGGCGCCTTGGTTAAGAAATTGAATCGCGTTTCGTTTCAATAAGTTAAAAACGCGAATCGCGCTGTCTTACGAATCACCCCAGTTCGACTTGGTTAACGGAGTAGCCCTTGTCCCGCAGGCTGGAGACGAGCGCGTCAAGTTGCGCCTTGTCGCGCGCCTCGCATTCGATGTCGGTGATCAGCCCCTTGGCCGGCAGCGTGGTGAAGATGCGCTGGTGATAAATTTCGATGATGTTGACGTTGTGCGCGTCGAATTCGCGCATCACCTTGAACAGCGCGCCGGGTCGATCCTGCAACGTGATCCGCAGGCGCGCGAGGCGACCGGAGCGGGCAAGGTCGCGCAGCAGCACGTTGGCGAGCAGGCGCGTGTCGATATTGCCCCCGCACAGCACCACGCCGACATTACGCCCGGCGAAGCGGTCCGGATGGGCGAGCAGCGCGGCAAGGCCCGCGGCGCCTGCGCCCTCCACCACGGTCTTCTCGATCTGCAGCAGCAGCGAGACTGCCTGTTCGAGATATTTTTCGGACACCAGCACGATGTCGTCCAGCACGCCGGCCAGCACCTTGGCCGTGAACTCGCCCGGTTCTTTGACCGCGATGCCTTCGGCCAGCGTGTCTCCGCCGCACGGGCGGTTGGAGTTCTTCAGGCGGTTGTACATGGAGGGATAAAGCTCCGCCTCCACGCCGAGCACGCGCATGTCGGGCGACCTGGCCTTGGCGACCGTGCCCATCCCGCTCGACAGACCGCCCCCGCCGACCGGCACGATCAGCGTGTCGATCTGCGGTGCGTCGGCCAGCATCTCCAGCGCGACCGTGCCCGCCCCTGCGGCCACGTGCGGATCGTCGAAGGGGTGCACGAAAGTCAGCCCCATGTCCTGTTCCAGCTTGCGCGCATGGGCGTAGGCATCGTCGAAAGTCTCGCCTTCCAACACGACCTTGCCGCCGACGCTTTCGGTCTGCATCACCTTCACCGCCGGCGTGGTGCGGGGCATTACGATCGTGACTGGCACGCCCAGCCGCGTGCCGTGATACGACAGCCCCTGCGAATGGTTGCCCGCCGATGCCGCGATGACGCCGCGCTTGCGGCTTTCTTCGTCCAGCAGCAGCAAGGCGTTGAGCGCGCCGCGTTCCTTGTAGGCGGCGGTGAATTGCAAGTTCTCGAACTTCAGCCAGATCTGCGCGCCGGTGATTTGCGACAGGGTCTGGCTGTGCAGCGTCGGCGTGCGAACGACCGCCCCTTCGATCCGCGCGGCGGCGGCCTCCACGTCGGAGAGGGTCAGCAGCGCATCGGAAGGCGCCGCCTGCGGTACGGGCATGGTCTGGTTCATCCGCTGCGCCCTATCGCAATCGCGGCCCCAAGCAAACACGCGAAGCATTTGCCAAGCCGCATCGGACACGCCACAGGATCGCCATGACGAACGCAATTTCCCGCACCGCGCTGCTCACCAGTGCCGCCGCCCTCGCCTGCCTCGCATCGCCCGCCTGGGCGGATACGCTGGTCGATAATATCCAGGGGATGAGCGTCGACCGCGACGGCAAGGTCACGCGCTTCACCGGCATGGTGATCGACGACGACGGCAAGATTACAGAGCTGCTCGACCGCCGCGACAAGCGCCCGCAGGACGTCGACTATCGCGCGGACGGACGCGGTCGTTTCGTCATTCCGGGCATGATCGATGCGCATGGACACGTCATGGGCCTCGGCCTCAGCGCGCTGACGCTCGACCTGTCGGAAACGCGCTCGCTGGCGGAGGCACAGGCCAAGGTTGCCGAATTTTCTGCCGCCAATCCGGGACGTCCGTGGATCCTTGGGCGCGGCTGGAACCAGGAACTATGGGGCCTTGGTCGCTTCCCTACCGCTGCGGAGCTCGATGCCGTCGTGTCCGACCGCCCGGTCTACCTCCAGCGCGTCGACGGCCATGCCGGCTGGGCCAACAGCGCCGCCCTGCGCGCGGCAGGGATTACCGCAGCCACGAAGGATCCGGTCGGCGGCCGGATAGAACGTGGAGCGGGCAACGCACCGGCTGGCGTCTTCGTCGATGCAGCGGAGGAACTGATGACGCGGGTGATACCTGCGCCCAACCCGGAAGACCGCGACCTTGCGCTGATGAAGGCGCAGGAACTGCTGCTGGCAAACGGCGTCACCGCCATGGCCGACATGGGCACCAGCATAGAGGACTGGCAGACCTTCCGCCGAGCAGGCGACGAAGGGCGGCTCAATTTCCGCATCATGTCCTACGCCGACAGCATCGACAACATGGTGCTGATGGCCGGCGGCGGGCCGACGCCGTGGCTGTATGACGACAAGCTGCGGATGAACGGCATCAAGCTCTACCTTGACGGCGCACTGGGATCGCGCGGCGCCTATCTGAAGGCTCCCTATGCCGACGCACCGGACCAGCGCGGGCTGGTGCTGACCGACAGCACCAAGCTGCGTAATCTCGTCAGCCGCGCGACGATAGACAATTTCCAGATCGCGATGCACGCCATCGGCGATGCCGCCAATGCCGAAGCGCTCGATGTGATTGCGGAGATACAGGACAGCTACAAGGGCGAACGGCGCTGGCGGATCGAACACGCACAGGTCGTCGATCCGGTCGACATCCCGCGCTTCGGGCAGCTTAACGTGATCGCCTCCATGCAGCCGGTCCACCAGACCAGCGACCGCGTGATGGCGGAAGCGCGGCTCGGCCCGAACCGCCTGACGGGCGCCTATGCCTGGCGCTCGCTGGCGGACAATGGCGCGGTGCTGGCCTTCGGCTCCGACGCGCCGGTCGAACGGCCAGAGCCGTTCACGGGCCTCGCTGCCGCGATCAGCCGCACCGATGCGAGCGGACAGCCGTTCGGCGGATGGATGCCGCAGGAGCAGGTCAGCCGCGAGCGCGCACTAAGCGCCTACACCGCCAACGCCGCCTATGCCGGATTTGCGGAAGGGCGCTTCGGCCAGCTCAAGAAAGGCGAGCGCGCGGACTTTGTCATCGTGGACCGCGACCCGCTGGTTTCCAGCCCGGACGAGATTCGCGCGACGCGCGTGATCGAGACATGGGTGGGTGGGCGCAAGGTCTACGAGGAAGGCCGTGGCTCTACGACACGGGTCGAGGGGCGCTAGGCGGCGCTTTCGGACGCGGCCTTTTCTTCCGCCTCCTCCTCACGCGCATTCTTGCGGTCCTGCCAACGCATGATCAGCAGTGAGCTTTCGAACAGCAGATAGATAGGCACCGCCAGCAGCAGTTGCGAAACGACGTCCGGCGGCGTGATGATCGCGGCGACCGTGACGATGGCGACGATGACGTAACGCCGCGCGCCCGCAAGCGTTTCGCGGCTCACCAGCCCGGCGCGGTTCATCAGCAGCAACAGGACCGGCAGCAGGAAACTGACCCCGAAGGCCAAGATGAACTGCATCACCAGGCTGAGGTAATCGCCCATCGCCGGCAGGGCTTCCTGCTTCAGCCCGCCCGCCATACCTTCGAAGCCGAGGAACCAGCGGAATGCGGTCGGCATGACGACGAAGTAGGCAAGCGAAGCGCCCATCGTGAACAGGACAGGCGTGGCGAACAGGAACGGCAGGAAAGCGCGCTTTTCCTTCGCGTAGAGCCCCGGCGCGAGGAACGCCCAGAGCTGATTGGCGATGATCGGAAAGCTGACGAAGAAGGCAGCGAACAGCGCCACCTTGATCTCGACGAAAAAGGCTTCGTACAGCTTGGTGTAGATCAGCCGTCCTTCGCCATTGGGAAAGGCGGCCGTCAGCGGGCGGACCAGCATTCCGAAGATCTCGTCTGCGAAATACATGCACACGGCAAAGGCGATCGCCAGCGCGAAGACGCAGCGCACCAGCCTCGCGCGCAGTTCGATCAGGTGATCGAGCAGCGGGGCCTGCGTTTCGTCGATGTCCTTGATTATTGCCACGCGCGACCTCAATCCCTGGCGGCGGGGTCGAGCGGCAACTGCGGCTCTTCACCGGTGGTCTGCGGCCTGGCGCGCTCCCGCGCTGCGGCGGCGCGGGCTTCGGCGGTGGCTGGCTCTGCCGACGGAGCATCGCCCTGCGACGGCAGCGGCTCCATCTCCGCGCTTGTTTCCGGATGCTCGGCCATGATCTTGGCGTTGCGTTCCTTCCACTCCTTTTCCATCTCGGCCAGCTCGGCTTCGCGGACCATGGCGTCGAGACCCGCGCGGAAGTGACCGGAGACCTTGCGAATCCTGGCGATCCACTGCCCCGCCGTTCGCATGGCGCGCGGCATCTCGCCCGGGCCGATCACGACGATCGCCACGATAACGATGATGAGCAGTTCGCTGGCGCCGATATCAAACATTACGAGTCAGTGGGCCGTCACATGGGCCGCCGGGGCGCGATCAGGACAGAGGCTTGTCGTCGGCCTGCGTGTCGCGGCTGGCGGTGTCGGTGGTGGCGGTGGTCGAGTTGGAAATGCGCGGGCTGTCGGCGGGCCGGTGATCGGGCTTCTCCTCGTCAGCCATGCCTTGCTTGAAGCTTTTCACGCCCTTGCCGAAATCGCCCATCATTTCCGAAATCTTCCCCTTGCCGAACAGCACGAGGATGACGGCGGCGATGATCAGCAATTGCCAGACACTAAGACCCATGGGGATTCTCTTTCGTTAGGTGTTGGCAAGAGTATAGGCGCTCGTGCGGCGCGATGCCAGCGATGCTTGCGGAGGATCACTCTTCTTCCGCGTCGTCGCGTACGAAATCGCCATCCTCTTCCCCCGGCGTGACCAGCGCGTCGAATGCCTCGTCCACGGGGTCGAGCAGGCCTGCCGCCTTCAACTCGTCGATGCCGGGCAGGTCGCGGCGGCTTTCGAGGCCGAAATGCGTCAGGAAATCGGGCGTCGTGGCATAGATCACCGGGCGGCCCGGCACCTCGCGCCTTCCCGCTACGCGTACCCAGCCAGCCTCCATCAACACATCGAGGGTGCCCGACGACGTTTGCACCCCGCGGATCGATTCGATCTCCGCGCGGCTTACGGGTTCGTGATAGGCGACAATCGCCAGCACCTCGGTCGCGGCACGGCTGAGCTTGCGGATCTGTTGCTTCTCCCGCCGGAGCAAGTGCGCCATGTCGGGCGCGGTGCGGAATTGCCAGCGCTTGCCCAGCTCGACAAGCTCGATGCCGCGTCCCTCGTAATGCGATTGCAGGTCGGCGAGCGCCTGCCGCACCGCCGCACCGCCGAGGTGGGTCGAAATGGCATCGGCGCTCATCGGTTCTTCGGCTGCGAACAACGTCGCCTCGACTGCGCGCAACAGGTCGTCGCCATCGAATGCGCCTTCGTTCATCCGCGGACCCGCCGCAGCGAAAGAGGACCGAATATCTCGTCCTGCTTGAGTTCGGCGCGCCCAGTGCGCGCCAGTTCCAGCGCGGCGACGAAACTGGAGGCGCGCGCAGAGCGTCGCAATTGCGGATCGGCGTGCTGGGGCAGGAATTCCTCCAGCGTCATCCAGTCGAGCGTCAGGCCCAGCATGTTGGAAACGCGGTCGAGCGCGGTTTCCAGCGTCATGACAGCGCGGTCGCGCACCATGTGGACGGCCGGCTGGTTGCGCAGCTGCACGTCGCCGTACCCGCGGATGAGGTCGTACCAGTCGCACTGCCAGATATGCTTGCGGTCGACGCGCAGGCCCTCGGGCGCGCCGCGCAGGAAAACGTCGCGGCCCAGCCGGTCGCGCGCCATCAGACGCGCCGCCGCGTCGCGCATTGCGCCCAGCCGCTCCAGCCGCAACTGCAGTCGCAGCGCCAGTTCTTCGGGGCTGGGATCCTCCTGCTCTTCGCGCGGGAGCAGAAGCGAGCTCTTGAGATAAGCCAGCCAGGCCGCCATCACGAGATAGTCGGCCGCCAGCTCCAGCCGCAGCGCCTCGGCCTGCTCGATATAGGTCAGATACTGGTCGACCAGCGAGAGGATCGAGATCGAGCGCAGATCGACCTTCTGCCGCCGCGCGAGATCGAGCAGCAGGTCGAGCGGTCCTTCCCACCCGTCCAGCTCGAGATAAAGCTGCGCGTCGTCGGTCGGGGCATTGCCGATGCCGTCCCAGTCGTCGGTGGTTTCGTCCACCGGGAACAGGGTGGCCGTGTCGCTCACGCGCGCTGGACCTCGCCCTGCCCTGCCAGTTCGAGGAGGCTGTCGCGCCTCGCGAGCAGTTCGCTGCGTTCGACCGAAGCTTCGCGCGTACCGGTGCCTGCCAGTGCGCGTTCCAGCCGCATCGCGGTTTCGTCCGACATGGTGGCCAGTCGTTCGGCGATGCCGGTCATGTCGTCCATCTTCGCCCAGCAATTGAGCGCGATATCGCATCCCGCCGCAACGGCCGCTTCGGCGCGTTCGGGTACGCTGCCGCTCAACGCCTCCATGTCGAGATCATCGCTCAGCAACAGGCCGGAAAAGCCGATCTGGCTGCGGATAACCTGTTCGATCACGACGGGCGAGAGCGTGGCGGGCCGGTCCGCGTCCCACGCTGTGAAGCGGATATGCGCGCTCATCCCGATGGGTGCGTCGGCAAGCGTGCGGAAAGGTTCGATATCGGTTTCGAGTTCTTCCGCGCTGGCCGTGACGGTGGGAAGTTCCTTGTGGCTATCCGCCGTTGCACGGCCATGGCCGGGCATGTGCTTGATGCAGCCGGCGACCCCTGCCCTGGCCAGCCCGTCGAGCATGGCGCGGCCGAGCGCGGCGACCTGCATCGGTTCGGAACCGAGCGCGCGGTCCCCAATGACATTGTCGGTTTCGGGCCGCCGGACGTCGAGCGGGGCATTGAAGTCCACCGTGATGCCCATTTCGGCAAGTTCCATGCCCATCGCCTGCGCATTGGCCCTCACCGCCTCGATAGCGGAGGCAGGTGCCACGTCGTACAGCGCGGCAAAGGCTTCGCCAGCGGGATAGCGGCTCCATTCGGGCGGCTTCATGCGCGCCACGCGCCCGCCTTCCTGATCGATCGAGATCAACAGCCGGTCCCGCCCGTGCAGGGCGCGCAAATCATCGGTCAGAGCACGCAATTGCTCGCGTGTTTCGCAATTGCGGGCAAAGAGGATGTAACCAGCCGGGTCGCTGGCACGAAAAAAGGCCCGCTCGTCGTCGGTCAGGCTGGTTCCGGCAATCCCGAAAATGGCAGGCGTCATGGCGCGAAAGTCGCAGCTTTCAGGCTTAGCGGCAAGAGCGCGTCACCCGCCCCATGTGGGTAAGTGAACCGCGCCGTTTACTTGACCTGGCACGCACCGCCGGCGGCCTTTAGCCGGTCGCAAAGCTGGTTGGCGGCAGCGCGGCTGCCCGCGACGGCCTGAAGCCGGTAAACGGTGCCGATATCTGCCTGCCCCTGGACGACGCGGTGGCTGAAGCCCTGCAAAGCCTCGTAACGGCGGGTCAATTCGCCCCAGCCGAGCTCGGCGCTGGCTTTCGTCGAATAGGCGCCGACCTGCACGCCGACCCCGCCCGATGCCGGGGCTGGCGCGGGTGCTTCCTTCGGTTCCTGCGGTTCGCCGGTTTTTTGCTCTGTATCGATGCTCGGCTGCGGGGCCTGCGCGTTTTCCGCGATGCGGCCTTCGGGGCGCTGTCCCTCGGCGACGGCGGGAGCCACTGCGCTGGTGCCTTCGACCTGGCGACCGCCCGGATTCTCCGGCCGTTCCTTGTAAGGCGCGTCGGGTGCCTCGATGGTGCTGCCGTCCGCGACGACATCGGCCTGCGAGGCGGTGCGATTGGTTGCCCACCAGACACCGCCAAGTATCGCCACAAGGCCGAGAAGCGCCGCGGCGGCGAACCAGATGATCTTCGAATTGTCGCTGCCGTCTTCGTCGTATTCCTCGGCGGATTCGAGCCACGGCAGGCTTTCGTCCTCGTCGCGGAGGGCGAGTTCGTCGCTGGTCACGAAGGCGCCGTCATCGATGTCTTCGTGATCGAGCGGGCCTTCATTGGCGTGATCGTCGGCGAGATCGTAGTCGTCGCGCGAGAGAAACTCCGGCCCGTCGCGGTCGTCCCGGCCACCATCCCCGAAGCTGATCATCACAGTTCCTCCACTGCCTGGACCCCCAGTATCGCCAGGCCATTGCGGAAAACCTGCCCAATTTGCGCGGCGAGGAAAAGCCTCGCATCTGACAGCGCCTCGTTATCGGACAGAATGATGCGCTTGCCCGGATCGTCGTTGCCTGCATTCCAGAACGCGTGAAAGGCAGCGGCAAGGTCTTGCAGGAAGAATGCGATGCGGTGCGGTTCGCGCGCACGGGCGGCAGCTTCGACCTGCCTCGGGAACTGCGCAGCGTGGCGGATGAGTGAAAGCTCGTCCGCGCCCAGCTGATCGAGCCCGGCGTCGCTGGGGCGCAGGCCCTGTTCCTCGCCCTTGCGCAGGGTCGAGCTGATGCGGGCATGGGCATACTGGACGTAGAAAACCGGGTTGTCCTTGCTCGCTTCCACCACCTTGGCGAAGTCGAATTCCATCTGCGCTTCGGGCTTGCGCGTCAGCATGGTGAAGCGGACCACGTCCTTGCCCACTTCGCCCACCACGTCGGCCAGAGTGACGAAAGTGCCCGCGCGCTTGGACATCTTCACCGGCTCTCCGCCGCGCATCAGGTTGACCATCTGCACCAGCTTGACGTCGAAGGGGATCGGCTTGCCTTCTCCTTCGGAAAGGGCGGCAACGGCGGCCTTGATCCGCTTGACGGTGCCCGCATGATCGGCACCCCAGATATCGATCAGTTCGTCCGCCTTTTCCGCCTTCTGCATATGATAGGCGAGGTCTGCGCCGAAATAGGTCCAGTTGCCGTTCGACTTGCGGATCGGCCGGTCCTGATCGTCGCCGAAGCGGGTGGAGCGGAACAACGGCAGCTCGACCGGCTCCCAGTCGTCGAGGGTCTTGCCCTTGGGCGCCTCGAGCACTCCGTCGTAGACGAGATCGTGCTTGCGCATCCATGCCTCGGCTTCGGCAGGCTTGCCTGCGATCTGGAGCGATGCCTCGGATGCGAAAACGTCGTGATGGATACCGAGCAGGGCGAGGTCCGCCTTGATCAGCGTCATCATCTCCTCAACCGCGTGGGCGCGGAAGATGGGCAGCCATTCTTCCTCCGGCTGGTCGATGAAGCGGTCGCCCAGTTCCTTCGCCAGCGCATCGCCTACGGGGATCAGGTAGTCGCCGGGGTAAAGGCCTTCGGGGATCGCGCCGATTTCCTCGCCCAGCGCCTCGCGATAACGCAGGTGGGCGGAGCGGGCGAGAACGTCGACCTGCGCACCGGCATCATTGACGTAATATTCGCGCGTGACGGTATGCCCGGCGTATTCGAGCAGGCTGGAAAGCGCATCGCCCACCACCGCACCGCGGCAATGGCCCATGTGCATCGGTCCGGTGGGATTGGCGGAAACGTATTCGACGTTCACCCGCCGCCCCTCGCCCATGGTCGAGCTTCCGTATCCGACGCCAAGAGCGCGGATCGCGTTCAGTTCTGCCAGCCAGACGCGGTCGACAAGGCGCAGGTTGATGAAACCAGGCCCGGCGATTTCCGCCGCTTCGATGTCGGGATCGGCCGTCAGTTTTTCCGCCAGCTTTTCCGCCAGCGCGCGCGGGTTGGTCGCGGCCTGTTTCGCCAGCACCATGGCGGCGTTGGTCGCAAGGTCCCCGTGATCGGGATCGCGTGGCGGTTCCACGCTGACGTTGCCGCGCGCCACGCCGGCGGGCAGCGAACCCTCCAGCTCCAGAGCGTCGAGAACGGCGTCGATCTTGGCCGCGAAAGCGGCGTGAAGGGTTTGCGGCAGGTTTTCAGCTTCGGACATGGCGAGCCCGTTAGCCGGTTTATCTCCGCCGGGAAACCGCCGACGTTACCTTCGGATCAGCGGGTCGCGTTGTAGGCGAGCTGGTCCTGCGTCAGCTGGAAGCCGATCAGCATTTCGAAATTCGCGCGGTCGAGAGCGGCGCGGACTTCGGGCTTCGACAAAGGATCGATCGCCGCGTCGGCATCGCCGGCCTTGCGGCGACGGGTGATTTCCTCGCGAATGTCGGCAGGCAGGGTCGCTTCGGCCCGATCGACATAGGTTCCGGCGGATGCACTTGCCTGCGCGCGTTCCTGACCGTCGGCGAAGTTGAGCGTGACGGTGCCGACGCGCTTGGCGACCACCGCGCGGCCGCCGCGAAGGACGGTCACGAAATAGGGCAATTCGACCTGCCGGCCCCCCCGCGCATCGGCGCGGCGGGCGAGAACGTCGAACGTGGCGGAGGTGTAGACCTGCTCGCCCGTCTCGTTGCACTGGCTGCGCACGTTCGTCATCGCCGCGGTCACGTCGATGGCAGACGCCGCGCGCGATCCGGGCACGCTGAAGGTGGTCACATCGCCGGTGTAGTCCGGAATACCGACCGCCGGGCAGGTGGAACGGATCGCGGTGATGCCGACCCCCTGATCCAGAACGATGTCGCCGCTGCTGCGGCACCCCGCCAGCGCGGCGGTGCAGGTGAGAAGGGCGATCAGCGATTTGCGAAGCGGCATTGATGGTCCTCGTGAGGAAAAACTCATGTTCGGCGGCAGGCCTTACAGTTGCATTCTGGCAAGGGCAATCGCGCGTCTCCCCGGCTTTGCCACTTTAACCGCCATGCGAAGCGGGCTATCTGCACCTGCATGAACGCCCCCTTTAAGCCCGCCACGACCTCTTCCAAGCCGCCGCTGCAGGTGCTGATCGCTGCCCCGCGCGGCTTTTGCGCCGGAGTCGACCGCGCCATCGAGATCGTCGAGCGCGCGCTGCAGAAATACGGCGCGCCGGTCTATGTCCGCCACGAAATCGTGCACAATCGCTACGTCGTGGACGGGCTGAAGGCCAAGGGCGCGATCTTCGTCGAGGAACTGGAGGATGTGCCGGATGGCGTGCCCGTGGTATTCAGCGCGCACGGCGTGCCCAAGTCGGTTCCCGCCGAAGCGGAAGATCGCGGGCTCGATTATCTCGATGCGACCTGCCCGCTGGTCAGCAAGGTCCACCGCCAGGCCGAACGCCAGATCGAAAAGGGGCGCCACATCATCTTCGTTGGCCATCGCGGCCATCCGGAGGTGATCGGGACTTTCGGCCAGGTGCCGGTCGGCATGATGACATTGGTGGAAGCAGTGGAAGACGTGGACGCGCTGGTCGTGCCCGCGGATACCGAGCTTGCCTTTCTCACCCAGACCACACTGTCTGTCGACGACACCGCCCAGATCGTCGCGGCGCTGAGAGCACGCTTCCCGGACATCAAGGGCCCCAAGGCGGAGGATATCTGCTACGCGACCTCCAACCGGCAGGAAGCGGTCAAGGCCATCGCCAGCGGCTGCGATCTGGTGCTGGTGATCGGTTCGCCCAATTCCTCCAACTCGCTGCGTCTGGTCGAGGTTGCGGAACGCTGCGGCACCGATGCCAAGCTGATTCTGCGCGGGGACGATATCGATCCAGCCTGGCTCGACGGCGTCGGCACGATCGGCGTCACGGCGGGCGCTTCCGCACCCGAAACGCTGGTGCGCGAAGTGGTCGACAAGCTCCGCGAATGGCGGATGGTCGAAGAATTGCCGGTCGTCACCACCGAGGAACAGATGGTCTTCAAGCTGCCGCGCCAGCTGGTCGACTGATTTCCCTGGCAAGGCGTGGCGGTCTACACCCATCTCGGCGCGGAAACTCTTGCGCAACTGATCGGCCATTACGATGTCGGCGCGCTGGTTTCGGCCAAGGGCATCGCGGAAGGCGTCTCCAATTCCAACTGGTTGATCGAAACCGCGGGCGCGGATGGTTCGGGCTCGCGCTTCATCCTGACCATGTACGAACGGCGCATCGATACGAACCAGCTGCCTTTCTTCCTCGGCCTGCTCGACCACCTTGCCGAAAAAGGCGCGCCGGTGCCGCGCACGATCCACGACCGCAGCGGCGCGGCCTATCGCATTTTGGATGGGAAGGCGGTGGCGCTGATCGAGTTCCTGCCCGGCGTATCGGTCGATCACCCCACTGCGGCGCAGGCACGCAATGTCGGCGCAGCGCTGGCGCAGATGCATCTGGCGGCGGCGGATTTCTCCCTGACCCGGGAGAACGATCTCGACATCGCTACATCGCGCCACGTCCTCGATGCGTGCGGGGAAGACGCGCTTGCCGGAATCGACCCGGCGCTGCCCGAAATGCGCGAGACGGCGGCGAGGGTCGAAGCGGACTGGCCGAGCGGACTGCCGCAATCGATCGGCCACACGGACCTGTTCCCCGACAACGTGCTGATGCTGGGGGCGCGGGTCACCGGCATGATCGACTTCTATTTTGCCTGCCGCGAAGCGATGGCGTACGATCTGGCCGTCACCCACGCGGCATGGAGCTTTGCCGACAGCGGGCGGGAATATCGCGGCGATATCGGAACGGCGCTGGTCGACGGATACGAGAGCGTTCGCCAGATCTCTCCCGCAGAACGCGCCGCCCTTCCCCTGCTAGCCCAGGGGGCGTGCCTGCGGTTCGTCGCCAGCCGGGCGGAGGACTGGATCAACACGCCCGCCGACGCACTGGTGACACGCAAGGACCCGATGGATTTCGTCAGGCGGTTGTCCTTTTACGAGAATGTGGGCGAAAGCCTCTTTTCCCCCACTCCCGATTGAGCCATCGCCTGATCCCATGAAACGTGTCGAAATCTTCACCGACGGCGCCTGCAAGGGCAATCCGGGTCCGGGCGGCTGGGGTGCGCTGCTGCGCCTTGGCAAGCATGAAAAGGAACTGGCGGGCGCGGAAGCCGACACCACCAACAATCGCATGGAAATGCGCGCGGTGATCGAGGCGCTGAATGCCCTCATCGAGCCTTGCGAAGTCTCGATCTATTCCGACAGCAAATACGTCATCGATGGCATCACGAAGTGGGTCGATGGCTGGAAACGGCGCGGCTGGACCACGGCGAGCAAGAAGCCCGTCCGCAATGCCGATCTGTGGCACGACCTGATCGAAGCGGCGAACCCGCATCGAATCGAGTGGAACTGGGTGCGCGGCCACAACGGCCACGAGGAGAACGAGCGGGTCGACCGGCTTGCCAGCGACGCCGCCGACGCGATTGCAAACGGCGGCGCCTGAAGCCGGTCAGCCAGTTTCAGTAGGTGTCAGTAGGCGTCGACAGTTTCGGCGTTGGGACCGTTCTTCAGCACAGAGGCGATGGCGTTCTTGGCGCTGGCCTTGCTTGAATAGCCTTCTGTCCACCAGATGGTTTCGCTGTTGTAGCAGAAATAGGCGACGTACTCGCCCTTCTTGTTCTTCCGGATTTCGAACCTGTGCGCCATGTGAGAACCCCCTCTCGGCAGGATGGATGGAAAGCGCAGACTAACAAAAATTGATGCGCTGACTAGCCCCCGGAGGCGAACCGGCCTGGCGCGTAGAGACTGTCTTTGATTTCCGCGGTCAATTCGTCGCGCGGCAGATCGAGCAGGAGCTGCGCGCCGAGACGGGCCGCCGCGGGCGCGGTCTGGATGCCGTAGCCGCCCTGCCCCGCGAACCAGAAGAAGCCAGGGACTTTGCTGTCGAAGCCGTAGACCGGCGCGCGGTCGGGCGCGAAGCTTCTGAGCCCCGCCCATTTTCGTTCCAGCGCGGCGATGCGACAATCGATAACGCTTTCGAACCGGTCGATCGCGATCGCGACATCGAGTTCTTCGGGCGCGACATCATGCGCAGTGTCGGGCGTCTCGTCATGCGGGCTGAGCCACAATTTCGCGCCATCGGGCTTGAAGTAGAACTGGCCCGATATGTCGAGGACCAGCGGCTGGTCGGGCGTCGGTGGCGGCTCGATCCGCAGCTGCGCGACGGTACGGCGCAGCGGGACGATGCCGAGCGGCACGGCTCCGGCCAGCGCAGCGACGGGATCGGCCCAGGCCCCCGCGGCATTGACGACGGTCCGCGCAGACACGCTGCCACCGCCACCGAGCGCGATGGTCCACTGGTCGCCGCTCCGCGTGAGTTCTTCCACCCGTGCATTGCAGCGCAATTCGACGCCAGCGCGCCGCGCGGCTTTCAGATAATGCTGGTGCAGCCCTGCCACGTCGATGTCGGCGCAGGCAGGCTCCCAGATCGCGTCGCACCACTCGGGTCGGATATCGGCCACGTGTTCGAGCATTTCCGTGCGACCGATGCGTTCGATCGTCACGCCGGTGTCGCCGAACCGGTCCATGAAGCTATCGAGCTTCGCCTTGTCCTCTGCTCGCCCGATGTAGAGCGCGCCGCGCGGCGACAGGAAGCCGTGATCGCGCAGGTAACGGCCCGACGCGAGTGTCAGCGGCACGATCTCCGGCCCGCCGTAGCATTCTTCCCAGAAAGCGGCAGAGCGACCGGTGGTGTGGTAGCCGGGCGTCGCTTCGGCCTCGAGCATGATTACGCTGGCGTGTTGGCCGCTTTCGGCGGCGATGCTTGCGCCAGCCATGCCCGCGCCGATCACGGCGATGTCGTAGATTTCGCTCACTTCGCCTGCTCCGCAGCATCGTCGAGAAAGCCGTCAATGGCGGCAAGGGCACGGTCGCGCACCGGGTCGACCTCGCGCAGTATCTCGTGTGCCGCCTCGCTGCCCATGCGCAGATAGGTTACGTTGGGCAGCCGCTCTGCCGCGCGGTCGATGGCGCTGGCGGAAACGAGCTTGTCCGCGCTGGTTGCGACGATCATCGTCGGTGTCGTCACCCCTTCCAGCGCCCCTGCGCGATTCAGCACGGCCATGGAACGCAGCGAGGCACCCACCCAGCCCCAACTGCCCGGTCCCATAACCAGTTCGGGGCGCTGGCTGCGCCACCACAGTTCATCGGAATAACGATCCGCATCGTGGGTCAGCAGGTTGATCCGGCCTGCGGGAAACTCGCCGGGATTCTCGTTCCAGCGCCACGCCTGCCGTCGCGGGTCGCCGATGGCTGACATCAGTCGCGCCGTCCAGCGGCTGATGACCTGCGGCAGGTTGCCGACGAAGCCCAGCATCGGCGCGATCAGAACGGCGGCCCGTGGCGCCACGCGCTGCTCGACCAGCGCGCGCAGCAGGATGTGCCCGCCCATCGAATGGCCGACGGCCACGTGCGGACCGGGCCGCTCGCCCGTCCAGTCGGACCAGAACCCGGCCAGGTCATCGAGCCATTGCGTGTAATCCTCTATATGGCCGGTAACCGCGTCGCTGCCGAAACGGCCCGATGCCCCCTGCCCGCGCCAGTCGATGGCGGTCACGTTCCAGCCGCTTTGCGCCCAGTGGTCGAGCGTCTCGAGATACTTTTCGTAATTGTCGCCGCGACCGGGCAGGAAAAGCAGCGATCCCCGCGCTTCCCCGCCTTGCAACAGCCAGTCGATCCGCCGGATGGCGTGGCCATCGCCCGCGCGCCACTGCCCTTCGCGTGCACCATTCGGGATGGCGCGACGGTCGAAGGCGGGCCGAGGGGTCCGGGCCTGCGCTTGGCTAATATCATCCTCCGAGGTTGGGTTACTATTTGGTAAGCCCTGCAAGCTACCACGACACTCCGATGGGGTTTCGTGGGGGTAACAGGTGCCTGACAGCATCTTCCAGTATGTATTGCTCGGCTGCTTGGCAATCGCGCTGCTGATCGCGGCGGCGACCGATCTGCGCAGCCGCACGATCAGCAATGCGCTGAACGCAGCCGTCGCCGCGGGTGCGCCCTTGTTCTGGTGGGCAAGCGGCCTCTCGCTATGGCCCGGCGTCGCCATCCAGCTTGCCGTTGCCCTCGCCGCCTTTGTCGTTTGCGCCGGTTTCTTCGCGCTGCGCCAGATGGGCGGCGGCGACGTCAAGCTGCTGACCGCCACCGCGCTGTGGATCGATCCGCTCAACTTCATGCGCCTGTTGGTGGTCATGGCAATCGCGGGCGGTGTGATTTCCGCAGCGATGCTTATCGCGCGCCGGTTCCGCGAAGCGAACGCGCCCGCGCAGGTGCCCTATGGCGTGGCCATCGCGGCCGGCGGCCTGTGGGTGCTTTCCCGACATTACGTCCCCGCACTCGCCGGAAACAGCGGTTTAGCGGGGTGAACCTGATTTTAACCAATCGCGGCGTAGGGATGCGCCAAGAGACCGCCCGCGGGGTGTGCGGGTCGAACAAGGGGGCTTAGAAGCACCATGGACAAGAAGAAGCTGTTTTTGCTGGTTGGCGCACTGGTGATCGCGATTGCGACCGCCTTTGCCGCACGCAGCATGTTCGCCGGAGCCGCCGCGCCCGAAGCGACCGCCGCACCGGCGGAACCGACGGGGCCGAAGGTTCTCGTCGCCCAGCGCGCCCTGCCGATCGGCACGATCATCACGGCCGATTCGATCGCTTATCAGGCATGGCCGAAAGACATGGTCGACAACGCCTACTTCATCGACGGCGAGGCCGACATGAACAAGCTTCTGGGCACCGTCGTGCGCCATCCGGTCACCGCGGGTGAGCCGGTGACGCAAGGCGCCCTGGTCAGCCCCGGCGACCGTGGCTTCCTTGCCGCGGCCCTCGGCCCGGGCATGCGCGCCATCACCGTGCCGGTGTCCGCCAAGACCGGCGTTGCCGGCTTCGTCTTCCCGGGCGACCGCGTCGACCTGATGCTGACGCAGTCGGTCAAGGGTGCTGACGGCCCGGCGCTGAAGGCGACGGAAACCGTCCTGCGCAACCTGCGCGTGCTGGCGACCGACAAGTCGACCACGCAGGAAACCACGCCCGACGGCAACACGGTGGTTCGCGAATACAAGAACGTCACGCTCGAAGTGACGCCGCGTATCGCGGAAAAGATCGCCACCGCACAGACAATCGGTACGCTCAGCCTGTCGCTGCGCTCGCTGGCCGACAACCAGTCCGAGCTCGAACGCGCCATCGCCAGCGGGGACATCGACGTTCCCGAAGGTGCCAGCGCCGAGGACGAGGAAAAGCTGCTGCGCGCCGCCATGTCCCGTCCGCAAGAAGGCAACTCCACCTACGTGACCGGCGGCGACGTGTCGCGCTTCCAGCGCCGCACCGTGCCCAAGAGCAAGGAAGAGATGACGACGCGCGCCGTCCAGGCAATCGGCACGTCATACTCCAGCCCGGCTTATTCCGGCGCTCCGCAGGCACCTGCGGTTCCCACCGGACCGACCGTACGGGTCACCCGCGGCAAGGACACAACCGCCGTCAACGTGAGCAAGTGAGCCATGATGCGCGAACTTCACAGGGATAATCTGGATCAATCCTGCCGCCACGGCGCCGGGACCATTCTGAGGGGCAAGACAATGAAAAGCCGCCTGATTGCAACACTTCTGACCGCGGCTGCCGCCATGGCGCCGATGGCGGGGATCCCCGCCGGTGCCGCGCAGGCCCAGTCGGTCACCAGCCCGTCGCAGGATATTGCCCTGTCGATCGGCCGGGGCCAGCTGGTCACCGTGCCCGGCAACATGGCCGACATCTTCGTCGCCAACGAATCCATCGCGGATGTGCAGGTCAAGTCGACCCGCCAGCTCTATGTCTTCGGCAAGTCGGGCGGAACCACCACGGTCTATGCCAGCAATTCCTCCGGGGACGTGATCTGGTCGGCCAATGTCCGCGTCGGCTCCAACATCGACAGCATCGACCAGATGCTGGCGCTGGCCATGCCCGAAGCGAACATCTCGGTCGCGACGATCGGCGCCAACACCGTGCTGCTGACCGGCACCGTCGCCGCACCCGAAGACGCAGCCGAGGCGGAACGCCTGGTCGCGGCCTTCGTCGGTGACGATGCGAACGTGGTCAGCCGCATGAAGATGGCGACGCCGCTGCAGGTCAACCTGCAGGTCCGCTTCGCCGAAGTCAGCCGCTCGCTCGTGCGTTCGATCGGCACCAACCTTTCGTCGGTCGACGGCACCGGCGGCTTCAAGTTCGGCATCAGCCAGGGCCGCGCCGGGACCTTCCCGCAGTATACGCCGGGCAGCCCGGGCGGCCTTGGCGTCGGCTTTACCGACGCTCCGGATGGTGGCAGCCTCGTCAATGCCAACGGCACGGGTTCCACCATTGCCGGCTTCGGTCGCTTTCTTGGCCTCGATCTCGCGAGCGCGCTGGACCTCGGGGAAACCGAAGGCCTCGTGACCACGCTGTCGCAGCCCAACCTGACCGCGCTGTCGGGCGAAACCGCCGACTTCCTTGCCGGCGGCGAATTCCCGATCCCGCTCAGCCAGGGTCTCGGCACCACGACGGTCGAATACAAGAAGTTCGGCGTCAGCCTCGCCTACACCCCGACGGTTCTCGAAAACGGTCGCATCTCGATCCGGGTTGCACCCGAGGTTTCCGAACTTTCGAGCCAGGGTGCCGTGACGCTGAACGGCTATCAGGTCCCCGGCCTCACCATCCGCCGGGCGGAAACGACGGTCGAACTGGGTTCCGGCCAGAGCTTCATGATCGCCGGCCTGCTGAGCAACAGCGCACAGAACACGATCGACAAGACGCCGGGCGCCGGTGACATTCCGATCCTCGGCAACCTGTTCAGTTCCAAGTCGTTCCGCAAGGGTCAGACCGAACTGGTCATCGTGGTGACGCCGTATCTGGTCAAGCCGGTTGATGACAGCCAGATCAATCTGCCCACGGACGGCTTCCGTGCTCCGAGCGCGTGGCAGCAGATCCTGCTGAACAAGGACACCGACGGCGTTTCCGGCGGCGCGCGCCCCGGCCCCACAGCGGTGACGAACGACGCCAATCCGCAGGTCGGCATGGGAGATCTCCCCAGCTTTGCCGCAACGGAGAACCCCGACCATCGCAAGCCCCGCGCGGGCAAGGAAGCCAAGGATCGCCGCGCCGAAGCGGCCGCCCCCGGCTTCTCGATGAATTGAGAAAGGTGATCACGATGAACACTCTTAGCAAACGTCACCTTGGCGCGATCGCGGCGGTATCTCTGGGCCTTGCCCTTGCTGCCTGCGGCGGAGCCGACGCTCCCAACCGCACGCTGTATTCGGTGAAGCAGCCGGTGGTCGAAAAGACCAACTACACGCTCGACGTGCAGAGCGGCATGGGCGGCCTTTCGGTCCCCGAACAGCGCCGCCTGGCCGACTGGTTCGACAGCCTCGATCTGGGCTACGGCGACCGTGTCTATGTGGACGACGCCAACGTCAATCCAGCCACCCGCGATGCCATCGCCCAGATCGCAGGCCGCCACGGCCTGCTGCTGAGCGAAGGCGCGCCGGTTACCGGCGGCTACGTCGATCCCGGAATGTCGCGCGTTATCGTCGCGCGCAGCAAGGCCTACGTGCCCGGCTGCCCCGACTGGTCGGACACTTACGCCGGCAATTACAGCAACGCCACCACGTCCGACTACGGCTGCGCGGTCAACGGCAACATGGCCGCGATGATCGCCGATCCCGAGCACCTGCTGAAGGGTGCGCAGGGCACCGGCGAGACGACCGTGATGAGCTCGAGCAAGGCTATCGACAGCTACCGCAACCAGGCGCCGACCGGCGAAGGCGGCCTGAAGGCATCCTCAACGTCCGCCGGTGGAGGTAACTGATCATGAGCGCATCCTGGAAACCCGCCGGCGCTTCCGATCGCGACGCATTCGCCGCATTCATCTGCGACGAAAACGCGCTCGACATCCTGCGCCCGGTCGTGATCGAAATGGGCTGGCAGCCGGAAAAGTGCAACAAGGGCGGCCTGCGCAACGCAGTCCAGTCGCTCTCGATTGCCGCCTCGCCCGCCATCCTGATGGTCGACCTGTCGGAAAGCGGCGACCCGCTGAACGACATCAATGCGCTGGCCGAAGTCTGCGAACCCGGCACGGTGGTGATCGCCATCGGCCAGGTCAACGACGTGCGCCTTTATCGCGACCTTCTGGCGAGCGGTATTCACGACTACCTGCTCAAGCCGCTTTCGGCGGGCCAGCTGCGTGACGCGCTGGTTCAGGCGCAGGCCGTGTTCAGCGCGCCCAAGACCGGGGACGGGACGGTGGCCAAGCGCCACGTTTCCACCGCGGTCATCGGCACGCGCGGCGGCGTCGGCGCCTCGACGCTGGCGACCTCGCTCGCATGGCTGTTCAGTTCCGATCACAAGCTGCCGACCGCGCTGCTCGACCTCGACGTCCACTTCGGGACCGGCGCGCTCGCGCTCGACCTGGAGCCGGGCCGCGGCCTGACCGACGCGATCGACAACCCCAGCCGTATCGATGGCCTGTTCATCGAACGCGCGATGATCCGGGCGAACGATCACCTCTCGATCCTGTCGGCCGAAGCGCCGATCAACTCTCCGCTGATGACCGACGGCTCCGCCTTCGTGCAGCTCGAGGAAGAGTTCAAGCAGGCCTTCGAGATGACCGTGCTCGACCTGCCGCGCAACATGTTGATCAATTTCCCGCACGTGCTGGGAGAGGTCAACGTGGCGCTGATCGTCACGGAAATGACGCTCGCCTCGGCACGCGATTCGATCCGCATCCTTTCGTGGCTGAAGACCAACGCGCCGCACGCGCAGCCGCTAGTCGTCGCCAACAAGGTGCAGCCGGGCAATGGCGAGATCAGCCGCGCGGACTTCGAAGCGTCGATCGAGCGCAAGATCAACTTCGTGGTGCCTTACGATGCCAAGGCGGCGATCGCCGCAGCCAAGCTGGGCCAGACCTTTGTCGATGCCAATCGCTCGACCAAGGCGGGTGCAGCCATCCGCGACGTCGCGCAGGCGATCATCGGTGCCGGTGACGAAGACGGTCCGGGCTTCGAGGAAGAAGCATCGAAGTCGCTTCTCGGCAAGTTCGACATCAAGTCGCTGCTGCCGAAGAAGGACAAGAAAGCCGCAGCCGCTCCGGCTTCGGCGGACCAGGGCTGAGCGTGATGCGGGCGCGTTCCTTCACGGATGCGCGCCCGCACCACCGTCCCGCCCTTGGCCGAATGCCGGACGCTAATCTCGAGTTTGGGGAAATCGGATGAACATCCTCCAGTTGCTGCTTTTCGCCGGTGGACTGATGACCGTGCTGTTGCTCGGCTATCTGGCATTTGCCGGTCCTTCGACGGGCAAGGCCAGCCAGCGCCGTCTCGAGGCTGTGCGCGAGCGCCACTCGGAAAGCACCAATGCCAAGGTCGAGAGCCAGCTCAAGAAGGCCATCGCCGCGCGCAAGCCGACCCAGTACAAGCTGGCAGGCTCCGGTTCCCGCGCCGAGGCGCTCGCCCTGCGCCTGCGCCGGTCGGGCAAGAGCTGGACGATGTCGCAGTATATCTACGCCTCGCTGGGCCTGATGCTGGCGGTGGCCGTGGTGATCTATCTTCGCACCGGCGCGGCGATGCTTTCGCTCGGTGTGGGCGCCGTGGTCGGCCTCGGCCTGCCGCACATGGTCGTCGGCCACGCCATCAAGAAGCGCACCAACCAGTTCACCTCCAAGTTCCCCGACGCCATCGAGCTGCTCGTGCGCGGTCTGCGGTCCGGTTTGCCGGTCACCGAAACACTGGCGGTCGTCTCCAACGAAATCCAGGGCCCGGTGGGTGAGGAATTCAAGGCCGTGGTCGACCGTATCAAGGTCGGTCGCACGATGGAGGAATCACTCCAGGAAACCGCTGACCGGCTCGACACGGCCGAATTCAGCTTCTTCTGCATCACCCTCGCCATCCAGCGCGAGACCGGTGGTAACCTTGCAGAGACCCTTTCGAACCTGGCCGACGTGCTGCGCAAGCGCGCGCAGATGAAGCTGAAGATCCGCGCAATGAGCTCGGAATCCAAGGCATCGGCCTACATCGTGGGTGCCCTGCCCTTCGTGGTGTTCATCATGATCTGGTGGATCAACCCCGGCTACGTCGGCGACTTCTTCGTCGAGGAACGCCTGATCGTTACGGGCCTCGGTGGCCTCGTGTGGATGAGCATCGGCGCCTTCATCATGGCCAAGATGGTCAGCTTCGAGATCTGAGCAGGAAACGGGAAGGAATACAGATATGCAACCCGGACCCACATTGCTTGGCGTCGACGTCGTACTCGTCGGCTCGATCCTGGCAGGTATCGCGGCACTGGCGGTATTCATGGCGGTTTATGCCGCGGTCACCGTTCGCGATCCGATGCAGAAGCGCGTCAAGGCGCTGTCCGCCCGGCGCGAGGAACTGAAGTCTGGCATCGTCACGCAGAAGGCGAAGAAGCGCCAGAGCCTCGTCCGCAAGAACGAGAACGTCGACAAGATGAAAGACACGCTGCAGGGCATGAAGGTCCTGCAGGCGGAACAGGTCGCGGCGGTGCAGCAGAAACTGGCGCAAGCCGGTATCCGCAACAAGGAACTTGCCGTCGTCGTCATCTTCGCGCGCATGGTATTGCCGATCCTGTTCGGCGCGCTCGGCGGCTTCCTGTTCTACTGGTCGGACATGTTCCCCGAATGGGGCAGCATGAAGCGTTTCGGCGGCTTCGCGGTGATGCTGATCCTTGGTTACAAGGCACCGGACATCTTCATCCAGAACAAGGTTTCGAAGCGTTCCGACGCGATCCGCAAGGGCCTGCCCGACGCGCTCGACCTGCTGGTCATCTGCGCCGAAGCCGGTCTGACCGTCGACGCCGCCTTCAACCGCGTGGCGAAGGAACTGGGCCGGGCCTACCCGGAACTGGGCGACGAATTCCAGCTTACCGCGATCGAACTGTCATTCCTCAGCGAACGCAAGAAGGCTTTCGACAACTTCGCCTATCGCGTCGACCTGGAAGCGGTGAAGGGCGTGGTTACGACCATGGTGCAGACGGAACGCTACGGTACGCCGCTTGCCTCGGCCCTGCGGGTGCTTTCCGCAGAATTCCGCAACGAGCGCATGATGCGCGCCGAAGAAAAGGCCGCGCGTCTGCCCGCGATCATGACCGTGCCGCTGATCCTGTTCATCCTTCCGGTGCTGTTCATCGTCATTCTCGGTCCGGCGGCCTGTTCGATCTCCGACGCCTTCGCTGGCGACGGACCCGGATCGTAGAATCTGCCCAATACGAAGATCAGGGGGCGTCTCGCGAGAGGCGCCCCTTTTTCGTCGGGCGATCAGTCGAGCGCTGTGGCCCGGTCCGATATGCGGCGCAGCATCTGCTTGAGCTCTTCACGCTCAGCCGCCGAGAAATCGGCGAATATGCCCGCTTCCATTTGCTTGGCCAGCGGCATCACCTCGGCATAGATCGCCGCACCGTCGCCCGTCATCTCAAGGCGGTGAGAGCGACCATCCTCGGCATTGGGCTGCCGCACGATCAGGCCACGGTCGACCATGCTCTTGCACGCGCGATTGACCGCGACCTTGTCCATCAGCGTGGCGGCGGTGAGTTCGCGCTGCGTCTTGGGACCGGCATCGCCGAGCACCGCCAGCACGCGCCATTCGGCGATCTTCAGCCCGAAGCGCACGCGGTATTTCTCCGCAATGCGCGTACTGACCGCGTTGGACGTCACGGACAGCAGGTAGGGCAGGAAATCGACAAGGCGCGCGGACTGGGACATGGCGCAAACTGTGTCGAATGCGCGCGCGACAGGCAAGTGCGGTTACAAATGCAATTGCTTAGCGTCGAGGAAGCAGGACTCGCCCGGCAACCGCGTCGAGCCGCAACATGGCGTCGCGGCTGCGGGCATCGGGCGCGGTGACAATGGCCCCGTCCAGCGCGCGGTCAATGGGAGACGCGCTGCGCCGCGCAGGCAGGCCCGCCGCCAGCTCACCGATGGTGGCGCGCGCCAGTGCAGCGTTCTCTGCCATCACCTTCAGGACATCGCCTGCCGCAACGCCCGCCTCTGCCTCGCGCCAGCTATCGTAATCGGTGACCATGCCAAGCAGCGCGTAGGGCAGTTCCGCTTCACGCGCGAGACGGGCTTCGGGCATCGCCGTCATGCCGATAACCTGCGCGCCCCAGCTGCGATACATCGCGCTTTCCGCACGGGTGGAGAATTGCGGCCCCTGAATGGCCACATAGGTACCGCCCTTGTGCACACTGCCCCCTGCCCGCCTCGCCGCGTCCCCCGCAAGGTCGGACAGGCGCGCGCACACAGGATCGGCGAGCGAGACGTGGGCGACGATGCCGTCATCGAAGAAGGTACCGGCACGGCCCGTGGTGCGGTCGATGAACTGGTCGACCGCGACGAAGCTGCCGGGCACCATGCCCTCTGCCAGAGAGCCGACCGCGGAAATCGCCAGGACATCGCTGACGCCGCAGCGCTTCAGCACATCGATATTCGCGCGGTAATCGATTTGGTGCGGCGGGATCGCATGACCCTCGCCGTGTCGGGGCAGGAAGGTGAAGCGCACGTCGCCGATGCGGCCCATCGTGACCGGGCCGGACGGAGAGCCGAAGGGGCTTTTCACGGCGAGCTGCTGGACATCCTCCAGTCCCTCGACCGAATAGAGGCCGGACCCGCCGATGATCCCGATATTCCAGCCGCGATCGACCATGGCGTTCAGCGCGGCGCCATGCGGATCGCGCCGTCGAGCCGCACGTCCTCGCCATTGAAATAAGCGGTTTCGATCATGCAGAGCGCAAGCTCTGCGTATTCCTCCGGCTGGCCGAGGCGCGGCGGATAGGGCACCTGCGCCCCCAGCGCGTCGCGCACGTGCTGCGGCGCGCCGGCAAGTAGCGGCGTGTCGAAGATACCCGGCAGAATGGTGTTCACGCGGATGGCCTCTCGCGAAAGATCGCGCGCGATGGGCAATGTCATGCCGACGATGCCGCCCTTGGAGGCGGAGTAGGCCGCCTGCCCGATCTGTCCGTCCTCCGCCGCGACCGAGGCTGTGTTGACGATCGCGCCGCGTTCGCCGTCCGTCATCGGTTCAAGTGCAAGCATTCCCGCCGCCGACTTGGCAATGCAGCGGAAGGTGCCGATCAGATTGACCTGAACGATTCGCTCGAACTGATCGAGAGGGTAATGCTTGATCGACCCGTCTTCCTTGGAACGGCTGGCCGTCTTCGCCGCGCCGCCGATGCCGGCGCAATTGACGAGTATGCGTTCCTGCCCATGCGCCTCCCGCGCCTTCGCGAAGGCGGCATCGACCTGCGCCTCGTCTGTCACGTTGACCTGGCAGAAGGTTCCGCCGATCTCTCTGGCCAACGCGTCGCCCTTCTCGACGTTGAGATCAAACAGCGCGACCCGGACGCCCTTCGCGGCCAGCGCGCGCGCCGTCGCCGCGCCAAGACCCGAAGCACCGCCGGTAATTATAGCCGATACCGTCTGGTCGAGTTGCATGGCGTCTCCTCTCGCGTGCTCTGCGTTCGCAGGCAATGGGCACGATGGGCCGACCGGTCAAGCGGGCCATCATGTCCGTCTTCGCGGAGCTTAAAAGGATCCTTTCTTTTACAATGCCAAGATCGCAAACCACCCGAAGTCAGTTCGCGAAGGCGGACACCTGCCAACGAGCTCCACGTAAGAATATTTCTCAATTTCTGTTTCGGTTGAAACTAAATTCGTTGGTGTTTGTGAACCTGTGGTTATTGAGCCACAGGGCTCGCCTTAACTGCGAGGGCAGGACACAAACATTTTGCAAAACAAGTCATGCTACGGGCATTCGACCGTTTCATCCATACGCCAGCCGCCTTGAAAATCTGCGGTTTGGAACACGTTGGGATAGAGCGGGGGTGCGTAGCCCCTCATAAAAGTAGAAAGGGAAACATTCGTGAAACTCCAGCACCTTTTTAAGGCAGGCGCTGCACTTACGGTTGTCGGCGCGGCCCTTGCCTCGACTTCGGTCATGGCACAGGACGCTTCGACTCCGACAGTGTCGCCCGGCGCGGCTTGCGACGTTGAGAACGATCCAGCTTGCGCCGATGATTCTGAATCGTCGGTCATCATCGTTACCGGCTCTATTCTCCGTACCACCCGCGAAGATGCGAACCCGGTTACCGTTATCGACGCTGACAACCTCGATACGCGTGGTATCACGACAGTCGAAGACGCCATCCAGAACCTGTCCGCAAACGGTGCCGGCACTCTGCCGAACTCGTTCACTGCAAATGGCGCATTCGCTGCAGGTGCATCGGCAGCATCGCTGCGTGGCCTGACGGTTTCTTCGACGCTTGTCCTGTTCGACGGCCTTCGCGCTGCTTACTATCCGCTCGCTGATGACGGCACGCGCAACTTCGTCGACCTCAACACCATTCCCGACGCCACCGTTGAACGCGTGGAAGTTCTGAAGGACGGCGCATCGTCGACCTACGGTGCCGACGCAATTGCAGGCGTGGTCAACATCATCACCAAGCGTCAGATCACCGGCCTGCACCTCGATGCAGAAGCTGGGATCTCACAGCGCGGCGACGCTGGACAGCGCAACCTCGCTCTGACCTACGGTGTCGGCGACCTCGCAATCGACGGCTTCAACATCTACGCCAGCGGTCGCTACTACGAGAGCGATGCGCTCTATAACCGTCAGCGTAAGGGCTATCTCGGTTCGGACGCACCGTTGCTCTGCAACGACGACGGCACGGACTGCCTTGCCACCGGCGTAGTCAACGGTCGCGAATTCAATGGAGATTTCGATGGGTTCGGAACCTCACAGGTCGGATTCCTGTCGCGTCCGTATACTCCGGGCGGCGGTGCCGTTGGTCCGTACGAGCGTTACGACCTCGGTGACAACTGCTACGGCTATCCCACGACGACCCTGTCGCCGGCTGAAGTCGCAGCAGAGGGCATCCTTGGCAGCAGCGAATTGTGTCAGAACGACATCACCCAGAATTTCGGTGTGGTCACTCCCGACCAGAAGCGTATCAACGCTACAGTTCGCGCAACTGCAGCGCTTAACGATTCGATCGAAGGCTATGTGCAGGTCAACTTTGCGCGTTCGGATGTGTCCTATGACTACATTCCTTCGCTCATCGTGAGCACCACGGCACCGGCGGCTTCGGGTATCCGGTTCAACACCAACCCGCTGTATCTGCCCGTCTACCTGTGCGACGATCCAACGCCGACCCTCACGGGCCTGAACGGATGCGACGCAACTTCGGCTGGCGCTCGCCTGAACCCGAACAACCCCTATGCCGCAGATGGCAACACTGCTCGCATCTTCGGTTGGCTGCCGGACATCAACGAAACGCAGAAGTACCTGACGAACTCCTACCGCGCAGCGGCTGGCGTTTCGGGCGAATTTGCCGATGGTTGGTACTTCGACGTTTCGGGTACTGCGATGAAGGTCGATCTCGAGCGTGAACTCGGTGGTCGCGTTTACGTGGCTAACCTCCAGCAGGTGGTTGCCGATGGTTCCTACAACTTCGTGAACCCGTCAGCCAACAGCCAGGCGGTTCGCGATTTCCTGGCTCCGACAATCTACAATCGCAACGATTCCCAGCTGTACCATCTGCAGGGTTCGATCGCGCGTGATCTGTTCGAACTGCCCGGCGGTCCGCTTCAGCTCGGTCTCGGCGCCTCGATCCGTTACGAATCGGTCGATGCTCCAAGTGCAAACCCGGATAATTCGTCGGATCCCGACCTTGTCGATCCGGCGCAGCGTTACTTGCGTGTGAATCCGTTCGGTTCGGCTGGTTCGCGTACGGTGTGGTCGGCTTTTGCCGAGGCAAACGCCCCGATCACTGACTTCGCGACGGTCAATCTGTCTGGTCGCTATGACAAGTACAACACTGGTCAGAACTACTTCTCGCCCAAGGCCACTCTCGAAGTTAGCCCGGTGGATCAGTTCAAGCTGCGTGGTACTTACTCACGTGGTTTCCGGATCGGCTCCTTCGCCGAGTTCGGTGCCGATCCGACGACCGGCTACATCACCGGTACGGCTACCGTTTCGGATGCTGTGACGGCTCAGTATGTCGCAGCAAACGGCGGAACGCTTCCAGCGTATCTGGGAACTTACTCTCTGGGCCTGACCCAAGTTGGCAACCCGAACCTGGATCCGGAAAAGTCGCGTAACTTCACCGTTGGTATTGTGGGTGAGCCGGTTCGTGGCTTCAGCTTCACTGTCGACTATTGGGACATCAAGAAGACCGACCTTATCACGGGCGCGGACTTCAACCCGGCAGTCGAAGCATACTATGCTGGTCAGCCCATCCCCGAAGGGTTCACGGTTGTTGCTGATGACCCGTCGACCGATCCAGCATTTGCAGGCCTGCTGCCCCGTATCGCCTTCGTGCAGTATTCCTTCACCAACAAGGATAGCTCGCGGGCACGTGGTATCGACTTCGCAGCATCTGCTTCCTTCGACATTAGCCCGGATATCAACTTCTCGAGCTCGATCGAAGGTTCGCGTCTGCTGGAACTCAGCCAGACCGTTGATGGTGTGAAGCAGGAATACCAGGGTTCGATCGGACCATATGTGATCACCTCGGCTGCTGGCTCGCCGAAGTGGCGCGGTAGCTGGCAGAACACGCTGAAGTACAAGAACATCTACCTCAGCGGTACTGTGTACCACACCAGCGGTTACAAGACGACTGCGGAGGATATCTTCGGTGAGGATACAATCAACGACTGCGACACTTCGCTCGCATCGTCGTACTACCTCAGCGGCGATTCCTACCAATGCCGTGTCAAGAGCTTCACCTACGGAAACGTTTCCGTGGGCTTCGATGCCACGGATAATTACCGCTTCTACCTGACCGTTAACAACATCACCGACGAGAAGCCGCCGATCGATACGGCGACCTATGGCGGTCACTATTACAATCCGGCCTGGGCAAACCCCGGCATGATTGGACGGTATTTCAAGGCAGGCGTGAAAGCGACCTTCTAAGAAACGTCTCTTACTGGAAATTGGAAAGGCCCCGGGAAACCGGGGCCTTTCTTCGTTTCGGCATCGCTTAAAAGATCAAGCTCAGGTGACCTGCATTTCCAATGCGCCGTCACCCTCGTCTATCCGCACGGTGGAGCCGTCCGGAACCTGGCCCTGCAACAGCATGTCGGCCAGCGGATCCTGCACGTAGCGCTGCACCGCCCGTTTCAGCGGGCGTGCACCGTAGACCGGGTCGTAGCCCACCCGGCCGAGCCAGCGCATCGCGGCGTCGGTGAGGTCGAGCGTGATCTTGCGGTCCTTGAGCAGCTTCTGCACCCGTGCCACCTGGATTTCCACGATCGGCCCCATGTGTTCTGCCGCCAGGCGGTGGAACAGGATGATCTCGTCCAGTCGGTTAAGGAATTCGGGGCGGAAATGTCCGCGAACCACGTCCATCACCTGCGGCTCGACATCCTCGACGCTCTGGTCGTCGGTCATGTTCGCGAGATACTGGCTGCCGAGATTTGACGTGAGAATGATCAGCGTGTTGCTGAAATCTACCACCCGGCCCTGCCCGTCGGTCAGGCGGCCGTCGTCGAGCACCTGGAGCAGCACGTTGAAGACGTCCGAATGCGCCTTCTCCACCTCGTCGAACAGCACGACCTGATAGGGCCGCCGACGCACGGCTTCGGTCAGAACGCCGCCCTCCTCGTAACCGACATACCCCGGAGGCGCGCCGATCAGCCGGGCGACCGCGTGCTTTTCCATGAACTCGCTCATGTCGATGCGCACCATCGAGTCGCTGTCGTCGAACAGGAATTCGGCCAGCGCCTTGGTCAGCTCGGTCTTGCCCACGCCGGTGGGGCCGAGGAACAGGAAGCTGCCGAGCGGACGGTTCGGGTCCTGCAATCCGGCGCGCGCACGACGCACCGCCTTGGAGACGGCCTGCACGGCCTGTTCCTGCCCGATCACGCGCTTGCCGATCAGCTGCTCCATCTGCAGCAGCTTGTCCCGCTCGCCCTCCATCATCTTGTCGATCGGCACGCCGGTCCAGCGCGAGACGACGGAGGCGATGTCCTCCTCGGTCACCTCTTCGCGCAGCAATGCGTTCTCGGTCTGGCCGGACGCTTCCTCCAGCTGCTTCTCGAGTTCCGGGATCTTGCCGTAGGAAAGCTCGCCCGCCTTCGCGAGGTCGCCCGCGCGCTGCGCTTGTTCCAGTTCCAGCCGCGCGGCGTCGAGATCCTCCTTGATCCGCGCCTCGGCATGGATCTTGTCGCGCTCGTTCTGCCAGCGGGTCGTCAGTTCGCTCGACTGCTGTTCGAGGTTCGCCAGTTCCTCGCGCAAGGACGCGAGCCGATCCTGCGAAGCGCGGTCGCTTTCCCGGGAAAGCGCGCTTTCCTCGATCTTGAGCTGGATGATCCGGCGATCGAGTGCCTCGATCTCCTCGGGCTTGCTCTCCACTTCCATGCGGATGCGGCTCGCAGCCTCGTCCATCAGGTCGATGGCCTTGTCGGGCAGAAAGCGGTTCTGGATGTAGCGGTTGGAAAGCTGGGCAGCCGCGACGATGGCGTTGTCGGTGATCCGCACGCCGTGATGCAGTTCGTACTTGTCCTTGATGCCGCGCAGGATCGAGATGGTGTCCTCGACGCTCGGCTCGTTGATGTACACGGGCTGGAAGCGCCGCTGGAGCGCCGGGTCCTTCTCGACATACTTCTGATATTCGTCGAGCGTCGTTGCGCCGATGCAGTGCAGTTCGCCGCGCGAGAGTGCGGGCTTGAGCAGATTGCTGGCATCCATGCTGCCTTCCGATGCGCCCGCGCCGATCAGCGTGTGCATCTCGTCGATGAACAGAATGATTTGTCCGTCAGCGCCCTTCACCTCGTCGAGCACGGCCTTCAGACGTTCCTCGAACTCGCCGCGATATTTCGCCCCTGCGATCAGCGATCCCATGTCGAGCGACATCAACGTGCGCCCTTTCAGGCTGTCGGGGACATCGCCGTTCGCGATCCGCAGCGCGAGGCCTTCCGCGATCGCGGTCTTGCCGGTGCCGGGCTCGCCGATCAGCGCGGGATTGTTCTTGGTCCGGCGCGCCAGAATTTGCACGGTGCGGCGGATTTCCTCGTCGCGGCCGATGACAGGATCGAGCTTGCCGTCGCGCGCAGCCTGCGTCAGGTCGCGGGCGTATTTCTGCATCGCGTCGTAGCTTTCCTCCGCGCCCGAACTGTCGGCAGAGCGACCGCCGGTGACGTCCTGGATCGCCGCTTCGAGGCTTTTCACGTCGACCCCTGCGGCCTTCAGCGCCCTGCCTGCGGTCGTGTCGCCTGCCAGCGCCATCGCCTGCAGCAGCCGCTGCACTGGCACGAAGCTGTCGCCGGCCTTCTTCGCAACCTGTTCCGCGCTATCGAGCAAGCGCACCGAATCATTATCGAGACCCGGCGTCTGCTGCGCCCCGCCCCCGCTTACTGCGGGAATCTTCGCCAGCGCCCCGTCGACGCTGTCCACCGCCAGCTTCGGATTGCCGCCAGCGCGCTGGATCAGCCCGCTCGCCATACCCTCGCCATCCTCCAGCAGCGCCTTGAGCAGATGCTCGGGTGCGATACGCTGATGGTTCATGCGAATGGCGATGGTCTGCGCGGCTTGGAGAAAGCCTTTTGCGCGATCGGTGAACTTCTCGAGATTCATGCGTGATCCCTCATCCTAAGAATTGCCCGACGGATATGGTGTTGCCCATTTGCAACACAAGAGCACGGCGGCAATTTTTCGTCCAGCCTCTGCTGGTGGAGATAAGCGCGTTTGTCGCCGGGTCCAGTCTCGCCAAGCCAGTCAACCGGCGATGTTGGCGGTTCGCAGAAAACCCGTCTCGCTCCGTATGCTTGACCGGCAGGGCAATTTGCGACCAGTTGCACCTGCAACAAGACTTCGGGGATGCATGAACGTGACCGCCAAATTCGCCACCGCCTCGCTGCTCGCTCTCGCTCTGGGAGCCTGCGCCACGACCAATACCGCGCCTGCGGAAACCGCGGCAGCCGCCATGCCTGCCAGCGCGGAACCGGCACCGCTGGAAGAGCTCGTCGATGCGGTGAACATCCCCTACGATCGCTTCACCCTCGATAATGGGCTGGAGGTTCTGGTCCATACCGATCGCAAGGCGCCTGTCGTTGCCGTCTCGGTATATTACGCCGTCGGATCGAAGCACGAGCCGGACGGCAAGACCGGCTTCGCCCACCTTTTCGAACACCTAATGTTCAACGGCAGCGAGAATGCGCCGGGCGACTTCTTTGAACCGCTGCGCCAGGTCGGCGCGACCGATTTCAACGGCACGACGTGGTTCGACCGGACCAATTACTTCCAGACCGTGCCGACCGGCGCGCTCGACCGCGCACTGATGCTCGAAAGCGACCGCATGGGCTACCTGCTGGGCGCAGTCACGCAGGAGAAGCTGGATAACCAGATCGGTGTCGTCCAGAACGAAAAGCGGCAGGGGGACAACCAGCCCTACGGCCTCGTCGAGTACGAGGAGCTGGAGAACCTCTATCCCTCCGGCCACCCCTATCACCATTCCACCATCGGCTCGATGGACGACCTCTCCAACGCCACGCTCGACGACGTGAAGGGCTGGTTCCGCGATCATTACGGTCCGAACAACGCCATCCTCGTGCTGGCAGGCGATATCGACACGGCGACGGCACGGACGAAGGTCAACAAGTGGTTCGGCGCGATCCCCGCCGGGCCGGAAATCCAGCCGGTCGCGGCACCTGTGCCGACCCTCGATGCGCCGGTCTCCAAAACCATAAAGGATCAGGTCGCGACCACGCGCGTCTACCGGATGTGGGCGGTGCCGGGGCTGGACAATCCGTCCGAAAGCATCCCGCTGGCGGTCAGTTCGCTGGTGTTGGGCGGCCTCTCGTCCTCCCGTCTCGACAATGCGCTGGTGCGCGAACAGGAAATCGCCACCAGCGTCGTCGCCTATGCCGGTATCTTCGCGCAGGCGGGCCAGTTCGTGACCTACGCCGACGTCAAGCCGGGGGTGGAACCGGCAACGGTTGAAGCTGCTTTGGACGCGGAAATCGCGAAATTCCTTGCCGAAGGGCCTACGGCGGACGAACTACGCCGCGCGGCGACCGTCTCCACCGCCAGCACCATTCGCCAACTGGAATCGGTCGGCGGCTTCGGCGGCAAGGCCCCGACGCTGGCCGAAGGTCTGCTCTATTCCAACGATCCCGCGGCCTACAAGCGCGAGCTGGAAACGATTGCGACGCTCGACCCTGCACAGGTTCGCGACGCTGCGGCCCGGTGGCTGTCACGCCCCGCGTTCAAGCTGACCGTCGAACCGGGCGAGCGGACCGAAGGCGGCGAGAACCGCGGCGGCTTCGTCACCGGCGAGGGGGCGACGGGCGGCCCGGCATGGTATGCCAACCCTGCCTTCGAATTCCAGGCAAGCACGGGCGTGGCCGCGACGCAGGCCGACCGCTCCAAACTGCCGGAACTCGACGAACTTGCCCCGCTGGACTTCCCCGCGATCGAGCGCACGACGCTTTCCAATGGCATGAAGGTGCTGTTCGCCCGCCGCGCGGCAATCCCCGCCGTGCTCGTGCGCGCTTCCTTCGACGTCGGCTATGCTGCCGACAGCAAGGACACGCTGGGCCTGCAATCGCTCATGCTGCAGATGATGGACGAAGGGACGGAAGATCTCGATGCGACCGAACTCGCCGTCGCGCAGGAACGGCTGGGTGCGAACATCAGCACACTCGCCGATTACGACGTAACCGCCTTCCAGACGAGCGCGCTGGCACCCAACCTCGCACCCACGCTCGAACTGCTGTCCGATTTCATCCGCAAACCCGGCTTCGATCCCAAGGCGCTGGAGCGCGTACGCGCCCAGCAGCTTACCCGCCTGAAGTCCGAAGCGACCACGCCGGCCTCCATCGCGCAGCGCGTGCTGATGCCGACGCTCTACGGCGCTGGTCATCCCTACGGCATTCCGCCGTCCGGCCTGGGCGAGCAATCGGTGGTCGAAAACGCGACGGTGGACCAGCTGCGCGCCTTCCACGACACCTGGCTGCGGCCCGACGCCGGCACGATCTACGTCGTCGGCGATACCACGATGGCCGAGGTCGGGCCGATGCTGGAGCGTGCCTTCGGCGACTGGCAGAACCCCGCCGGCGCGGCCCCGGTCAAGGATTTCTCCCCTGCCATCCCGCAGCAGCAGCAGCGCGTCATCCTGATCGACCGGCCCAAGTCGCCGCAATCGGTGATCTTCGGCGGCCGTGTCATCGGGACCAAGGGAACAGACGACCGCATCCTGCTCGACGCCGCGAACGAGATCTTCGGCGGCAGCTTCCTCAGCCGCATCAACATGAACCTGCGCGAGACGAAGGGCTGGGCCTATGGCGTGCGCAGCATCGTTCGCCAGCCGGACGAGAGCGGCGCCTTCCTGCTCTACGCCCCGGTTCAGGCCGACCGCACCGGGGATTCCATCGCCGAATTGCGCAAAGACCTGGCCGATTTCATTTCCGGCAAGGGCGTCAGCGGCGAAGAGCTGGAGCGGACGGTCAACGGCAACGTCCGTCAGTTGCCGGGTCAGTTCGAAACCGCGGGCGATGTGCTGGGCGGCGTGATCAATATCGACAGGCTGGAACGCCCCGATGATTATTACGAGACGCTGGCGGATCGTTACCGCTCGCTCACCGCGGCGCAAATCGATGCCGAGGCGCGCAGCCGCATGACCGGAAACGATTACGTCTGGGTCGTCGTAGGCGATGCGAGCGTGGTGGAACCGCAGCTGAAACAGCTTGGCCTGCCGGTGGAAGTCCGCCCCTCGCCAGCCGAATAATTCTGCGTCATAAGAACAGCGTCGAAACACAACATCAGGAGAGAGATATGTCCGTAGCCGGCACTTACGATTGCGTCACGAAGAGCCCGATGGGTGACCAGAAGGGCACGCTTACCGTCGTGCCGAGCGAAGATGGCACGACCTTCACCGGCTCCATGGCCGGAAGCATGGGCGCGATGGACGTGCAGGACGGCACGATCGACGGAAACACCCTCGCCTGGACGATGAACATGACGGTGCCTATGCCCATGGCGCTCAACTGCACGGCCACGGTCGATGGCGACCATCTGACCGGAAAGGTCGGTGCGGGCGCGTTCGGCGATATGCCGCTGACCGGCCAGCGTCAGGGCTAATTTTCAGCACCGTTTTTTCACGGGGCCGTCGGAGCGATCCGGCGGCCCTTTTGCATGTGCCTACAGCTTGCCGCGCAACGCCTGATAGGCGGCGGCCGCAACCGTGTTTGCGAGATTCAGGGATCGCACCTTGTCCGAACGCATCGGCAGGCTGACCATTTGCGCGGCGTGCGCCTCCACGATCCCGGGCGGCAGCCCCTTGGTCTCGCGCCCGAAGACGAGATAGGCGTCGGCGGGATAGTCCGGCTCGTAGAAACTGCGCGGCGCGAACTCTTCGAACAGGAACATCTGGTCCGAACGCGGCTGCCGCTCCGCCAGAAACGAGTCCCAGCTGGGGAACTCGACCAGCCGGATATGCTGCCAGTAGTCGAGGCCGGAGCGCTTGAGCCGCTTGTCCGAAATCTCGAAACCCAGCGGATGGATGAGGATCAGCTCCAGATCGAGCGCCACGCAGGTCCGCCCCACGGCGCCAGTGTTGCCCGGTATCTCCGGTTGGACGAGAACGATGGAAGTCATGGCCCTCGCCTAACCCATTGCAGGCGAACGGCGAAGCGCGACGTGTCTATCAGATAGCAGGCATCATCGCGCGAAAGGCGCAAGGTCAGTCGCCTCCGATTGCGCCGTGCGATCTCCGTCTTAGATCTCTCGCTGAGTGCGGCTTACATTTGGTCTCGTGGGCGGGTTCCGACATCGGAAAGCACCGTCCTGTTTATTCGATCAGCAGGGTGCAGGTCTCGCCCGCACCCTGATCGGCACGATTACCCCAGCTTGTCCTTCAGGATCTGGTTGACCACCGCCGGATTGGCCTTGCCCTGCATCGCCTTCATCGTCTGGCCGACGAAGAAGCCGAACAGCTTGTCCTTGCCGCCGCGATATTCCTCCACCTTGTCGGTGTTGGCCGCGATGATGGCATCGACCGCTTCCTCGATCGCGCCGGTGTCGCTGACCTGCTTGAGGCCCTTTTCATCGGCGATGGCTTCGGGATCGCCGCCGTCACGCAGGACGATCTCGTAGATCTCCTTCGCCTGACCGCCGCTGATCTCGCCCTTGTCCTGCATGGCGAGGATGCTGGCCTGCGCGGACGCGGTGGCATTGGCGGGATCGCCATCGTCGCCGAGCGCCTTGGCCACGCCCGGCGCGACCGAGAGCGACCAGTTGGCGACCTGCGTCGCAACGTCCTTCTCCGGCTTGCCGATCTTAGCCGCGGCCTGCGCCAGCAGCGTTTCGAAGCGTGCGAAGGTTTCCACCTCTGCCGTCAGTTCGCGCGCGTTGTAGGGGGTCAGGCCAAGCTCGTTCTCATAGCGCGCCCGCTTGGCGTCCGGCAGCTCGGGCAGGCTGGCGCGACATTCCTGCAAGAAGGCATCGTCCAGTTCGACCGGCAGCAGGTCGGGGTCAGGGAAGTAGCGATAGTCGTGCGCATCTTCCTTGCTGCGCATGGAGCGGGTTTCGTTCCTGTCGGGATCGTAGAGGCGCGTTTCCTGCACCACCGTGCCGCCATCCTCGATCAGTTCGACCTGGCGGCGTGCCTCCTGCTCGATCACGGCCATCACGAAGCGTACCGAGTTGACGTTCTTCGTTTCGGTGCGCGTGCCGAATTCCTCGCCCGGTCGCCGGACCGAGACGTTGACGTCCGCGCGCATCGAGCCCTGTTCCATGTTACCGTCGCACGATCCGACGTAGCGCAGGATAGCGCGCAGCTTGCGGACATAGGCCCCGGCTTCGGCGGGGGAGCGCATATCCGGCTTCGAGACGATTTCCATCAGCGCGATGCCGGTGCGGTTGAGATCGACGTAGCTCTGCGTCGGGTGCTGATCGTGCATCAGCTTGCCCGCGTCCTGCTCGACATGGATTCGCTCGATCCCGATGACCTTGTCCGCCGGGATGCCCGCCTTCTCGTCCGCCTCGATCAGCAGCTGCCCCTCGCCCACGATGGGGTGGTAGAGCTGGCTGATCTGGTAGCCCTGCGGCAGGTCGGCGTAGAAGTAGTTCTTGCGGTCGAACCGGCTCCACGCGTTGATCTGCGCCTCGATCGCCATGCCGGTGCGAACCGCCTGTCGCAGACATTCGCGATTGGGCACGGGCAGCATTCCGGGCATCGCCGCGTCGATCAGGCTGACCTGCGTGTTCGGTTCCGCCCCGAATTGCGTGCTGGCGCTGGAGAACAGCTTGGCGTTGGAAGTGACCTGCGCGTGGACTTCGAGGCCGATGACGACCTCCCATTCCCCGGTTGCGCCCGTGATGCGATATTCGCTCATGTTTACCACCACTTCTCAGGTTTCGCCGTGAACCCGGCGCGCTGTTCTATCGCCAGCCCTGCGTTCAGCACGCCCTGTTCGTCGAAGGGCTTGCCGATGATCTGCAGACCCAGCGGCAGGCCGTCGGAGGTCAGCATCGCAGGGACGCTCATCGCCGGGAGGCCCGCCAGCGAGGCGGGGACGGCGAAGACGTCGTTGAGATACATCGACAACGGATCGTCGGTCTTGTCGCCCAGCGCAAAGGCTGCGGTGGGGCAGGTCGGCGCGAGGATCACGTCGCACTGTTCCCACGCCTTCGCGAAGTCCTGCGCGATCAGCGTGCGGATCTTCTGCGCCTGCGTGTAGTACGCATCGTAGAACCCTGCCGAGAGCACATAGGTGCCGATCAGCACGCGGCGCTTCACCTCGTCGCCGAAGCCTTCGCTGCGAGTCGCTGCGTACATATCCTGCAGGCCCGCCCCTTCGGGAAGGTCGCGCAGGCCGTATCGCACGCCGTCATAGCGCGCGAGGTTGCTGGACGCCTCGGCTGGCGCGATGATGTAATAAGCGGGGAGTGCGTATTTGGTGTGCGGCAGGCTGATGTCGACGACATCTGCGCCCGCATCCTTCAGCCAGGCAATGCCTGCGTCCCAGCTCTTGAGGACTTCCTCGTCCGTCCCGTCCATGCGGTATTCGCGCGGTATGCCGACGCGCTTGCCCTTGAGATCGGGATTGAGGCCGCCTTCCCAGTCGGGCACGGGCATGTCGAGGCTGGTCGCGTCCTTGGGGTCGAACCCCGCCATCGCGCCGAGCATGATCGCGCAGTCGCTGACATCGCGCGCCATCGGCCCGGCCTGGTCGAGGCTGCTGGCGAAGGCGACGACGCCCCAGCGCGAACAGCGTCCGTAGGTCGGCTTGATGCCGGTGATGCCGGTGAAGGCGGCAGGCTGCCGGATGGAGCCGCCGGTGTCGGTGCCGGTCGCTGCCGGGCACAGCCGCGCGGCAACCGCGCTGGACGAACCGCCGGAGCTTCCGCCCGGTGCCAGCGCAGCGTTGCCGCCTTCCTTGCGCCAGGGCGAAATGACGTTGCCGAAGTAGCTCGTCTCGTTCGACGAACCCATGGCGAACTGGTCCATGTTCAGCTTGCCGAGCATCCCCGCGCCGGCGTCCCACAGCTTCTGCGAGACGGTGCTTTCGTATTCGGGAACGAAGCCTTCGAGAATGTGGCTGGCCGCCGTCGACTGCACGCCCTTGGTGCAGAACAGGTCCTTCATGCCGATCGGCACGCCTGCCATGCTGCCGAGCGTGTCACCCTTGGCGCGCGCGGCATCTACCGAATCGGCCGCTTCCAGCGCCTTTTCGGGCGTTGCAACGATGAAGGCGTTGAGCGCATCGTTCGCGGCCGCGACATTGGCATTGAAGCCTTCCGCCACTTCGCGCGCGGTGAATTCGCCAGAGGCGACGCCGTCGCGGATCGCCTTGATGCCGAGATTGGTCAGTTCGGTCATTCGATCACCTTCGGGACTGCGAAGAAGCCGTGCTCGGCCACCGGCGCATTGGCCAGCACCTCGTCGCGCATGCCGCCGCCGGTCAGCGGGTCGGCATCGACCACGTCGTCGCGCAGGCGCAGGCTATTGGGGATGACGGCGGTCATCGGCTCGACGCCGCTGCAATCCACCTCGCCCAGCTGTTCCACCCATTTGAGGATGTTGTTGAGTTCGGGGACCATCCGCTCCAGCGCGGGCTCATCCATCCGGATGCGCGCAAGGCTGGCGATCTTGGCCACCTCTTCCTTCGTGACGGACATTCGGCCCGCCTCCTTCCTTGCTCTAAAAAGTGTTCGTTACTGCTGCGGAGCAGCGGTTTCCGGAGCGCCCGTCGGAGCACCCTGTGCGCCCGCCGCGCCCTGTTGCTGCTGCATCATCTGCTGGAGCATGGCGATGCGACGCTGGAAATCTTCTTCCGACATGAAGTCGATCATTTCCACTTCGAACACGAGGTCCGAATTGGCCGGAATGTCGGACCCCGGAGGCGGCGTCGCGCCATACCCCTTGTCCGCCGGGATGAAGAGTTCGTACTTGCCGCCCTTCTTCATCTGCTGGAGCCCTTCGAAGAAACCCTGCACGGTCGCGCCTTCCTGCACCGGGAAGGGATTGCCTTCGGGGAACAGGCCGGCGGGGATCGGCGCTTCCTGCGACTGGTCGAAGACCGTACCATCGGGAAGCTTCCCGACATATTTGACGAAGGCGACGTCACCGACCTGCGGCGCGGCGCCGAGGCCCGGCTCTATCTCCGTCACGGAAACGCCCTTGGGCATGGCGGCCCACGCCACCATCAGCGCCAGCGCGAGCGCCACGATCACGCCGAGCCATAGTTTGGCGAGCGAGCCCTGCTTGATCGGTCGCAAGGGAACGCGCGTAACTTCTGCCATCGAAATTTTCCTGTCCGAATTGTTGGCCCGGCATGTCTGGCCCGAAAATACTTGGTCAGGCCATCTGCGCCGCAACGCAAAAGGGGCCCGGGATTGCTCCCGCGCCCCTTTGGCTTATCGCTTGGCTGCGTTCAAGCGCTACGGCTTATTTGATGCCGTCGCGTTCCATCCGCTTGCGCTCCAGCTTGCGGGCGCGGCGAACGGCGGCGGCCTTTTCACGGGCGCGCTTCTCGCTCGGCTTTTCGTAGTGGCGGCGCAGCTTCATTTCGCGATACACCCCCTCGCGCTGCAGCTTCTTCTTGAGCGCGCGGAGAGCCTGATCGACATTGTTATCGCGAACCATGATCTGCATAAAAGAAATCGCCTCTTTCTGATACTTAGCGGAGATTGCCCGCGAGCAGACGCGGGATGCACCGTCCGATTGGTAAGTCTGTCATTCCAACGAAAAACGCGCCGAATCCGTTCCGGATCGGCTGGAAACAGCGCGCCACTAACGCAAGCGCGGCAAAGATGCAAGTTTGCTGAGCCATTGCCGCAGGCGCCTTCCCACGCGGCGCCATCACCGCTAGAGGGGCGCGATGGCCGTTACCCCTCCTTTCATCGCCACTGCCTATGTCGCGCTCGGCGGGGCGATCGGTGCCGTGCTGCGTCACCAACTCGGGCGCGGCATGACCGGCTGGCTCGGACCGCAGATGGTGACGAGCTTTCCCTATGCAACTCTCGCAGCGAATGTGGCGGGCAGCCTGGCCATGGGCCTGCTGGCTGGCTGGATGGCGCGCCACGGCGATGGGGGCAACGATCATTGGCGGCTGTTCCTCGGCGTCGGCGTGCTGGGCGGCTTCACCACTTTCAGCGCCTTCAGCCTGGAAATGATGATGCTGATCGAACGGGGGGAGCCGCTGACCGCGGTCACCTACGCCGCTGTGTCGCTGCTGGCCGGGCTGACCGCGCTTTACGTCGGGCTCATCGTGATGCGGGTGGCGGCATGAGCGATCGCGTAAGACAATTCACCGTTGCGCCGGATGACGATGGCGTGCGGCTCGACCGCTGGTTCAAGCGCCATCTGCCGCAAATCGGGTTCGGCACGATCAGCAAGTGGGCGCGAACCGGGCAGATCCGGGTCGATGGTGGGCGGGCCAAGCCCGAAGATCGCCTCGTCGCCGGGCAAACCGTCCGCGTGCCGCCGGGCGGCGAGGACACCGTGCGTGGTGCCCGCCCCCGCCGCGAACTGACCGACGACGAGATCGCGCAGGCCGAAGCCATGCTGATTCACCGGGACAAGGCGGCAATCGTCCTCGACAAGCCGCCGGGCCTCGCGACGCAGGGTGGCACCGGCACGCACAGCCATGTCGACGGATTGCTCGACGCCTACATGGGCGAAAAGGGCCCGCGGCCCCGCCTCGTCCACCGGCTGGACAAGGATACGAGCGGCGTATTGCTGGTCGCGGCGACACCGGGCAGCGCGGCGTTCTTCTCCAAGCGGTTCTCCGGCCGTTCGGCGCAGAAGATCTACTGGGCGCTGGTGGTCGGCGTGCCCGATGTCGGGCAAGGGACGATCGACGCGCCGCTCGCCAAGCAACCCGGTTCGGGCGGCGAGAAGATGCACGTCGACCCTGAAAACGGCCAGAACGCCAAGACGCTCTACCGCGTGGTCGACCGCGCCGGAAACCGCGCCTCCTGGGTGGAACTGCAACCGCTGACCGGCCGCACGCACCAGCTGCGCGCGCACCTCGCCGCCATCGGCCACCCCATCGTCGGCGACGGCAAGTATGGGGGACAGGAAGCATTCCTGACCGGCAGCGTCAGCCGCAAGATGCACCTCCATGCACGGCGGCTCATCATCGAGCATCCCGACGGCACGCCGCTGGATGTGACCGCCCCGCTGCCCGAACATTTCGCCGGCACGATGGCGCATCTCGGCTTCGACGAGACGATGAGCGAGGCCGAACCGCTCGCCGAGCCGGTGCCGGAGCGCAATCGCGCGGAAAAGAAACAGGCTGCCAAGGCGCATGCCAAGCAATATCGCAAGGAACGGCGCGGCGAGCGCAAGTCCCGCGGGGCGGCACCGGTCGGCAAGCTCGGCAAGAAATCCGGCGGGGGGAAGCGCAAGGGGCCGGTCAAGGGCGGCAAACCCGGCCTGAAGCCGAGCGGAGGCAAGCCAACCGGCAGGGGTCGCGGCTGACATGCATCCCAATCCGCTGTTCCGGTCAGACGATTCAGCGCTGCTCGACCGGCTGGTGGAGCGCCATTCCTTTGCCAGCATCTTCCTGACCACACCCGATGGTCCGCGCGTGGCGCATACGCCGCTCCTGCCTGCGGGCGTCGGAAAATGGCGCTTCCACCTCGCGCGGGGCAATGCGCTGACCCGCCACCTGGATGGTGCGCGCGCCCTCGCCGTGGCGCAGGGACCGCATGGTTACATCTCGCCGCGATGGTACGCCGACCGGGCGACGGTGCCGACATGGGATTACGTCGCGGTCGAACTGGAAGGCCCGGTGCGCCAGCTCTCGCAGCACGAACTCGACGCCTTTCTCTACGAGCTGATAGACCGGCATGAGGGTGCGCTGCCCGGTGATGCCTGGTCGCCGCAGGAGACGCCCCGCGCGGTGTGGGACGCTCTGCTGAAGGGTATCGCCGGTTTCGAACTGACCGTCGACATCACTCGCCCCACGCTTAAGCTCTCGCAGAAGCGCGGCGCTCAGGAGCGCGCGACCATCGCCGCCGGGCTGAAGGCCGCTGGCAATACAGAGCTTGCCGTTGCCATGCGGGATCGGACGGCATGAGCGGCCTGACGCCCCGCCTCGCAGTCTTCGATTGTGACGGAACGCTGGTCGATGGCCAGCACGAGGTCTGCGCCGCGATGGAAAGCGCCTTCGCGCAGAACGGCCTGACCGCACCCGAACGCCACGACATCCGCCGCATCGTCGGCCTCAGCCTGCCGCACGCGGTGCGCCGGCTCGCGCCCGAAGCCAGTAACACGCTGAACGCAAGGCTGGTCGCGGCATACAAGGAAGCCTTTTTCGAAGCGCGCCAGTCGGGCCGATTGCACGAACCGCTGTTCGACGGGGTGCGCGAATTGCTCGCTGCGCTGGACGAGGGCGGCTGGCTGCTCGCCGTGGCCACCGGCAAATCGGATCGCGGCCTCGACGCCTGCCTCGCCGCGCACGGGATCTCGGACCGTTTCATCAGCTTGCAGACCGCCGACCGTCATCCGGGCAAGCCCGACCCCGCCATGCTGGAAGCGGCCATGGCGGATGCGGGCACCGCGCCTGACGATACCGTGATGATCGGCGATACGACCTTCGACATCGCAATGGGCCTGAACGCGGGCGTGCGCAGCCTCGGTGTCGCATGGGGCTATCACGAAAGCGACGAACTGCTCGCCTGCGGAGCGGAAGCGGTTGCGCGCGACGTCGCGCATCTGCAGGAGCTGCTGGGATGAGCCAACACGATCCCGCCAACGCGCGCTATTACTTCATGTCACTGCACCGGCTCATCGGCGGAGTGCTGGTGCTGCTCGGCCTGATGGTCGTGTCCGAGACGCTCGATTGGTCGCCGATCGTCGGCTACGCGCTGCTGGTGGTCGGGCTGCTCGACTTCTTCATTGCGCCGCTGATATTCGCGCGGATGTGGCGGACGCCCAAGGAATGAAACGCTTTTACAAGGATGTCGCCGTCACAAAGGTGGACGGCGGCTGGCAAGTCACGCTCGATGGGCGCGGGGTGAAGACGCCCGCGAAGGCTGCTCAGGTCGTGCCCACGCAAGTGCTGGCAGAAGCGCTCGCGGAGGAATGGCGCGCACAGGGTGAGGAACTGGATTACCGAACCCTGCCCATGCGCGACTTGGCGGACTACGCCATCGACCGCGCCGGGTTGGACGCCGCGCAGATCGCCGACAAGCTGCTCGGCTTCGCCGAGACCGACACGCTTTGCTATCGCGCCGATCCCGAGCACCCACTCTACCGGCGGCAGCTGGATATTTGGGAGCCGATCCTGACCGGCATAGAGGAACGCCACGGGGTCCAGTTCGAGCGAACCAGCGGCATCCTGCACCGCCCCCTTTGCGCGGAGACGGTCGCGACTCTACGCGAGGTAGTGGCGCGGCACGATCCGTTTACGCTGGCCGCGCTGGAGGTCCTGACCGCCCTTGCCGCCTCGCTCGCCATCGGGCTTGCTGCGCTGGAGCGGGACGCCGATGCGCTCGCGCTGTTCGGAGCGGCGAACCTCGAACAGGACGTTCAGGCAGAGCGTTGGGGATGGGAGCAGGAGGCGGAGGCCGCCCGCCAGGAAAAGCAGGACGCGTTCGTCCGTTCCGCGAAATTCGCCCGGCTCGTGCGCGCGGGCTGAGCCGGGTCAGCCGACCCAGGCCGCCACGTCTGCTGCGACGGCATTGGCCGCACGGTTGAGGACCGGCGCGATCGCCGCTGCCTCCGCCGCGACGCCCGGCTCGACGCTTTCGAAGCGCCGCGTGCGATATTCGCCCGACGGCATGATCATGGTCGCGTCATAGCGCACGACAACGCTGCCGGTGGTCGCGTCGTATCCCATTTCGGTCAGCTGCCCGGTCAGCCGCGTGCCCGCGGCGAATTCGGCGTCCGGCCCTTCCAGCACCAGCCGGTTGCCCGAACTGCGGATGGTTTCCGCCAGCAGGCGTTCGAACAGCACGGCGGGTTTTTCCACCCACTGCGCGTCTTCGAGATAGGCGACATTCGCGCTGTCGATCTGCACCGGCACGCGGTTCACGTCGAGCCGCTGCGGTGCGCTGATGTCCACCACCGCGATGGCATTCTGGGGCGATCCGGACGCGCCCATGCCAGCGGCCATGGTGGCCGACGGCGTCAGCGTGAAGAGGCTGTCGGGCGGCTCAGCACCGAAGCTGATGCATCCGGCCAGCGCGGTCGTTCCGGCCAGCACCGCGGCAGGCCGCAGCCCACGCAGAGCGGAAAGAGTATGCTTCGCGATCATGGCTTGTAATCCGGCAGTTTCTGGCCGCCGACGAGCGCGCCCGCGCCCTGATCGCCGACCTTGTTGGTGATTTCACGCAGCGAGGCGCTGGTACGGCGCAGGTCGCGCAAGGTCGCCTCCGCCGCTGGCAGCGTTTCGGTATTGAGCTTGCGCATCGCGGGCTCCGCAGAATCCAGCGTCTGTTCGAGAGAGGCGGCTGCCCCTTGCGCGGAAGCGAGCGTCTTGCGCAGCTCCGCCGCGACCGACTGGCCTTCCTGATTGATGACCTCGTCGGTGGAACCCATCACCTTTTCGAACGCCGCCAGCGAATAGTTCGCCTGCCGCAAGGTCGCCTGCAGTTCTGCCAGCGTACGCTCCAGCTGGGGCGCGGCATCGGCAACGCTGTCCGTCATGCGGTTCGTGTTGTCGAGAATCCCTGCGATCGAGTTCTGGTTGCGGTCGTCCAACACCTGCGTCAGCCGCTCCGTCAGCGTGGCGAGCCGTTCCAGCAGCAGCGGCGCATTTGCCAGGATCTCGCCCAGTCCGCCCGGCTTCGTGGGGATGACCGGCACGCCTTCCGGCCCGGGATCGCTGATCGGCGGTGCGCCGCGCACGGCTCCGTCGAGAATGATAGTCGACACCCCGGTGAAGCTGCCCTGGATCGTCGCAGTCGTGCCTTGCAGGATCGGGAATTCGTCACGCACGGCGATGCGGACGCGCACGAATTCAGGGTCTTTCTCCCACAAGGCGATCTTTTTGACCTGCCCTGCGCTGACCCCGGCAAAGGTCACCTCGGAGCCGTTGGCGAGACCCGCCACCGACTGCTTGAAGAAGATGTCGTATTCCTTCTGGTCGCTCTGGTTGAGGCCGGCGAGCCAGATGATGAAGGCGGCGAGAGCCGCCAGCAAAGCCAGCGTGACGCCCCCGACCAGCAGATGATTTGCCCGTGTTTCCATGTCGCTACGCGCTATCCCCCGATTTGGCGGGTTTGTCCATCGCGCCCTCGCCCGCCGCCTGTCGCTTTTCAGCGGCTTTCTTCGACGCCGCGTCCTTGCTGCCGAGCGCGGCGCGGCCGCGCGGGCCGTTGAAATATTCCTGTATCCAGGGGTGGTCGAGCGCCATCAGTTCATCGATCGTGCCCACCGCGATCACCTTCTTGTCGGCGAGCACGGCCACGCGGTCGCAGATTTCGTGCAGCGTATCGAGGTCGTGGGTGATCAGGAACACCGTCAGCCCCAGCGTCGCCTGCAATTCCTTGGTCAGCTGGTCGAAGGCCGCGGCGCCGATCGGATCGAGTCCGGCGGTCGGCTCGTCGAGGAACAACAGTTCCGGGTCGAGCGCCAGCGCACGGGCAAGGCCGGCGCGCTTCTTCATGCCGCCCGAAAGCTCGTTCGGGTATTTGCTCAGCGCGTCTTCCGGAAGTCCCGACAGCAGCACCTTGTAGCGCGCGATTTCCTGTAGCAGCTGCGGCTCTATGTCCGGGTAGAACTGCTTGAGCGGCACCTGCACGTTCTCGCCCACCGTCAGGGTGGAGAACAGCGCCCCGCCCTGAAACAGCACGCCCCAGCGACTGCGCACGCCGATGTCTTCATCCGGCTCCGACCGGGTGATCGAGCGGCCGAAAACGTCGATGTCACCTTCCGCCGGGGTCTGAAGCCCGATGATCGAGCGCATCAGCACCGACTTGCCGGTGCCCGATCCGCCCACCACGCCGAGAATTTCGCCGCGCCGCACCTTCAGATCGAGATCCTCGTGAACCGCGAAATCGCCGAAGCGATTGGTCAGCCCTTCCACGACGATCGGATATTCGCCGCGATAACGCTCGTGCCGGCCCGGCGAATCGGTGGGGTTCTGCTCGCTCATCCCCACCCCAGCGAGGTAAAGAAGACGGCGAAGAAGGCATCGAGAACGATGACCGCGAAAATTGCCTGCACCACCGCCTTGGTCGTGCGCAGGCCGACGTCTTCGGAGTTCCCCTCCACCTTCATGCCCTGGTAGCAACCGGCAAGCGCGACGATCACGCCGAACACGGGCGCCTTCACCATGCCGACCCACAAGTCGTAAGGCGGGACCACGTCCTTGATACGTTCAAGGAAGGTCAGGAATGGAATGCCGAGCGCAATGTCACCGACCACCGCGCCGCCGATGATGGCAATCACCGAGGCATAGAAGCCAAGCACGATCATCATGAAAGTGCAGGCGAGCATCCGCGGAATCACCAGCGCCTCTATCGGCGAGATGCCGATGGTCCGCATGGCGTCGACCTCCTCGGTCAGCTTCATCGTGCCGATCTGCGCGGCGAAGGCGGAGCCGGAACGGCCCGCGACCATGATCGCGGTCATCAGCACGCCCAGTTCGCGCAAGGTGATCCGGCCGACGAGATTGACCGTCAGCGTTTCCGCCCCGAACTGCTGCAACTGCACCGCGCCCTGTTGCGCGATGACGATGCCGATCAGGAAGCTCATCAACCCGATGATCGGCAGGGCATCCACGCCGACCAGTTCCAGCTGGCGGACGAAGGCCTTCATGCGGAACCGCCGCGGGTGGCGGATAAGCGCCCCCATGCCGAGTATGATCTGACCGACGAAGCCGACGACGTCCTTGGCGCCGGTGCCGTAACCGCTCAGGATCTTGCCGAGTTCGGAGGGGACGCGGCGATAGAACGGTTCACGCGGGGGGCGCACGGCGATGTCGCTCTGCGTCGCGTTGATCGCCTTCATCAGCCGGCTTGCCCGTTCCGATGCCCCGACGACCTTCGCGCCGGTGAGTTCGGCGGTCGAGCAGGCCATGTAGGCTCCGACGGTATCGATCTCGCTAATGCCGGAAATGTCGATTTCGCTGACCGGCCCGTCGATCGCCCGCAGGTCCTGATCGATCGCACCGATGGTGGAAACCAGGTATGGCCCGGTCAGGACCAGCCGCGTGCCGCCGTCGCCTTCTTCCAGCTGATATTCCGCGACACTCGCCATCACGGCTCGCTATGCGGGCAAATTCCTGCGGCGACAAGTCGTTGCGTCGCGTCTCCACCGCTGGCATTGGCACCCGCGCCATGACCAAACAGATCGACACGACCTTCGACCCTTCCGCGATCGAGACGCGCTGGTACGCGCATTGGGAGGAGAACGGCCTGTTCCGGCCCGAGCGTCCCGATGCCGAGCCCTTCACCATCGTCAACCCGCCGCCCAACGTGACGGGGTCGCTGCACATCGGCCACGCTCTCGACAACACGTTGCAGGACATCGTGATCCGTTACGAGCGGATGCGCGGCAAGGATGCGCTGTGGGTGGTGGGCACCGACCACGCAGGGATCGCCACGCAGATGGTGGTCGAGCGCCAGATGGAAGATCGGCAGGACAAGCGGACCAATTACGACCGCGAAGGCTTCGTCGAGAAAGTCTGGGAATGGAAGGAAGAAAGCGGCGGCCAGATCACCCGCCAGCTGCGCCGGCTCGGCTGTTCGATGGACTGGAGCCGCGAGCAGTTCACCATGGACCCGCACTTCACAAAGGCGGTGCTCAAGACCTTCGTCGATCTCTATAACGACGGCCTCATCTACCGCGACAAGCGGCTGGTGAACTGGGACCCGAAGCTGAAGACCGCCATCTCCGACCTCGAGGTCGAGACACGCGAGGTGCAGGGCCACATGTGGCACTTCAAATACCCGCTCGCCGGCGGGGAAACCTACACCTACGTGGAGCGTGACGCCGAGGGTAACGTGGTGCTGGAGGAGGTGCGCGATTACATTTCCATCGCCACGACGCGCCCGGAAACCATGCTGGGCGATGGCGCTGTGGCGGTGCATCCGGACGATGCGCGCTATGCCCCGATCGTGGGCAAGATGTGCGAAATCCCGGTAGGTCCGAAAGAACATCGCCGCCTGATCCCGATCATCACCGACGACTATCCCGACCCCGACTTCGGATCGGGCGCGGTCAAGATCACCGGCGCGCATGACGAAAACGACTTCGGTGTCGCGCAGCGCAACGGCATCCCGATGTATCGCCTGATGGACGAAGCTGCGGCAATGCGTAGCGATGGCGCACCCTACGCCGAATGCTCGGCCCGCGCGCAGGCGATTGCCGCGGGCGAAGCGGCAGAGGCGAGCGTGATCGACGCGCTCAACCTCGTGCCCGAAAGCTACCGCGGGCTCGACCGCTACGCCGCGCGCAAGCAGGTCGTTGCCGACATCGACGCCGAGGGGTTGATGATCGCGGTCGAGGACAAAGTCATCATGCAACCCTTCGGCGACCGGGGCGGCGTGGTTATCGAACCGATGCTGATGGACCAATGGTACGTCGATGCCGAAAAGCTCGCCGTCGCGCCGATGCAGGCGGTGCGAGACGGGCGGATCGAGATCGTCCCGAAGGCGTGGGAAAAAACCTTCTTCAACTGGATGGAAAACATCCAGCCGTGGTGCGTCAGCCGCCAGCTGTGGTGGGGGCATCGTATTCCGGCATGGTACGGGCCAGACGGTACGGTTTTCGTCGCAGAGACAGAAGAAGAGGCGCAGGCGAAGGCAGGCGAAGGCACCCCCCTTACCCGCGATGAGGACGTCCTCGACACATGGTTCTCCAGCGCCCTGTGGCCTTTCGCCACGCTCGGCTGGCCGGACAGCACCGACCTGCTCGAAAAGCACTACCCCAACAGCCTGCTCGTCTCCGGCTTCGACATCCTGTTCTTCTGGGACGCGCGGATGATGATGCAGGGGATGCACCTGATGGGCGAGGTGCCCTGGCCGCGCCTCTATCTCCACGGCCTCGTCCGCGCGCCGGACGGGCAGAAGATGTCGAAGTCCAAGGGCAATGTCGTCGACCCGCTCGGACTGATCGACCAGTACGGCGCCGATGCGCTGCGCTTCTTCATGGCGGCGATGGAAAGCCAGGGCCGCGACATCAAGATGGATGAAAAGCGGGTCGAGGGATATCGCAACTTCGCCACCAAGCTGTGGAACGCGACCCGCTTCTGCCAGTCCAACGGCATCGGCGCGTCGGACACCATCGCCGCGCCTTCCGCGAAACTCGCCGCCAACCAGTGGATCATCGGCGAGGTCCAGCAGACCGTCGCGGAGCTGGACAAGGCGATGGCCGATCTGCGCTTCGACGCGGCCGCCAATGCGATCTACCAGTTCACCTGGAGCCGGTTCTGCGACTGGTATCTGGAACTGATCAAGCCTGTGTTCGCCGAGGGCGCGAGCGAGGATGCGGCGGCCGAGACCCGCGCGGTCGCCGGATGGGCGCTCGACCAGATCCTCGTCATGCTGCACCCATTCATGCCCTTCGTCACCGAAGAGCTGTGGCACGCGCAAGCTACGATCAGTGGGGGCGAAAGGCCGTACGATCTGATCGTCGCAAAGTGGCCCGAACCGCAGGCCAAAGTGAGCAAGCACGCGACCGACGCCATCGACTGGGTCATCGCGCTGACCACTGCCACCCGCAGCGCCAAGAACGAGCTCGGCATCCCGCCGGGCGCGAAGCTGGCAGCCTGGCTCCCCGCCCCCTCCGCCATCGCCAGCGCGACGGTAGAGCGCAGCAGCGCCGCCATCGAGCGGCTGGCGCGGCTTACGCCCGTCACCTTGGGCGAGGCACCGGACGGGCCGGCGATGCAAGTCACGGCGGGCGAAGACGTGTTCGTCATCCCGCTCGAAGGCGTGATCGACATCGACGCGGAAAAGACGCGCCTCGAAAAAGCACTCGTCGTGTCGCAGAAGGAAGCCAAGTCTCTCGAAGGGCGGCTTTCCAACGCCAATTTCGTCGAGCGGGCCAAGCCGGAAGCGGTCGAGAAGGCGCGCGAGGACCATGCCCATCATGCTCGCGAGGTCGAGCGGCTGACGGCAGCGCTCGCGCGGCTCGACTAGTTTCCGGCGGCGCGCAAACCTGTCACACGGGGGCGGATTACGCCTTCCGCGATCGTGCGGTATAGGACGTGCCAACCTTGTTAGCTGCGTGGGAAATCGAATGACGCTGGTGCTTGCCACCGACGACACTGGCGGGCCGGAGATCTTCGCTTCGCTTCAGGGCGAGGGGCCGAGCGCGGGCAAGCCGGTCGCGTTCCTGCGCCTGTCGCGCTGCAACCTCGCTTGCGTGTGGTGCGACACTGCCTACACCTGGCACTTCGAAGGGGACGCGCGCCCGCACCGTTCGGGCGAGCACTACGATCGCAAGGCCAACCAGATCGCCCTGTCGCCTGCCGAGGTGGCGGAGCGCGTTGCGGCGCTCGGCCAGAAGCGCCTTGTCATTACCGGCGGCGAGCCGCTGCTTCAGGCAGGCCGGCTGGCGGATATGCTGGAGCATCTTCCCGATACGGCCGTGGAGATTGAAACCAACGGCACGGTGGACCCGCCCGCGCGGTTCGACATCCGGGTGAGCCAGTACAACGTAAGCCCGAAGCTGGCGCATAGCGGCAACCCTGCGGACCTGGCGCTCAAGCCGGAAATGCTCGACCGCTGGGCCACCGACCCGCGCGCCTTCTTCAAGTTCGTGATCGCCAAGCCCGGCGACCTCGACGAGGTGCTGGCTCTGCAAACCCGACACGGTATCGTGCCGGAGCGCCTGTTCCTGATGCCCGAAGGTACCGACAGCGCGGCATTGCGGGAGCGGGAGGCTTGGCTCGCGCCTCTATGCCTCCAACATGGCTTCCGCCTGTCCGACCGCCTGCATATTCACCTCTACGGGGATACCCGCGGAACGTAGCTGTACAAGAGATTTCGCCGCGAGCGAAGCGAGCGCAAGGGCGACCGCCCGCCCGCGCCGGCCCCCGTAGCGCAGCGGAGGGAATAGCCGGGAGAACGGAGGCGCTGATGCGCCTTCGCAAGAAACATCACCCGCCCTGCGTGCGCCAGCGCTGCACGATGTTGTGCACCGCCTCTTCCTCGCCGCCCGTCTGGCGCCAGAGTTCGACGAAGCTGGGATCCTCGGACGCGGGCCGCTTGACCTCTTCGAGGTTGTCGAAGCTGACCCGGATCGGGATCGAAACGCCCTCGCCGCAGATGATGCACTCGCGGTTGCGAAGCGCCGGGATGGAATCGAGGAAGCCGCGCGCACCTTCGGGCATGGCCGCCTTCACGAACGCCTGGTCGCGGTCGTTGTTGAGGCGCATCGAGATGATCGTGCCGCACTGCGACAGGACGCCCTCCGCAAGGTCGGACGGGCGCTGGGTGATGAGGCCCAGGCTGATGCCGTATTTACGCCCTTCCTTGGCGATGCGCGACAGGATGTTACCGACCGACGATCCATCGGCGTTCTTCTCGTTCGGCACGTAACGGTGCGCTTCTTCGCAAACCAGCAGGATGGGCGAGGTCTTTTCCTCGCGGCCCCAGATGGCGAAGTCGAACACGAGGCGGCTCAGCACCGCGACCACCGTGCTGGTCACGTCTGACGGCACACCCGACACGTCGATGATCGAGATCGGCTTGCCGGTGCTCGGCATACGAAAGATCTTCGACAGGAAGTGCGCCATCGTGTCGCCGACCAGCATTCCGGAGAACATGAACTGGTAGCGAGGGTCGTTCTTCAGCTCGTCGAGCTTGGTCTTGATCCGCATGAAGGGGGCCGTGTTGGTCGCCTTGTCGAGCTTCCCCATCTCGTTCTGGATGATGTTCGACAGGTCGGACAGCAGATACGGCACCGGCGAATCGACGGTGATCTTCGGTATGGTTTCCGCAAGGCGGCTCTTCTGCCGCGCCTGCAGCAGGCACTTGGCGAGAATGTCGGCATCGGCCTGACGGTCGTTGCCGTAGCTGGTCAGCAGGATCTCGCAGTGCTCTTCGAAATTGAGCAGCCAGTAGGGCATCTGCAAATTGGTAACGTCGAAGATCATGCCCGTGGTCTTGAACGCGGCGGAGTATTCGCCGTGCGGGTCGATCATCACGATGTGGCCTTCAGGCGCGGCTTCGCAGATGCGGTGAAGGATCAGCGCGGCGCTGGTCGATTTGCCCGTACCGGTCGAGCCGAGCAGCGCGAAGTGCTTGCCCAACATGGCGTCGATGTAGATGCCAGCGCGAATGTCTTCCGTCGGGTAGACGGTGCCGACCTGGATCGCGCTGCGACCGTCGCTGGCGTAGATCTGGCGCAGGTCGGCCGTGGTCGCGGGATAGATCAGCGAACCGGGGATCGGATAGCGGGTGACGCCGCGGCGGAAGCCGTGAATCTTGCCGGTGATCTTTTCTTCCTGGCCTTCACCCAGGAAGTCGATGCCGGCGATGATCCCTGCATTGTTGCGCCGGTCCTGCCGCTGGTCGCGCACGCTGGCGAGCAGCCAGCCGCCCGGCACCTTGATCTTGATCTGGCTGCCGACCTGTCCGGCGAGCGCGATCGAGGGGTCGGAATCCTCGGCACATTCGCCGAGGCGTTGAACGTCGAGAGCGATCTGCGATCCTGCGCCGCCGATTTCGAGCACCACGCCAATCGGCTGGGTCGCATTGGCGGACAGTTGCTGCTGCACCGGTTCGGCAGGCTTGGCGGCAGCAGGCGCGCTCACCTGCGGCGCTGGCTGTGGCGAAGCAGAACCGTAATCGTCCGCCGGGTCATGTGTCTTGAACTTGTGTGCGCCCATATCGGTCATAGCAGAAACCGTTCCCTCATATCCGAAGGTCTTCTCGCTATGTGATCGGGGTTAATATCTGCTCAATTTTTGCAGAGGGCGTGCTCGGTCAGACCAGCGCGAACAGTCGCCCTGCGATCCAGCCCATCGCGATCGACAGTGCCACGGCAAACAGGCCGTAGAGAAACGGACTGTCCTGCGCGTAGTTGGCCACGATCCGTTCGAACCCGAGCTTGCGCACTTCGACATCCGCGCTGGCCGAGGCGATCACCCGTCCCCGCGTGATGGCGAAGGTTTCGGCGGTATAAGTGCCGGTCGTGACGTTCGATGGCAGCGATATGCGGGCCTGATAAAGCACGTCTTCGCTGATCGTGACGCCCCCCGGATTCTCCTGATACAACCCCCCGCGCCGGCGCAGGTCGACCAGCCCCGCGGTGAAACGCGCCTGTTCCTGCGGATCGATGGCACCGATGGGGGAGAGCTGGAGGTAGTTCAGCCCAAGCTCGAAGATGGCGGCGGTCTTCTCGTCGACGATCTGGTCGATCGACCGCGAACTGGCGACGGCGAAGAATGACGGGGCGGAACGAAAGTCGGTGTCGTCGGCATTGACCCACATTCCCGCGATGCGAGCCTTCTCGCGCACGCGGATGGGTTCGGTCGGCCCCTTGAGCACCACGACGATGTCGTAGTCGCGGCCCGCCCGGCGGCCATCGGGTTCGAGGATCGCGCCGAACAGCAGCAGTTCGGTTCCGGTGAAACCCTGCCGCACCTGGATTTCGTGTTGCGAGACCTCGGGCACGAGGATCGGCTCGCGCTGGGCGCTGCACAGCACCAGCGCGAGAAGGGCGATGATTATCCTCATAACGGCGCCACCGTGTAGATCTCGCTCGGCGTGATGCCGAGACCCCATGCCATGCGCAGCGCAACCAGCAGGACGGTGACCGCCAGGGCAAGGCGCAGCACCTCCGGCTTGGCCTTCTGCGCAAGGCTCGCGCCAATTTGCGCGCCGGTGACCGATCCGAACAGCAGCAGCCCGGCCAGCACGATGTCGACCGCCTTGGTCGTCAGCGCGTGGGTCATGGTCGTCGCCATGGTGATGAACAGGATGAAGAACAGCGAGCTGCCGACCACGACCCGCGCACTCATGCCAAGGATGTACAGCATGGCCGGAATCAGCAGGAAGCCACCGCCCACGCCCATCAGCATCGTCAGGATGCCCACGACGAGCCCCAGCAACATCGGTGCAAGTGGCGAGATGTAGAGGCCGGAGCCGTAGAAACGCCAGCGCATCGGCAGGCTGGCAACCAGTGGATGGTGGCGGCGCGAAGATGCGCGGGGCTTCGCCTTGCCCTTCGCCTGCTGCATGGTCTGCCAGCTTTCCCGCGCCATCAACGACCCGATCCCGCCGAGCAGCAGGACGTATAAAATATTGATCACCGTATCGATCTGGCCAAGCGAGGACAGCAGGTTAAACAGCAGCGCGCCCAGCATGGTGCCGAACAGCCCGCCGAACACCATTACGCCTGCCATGCGGAAGTCCACGCCATCGCGCCGGCTGTGCGCGAAGACGCCGGAAATGCTCGCCCCGGTGACCTGGCTGGCAGCGGAAGCCGCGGCGACCGTGGGCGGAATGCCGTAGAAGATCAGCAGCGGCGTCGTCAGGAATCCGCCGCCGACCCCGAACAGGCCTGACAGGATTCCGGTCAATCCGCCGAGCATGACAATCACCAGCCCGTTGACCGCCAAATTCGCAATCGGGAGGTAGACGTCCATCCCTGCGCGCCTAACGCACGGCGCAGCGGGAATGAAGGGAAACCTTCGCGGCGCTCAAAAACCTGCCGTGAGTGTGACCGCAGGGCCTGATCCGGGTGCGGCCTCTCCCGCGACGCGAAATCTCCAGTCGGCACTGAGACGCGCGTCGACATCGCCCACCGATACGCCAAGGCTGGCGGTCGGACCGATGTCGAGACGGCCAGAACCCTTCTGCGCGCCGCCCCATGCACCGAGGCCCGCGCGGACGGGCAGGGTCTCGAGCCGGAAGACTTCGCGATCGACGCTTAACTGGCCATCGACGAACGGCGTGGCAAAGCGTCCGCCGACATAGCCCGCCTGCGCATACGTGGTCGCACGGAGGCCAAGGGGACCTTCTACCGGCGCAATCTCCGTGACGGCGTAGGCGGCGGGCCGCAATTCGGTCCGCTCCGCAAAACGCGACACGCGGCCTTCGGCAGCAAGACTGATCGGGAGCTTTGCGATCGGCCTGATCGTGGCGCCGAGCGCGCTCTCCGCCTCACGCGCTCCCTCTAGCGCCGTCGTGGTGCGGGCAAACAGCGCAGGCCGCAGGGGCGAGGACGGGGCAAGCCGGTACCGCGCGACCGCACCTGCCTGGCTGCGCCCGTATGTCGGCCCGGACACGATACTCTTGCTGCCCCCACCGGGCCGGACGAACAGCCAGCTGTCGAGCGACCAGCGATCGGTCCGCGAAGTTGCGGGCCGGACAGCGGCGAAACCGGCTGCCGGTGTCGCTCGCGGCGACGGCTGCGCCCCCATCAGGGCTGCCGATAGCTCGGAGGGCAATGCAACGTGCGACAGGCCGGCGGCGAGCAGGATGTTGTGTCCGGCGGACAGGTGAACCGCGGGTATGTCCCGTCGCTGGAAAGCAGAGCCATGTGCAACCGGTCCGGCGAATCCGGGGCGGCTCCATGCCGTAACCGGATCGTCGGTCAGATGCGGGGCAGGCTTGATCGGGACCGGCGCAAAATGAGGGGCCTCGGTGTCGTCCGATGGGACAATGGAAGCGGGATGGCTCGCAGTGGGAGCGACCGCCGGCTGCTTCGCCGCATACTCGGAGAAGTCGGCGTAGCCGGCAAGCCGGGCCGTATCGCTAGATGCCGGCTCCCAAATCGCCGCACGCAAGCCGATCCAGCCGAATACCACCACTGTCAGAAGCAGGAGCGGCTGTCCGCGAAACGCCGCGCCCTTCATGCTGCTGCCCCGGCAGGGCGCGGGATGGACGGATGGGCGAGATGCTCGGTCTTGTCCCAGGCAGGCTTGCTGCCGTCGAGGCTGCGCAGATAGCCCGTGATGGCCCGGCGCGCCGCCATGATCGCGATGATGTTGGCGAGCGGAATGCGCAGGATCGCCAGCAATCCTTCGGTCCGCCCATAATCGCGCGACGTGAAGGCGAACCGCATCAGCGCACGCCACGCGAAGCTCACGAACCCAAGCCCCACCAGCCAAGCGAGCAAGGGCGGCAGGGCGACAGAAGGCTGCTGAGCCCACCAGCCCAACGCCGCGATCATGGCGGATATCACCAGCAGCAGGTAAGCGGCAGCCAGCACGATCGCCGCAAGCGGACCCTTGCGGTCGCGCAGCAACATCCAGGTGTCGAGCACCCGCCCGCTCCAGCCGAGCCGGTCCCAGCCTTGGAAGGCGATGCCATGCAGCCAGCGCGTTTTCTGACGAACGGCTGTGCCAAGCTGGTCGGGGAAACAGGCGCGCGTGGCGATCAGGCGCCCGCCCTCGCCCCGCACGCGCAGGAAACGCGACCGTCCGCCAAGCGCCTTCACCTTTAGGCCTAGCTCGTAATCCTCCGTTAGGCTGTCGACGGAAAAGGGCGCGCCATCGCCGTCGACCTGTTGTGCGAAGACCCGCATCATGTCGCGCGAGAAGGCGCAGCCCACGCCGGCGGCCGGGATCGCGAGGTCGAGCGCATCGCGCACGACCATCGCCTTGCCGTGGCTTTCCGCGAACTCGTCCGCATAGTGATTGGCAATCCAGCGGCGGTCGGATCGCATGGCCGGAAGAACCGGCAGCTGGACGAATTCCGCTTCCGCCAGCGCGCGGTCGACCAGCGCGAGCGCGGCCGGATCGACCATGTCTTCCGCATCGTGCAACATCACACTGCGAAAGGCGCTGCCTTCACGCTTTTCGTCGTCCTGCATCGCGCGATAAAGCCGGTTGAGACAATCCGCCTTTGTGGTCGGACCGAGCCTGTCGTGAACGACAATGCGGACACGGGGATCGCCCGCGGAGGCGTCGATAGCTTCGGCAACCGTCGCGGGATCGTTGGCGTAGCAACCGATGTAGATCCGCAGTTCGTCCTGCCGCCAGGCATCGCGCATATGCGTTATCGTCGCCCGGATGACCCCCGCCTCGCGCCATGTCGGCACGAACACGGCGCAGCGCCCCGTCAGCGGCATCTCCCGCAGCTCCGCTGCAGCAACCCGCAATCCCCGCGCACGGCCGGTGAGGCGCAGCCAGAACCAGATCAGGTCCAGGGCGAATTCGTCCAGTGCGCCGATGATGAAGAAAACGCCCGCGAACAGCAGCAGCTCGTGCTGCGCGAGCACGAGCCATTCGTAAAGCGACGCATTTGCCCAGTTCAAACGGAAGCCCCCCGTTGCGGCCCCCGCCGCTGTGCAGTCCCCAAACCACGCAAAAACACTAGGGCATGGCCAGTTCGGGAACAAGCGCCTTGGTTCGCCCTTGCAATTACCGGCCCAATCGCGAATTGGAGGCGCCATGGCTGCCCCCAATTTCCTTCTTACCGCCGTCCGTCCGTTCAAGGCGCTGTTCGCCAGCGATGCTAAGGAAGGCATCCTGCTGATCGCCATTGCGGTCGCCGCCATGGTGGTGGCCAACAGCGCGCTTTCCCACAGCTACCACGACCTGTTCCACGGGACGCTGGCGAGGTCGCCGATCCCGAAGCTCAACAATCTGCACCTGTGGATCAACGACGGTCTGATGGCGATCTTCTTCTTCGTCGTCGGGCTGGAGGTGAAGCGCGAGCTGATTTCGGGCAATCTGGCCGATCCCGCGCAGCGCCGCCTGCCGGTGGTGGCCGCCATCGCCGGCATGGCCGCACCCGCCGCCGTATTCATGTTCCTGACCCGGGGCGAACCGGGCCTGTCCAACGGCTGGGCCATCCCCGCCGCAACCGACATCGCCTTCGCCATGGGCGTCGTGGGTCTGCTCGGCACGCGCGTGCCCTCCGCCCTGCGCCTGTTCCTGCTGACCGTCGCCATCGTCGACGATATCGGGGCTGTCGCCATCATCGCGGTCGCCTACACTCCCAACATCAAGGTCTTCTGGCTGCTTGCCTCGCTCGTCGTGCTGGGCGTGATGATCGGGATGAACCGCTTCAGGGTCAGCCGCATTCTCCCCTACATCCTGGCTTCGCTGGTGCTGTGGTACTGCGTGCTGAATTCCGGCGTCCACGCGACGATCGCGGGCGTCGTGGCGGCGCTCACGATCCCGATGCGGCGGCGTGACGGACGCTCCATGCTCGAAAATATCGAGCACGCGCTGGTAGGTTGGAACGCTTATCTGGTGGTGCCGATCTTCGGCTTCGCCAATGCGGGTGTCGACGTGCGTCAGTTGGGTCTCGACGCCTTGCTCGACCCCCTCCCGCTGGCGGTCGCTGCGGGCCTCGTGGTCGGCAAGCAGGCGGGTATTTTCTCGATCGTCTGGATCGTGGATCACCTCGGCTTCGCCAAGAAACCCGAGGGCTGTTCATGGCCAGAGGTATGGGGCGTTTCGATCCTGTGCGGGATCGGGTTCACCATGTCGCTGTTCATCAGCGGCCTTGCCTTCCCCGGCTATCCCATCCTCGTCGAGGAGGCGAAGATCGGCATCCTGCTCGGCTCGCTGATCTCGGCCGTGCTCGGCTACGTCATCCTGCGCATGACGACCGAGCATCCGGAAGGACCACCGACCGCAGTCGGTTGATCCTTCTGCGGTAGCGCGGGCTCACCAGCTTCCGGTGTTCTCCATGCTCTTCCAGGGTTCCTGCGGCGGCAGATTGCCTTGCTGCAACAGCTCCACCGAGATGCCGTCGGGCGAGCGGACGAAAGCCATATGGCCATCGCGCGGCGGGCGGTTGATCGTCACGCCGGCATCCATCAGTCGCTGGCACGTCTCGTAGATATTATCGACGCGGTAGGCGAGATGGCCGAAATTGCGGCCGCCGTCATATTGCTCCGGCGCGCTGCCGTCTTCCGGCGGCCAGTTGTAGGTCAGTTCGACCTCGGCGACGCCTTCCTGACCCGGAGGTGCCATGAAAATAAGCGTGAAGCGCCCGGCTTCGACATCGAACCGGCGGACTTCCTCCAGCCCGATGAGGTTGAAGAACTGCACGGTGGCGTCGGGATCGGTGACCCGGATCATGGTGTGAAGATATTTGGCCATCGCTTGGCTCCCATCGACAGAAACAAAAAGGCCCGCCGCGCCGGTCGCGCAGCGGGCCGTCTTTGCCTGTATGGGAAATCAGAAGGAGTAGGACAAGGTGCCCACGACCGCATCGTCGGTCAGCCCGTCGACGGAAGCGCCGTCCACACCGACGTAGGCCACGCCGAGCGAAAGGCCACCGAGGACCGTTGCCGAAGCGCCGACCGAATAGTCGAAGCCGTTGCCGTCGGTTCCGCCTGCCAGCAGGTCGGGCGACAGCGCGCCGTCTGTATAGCCGAGGTGCGCGGTCACGCTGATCGGGGTTTCGGGCACGCCCATTTCGAAGTCGGTGTAGATGTAGAGGTTGTCATCGTCACCGAGCGATTCCTGGTCGGGCGCATAGGCGACACCGAGTGTCGCGCTTGCCGGACCGAGCGAACCGGAGACCGAGGCATAAGGCTCGTAATATTCGGCCGGGCCGAAATCATTGGCCGGGTAGGCATAATAGAGCACGCCGACATCGACGGTCACGCCGGAGGAAACTTCGCCCGACCAGCCTGCGTAGATATCGAGCTCCATTTCACCATAGAGCGGGCCGCCGTCGATGGAGGAACCCCAGGTGCCGACATAGAAGCCGCTGTCGGTGGTCACGTCGATGCCGCCCTGGATCGCCGGATCGCCCGCCGAAAGCGAGACGCCGCGGAAGCGATAGTCGGTGACAACGGCCACATTGCCCGAGACGGAGACGCCGCTTTCGGCATCCTGCGCGAGGACGGGAGTGGCTGCGAAGGCGACACCGGTCGCCAGAATTGAGGCGGCAAGGCCGCGAATGGACGTAAGCATGGCAATCTTCCTTGTTGCGCGTTGGTGCTTCGTCCCACCTGCAAACCTGGCAGCCAGCCTCTTTTGTTCGGGCAGCCTTTCCAGATTGGCAATAAAGCTGCACGAAATTGCTGCGTTGCACAAGAACGTTTCCCCAACGCTTCCTAATAGCGCCCAAACTGTGGCTTTTCGGCACCCGATGCTCCCTTCCGGCAGACGCGGCGGGCCTTGTGGAATTGGCAGAAAAGCCGATATGGGCGCGCACCATGCGCCAGTTGTTCAATGTCTTCCGCGGCCGCCGGGCGGAACCGCCTTCCGCGACCATTCCGGCAGGCGAGCGTGTTTATGCCGTGGGCGATATCCACGGACGGCTCGACCTGTTCCGTGCGCTACTCGATGCGATCGAGGCAGACGACCTCGCGCGCGGCGCGGCTGATACCACCATCGTCCTGCTTGGCGACCTGGTGGACCGTGGTCCGGAAAGTGCGGGCGTCGTCACCCTCGCTCGTGAACTGGCCGCGCGGCGCAAGGTCCGCCTGCTGGCGGGCAATCATGAAGAGATGCTTCTCCTCTCGCTGAAGAAGACCAGCGTCCTGCGCAGCTTCCTGCGCCACGGCGGACGAGAAACGCTGCTGAGTTACGGCTATGATCGCGACGCGCTGATCGCCGACGATTTCGAGACGGTGCAGGAGACGATGCGGCAGCTCGTACCGGCAGACGATCTTGCCTTCATCGAGAGTTTCGAGGAGCAGTTCGCCATCGGCGACTACCTGTTCGTCCATGCCGGGATCGATCCTGACGTCGCGCTCGACGCGCAGAAACGGCAGGACCTGTTATGGATTCGCGAACCCTTCCTGTCGCATGAGGCGCCCTTCGGGAAGGTCGTGGTGCACGGCCATACGATCAGCGAAGAGCCGGAAGACCGCGGCAACCGCATCGGCGTCGACACCGGCGCCTTTTATAGCGGGCGGTTGACCGCACTGGCGCTGGAAGGCACCGAGCGGCGCTATCTGGTCGCGCAGGAACATAGCGGATCGGTCTCCATCGAAGGGGTGACGGGACAATGAAGATTGCAATGGTCGGGTCGGGCTATGTCGGCCTCGTGTCGGGCGCGTGCTTCGCGGACTTCGGCCACGACGTCGTCTGCATCGACAAGGATCCGGGCAAGATCGCCAAGCTGGAAGACGGCGTCATGCCGATCTACGAACCCGGCCTCGATGCGTTGGTCGCCAGCAATGTGAAGGCGGGTCGGCTGACCTTCTCGACCGATCTGGCCTCCGCCATCGAAGGTGCGGCAGCGATCTTCATCGCGGTGGGCACGCCCAGCCGCCGGGGCGACGGGCACGCCGACCTCACCTTCGTTCACGCCGTGGCCGAGGAAATTGGCCAGAGCCTCTCGGGCGATGCCGTGATCGTGACCAAGTCGACCGTCCCGGTCGGGACCGGGGACGAGGTCGAACGGATCATCGCGAAATCCGGCACCCGGCATAAGTTCGCGGTCGTCTCCAATCCCGAGTTTCTGCGCGAAGGCGCGGCGATCGGGGATTTCAAGCGCCCCGACCGCATCGTCATCGGCGCAGAGGACGAATACGGGCGCGAGGTGATGACCGAAGTCTATCGCCCGCTGTTCCTCAACCAGTCGCCGATCCTGTTCACCAGCCGGCGAACCTCGGAACTGATCAAATACGCCGCCAACGCCTTTCTCGCGACCAAGATCACCTTCATCAACGAGATGGCGGACCTGTGCGAAAGGGTCGGCGCAAACGTGCAGGATGTCAGCCGCGGAATCGGCCTCGACAACCGCATCGGAGGCAAGTTCCTCCATGCCGGTCCCGGCTATGGCGGGTCGTGCTTCCCCAAGGACACCCTCGCGCTGCTCAAGACGGCGGAGGATTACGACAGCCCGACGCGGATCGTGGAGGCCGTGGTCGCGGTCAACGACAGCCGCAAGCGCGCGATGGGCCGCAAGGTCGTCGATGCGCTCGGCGGCCCTGACGCGGCCCGCGGGAAACGGGTCGCCATGCTGGGCCTGACGTTCAAGCCGAACACCGATGACATGCGCGACAGCCCGGCAATCGCGGTAGCGCAGACGCTGGCGGATGCGGGCGTCGCCGTTGCTGCCTACGATCCGGAGGGCATGGAGCTTGCCGCACCGCTGATGCCGGAAGTGGAAATGAAGGGCGATCCCTACGCCGCGATCGACGGTGCGGATGCGGTAGTGATCGTGACCGAATGGGATGCCTTCCGCGCGCTCGACCTGTCGCGGGTGAAAGCGCTGGCGAAAACCCCGATAATGGTGGACCTGCGGAACATCTACCGCCCGGAAGACATGCGCGCGGCCGGCTTCGAATACACCAGCGTCGGACGGCCATAAAAGCGCCAGGGGGCCTGTAAGCCGGGTTCTGTCCCGCACGCGGTATCCCCGCCAAGATGACCTCGGAGGGACCCGGCCGCGCGGTGGCAGCCATTCATCTGCGCCCCGGATCGCTCCAGGGCTCTAGCAGCCAACCCGGGCCTTCTCGGGCGAAACGCCCTAGCCTGCCCGAAGGCAGGCACGAGGCCCCTATTTGGCCTTGCTCCGGGTGGGGTTTGCCATGCGGGCCATGTTGCCATGCCCCCGGTGCGCTCTTGCCGCACCCTTTCACCCTTGGCTGTGCTCGCGGACGAGCCATCGCCGGTCTGCTCTCTGTGGCACTTTCCCTGGGGTCACCCCCGGCGGGCGTTACCCGCCACCCTTGTTTCGTGGAGCCCGGACTTTCCTCGCGACCGAAATCACGCGGCTGCCCGGCCCCCTGGCGAGCGGGGATGTAGTGCGACGGCGCAGTTTAGGAAAGACTTTCCGCGCGACCGAGATCGCAGTGCAGGAACTGGTTGAAGTCACTGGCCACGTAATCGCCGAAGGACGCCCCGTTTGCGAAACCGCGGCGACGGTAGAGCGTCAGCGCTGGCTCGAACGCATCGCCCGATCCGGTTTCGAGACTGAGGCGGCTGAGGCCCCGTTCGCGCGCAACGGTCATGATATGGTCGAGCAGGGCGGCGGCCAGGCCACAGCGAAGAAAATCGGGATGCGTCCGCATCGACTTGATCTCCCCCGTCTCGTCATCCAGCCGCTTCAGCGCGCCGATCGCCACGGGCCGGTCGTCCAGCCACGCGGTCCACACCGTAGCCTCCGGAGCCTTCAGACCCGACAGGTCGAGCGCAAAGACATTCTCCGGCGGGGAATTGGCGTGCATTCCTTCGAGGTGCAAGCGGAGCAGCGCAATCGTTTCCGGATGCGTCAGATCGTCCTCGCGGATGTCGGGACGCAGCGCCATTCTGGTCAGCGCGTCCGGCCCCGGTCGCGGTCCAGCAGCAGCTGGAACAGGATCGCGCGCACCTCCCCGTCGATCTGGCCGTCGATTCGTTCGGGCCGCCAGCGGCGCTGGAACGCCTCCACCGCCTTGTGCCCGTCCGTGATGTCATAGCCGTACCGTTCGAGCGCGAGGTAGAATGCGCCATCGTTGTCGAACGGATCGCCCAGTTCGATGCCCGGACGCGGCAGCGCGAGGTGGTATTCGGCAAGGCGTTCCCACGGGAACAGTTCGCCCGGATCGACCTTGCGCGCAGGCGCGACGTCCGAATGTCCGACGACATTGGCGCGCGGAATGTCGTAGTAATGGACCAGCCGGTGCAGCAGCGGAACCAGCGCTTCGAACTGGGCATCGCTGAACTCGCGATAGCCGAGCGCGTGGCCCGGATGGTCCAGTTCGATGCCGATGGAGATGCCGTTGATGTCCGTATGACCGCGCCAGTAGGATACGCCAGCGTGCCATGCGCGCTGGCTTTCCGGCACGAGACGCACGACTTCGCCGCCTTCGCTGATCAGGTAATGCGCGCTGACCTTCGCTTCGGGGTCGCACAGGCGATCTTCGGCAGCGCTGGCGCTTTCCATCTCGGTATAATGGAGCACCACCATGCTGATCGGATCGGTGCGTTCGTCGTAGTTGGGCGACAGGCGCTCGCGGTGCACCAGCTCGTCCGACATCTCAGCCGATCATCCCGTCATCCGCGCCGGGCAGCACCGCGCCCAGCACCAGCGTATCGTCGGTCATCATGTACTGCACACCTCCACCCGTCTGCTGCGCGGTCAGATTGACCATATGCGCCGCCGCCGTGCGGCTGGAAAGTTCCGCCACCGCCATCGTCCCGTCGAGCGCGGCGCCGATCGCCCTGTCGAAGGCGATCTTCGGACCTGTCGCGCGCACGGCAATCTCCGTCGCGCCGTCGCGCCCTTCCACCCCGATGTCGAGGTCACCGCCGCGCACCAGCGCGTCGATCGCGAGCTGCGCGAGGTTGAGCAGCACCTTCACGGCGGGCTTCGGCAACTGGCTTTCGGAAATCGCCCAGTTCAGGCGGATGCGATCATTTCCAGCCAGCAGCGCGGCAATCAGCCCTTGCGGCTCGTCAACCGGCACACGGTCGCCGTAACCACCCGCTGCCCCGAAGGCGAGGCGGAAGAACTTGAGCTTCGCGGTCGAAGTCGCGGCGCTTTGTTCGAGCAGTTCCATGCACCGTTCGCGCATTTCCGGATCCTGCTCGTCACGCATCAGCTCCAGCCCGTTGCTCAGCGCACCGACAGGGGAAAGCATGTCATGGCACAGCCGCGAACACAGCAGGCTGGCGAATTGAGTCGGATCGATATCGGTCATGAAACTCGCAGGGAAGAAGGGGCGTGGAACACTTGGAACCCTGTCCTAGCCCAAGAAAACCGCTGGCGCACCTGCCCATTAACCACGCGTGCAAAAAGGGCGGTGTTCCGAGGCAATTGCGCGCCGGCTCATGCCGAAGTCACGCGGTAGGAAAGCGGGGTGAAGCCGCCGGGCGCATCGCGCCAGAGAGTGACGGACAGTGCGCCGTCCCCGCGCCCGGCGATGAGCCAGATCCTGCCGTCGCCGCTCGCCATCGCCTGGTCCGTCTGCGAAGGGCGCGCGGCGCCTTGCGGATGCGAGTGGTAGTAACCGAGCACTTCCGGCCCGCCGATGCGCGCGGCGCGGTGAGCATCGACGAGCGCCTGCGGGTCAATCTCGAAATGGGTGCACGGCGTGGCATGAACATTGGCGGCAGGAACGACGTCGCCGATGCAATCACGGACACCAAGCAATATGCCGCAACATTCGCGGGGATGTTCAGCCCTCGCGTGTTCGACGATGCGATCCATCGCGATCTGGCTCAGCGTCACGTCCATATCGCATCGTCACCCCGGCGACGGCGGGGGTCCAGTTATTTTTCGCGAGAGCCATCGCAATGCCAGCTTTTGCTGGAATGAGGCTCGGAGAAACACCATAACCACATGGTCATGGGGGACGGCGAAATCATCAGCGGGACGACCGCATCGGCCGGGCGGGTGGACAAGGTGCTGGCTGACGTCACCGACCTTTCCCGCGCGCGTATCCAGGCGCTGATCGCGGAAGGCGCGGTCACACTGGATGGTTCATCGATTTCAGCGACATCGGTCAAAGTTAAAGCCGACTTGAGCTTTTCCATCCACCTTCCACCCCCAAGCGATCCACAGGCCAATCCACAGGATATCCCCATCGTGGTGGTGCATGAGGATGCGGACCTGATCGTGGTCGACAAGCCCGCCGGAATGGTCGTGCACCCTGCGGCAGGCAATCCTGACGGCACTCTCGTCAACGCCCTGTTGCACCACTGCCGTGGCCAGCTGTCGGGCATCGGCGGGGTCGCCCGCCCCGGCATCGTCCATCGAATCGACAAAGACACGTCCGGGCTGCTGGTAGTTGCCAAGACCGACCGCGCGCATGAAGGTCTTGCGCGCCAGTTCAAGGATCACAGCATTGAGAGAGCCTATCTGGCGGTGACGCGGGGCCATCCCTCCCCTGCCAGTGGCACGATCGCCGGCCGCATCGGGCGTTCCGACCGGGATCGCAAGAAAATGGCGATGCTCCCCAATGATTCCTCGCGTGGCAAGCACGCCGTCACCCACTACAAGGTAATAGAGGAGCTGGCGCGCGCCGCGCTGGTCGAATTCCGCCTTGAAACAGGGCGCACCCACCAGGTCCGGGTTCACGCCGCGTCAATCGGCCATCCGCTAATAGGGGACCCTGTCTATGGACGCAGCGATTCGGCCCTTTTGCCGCTGCTCAAGCGGCTCGGTTTTGCCCGGCAGGCCCTCCATGCCGCGACGCTCGGTTTCGATCATCCGGCGACCGGACAGCGCGTGCATTTTGCCAGCCAGCTGCCCCCTGACATGGGGGAACTGATCGACGAACTCGCTCGTTGAAATCGACGAAAAACACACACGGAGGCGCGGTTTTTTGCTAATGTGTGAAACAGGGGAAGCAGGTTTGTGGCCGCGCCCCGCCAGACGCCCAGCAGGGGTCGGCAAACAGGCGGTCGACGAAGGAAGGTAAAGGGAAACAGTGAGCAAATCATCCAAAAGTCTGACCATCCCGGCCCTTGGCGGAGAGCAGAGCCTCAACCGCTATCTGTCCGAGATCAAGAAATACCCGGTGCTTACCGCTGAGCAGGAATATATGCTCGCGAAGCGCTATGCCGAACATGAAGACCCGGACGCCGCGGCGCAGCTGGTAACCAGCCACCTGCGGCTCGTCGCCAAGATCGCCATGGGCTACCGCGGCTACGGCCTGCCGGTGTCCGACCTGATTTCCGAGGGTAACGTCGGTCTCATGCAAGGCGTCAAGAAGTTCGAACCCGATCGCGGCTTCCGCCTGGCGACCTATGCCATGTGGTGGATCAAGGCGAGCATGCAGGAGTTCATCCTGCGCTCGTGGAGCCTCGTGAAGATGGGCACCACCGCCGCTCAGAAAAAGCTGTTCTTCAACCTTCGCCGGATGAAGAAGCAGCTCGACGCCTACGAAGACACCGACCTGCATCCCGACGATGTGGCGAAGATCGCAACCGACCTCGGCGTGCCCGAGCAGGAAGTGATCAACATGAACCGCCGCATGATGATGGGCGGCGACGGGTCGCTCAACACGCCGATGCGCAATGGCGAAGAAGGCTCGGGCGAATGGCAGGACTGGCTGACCGACGACCGTCCGTTGCAGGACGAAACCGTCGCCGAGGCCGAGGAAGCGACCGTGCGGCATGAAATGCTGCTCGAAGCGATGGAATCGCTGAACGAGCGGGAACAGCACATCCTGACCGAGCGCCGCCTGACCGACGATCCGCAGACGCTGGAAGAGCTGTCGCAGGTCTACGACGTCAGCCGCGAACGCATCCGCCAGATCGAAGTGCGCGCGTTCGAGAAGCTGCAGAAGGCGATGAAGACCATTGCCGGCGAAAGGCTGCTGCCGACCGCCGCCTGATCGCTGACGAAGAACAAGATAGGCGCGCGGGGCATAACGCTCCGCGCGCCCTTTCTCTTACATGCCCATCTCTTACATGGACGCCAGACGGTCGAGCGCTTGCTCGAAATTGCCGTTCTTCTCCGCGTCGCGCAGCATTTGCGAATTGGGCACCAGCACTTCTGCCGGAACGTCGCCGGAAAGGAACTGCGCCATCACGGCTTCGGCGTAGTCGTCCAGCGGCATGTATTCCTCCCGCTCGGACTGACCCGGCGTGAGTTCGGTCTGCACGCCCGGCGGCGCAAGCTCGATCACCTCGACCTTGCCTTCAAGTTTCTTGCGCAGCGACACCGTATAGCTGTGCAGCGCGGCCTTGGTTGCGCTGTAGGTCGCCGCCTTGGGCAGCGGCACGAAGGCGAGGCCCGAAGTGACATTCACGATGGCCGCATCGTCCTGCGCCGACAAATGCGTGACCAGCGCGTCGATCAGCCGGATCGGGCCGAGCAGGTTCGTCTCGACCGTGTTCTCGGCGTCGGTCAGGTCGCGCGCTGCGGTGACGTCTTCGTATTTCATGATGCCAGCGTTGTTCACCAGCACGTTGAGCGACGGGTGCGCCTTCGTCAGTTCGTCGACGAAACGCGCGATCTCGGCAGGATCGGAGGCGTCGAGCGTCATAACGTGGATGTTCTCGCGCCCCTCCGCCGTCTGGTCGAGCGAGGCGCGTGTGCGTCCGGCGACGATCACCGTGTTACCGGCGTCGTGCCAGCGCTGCGCGAGTTCGCGCCCGATACCGCTGCCACCGCCTGTGACGAGGATGGTGTTGTCTGAAGATTTCATGGGGGGCTCCTTCCGATGGGGGTCGGCATCCCACATAGGGAGACGCTTGCGCCCCGGAAGGTGTGCGCCAATTTTTATCTCTGCGAGACGCCGCTTTCCGGATCTTCCTGCAACGTCAGCGTCCCCAGAGCGGGTCGGGAAAGCATGTCCGTGGCCAGGGCGAACAATTCCTCGCGCGTGTTGATCGAACAGTAGCCGGTGGAAAAGATATCGAACGCGTCCTCGTCCGCCAGCGCGCGCCAGTGCCCTGCCGGGCAGCGCTGCTGCAGGACCTCGAACGATGTCACGATCTTCTGATCCGGTGCGCGCGCGAGCAAACGATAGTCGCTTCCCGGCGACGTACCGGTCTGGAGCGCCCAAAGCTCCATCGGCGATCCCGAACGCTCGGCCTCGCCCAGCTTCACGAAGAAGCCGCGCGCAAGCTCTCCAGTTTCAAGATCCTCGCGTTGCCGGGCCGTCGCGACATTCGCAATGCAGTGAAAGGAGCCGTAGTTGGAAAAGTTGTACCAGCCCTCGACCAGCGAACCCTGATTGGCCGGGTTGGACTGCATGAACCAATCCCCGAAGCGCACCCTGCTGCTACAACCGGCGATGATTTCCTCGTCAGCAATGCTGCGCGGCCAGAGTTCCTCCCAATCGAAAGCATAGAGTGGAAGGTCCGAGTGGACCAATTCATCGATGAGTTCGTCGGCGCCGTATTCGCGCGTTCCCTGGGCTTGCGCCGGCAGGGCCGTGACCGTTCCCAGCAGGGTCGCCAAGAGGGTTGCTCTCATTTGCCCGCTAGATCGAGAACTGCCGCAACCATGGCGCGCGTGCCCATCGTCACGCTTTCCCGGGGCGCGACCTTGAACAGGGGCGAATGGTGACTGGGGACAGGCGGGCCGCCGTTTTTCTCTGCTTCGAAAGCTGCGGGCGGTGTGCCGCCCACGCCGAAGTAATAGCCCGGCACATCGTATTCGTCGGCCACGAAGAAGGCGAAATCCTCCGCACCCATGCCCTTCTGTTCGAATGGCACAAAGGCGTTTTCGCCCAGATCGCGGCGCATGACGGTGTTGAGGCGGCGTGCGAGATCGGGATCGTTGTTCGTCACGGGTGTCCCTTCGCTCACCGTTACCTTGACCGGCATATCGTCGGGCAAGCCATGCGCCTTGCCGATGCCGACCGCCACGCGTTCTATCGCGGCAAGCAATTGCGCGCGCACCGCCTCGTCATTGGCACGTACCGTCAGTTGCAGGTCCGCGCGGTCCGAGATGATGTTGTGCTTCGAACCGGAATGGAACGAGCCGACCGTGATGACCGCCGGTGACAGCGGCATGACCTCGCGGCTGACGATGCTCTGCAACGCGGTGACGATCTGCGAGGCGATATACACCGGATCGCGGCCCATGTGGGGGCTGGCGCCGTGCGCGCCGACGCCCGGTACCATGATGTCGACCGAATCCGCGCTCGAATACTGGATGCCCTCGGCAGCCGAGACGGTGCCGGTCGGCAGGACGGAGGTTACATGAAAGGCCAGCGCATAGTCGGGCTTGCCGAAGCGGTCGTAGAGGCCGTCTGCCAGCATGGCCTTCGCCCCGCCGACGCGCTCTTCCGCCGGCTGAACGACGTACATCAGCGTGCCGCTCCACTGGTCCTTCATCGCAGCGAGCTGGCGGGCCGTTCCGACCATCGAGGTGATGTGCACGTCGTGGCCGCAGGCGTGCATTACCGGGTATTCCTGCTCGTCCTGCCCGGTCTGCGTGGCGGTGGAGGCGTATTCCAGCCCGGTTTTCTCCGGCACGGGCAGCCCGTCCATGTCCGCGCGCAGCAGGATCAGCGGGCCGGGGCCGTTCTTCATCATGCCGACGACGCCTGTCCCTCCGACCTTTTCGGTCACGTCGAGACCTGCGGCGCGCAGCTCTGCCGCCATTCGCGCGGCTGTCTTGGTTTCGAGGAAGGAGAGCTCAGGGTTCTGGTGGAAGTGGACGAACAGGTCTTCGAGGTAGCTGTCGTAATCTTTCGCTACCGCCGCGCTCACATCTGCGGTCTGGGTCGCGAGCGGGCTGGCCGCCAGCGCTGCCACCAATGCCGCAATCCCGATACCGTGTCGCATGAACTTTCCCCTCGTCCGCCTGCTCCGGCTACAGAAAGCACGCCGCGCCCCGCGCCACAAGAGCGCACCGATTGCGAAGCCCCTTTCACGTCTCTAAGCAGCGGAGGGAATGATACGCTTTTTCAAATTCATCGCCAAGCTGGTGCTGTGGTTCGTCGGCGTCAGCCTCGCGCTGGTGATCGCGCTGAAGTTCCTGCCCGTCACCTACACCGCCACCATGCTGCTCGACGAGAATGGCGTGACTCGCGACTGGGAACCCATCGACAATATCGACCGCAACATGGTGCGCGCCGTGATCGCGGCGGAAGACAGCAAGTTCTGCACCCACGACGGGTTCGACCGCGAGGCGATCGAGAAAGCGATCGAGAGCAATTCGCAGGGCGGCCGCATTCGCGGCGGCTCCACCATCAGCCAACAGACCGCGAAGAACGTCTTCCTGTGGCAGGGCGGCGGCTATTTCCGCAAGGGACTGGAGGCGTGGTTCACCGTGTTGATCGAGAATATCTGGGGCAAGCGTAGGATCATGGAGGTCTACCTCAACGTGGCGGAGACCGGCATCGGCACCTACGGCGTGGAGGCCGGATCGCAGCGCTATTTCAGGCACTCTGCCGCGCGGCTGACCCCAAGCGAAGCGGCGCGCATGGCTGTGGCCCTCCCCCTCCCCAAGAAACGCGCCGTCACCTCGCCCGGCGGTTGGCTGCGCCGCCACGGCAACACCATCGCCGCGCGCATCGGCGTGGTAAGCCGCGATGGGCTCGACGCCTGCGTGTACGATTAAGGGGCTGGGACGGGTCATGGGAAGCTTACACGCGACGCGGCACGAACATGATCACGGCCATGGCCACGGCGGGCACGGGCACGCCCACGCGCCCAAAGACTTCGGGCGCGCTTTCCTGATCGGCATCATCCTCAACACCGCCTTCGTCGTGGTCGAGGCTGTGTATGGTTGGCTGTCCGGCTCGATGGCGCTGATCGCGGATGCGGGGCACAATCTGTCGGACGTGCTCGCATTGTTTCTGGCATGGGCTGCAAGCGTTGCGGCCAAGCGGCCCGCGACCGCGCGTTTCACCTATGGCTTCAAGAGCAGCACGATCCTGGCGGCGCTGGCCAATGCCGGGCTGCTGCTCGTCGCGATTGCGCTGATCCTCTACGAGACGCTCCACCGCGTGGCCGAGCCTGCGCCGGTCGAAGGCATGACGATGGTGATCGTCGCCGGCATCGGCATCCTGATCAACGGCGGTACCGCCGCGCTGTTCATGCGCGGGCAGCACGACATCAACATTCGTGGCGCGTTCCTGCACATGGCGGCTGACGCGCTGGTGAGTCTCGGCGTGGTGCTGGCGGGCCTCGCCATCATCTGGACCGGGGCGCTGTGGATCGACCCTGCGGTGAGCATCGTGATCGTGCTGGTGATCGCCTGGGGCACCTGGAGCCTGCTGAAGGACAGCGTGGCGATGAGCCTGCTTGCCGTGCCAAAGGGTATCAACGAAAGCGCCGTGCGGACCTATCTGGCCGGGCTGGACGGCGTTGAGGCGGTGCATGACCTCCACATCTGGCCGATGAGCACGACGGAAACCGCCCTGACCGCACACCTTGTCATGCCCGGCGGCCACCCGGGCGACGCCTTCCTGCGCGACATTGCCGAGGAACTGGAGCACCACCATCGCATCGGGCACGCGACCATCCAGATCGAGCACAGTCGCGAATGTGCGGCCGGGTGCTAGTCAGCGGAAGAGAGCAGGGGGACACTCCCGCATCGCACCAAAACGATCGCGGCCGGGAAGGTATCGAAACCCTCCCGGCCGCCTATTCCGTTAGCCGTAAGAAACCGCCCGTTTACGCGGCTTCTTCCTTGCCCTTCTTGCCCGCATGGACCTGCACCGGTTCCTTGCGGCCTTCGACCACATCCTTGTCGACGACGATCTCGGTCACGCCTTCCATCGTCGGCAGGTCGAACATGGTGTCGAGCAGGATCGCTTCAACGATCGAGCGCAGGCCGCGCGCGCCGGTCTTGCGGGCGATAGCCCGCTCGGCAATCGCCTGGAGCGCGTCGTCCGTGAAGGTCAGTTCGACATCTTCCAGCTCGAACATCTTGGCGTACTGCTTGACCAGTGCGTTCTTCGGTTCCTGCAGGATCGTCACCAGCGCCGCGACGTCGAGGTCTTCCAGCGTGGCGATGACCGGCAGGCGGCCGACGAATTCAGGGATCAGGCCGAATTTCAGGAGATCTTCCGGCTCCGCCTTGGTCAGCAGTTCGCCCACGCGGCGCTTGTCCGGGTCGGCGACGTGCGCACCGAACCCGATGCTGCGCTTCTGCAGGCGGTCGGCGATGATCTTGTCCAGACCGGCGAAGGCTCCGCCGCAGATGAACAGGATGTTCGTCGTGTCGACCTGCAGGAATTCCTGCTGCGGATGCTTGCGCCCGCCCTGCGGCGGAACGCTGGCCGTGGTGCCTTCCATCAGCTTGAGCAGCGCCTGCTGCACGCCTTCGCCCGAAACGTCGCGCGTGATCGACGGGTTTTCGGCCTTGCGGCTGATCTTGTCGATTTCGTCGATGTAGACGATGCCGTGCTGCGCCTTGTCGACATTGTAGTCGCTGGACTGCAACAGCTTGAGGATGATGTTCTCCACATCCTCGCCCACGTAGCCGGCTTCGGTCAGCGTGGTGGCATCGGCCATGGTGAACGGCACATCGAAAGTGCGCGCCAGCGTCTGGGCGAGCAGCGTCTTGCCCGAACCCGTCGGCCCGACGAGCAGGATGTTGGACTTCGCCAGTTCGACATCGCCCGATTTGCCGGAATGCTTCAGCCGCTTGTAGTGGTTGTGCACGGCGACCGAGAGAACGCGCTTGGCGCGGTCCTGCCCGATCACGTAATCGTTCAACGTTTCGAAGATGTCGCGCGGCGGCGGAACGCCCCCGTCGCTCTTGGCGGCGAGGCCGGCCTTGGTTTCTTCGCGGATAATGTCGTTGCACAGTTCCACGCACTCGTCGCAGATGAACACGGTGGGGCCCGCGATCAGCTTGCGCACTTCGTGCTGGGACTTGCCGCAGAAGCTGCAGTACAGCGTGCTCTTGCTATCCGATCCGCTTAATTCAGTCATAAAGTCTTTTCCTGCCCCATTGATGGGGATTCGCAACCCGATACCCTAACCGCGCATCCAACACGGTCAATATCGGTTACCTATCACGCCACGGCTTTCGCGCGGCTGAAGTTTTGAGGTTGCCAAAAGGTGACAGTCACACGCCGGGGTTATCCACCCCCGCGCGCAACCCCATGCAGGCGAGCGATTACTCAGGCGCGCCACCGCTGCCGAGTTCGCCGTCGTCGCCTTCGATTTCCGGGCGCGTTTCGAACACCTTGTCCACGATGCCGAACTTCATCGCCTCTTCCGCTTCCAGGAAGGTGTCGCGATCCATGGCCTTCTCGATGTCGGACAGGCTCTGGCCGGTGTATTTGACGTAGAGATCGTTCATCCGCTTGCGGATGCGCAGGATCTCGCGCGCCTGGATCTCGATGTCCGAGGCCATGCCGCGTGCGCCGCCGCTGGGCTGGTGAACCATGATGCGGGCGTTCGGCAGCGCGATGCGCATACCCGGCTCGCCTGCGGCCAGCAGGAAGCTGCCCATGCTGGCGGCCTGGCCGATGCACACGGTCGACACGCGCGGCTTGATGTACTGCATCGTGTCGTGGATCGCCATGCCGGCCGTCACCACGCCGCCCGGCGAGTTGATGTACATGCTGATCGGCTTCGAGGGATTTTCGCTTTCCAGGAACAGCAGCTGGGCCGTGATGAGGCTCGCCATGCCGTCTTCCACTTGGCCGGTCACGAAGACGATGCGTTCGCGCAGCAGGCGGCTGAAGATGTCGAAGCTGCGTTCGCCCCGCGCAGTCTGTTCCACCACCATCGGCACCAGCGCGCCGGTAACGGGGTCGCGGGTGAACTGGCCCTGGGTGGCGTGAGCGTCGGAGCCGAACAGGTCGATCATGAAGTATCCTTTGGGTTTGAACCGAGCCGCCTATGTCGGCGCTGGTTTCGCGATGTTCAAGGGCATTAACATTGCTTCCCCAGCCCGTCTCCCGACCGGGTCCGCGGCGATGCCATTCGTCGGAGTTTTCGTGCTGTCGGTCGAGCGTGCGGCGTAGGTGTGTTAGCCCGGCGCTACAGCTTGATGCCATGAGGATGCCGAACAGTCTTGCCGCGCGGCTGCGCGCCGCCACCATGCTCGCGACGGGTCTGGCCGCGCTGACAGCTACGTCCGCGCAGGCGCAGGACGCGCCGGCAGAGGCGGATCCGGCGCAAATCGTCCCGACCGGCGACACCGACGCAGGCGCAAACACCGCGACCAGCTATAACCCCGACCAGTTTGTCCGCTTCGCCCCGCGCAACGCGCTCGACGTGCTGGAGCGTATCCCGGGCTTCACCGCCACCGGCGCAAATGACGACCAGCGCGGTCTCGGCCAGGCCACGGCGAACGTCCTCGTCAACGAGGAACGGCTGGCGAGCAAGTCCGACAGCGTGTTCGACCAGTTGCGCCGCATCCCGCTGTCCAACATCGTGCGGATCGACATCGTCGACGGCGCATCGCTCGAAGTCCCGGGGCTGTCGGGACAGGTCGCTAACGTCATCACCTCGCAGGGCGGCGTGTCTGGCCAGTTCACATGGCGCACCGGCTTTCGCGCGCACAACACAAAGGCGCAACTGTTCGGCGGGGAGGCTTCGCTGACCGGCAGCGCGGGCGCGCTCGATTACACCGTCGCGATCAGCAACGCCAACGACCGGTTCGGCGCCGATGGCCCGGTCGTCGTGTTCGATCCGCTCGGCAATCCGATCGAGCGGCAGGACACCAAGTTCTCCGGCGGGTTCGACAATCCGAAGATCGCGACCAACCTCGCCTACGACTTCGGGGGACAGGTGCTCGCCAAGCTTAATCTGAGCTACAATGAGGACGTCTTCTACCGCGACCAGCCGGAGACTGCACTGACCGCCGCTGGTGTGGGCCGCGTCCGTGACGCCCGCACGCGGGAGAACGGGCCGGAATACGAAATCGGCGGCGATGTCGAATTTCCGCTCGGCCCCGGCAAGCTGAAGCTGATCGGACTGGAGCGTTACGAGCGCGACAATTACAAGAGCGTCGTGATCGACCGCTTCGACGATGGTTCGGCAACGCAGGGGTTTCGTTTCAACCAGATCAACGCAACGGGCGAGCGTATCGGGCGTTTCGAATATGGCTGGAAACTATGGAACGCCGACTGGCAATTGTCGGGTGAGGCGGCATTCAACCGGCTCGATCGCGCGTCGGCCCTGTTCGAGATGGACGGGGCGGAGAACTTCGTCCCGGTAGCCTTCCCCAGCGGCACGGGCGGCGTGACGGAGGATCGATACGAAACGATCCTCAGCTTCGGCAAGCAGCTGACCCGTACGCTGGCATTCCAGGCAACCGGTGGGATGGAATACTCGATCCTCGAACAGACCGGGACGGCGGCCAATTCGCGCAAGTTCCAGCGCCCCAAGGGCTCGGCATCGCTGACGTGGAAACCGCGCGCCGACTTCGACATTTCCGCCGAGGTTCGCAGGCGCGTGGGCCAGTTGTCCTTCGGCGATTTCCTAGCCAGCGTGTCGCTCAACGACGACAATCAGAGTGGCGCGAACAACCAGCTCGTCCCCAACCAGAGCTGGAACGTCGAGGTCGAGGCAAACAAGCGGCTCGGCCCCTGGGGCTCGGTCAAGCTGGAGCTGCGACAGGCCTGGTTCGAGGATTTCATCGCTTACGTGCCCCTGCCCGATGGCGGGGAGGCGCGCGGCAACGTCGGCAATGCGGAGCGCACACATCTCGAAGGCAATGCCACGATCAATCTCGACCCGCTCGGCTGGCGGGGCGCGCGCGTGGAGGCGCGAGGCGTCAAGCGCTGGATGAGCGAAACGGACGCCTTCACCGGAGAGACCCGCCCGTTCTCCTACGACCTGATCGACGAACTGCAGGTCCAGTTGCGCCATGACATACCGCAAAGCGACTGGGCTTACGGCGGGTCGCTCTACACCAACCAAAACGCCCCTTACGCGCGGCGGTACGAGGTCGGTCGCGAAGGCGAGGGGCCGAGTTTTGTCGATCTCTATGTCGAGAACAAGGACGTCTTCGGCCTGACGGTGAACGCCCGCGTCGCCAATATCCTGGGCGCGCGAAATAAGTTCCAGCGGACGGTGTTCGCGGGTGACAGGCCGGACGCGCCGGTGCTGTTCAGCGAGGTGATGGACCGCAGGATCGGGCCGATCTTCCGCTTCTCCGTCAGCGGCGACTTCTAGCCCGCGAATAGCAAAGGGGCGGCCGGATCGCTCCGACCGCCCCTTTGGCAAATTGACAGGGCTGCGAAGATTACTTCTTCGCTGCGGCCTTCTTAGCAGGTGCCTTCTTGGCCGCGGGCTTCTTTGCCGGAGCCTTCTCGGCGGCATCGTCGTCCTTCTTGGCGGCAGCCTTCTTCGCCGGGGCCTTTTTGGCGGCAGGCTTCTTTTCGGCAGCCGCGTCGTCGGACGCATCGTCGGCCTTCGCAGCCTTCTTGGCCGGGGCCTTCTTCTTGGACGGAGCCTTCTTGGCCGGCTTCGCGTCGGTCTGCTCTTCCGCCTCGATTGCGGCCTGCAGTTCCTCGCGGGTCACTTCGCGCTCGGTGACTTCGGCCTTGTCGAACAGGAAGTCGACGACCTTCTCTTCATACAGCGGCGCGCGCAGCTGGGCGGCGGCCATCGGTTCGTTCTGGACATATTCCATGAACCGCTGGCGATCTTCCGGGCGATACTGCTGAGCCGCCTGCTGGATCAGCATCTGCATTTCCTGGTTGCTGATCTCGATGCCATTGGCCTGGCCAATTTCGCTTAACAGCAGGCCGAGGCGCACGCGGCGTTCGGCGATCTTGCGGTAATCGTCCTTCTCGGATTCGATTTCCTTCATCGCTGCGTCGGGGTCGTCTTCGCGGGCCGCTTCCTGGGTCAGCTGGGCCCAGATCTGGTCGAACTCCGCATCCACCATCGTCGGCGGCACGTCGAAATCATGGCCCGAAGCAAGCTGGTCGAGCAGCGAACGCTTCATCGCGGTGCGCGTCAGCCCGGCAGTTTCCTGCTCCAGCTGGCCCTTGAGCAGGCCCTTGAGCTGGTCGAGCCCTTCGAGGCCCATGTTCTTGGCGAAATCTTCGTCCACCTTCGTTTCGCTCGCGACCTTCACCTGGTGCACGGTGATATCGAATTCGGCTTCCTTGCCGGCGAGGTTTTCTGCCGGATAATCTTCCGGGAAGGTGACTTTGATGGTCTTTTTATCGCCGGTCTTCACGCCGGTCAGCTGTTCCTCGAAACCGGGGATGAAGCGGCCCGATCCGATTTCCAGCGGCTGGCCTTCGGCCTTGCCGCCTTCGAATTCGGTGCCATCGACGCGGCCGACGAAATCGATGATCAGCTGGTCGCCTTCGGCGGCCTTCTTCGTCTTCGGCGCGTCCTTGAAGCTCTTCTGGTTCTGGGCCAGTTCGCCAAGCTGTGCGTCAACCTGTTCGTCGGTGACCGGCACGATCAGCTTCTCAAGCGTCAGACCATCGGTCTTGGGCGCCTCGATGTCGGGCAGCACTTCCAGTGCGACGTCGATCTTGGCGTCCTTGCCTTCTTCATAACCTTCCTGAAGGTCGATCTTCGGCTGCAGCGCGGGGCGCAGCTTCTTGTCCTTCATCAGGCCGTCGATCGATTCGCGGATGGTCGCGTTCAGCGCGTCGCCGTGCAGCGCTTCGCCATGCATCTTCTTGACCAGGTTGGCCGGCACCTTGCCGGGGCGGAAGCCGGGCATCCGCACCTGCGGGGCGATCTTCTTCACCTCGGCATCGATGCGCGCGGCGATATCCTTGGCCGGGATGGTCAGCACATATTCGCGCTTCAGGCCGTCATTGGTCTTTTCATCGATCTGCATGGAAATAAACTTGCCTTCTTGCCTAATTCTGTCGCGGCCACTCCGGTAGAGTTGCCTGGTTCGCGGCGAAAGTGGTGCGGGCGAAGGGACTCGAACCCCCACATCTTGCGATACTGGTACCTAAAACCAGCGCGTCTACCAGTTCCGCCACGCCCGCAGCTTGATCGTCTTCGCCCGCAATGGGCCGCCCGAACGAAGCCGCACACCATATGCCGCACGGGGGCGCGAACCCCCGCGGGTGAAGGCGCGCCTTTAGTCACGCCTCGCCAAAAGGGCAAGCGGGATGGCGCGCGCGGCAGGATGCGGAACGCCGTGCGTGCGACGAACGTTGTGGAGGGTGAAAGGACAACCGCCATGGCCACCCAGCCCGATCCGAACCCCGACACCATCGATCCCGGCGCCCCGCCCGAGTCCCCGCCCCTGGAAAATCCCGCCGAAACGCCCGGAGGCAATCCCGACGAGATCGAGCCGCCGACGCCCGACTACGACAACCCTGACCGCAGCCCGATCGAAACGCCGCCGCCGCCCGACTGAACGATACGGGGACTTGCCGCCTTGTCGCCGTCGCCCTAGGGCGAGCCGCATTCCAATTTAGCCGGAACCGACATGAGCGACGAACAGACCACCCCGCCCGCAGCCGATGCGAAGACCGACCTTCCGCCGGACCGCATCGCTATCGATCCGTCGAGCGAGTTCTTCGACGCGGATAAGCTGCAACGCGGCATCGGCATCCGGTTCAAGGACGTGGTTCGCACCAATGTCGAAGAATATTGCGTGTCCGAAGGTTGGGTCCGTGTGCAGGCGGGCAAGACCATGGATCGCAAGGGCCGCCCGCTGACGCTGAAGCTCAACGGGCCGGTAGAGGCATGGTACGAAGACCTCGGTGACGAACCGCCGGTCCTGAAAGCCTGATTGCTCAGTAGATCGCCGGCAGCCCTGCCGCCTCGGCGAACTCCGTGTTTTTCCTGGGTTTGCGCTGCTTCTTCGGCTTGGTCGGGGCGGCGTCGAAGCCTTTGCCGAATGCTTCGGTAAAAGCCTTCGAATCCTTCAGCCGTGCCGGGCCGTCGTCGATTCGCGCGATTTGCGGGCTGTATCGCGGCGCGGCAGCCTCTGCCGGATAGATGAAGCCTTCGACCGGCCACGGCGTCTTGCCGAGCGCTTGCAGCGGTGCGTACCACACGCGCACCTCGCTCCAGTCGTTCGCCGGAGAGACGTCGATGGCCTGCACGTCGTTTTCGATCTGGCCGCGGCGACCATTGATCGGGCTCCAGTTGGCATGGCGCAGCAATACGGTGCGCGAATCGATCACCCGGCTGACCGCAGCCACGTGACCGAGCTTCATGTTGCGGTGCGGCCGGAACGCCATCACCGCACCGACCTGCGGCGTGCGACCACGGGCGAACCGCCCCTCAGCCTGCTTCCACCAAGTATGCGCATCGCCGTAGATCTGGATGCCGGAGACCTGCCGCGCGTAAGGAACGCATTGCAGATAGGCGGGTATTTCCGCCCGCTCGCGAAAATCGACGTCCGCCGCGTTCGAATTCGCCAGCGCCGGTGCGGCCGCGCCGAGCGCTGCCCCTGCTGCCAGAATGATCGAAATACCCCTCATGGCGTTGGAGGATGGCGCCATATGGTTAAGATCGCCTTTCCGGGCGCTCTCGCCCGGTCAATGAGGCGGTTTGGCTTGCCAATCGGCGGGCAAGCGGCCACCTCGCGCGACGAAACGAGAAACTGCAATGTCCGAAGACGAAATCCCCGCCCTGCCCGAAGATACACCTGTGCCGATGCCGGTCGAAATCCCGGCGAAGCCCACGGTCATCATCATCGGGCGCCCCAATGTCGGCAAGTCGACCCTGTTCAACCGCCTGGTCGGCAAGAAGCTGGCGCTGGTCGACGATCAGCCCGGCGTGACGCGCGATCGCCGCATGGGCGATGCCGAGATCGCAGGGCTCGAGTTCACGGTGGTCGATACCGCCGGATGGGAAGACGAGGACCCCGACACGCTGCCGGGCCGGATGCGCGCCCAGACCGAGGTCAGCCTCGACGGGGCCGACGCCGCCATGTTCGTGATCGACGCGCGCGCCGGTCTTACCCCGCTGGACGAGGAAATCGGCCGCTGGCTGCGCGAACAGGACGTGCCGGTAGTGCTGGTCGCCAACAAGGCCGAAGGGCAGGCGGGCGAATCGGGCGTGCTGGAAAGCTATTCGCTGGGCCTTGGCGAACCTGTCGCGCTGTCCGCAGAGCACGGCGAAGGCATCGCCGACCTGTTCGGCGGCCTGTGGCCGATCGTCGGCGCGATCGAGGAACAGCGCAACCTCGCGCTGGCCGAGCAAAAGGCCGCGGGCGGTGCCGAAGCCGCCGATGGCCCGCTGAAGCTCGCCATCGTGGGGCGCCCGAACGCAGGCAAGTCCACGCTGATCAACCGCCTGCTTGGCGAAGACCGCCTGCTCACCGGCCCGGAAGCCGGCATTACCCGCGATTCGATCGCCGTCGACTGGGAATGGACGGACAAGAAGTCCGGTGAGACGCACGACATCCGCCTGATCGACACCGCCGGGATGCGGAAACGCGCGCAGGTGACCGACAAGCTGGAAAAGCTGTCCGTCGCCGACGCCAAGCGCGCCGTGGACTTCGCGGAAGTCGTCGTGCTGCTGCTCGACGCGACGAGGGGGCTGGAAGTTCAGGACCTCAAGATCGCCTCCATGGTGCTGGAGGAAGGGCGCGCGCTGATGATCGCGATCAACAAATGGGACGTTGCCGGCGAAGTCGGCACGCAGGACGCCAGCTCGATCTTCAACGGCATCAAGGGCGCGCTCGACGAAGGGCTGTCGCAGGTGCGCGGCCTGCCGCTGTTCGCCGTCAGCGCCAAGACCGGCAAGGGCCTCGACGAAATGCTGCGCGCCGCCTTCGTGCTGCGCGAAAGCTGGTCGAAGCGCGTGCCGACATCGGCGCTCAACCGCTGGTTCGACGATGCTCTGGAAGCGAACCCGCCGCCCGCCCCCAAGGGCAAGCGGATCAAGCTGCGCTACATCACGCAGGCAGGCACCCGCCCGCCGCGCTTCGTGGTGTTCGGCAACCGCCTGGACCTGCTGCCCAAGAGTTACGAGCGTTATCTCGTCAACGGCATCCGGCGGGAACTGGGCTTCGATTCGGTCCCGGTTCGCGTGGTGTTGAAAGGCGGGCAGAACCCCTTCGCCAAGCGCTGACGCGGTAAGGTTTCGCAAACCTTACCGCTTAGCTGCGTATTCACCACTAGGCGCGCAACACCCCTTCTGACGCGCGGGCGACGCCCCGTGCGAAGGATAGGGGGTGACAGCCATGATCTCTTTCGCAAAGGGCGTGCTTCCCGGTGCGCTGCTGACCTGGCTGGTCAGCCTGTTCGTTGGCACGGGTGGATCGCACGGCGGGTTCCTCAACGTCCATCTGATGACCGTGCAGGGCGAACATTTCTTCTGGTCCTGGCCGCTGTTCTTCACCGGAACCGCGCTATCGGCCTTTTTCTTCGCCACTCTCGATTGAGCGCAACCTAGCGGCGCAGGGGAAAGACCTTGCCATAGGTCAGGCAGCGCCACAGCCATTCGAGCGGGCCGAAGCGATAGCGCGCAAGCCACGGGAGCGGCCACAGCAGCATCGCCGCCCAGGCAATCGCGACCACCACGTAAAGCTCCGGCCGATCGAGCCTGCCGAACAGCCCGCCGGCCCAGCCGTGGAAGACCAGCATCATCGCGATCGACGTGCCGAGGTAATTGGTAAAAGCCGTGCGCCCAGCGGCCGAAATGCGCTGCCCCAGCCATCCGTTCGCCGCTGGCGCGATCAGCACCAACATTGCGGCATAGCCCAGGATCATCGGCAGGCGCGGCAGCGGGGAAAAGCCGACGAAAGCGGCCAGCGTACCGTAGTAGGTCAGCCCGTTCCCCTTGGTCCAAAGCCCGATTAGCAGGGTCAGCGCGCCGCCAACGACGATGCCGAGCGCGCCCCAGCGCAGCAATTTGCGCTGGCTCATCCCGCCGGAGAAGAAGCCCATTCGATACAGCCCCATGCCGACCAGCATCAGCGGCAGGGTCTCGCCTAGCCACAGGAACAGGAAGAACGGCACGTCGGAAGCATGGCGAATGATGTTGTGGGAAGCGAAACCGGCGTAGTCCCCGCTCTGGATCAGCGCCGCTTCGAGATTCCCGTCTGCGAGGTCGTCCCGCTCCGACTGCTCCAGATTGACGCGCATTTCCGCAAAGGCCGCCTGCTCTCCCATCGGCGTGTCCGCTACGAAGGGCAGCGGCCCCATCGACAGCGCGTAGAGGATCGACCCGGCCACGAAGCCCAGCAATCCGAGCGTCAGCTGCGTCTTCGCCTCCCACCGCATACACAGCAGCGCGACGAAGCCGCAAATGGCATAGGAAAACAGGATATCGCCGCGCCATACCAGGAACAGGTGCGCCGCGCCGAACAGGGCGAGCCAGAACAGCCGCCGCGCCTGCACCCAGCGCGTGCCTCCGCGCGCCCAGGTCCGTTCCATGAACAGCACCATTCCGGCACCGAACAGGAGCGTGAACAGGCCGCGGAACTTGCCGTCGACCAGTACGAACTGCGTCAACCACATCCAGCCACCATCGTCATTGGGCGGAACCAGAAACGCGTCGGGGTACATATAGGCAGTCATCGGCTGACCGAAGGCGACGATATTGGCGAGCAATATGCCGAGAATCGCGATGCCGCGCGTAAAGTCGAGGCTGCCTATCCGCTCCTCCACCCGCACAGGCTGGTCGGGCGTGCGCCCTTCGATTGCTTGGTATGTTCCGAAATCTGCCGACATTATCGCCCCCTATTGCAAGGCGGGGCTTATGTGCCGCCGGTTCGCTTGTCTATCGCGTTACCAGGCAGTCCTGGCCCGAACGCTTGAGCGCGGCGCAGGCCGTGTCGGCCTGCTCGCGCGACGCGTATCCTCCGGCGAGCAGCTTGGTCACCCGTCCCACTGGCACCAGCAGGCGTTGCCGCCCGGCCAGTTCGCTGCGGTCCGACAGGCGCGACCAGAGTTTTTCCGCGTTGCCCGCCACACCGAAGGCACCGAGCTGGATTTTCCATGGCCCGCCGCTCGCCTCGCGCGCCGGTGGAGGGGCCGGAGCCGTCACAGCCGCAACTTCCACTACGGGCGGCGTGGGTCGGGTAACGGGCGCGGCGACGCCAGCGTAGTCCGCGCCCGCCATCGCCGGGCTTTCATTGCCCGTGGCGCGGGCGGCTTCTGCAACCGCGGCCGTTGCAGCACTGACCGTGGGACGGGTGGGCGTGGCATTGGCGGGAGCTACCGTCGCCACAGGGGCGCTACGTGGCGGCGCCTTGGTGGCGAGTGCGGTGCCGTAGGAGAGGTCCGCCGCCGCCAGCTGGCGCGAGCGTTCCGCATCGGCCTGCTGGCGCAATTGCATCGCCAGACCTGCCGCCTGCTGGCGTTGTTCGAGCGGAATGTGCTTGTCCATCTCGGCAATCGCGTTGCTCGCCTGTGGTAGTCCGGCGCCGTTGGCCAGCGTCAGGAGAGCATATGCGCGCACCCAGTCCGACTGGACCATGTCGCCGTTGAAATGCGCGATGCCGAGCAGATATTGCGCGCGCGGATCGCCGCGGCCTGCGGCAGCCTCCACATAGGGAAGCGCCTGTTCGCGCCGCCCGTCCTGGAACAGCATGAGGCCGTAGGTATCCGCCGCTTCGACATGGCCCTGCGCCGCGGCCTTGCGGTAGAGGTCTTCCGCGCGGCCCTTGTCCGCGCTCACTCCGCGTCCCAGGCGGTAGGCCTGCGCCATGTTGAACTGCGCGTCCGCATCTCCGCGAGCGACCGGCCCCTGCCACTGCGCGACCGCAGTGACGTAGTCGCCCCGCGACCAGGCATCGACGCCGTCCTTGACGTCCGCCAGCGCCGGGCTGGCGAATGCGGCGCTGGCCGCCAACGCTGCCGCCGCGACCACCTTCAGCGAAGTGCCAAAGCCCTGCGAAACCTTCATCGACCCGTTTCCCCGATCACTCATCGAAAAGCTGCCATAGCAAACGACCCCTTAGCAAAGAGTTTCCAACGCTCCCCCTTCTGCGAAAGGCGGTTCTGGTCAGGCATGACGTCAAACAAGAACGCGTTCGAATTAACCGAAAATAAAGGGTGATCTGCGATCCCGCCAATCGAGCACCGAAAAGTTCGGTCGCAAGCATTCGGGTTTATCAGGGGGAACGACCTTGCGCGTTTTGGCTTTGGCATCGCAGAAGGGTGGATCGGGCAAGACCACGCTTTCCGGGCATCTGGCCGTTCAGGCACAGCGAGCGGGCGCTGGCCCGGTCGTGCTTATCGACATCGATCCGCAAGGCTCGCTCGCCGATTGGTGGAACGAGCGTGAGGCGGAATTCCCCGCCTTCGCGCAGACCACCGTCGCACGGCTGGCCAGCGATCTTCAGACCCTGCGCCAGCAGGGCTTCAAGCTGGCGGTCATCGACACGCCGCCCGCCATCACCATGGCGATCCAGTCGGTGATCTCCGTCGCCGAACTGATCGTCGTGCCGACCCGCCCCAGCCCGCACGACCTGCGCGCCGTGGGCGCCACGGTCGACCTTTGCGAGCGTGCAGGCAAGCCGCTGATCTTCGTGGTCAACGCCGCGACGCCCAAGGCCAAGATCACCAGCGAGGCCGCCGTCGCACTGAGCCAGCACGGCACGGTCGCACCGATCACGCTTCACCACCGCACCGATTTCGCCGCCTCGATGATCGACGGCCGCACGGTGATGGAAGTCGATCCCAACGGTCGCAGCTCGCAGGAAATGGCGGCGCTGTGGAACTACGTGTCGGATCGCCTCGAAAAGAACTTCCGCCGCACGGTTTTCGCCGCGCCGGGCGGTGTGCACCAGCCGCAAGGTCTCCATCGTCCCGCGGGCGGCTTCGGCCGCCGCGTTGCGCAGTCGTAACGAGAGCCGCGCGGTGAAGGGGTCCGCAACCATGAAAGAAGCGACCAACAGTTTCGCATCGCTCAGCCCCAGTCTGCTGGCGCGCAAGGGCGGGGCCCGCCCCGCGATGCGCCCGCAGCTCGCGCCGCTGACCGAAATGCCGTCAGCCGTTCCGATGGCGTCGAACCTCGACGACCTCGGCTGGAACGACATGGGCGAGGATGATTACCCGCAGCAGGCCGAGCCGCTGCACCTCACCCCCGCCCCGGCCAATGCTGCGGCAGAGGACGAAGCCGAAGCGCTCGACCTGGCGGAAGAAGCCAAGCTGGCCGACAATGCGGAAGAAAAGCGCGCCGAAGTGCTGCGCCAGCGCGAGGAACTGAAGGCCCGTCTTTCGGCCACGCCCGCTCCCACGCCCGCTACCGATCTCGCTCCCGCGCCGGAGCCTGTCGCAGAGCCTGTCGCGAAGCCCGTACCCGCCAAGGGCATTCGCAGCCCGAAGAAGAAGCTCGCCGAGAAGACCGCGGCCAAGGCAGGCGGCAAGCGCGCCGCCTTCACCCTGCGGCTCGATGCGGAACGTCACTTGAAGCTGCGCCTCGCCAGCACGATCCAGGGCGCCAGCGCCCAGCAAATCGTAACCGACGCGCTCGACAGTTTTCTTGCCAGGACACCCGAACTCGCTGCGCTCGCCGCGCAGGTCCACAAACGCTGAACGACCCGAAAGATTTGAGGGAAACGATTATGGCCTACAGCAACCGCAATTCGCACCGCATGGTCGGCTTTGCCATCACCACAGCGCTCGCCAGCGCCACGCTTGCCGGTTGCGCCGGCCAGGCAGCGGCTCCGGCGAACGTCTCGGCGGCCAAGGCCGAGAAGGCGATGCAGGCCGGCAAGGTGTCCAAGGCGGTCGAGCTGGCGGAAGCCGCCGTGCTGGCCGATCCCCGCAATGCCGAATACCGCGCAAAGCTGGGCAGCGCCTATCTGGAAGACGGGCGTTTCGCTTCGGCCGTGACCGCGTTCGACGATGCGATGAAACTGGGTGAAGCCAGCCCGCGCACCGCACTCTCGCTTGCACTTGCGCTGACCGCGACGGGTCGCGGCGGCGAAGCGCAGGCAATCCTCGATGATTGGGACGCCGAAATCGCCGAATCGGACATCGGCCTCGCCTACACGCTTGCAGGCAATCCGCAGCGCGGCATCCACATCCTCAGCAATGCCGTTCGCGGCGGTGACGACAGCGCCAAGACGCGCCAGAACCTCGCCTACAGCTTCGCCATGGCGGGCCAGTGGCGCGAGGCGCGCCTGATGGCGATGCAGGACGTACCGGGCGACCAGGTCGGCAAGCGCATGGAAGAATGGGCTGCGGCTGCACACGGCGGCAGTTCCGCCACGCGCATTGCCAAGCTGCTGAATGTTCAGCCTGCGCAGAGCGATCAGGGCATGCCCGTCCAGCTCGCGCTGTCGAACAATCCGAGCGACACCATGCTCGCCGCGCAGGCGCAGGCAGACGATGCCGCGCTGCTGGCCGCGAATTCGGGTAATGGTGAACTTCCGGCGCTGGCGATGAAGGATGTTCCGCCGCCGCCCCCTCCGCCCGCTCCGGCTGAAGCACCCTACCAGGCACCGTATCAGGCTCCGGCTCTGCCGCCGCTGGCGGGTTCGGCCGCTGCCATGGTTCGCGAAGGCGAGCCGCAGAGCTTCGCGCAGGCTTTCGACGCGCCCGCTCAGCAGGCCGCGCCTGCCGCGTCGCGCGCACCGGTCCGCAGCGCCGCTGCCGCTCCGGCCAGCCGCCCGATGCCCTTGCGGAAGGCCAGCGCCGAGAAGGCTCCTTCCTTCGCCGATGCGGGACTCCAGTCGCCCGGTTCGCACCTCGTGCAGCTTGGCAGCTTCGCCTCGGAAGCCGGCGCGCGCCGGGCATGGGGCATCTACGTCAAGCGCTATCCCGAGCTTGCCGACCACCAGATGGTGATCACGCAGGCCGTGGTGCGCGGCAAGAATTACTGGCGCGTTTCCGCCGGTGGCTACCAGCGGGCCGCCGCGGCAAGCATGTGCTCCAAGGTCAAGAGCGGCGGCAAGGGTTGCTTCGCCTGGGCCGATGGTCGCCCAATGCCCGGCGCGGTCGATCGCGGCACCCGCATGGCGCGCAACGACGTCTGACCTGACGACACCGAACAACAGCGAGGCGGCCCGTCAGCGATGACGGGCCGTTTTGCGTTTGGGGTCAGGAACTTGCGCGGCGATTGGCGCGTTCGCCGGATATGATTTCGGCGCGCATTCTCACCCTTGCTGCTCTGGCCATGACGGCAAGTGCCTGCGCCATCCCACAGCAGGAAACCGGCACGCCCGTTGCCTCTGGTTACGCATGGGCGGAAGATGTCGCGCCCGCACCTTGGTCCGCCAGTGCGCCCCTGCCTCCGCCTGAGGGCGACCTCGCCCATATCCGCGGCTACGCGGCGCAAGAGTGCTGGCCCTATACCGAGCGGATGGAGAAGCTGGCGCTGTTGAATTACTACGGCTGGCGATTGGAGCGCGAACGCTTCCCCGGTTATCAGCAGGTCTGGGGCTCCGACGCGGGATACCACGTCAATGTGAAACCGCCCTACGATCGCGCCGCCATGATCGCCCGCGCTGCCCCGCAGTTGCGCCCGCTGGTGGAAGTGCAGGAAGTTGCCCTCGACGCCGCCGAAGTAAAAGCGATGGAGGCGCGGCTGAACCGTATTTTGACGGACGAGGCCTCCAGCGCGTCGTTCGCTGCGGGTTGGGACTACAAGACTGGCCAGTTCCGCGTCGATATTCACACAGCCGAGGCCGCCGAACGCCTGCGCGCGGCCCTGCCCGCCGACATGGCGCCGCACGTTCAGGTTAACGCGACCGAGGGGCCGCCGGTCACCCTGCTTTGATCAGAGGTCGGCGACCGCGACCCCGCCTTTCCACATCGCTTTCGCGCGGCCCTGCACCGGCAACCGGTCGAAGGGCGTATTGCCCGCGCTCGCTTCCATCTTGCGGCTGTCCACGATCCATGGCGCGTCCGGGTCGACGAGGATGATGTCGGCCTCCCGATCCTCCGCCAGTTCGCCTGCTTCGACGCCCAGCAGGCGCGCGGGTGCAGCAGCGGTGAGTTCGAATGCGCCGACGAGGTCGATCACTCCGTCGCGCACGAGGCCGAGCGTCATGGCGAGCAGCGTCTCCGCCCCCGCCATGCCCGCCTCTGCGTCGGCGAAGGGCAGGCGTTTGTCCTCCGGCCCGCGAGGATCGTGGCCGCTGGCGATGACGTCGATTGTTCCGTCCCCGATCGCCTCGCGCACCGCTTGCCGGTCCGCCTCGCAGCGCAACGGCGGGGACAGGCGGGCAAATGTCCGGAACTCGACCGTTGCGAGGTCCGACAGCATGGCGTGCGCCGGGGTCACGCCCGCCGTCACCGCCACGCCTCGCCGCTTGCCCGCGCGCACCAGATCGAGCGCCGCTGCCGTCGTCACTTGCCGCAGATGCAGCCGCGCGCCCGCCATTTCGGCCAGCGCAATGTCGCGCGCCACGGCCAGCGCCTCCGCCTCTGCCGGAGCGGAGGGAAGACCCAGCCGCGTTGCCATCTCGCCCGCGGTCGCCACCGCATTGCCCGCGACGCCGCCGTCCTCGGCATGGGTCACGACCACGAGGTCGAGCATCGCGGCATATTGCAGCAGCCGCAGCATCACGCCCGAATCCGCGATCCAGCCGCGCCCCGTCGCAATTCCGCGTGCGCCCGCATCCTTCATTAGTGCCAGCTCGGCAAGCTCGGCTCCTGCCAGGCCCACCGTCGCCGCGGCGAGCGGATGGACCCAGAAATCGGGCTTGCCGCTGGAGGCTGCGAACCGCACCCGCGCAGGGTGATCCAGCACGGGCGACTGGTCGGGCATCAGCGCCGCCCGCGCGATCCCGCCGAAGTGGAACGCTGGCTTGTCGACAGCGAAGACGCCGAAATCGACCAGCGCCGGGGCGACCAGCCTGCCGCGCGCGTCGACAATTTCATCGCCCTCCGCCGGATCGGTGCCGAGCGATGCGATCACGCCGTCGGCAATTCGCAAATTGGCCGCGCGCAGGCCGTCAGGCGTGACCAGCCTGCCGCCAGTGATGGTGATGGGTTTCTGCTGTTTCATGCCTTTGCCTCCCACCCGGCGACGCCGCGCGCGCGGCGGGTCAGCACGTCGAGGCAGGCCATGCGGATCGCCACGCCCATCTCGACCTGCCGCGTGATCAGGCTGCGCCCTTCTTGGTCGGCAATGTCGCTGTCGATCTCCACCCCGCGGTTCATCGGGCCGGGATGCATGACCAGCGCATCGGGCGCGGCCAGCGCCAGCCGCTTTGCCGTCAGGCCGAACAGGTGATGATATTCGCGCGGCGAGGGAATGAACTGCCCACTCATCCGCTCGTTCTGGAGACGCAGCATCATCACGACTTCGGCCCCGTCCAGCGCCGCGTCAAAATCATGGAACGGCTCCACTCCCATCGCCTCGACACCGGCGGGCATCAGCGCGGGCGGAGCGCAGACGCGCACCTCGGCACCCAGCGCCTGCAGGCACAGGATGTTGGAACGGGCGACGCGGCTGTGCAGGATGTCCCCGCAAATCGTCACCTTCAGCCCGTTCAGTTCGTTGCGTCCCCGCTCCCGCAGCGCATGGCGCAGGGTCAGCGCGTCCAGCAGCGCCTGCGTCGGATGTTCGTGCTGCCCGTCGCCTGCGTTCAATACCGGGCAGTCCACCTTGTCCGCGATCAGCGCCACCGCGCCGGAACTGCCGTGGCGGATGACGATGGCATCGGCGCGCATGGCATTGAGCGTCACCGCCGTGTCGATCAGCGTCTCGCCCTTCTTCACGCTGGAGGTCGCGGCGTGCATGTTCACCACGTCCGCGCCCAGCCGCTTGCCGGCGATCTCGAAGCTCAGCAGCGTGCGGGTCGAGTTCTCGAAGAAGGCGTTGATGATGGTGAGACCGGCCAGCGCGTCGTGATGCTTGGTCCGCCCGCGGTTCAGATCCACCCATTGCTCCGCCTCGTCGAGCAGGTAGTGAATCTCGTGCACTTCCAGCTGCGCGATCCCGATCAGGTCGCGGTGCGGAAAGGCGAGGCCGCCGGGTGGATAATCCTGCGGCGGGCGGGCTTGCGTCGGTGATGTCATTAAAGCCAAGCCCCTAGTCGAGTGGCATGGACCGCTCAAGCGGAAAGCGGTGGCGCGCACAGGCCGCAGGCCCTAGGTTGGCGGCATCATGCAAGGACAGGACGGGCAATGACGTTTGCAGGCAAGGTTTGGCGGCTTCTGGTCGGGGTGAAGGACGCGCTGGTCCTGATCTTCATGCTGCTGTTCTTCATGGCACTGTTCGCCGTGCTGACGACGCGCCCCTCCCCCGGCCTCGTTCGCTCCGAAGGCGCCCTGCTGCTGGAACTCGATGGCGTGGTGGTGGAACAGCCGTCGCAGCCCGACCCGCTGCAGTCGCTGATCTCGGGCACCACCCCGATCAAGGAATATGGCGTCCACGATCTTTCCCGCGCCATTACCGCGGCGGCGGATGACGACCGCGTGAACGCCGTCGTTCTCGACCTGTCGCGCTTCATGGGCGGCGGGCACGTCCACATGGCGCAGCTTGGCGAAGCGCTCGACCGGGTGCGGCAGGCGGACAAGCCGGTGCTGACCTACGCCATGGCCTACACCGATGACGGCGTGATGCTGGCCGCGCACGCCAGCGAAGTGTGGCTCGACCCGCTGGGCGGCGCTTTCGTTGCCGGGCCGGGCGGACAAAACCTCTATTACGACGGGCTGCTCGACCAGCTGAACGTGCGCGCACGGGTCTATCGCGTCGGTACGTACAAGAGCGCGGTGGAACCCTACACCCGCAGCGACATGTCGCCCGAAGCGCGCGAAAACTACCAGCAACTGTTCGACGCGGTGTGGGAAGAATACCAGGCGAACGTCAAGCGCGCCCGCCCGCAGGCGAAAATCGCGCAGATTACCACCGACCCGATCGGCTGGATCGAAGGCGCAAACAAGAACCTCGGCCGTGCCGCGCTGAACGCCGGTCTCGTCGACAAGCTCGGCAGCCGCGCCGCCTTCGGCGACCGTGTCGCGGAAATCGCGGGCAAGGACGATTGGGACAAGGAACCCGGTGCCTTCGCCGCAACCGATTACGAAGCATGGCTGGCCGAAAACGAAGCGCCGAGCGACGGCAAGGCGATCGGCATCGTCACCATCGCTGGCGAGATCGTCGACGGCGAAGGCGGCCCCGACACTGCCGGGGGCGAACGGATCGCGGAATTGCTCGACGATGCGCTGGACGACGATCTCGCCGGTCTCGTGGTGCGGGTCGATTCGCCGGGCGGATCGGTCTTCGCTTCGGAGGAAATCCGCCGCGCGATCATGCGGCACAAGGCGAAGGGTACGCCCGTTGCGGTGTCGATGGCCAATCTCGCGGCAAGCGGCGGCTACTGGGTGTCGACCCCGGCCGACCGCATCTTTGCCGAGCCCGAGACGCTGACCGGCTCCATCGGCATCTTCACCGTGATCCCGACCTTCGAAGACGCGCTGGCCGAATGGGGCGTCAACAGCGACGGCGTGCGGACCACGCCGCTCTCCGGTCAGCCGGACTTCCTCGGCGGTTTCACGCCTGAAGTGGACGCGCTGATCCAGGCAGGGACGGAGGACGGCTATCGCCGCTTCATCGAGCTGGTGTCGAAATCACGCAAGATGACGACCGCACGGGTGGACGAAATCGGCCAGGGCCGCGTCTGGACCGGCGGCACCGCGCGCCAGATCAACCTCGTCGACCAGTTCGGCGATCTCGACGCAGCGCTTGCCTGGGTGGCGGGAGAGGCAGGACTGAACGAGGGCGGCTGGCACGGCAAGTTCCTCGGCTCCCCGGTCGATCCCTATGCCTCGCTGCTCCAGAAAATGACCGGACAGGAAGCGGCCAAGGCGCCGCGCGCGACCGACATGGCCTCGCTCGTCGCGATCCGGCAGGCCCAGATGGGCGCCCGTCTGACCGACGATCTGGACCGTTTGCTGACGACGCGCGGGATGCAGGTCTACTGCCTCGAATGCCCCGCGCAGCCGAAGCCCGTCGCCCTGCCCGAACGTGGCAGCGGATGGACGCATATCCTCGCGCGTCTGTTGCAGTAAGGCAGGGCCGCGAATTGCGCGCTTGAAACTCGGGCAGGCCCGTGGCAAAGGCGCGCCCCTGCCGAGACGAGACGGACCTTACGCGGTCGCTCGCAGGCGGGCGCGTAGCTCAGTGGTAGAGCACACCCTTCACACGGGTGGGGTCGCAAGTTCAATCCTTGCCGCGCCCACCATCTTTTCAGGCATTTAGAAGAGATGGCCCGCTTTTCCATGAAAAAAACATGAAAAACTCGGGTGGACATACGCGAACATCAGCGATGAGGGCGGCGGGATGAGACCTCCGGCTATCGCCCGCGCAATTGACCTGGTTATTCGCAGCGAACCAGAGGGTTACCGCATTTTCACGAATGGTTGCCACACATTGCTTTCCAAAACCGAGAGAAAGCATGTCTGTCCATCAACCAGTCCTTCCGGCCAAGGCCATTGAGCTCGTTAAGTCCAGGGATCTCGAAAAAGCTGATGCTCTGCTAGCCGATTTCGCTGCGGCCGGCCTGATCAAAACTTATGCCCTCGTGCGAGAGATAAGACCCGCTGGGGGTCCGACCAAGCTAGTGCGCAACGCTCAGATTCCGGCCCAAGATTGGGAGAGGATTGTAGCATCGGAAAAGATTCAAACTGCCCTAAACGGTGGAACGGTTCGGCTCGAAGGATCGCCTCTACAGGGAGGCATGCCGTCCGTTCTCATAACCGGAATCAGCTTCTCCGAAGCCGCGCTTATCAAGGTCCTCGATAGATATTGCGTGGATTCACCTGTTGGCGTCTCAAGACAGTCTAGCGGTTGCGATCCGCATGCTACGACGAAAGGCATCGCTTTAGGCAGCGAAACTTCCGAGGCAAAGAAGGATGACGTGCAACCGATCAGGCCAGGCGATCTTACCGCGTCGGTCGCTCAAACCGAACAGGCCACTGGGTTGGGCCGGACAACAATCGACAAGCTTATGCGAGATGGCACGCTGGTCCGGAAAAAGGTCGGCAGACGAACTCTGATCACTGTCGAAAGCATCGAGCGTTTGGTCGGTGCAAAGGTGGCCTGAGAACTCATAAATGCGATGATTACCAAGTCCGCTTTGCGCCCTAATTTCGGACGTTCGGGGGTTGGCAATTTTCACCCTAAAGCTGCCGTGCCTTCAGGCGCGGGTGGGTTAGCAACCAAGCGCTACAATTCCACGTATTGCACCTCGGCAAGCTCCCCCAACTATTCGATCGGAAGCAACACGAAGTATGCTGCTAAACGGGATAAATCTGGATCACTCTTTTCGGGCGAAAGAGCCCGGAGGGATGCCTGCATGCCGTGTGAATGCGACGCTAAATGCGCTGACTGAACTATAACCGACCCGGGACGCGATCTCGACAAGCGGTGTCTCTCGCCGGAGCAACAGGTCCTTGGCAAGCGCCATGCGCCAGCCCGTCACGTATTCCATCGGAGGGATGCCTACCTCCCGTCGGAAACGTTCGAAAAATGCCGACCGAGACATCGCAGATTTCTGTGCCAATACCTCGACGGTTACACTTCCGCTCGGATCGTAGTGAATGCGTCGCAAGGCCGGAGCGAGTCGCGTGTCCGAAAGGCCGCGCAACAGGCCGGGAGATGTTTGTGCCCCTTCTGTACTGCGCAACGCGTCGATGAACAGCACTTCCAGTAACCGGCTGAGTATCATGTCGCGCGCCGCAAGGCCGCCGACCATCTCAGCGTGTATCATCTCGACGAGATCCATCAGTCTGCGCTCGCCTCGGGCATGAATGATGTCCGGCAACAGCGAGCTTAGCAATTGCGTGTCGTTCGCCAAAAAGGAGCAGTGACCCACCATGGCCGTAACTTCGACCGGTGCGTCCAGATCGCCGAGGCGGAAGACGCCCGGGCTGGTTTCCAACCGTCGCGGTAACGTCCCCGGCGGGGGCTGTCGAAGGCTGCTCATGGTGAAGGCATGGATCTGCGGCACGAGAATGAAATCACCCGGCTCGAGAGTGATCGGCGATCTGCCCTCGACCGTGAACAGGCAGCAGCCCTCCACGACGGCGCAATAGAACGGGCTGCCAAGCCCGCGACGCTCAACCAACCACGCCCCGCCGGCCGTAACCAGTTTGGCGATCGAGGGCACCGGTTTGAGTAGCGAGACAATCTCGGCCAGTGGATCGGACATAACCGGACTTTCGCTAAATAGATTAGGATGCTCAGGTATAGATGATCCAACCCTTCTCGTCCATTTCGATGGTGCACGAGGAGATCCACATATGACGATGAACAATCTTATCGATGTCGCGCGCAACATCCCGACGCCGGATGACGCTCTTACAATAGCCTACTCGCCAATCCGCCTCGATATGACCGGGCGGCCGCCTTTGGAACTGCGACTAACTGCACCGGCCGATGGTGATCACCTCCCAATAGTCATCCTTTCGCATGGGTTTGGGCCATCATTCTACCTGCCATCGAAGGACGGCTACGCGCATCTGGCGCAGTTCTGGGCGGAGCGCGGGTTTGCTGTCATCCAGCCCACGCATGCAAGCTCTCGCGTCGGCGGACTTTCCGAGGACGCCGAAGGCGCGCCCTTCTTCTGGCGCCAGCGCATTGCGGAGATGCGGACAATCATCGACCGGCTGTCGGATATCGAGGAGCTTGCGCCTGGCGTCTCTGGACGTCTTGACCATGATCGAATCGCGGCGGCGGGGCATTCATTCGGCGGCCACACCGTGAGCCTGCTACTGGGCGCGCAACTCTGCGGAGAATCGTTCCGCGATCCGCGTATTCGCGCCGGGCTTCTTCTTGCCGCCCCGGGAAGAGGTGGAAACGATCTGACGGAAGAAAATGCTGCACGCTTTCCTTTTTTCGATCTCGACTTTTCGCACCTGACGAAGCCGATGTTGGTCGTTTGCGGGGCCGACGACGATCCGCAATTCACCTCGCGTGGCCCTGAGTGGCATGCCGACGCTTATCAAGATGGGACGGGCGCGCATTCGCTGCTCACGCTTCATGGCGTGGGGCACGGCCTTGGTGGCATTGCCGGTCTCGACGCCAAGGAGACCGAAGTCGAGGCACCGGATGCGCTTGAGGCGATGAAGCGCATGACACTGGCGTGGTTGAGAACCGCACTCAGCAATGACGCCAGTGCCTGGCCTTTGGCATGTGCCGCATTGACGGGTCCGGCCAGCAATCTCGGAACCGTTGTTGAGAAGCAAGCGAGTAATGAAACTATGTAGTTGAGGCGGGTTACGGTTTATAATGGTGTCCCGCTGAGGGGGCTAGATGTTGCTGGCGCTTGGCTAGCTCTTCGCAGCGCCTTATCTTACAATCTCACCCTTTATCGCGGTTTTGAAAATCAGGTGAGCAAGCCAGAATGACTGGGACGGACTCGAAGTAGTTGGCCTGCTCGAACGTTTTACGGCGACAGCTGAAGGTCAGCTCCCTTGCTTACAGGCGTAAAACCGAAAAGCAGCACCCGGTCCAGCGCGGCGAGCAGGTTGCTTATCAGCCTTCGAAAATGATCAGAAATTTCGCATCGCTTTTAGGAAAGCCTGGAAGGCGGCCGTAGGCTGCCGTTTGCTGGGGAAGTAGATGTGGCACGGTGGAAGGGCTGGCGCCCATCCGGACAATATCTCCACCAGATCGCCGGACCTGAGGTGCGCCGCAGCCTGTTCCATGAGCAGGCAGCAGACACCGAGGCCGCGCAAAGCGGCATCGCGCATGATGTCGATATCGTTGGTGACGAAGCTGGAAGGGACTGCCCGATTCGTGCACGCACCATCGCGTTCGAATTCCCAACGGTGCAGTGCGCCAGACGTCGCGTGTCGATAGCTGATGCACCGATGGCTTCCGAGATCGTCCGGGTTGCTCGGGCATCCATTGAGTTCGAGGTATTGGGGCGAAGCGACAAATACGAGCTCGAGTGGCTCACTGATCTTCACGGAGATCATATCCGCCTGCAACGCCTTAACGTGCCGCACCCCGCAATCGAAGCGCTCGGCGACGATATCAACCATGCCGTCGTCTACGGTAAGGTCAATCGACACATCCGGATGGTCGCGCGAGAACTTGGGCAGTCGCGGCAGGATCAGATATGCGGCCGCGGGCTTGTGGGCGTTGACGCGGACACGCCCGACCGGCCGATTGCGGACGCTGTCCAATTCTTCGAGGATGTCTTCGACCGAAGTCATCGCAGGCTGCAACTTGGTGAGCAGAACCTGCCCAGCTTCGGTCGGGGCGAGCGAACGGGTGGTGCGGTTGAGCAGACGAATGTCGAGACGCGCCTCGAGGTTTCGCATGGCATGGCTCAAGGCAGAAGGTGATATGCCCAGTCTTTTGGCCGCTGCCGCGAAGCTTCCCGCATCGACGATCTCTGCGAACACCGCCAGCCCCGACCAGACCTCACGGTCCATTAGTGAAAATCCTTCAGCAACCCATTCTGCTTCCGCGCTCTAATCAATTCACGCTAGACGCTCCACATCTTTCCCAAGACATTCTTGGAGACAGAACATGAACCTCGCCACCCTTCGCCCTCTCGGATCGTCCGGGCTGCTCGTCAGCCCCCTCGCTCTCGGCACCATGACCTTCGGCACACCGCGTTGGGGCATGGACGAGGCAGCAAGCAGGGCGGTCTTCGATCGCTATGTCGAACTGGGCGGCAATTTCGTCGATACGGCAGATGTCTATTCCGGTGGCGCGTCGGAGAAGATGGTCGGCAAGTTCGTAGCCGAAAGTGCTTTACGAGAGCGGATGGTCTTGGCGACCAAATCCGGATTCAATACCGGCAACGGGCCGCATGAAGGGGGACAAGGCAGGCGTCATCTCGAGGCCGCGGTCGATCGCTCGCTCAAGCGGATGCAGACCGATTACATCGATCTCTACTGGATCCACATCTGGGATGGCATCACCCCCGCCCTCGAATTGCTGCAGACAATGAGCGGCCTCATCGTCCAAGGCAAGATCCGGTATTGGGGCCTTTCGAACAGTCCGGCCTGGTTCGTGGCGCAGCTCGCCACGCTGGCACGGGCGCACGGCATGCCTGCCCCCATCGGGCTGCAGTATTTCTATTCCCTGGTCGAGCGCGGCGTGGAGGACGAGCACGTGCCCCTGGCGCGGGAATTGGGCATGGGCCTCGTTCCATGGAGCCCGCTTGCTTACGGACTGCTCACCGGAAAGTATGATCGGGCGACGGTCGAGGCTGGCCCGTCGCGCACCGGCGGCGTGCCCAATAGCGGCGGCGATACCGGTGACCGGCCGGATGGCGACAAGCGCCTCGATGGTGACAATCCATTTGGCGACCAGCTGTTCACCGATCGTAATTGGCGCATTGTAGACGTACTGAAGGAAGTAGCTGCGGACCTAGGTGAATCCCCAGCGCGTGTGGCGCTCGCATGGGTCGCCGGACGTCCCGGCGTCGCGTCCACATTGATGGGTGTGAGCCGCGCCGATCAGGTAACCGACAATGTCGGAGCGCTGAGCCTGTCGCTATCCATGGAAGCGACAGATGCTCTTGATGCCGCGAGCAGTGAAGGCGGCAGATTCCTCTATGGGCTGTTCCAACCAGCCGCGCGCAATCAGATGGTGTTCGGGGGGGCTGACGTAATTGCCCGACCCGCAGAAGGCGGCGCATGATAGCGTCGGAGGGCCAAAGCAACCGTCTGGTTTAAGACCGTTCGATCAATGCAAATGGGTGGTCGCTTTACGGCTTATTCGCAGCCTCACGATGTTCCGATTTGCCGAAGCACCAGCCTTGGCGCTTGCGTCACACGTCGATAATTCGGTTCAAAGGCTCCAGATATTTCGCCGGGATGCGTGCGTCGGTGATCCATGACCCGAAGATTGCCAGGAGCACGATGCTGAGGATGCAACCTAGAGCAACGAGCATCCAGCAAGCCTTACTGGAATAGCCACGAAAATGCGCAGCAGCCGCAGCGTGACAGAACAGGGCCACGATGGCGAAGAAGTAATACGGGTAGAAAAAGAGCCTTAGAATTTGATGGTCCAAGGTGGATGCCGGCCACCAGAAATTCGTGTCCAGACCGAGAAAGCTCCTCGTCACGAGAGCGGACGTCACATGGACGGTCATGAAGAACGCTAAGTATACTCCGCTGACAATCTGAAGTCTGCCCCACCCCCATTCGGTTTTCGAGGGCGCGCGCCGCATTGCCAGAAGCGTTCCGAGAACGATTTGGGACAGGATCGAAATCAGCAGGCCCGGCTCGACGAGGCGGGAGCGGTAGATCGGACGAACAACCGCAAGGGCCTCCTGATGGGAGGAGGCGCCGCCGATCCCCCAGAGATGCGAGATCAGATGAATAAGCAGGAAGAGGCCAATCAACATGGCATTCCAGCGATGTAACCTTACCAACATCTTGCACCTCGACTCGAATCCGGATAAATAATGTCCGCATTAGAAGGGAAAGGCAAGCTATGCGGTTGTCGCAAGGTGTCGAATGGGCGGTGCACGCGAGCACTCTTCTCGCGCCCCTTCCTCCGGGCGGATCACTGAGTCTGGTTGCGCTTGCAGAGTTTCATGGCGTCGGGCGGACCTACATGGCCAAGCAAATGCAGTTGCTTAGCCGCGCCGGCATCGTGCTCACACGAAAGGGCGTCAAGGGTGGGTACGCACTGGCGAAGCCTGCGGACGCTATATCGCTGTACGATGTCGTTCGAGCGATAGAGGGGCCCGGCCCTTCCTTCCTGTGCACCGAAATCCGGCAAAAGGGCCCATGCGGCAAGCCGGCCAAGGACTGCAGGGTGCCCTGCGGCATTGCTGCGGCTTTTCATGCTGCGGAAACCGCTTGGCGACAATCGCTGTCACAGGTCACCATTGCCGATATGGCAGCAAGCGCCGCACGAACATCCTCCCCGGAGCAGATAGCGGCCGTCATCGGGTGGCTGCAGGAAAGAGCCTCCGCCCCCACGGATTCGGACGCGACCTAATCCCAAGTAATGAAGAGAGGATCAGAAATGCGAACCGTCCTGTATCTCATAGGCTTCCTGCTGGCAGGTCTTACCTCGCCACTTTACGCGAATGCCACATTATCGGACCCACCGGGCGCATGGGCCGAGCCTGACCGCGAAATGATGATCCCGGTCGAGGGGGGTAATGTGTGGGTGGGTGTCTTCGGGACGATCACCGCGGACACCGTTCCGGTGGTCTTCGTTCATGGCGGACCTGGCGGGCACCACGTGGATTTTGGTGCGATGACAGCTCTCTCCGACGAACGTCCGGTCATCTTCTACGACCAGTTGGGTGGAGGGTTGTCGGACAGGCCCGTGGTTACGGAACTCTGGCGGGTCGATCGGTTCGTCGACGAACTCGAGATCATCCGGCAGCATCTGCAGATCCGGAAGTGGCATATCGTGGCTCACAGTTGGGGTAGCGCTCTCGCGATCGAATATGCCGCGAAGCATCCCGAACAGACGGCCAGCGCAATGCTCACCGGACCGTTCCTCGCAACCTCTGATTGGATTGCAGGCACCAACCTTTTAATCGAGGAGATGCCCGAACCTGTTCGCTCGACCCTTCTAGCGTGCGTCACCGAGGCACCGCCTTCAGAAGAGATATGCGCCGAGGCGACGTTCGCGTTCTATGCTGTCTATAATGGCCGTCCCGATACGCCTGAACCCTCACAGACGGCGTTGTCCTATCGCGAACGTTTTGGAGGCCGAGGTTGGAATTGGGAGTTGCTCAACGCGATGTGGGGGACAAGCGATTTCTCGGCGACAGGCAGCCTTATCGGCTACGACGCAACGCCCCTCCTCGATCGACTTCAGGGTGTACCTTTATCATTCGTTGTGGGTCAATACGACGAAGCGCATCAAGGGACGGTTCACGATTACGTGCGCCGGGGTCCAGGTTCGGAATTCGGGGTCATTCCTGGTGCCAGCCATGCCATGTTTCGTGAACGACCAGATGTTGTCAGCTCGCTGATCCGCAACTGGTTGCAGCGCGTGGACAATATAGAGCTGTCTCAGCGATGAGGGGCAGCTTCGGGCTTCGATAATTTCAATAGCGGACCGTCAGCTAACGGCCCGCAACACGTCGCCAAGAAAACACCAAACGGTCGTGAAATCCAAGTCGCCATCCCCACTTATGTAAACATGGCGAAAGTGATTGTCTGGTTCGATGGTGGCTGCCCTTTGTGCGAGCGCGAGATCGCGCTGATGCGGCGGCTGGATGGGCGGCGGGCCATCTCCTTCGTTGATGTCGCCTCGGCCCCGAACAAAGACTGCCCGATAGACAGGACGCAACTTCTGGCACGTTTTCATGCAAGCGAGGATGGGCGCCTGCTGTCGGGGGCAGCCGCCTTTGCGGCGATGTGGCGTGCCATCCCTATCCTGCGCCCCTTGGGCCTGGCTGCGCGAGTGCCCTTCGTACTCGGCCTTCTCGAGCGCGCTTACATCGTCTTCCTGCGCTGGCGACCTCGCCTGCAGAAGCTGGCCTTGCGCCGGTGGCGAACATGAGCCCATGGCGCGATCCACCTGCCCCCGGACAGGTTAGCGTCTGGGATTTCCCCCGGCCGGCAATCGCGCGGGTAGGCAGCGAAAGTGTCATGATCGAGCATGGCGGTATCGTCATCGCACGCACCCGGGCGCCGGTCCTGACATTCGAGACCAGCCACCCGCCCAGCTACTACATACCGCCAGGCGATATCGCACCGGGCGTCCTGCGCCGCGCAGAGGGGTCGAGCTTCTGCGAGTGGAAGGGTAAGGCTTTCTACTGGGACGTGGTCACCAGCGATACCGTGCTGTCTCGCGCAGGGTGGAGTTACCCCAACCCCACGCCGCCCTTCGCGATGTTGCGCGACCATGTCGCTTTTTACGCCGGTCCCTTCGACAACTGCACCGTGAATGGCGAGACGGTAGTGCCCCAGCCAGGACAATTCTACGGCGGTTGGATCACCAGTCGCTATGCCGGGCCGTTCAAGGGGATACCGGGCAGCATGGGATGGTAGCCGATGAGCGATAGCGACTGGGACGACAGGGCCCGCGCAGTGCCCTACAGCCGCATCGCGCGTCTAGGGCAGTTCGGGCGGCTGGCCGGCGGGATTGCCGGGGGCATGATGGCGGAGGGTGCGCGCCGGCTGGCAGAAGGCGAGCGGCCGCGGATGCGCGACATGCTGCTGACCCCGGCCAACGCCATGCGGCTCGCCGACCGCCTGTCTCACCTACGCGGTGCGGCGATGAAGCTGGGTCAGATGATCTCGATGGATGCAGGCGACATGCTCCCGCCGGAGCTGGCAGCGATCATGGCTCGCCTGCGCAGCGACGCGCATCACATGCGGCCAAAGCAGCTGCAACAGGTTCTAGCGGCCGAATGGGGAAAAAACTGGCGAGCCAGGTTCTGCCGCTTCGATTCGCGCCCCATGGCGGCAGCATCCATCGGCCAGGTGCACCGCGCCGTTACGCATGACGGGCGCGATCTGGCGATCAAGGTGCAATATCCCGGAGTGCGCGAAAGCATCGACGCGGATGTCGATAACGTGGCGGTGCTGCTGCGCATGTCGGGCCTGTTGCCCGCCGGGCTGAATATCGCGCCGCTTCTTGCCGAGGCCAAGCGCCAGTTGGCTGAAGAGGCCGATTATGTGAGGGAGGGCGCACAACTGAAGCGGTTCGGTGCGCTGCTGGCCGACAGACCGGATGTCGTCGTCCCCGCGATGGACCCTGCGCTGAGCACTTCGCGCGTCCTGGCCATGCAGTTCGTCGAGGGCCGCCCGATAGAATCGCTGGAAGCGGCGCCACAGGCGCAGCGCGATGCCGCGGCACGCACGATCATCGATCTTGTCCTAAGCGAGATGTTCGAATTCGGGCTGATGCAGACAGATCCCAACTTCGCGAATTATCGCTACCAGGAAGACAGCGGACGCATCGTCCTGCTCGACTTCGGGGCGGCGCGAGAGGTCGGGTCGCAGACGGCCGCAGGCTATCGTCGTCTTTTGCGGGCAGGCCTGGGCGGCGATGTTTCAGAGGTGCGCGACGCCGCGATCGCGGCGGGATTTCTCGGGGCAGGCGCGGTGGCTCGCCATCCCGCGCGCATCGACGCGATGATCGGGGTCATCCTGCGCGAAATGAACAGGGATGGCCCATTCGATTTCGGCGACCGACAATTCGTCGAACTGCTTCGCGAAGATGGCATGGCCATCGCCCAAGATCGCGAGGCCTGGCATGTGCCGCCCGCCGACATGCTCTTCGTGCAGCGCAAGATCAGCGGAACCGCTCTGCTGGCCGCACGGCTGAGGGCAAGAGTGAACGTGCGGGAGATGATCATGCAGTGGCTGGAGGCGGGAGAGCCTGATTGCTCGCCGGGTGCTGCGGCGACACCCTAGCCATCGGTGCCCTTCGCCCCCGAGCCTGTCGCGCGGCGACTTGCCGCTCGCAAGATCACGGTGCGATCTCCGCCCCATCCCATGCAAAGCAACGGCCACTATCGGTGGGGAAGCGGATATTACGATTTGCCGCAGTAGGCCTCGACGGACGAGTGGTCACTAAACAAGCTTTCGAATGATGGCTCCAAAATTCCGAGAATATGAGCTTCTCGTTCTCCGAGTGTTGGACAGTCCTATATCGAAATTGCTTGGCGCTTCAGAGCTAAGCCGCCCGCCATCTCGATGCGGAGCTTGTAGCCTCTGTCTTCAATATAATCGCCATCGACCACATTTGCGTGCTCCGCCACATCATAGACTGGCAAGGGCATTAATTTTGCCACCGCGACGCCCATCGGCAGGTCCAATGAACCTGTCCGCCTACACGCGCATCTTTAACGACCAATTGCCAAATTTGGTTTTGCAAAGCTGAAATTAAGCTCCGCAGCTATGGCTCGATAAAATGCCTTTGTTCTTAGCCACCCTCTGCAGGTCCCATCGTTTTGACAACGCCCTGATCAAGTTATTTGCAAGCTTCCTAGCCTTGATTGGATCGTCGCCCTCGGTGAAGCCCACTCCAACTTGATAAGGGGGCAGGCCGAGGTTTCCTGCGGTCGCTCCCAACCCATTTTCACCTTCGATATAAAGGTCGATGGCATAGGCTGCATCACGCCCCAAAGCCTTGTCCGCGCCGACGCTTTTCAACTCGGCTCCCTGTTGTGCACTGTTATCGATGAACTGAAGTCCCTCGGACTGCGCAACTGCGCTCATAATGTTCTTCAAGTCCGCGACGCCGTCCTGATCATCGACGCACATCTGTACTGCTTCAAAGGCCTGTTGCGCTCGTGAACATCCATTTAGGGCAACCGCCGCGATAAAGATTGGCAGCAGCAGGCGGGGACATAATGACATGCTGGACAAGTTACTGGCTGGTTTTATTGTCCGCAATGGGGTCGTCACCCGACGGGCGGCTTTCTAGGCAGCATGACCGCAACCGGCCTGTCAGCTCACGCCGACCGCTCAACGACGGGTGAAAGTCTGAAGTTGGGGTGGGAAGCGGACTGTCGACTTTCGGCGTGGCGGGAAGCAGACCGTTGTTCCCATCATTGCATTGCCAGTCTAGGTTCGAGCGATGTTGCTGATCGTTGGAACTGTTCGCCTACCCGCTCACAACATGGACGCGGCTCGACCATTTATGAAGCGAATGGCCGATGCGAGCCGGGCCGAGGAAGGTTGCGCGGAATACAGTTACGCCGAAGATTTGTTCGATCCAGGCCTCATCCATGTGAAGGAAATGTGGGTCGATCAGAACGCGCTCGACCGTCATTTTGCAACTACGCACCTCGTTAATTGGCGAGCAGCCTGGGTGAGGCTTGGCATCGGTGAACGCAATTTGCGCCTTTACGACGTCGGGGAACCACGCTCGACATAACTTACGTCCTATCTCAGGCAGGTAATGCCAGCCCCCCGACGTCCGCAATTGGGTCGCTTGCGGAATGTCGGCTTTCGCTATCGCGGCACTCACAAGCGGACTGACAGCTACCGGCCCAATCCAAGCCATTCTAATCACCATACAACAATCTTTCCGGGAGGCTTCTAATTCCAATCGCCAGCTTGATTGATAGGCCAGCACCGGTCGCATCGACAAGCTTTCCGACGGCCTGTGCCAATCGAACGATTTCGACGCCATAAAGGAACGCCTCGCCACCTTCATGGCTGCCGGTTTTCGCGAAATTTGCGGGTGTCCTCAGCCCTCGCAAACAAAGTTGGCAGATGCTCGCGTGGAGCCCGATCCGAGATAGCGGGCTTTTTTTGGATAGGGGCACAACGGTCGCTGCATGTCGATCATCGTTGGCTCGACCGCATCGTATTTCGTTGCCACGATCGATTCCGGAGCAGATTCGCCCTCGGTCCACTCGATAAGCGCGTTGAACAGGTCGTGTCGCGCGTCGTCTGCCGGCGGCTTGGGCGGGATGCCCAGCGAGGCATTGAAGGAATCGGGACCGGTCCCTCCGCCGCAATGCATCATGCCGGGCGCGAGATAGAGACGGGTGGAATTCTCGAGCGTTGCCTGGCCTATCTCGCGCGATTGCCGTTCGAAAAAATCGACCGATTGACCGGGCGCGACGAGCGTATCCGCAAGTCCGTGATAAACGATCAACTTGCCACCGCGCCTGGCAAATTCGGCCAGGCTGCCGCGCGTGGCATCGTTGACGATATCATCCAGTCGGGCCTCCACGACGGGCATATCGCGATCGAAGTCGAAATCCTGCCATCGCCAGTCGGCGCCGAAAACCCATTTGAACAGACTGGCGAATGGGGGTTCCTTGTCGATCGGTGTTTGCAGGAAGGACCAGCCGAAAAGTCCGGGAATCTCGCTGCCCGGTAGCCAGCCGTAATAGGACGCCTTTCCATCGCTCGATCTTGGTCCGCTGTAAAAATCGCGAGCGGTGCGAATCTCTCCGTCGGTCAGGCACTGACCGCTATCGCCTCCCTTGCAGACGAGCTCCTGCGGATCGAACTTGCATGCCATCGGATCGTTGATGAAGGGGTCGCCCGCGATCCCGTGACCCTGTTTCCAGCAAGCCGCGATCGCGGCGCGGTTCAGCAATCGCAGCTTGTCGGCGCTCAATGTGGCATCGGGCGATCGGTAGGCAGAGGCATAGTCCCAAAGCACGGCGGCGTGCCCCCACGTACGGTCGATAACAGGCGCGCCCACTAGGATGCCGTCATAATCTGCCGGGTAATACAGCGCTTCGATCAAGCCCTGCTGCCCACCGGTCGAGCAGCCTGTGTAAAGCGACTTGTCTGCCGCGCGACCGTAAAACGACTTGGTAATCGCCTTTCCTGTCACGGTCATCACATGGGTCGAAAGGCGCCCCCAGTCCCGCCATTTGCGAGGCTGGCCAATCAGGGCGTCCCCTTGGGTCGGAGTTGCAGGAGCGGTTCCGGTATCCGTCACTGCCGTCGCGAAGCCGCGCCGCAGACCGTCGGCCATTCCGGCATATCCGCTCGACAATTGTCCGGCGAAACCGCCGTTTCCGTTACCGTGGAACACCCCTGCCCAATTTTCCAGCGGCAGCCAGATTTCAACGCCGATGTCCGAATCGGGTTCGGAGCGCACCCGCGCCACCACCCGGCAGAACGAAGAGTATCCGGGAGCCCGGCCCACTGCCGAGACTTGCGGCGCCTTTGCAGGAACCACGCTCGCCTCGGTGACCACCGTATCTTCGAGGCGAAGACCGGTAAGCGTGCTGCACCGCTCCCCCAGCTCGACCGGAGTCGCCGCTGCGTATGCCTGACCGGGCAATGCAGCCATCATCGAAAAGGCTATCGCGGCCGAAGCGCGTTTTGTCAGTCTCATCACCGTTTCTCCGATGCTCGCTGCTCTATCGTCGTGTCGACGTGAGCATGCTGCTCACACCATTTGCCCGCATGCTCGATATACCAGTCGAGTGCGTCCGGGTTCTGCGTAAGATTGCGATCGATGACTTTCTCCACCGGCCAACCCAGGAACAGCCGCTTGATCGGCAGTTCCTGCTTCTTTCCGCTGAGCGTCAGCGGAATCGCCGGCACTTCGAAGTAATCGTCCGGAATAAAGCGAGGCGACAAGCGCTCGCGTATCGCAGCGGCAATTTGCGCAGTCGTGTTTTCATCCATGATCCGCCCGTCGCCAGGATGGACGAACATCACCAGTCGACTATCCCCGCCCGGCATGTCGAGATCGACCACCAGCGCATTCTCCACGCCCGGCAATCGTTCGACCGCTGCGTAGATTTCCGCAGTACCCATACGCACACCCTGCCGGTTGATCGTTGCATCGCTTCTTCCCGAGATGGTGCATGTGCCATCGGCATGGACGGTCAGCCAGTCGCCGTGACGCCAGATGCCGGACCACTCGTCGAAATAGGTAGAGCGATAGCGGGTGCCGTTGTCATCGCCCCAGAAGAACAGCGGCATGCTCGGAAACGGTTTGGTGCAGACCAGCTCCCCGACCTCGTCCACCAATGCCTGCCCCGTGTCGTCCCATGCCTCGATGGCAGCGCCCAAGTGTCGACACTGGAGCCTGCCCGGAGCGGGCGGAAGCTCGCGATTTCCCGAAAAGAAGGAGGCTGCAATGTCGGTGCCGCCCGAAATGTTGCACCACCATATGTCCGGCGTTCCAATGGCGGCGAATTCCTTGGTACCCCATCGCTGGGTCTCGATGTCGAGGGGGGAGCCCGTCGTGCCCAGAGCCCGCACGGCAGACAAATCGCCGCATTCGGACAATCGGACTCCAGCCTTGCGACAACTTGCGTGGAAGGCTGCACCGGCCCCGAACCAGCTCACCTTGTGCCTCGCGGCAAAGCTCCAGAGCGCCTCCCATTCGTGCTGCGGATGGTTGCCCTTGGGTGATCCGTCGTAGAGGCAGATCGTCGTGCCGCTCAGCAAACCGCCAAGCTGCACGTTCCACATCACCCAGCCGGTTGAACTGTACCAATGAAACCGCTCGCCTGGCGTCGCCCGGCCATAACTCGGCGCCAGATCGAGGTGCATATTGCCGACCAGCGTTGCAAGGATCACTCCCCCATGTCCGTGGACGATGGCCTTTGGCAGGCCGGTCGTCCCGCTGGAATAGAGCACCCACAGCGGCTGCTCGAAAGGTACTGGCATGGGTACGAAGCTGTCGACCTCGACGCCAGTGCGGCGAAGCGCGTGATCGAAGGAAATGGCATCGCTGGTCTCGGCGCTCGCATGGGCGGTTCGGACGATCATCACCGCCTCGAGGCTCGGCAGGCCTGCGCGGATTTGTGCGATGACGCCGGCCCGATCTCTCGACTTGCCAGCGTAATGGACGCCATCGGCTGCGATCAGCGCCTTCGGATTCATCTGCGTGAATCGATCCAGCACAGCCGGCGTCCCCATGTCGGGCGCGCACATTGTCCAGATCGCACCGATACTCGCACAGGCGAGCATCGCGATGACGGCCTCCGGCGCGTTCGGCAGGTATGCGGCGACAGCGTCGCCCCTGCCGACGCCGCGCTCTTGCAATTCCAGCGCCAGCGACGCCGAGCGGCGGCGCAATTCAGGCCAACTGATCTCAACCGCTTCGCCCAGTTCGTTTTCAGCGACAATCGCCGGCTGACCCGCGGCATGGGCAGCATCGGCATGGCGAAACACCTCTGCCGCGTAATTTACCTGTGCCCCTTCAAACCAGCGGGCGTCCGGCATTTCGCCGGTCACAACGTTCAGCGCGGGAGTTGGGGAATCGAGCCTGAAATAGTCCCAGACGGACATCCAGAATGCTTCGATATCAGCTACCGACCATTCCCACATGTCGTCATAGGAGTGGAAGTTCAGACCCCGATTTTCTCGGAGCCAGTTCCGAAATTGTGTGAGCTGAGGCAGCAGCTCGTCGGTCGTTTTGGCAGGCATTGATAATTTCACTCGCAACCGGGAATTCTTGGAAGCGACGACGGGAGACCTCTTCAGGAAACCCGCCGCCGCTCCGGAGAGGGAAGGAGCCAAATCAGATCTGACTCCTTCCTGAGATCAGAAGCGGACCAATGCGGTCATCCCGTAGGTGCGCGGCAGGCCGATCGAGCCGCTGATCGCGGGAGTAGCGCCGGAAGACGCATTGGCCTGACTGATGTATCGCTTGTCGAAGGCGTTGCGGACCCAGCCAGTCAGCGACCAGGATCCCTCAGGATCTCCTACAGCGAGCGAAGCATTGAGAAGCCCGTAGGCCTCCTGCGAGTTCTGCGGGTTGTTGTAGATGTCGAAGAACACCCGATCCTGCCATTTGTAGTCGGCGCGCGCCGTCACATCGATCCGGTCCGAAACCGGAATGATGTATTGGCCGTTGAGATTGAACTGCCATTCCGGAGCCTGCGCCAGCCGGTTCCCGGTCAGGTCGGTCGCACCGGGAGGGAGAGGCTCTCCCTGGAAAGTCGCACCCACGCAACCGGGATCGGTGGGATTGCCCGGATAGAGCGGATCGTTGTTGCAGAACTGGCCGAAGGTCGCATCGAGATAGGTGGCAGCGCCGCCCATCTTGAACCCTTGGAATGGGGCGGCCTCGAATTCGAATTCGACGCCTTTGATCTTGGCCGAAGATGAGTTTTCGACTCTCGGAAACCGGACCTGCGTTTCCGGGTCGAAGCGGAAGATCGTCTGCTGGAGATTGGTGTAGTCGGCATAGAACCCGGTCAGGCCGAGTCGCAGTTTACGCTCGAACAGCGCCGCCTTGGCCCCGAGTTCGTAATTCCAGACATATTCCGGATCGAAGGTGTTCACCGGCCGGGTAATATCGCCCAAGGTGTTGAAGCCGCCCGATTTGAACCCCCTCGATACACTCGCGTAGACCAGACTATCGTCGGTAGGTGTGTAGTCGATCACCGCGCGCGGCGTGAAGGCATCCCACCGGTTGTCCGCTGCGAGCAGTGCCGTGGTGGCGCCTGCGGTAGCGTCCATCTCGTATGACTTTTCGTCGATCGTGTAGCGACCGCCGAGCGTCAGTCGAAGTTTGTCCGTCAGATTGTAACGGAACTGCGCGTAGGCGGCGTAGGAATCCAGCGTCTCCGCAGGCAGGTAGACGAGGTAATTGGTGAGAGCGCCGAAGGTGAGATACAGCGGCTCACTCGAATCCCCGCGCATGTAGAAAAGGCCGGCGACAAGATCTGCGCGGCTCCCCAGATCGGTCGTCAGGGTCAGTTCCTGCGTGAACTGTTCCGCATACAATCCGATCAGCTCGAACTTGGATGTCGGGGCCGGCGTCGCGTCCACGTCGACATTCGTCAGATCGATATCGTGCTTGATGTACCCGGTGGTGGAGGTCAGCGTCGCGCTGTCGCCGATGTCGAGACTCGCGATCAGTGCGGCACGGTAGTCTACCACATCGCGCTCGTTCGGTTCGTTGATGTAGAAGGTCAAATTCTCGATGTCGTTGCGCGGGTAAGGGTAGCCCGGCAATTCCACGACCGTCGGCCGGTCGGGATCCGCACGCCGCAGCAGCATGGCGAAGGACGGATTGCCCTTGTCCCGCGTGTAATCGAACAGCCCCCTGATGCTCAGCGCACTCGATGGCTGGAACGAGATCTGGCCGCGGATTTGTGCAAGGTCGAGATTGTCGTTGCGGCCGCCGGTGAACCCGTTCTTCAAGTACCCGTCGCTGCGAAGCGTCTGATAGGACAGACGCGCCGCAGTCGTGTCCGACAAGGCGGCGTTCACGAAACCCTTCACGCCGACCTGCCCGTAATTGCCGAAGGTAAAGCCGATCTCGCCTTCGTTGGCGTCGGACGGCGCCTTACTGTAGACGTTGATCGCGCCGCCGGTTGCGTTGCGTCCCGCAATCGTTCCCTGCGGTCCGCGCAACACTTCCACCCGCTCGACATCGAGGAAAGCGGGATTCATCATGAAGTGGTTCAGCAAAGGCACGCCGTCGAGCGATACAGTGACGCCTGACTGGCTGCCGATGTCCTGACCCGCCTGGCCGATGCCACGCATGGCAATGAAAATATTGGTGGAGCGTGTGCCGAACTGGAGGCTCGGAGCCAGTTGGACCAAATCGCCGACGTCCTTAACCCCGGCCTTTTCGAGCGTCTCGCCAGTCACGGCCGTGATCGGGATCGGAATATTCTGCAGCCCTTCGGAGCGCTTTTCCGCCGTCACGACAATCTCGTTGAGACCGCCTCGTGCATCCTCGCGATCGTCATTCTGCGCTGCAGCCTGTGCCTGCGGATTGGGGTCGTCCCCGGATGTGTCCTGCGCCCATGCACTTGCCGGAACGAGAGCACCTGTTGCGAATGCGGTCGTCGTTGCCCAAAGGGCCAGCCGCCAGCGCTTGGGGCTGTTGCATGTTTGTTGAGTCATCGTACTCCTCCCACTTGGCCCGCGATCTTGCGGTTGAAAACGTTGGCTGTTTGCGGCTCACACGTGTCGGCGACCGACCACGGCCCGCCATGCAGCGCACTAGCTGGTGCATCGGCCGCCGCGGCAATGAAGAAGGCGTGGAACCGTGCCGCTCGCTCGAGGGCGGCGGCCGGCACCGACCACAGATCGTCTCCGGATGTGTGATAAACGCCGCCGGACGCGATCATCTGCGTGCGCGGAACGCTTTCGAGATCGGCAAAGGCGTTGAGATCGCCAGGCAATTCGCTGTCGATCCGGCGCTGGAGTTCCAGGCCGAAGCATTGCGCGCCTTGCCGCCACAGATCGATCAGGAATGGCGCGCCGTTGCTCACCGCGACCTGTTTGGGAAGGTCACCCGTTGCTGCGATCAACGGAGCACCGAAGTTGTCCGCCTGCCGGTAAAGGTATGAACGCATTAGCTGCGCCTGCGCGGGATGCTCGATATTCAGGATGAGATCGGCCTTGGCGAGAAGATCGCCGCCATGCATTTTGCGGAATGCGAGTGGTCCATTTACCGTCGCACTGTGGTGCCCGGCGCTCGCCAGGAACACGATTGTGCGCTCGAGTTGTGGCTGCTGCTTGAAGTGGCGGGCCAGAGCGAGGAGGACTGCCAGCCCGGAGCCATTGTCGTCCGCCCCGCCGAACCAGCCGTCCGCATGGGCGACGACGACGATCGTGCGCTCGCTCCGCCCCGGAATAGTCGCAACGACATTCGCCGCCGCGCCCGCCAGCGTTTCGGATTTCGCGGTCAATCGTGCTCGCACAATCTTGTCCGAACGCGCCGCACTGCCGAGCAGGTTCTGGAGAAAATATCCGTCTTCGCCACCGAGAGTGAAGCACATCCCGGGCCCGCAACCATGACGGTCGCGATCGAAATTCTGGAGATTGCCGGGCTGGATCTGGATTTCGATCACCCCGGCGGCGCCTGCCGCCAAGACTGCCGGAATGCGGCTGGCGGGAAGCGCCGCATAGAGGCTGGGCGATGGCGTAGAAACCACCACGGCGATGCGGCCCGCAAGGTCTCGCCCCGCTATCTCTGCATCGAGGCCCTGCCCGAGGTATGCGAGCGGGGCCTCCAACACTCCATCGACCGGGCCATTCCCCCCGACCATGGCCGAGCGCAACACGATGTCAGCACTACCTTCTCCAAAGGAATTGTCGGCAAGTAGGCGGACTTCCCCGGACACCGGGAGATGGAGATCGCGATATGCAAAAGGCTCCTGCCGTACGTCGCCGAGCCCCGCTTCGCGAAGGGAGGCCTCGACCCAGGCCATAGTCCGGTCAAAAGCCGGACGCCCCGTGATCCGGCCCCAAAGATAGTCACCAGCGTCCCTGCTTTCGTGCGAAAAACCGATTATCTTCGCCAGATCGGCGCGGATGGTCTTGCCTGACAAGGCCTCGCCTCGCGGGCCGCTCGGAACGCTTGCAGGCCGCGGGGGGAGCACATCTTCGGCGGACTGGACCGGTCCGTCGACGGGATCGGTCGCGGCACCGGGAAGCCGCAGCCCGAACCAGGCGGCTTGGCCCGATTTCGCAACCTCGACCGGCTGCATGAAGGGCCGTTTGGTAACCTCCTGCGCCTGAAGATCGCCCCCCGTCCACGCGCTGGAAGTGAGTATGCAGGTCAGCAATCCGGCACTGGCACGGATCGCGAACACTGGCTGGCCGCGATGCCGTTTCACGAAGCCTGCCCCACCGGGCGGCGGTCTGCATCGGGCCGCCGGTCATGCAGGACGGTGACGCAGATCGCGGAGATCAGACAACATCCTGCCATGAACCAAGCGATGGCGAAGCTGCTCGAAAAATATTCGAACAGGGCCGTCGCGATCATCGGCGTGAAGCCGCCGCCTAGAAGTACGCCCACCTGGTATCCCAGTGTCGCGCCCGAATACCGGACCTCGGTGTCAAACAGCTCTGCAAACAGTGCGGCCTGCGGTCCGTACATCAAGGCGATCAGGCTGAGGGCGATCGATGTCGCCGCAGCGATCCCTGTCAGCGTCCCCGTCTCCAGCAATGGGAAAAAGGCAAAGGAGAAGCCGCCGGTAAGAATACAGCCCAGCCGGAAGATGCCGAACCGGCCCTTCGTGTCGGACAGGTGCGCGACGAAAATCAGCGCCGGGATCATGAAGAAACTTCCGATCATGATCCCGCCCAGCATCAGACTCTTGGGAAGGCCTAGCGTCGTCGTCCCGTAGCTGATCACCCAAGTGATGATGACATAAAAGCACGCATTGCTGGCGATGAACGCCCCGCCAGCCATCAGGATCACCCCCCATCGCTTGGCAATGACATCGAAGATGGGAGACCGTCGTTTGGAAGTATCTGTCCGGTCGGCGGCGCGGCTGGCCTTCGAAGCCTCGAACTCGCGCGACTCCTCCATTTTGTGTTGGACGTAAAAGGCAAGCATGATGACCACCACGCTCAGCAGGAACGGAACGCGCCAGCCCCAGGCGGCGAACTGTTCCGGTGACATCATCCCATCCGTTGCAAAGAAGGCGATATTGGCCAGAATGACCCCTGCCGGAACGCCGATCTGAACGAAGCTGCCGAACAGTCCCTTGCGGCCTTCGGGAGCGTTCTCGATCGCGATTAGCGCGGCAGCGCCCCACTGACCCCCAACTGCCAATCCCTGAATGAAGCGAAGTGCGATCAACAGGATCGGGGCGAGCATGCCAATGGTGTCGTATGTGGGCAGCAGCCCGACCGCGAGGGTTGAAAAACCCATGATCAGAAGCGCTGCGAAGAGCATTCGCTTACGACCGTAAAGGTCACCGTAATGCGCGAAGACGACACCGCCCAAGGGCCGCGCGATAAAGCCGACGGCGAACGTGCTGAAAGCCGCCAGCTGCGCAACGAACGGGGAAAGATCGGGCGAAAAGAACAGGCGCGGGAAGACCAGCGCCGCAGCGGTGCCGTAGACGAAGAAATCGTACCATTCGACGCCCGATGCGCCCATCGATGTCAACGCCAGCCGGACAGTCGAAGGCTTGTCCTTCTCCTCTGGCGCGGCCGAAGGTTTTGTCTGCTGTACATTCGCCCCTTGTGGGACACCCTCTTCGGACATCGATCTCTCTCCTCCAGCGGACGAATCCGCTGCCGCTCATTCGGCGGCTTGATGATCTTGGTAGTGAAAGAGAATTCGCTTGATTAGTGCCGCAACGGACAACTAAGTGTCTTTTCCGGACAGAGGCAGGGGACCAGAGGACAGCCGTGGCAAACGAAATCGTCAACAATCTACGATCGGGGGGAACAAGCCGCCCCGCTTTTCCCAATCTGAATCAGCGATCCTTTGCCCCATACAAGATCGCCACAGTGATCGACGCGGTGGCCGCGCGGGGCATCACGGTCGACACCGTGCTGGATCGTACAGGGCTGACGGCAGCCGAAGTGCGCGATCCGCACACGCTCACATCTATCGGACAGTATCTTACCGCCTGCGAGAACATCGTCGCGGCAGGGGCAGAGATCGACGATGCCTTCACCATCGGCTCCCGCCTGCACCTGTCAGCGTACGGAATGTACGGCTACGCGCTGATGTGTTCGCCAACCATGCGGGAATTTTTCGATTTCGCCGTCCGGTACCAGCCTCTAGCCACACCTGCCCTTCGCCTCGGCTGGCGCGTCGAAGGCGACCGCGCGATCTGGGAATTTCGTGAGATCTATCGCGAGGTGATGAGCGACGAACTCCGCACCTTCCTGGTCCGGCAACAGATGAAGATGACCTTCACCCATATTCGCGACACGGTGGGGACCGATAACCTGCCCGTATGCGCGTCCTTCGCCTTGTCAGAGGACAGTTTTGCCGACCAGGACGAGCGCGAATTGCACTGTGAGTGCCGTTACGATCAGGACGCCCACGAATTGCATTATCCGGTCGGTATTCTCGACCGCACGCCGGAACTCGGCAACCGACTGACGCGCGCCATGCTGGAGGAGACCTGTGATCGCCTCGTCGGGCAAGCGCAGTTGAATTCCGGTCTGGCCGGCGAGGTGTACCAGCTGCTCTTGCTGGCGCCCAACCGCTTCCCTTCCATGCAGGCGGTAGCGGAACAGATGGGGATGCAGGAACGAACGCTGCGCCGGCGGCTGACGGCAGAAGACACGAGCTATGGCAACATTGTCGACGATGTCCGACGCAAGCTGACACTTGAGTATCTGCAGACGACCCGGATGAGCGTCGACGATGTAGCATGGAAAGTCGGCTTCAGCGAAAGTGCGAATTTGCGCAGAGCGCTCAAACGCTGGACCGGTCAGACTGTCGGTGATTTGCGCGCGAATGAAGCAAGAGCGGATATGGCTCATGCGACGAACGAGAGAGGAAACTCCATTGATGCTTGACCGCCGCAATTTTGGTCTCGCCATGTCTGTTGGCACTCTGGCATCTGTGGCACCCCTTCCGGGGCTGGCGCACGACCGTTCGGAAATGGACCTCGACAAGACGAGCTCTTTTCTTTTTTCGACAAGACATGTGCCCGGTAACGTGGAGGTGCATTTCTATACGCCACCTGGTTACTTGAGGGACGAGAAGCCAGTCCCGTTGATCCTCATGCTTCACGGAGGCAACGGAAGCAGTCAGGACCTATTGCGCTTTACGGACATGATTGGACGTGAAATGGCCAGCGGCAGGCTCGCTCCGATGGTTATTGCAATGCCATCGGCACGGCGCTCGCTCTACATGGACTTTCGTGACGGTTCACAGCGATGGGAGAAGATGATCGTCGATGATCTACTCCCCCACCTGAGGGAGACACTCAATGTCAGTCCCGAAGCTTCGACGACTTGCATAACGGGTATATCGATGGGTGGTCTCGGAGCTCTACGGATCGCGTTCAAGCACCCGCATCTGTTTGCTGCCGTCGCGGCGTTGGAACCTGCAATCGAACCCGCACTTGCATGGGCCAATGTTGGTAAGCGAGTGCACTTCTGGCGGCCGGAAAGTGTACTAAAACCAATATTCGGAGACCCAATCGACGAGTTGTTCTGGCAGGACAACAACCCGGCCAACATTGCCAGCCGCGATCCTGCGCGGTTGGAGCAGTTGGCCATATACTTGGAGGTGGGCGATCAGGACCTTCTCCATCTTTATGATGGCGCCGAATTCTTGCATCGGATCCTTTTCGATGCCCGGCTCGCTCACGAATACCGCTTAGTGCACGGTGCGGATCATGTCGGCCCGTCACTTTTCCCGCGCGTTCTGGACGCTTTGAAGTTTCTCGAACGCCAGATTTACCCGCCTGACTGGATAACGGAAGACGTTAATTCGGTGAGGGCAGCCATGGAACGTCAAAAGCAGAATATCGGGATGGAAATAGAGCCCCCGGATCCAAGGAAGTTACGATGATGGGAGTGTGCCACGCCCCAGATTAAATTTGGGGTCCCGGATTTCTTGGCGCTCCACAGCTGGCTTTACCTATAATCAAGCAAATGCACGAACGGGCGTTTGCGCCATTTGTTACTTGCGCGAAGTTAGTCCTGTTGCTCGCAACGCGCACCTCGCGAACCAGCCGGTCCTGCAAGCAGCCAATGACCTATCGTCATTGATTGCCGATCAGCTTCTCGGTTCGCCAAGCTGAGCCTGCCGGTCCCCATTCTCGAAAGGGACCGTGCAACCTATTTCTCATCACTTCATCTTACAGTCCGCCCCTTCAATTCGGATGAAGACAAATATGCCAAAGTCGAACTGATCGATATGGCGGATGATTGCGAACATAAGCATTAGTCTGACATTTCTCGCCGCCGCGATGTCGGTATCCTGCACCGTCACCGAAGGCGACACTCTGTGTTCGATCGAAACCAAGTCGCTTGTCGAGCGTCTGCTTCTCGAACCTCTTCCGCTGAATGCGGTCAGTCGGCTACCGGCCCAGTAACCGACATAGTCCCTGCCATAAATTCGGAAACGCGGCCGCGCCAGTATGCTGAACGCCGCGCCCCGCCGTCAATAAATCAAGCGACGAGTGACATCGCGATATAGGCCTTCCGGCATCCAACCGGAATCGCATGACCTTTCCAAAGAGCAGGAAGAGCGGATCGTAAGTAGGAAGGAAAAACTTCTGCTTCGCGACCGATCACACGCAACCTGCGGAAGGAAATACCAATATGAACTCTTCGTATCACCCCAGTGTTTACAACACGGCGATGAACAAAATCCTGCGAGGTCTCCATGCCGAACTCGAAGCCCGCACGGTGCGGCCGCTCGACTTCCTCGTCATCGGCGGCACGAAGCTCAGCGGGCCAGACATGCAGCAAATCCTCCGTTTCGCCATGACGAAGAACTGGGAGCTGCTACACGTCGGAATGGATCCTGCGCGCCCCTGCGTGACCTTCGACGCCCAGGCGCTCGATCTAACCTACTTCATCACCAACGGAGAGACTGAAGCAAAGGCAATCTTGGACGGCGCAGTATGGAAACGTCCTCGAGATGCGCGTGCGAAGCTGATCTTCGACGTCGGCTTTCCTCTGGAAGCCTTGATCCAAAAGAACGGCAGCACATGCCTTCGCGAAGGCTCGGTCCGATCCTACGACGACGACATCGCTCTTGCAGAAAAAAGCATTCGGAGGCGGATCGACAAACTCGCGCCTTCGGGCAAAGTGCTATTCACCATGGGCAGCACGCCCATCGCCTGCGACGTCCCGACCTTTGCCCGACTAACCAGAGCAGAATGAATGACTGGCGGGCGGCTTCCATGCCGCCCGTCACGCGCGCCTGCGCGCGATCCCGACTTGCAGCAGGTAGATTGAATGAAGGGGGAGAGAGGAAAAGCGGGAGCCGAGCCCGGCCCCGTGGCTTCGCCATAATCGGCTAGAAGTTAAGAAATGGTTGAGACCGGCCAGGAAATCCGGAGCGAATTTCCGGCTGACTTGGCCGGCCTCAAGGGGACGCGACGAAAACTCATCGCGCCCCCGGGCGCCTGAAGGCGCCCTTGGCATCCGCTACGGCGGATGCCCCCGACAGGTTCGTCGTCGGGTTTTTCCTCTCTCCTCTTCAGATTTCATTTCGATCAACGGATTGCGGAGTCTATCCTGCTGTTCGATCTTCATTTCACATCTCCTTTTTGCGCCGGCAGGCGTCTGAAAACTTTTTCCTTTCACCGACGATTTCCAAAATCGTCGTCCCGAAAAAGATCTAGAACCGGTCGCTATTGCGCCGGCACAGCGCGCCCCGGCGGGGTCGCGCGCCGAAGGGCCGCCCGTCGGCGGGGCCTTCACCGGGCCGGGTTCGCGAATGCGAAGAGGTCCCACAAGAACGCGCCGCTGGTGCGGCTCCATTTAGGGGACTGTTTCTTTTCCCCGCGCGCGGGGATTGATGCGAGAAAACTTGAAGCCGGATAGCCCGGCGGATCGAAGAGCATTTACCGTGTCCGCGCGATCGATGCACCCGCGTTACTCATCTCCGGCAAATCATCCTAAAAGGTATCATCGACCTTAGGGAGAAGACGAATGTCCGGATTAAACAACGATAGTAAACGGAAACGGCCGCAGCGTCGCAAGCGAACGGAAGGCGAAAAGGAGGCGATCAGGCTCAAAGCCCTGCGCGAAGAATTCGGAGGCAGCGCGATTGACCCCGACGAGCCAGTCCTTTCGCCGGGATTTCCTTACCGCGCTATTGCCTACGCGTTCAAAGATGCCCAGCAAATCCATGCCAGGCCGAACAAACGGTTCAACCCGAAAGCGGTGGTCAAACGGGTCGCAACGGCCTGTCTCCTAACTGACGAACAGAAAGAAGAACTCCATCGCTGGCTGCGATGGCTCAATGATCGTCGATATGTCACGCGTGATGGCTATCAGTCGCCGGTTCTCCAATGGCTCCTGAGTAAGCCGGCGATGACTTCCAGCTGGCCGGGCGATGCTGACGGTGCCTGGAGCGCGCGGGTCAATGACGAATACGAACGACGTCTCGCGGCTAAGGGCGGTACTGCGGGCAAAGAACTCAAGGCCGATACTGCGGCTGCGCCCTCGCCTCCCGATCCCGCGACCGGCTCGATGCGATCAGACGCTCAACGGCTTGGAGCACCTCAGAAGCTTCCGCGCTCTGTGGATCCTGCCACAGAGCTGAAGCGGCGGACCTCTCACGACGAACCCTCGTCCAAGCCGAGAGCGGCGAAGACCGAACCTACGGACGCTCTTCGCCGCCCTGCATTGCCCTACGGCGCGTTTCAAAGAGGCGAAATGCTCGCGAACAACTTCTTTGGAGCGCTGAGGGATGCGACCGACGCTGAGCTTATCGCCAAAGCTACGAAGCTTTCGCATGATGCCGATGCAACGCGCATAGCCATGGCGCGCAGCGACGATGTCGCGCGCTGCATCGAATTCATCTTCGACCAGGTCGGGCTCCCGTTGCCGGAGGCGAACTCATGAAACGGGGCCAGTTTTTCCTACAGGATGGGTGTGGGTGCCCCACACGTTTCGCCATCGTGTCGCTAAAGCTCCGTGACGGCGTTTCTAGTGCCGCCCGCACGGCAGGCGAACAAGGGCTTTGTCATGGCTGATAGGAAGGGATCGGCCACGCCGAAGAAGCGCGCGAAGCGCCCGTATATCAAGGTCTATGTTACTGCCGAACAGAAAGCGCAGATCCAGCGGCAGGTGCCCGACAAGGAGGTCGCGCAATACTGCAGGGATCGGATTTTCAACCCCTCGGGCTTGCGCGACACGGCGGTCGATGTTGGAGCCAGACTTCTGGCAATGGCGGCTCGGCAGAAGCGCATCGGCGACGCGCTTGCCGCGCTTAAAACGCGACTGGACGATGACCTAGCGCGTGCGCGAGACATTCCCAATGATGACCCGGAGCACGCATTTCTAGGCCTGCTCGCAAAGCAGCGGCATGAGGAACTGGTTGCGCTGATCGAGGACGCCAGACCGAATGAAAGTGCCTTGCTGGACGAGGCGCGCGAGCTGTGCCGCCTGATCGCGCACCGGCAGGAACAGTCCCGCGCTGTTCCCACGATCGACAAGCGAGAGAGCCGCTGATGGTCATCAATATCTGGAGATACGATTGCGGGCGCAACGGCGTTGCAAGCCCGAAGCTGAAGCAGGAACTCGCTTTTTCCACGTCGCTCTCGCGGGCGCGATACATCTTCGATATCCAGTTAAGCGCCGAAGACATTGCGGTGATGGAGCAGGTCAAACCGGTCGGCGATTATGTGAACACAGACAGCGCCGAGGGGCACCGGATAGAAGGACGGCACGCCTACAATCTTCTCTCGGATGATCCCGAAGGCCAATCGCAGGAGATCGCAATCTACTGCGCGCGCGCCGGCCTGAAGCGCTTCTGGCATATCGCGGTCAGTAGCCGCGAGGGTGAGCATCTGACACCAGAGCAACTCGAACACGTCCGTTCAGTCGTTTGCCGGGTCTTGGGCGTAGCAGATTGCCCCTCGATCTGGGCAGACCATCGCGACACCGACAACGATCACATGCACGGATTGGTGGTCAGCTTCCTGCCCGCAGAAGACCGGCCGGTCACGTTCGGTCAGGACTGGTGGAAAGAAGCTGGTCAGATCGCCATGGCAATCATCGAGCGCGATCTAGGTCTCGAGCCCGAACCCAATCGCCGGTTCGTTGCAGACCGGACAGGCGTCTACCACACCTGGTCGGACATCAAGGTTGCGGACGAGAACGGCAAGATCCTCGGTCGTTCCGAGATCGTCGCAGCACAGAAAGCTCACAAGGTTTGGAAGCAGGGCAATTACGCCGCGAATATCGCGCAGTCCGGCGAGGAGTGGGACATGGAACGGGCGGTCCAGGTCCTGGCCAAATCTCGTATCATGGAGGCGGATACTGCGGCACAGGTGCATGAGAGCCTTGCGCGGGTCGGGCTGAAATACATCGCTGGACAGAGCGGCGCGCGGATCGTTGCCAACGACTATCTTCCTGAAGCTGGGCAGCACGCGCAAGGGCAGTCCATCGCAGCCAGCAAGGCCTACCGTAATGCGGCACTGAAAAAATTGGGCGACCGCCTGACGGACGGATACCAAGCCGCCCATCCCGGTCTCGTGGTTCGCAAGTTCGTAATGCCTCGGTTCGAGAAGCTGACCGATGAGGAACGTGATCGCTTCGCCGACCGACGGGCAGAGATCGAGGAGTGCAAGGAACTCGCCGACCATCTCAAACAACACAACTCGCAATTCTACCGCAGGATGCGTGACGTGGAGAAGGGCAAGGACGTTAACGAGCAGAGGGCTCAGCGCCGCCGGTCTCACGAACAGGAAGAGGCGCGGGTCAAAAAGCTGGAGAAGTCCTTATCGAAGCCGTTCAGGGATGCGCGCGTCTTCCCAGAGGAAGCGGGAGATACTCTGGCGATTGTCTGGGGACCGCCTGCAGGTAGATCATCGCCGGAGAAGGCACATCGCGAAGCCGAGGAACGGCGCGAACTTGAAGATCGCTACCGGATCGAAAAGACCGAGGATGCCCGCAAGTTCTGGTATGGTGAAAGCCTCGCCTTTGTCGAGCGTCTGCGGACGATCGAGATCGTGTCGCAAAAGCGCAGGGCACGGATCGACGCGCTCAAGCTCGCGCGGTATCGCTTCAGGCGCCTGCGGATCGCCTCGGCGCAGAAGATCCGAAAGAGACTGGCCAGGATCGCGGCCGAACTTGGTGTTGCGCTCGAGAAAGGACCTCTCAGAAACCTCGCCGTTACGCACGTTGTGTCGGTCCGCGCAGGTTCGATCCGCAGCATGGTCGCAGCAAGTCGCGCCTATCACGATACGTGGGGCGATCGAGAAGAGAAGCGGTGGAGGGATCATGACGAACGCCGCTGGCGCGGCGAGCGCATTCACACCTTCGCCGCACCCGATCATCCGTTGCACGCCGGCAAGCTTGTCACGAATTACGTTCTAGAGGTGCAAGACTCCGGTCTGCACCCGAATGCCGCCGACCCCGCGCTCGAAACACAGCGGACAATCGCGGATGAGCTCGACCACGACAAGCTCTGGTTGGCGCCGTCGCGTTACCAAAATTCCCACGAGGGATTTCACTGGCGCTTCCTCGACGATCCCGTTTTGGTCGAAGCCTTCGAAGACAAACCCCACCGGCTTCTCCATCCTGCTGTCCAGCGGGATCTTGCTGCGATAGAAGCGATTCAGATCGAGCGCCGGCGATGGATCGCTGCGGCAGTCGTGGCCGGAGCCGCTTCGATCGAGGACGGCGAACTTACAGTTGTCAAAGACAATGCACCCTGGGCAGCATCCTTCTGGAAAGCTCAGCGGTCCGATCCGACATTGCAGCGACTGATCGCCGTAGCACGGGCGAGGCCCGACAGGTTCGTGTTTGACGAGAACATGCGGCCTGGACAGTTAAGCCACAACCAGGCGCTGGCGAACGACGACCTTTTGCTTGCCGAGGCCATTGCACGCCAAATGCTCGTCTATGAGCGGACCCATACTGCAACCGCCGTGGGAAATCGATCGCCCATGGTTTCCGCGGCAACGCCGCCGAACAGCGCCGTTCACGAGCTGGCATCGGAGGCGTCCTGTCGCCCTGCAATTTCGATCCCCCCTCCGACCGAAGGGAAAGATCGGCGACTCCCGAAAGAGCCGCGACATCCTGGCCCTCCCAGTGTGGAAGATCTCGAACGTTGACCGCGATCATCCTCCTCATCCTCGGGATACGGCTTGCCCTAGAATGCGATGATCGCAATCGCGCGATTATCATGCGTGTCCGCTTCGCTTCCTTTCGTCGTCGGCTCGCGCCCGTCGTTGCGTCAACGCACGATCGACGACGGCCAATTCGCTGCTTTCGCTGTGGAGCAAGCGCTCAAGCGGACGAGAAACCCGCCGATCTTTCCCGATAAACGCCTGCCGCGACAAGTGCGCGGCTGACCGTCGATATCATCCAGCGAACCCAGCGCCATTCGCTGCTGTCGCTGGAGCGGACAGGAAAGAAACGAAATCATGAGAAAGACGGATTACAAGACGCAGAACGACGTCGATGCGATTGCCACTCAATTATTGCAAGAGGCCGGCGGCGATCTCGACCAGGTGTATGGGAACGCCGTTGCTACCGCGCTTGGCATGCCGAAAGGCAACCAGTCGATCTACGACAAGGTAGAGGACTGGAAGAAACGCATGGAGGCACAGGGCATACGACATGTTCGGCAGGCCCCCGACGGCCTGCGAGAGGAACTCGAAAGGCGGCTTCGAGCGGGTGTCGAAGACATGGTGCATGTCGCGCTGGGGCTCACGGGGAAGACCATCGACGAGGAGCGTCAGCGTAGCGACCAGACCGAGTCCCTGCTGCGCAAAGAAATCGCTCTCCTCGAAAACGAGCTCGTCGACGAACAGGAAGCCCGTGCGCTCACGGAGGGAAAGGTCGAGACAATGTCGCAGCAGCTGTCCGCACTCATGAGGGAAGCGGCAACCGAAAAGGCTCGCGCAGACCTAGCCGAAGCTAGGTTAGACGAAGTCCGTAGCCAGCACGAGACCCTCCTCGACCGGTTGAATGTTGCGCCCGCTCGTGGCGAGCGTGTGCAGGAGACATTGGAAACCAAGGAGGAAGACGAAGGATACCCCATCGACATGTCGCGGTACGATTACGAGGAGTAACGCATCCTCGCGATAGACCGAGAGCGGGGCGGCCGAGAGGCCGCCCTTTTTTATTTCCGCAACAGGAAAACATGACCGCCTGCACGGCGTCATGCGAACCTTGAAAAGACTGGAGTGGAGACCTGCCGGGTGAACCGGCAAGGTGAAAGGAAAAGAGCGTGAACGCTCGGCTCTCGCCTCGCCGGTTCGGCAACGAACCGAAAGGCAAATTTACATGAACACCGAACATCTGAATCCTGGCAGCGAAGCGATCGCGCATCGCCTTGCGACCGATGGCGATTACCGCGTCCTGCGCTCGGTCCCGCGCCCCTATTTCGATGCGCCAAAAGGCGCGCCGCCCGATGCTCGCTGCATCGCACTCATCGACTTGGAAACCACAGGTCTCGATCCCGCCAGCGATCGCATCATGGAACTCGCGATAATGCTCGTCTGGGTGGACGAGAATGGAGAGGTCCTGAACCACGCGGCGCCGCGCATCTGGCAAGAAGATCCGGGCGTGATGATTGATACGCGCATCACCTGGCTGACGGGCCTTGCGAACCATCACCTGATCGGCAAGTCGATCCCCGACGAAACGGTCGTCGCCATGCTGGACCGCGCTGACCTGCTGGTGGCGCACAATGCGTCGTTCGAGATCGCCTGGCTGGAACGACGCTATCCGCAGCTCGCCGGTGCTGCTTGGGGATGTTCGATGAAGGACATCGACTGGCTACGCGCGGGGATGGACGGACGCGCGCAGCAATGGCTGCTGGCACAGGAAGGCTGGCATAGCACTGCCCACCGCGCGGGCGACGATGTCTGGAGCCTCTTCTGGCTTCTCCAGCAGCGTCGCAGCGGTTGGGGTGCCGATCCCGAGCGCACCCACTTCAAACGCCTGCTGGAAGGCACCGATAGGAACACCACGCTTGTGCGCGCGACCGGCTCGCCGATCGGGAAGAAGGATCTGCTGAAAGCGCGGCAATATCGCTGGAACGCGGGCGCAAGCGTCTGGGAGAAGGAGATCGAGCCTGAGCTCGTCGATCACGAGCGGGCCTGGTTCTATCGCAGCGGCCTTCCGGAGCCGACGCTCAGCCCCATGACTGCACACGAACGGCATCGGTGACCGCAGCTCATCATCCAACCTTTCACGACCCTCACGAAGGCCCGCCCGACCCGGCGGGCCTTCGTGCGTCTGCACCGGAAGAAAACACATGACCGACAACATCCACACCATCGCCACCGATCTTGCCGCGTGGGAGCGCACGCTTGAGCGGCAGGCAAACGCCTGGCTCGCCGTGCGAGCGCGGGAAGAGACGAGCTGTCCGCGCGTCTTCCTCGTCTGCGATTTCGAGTTCAAGTTCCGGCGCGAGGCGCATGGGGCCTGGGCCTACGGCCGCGAACCGAAGTTCGACCAGCGCGGCCGTCGTAAGGAAGAGAAAATCCGCTGGCCGTTCCAGACCATCGCCGCGGCCGCCTGGATGGTGGTGCGGTTCGACAGCCAGAGTGACGTTCCCAAGATTACCGAACCGGTCGTCATGACGCTCGCCGATTACGCCGAAGTCGACATCCTGCGCGGGCTGTTCGACGCGCTTGATGCGATCGGTCGCGGTGCGCGGATGGCGACCTGGGGTGGCGAAACACGCGACCTCGCCGTGCTGCGCTACCAAGCCTGCCGCCATGGCCTGGACCTCCCGGTCCACCTGCACGATACCTCGCCCCACGCGCGCGAGCGGATCGATTTGTGCCGTTCGACGACTGTGCAGGCCGATCCGGTGCATCTGGACGAATACGCCGCGGGGTGCGGCATCCCCGCCAAACCCTCACCGCCCGAGGCCATCGGAAAGCTGGCCGAGGCTGGCGAGTGGGATGCGGTGCACGACCACGTCCTCGCCGACGTACTGACCACCACGATCGTCGCCTTCCGCTGGCTCGCCGCCATGGGCGAGATCGTCTACGACCGTGAGCACAGCGCGATGGCCGTTGCCGACGCAGCGCTGGCGGCCTGTCCGAACAGCGCGTTCGTCATCCGTGACTTCAAGCCATGGGCACGAGACCGGCTGCGTTCAGCGGCCTTACGGGGAAATGTCTATCGGATGGAGCAGGCGGCATGATCGCGGGCCGCCGCAGGTCGCACCCGCGGGTTCTGGTCTCGGTCTGTATCGATTGTGGCCAGACGCCAGGCGCCGCGCTGCTCGTGGTGAGTACAGTCGCACTGCACGGCGCGCGGTTCGCACTCGATCGGCGTTCGTTCGGATCCGCCGAGGCGCAAAGCACTATCATCGCTTCTATCGCCGAGCGTATCCCGTGCGATGCGACGGTGCTGTTGCGCACGCCGCGTATGCAGGATCACGCGTTAAGGCATAGCCTTATCCTGGGCCAAACGCTGCCACCTCGCCACCCGGCACTGATCACACGCTACCGGCCCGATCTCAGAACGATCTGCCTGGCCTGCGAACGACGCGAACTCGCCGATGCTGCGGCCGCCTACGACATTGTCGCCGAGAGCGGTCCCCTGTGGACGTCGTCGGAAGCAAAAGCCGCATGCGAAGCGCAGGCATTGTGGCTCACCTTCCTGTGGACTCACTGCCGGCCGAAGCAGCGCGACTGGCTGGCCTCGGCATGGGAAGCGTGGCGCGTGCTCGAGCGGGCACGCAAGGCGACCTGAAAGCCGGACAGGGTCACTTCGCCGCGACGGCGTAGCGCCACCGGACCGGCGGTCGTGATGACGACTATGACGATGGAAGGAAGAGGGAGGAAAAGATGACTTGATCCAGCACGATGGCGGGAGCCGGCACGGCCCGTCGTTCACAATCTGCCGTGCCATCCGCGCCCGCCATCCGGCGGGCGACCAGCAGCCGCTTGTCCACATGGGACAGCGGCTTTTTTCGTATCAGAAGGATTTATCGAAATGCCCAAGAAGAAAACCACAGCCAGCCAGGCGCTTGTGCCGGTCGGAGGTACCAAAACCTACCCCATCGCGGACACGCAGATCGAGGCGACGCAGGTGTTCCACGTTCCCGCACGCCATCCGTCGGGTGACGGACCCTGGAAGCACGAGCCGGACAAGCTCGCCTGGGTCGATCCTTCCACCGGTCTGCCCTGTACGATCCTGCGCGAACAGGACGGGGTACTGGGAGGCTATGTTGGGGTGGACGAAAATCATGCCCTGTTCGGCTTCGAGGTCGACGCGGTGCCAGGCGCACTCGGTATAAGTCCGCACGGCGGCCTCGACTACGCGGCGCCCTGCGAGGATGGGCCCACGGAGATCACCATCTGTCATCCGAAAACGGCTAATCGGAAACGTCCGGGCCGGAACAAGGATGGTGATGACAATCACGGCAGCCACGAACCGCTGTGGTGGTTTGGATTCCAGTGCGATCGGAACCACGATCTGGTCCCCGGTCGTCAGGTAAGTGCGAACGACCTCGGCGCAGAGAATGGCCGGGTCTATCGTGATATCGCCTATGTTTATTCGCAGACGTGCAGGCTTGCTCGACAGCTCAGGGCGGCTGTCGACGGAACAAGCGATAGCGACACCCAGCTCGATCCGGCATCCCCGCCGCCGGTCGGTCTCGATCCGGAGCGCCGCCGGTGAGTGCGCGCGACTGGGACGAGATTCCCTACACCGACCGGTTCAACCCGAATCTGCCGTGGGGCTACTGGCTCGTGGCGCAAGGCGAGCTCGATGGCTTTCCGCCCCTGACGGACCATACCGGCAAAACCTGGCGCAGCGTGCGCGAGTACTTCTGGGCGGAGCGGTTGGGCATGGCCGCGATCCCGCGCAGCGATACCCGCAACGAGGAGCTTGAATTCATGCTAGCCACGCTGGTGTCGCTCGACCGCCGGGTGATCTACACCGAGGAACGCGCGGTCGACCTGTTCGGCAGTTGGGACCGGAGCAGGCATTACATGAGCTGGCTCGCTGGCCACAAGCTGCTGATGCCGCAGCCGGAAGCCGATCCCGCCGCCGACCTGTCGCCCGAGGGACGCGCGGTCCTGGTGATGCTGGCCTCCACGCGGAGCCCGGACGCGGCGCCGCTCGCGATCGGTCTGCCCACGCTAAAGTCGTTCCACGGCCTTACCGGCACCCCCGATCAGGACGAACGCGATCGCCTGATCGCGGCGCAGGAGCGTGCGACCCTGCACCTGCAATACCGGTTCGGGCGCAAGACCATCGCAGGCCAGCCAGCCATCGTGCTTGCCGGGGTGGGCTTGGGGCCGAACATCCCGCTCACACGCGTTCTATGGTCCGTTACGTTCGCGGACGGTTACGCACGCGACAGGATGCTGTTCTGGCTCCACGAGCGCATCGACCGCTGGCCTGACTGGGGAGAGCTTGCCTACCGGCAAGGCGCCCGAGCGTTGAGCGAGCGGCTGATGCAGCTCGCATTCGCCGATCGGGAGATTGGTGGCGATTGAAACGATACTGGGGTGGCTTGTTGCGGTGAGTCGCCCCACCCCCTTTTTTGCATCCGCATTCGCCGATCTGCGTTAGTGGAGTTCGCCAGTCCCAGTCGCTGAGAAGTCGTCCGCGCGCGTAGGAAAATGTATGGCAATCCTAGCCGACGGCGTTCGAGCATTCTGAACCATCGATCCTGACCGCATCTGGGCTGGCCACGGACCGTCAGCTTCGGCGATGAACACGGCCAAGTGCGGACACTTGGCAAATCGAGAAGCGAGTGGATCGCGCGGTTTGCCAATGTTCAGCCTACTCATGGCGCAGGGCGTCGATCGGATCGAGCTTGCTGGCCCGGTGCGCCGGGTAATAGCCGAAGATGATCCCCATCACCGCGCTGAAGACGAAACTGATCAGGTTCACCATCGGGTCGAAAATGAACGGCAGGTCGATCGCACTGGCCAGCGCCACCGAGAGCCCGAAGGCGAGCACGACGCCGATCAGCCCGCCGAAACAGCACAGCACCACCGCTTCGGTGAGGAACTGCAAGCGCACTTCCCTGGCCAGCGCGCCGATGGCCAGGCGGATGCCGATCTCGCGGGTCCGCTCGGTCACGCTGACGAGCATGATGTTCATGATCCCGATGCCGCCCACCAGCAGGCTGATCCCGGCGATCACGGTCACCACCGCGGTCATGGTCCCGGTGACGGTGTTCACCGTATCGTTGATGTCGGCGGTGTCGATGATGTTGAAATCGTTCGCTTCACCCTCCTGAATGACGCGGCGTTCGCGCAGGAGATCGATTAGCTGCTGCTGGATCGAGGCGCTGGTGTAGGAATCGTCGTATTTGACCACAAAGAACTGGATGTTGGTGCCGCCGGTGAAACGGCGCTGCACGGTCTTGAGCGGCATGAACACGACATTGTCCGCATCCTGACTGCCGCCAACCGCGCTCGACCTTTCACCGATGATGCCGATCACCTGGCACGGGACGTTGCCGACCCGCATTTCCTCGCCCAGCACTTCGCCTTCGACGAAGATTTCGTCGACGATCTTGGGACCGACGATGCACACGCCCTCCCCGCGTGCGCTCTCTTCGGCTGAGAACCCGCGCCCCTCGGCAATGTCGATCGACTGCGCGGTGAAGAATGCCGGATCGCCGCCCTGCACGGTGGTGAGCCAATCCTGGCCGTTGTGGAAGGCGGTGGCACTGGCCTGGGCGGACCCGGCCGCGCTCGACACGCCGGGTATCTGTCGTTCGACCGCCACGACGTCGGCATCCTCGAACGGCGCGGGCTGCCGGCCTTCGACGCTTTCGGGGAAGACGATGAAGACATTGGAGCCGAGACCGGCGATGTCTTCCTGCACATTGGCGGTGAGACCGCGGCCGAGGGTCACCATGGTGATCACCGCCGCCACGCCGATGATGATGCCGAGCGTGGTCAGGAAGCTGCGCAGCAGGTGCCGCCGGATCTCGCGCAGGGCGAGGAGGAAGGTCGCGCCGAGCATGCGCAGCTTCATGACGCCGCCCCGGCTCGCTTACCCTGCTCGACCCGCTGCACCAGACCGTCGCGGAAGTGTACGATGGTGCGCGCATAATCGGCCATCTCTTCCTCGTGCGTCACCATCAGCACGGTGATGCCGCTGTTGCTGAGGTCGCTGAGGAGTTCCATGATCTCGAGTGAGCGTTCGGTGTCAAGATTTCCGGTCGGCTCGTCGGCGAGCAGCACGTCGGGATCGCTCACCAGCGCCCGGGCGATCGCGACCCGCTGTTGCTGGCCGCCGGACAGCTCTGCCGGGGTATGCGTGGCCCAGGACAGCAGGCCGACCTTGTCGAGCGAGCGTTGCGCCGCCTCGCGCCGGTCTTTCTTCGACTCGCCGCGATAGAGCAGCGGCAGCTCGACGTTCTCGAGCGCGGTGGTGCGGGCGAGCAGGTTGAAGCCCTGAAACACGAAGCCGAGATAGCGGCGCCGCAGCAGGCTGCGCTGATCCTGGCTGAGCGACTGCACCTCGACCCCGCGGAAGCGGAAGATGCCGCTGGTCGGCACGTCAAGGCAGCCGAGGATGTTCATGGTGGTCGATTTGCCCGACCCCGACGGCCCCATGATGGCGACGAAATTGCCGCGCTCGATCGTCAGGTCGACGCCTTTCAGCGCCTGGAACGCCGCCGGCCCGGTCCCGAAGGTCTTGGTAATCCCTTCCAGTTCGATCAGCGGTGCCTCGCTCACGCGCGCCTCACTTGTCGCCCGCGCCGATGCCCGTCACGATCTTCATGCCGGGCTGGATCTTCTTCGACGTGACCACGGTGAAGCGCCCGTCGCTGGGGCCGGTCACCACCTCGATCGCGCGCAGGTCGCCATTGGCCTCCACGGTGTAGACGGTCTGCCGGCTGCCGATCCCGATCGAGGCTTCCTCCTTCTGTTCGAGGCCGATGTCCGGTTCACCGAAGATCCCGCCAGCCTCGTCTTTCTCGTCGGGATCGAACCGCAGCGCGCCGTTGGGTACCAGCACCTTCTTGCCGGTGCTCTGCGTCGCAATGCTTGCGGTTGCGGTCATGCCCGGCCGCAGCAGCCCCTCCGGATTGTCGACGATCAGGCGCGCTTCGTAGCTGACCACCTGCTGCGACTGCTGCGCCTGTTGTTGCTGCGCCGAGACCGCGATGTTGTTCGACGCGAGGTCGACCCGTTCGACCCGCGCCGGAAAACGGCGGCCGGGATAGGCATCGACAGTGAACTGCGCTTTCTGCCCCGCTTCCACCTGGCCGACGTCTGCCTCGTCGAGATTGACGCGCAGCTGCATCGTGGCGAGATTTTCGGCGAGGACGAACAGCGTCGGCGTATTGAAGCTCGCCGCGACCGTCTGCCCGGGCTCGACCTGCCGGGCAAGGACCACGCCGGAAACCGGGGCGCGGATCACCGCTCGGCCCGACTGGGTCTGGGCGGTCGAGAGCTGGGCCTGCACCGCGGCGACATTGGCCTTGGCCGAGGCGACGCTTGCCTGGCCGCGGCGGACGGCGGCGACCGCCTGTTCCATTTCGGCAGCCGACGGCACACGGCCGCCCGACAGGCGCTCGACCTCGCGCAGCCGCGCGAGCTGCGCGGCATCGGCATCGAGCGTCGCCTGGGCCTGCGCCACCTGCGCGCGGGCGGCATTGAGGTTCGCACGGCTCTGCACGATCTGGTCGTCGATGACGTCGGTGTTGATGATCGCGAGCACCTGGCCGCGCACCACCTGATCGTTGACGTCGACCAGCACCCGGTCGATCCGCCCAGAGATCTCCGAACCGACCTCGACCTGGTTGGTCGGGCGCAGATTGCCGGTCGCGGTCACTACCAGATCGAGCGACCGATTCTCGACCTTGGCGGTGACATAGTTCGGCTTGGGCGCGTCGGCGGAGCAACGCGCGATGACGAACACCAGCAGCAAAAGGAGCAGCGCGCCGCCCCAGATGCGCTTGCGCTTGTACCATTTCTTCGGTTTGCCGGTCTCGAGGTAGCTCCCGATATCCGGCTCGTCTGCCGTTCCTGTGTCGCTCATTCCGCTGTCCTGTCGTCCAGCCCGGGATCGCCGCGGCTGGTGGTAGGTTGGTAGTCGGCGGCGTTCCAGCCACCGCCCAGGGCCTGGGTCAGGCGGACGAACGCGGTCGCCCGGTCGGCCTGCGCGCTCACCAGCTGGTTGCGCGCCGAGAGCAGCTGGTTCTCGACCACCAGCAGCCTCTGGAAATCGATCAGCCCGGCCTGGTACTGGGTGCGGGCAAGCAGCGCCGAAATCTGCGCAGCGTCCAGTGCTTCGTCGGATAGCGCCACGCGCTCGGTCGCGGTGCGCTGGTCGACCGCGGCGGTTTCCACCTCCTCCAGCGCGCGCAGGATCGCCTGTTCATAGGATGCGAGCGAGGCGCGGACATCGGCCTCGGCACTGTCGACCCGCGCCGCGCTGCGGCCGCCATCGAAGATCAGCTGGGTAAGCCCGGCAAAGAGGCTCCCGCTCACGAAATCGAACAGATTTCCGATCGAGGTGCCGCTCGCGCCGATGGTGCCGGTCAGGCGCAGCGCCGGGAGCAGATCGGCGCGCGCGACGCCGACCCGCGCCGAGCTGGCGAGGAGACCGGCCTCGGCCACGCGAACGTCGGGGCGACGCTCCAGCACTTGCGCCGGAGCCGCGAACCGGGTGAGCATCGGCGGCGCAGGAACGAGGGCGGGATCCCCGGCCCTGAGAGCCGCGAGCACGCGGCCCGGCGGTTCTCCGACCAGCGTCGAAAGGGCATTGGCGGTGGCCGCGAGATTGCTTTCGAGCAGCGGGATCGTTGCCGCGGTCTGCGCGCGCTGGGTGCGCGCCTGCTCGACATCGAGGCTGGAAACCAGCCCCGCCTGGTTGCGCCACCGCGCAATCTGCAAATTGTCGTTCTGATAGGCGAGCGTCGAACGCGCAATCGCCAGCTGTTCGGCAAGCGCGCGGGCAGTGATGACCTGCGCCGCGACCTGCCCGACGATCAGGCGTTGCAGGTCGGCCAGCGAGTAGCCCGCTGCCGCAAGATCGGCGCGACTGGCTGCGGCATTGCTCGAAATGCGCCCAAACAGGTCGACTTCCCACGCCGCATCGGCGCCAAGCGTGAGTCGAAAGTCGTCACTGGCGAAATCGCCGAAATCGCGGCTCGCACCGGCGCGGCCGGAAATATCCGGGAAGTAGCCTGCGCGGGCGAGCCGCAATCCGGCTCTGGCCTGTTCGACCCGCGCGATGCCGATGGCGATGTCACGGTTTTCGACGATGGCCTGTTCGACCAGCTCGGTTAACAAGGGGTCGCCCAATAGGCTCCAGGATTGTGCCAGGTCGACTTCGCTCGATCCTTGCCCGGCTTCGACTTCGATCCAGTTGGAGGGCACAGCGACGTCCGGGGCCGGGACCGAGTTGTTGGGCGTGGCGCAAGCAGTGAGCGCGCAAGAAAGGCAAAGCGAAAACGCCACAGCCCTACTTGCGCAGATGCGATGCCTGTAAATTGCGACCCCCTGAATTCGAACTGCCGATGGGCTAACACAGCTTCGAATTGGGGCAACTGCAAATGCGATGATTGCCGAAGATTACGGACTATCCAAGCGACACGGTAGCTCGGCCGATTTGCCTTTTGGCGCGCCAGAGTTCTTGGACAGAAGCTGGGCCGATTGCGGACTGACCGCTTGTGGGACCCACTACCTCTAAAGCGGACCGTCGGATTGCGATCCCTTAGCTGCCGTTCGGTGCTGAACGGTTTGACTTTGTGGGTAGAACTCCGGAGCGAGCTTCAAGCCCAAAATTTCCAGATCTCGCGTCTCGGACGCGATCATTCTTTATTGAAACGCGCTTTTTCCACCAGACTGCGAACGGTATCCGCGATCGTCTCCTCAGGATCTCTGAATTGAAAAGACAGTACGTTTTGCGTGTGGCGACCCGAAACGTCTCGACGCTGATTCAACTCATCGCGGACCTGCTTCATTTCAGGCATAAACAATGCGGAAATACGAACCAACCAATCGGGCATCGTCAAGCGTGGAACTTTCTTTGCATGCTCAGGAACGCTGGACCGGATAACTTGCGCCATTTCCTCGAACCACATGAAACGACTGGAGACAGGAAACCGCTCGTCTCGTATTAGCTCTGACGGAGCTTCCAGCGCTAATACATGAGCGCGCGCAACATCGCGCACGTCGGCAATTCCCAAACCCATACGAGGAATCAAGGGCACCGAACCGTCAATCATCCTTTTGATAATTTCGATGCTCGTTGACGTCGATCCGTTACCTACGGGCCCCAAGACAGCAAAAGGATTGATTGAGCAGTAGGTCATTTCCGGCGCATTGGCGCGCGCCCATTCGCGCGCTGCCATTTCTGCACGAGTCTTTGACTCGTAATAGGCCGAAATATCTGCATTTGGATCGGTCCAATCCGTATGATCATACTTTTCCTTGCCGGGCTGCCCGTAGGCGATTGCCGCGACTGAACTTGTCTGGATGACCCGTTCGATGCCCTTGTCCTTTGCTATGCGAAGTATTCGCAAAGTGCCTTCTACCGCAGGGCGGACGACCTGGTCACGATCCTTCGGAGCAAGCAGCGGAAATGGCGATGCTACGTGAGCAATAGCATCGCAGCCGTCCATGGCTTCTGTCCAACCTTTTGCTTGGTTCAAATCAGCTTCGTGCAAAGACAAGCCTTGGTGTAAATCGGCAAACCGTTCCATCAGAAGAGCTTCGCCTTTAGCCAAGCTTCGAACAGTCGTCGCAACGTGGTGCCCGCGCTTGAGCAATTGTTCTATCAATTCGCCAGCTATGAAGCCGGTGCCCCCACTAACAAAAACTCTCATAGAACCCCCATCTGGCCTTACCTCTCTATCCCCAATCTACGGAGTTCAACTCGCCCGTTGCCTCCTGCGGAGTGAGCGTGAAAGCAGATAGGCGGGAACAAAATTTTTCATTCGCTAGCGAAGTTGCACACTTTTAGGGGCCTTTATTCATCCTGCTCCTGTCGCGAAAGGTCCGCCTGCTCCAATCCTACGAAGAAAATCCGCCTAACCGCTTTCCCACCCCAATCTCGGTCAACACAAGTAGACCCTGATCATTGCGAAAGCGGTCAGTTTGTTGAGTGGCATTTGACAGAAAATGGGCCGATTGCGGACTGACCGCTTGTGGGACCCACTACCTCTAAAGCGGACCGTCGGATTGCGACCCCCAAGCGGACATCACAGTTCGCACTCCGACCTCGTCGATTAATGTCTGATATGATTTGAAATCTCTTTTTTGTTCGCCGTATACTTGTATTGTTAAGTGCGGACCGTCGGGGGCAAAGATAGTGATTAACTACAATGAATTGACGTTAGCGGAGGCACGCCGCGCATATCTCAATTCGAGTACGGCGGCGATGCCGCTGGCCGGCCTCATTTGTTGGGGCGCTTTGGCAGCATTGGCATTCGTGCTGCGTGACACATTACAGCCCTGGATGGTCTTTCTTGCCGCGGCCGCACCCTTCCCGCTTGCACTTCTGATCGATAAAGTGCGCCGTGCTAAGGGTCTATCGATCGAAAGCCGTCGCAACCCGATAACGCAGCTTTTCATGCGATTTATTTTTGTGATCGCTCTTTTCATACCGTTTGTAGTGATTGGCTCTCTTGCAGCGTTGCAGATGAGCCTGTTGGTACTGGGATTGGCTTTGCTGGCAGGAATGATTTGGGTGCCCCATGGCTGGGGTGCGGATGATCCGGCGGGGTTGATTCACTTCGTTGTTCGCGCCGCGCTGTGTTACGCCGCCTACTTTCTTGCGCCTCAACCTTACGGTCCCGCCGTAATCGCCGCAGCGGCTGCGTTGACCTACATTTATGCGATTGCAGCTATGAAGAAGCCGGAGCCTGTGAGCAGAAACTAGAAATCTTGGTCGCTGCGATCTTGTTGACGCGACGGCTGCAGACCAGCCGAGTAGGGTTCCGCTTTCCACCCAGTGGTGGACGACTTCTAAGAGAAATACGCAAGCCCCCGCTTTTGCATGTGAGGACGATATCGATGGATTTGGAGCATTTCGCTACCCGATGGGTTGATGACTGGAATAGCCACGACATTGAGCGCGTGATCGGTCATTATGCTAAAGATGCCGAATTTCGATCACCCATGGCAGCGGACAGGCTGGGCAGCGGCATCGTCAAAGGACATGATGCTCTCCGAGCCTATTGGGGGCCGGCTTTGGAAAAGCGCCCGGCTCTTAATTTTCATTTGAAGAAAGTGTTTTTTGGATACCGCACCATCTCGATCCACTATGGAGATGAATTAAGCCGCGATGTCGTGGAGACGCTGCTCTTCAATGAGGATGGCAAGGCAGTCTTTGGTTGCGGCTGCTATGCGTAAGTAGCTCGCGCGCTTTCCACCCCAATCCTCGAACTTTATCGTCAGGAGCTAGCTACCGCGCTGCAGACATTCGACTGATGGCAGCTATGCAGCGCTTTGCGGCAGCTAGCTAATTCTAGTCGAACCAACAGACTGACCAAAGCGAAGTACATGCTTCAGGAGATACAAATGAAAGCGCTCCAACTCGTCGTCACAGCCTTGTTCGTTGCATCACCCGCTTATGCACAAACTCCCAATCCCCTTGAGGGCCGCTGGATTGTGGATCTGTCGGTCAATCCTGATGAGCCATATACGAAAACAATGGAATTGTACTTAGAGGCCGATGGAACCGTAACAGGCAACTTCTACGACAGCGAAATTCAAGCAGGCCGCTGGAAGTTGGACCGTGGCCGGACCTGCGTAAGTTTCAGAACTACTGATGGCGTTGGGCCCTATCATACAAGCGGCTGTCTGCGTGGAACCACGGTCGAAGGACAGACGTGGGCTGAGCATCGCTCTTTCCTCTTCAACTGGATCGCCACACGCGCTGACTGAACCCTGCTGTGCTTCATAAAATGTCGGCTTTCCACCCTATAAACAGACAATTGGTGCCTTTGGCGACACGTCCGGAAGCGGACTGGCAGCTTTGCCACGGTTGGAGTGGAAACCGGCCCGTCAGCTAGCGACCCCATTGCCGACATTCGATTGTTCGCTAATTGTTGAAGTCAATGTCCGGCGTCGGGCTCATCGGTGGGAGGCTTGGTTTTGCGATCGCTCGTGCAGGACGTCGGTGCTGTGCAATATCCCCTTCGTGATGCCGAACGTCTCGTAGAATCTGGGCGAATGCTCGAGCTCGACTTGCTACGCGGGTTCGCTGTAGCGGTCATGATCCTTGTCGTCAGCCCGGGAGCTTGGGAATACACATATATTCAAATGCAGCACGCCGATTGGCATGGATGGCATCTCGCGGATTTCGTCTTTCCTGATTTCCTATTCGGTGTCGGCATGGCGCTGGGACTGACATTCGATCGAGCGCAAGAGTCGGACGGCGGGGGACGGCTCGACTGGCGAAAGGTAACGAGACGGGTGGCCCTGCTGATTGCGCTCGGGCTGTTTCTCAACTGCCTATATGTCCTCGCAACCTATCTCGGAAAACCGCCGATAAGGCCGGACGACGGCCTGCGTATTCCCGGCGTTCTCCAGCGTATCGCCATCTGTTATCTTGCTGCCGTTCTTATCCTACATGGACTGCGTGGTCGTCCCCGCGTCGCACCGCTTCTAACGGTGACCGGCAGCATTTTGCTCGCATACTGGGCGTTGATGACATTTGTCCCGGTGCCGGGCTTCGGGGCTGGCCAACTCGATCAGGAAGGCAATCTTGCCGCGTGGATCGATCGGGCCGTGTTCACCCCGAAGCACATGTGGGGTGTCGGCTCGGTCGAATGGGCAGGTCCTGTGGTCTATGATCCAGAAGGTCTCTTGTCGACGTTGCCAGCGTTAGCCAATGTCCTGTTCGGCGTGGTTGCCGTCCGCATCTGGAATGGCAGAAAACCTTGCAGATTCGAGGTGCTGCTGGGCATTGGCGCGGGCCTTCTTCTTGCCGGACATCTGCTCGATCCCGTATTTCCCATAAACAAGAAGATCTGGACCAGCACGTTCGCACTGGTAACCAGCGGCACTTCCTTTCTGGCACTGCTGGCGGCCACCGCGTGGCTGCGCTCCGGACCTGCAAAGCACCTCGCCCGTCCGCTGATCATCCTTGGGCAGAACGCGATCATCGCATTCGTTCTGTCCATCGTGGTGTCAGTCGCGGCATCTATCCCGTTGGACCTCGGTGGTGATCCGCTCACGGCCCAGCAGCTGGGAATGAGGGCGGCGCAAGGCCTCATCCCTGACCCATACCTTGCTTCTCTGCTCTGCGCATTCACTGTGCTGGCGTCGATTTTCCTCGCGGTTTGGCTCCTGCATCGACGTGGCATCATAATACGTTTGTAGAACTTGGCACTGCTTTGAATTGAGGTCCGATTGCCACCCCACTTCAGACTTTCACCGGTCGTTGAGCGGTCGGCGTGAGCTGACAGGCCGGTTGCCGTCATGCTGACCAGAGAGCCGTCCGTCGGGTGACGACCCCATTGCGGACATCTGGAACGACCCTTTGGCAAGGGCGGAAAGCCTGCCAAACCAACTGCGGGAGGGAAAAACTTAAAGCCTTTTGGCGAAACACGCCGCCTCGGGACGTCCGACATATTTGCCGAAATTGGCTATCCGCCGATAGCCAGTCTTCTGGTAAAAGGACACTGCCCTCCGGTTCACTAGTCTCGTTTCCAGCCATATCTCGCGGTAACCATCGGAAATGGCTTTCGCTTCGAGATAGTTCAGGATGGTCACGCCAACCCCTCTACTCCCCGGCACCGCGTACATCCGTTTCAATTCTGCCGTGCCTTTTGAAAGCGGTCGATAGGCCCCGCACCCAGCTGCCTGGCCCTGAACATCATATGCGATAACGAAGCACGTACCGGAGCGTCCCATATCTGCAGGATCGAAAGACGAGGTTCCGCTATCACCTGTGATCGAGGCGAGAGCATCGGAAAGTTGCTTCAGCAACCTCACAGCTTCAGGATTGTCCGGTGAGACTTGGTCAATGCGCATCATGGGTATCTGCTTTCCAAAAACCGGAACCGCTGCACAGCCGACAGGTTCGCAGACATTGGCTGAACAACCTCCCAGAGCAATAGTCCGCTTCCCACCCTATTTCGGCCGATCAGCGCACCTTCGCGGCAATTTGGAAGTGATCGATCAGAGCTGCCGAGCGACCGCTTCTTTGGCTAGATTTCAGTTCGCTCCGCTAGGAGCAAGGCGTCTTCAACGTCGACGCCCAAGTAGCGCACAGTGTTTTCGATTTTCGTGTGGCCGAGCAGTATTTGGATAGCTCGGATGTTGCCGGTTGCGCGGTAGATCATGGCCGCTTTCGTCCGTCGAAGCGAGTGCGTCCCGTATTCTGCTTTGCGCAGTCCGATCGCCGTTACCCATTCATCGACCAGACGCGCATACTGTCGCGTGCTCATGTGGCCGGCGTGGTCAACGCGGCTGGGGAACAGATAGTCGCTCGTAGAGCCGCCCCGGCGCTCCAACCACGCTAGCAATGTCGCTCGCACATCGGCCGTGATCTCGAATTGCACAGGCCGACTAGTCTTCTGCTGGATGACGGTCGCGCGATTGCGAATCTCGGTGCCCGCAACCACATCACCGATCTTGATCTTCACCAGATCGCATCCGCGCAGCTTGCTATCTATGGCAAGATCGAAAAGGGTTTTATCCCTCAATCGTCCTTCACGATCGAGGTGAAAGCGGATCGCCCAAATTTGCTTCTGCGTTAGCGGACGCTTCGTTCCAACATTCTTGCCGGCATTCCAAGCCGGACGGTGCCGCGTAACTCCATCATAGCGTGAGTGTCCCATTGCATTTCTCCTCGGCCTTCATTGGCCGTGAGAGAAACGCACAAGAGGTCGCAACTTTTGGGCCGTTAGCGGACTGGCAGGTGTTGGCAATACAGGCAGCCAAGCAGACTTTGGAGAAAAATTACGCCGTCGTCATGTGAATGCGATTGTGATGGCCACCTTCGCAGGTGCCGGACAATCCCAAAGCGAAGCACGCTCATCTGTCGGTCTTAATGTCGAAACCGAAACCGACATTGACAAAATTCGATTGTTTGCCTGCGGGCCCCAAAAACGGTTCTGCAGTCATCGCTCGTATCGCAGCAAGCGCAACGCGTTGAACACCACCAGCAGGGTCGAGCCTTCGTGCGCGATCACTGCCGGGCCGATGCCGAGGCCGAAGATCGTCGCGGGGACCAGCAGCGCCACCACTCCCAGGCTGACATAGACGTTCTGGCGGATGATCGCGCGTGACTTGCGTGACAGGCCGACGGCAAAGGGCAGATGCCGCAGATCGTCCGCCATCAGGGCGACATCGGCGGTTTCCAGCGCCACGTCAGAACCTGCCGCGCCCATCGCGATGCCCACGGTGGCGCTGGCCATCGCGGGGGCGTCGTTCACGCCGTCGCCGACCATTGCGACCATCCCCTCTTCGCTCAGCGCGGCGATGGTGTCGACCTTGTCCTGCGGCATCAAATCGCCGCGTGCCTCGTCGAGTCCCACTTCGCGGGCGATGGCCTGGGCGACGCCGGTATGATCGCCCGAGATCATCACCATCCGCTCGATTCCCAGCGCGCGCAATTCGGCGAGCGCCTCGCGCGCGCCTTCGCGCGGCGTGTCCATCATGCCGATCACGCCGAGGTCGCGCGCACCATGGCGCACCACCATCGTCGTGCGGCCCTCGGCGCGCAGGCGCTCGATCAGCGCGGAGGCCTGCTCATTTAGCGGAGCAATGCCATCGGCACCGAACATCTCCGCCTTGCCGATCAGCACGGTTTCGCCCTCGAGGCTCGCGCGCACACCGCGTCCGGTCAGGCTTTCGAGCCCACCCGCCGCAGGGATTGCCGCATCGCCGAGCCGTGCACGACCGTCTCGCACCACGGCCTGGGCCAGCGGGTGATCGCTCAGTGCCTCGACCGCGATGGCCACTTGCAGAAGTTCGGCCTCTTCAACGCCGTCCACCGCCACCACGTCGGTGATGCGCGGCTCGCCTTCGGTCAGCGTGCCGGTCTTGTCGAAGGCCATTGCCGTCAGCGTGCCGAGGTCTTCCAGCGCCGCGCCGCCCTTGATCAGCACGCCGCCGCGCGCCGCGCGTCCGATGCCCGAGAGCACCGCGCTGGGCGTAGCGATAGCGAGCGCGCAGGGGCTTGCCGCCACCAGCACCGCCATCGAGCGATAGAAACTGTCGCGGAACGGCTCGTCCACCACCACCCACGCAAACAGCAGCAGCACGGCCAGCGCCAGCACGGCGGGCACGAAGATACGCTCGAACTTGTCGGTCATGCGCTGGGTGGGGGAGCGGCCCGTCTCGGCCGCGGCGACCAGCTCGGCGACCTTGCTAAGCGTGCTTTCGGACGCGATGCGCGTGACTTCGATTTCCACCGCGCCGCTGCCGTTGATCGTCCCGGCGAACACGCGCTCCTCGTTCTTCAAATCCCGCGGCTGCGCCCGGGCCGCCGCGCGATCCGCGACGGGGGCCTTGTCGACCGGAATGCTCTCGCCCGTGACCGGGGCCTGATCGATCGCTGATCGGCCCTTGATCACGAAGCCGTCCGCCGCCAGCCGTTCGTTGGGACGCACGAGCACGACATCGCCGACGACCAGCTCTTCGACCGGCACCTCGGTTGCGGTGCCATCGCGCAGGACGGTGGCGTGATCGGGGGCCAATTCGGCGAGCGCGTCGATCGCCCGTTTGGCCCGGCCCATCGCGTAGCTTTCCAGCGCGTGGCCGAGGCTGAAGAGAAACAGCAGCAGCGCCCCTTCGGCAAATTCGCCCAGGATCGCGGCCCCGGTTGCCGCCACCAGCATCAGGGAATCGATCTTGAATTGCCGCGCCAGCGCGTTCTGCACCGCTTCGCGCAGGGTAAAAAACCCGCCGAAGAAATAGGCCGCGACATAGCCCGCCAGCGGGAGCCAGTCGGACGCCGAGGGAACCAGCTTCTCCACAGCGAAGCCTGCCGCCAGCGTCACGCCGGACAGGATCGCGAAGGCCAGTTCTAGCGGCACGCCAAACAGTTTGGCGTCCCCATGGGCGTGGTTGTGCCCGTCGGTGTGGTTATGATCATCCGCCATGTTGCGGTGCTCCTTCGATAGCAGTTTCTGTTTCGGGAATGTCGTCCCGCCCGCGCAGCACCAGCCGGGCGATGGCGGGCAGCACGAACAGGGTGAGCGCGGTGGCGGTGATGAGCCCGCCGATGACCACGGTGGCGAGCGGGCGTTGCACCTCCGCACCCGTGCCGGTCGCAATCGCCATCGGCACGAAGCCGAGCGAGGCGACCAGCGCGGTCATCAGCACCGGCCTCAGCCGGGCGAGCGCGCCGTCGGCGATCGCCTCCTCCAGCGGCAGGCCATCGGCCAAACGCTGTCGGATCGCCGTCATCATCACGAGCCCGTTGAGCACCGCCACACCCGACAGGGCGATGAAGCCGACCGCCGCCGAAACCGAGAACGGCATCCCCCGTAAGGCAAGGGCAAACACGCCGCCCGCCAGCGCCATCGGAATGGCACTGAACACCGCCAGCGCGGGAACCCAGCCGCCCAGCGCCATGAACAGCAGCAGCAGCACCAGCGCGAAGCACAGCGGCACCACCAGCGAGAGCCGCGCCTGCGCCTCCTGTAGGTTCTGGTACTGACCGCCCCATTCGATGAAGGAGGCCGGGGGCAGGGTGACGCCTTCGGCCACCTTGCCCTGCGCTTCCTCCACGAAAGAGCCCAGATCGCGCTCGCGCACATTGGCGCTGACGATCACTAGCCGCCGCCCCTGCTCACGCCGCACCTCGGCCAGCCCATCCACCACGCGGAAGCTGGCAAGCTGTCGCAAGGGCACGCTCACGCCGTTGTCGAGCAGCACCGGCAAGGCGCCGAGCTGGTCGAAATCGTTGCGCGTGGCATCCGGCAGGCGCACGACCACATCGAACCGGCGATCGCCTTCGAACACCAGTCCCGCAGGCCTGCCGCCCAGCGCGATGGCCACGGACTGCGCGACCTCCTCCACGGTCAGACCATAGCGGGCAATCGTCGGTCGATCGAAGGCGATGTCGAGCGTGGGGAAGCCGGTGACCTGCTGGACCTTGACGTCGGCAGCACCCTCGACGCCGCGAAGCACCCCGGCCACTTCTCCGGCTGACCGGGTCAGCGCCGTGAGGTCGTCTCCGTAGAGCTTGACCGCTACGTCGCCACGAACACCCGCGATCAGCTCGTTGAAGCGCAGTTCGATGGGTTGGCTGAACTCGTAGAGGTTGCCGACCAGACCGCTGAGCGATTCCTCCATCTCGGCGACGAGTTCGTCCTTCGACAGGTCGGGATCGGGCCACTCTTCGCGCGGCTTCAGGATGACGTAGGCATCGGACGCGTTCGGCGGCATCGGATCGCTCGCGACCTCGGCCGTGCCGGTGCGCGAGAAAACCAGTTCTACTTGTGGGAAAGCCTCGAGCTTGTCCTCCACCTGTCTCTGCATGGCGAGCGAGCGTTCGAGCGAGGTCGACGGTATCCGCAGCGACTGAACCGCGATGTCCCGCTCGTCGAGCTGCGGCGTGAACTCGCTGCCGAGAAAGGTAAACATCAAAGCTGCTACGGCAAACATCCCGGCACCCGCCCCGATCACCGGCCATGGGCGTGCGATGGTACGGCGCAGGGCCGGGCCATAGCGTTCCTTCGCGATCCGGACCGGCTTGACGTCCTTCTCGGTCAGCTTGCGATTGAGGAGCACCGCGATCATCGCCGGGACAAAGGTCAGGGACAGCACGAAGGCGGAGGCGAGTGCCAGCATGACCGTGATGGCCATTGGCGAGAACGTCTTGCCCTCGACCCCCGTGAAGGTGAGAAGCGGCGCATAGACCAAGAGGATGATCGCCTGACCGTAGACGGTCGGCCTGATCATCTCTTGCGCAGCCAGCCGTGTCTCCGTCAGTCGTTCGTCGAGGCTGAGCAATCTACCTTCGCGGTGCTGCCTCGCAGCGAGCCGCGCGACGCTGTTCTCAACGATTATGACTGCGCCATCGACGATTAGTCCGAAGTCCAGTGCCCCGAGGCTCATCAGGTTGCCCGAGACACCAAGCCTATTCATTCCCACCGCTGCCATCAGCATGGATATCGGAATGACCAATGCGGCGATGATCGCTGCCCGGATATTGCCGAGCATCAGGAACAGGACGGCGATCACCAGAAGAGCGCCCTCGACGAGGTTCTTTTCGACCGTGGCAATGGTCGCATCGACGAGCGACGAGCGGTTGTAGACGATCTCGGCGACCACTCCGTCAGGGAGCGAGGCGCGGACTTCTTCCAGTCGCTCGGCCGAGGCGGCAGCCACGGTGCGGCTGTTCTCGCCGCTGCGCATCAGGACCGTGCCAACGACCGCTTCCTCGCCATTGAGCGAGGCAGCACCGGTTCTGAGGTCGCCGCCGATGCGAACCGAGGCGACATCTCCGATCCGGATAGGAACGCCCTCGCGGGTCGCGACCACTGCCTGTTCGATGTCCTGTGTGCCCCCAAGCCGCGCATCGACGCGGACGAGCAGAGCCTCTCCTGCACGATCGACGAAGTTTGCGCCTTCGGCGAGGTTGGCGGCCTCCAGTGCCTCGATGAGCGAATTGAACGAGAGGCCATAGCCGGTCAGCCGGGCGGGATCGGGCTGGACGAGGAACTGCTTCTCGTAGCCACCGATCGAGTCCACGCCCGCCACCCCGTCGATGGAGCGCATGAGCGGAGCCACCACCCAGTCCTGCACCGTGCGAAGATAGGCTGCCTTGGCGACTTCGGTACCGAGGCGCTCGCCGGGTTCGGTGATGAAGCTCCCGTCCGCCTGCCAGCCGGTTCGACCACCCTTGGGCGCATCGCGACCTCCCGGATACTCGTATTCGATCGTATACATGAGCACTTCGCCCAGGCCCGTCGAGATCGGCCCCATCGTAGGCTCGGCGCCTTCCGGCAGGGAGGCGCCGATCGGGGCGAGCCGTTCGTTCACCTGGCTGCGTGCGAAGTAGATATCGGTGCCTTCTTCGAAGATCGCCGTGACCTGGCTGAAGCCGTTGCGCGAGATCGAGCGGGTCTTCTCGAGCCCCTCGATCCCGGCAAGCCCGGTCTCGATGGGAAATGTCACCTGCGTCTCCACCTGCGACGGGGAGAGCGCGGGCGCGCTGGTGTTGATCTGCACCTGCGTGTTGGTGATGTCCGGCACCGCATCGATCGGCAGGCGCAAAAGGTTCATGGCGCCGTAGATCGCGGCGAAGACGGTGAGGACGATGACCGCCCAGCGGAACCGCACGGCGATGTCGAGGATGGCCCCGATCAAACCGTGGCGATGGCTGGCCGAACCGGTGTGGTTTCCCACCTCGGGCGTGGGCCGTGTCTCAGTGACCATGTTCGGCGCCCTCCTTCCCGAGTTCGGCCTTGAGCAGGAAGGCGTTGGCGACAGCGATCCGCCATCCCTCCCGGAGGCCGGAGAGAATTGTCACCATGCCCGCAGACCGAGTTCCGACTTGGACCTCGCGGACCTGGAACCCGGTCTTCGTCCGGACAAAGACGACATCGCGCCCCTCGACCACCTGGATGGCGTCTTCCGGCACCGCGATGCGGTCGCGGTCGATCTCACCCGAAGGTCTGATCCGCGCCTGGAGAAACGCGCCCGGCTGAAGGCCAGGAACACCGCGCGACAACGACAGGACCGCAGTGGCACTGCGGCTTTCCGGATCGAGAGAAGGCGTGACCGAACGAACCCGGGCGCCGATTTCGCGGCCATCGCCGACGACCAGCACCGCCTCGTCACCAGGTTGGATGCGTGAGGCTTCAGCCGAAGGCAGTGCCACCTCGATCTGGAGTCCATTGGGATCGACCACGCGGTAGAGTTCTTCGCCGGCATCCACGAAGGCCCCCAGCACAATCGGTGCCGCGGTGATCCTGCCAGCGAGGGGTGAGGTGACTGCCAGCGAACGCCCGTCGCCGCTGACACCGGCTGCTGCTACTGCCGCCTGCGCCCGTTGCAATTCCGAACGCGCTACGCTGAGATTGGCCTGCGCGGCTTCAAGGTCCTGGCGGGCGGTGACGTTTGCTTCAAACAACCGCCGTTCGCGTTCGTAGGCGGCCGACAGCTCGCCCACCCGCGCACGCGCGGCACTGAGCTGCGAGGCGAGAGCCGCAGCGTCCGCGCTTTCGATGCGGGCGACGGTCTCGCCGCGCGACACATAGTCGCCCAGCGTCTTGCCGACGGAGCGGACGACCCCCGAGGCGCGGGCGTCGATACGAGCGGATGCAGTCGGGCTCGCCGCGACAGTCGCCGGAAAAACGAGCTCGACAGCGGCTCCAGACCGGACGGCGGCCAGCTCTATCCCGGCCTCGCCAATTTGCTCTTCGTTAAGCGTGATCACCCCTTCAGGTGTCTCGGTCGCCGATTCCTCCTGTGCATGGTCGTCGACTTCGGAAGTTGGCCAGAATATCAGCGCCATAGCGCCAACCGCGATCACGATACCGACGAGGATCGCCAGTTTTTTGCGTGTCATTGATGTATCCTTCATTGTGCGGCCAGCCCGATCAGTTCGGCTGCGGCCAGGCCCCTCTGCTCGCGGGCGGCGATGAGCGCTTCGCGGATCGTGTCGCGTGCCTCTGCGGCTGCGAGAACTTCGATCAGGGGAAAACGTCCGTTGCGATATCCGATGCGAACGAGGCGCAGCGCCTCCTCCGCCTGCGGGAGCGATGTCTGTGAAAGGGTCTCGACGCGCGCTTCGGCACCAAGATACCTTGCCCGGGCCGTGGCGACCGCCTGCTCGTAATCCGCGAGAGCCACCGCTTCGCGGGCATTCGCTGCCCGCAACCGAGCCTCGGCAGCGGCGATGTTGCCCTGGTTCCGGTCGCGAAAAGGAAGGGGGATTGATACGCCGACAAGGAAAGCATTGTCGCCGCTTTCCCCGAAGCGCCGCACGCCCGCAGAGACCGTCGGATCGGGAATACGCAAACTTCGCTGCCGCTCGATCTCCGCCGCAGCCGCAGTGCTCTCGGCTCGCGCGACCCTATAGGTGAGGCTTTCCTGCGCCTCGGACATCAGCGAAGCAGGCGGAAGTATATCCGGAAATTGCGCCGGAACGAGCGGCGCTTCGCCGCCGGCCCATAGAGTTGCAAGCGCTGTTCGAGCCGACAGGCTCTCCGCCTCGGCCTCGACCAGATGTGCGCGCGCTTCGGCGAGGGCTGCATCCGCTCTCAGCGCGCGCAGAGGCGGCTCGCGGCCGACTTCCACAAGGACGCCAGCTATACGCGCCAGTTCTTCATTGCGCGCGACCACATCCTGCGCAAGTTCGACCCTGGCAGCTGCGGCAACAGCCGTGAGGTATCGCTCGCGCACCAGTTGGCCGAGTTCGACCGTGGTCAGATCGGCCCTGAGGGATGCGAGTCCCGCCTGGGCTTCAGCCGCACTGACACGGGCGGAGCGTTTGCCGCCTAGTTCGAGACGCTGTCCTACAGAGAGTGTATACTCGGTCGCCTGAAGGCCGGAAAAAGCCCCGCTGCCAGCGAGGTTCTCGACCTCGAAGGACACTTCGGGATTAGGCCGGAGGCGAGCCTGATCGACAAGCGCCGCTGCCGCCTCGGATTCCGCGCGGGGACCCACGAGGCGAGGGTTGGTGGTGGCGGTATCGGCCTCAGCGGCGACCCCGCTGAGTTCGAGGGCGTCGTCGAGCGTGACGACACGCGGGTCCTGCGCGCTGGCAGGTCCCGTGGACAGGGCGAGTATCAGCCCCCAGACGGGGGCTGCTCGCCACGATATGGCGAACATTGATGGGTATTCCTCTGGTGACGTTCAGTCAGCGTCGGAAAACAGGTCCGACGCGCGGCGAACGTCAGCCGCGAGGAGGGGGCGTTGCCAGTTCGGTCAGATTGGACGCAAAAGAGGGCTGGTCGCCAGCGCGCAGGGCACTCATCACCGAGCCCAAGGTGACGGCGTCAGACGACCGTCCGACGGCCTGCGAAGCATGATGACAATGGCCATGCGCACATGCGCCGTGCTTCTCCGGGCCACGGTCATCATCGCCGGGCTCGTCGTGCTGCTCGAGTTGGGATGCTACCGGAGGCTCTCCCGCGCATTCGGCCGCTTCCGCCACCGGAGCCCACAGGACACCGAATGCGGTGCACAGCGTGATGAGCTGTAGCAAAAGGGAGCGGGCGAAGAGCCGGGTCATCGCGCGTCCGGTAGCAGCGGAGGCTCGGCTGCGAAAGAACTATCTCGCGAGACGGAATGTGATTTCATAACAAAACCATCGATCTACTTCGAGCCACGAACATCTTGAACTGGCGATTGACCAAGCACACGACTGATCTCCGGTTCTATTTCCAACCGAGCGAATGCGCTTACATTCGAACGACCACTGTTTCCTATTGGAAGTCTCCTGGTGATGTTGCCTATGGGGGCAAGGGAAAGTCGGAATATCTGACCTAGAAGTTCGCGCCAATCACGCGTTCTCCACGCAAGCTCCAGCATACGCCAATGCGAGACGCAGTGCGGTCCCAAGCGGTCCTGAGCAACTACGTGGGCCCGTTCGAGATGGTGCCAGGCTTCCTCGAAATTCTGCTCGTCCGTAGCCTTCGCTGCGCGTCGGTATTCTTCTGCGAGAAATGCATCCCTGCTGGGAATGGTATTGCTATCCATGGGACAGCTCCTGGCGTGCCTGGCCGAACACCTCCGCACTGCCCCACAGGGCTAGTCCGGCCATGATCGAGGCGACGAGCAGGTCGGGCCACGCGTCGCCCGTTCCGAACACGCCGAGGGCGGCGCCGAGAACCGCAATATTACCGATCGCGTCGTTGCGGGAGCAAATCCATACCGATCGCATGTTCGCATCGCCTTTTCGGAAACGGAAGAGCATGAGCGCGACGATCACATTAGTCGTCAGAGCCAGCGTGCCGACCACTCCCATTGTAGCCGGCTCCGGATTGGCACCCTCCATCAATCCATAGATCGCATAGCCGATCACCCAGATGCCAAAGGCGAGCATGGACGTAGCCTTTACCAAGGCAGCTCTGGCCCGCCATGCGAGCGCCATCCCGGCGACGCCAAGACTGATCGCATAGTTTGCGGCATCGCCGAAGAAATCGAGCGCATCGGCCTGGAGCGAACGGGAATCAGCAGCGACACCAGCCACCATTTCCACCACGAACATGGCTGCATTGACGGTAAGCGCGATCCACAGGACGCGGCGCCAGCGAGGATCGTTGTGCGCGGCGGCATCAGGCTCCGGTGTCTGGCAGCAGGACTTCGCCATGCCACTCTCCTTGCAACGTTCGAGTCGCAAGAACATATGCACCTTGTAGCAACTACAAGGTCAAGCGATGCGTATCGGAGAACTTGCAAAAGCCACCGGCACAAAGGCGGAGACGATCCGCTATTATGAACGAGAAGGCATCTTGCCTGCTGCGGATCGCACGGACAGCAATTACCGCGACTATTCGGACAATCACTTGGCAGCGCTCACATTCGTTCGCCGCGCGCGCCAGCTCGGCTTCAGCATGGCGCAGGTGCGAGAACTTCTCGCGCTCTCCAACCATGAGAACAACCCGTGTCAGGATGTTGATCGACTGGTTCAGCTGCAGCTGACCGAGGTTGAGCGCAAGATCGCCGATCTAATGGCGCTACGAGACGAGCTGGGACAGATGTTACGGTCCTGCCAGGCGGATAAGATCGGTGAGTGCCAAATCATCGGCAGCCTAGGGCGCCAAAGCGTCATGTGAGACCTTGATGACCGTCTGCTTATGGGTGACCCAGCGAAGCAATGGAATGGCCGACATTAGGGCGCGAAGCTGCCGTTGCGTCCAACGCAATCGTGGGCGAGGCCATTTTGAAAAAATTGGACAAGCCTGCCCCCCGTTGTGGACTTCCATATACATGCACTGGGCACCCACACACAGCCCGAGCACAAAGTTTCTGCAATTCTGCAAAAATCCGCGGAAGTCTGCGGTTGCGGTTGAGAGCTATTCCGGGTTCGAATCCTCTCTCCCAGACCAGTTTACTGATGCTGCCTAAAATCTCATCGGCTGACCTCATTCTAGAGCATTAAGGTCGCCAGCGCGTCTTCGGCATCGTCGCGCACAAGATGGCCATAGTGCTTCTCGATCATCGCGACACTTGTCCCGGACAATTGGGCAACTGTCAGGATCGGCAAGCGCACGCGTACAAGGTCCGTGATAACGCTATGGCGTAATGTGTAAGCGGACACGGCATCTGGTAAGCTGGCTTCCCGTACAGCATCCTTGATTGGGTGTTTCCAAGTATCCTTGTTCCAAACGTCCCCCGAGTGCCGAGCAAAGACCGGCGCGGTTGGCAATTTACCCTTCGCCTGAGCGGCAAGGAAATCGGCGATCATTTGTGGTAACGAAATTTGCCGCGGGCTGCCGTTCTTGTCCTTGCCTATTGTTAGTGTCCGGGTGCGCTTGTCAAAATCACGCGCGACAAGGCCTGCAAGCGAGCCGGGACGCAATGGCAGGAGACATAGCGCCCTTAGAAACGGCCGCACTTCCGCGCAGGCGGTATCGATCAGTCTCTTGCGCTCAGTCTTGTCCAAATAAAGTTCTCGGCGCTTGTCGGCACCCTTGAAGGGCTTGAGCGCCTCCTGCCATGCTGCATCGGTATTGGGGGCACCGGGCGTGAGGACGCGACCCAGCGCCGCGCGCAATGGCACCATGTCGCGGTTCACTGTCGACTTGGCTCGTTCCTTACAGCGCTTCTCTCCTTCCTTGGTCCGGGACAACAGGGCGGGTGCCTTTTCCAGCCGCTTGCGCCAGCTGCGCAAGTGGTGCCGCCGAAGCTTGTCGAGCTTCACCTTGGCGATGGGATCATCGTAGACATGTCTCCGGAACACACCTTCAGCGATGGAATTGGGCTTGTCCTCCAGATAGGCGAGACAGGCATCCTTCACCGTCACCATATCGCGGGCGCGTTCGCCGCCGGACTCTACAGTTGCCGCCCACGCCTCAGCGTCGGTCTTGGCCTGCTTGAACACGTCATGACCGGTAAGCGTGCCGTAATCGCCGAGCCGCTTGCGCTTGTTGCGATTGGTGTCAGCGTCGTAGAATCTGGCGAACCACGTGCCGCCGTCGGCCTTCTTCGATGGCCGATAGCCGAGATAGACCCCTTGGCGCAGACGATGCCAGTGCGGCTCGTCACCTGATTTCGGCTTCAATCTTTCACGATCCCCGATGCGGCTCAAGTCTGGCATCAGCATGCGCTATCCTAAAATCCATGAAAAAAACATGAAAAACTTGAGTGGACAGCGGCGAACACCGACGGGCATCAAACATTGGTTTTATTAGGTTTTATGATTCTCAGAAACCACAGATTTGCGTTATTCCCATCCTTCACACGGGTGGGGTCGCAAGTTCAATCCTTGCCGCGCCCACCATTTCCCCGGCCATTGTTCGTTGAAATGATCTCGTAGCGCCGCGCAAGCTCCTGCTCGCGGCTCAGCTTTTCGATCAGGGCGGGGTTTTCGCAGACCTCGCCTACCATGATGACCTTTCCGCTTCGGTCCTGCCGAACGAGGACGAGGCCGAATTCGCCGCTGCCGAGATGCGCTTCGGTCAGGGGGCGTGTCGGAAGGTCCCGCAATTTCCGCACGGTCGCGGCGGCGAGCTTGCGTTGGCCGGGCTCGCGCTTTCCGGCGCGGCGCAGGGCACGTGCTTCGGCGACGATGCCCTTGATACCGCCTTCTGCCGTTTCGATGAAGGCGCTCAGCCCGCCCTCCTCTACCCCGCAATGCGCCGCGTGTGCGAGCACGGTGGCGTATTCGGTCACCCGCGTGCGGTCGAAAGCGCTGCCGAACACCAGTTTCACGACCGGCGTCATCGGCGCACGTGCCTGAAACGTTATGCCGGCTTCCTGCGCGATGGCGGTCAGGCGGTCGGGATCGCCCAGCGCCAACAAAGCGAAGTCATACGCCTTGGCGATGGCGGCATAGAGCGCCTTGCGCGAGCGCTTGTCATAGGCGAGCGCGTGGTCTGCCAGCGCACGCGCGCGCTCCAGCGCGTCGTTCAGACTGCCGGCAGGCGGCACCGCGCGGGCTTCCGCCGCTGCAGCCATTTGCCCAAGTTCCAGATCGAGGATTGCGACCGGATCGTGTGCGAGATGCTCCGCCGTCAGGTCGAAGACGCTGGTGTCCGGGGCTGCCCGGTCCTCACCGTCGAGCACGGCGAAGATGTGGACGTTGCTGCCGAGCCGATCGCAGAAGGGCAGCAGGATGCCGCGGAAGACCAGTTCGCCTTCCGGCCCGCTGGCAGTAATCTTTTGGAGTTCGAGCGGTTGGGAATCGCTCCGAACCTGCTCGCACTGCCGGGCCAGTTCGCCCAGCACAGAAGCGCCGTCGAAGTCGGAAAGATCGTGAACGGTGCCGCGATCCTCAATGCCCGCCATCTCTGCGACGTAATGGCCCAGGTAGACGATGCGCGAGTGAAGCTGGCCGTCGGAGAAGGACAGCAGCACGCTATGGGCGCGATAGAGGGGCAGCAATTCGGCCTTCAGCGTCTCCAGCCGTGGAAGGCCGCCATGGCGCGGCAAACGGGCCCAGATCGCCTTTGCATTCTCCACGAAGAGGTCGTGATCGAAGCCGTCATAAACCTGCGGCAATCCCCCGCGTCGCGGCGCGCTGCCGGGGGTCATGGCAACCTTCAGCAAAGGCTCTGAAAAGGGGTCGCGCAGATGCGCCTGAGAGATGTTCGTCGTCATGCCCACCCGTCGTCGAAATCGTCAGACAACCCATCAATTCGCCGTCCGGGCGCTGTCTCAAAAGGGGTAGCTTGGGGTGCCCCCGCGCGGCCGCAGTCAGGCGTGCGCCGCTACCTCTTCATTGCCCGAAAGATGATGCGCGCTGGCCCAGATCGCTGCCTGGGTCCGGTTGCGCACGTTCAGTTTCCTGAGGATCGCCTTCACGTGAACCTTCACAGTCGCTTCGCAGACGTCGAGTTCGCGCGCGATCAGCTTGTTGGGATAGCCGGCCATCAGGCAACAAAGCACCTCCAGTTCGCGCGGAGAGAGATTGGCGTTGGCGATCTCTGTCTCGACCTGCTGCGGTCGGCCCTGCGCGGGCGAATTCCAGTCGAGCATCTCCAGCATCTGCGAAGGGAAGACCTTCTCGCCCAGCGCCACCAGCCGCAATGCCGTGACGAGCGGCTTGGAGCTCGTACTCCGCACGATCACGCCCCGCGCGCCGGCGTGGAAACAATCGAGCGTCGCCGCGAGATCGAATTCGTCGGTCACGATGACGACGTCCACATTATCGTGCGCGCTCAGGATCGCCTCCGTCGAACGCACCAGTTCCTGCGGTGAAAAGTGATCGATGACGATGAGCACGCGGCTCTCATCTTCGGAGATATTCAGCGAAACTGCCTTGTCCGCAGCGCCGACGACATCAAAGCCCGCGCCAACCAAAATCGCGGTAAGACCTTCACGAATAAGGTCGTTCGGGCTCGCCAAGCAAACCATGTCCGTCATTTTTCATGCCCCAAAATCGCGAAACAAAAACCGCCTGTTCTGTTCTACCCTCGCCGGACATTGCGTGCGTGCGAGGGAATCGCGACTCGGTGACGATGTGGTTAATACAGTATTATAAGCGGGGAAAACATCGCAAGGGGCGTTTCCATTGCGTCGCAGATTGGTGCTAAATAATCTTTGCTGGCCCTACACCTAAGGGATAGCCGCCCAATACTCCCAAGGTATAGCTTTCAGAAAAAGGCCTCGCGCACGGTGATAGTATCGCCCGGCGCGATCAGCAGCTGCGCATCGCCCAGCTTCACCCGCACCCGCTGCCCTGTGCGCTGGCGTTCCAGCAGGATGATCTTCTTGTTCGCGCGGGGCGTGAAGCCGCCCGCCTTGGCCACCGCCTGGCTTAGCGTCAGATCGCCCGAGTAGGCGTATTCGCCCGGTTCGTTCACCTCGCCCAGGATATAGAACGGGCGATGCTCGATCACCTCCACCGAAACGCGCGGCACCAGCACGTATCCGCCTGCCTGAAGGCGCTGCGCGATGGCTTCAGCGAGCGAGCTCGTGACGTGACCGTCCGCCCGGATGGATTCGAGCAGCGGCAACGACAGGTCGCCGTCGGTGCTGATCTGGTAATCGCCGCTGAGGCTGGGTTCGTCGAACACGGTGACCCGCAGCTTGTCGCCGGAAGCGACGCGGTATCCGGCGACCAGCTGGCCGTTGAGAGCCTGCGGCTCCAGCGTGGGCTCGCGGCTCCCCGCGGCGGCGGCGCTGCTGCCGACTGCAAGGGCGAGTGCCGCAACCACCCCCACAAGACGTCCGGTATGGTGCCAGAATTGTCCGCGCATCATGCCACTCCCACTCCTTGCATCCACCACGGCAAGCGGCCGCGGGCGAGTTGACGGGGCAAGGAATAGCGTAACCGGCGCAGGGCTGGATATTATCACCTTGCGTAACCAGGGCGCGGAATCGCCGGGGCCGATAGCTCTTCTGAATAGGTCGCACTTACGCCCAATGCCCGGTTGAGCCGCGAGCGTTTTCCGCGATGATTCACACCGTAAGGGGTCACTGTCGGCGCGTGCCGGAAGGGGCTGCGATACCAGATCGGATGGATCGACCAGCGTGGAAATATTGAAGGAAGACGACAGGGGATTTGTCGAGCGCGAAACGGAGCCCGGTGCCGCTCCGCTGATGTTCGTCACCCCTTGCGGCCGACATTCCAGTCAGGCCGAACTCGCGCTGATCCGGGCCGAGGCGGAGGTAGCTCCACCACCGGTCCGCACTGCCGCCGCCACCCGCAAGCGCGCAATTCACGCCATCATTGCCCTGCTGCTGCTTGTCTTCCTGGCGCCGGTCCTACTGATCGTCGCGGCGCTGGTTGCGCTGACCGATCCCGGCCCGGTGTTCTATCGCCAGAAGCGTGTTGGGAAGGACGGCAAGCCGTTCGATTGCCTGAAATTCCGCACGATGCGGGTGGATGCGGAGGCGCGGCTGGTGGAACTCCTCGCACAGGATCCCGTCCTGCGCGCGGAATGGGAAGCGACCCGCAAACTCGAAGACGATCCGCGCATCACGCCGATCGGCCACTTCCTCCGCCTAAGCAGCCTCGACGAACTGCCGCAGCTCGTCAACGTGGTGGCCGGCGACATCAACCTGGTGGGCCCGCGCCCGATCATCGCGTCGGAGCTGCCGTGCTACGGGCGTTATCTGCGGCACTATCTCAGCGTGAGGCCGGGGCTGACCGGAATGTGGCAGATTTCGGGGCGGAGCAGCACGACGTACCGGCGCCGCGTGGCGGCCGACGTGCTGTATGTCCGCCGCCGTTCGCTTGCGCTGGATTGCTATATCGTCGTCGCGACCGTGCCGGCAGTGCTGTTCGCGAAGGGGGCGGTATGATGCCGCGCGCGCCCTGCGTCAGGCGGCCAGCCAGTAGGCGAGCGCGGCCCAACACGCGATGGCCAGCGGAGCGGCGACCAGCAGGCCGAGCGCAAATCCGCGGCGCGTGCGTGGAGTATCGGGACACTCCGGGCGTTTGGTCATATCGTACACTCTGGCGCTACCCGCTTTTTCTCTATGTTAGCCGGACTATCTAGCCGTGAGCTTCGCGCGGTGCACATCTCATGCGGCAGGACGCAGCAAAAACGCGGGAAGCCGCGCGGCGGTTCCCGTGTCGAAACGCTCCTTCGGACCGCTGCGGGCGGCCTCCGGCATTGTGCGCGATGGCCCCGTGGTACTCGCCGCGCTCGCACAGGAAGGCAGGACGGAGCGTATCCGTGCGCCCGCGATCCGACTTTCGGGGAGCCTGCATATATCCTCGCGCCACGACTCGCTGACGCTCGTCATCGGATTTGCCCTTGCCGCCTTGCTCGCCAGACCAGCTGCCGCGCAGGCCATCGAGCGTCCGGGAACGCCGACCGAGCTGTTCGAGCCGGAGCAGGGAAACGGCGCGCGGCTGGCCCCTTACCTCGTCCTCTATCCCACGATCACGATTGACGCGGTCTACGACACCAACGTCTACAATACCGACACGGACGAACGCTCCGACGGTATCCTGCGAGCGCGCCCGGAAGCCCTGCTCGCCTCCGACTTCGCGCGCCATTCGGTGGAACTCCGGGCGGGCGCGGAACTGCGCAAATACGCCGACAACACGGACGAGGATGCGGAGACCTTCCACCTCGACAGCACGGTCCGGCTCGACCTTGGCGAGCAGATCGACGTGACGGCGCAGGCCGGATACGCGAGCCTTACCGAACAGCGCGGCTCGGCGGGCGACCAGTTCTTCAGCGACGAACCGATTGCGTTCGACCGCAAATACGTCGCCCTCGCGGTCTCGCGCTTCCGCGCACAGCTCGGCCTCGCGCTCGACGGAAGGGTCACGACCCTCAACTACGACGATGCCACGCTGGGCGGCGCGCCCGTGTTCCTCGGCGACCGCGACGTGACGGTGCGCCAGCTAAACTTTCGCACCAGCTATCGCCTGCAGGAAGGGCTCAACCTGTTCGGGCAGGTCGGCGGCAACGAGGTCGACTATCGCACCACCGCCTCCAGTACGCGCGATTCCAGCGGCTGGTCGGCGCTCGCCGGCGTGCAGTTGCAGCCGAGCGCGGCGCTGAATTTCGAAGTGGGCGCAGGCTATCTTAAGCAGACTTTCGACAATCCGCAGTTCGATGCCGTCAAGGCGATCAACTATCGCCTGTCTGCCGACTGGCTGCCGCGCCGGACGTGGAAATTGCGCGCGGAAGTGTCGCGCAACGTCGATCCCAGCCCGCGCAACGACACGCCAGCCATCGTCCGCAGCGAATTCCGCCTTGGCGTGCAACACTCGCTCGGAGACCGCACGCTGATCGAGGCGAGCGCATCATCGACGCAGGACAATTATCGCGAGATCGACCGGACAGACCGATATTACCGCGTCGGACTGTCTGGCCGGCACAGGCTCAACAGCAGCACCGGCATCACCGCAGACATCGGTTACCGCACCCAGAACGGAGGGCGCGATTACAGCGGCTTCCACGCCGGTGCGGGCGTGCGGTTCGTGTTCTGACGCGCCCCAATCGAAGACGGAAGGATCGTCCCATGGCTAGCACCAACGCACTCGTCCCGGCCCGCGAAACCGGCGGCCCGCTCGCGCTGCCCCGGTGCCCGCATTACGACGAGGACAAGCTCGACCTGTCGGAAACGGTCAACTTCCTCGCGCGGTGGTGGCGGCTGATCCTCAGCGTCACGGCAGCCGTGTTTCTGATCGGCCTCGCGATCTCGCTCTACCTGCCGCAGACCTTCCGGGCGGAGGCGACGGTGGTCGTCGACAAGAGCGCCGAGAACGCCGACCGGTCCACCCCGACACCGGCAGGCCGCGCGGTGGTCAGCAATGAGCTGATCGAAACGCAGGTGGCAATCATCACTTCGGCGGAAATGACGTCGCGCGTGGTCGCGGCGCTGGGCCTCGCCAACGGGCTACCCGCCGCGCAACGGCAGGCTTTGGAAGAACAGGTGCGCGAGCGGGTCGACGCGCGGCGCGCCGGCGAAAGCTACGCGCTGACGATCGAGTATCTCGCTGCAACGCCAGAGGACGCGGCGACTGTCGTCAATGAATTCGCGCGGCAATATGCCAGCTGGGAACTGGGTGAGGAGCGCGGGCGCAATCAGGAAGCGCTGGCGATGGTGCGCGAACGGCTGACCGCGCTGCGAAACCAAGCGCAGCAGGATACGCAGGCGCTGCAGCAATATCGCATCGCCAACAACCTGCTTAGCACATCGGGCACTTCCCTCACCGAACAGGAAATTTCCAATTACGAACAGGAGGTTGCCCGCGCCCGCGCGTCTGCGGCAGAAGACGTTGCACGGCTCGACACCGCGCTCGACCAGTTGCGTTCCGGATCGAACGGCGACGACGTGGGCGAGGCGCTGGGATCGCAGGTCATTTCCTCGCTCAGAGAGCAGGAAGCGCTCGCCGCCGGCCAAGTTGCGGACCTGTCGGCACGCTATGGCCCCAATCATCCCGAACTCATCCGAGCGCAGAGCAAGCTTACGGAGGTGAAGTCGCAGATCCAGAGCGAGATCGGCCGCGTCGTCTCCAACCTTCGCGCCAAGCGGCAAGTGTCGCAGCAGCGTCTCGCTTCGCTGTCCGGAAGCCTCGGTTCGGCGAAGAGCAAGCTGTCGCAGAACAATGCCTCGATGGTCGGGCTCAGCGACCTGGAGCGCAAGGCGGCTGCCTCTCAGGGAATCTACGAAACCTATCTCGGCAGCTACAAGGGACTCGTCGCCGCGGAGGGCGCAGAACGGCCCGGCGCCAAGATCCTGACCATCGCGACCCCGCCGACCGACCCGGTCAGCCCCAACCTGCAGCTCAATCTGGCGCTGGCGGCGATTACCGGCCTCGGCCTCGGACTGCTGGTCGCCTACGCCGCAGAGGCGCTCTCGCAAGGCATCCGTTCGACCTCGGAAGTCGAGACGGCGCTCGGCGAGAATTTCCTCGGGTCGATCCCGCTGCTTTCGACCAGCGGCGTCAGCAGCCGCCATGCCGTCGAGGCCATTCGCGACGAACCCAAGTCCGCCTTCTCGGAATGCTTCCGTGCGCTATCGGCCTCGATCGAACAGGTGGCGGAACGCGATGACACGGTGATCGCCGTTACGTCCGCCCTCCCGAACGAGGGCAAGACGGTGATTTCCTGCTGCCTCGCGCACACCTCGGCCAGCGCTGGGATGAGGACCATATTGATCGACTGCGATCTGCGTCGGCGCGGCATCAGCCGGCTGCTGGGTATGCGCGCCGACCAAGTTGGTCTGGTCGAGGTGCTTCAGGGCGCCAAACCGCTCAACGTGCGCGACCTCAACGACGATTCGGTGTTCTGCATCCTGCCCATCCGGCCCAGCGAGATCGAGCCGGAAGGGCTGCTCACCGGCCCGCAGTTCGACGAGCTGATCAGCCAGCTGCGCGGTCAGTTCGACCGCATTATCCTCGACCTGCCGCCGGTGCTTCCCATCGCGGCGACCCGCAAGATTGCCGAGGCGGCGGATTCCGTGGTTTTCACGATGAACTGGCGCACCACGCCCAAGGCGGCGGCCATGGCGGCGCTCAAGCGGTTGCCACGCGACCGCGTCCATGTCGCCGGAATCGTGGTCAACAAGGTCGATATGCGTCGCCGCGCCATGTTCGGCGCGCATGACGCGGGATATTTCTACAACAAGTACAGCGAGTATTACGCCTGATGGAACATGGCCGGCTCCAGTCAGCCGCGATCCATCGCGCGCCAACGCCGTTCTCCGCGCCGCGGGTCGCCATCGTCCATTACTGGATGCTCTCGATGCGCGGGGGGGAGCGGGTGGTAGAGCGGATGCTGGACCTGTATCCCGGGGCCGACCTTTTCTGCCACGTGATGGACGACAGCCGCGTCTCGAAGAAAATCAGCGCGGCCAAGGTCACCCGCAGCTTCATCAGCCGCCTGCCGTTCCACAAGCGGTTGTACCAATATTACCTCCCGCTGATGCCCATGGCGCTCGAGGAACTGGACCTGGGCGGCTACGATCTCGTCATCAGCAGCGAATCCGGACCGGCAAAGGGCGTCATCACGCCGCCCGGCAGCACCCACGTATGCTACTGCCATTCGCCAATGCGATACCTGTGGGACCAGTACGGCCCCTACAAGCGCGAGGCCAACGCGCTGGCGCGACTGGCGATGCCGCTGATGTACCACCGGCTGCGGCAATGGGACGTAACCTCATCGGCGCTGGTCGACAATTTCGCCGCCAATTCGCGCTTCGTGCAGCAGCGCATCCGCAAGTTCTGGCGCCGCGAGGCGGAGGTAATCCACCCGCCGGTGGAGGTGGACCTGTTCAGACCGGCAGACGCGGTGGAGGATTACTATCTCTGGGTCGGGCAGATGGTGCCGTACAAGCGGCCCGATCTGGCGGTCGATGCCTTCAACGCAAACGGCTTGCCACTGGTGATGGTCGGCACGGGCAGCATGGCAAAGGCGCTGAAAGCGCGCGCCGGGCCCAACATCCGCTTCGTCGAGCGCATGGACTTCGATCGCCTGCGCCAGACCTTCGCCCGCGCAAAGGCATTCCTGATGACGGCGGAGGAGGACTTCGGCATCACCCCGGTCGAGAGCATGGCCACCGGGCGCCCCGTGATCGGATATGGCAAGGGCGGACTGCGCGACAGCGTAGTGGAGGGGGTCACAGGACTTTTCTTCGATCGCCAGGAAACGGACGCGCTGCAGGATGCGGTCGAGCGGTTCGAGAAGTTCGCGAAGCATTACGACCCCCGCGAATCAATTGCCCGCGCGCGCCTGTTCGCGCCGGAGGAATTCGACCGCAAGATGCTGGCCTTCGTCGGCGCGGCAATGGGGTGAAGGGGCGATGGAGCTGACCTTCATCGGCGCGATCCAGATTGCCATCGGAGTCGCGATCCTGGTGGCCGGGTCGCTGCGCGCGGCGTTCCTGTTTTTTGTCTTCTCCTGCCTGTTCGGCGGATCTGCTGCCATCATCCTGCCTGCCCTGGGCGGATCGTCTATCCCGCCCGCGCAAATCGCGCTGCTGTTCGTCGCCTTGCGGATCGTCGCGCCTGCCGGGGGCCATTTCGGCCGGGTACCGGAGGCTTTGCGGGCGAACATCTGGCTGCTCGTCTACACCGGGTTCGGCATCGCTTCCGCGATCCTTGCGCCGCGCATCTTCGAAGGGAAACTCGACGTCGCGCCGATGCGGCCGATCGTCGGGGGTGGCCTGTTCGAAACCGTGCCGCTCGCGCCTTCGCCGCAGAACCTGACGGCGGCGTTCTACCTGTTCGGGACGCTGGTGGCCGCGCTTTCGGCCTTCATCCTCACCCGCCACCTGCGCGGGGGCAAGGAAACGCTGGTGAACGCAGCGCTATGGGTCGGCTGGGCGCACCTGTTGCTTGGGCTGGCCGTGGCGCTGTTCGCCGGAACGCCGCTCGACACCGTGTTCGAGGCCTTGCGGAACGGCAGCTACGCGCAGCTCAACCAGTCGTACCAGGGGTTCGTTCGCATCCGTGGCGTGTTCCCCGAATCCTCCGCCTACGCCGAATTCGGCTTCGCGTGGTTCGTGGTGAATGCAGAACTTTGGTACCGGGGCATCCGCCCGCGCGCGACCGGCCTTCTGGCGCTGTATCTTGCTGCCATCCTCGTCGCGAGCACATCCTCCACCGCTTACGTCGGACTTGCCGCCTATCTCGCGTGGTTCGGTCTGCGCGTGGTGTTCGTACGCAGCGCGATCGAAGGGAAGCGATTGGCGCAGTTCGGCGCGGGCGTGCTGGCGATTGCGGTGGCGGTTTCCGCTTTGCTGCTTGCCAGCCCGGACCTATCCGCGCGGTTCGTCGCGATGGTCGAACAGATGACCATCGGGAAGAGCGCTTCGGCGTCTGCCGAGCAGCGGCTGTTCTGGGCGACGCAGGGATGGGAGGCGTTCCGCCAGTCCTTCGGCCTTGGCATCGGCGCGGGCAGCTTTCGTTCCTCGAGCTTCCTGACCGCGGTCGCGGGATCGATGGGTGTGATCGGGATCCTGTCCTTCACCCTTTACGGCCTGCGCGTGTTCGAAGCGTCGCGCCGTTCCACTTACGGGCGCGGAGCGGACCCGGCGCTGTCCATCGGCGGAGCCTTTGCCGTTGCCGCCGTGCTCTCTCTCGTGCCGGCCGCCGTATCTTCCCCGCGCCCCGATCCCGGCGTGATATTCGCGATCTTTGCGGGCGCGGCCATCGGTCTGCGCCCCCGCCGCGCAGCAGCGGCGCTGAGAGGCGATGGCGCGGAAACTGAAGCAAACAGGGGCGCCCTGCCCGGCGGAGCGGTGCCATGCTCATGACCGCCTCCGCGCCCGAAAGGCGGGGCGGCGCGGCGCGCCTGAAAGCCATCGCCAGAAGCGGGCGGAACGCCGTATCGCGGGCGTTGCGCCTCGAAGAACGCAAGAGATTTCGCGGTAGCTTCGCCTGCCATGCTGACGCCATCGCGGCGATCGGGCCGCGGCGGCTCGCCGGGTACGATCACGATGAACTTGCCGATGTGTCCTACGAGGAGATGTGCAAGGTCCACCTGTGGGACTACCCCGTGATCCACTGGTTGGCGAAGGTGCTGGACGGCCAGACGAACCTGATCGACGCCGGTGGGCACATGGGTACGAAATTTCGTGCGTTCGCGCGGTTCATCGACTTGCCGGACAGCTTTGACTGGGCGGTTCTGGACGTCCCCGCCATCGTGCGCGCAGGGCGGGATCGTGCAAGCCGGGACGGTTTGAACTCGCTATCCTTTCACGACGATACCGCGACTTTGCCGACCTCCGACGTCGTGCTTGCCTCCGGCCTGTTCCAGTATCTCGATGCCAGCCCTTCGCAATTCATCGCCGGTCTACCGCGGATGCCGCGCCACTTCATCATCAACAAGGTGGCGACGCGCGAGGGCGAGAGCGTGGTTACGCTGGAGCGTTTCCCGCAGGCGGAGGTGCCCTACCAGGTCCGCAGCCGCGTGAATTTTGAAGCCGATCTTGCAAGTGCGGGCTACATCATTCGCGACCAATGGGACATTCCGAGCTACAGCCGCCACCACGCGGCTTTCGGCTTCGCGACCAGCCGCGGCTATTACGCCGAACTGGCCGACTGACGCCCCGTCAGATCGGTTGCGCGGCGCGGCGGGGGAGCCGGGCCACAATCAGTCCCATCGTCTGGATCGCCAGCCGCTCCACCCCGTCGGGTTTGCCTGACAGCCACCAGATCGCCCAGTGCGTTGCCCAGTAGGTCGCCGCGGCGAGCGGCACGATCTTCGCCAGATAGAGGAGGATGCCGATCGTCCCCTCCGGCGGGGCGATGACGCTCTGCAACCCGAACACGACACCGGCCATGACCAGCGCGCTCAGCACCCCGCGGCCCGCCTTGCCGACCTGTTCCATCATGCCGATGCCCACAACCTTGCGGGCAAGGTGGATGCACAGGCCCGCCAGGAACAGGTCCGCGATCACCAGCGCGGCGACCGCGCCGATCCAGCCGAAGGCCATGATCAGCACGATGGTCAGCGGCACGCGCAGCGCGAAATCCTGAAGATTGCGCGTGAAGATGTGGCGCGGCTTGCCGGCGGCATAGAGCAGCGTCAGCGTCATGTGGGAATAGAGGCCGGGTATCAGCGCCAGCGATACCGCCTGAAAGACGATCGTCGCGCCGAGCCATTGCGGGCCAAGCACCAGCGCGATGAGCGGCTGCGCCAGCAGCGCCTGCCCGACGGCGATCGGCATGGCGATGGAAAGGACCGTCGCGATCGACATGCCATAGACAGCGCGCTGCCGCTCAACATCGCGATTGGACCGCGACAGCGCGGACATCAGCGGCCTCTGCATGGCCTCCAGCAGCGCCTTGTGCGTCGTCGCGGCAAGATCGCGCGTGGTGGAGAACAGGCCGACCGTAGCCTGCGAGGCAAGCTTGCCGAGCATGAAGCGGTCGGTCTGCCAGTTGAGCGCGCTGACCGTCTGCGCCCCCATGCTCCAACCGAGATAGCCGTAGAAGAAGCGGTAGTGCCGCAGGGTAAAATGCGGCCGCGCCGGAACGAGGACATAGCTTGCCAGCACGTAAAAGAACGGCCCGGCGATGGTCGCGGCGGCGATGGCCCAGTAGCTTTCTGTCGAGAGCGCGAGACTCACCGCCACCACCAGCGCGCACAGCTTGCCCACGACATCCGCCGCCGCATCCTGCGCAAAGCGCATGTGGCGGTAGAGCAGGACGAGCTTGGGGCTGCGAAGCGCCCGGATTGCCGGGGCGAGCGAGAGCGCGCAAATCAGCGCGATCAGACGGTCATCACCAAAGAAACGCGCCAGCGGCACCGACAATGCGCACAGCGCCGTGATGAGTAGCAGCGCGCGGATCAGGGCAATACTGAACGCCGCATCGACCAGGCTGCGCTTTACCGAGCGCAATTGCAGCAAAGCGCTGCCGGTCGGCATTTCCATCACCGCTTCGGTGATCTGCACGACCGACAGGGCGATCGCGACAAGGCCGAAGTCCGAGGGGGTCAGGTGCCGGGCAAGCACGATGAGCGTGACGAAATCGAACCCGCGCGAGCATATCCTTGCGACCGCGAGCATTGCGGCCCCGCCCGCGACCTTGTGCCGCAGACCGTGCTTCAACGCCTCTCTCCGGCAGTGCGCCAGTTTACCGTGCCGCCATGCGCGTGGCCGAATTGCCAACCGGCACTTCTGCGCGCCGCCGCCCCCAGCAGTCGCGGCAATCCGCGCGCGGTGAAATGGAGGTCGCGGGTGGATCCGATCAATCCTTCGCCGCTTGCCTTGAGATAGGCCTCGCTAAGGGTCCACAACCGCATGAACAGCGTGGGCTTGTCCTGTTCCGCATCGAAGGCGGCAAGCGCCGGCGCGCTCATCAGCTCGATCACCAGATCGCGCATTTCCGCCACGGGCCGCGATTGTTCGACATCGACGCCGACCGGCTGGCGCGCGATGGCGACCGCCACCAGCCCGCGAGTGTGTGAAATGTTGAAGTGAATGCCCGCAAGCCGACGCGAGAAAGGCGATGCCGGGTCGGGCAAGGGCTTGCCCGAACGCTCCGCAACGAAAGACAGCGCGCACGGGTCGCAGTCGGCCATGGCAGCCAGAACGCGGCGGAGCAGTGAATGTGCGGCGGTATAGCTCGCCCGGTCGGCGGCAAAGTGGAACCGTGCCGCCCGCGCTGCTTCGGCTACGGAGATGTTCCTTGAGAGCGCTTCTCCTGTGTCAGCCGAAGTAGAAGCGAGAAACAACCACACCTCGTCAGCGGGTGGCCCCGCGCCCGACAGGCCGTCGAGGCTTGGCCATATCCGCGTCCCCAGTGGTGGCAGACCGTCGGCGATGCAGGCCCAGGCAATCGCGTGGTCGCCAACCTCGGCTGGCGTGGCCACAAGCCGCCCGCAAGCGCCGTGTGAAAGGCCCTGTTCGCAACCCTCGGAAGTCTGCTCGGAAAGCATCAGCATCGCGGCCTTGAATCTCGCGAAATTGTGCGGCGCCACAATCGTTCATCGGTCTAGGGCAGGCGCTACCCCCTTGGGATAGGCCGGCTGACCCGACACCCCATCGCCCTCTCCCGAATGGTGATTTCCTCCTTCGCGATCTTCGCTGACAATGCCCGGCAAGAGGGATGGGCGATTGCGCCGATATGCCGCCAGGTGCGGGGCCGCTCAGACGCCGAAATCCCTCCTGCCGGAAAGGTTCTTCGGGTCGCTGAGACATCGCACCGCCCATTCGTGGGCCCTGAAAGGCCGGGTGCCACCACGACACTCGGAAATGCCGAAGACAATATGGCCACAGACCCGAATATCGCAGCCCGCCTCGCGCAGACAGCCGCCGAATGTCCCGGTGCCATTGCGATCGTCCGCTCCGGGCACGAGCCTGTGACCTATGACGAACTGGAGCGACGCTCCGCCGCGCTCGCGGCCCGTCTGTCGGCACTCGGTATCGGGCCGGGCAGCTACGTCGCCATCTGCACGCCGCGCTCGGTCGAAGCCATCGTCGCCATCGTCGCCATTGTTCGTGCAGGGGCGGCCTACGTCCCGCTCGATCCTGATTATCCGGACGCCAAGCTGTCCGAAATGCTGGCCGACACGCAGCCTGCCGCGATCCTGAGCGTCCCGTGTGCGCGTGACCGTATCGAACGGATTGCGGCAGAAGCGGCCAGCGCTTCGCGGCCCGCGATTTGGGACCTCGAGGATGCAACTTCGCAGATTTCCGATGCGCCCGGCGCTGGCAGTCCGGCGACGCCTGACAGTGCGGCCTATGTCATGTTCACCTCCGGCTCGACCGGGCGGCCCAAGGGTGTGGTCGTGCCGCAGCGCGCCATCCTGCGGCTGGTTGTCGGGCAGGACTATTGCGAATTCGGGCCGGACGAGGTGATCCTGCAACTCGCCCCGCTCAATTTCGACGCGAGCACGTTCGAAATCTGGGGCGCGCTGCTGAACGGCGGCGTCCTCGCGATCATGCCTGAAACGCAGCCCTCGACCGCTGAGATCGCGGCTGCGCTGGAGAAGCACCGGGTGACGACGCTATGGCTGACGGCGGGCTTGTTCCACCTGATGGTCGATACGGAAATTGCCGCTCTTACCGGGCTGCGACAGATGCTCGCAGGCGGCGACGTGCTCTCGCCCGACCATGTCCGACGCTTCCAGCATGCTGCGCCGCACGCGCGCATGATCAACGGCTACGGGCCGACCGAGAACACCACCTTCACCTGCTGTGCCACACTGTCGCGCGGTTTGTGGCCCATCGCTTCCGCCCCGATTGGGCGGCCGATTGCCGGAACCCAAGTGTTCATCGTGGACGATATGCTTTGTCCAGTGCCGGATGGCGAGGCGGGCCAGCTCGTCACCGCAGGAGAAGGGCTGGCAATCGGCTATCTGGACAATCGCCAGTTGACGGCGGAGCGGTTCGTCGAGGCCCCTGCCCCGATCGGCCAGCGCATTTACCTCACCGGGGATCTCGCCCGCAGACTTCCCGACGGGCAATTCGCGTTCCTTGGTCGGATGGACCGGCAGGTCAAGATCGACGGAAAGCGCATCGAGCCGGGCGAAATCGAGGTGGCGATGCGCGCCTGCGCAGGCGTGCAGGACGCCGCCATCGTGGTCGAGCAGGGCGCCGCCGGGATACGCCGGTTGCTAGGGTTCGTCGTCGCGAGCCATGCCGGGCTTTCCGCCATCGAGGCGGAAGTTCAGCACCGCCTCCCAAGGCATATGTGGCCGAGCCGCCTCTGCGCCGTCGACACGCTGCCGATCACGCCAAACGGAAAGATCGACCGCGACGCGCTGCTGATGCGGGCAGGTGAAAGCAGGCGGGCCGTTGCAGCCCCCGCAGATGCGGCACAGGAAACGGTAGCCGCGCTTTGGCGCGAAGCGCTCGGCATCCCGCAGATCGGGGTCGACGAAGCCTTCTTCGACCTTGGCGGCCGCTCGCTTCAGCTGATGCGGGTGCACAAGGGGCTGGAAGCTGCGTTCAATCGCACAATTGCCGTTGCGGACCTTTTCGCTCGTCCCACGATCCGCGCGATGGCGAAGCTCGGCAATGCCGATGGCCCGACCGGCAGCAGAGCCAGTCTCGCCCTCGTGCAGTCGCGCGCGCAGCAACGCCGTGCCGCGCTGTCCCGACGCAACCGACCGTTGATCGAGGAGGCAGTCCGATGAACGGCAACATGACCGACGCCTTCGAAAACGGGCTCGACGACGCGATCGCCATTGTCGGCATGGCGGGCCGCTTCCCGGGTGCCGCCTGCGTCGAGGATTTCTGGCAGAACCAGCGCAGCGGCAAGATTTCGATCTCGCATTTCTCCGAGGAGGAATTGCGCGACTGTTTCGACCCGAGCATCCGGCAGGACGAGAACTTCGTCAGCGCCCGCGGCGTGCTGGACGACGCGGACCTGTTCGATGCCGAACTGTTCGGGATGTACGCGCGCGAGGCCAAGCTCACCGATCCGCAGCACCGTGTCTTCCTCGAAGTTTCGCTCGCAGCGCTCGAGGTGGCAGGACTCGATCCGGCGCGGGCTACCGGCCCGGTCGGCGTGTTTGCGGGCGCGAGTATGCCGACCTATCTCGTCGGCCATGTTCTGAGCGGCGGTGACGGGCCGGCCCGCGCCTTCGCCAGCAATTACCAGCTGGGTGGGATGGACACTCTGGTCGGTTCCCTGCCCGACGCGCTCGCCACCCGCGTCGCCTACAAGCTCGACCTGAAAGGCCCGGCATTCACGGTGCAGAGCGCCTGCTCTACCTCACTGCTGGCGGTGGCGCAAGCGTGCCAGAGCCTGCTGATGTACCAGTGCGACGCGGCGTTGGCGGGCGGCGTCTCGATCACCTTCCCGCAGCAGCGCGGCTATCTCTACCAGGACGGCGGCATGGGATCGCGCGACGGCACCTGCCGACCGTTCGACCGCGACGCGTCGGGCACGGTGTTCGGCTCCGGCGCGGCGGTGGTGGTGCTCAAGCGCCTGTCCGATGCGCTGCGCGACAAGGACGAGATCGTTGCCCTGATCCGCGGGGCCGGCATCGCCAACGACGGCGCGAACAAGGTCGCCTTCACCGGACCGAGCGCGGAGGGACAGGCCGCCGCCATCGCCAGCGCCATTGCCGAGGCGGGGGTCGATCCGGCGAGCATCGGCTATGTCGAGTTGCACGGCACCGCGACACCGCTGGGCGATCCGATCGAGTTCGACGGTCTCAGGCACGCCTTCGGGCCGGACTGCGAAACAGGCGGCTGTGTGCTTGGCTCGGCGAAGGCGAATATCGGGCATCTCGATGCGGCGGCAGGCGTCACCGGGCTCATCAAGGCCGCGCTGTGCCTCAGGAACGAGGAAATCCCGCCGCTGGCCAATTTTACCGCGCCCAACCCGCATATCGACCTGGCCGACAGCCCGTTTCGCATCGTCAGCGAGCTTCAACCCTGGCCGCGCACGGACGTACCGCGCCGCGCGGGCGTCAGTTCCTTCGGCGTGGGCGGCACCAACGTTCACATCGTGCTCGAAGAACCACCGTTCCCGCCCCGCCGCACCGCTGCCGAGGGGTTGCAGATCCTGCCCTTTTCGGCGAAATCCGACGCGGCTCTCGATGCGCAGGCGCATGCGCTCTCCGCGCATCTTGCCCGGCATCCCGGAACCGAGTTGCGCGATGTCGCCTTCACCCTGGCACAGGGGCGCACGCGCCGTGAAAGCCGGGGGGCGGTGGTCGCCAGATCGACCGCGGAAGCTGCGGAAAAACTGGCCGCCTTCTCTTCACGCTCCATTCGCGCGCAAGCGAGCGACGCTCCGCCGGTGGTATTCATGTTCCCCGGACAGGGTTCGCAATATCCCGGCATGGGCGCGAACCTCTATCGCGGCGAGCCGACCTATCGCCGCTGGATCGACCGCGGCGCGGACCTGCTGCTCGACACGCTTGAGCGTGACGTTCGCGACCTGCTCTACCGCACACAGGACATTGGCGAGGATGCGGCGCATCCGATCCGTTCCACGATCTACGCCCAGCCCGCGTTGTTCCTGACCCAGTTCGCGCTGGTGCAGTTGTGGCTGGAACGCGGCGTCCGCCCAGCCGCGATGATCGGTCACAGCGTGGGCGAACTGGTCGCGGCAACCGTGGCCGGAGTGCTTTCGTTCGAGGACGGACTGGCTCTCGTCGCCCGCCGCGCCGCCCTGATGCAGAGCGCGGAGCCGGGCGCGATGCTCGCAGTGCGGATGGCGGAGGAAGACTTGCTCCCCTTGCTCGGCGACGGCGTCGATCTGGCCGCAGTGAACGCCCCCTCGCTATGCGTGGCGGCAGGACCGTTCGACGCAATCGCGCGGCTGGAAGATCGGCTGGAAGCCGCCGGGTCCGAAGGACGCAGGCTGCATACCTCGCACGCGTTCCATTCCGAGATGATGCAGCCCGTCGTCGCCGAACTGGAAAAGCTTGCCTGCGGTTTCGCCTATGGCGAGGCGGCGATCCCCTACGTCTCAGGCGTCAGCGGCGACTGGGCGGCGGGGGAATATTCAGCCTGCGGCGAATACTGGGCGCGCCACTGCCGCGCGCCGGTTCGCTTTGCCGAGGCTCTCAGAACGGTCGTCGGATCGAGCAGACCCATTCTGCTGGAGGTCGGCCCGGGACGCACGCTTGCGACCTTTGCCGGTCAGGGGCTGTCGCGAAACGACTATCTTGCCGCCGTTCCATCCATGCCGGACTTTTCGGACGCGGCGGACGACGAGACCAAACTTGCCGAGGCGATGGCGCGGCTGTGGTGCCTCGGCGCGGAACTGCGCTGGGACGATTTCTACGGCGAGGAAGCACGGCGCGTGCCCCTGCCGCCTTACCAGTTCCAGCGCCACAGCTACTGGATCGAGCCAGCCGAGGCACCGAACGCGGCAGCCTCCGATGGTTCGGACACCGCCATCGATCCGGTCCCACCCGCCGTGACACCTGCAACAGGAGCATCTTCAGTGGCCGATAGCCCATCGCGCAGCCAGCGCCTGTCCGGCGAAGTCGCCGCCCTGCTGGAAGATCTTTCCGGCGAGAGCATTTCCGACACGGAGTGGAGCCGCGACTTCCTCGAACTTGGGTTCGATTCCCTTTTCCTCGGACAGGTTGCCACACAGCTGAAGCGGACCTTCGGCATCAAGGTGACCTTCCGGCAGCTGATGAACGACTATCCCTCGATCGAGGCGCTGGTGGCTCATCTCGATGCAACGCTGCCGCCCGACCCGCCAGCCGCTGCGGTGACGGGAGAGTCCGTGGCACAGGTGGCAACAGACGCACCCATAGCCAGCGGGGCGATGCCACAGCCCGCCGCCGAGCCGGGCCAGGCAGGCGACCTCGCTGCGACATTCGCGGCGCAGCTGGCAGCGATGCAGGCGGTCATCGACGGCCAGCTCGCTCTCATCGGCTCGAAGCCGGCAGCCCACTCGCAGACTGTGCCCCCATCAGGCCGAGATGCGCTGCCGCGGTCCGGGGCGGGCGGCGCATCAACGCCCGCCCCGGCCTTGCCTGAAATGCCGTTGGTCGAAACGGCTGAAGCGGGCGAACGGTTCAGGCCGTTCAACGCCCGCGCGGCTCGCGATGCCGACCCGATCACGGATGAGCAGCGCCGCTTCATCGACGATCTCGTCGCGCAGTACTGCGCCAGGATGCCGACCTCGAAGGCGCAGGCTGCCAGGCATCGCAGCTATTTCTCCGACCCGCGCACGGCTGCGGGGTTCCGGCCCGAATGGAAGGAGATGGTCTTCCCCGTCGTCGCGGAGCGATCGAAGGGGTCGAAGCTGTGGGACGCCGACGGCAACGAATTCGTGGATCTGGTCAACGGATACGGCCAGACCGCCTTCGGTCACGCACCCGATTTCGTTGTCGAAGCGGTGGCCGCTCAGATGGAGAAAGGCTTCGCCATCGGTCCGCAGACCCCGCTTGCCGGAGAAGTTGCGGCGCGGATCGCCCGCATGGTCGATCTGGATCGGGTGACCTTCTGTAACACCGGATCGGAAGCGATCATGGCGGCGATGCGGCTTGCGCGCTGCGTCAGCGGGCGTGACAAGGTCGTCGTCTTCAACAACGACTATCATGGCCAGTTCGACGAAGTGCTGGTGAAGGCGGGCGGCAAGGCGGGCTTCGCACGCGCCCTGCCCATCGCACCCGGCATTCCGGGCGATTCGATCGCGAACATGGTCGTTCTGCCCTATGGCTCTTCGCAGGCCCTCGACTGGATCCGGGCGAATGCCCGGGACGTCGCCGCCGTCATCGTCGAACCGGTGCAGAGCCGCCATCCGGAACTGCTCCCGTTCGAATTTCTCCGCGAACTGCGCAGCCTGACCCGCGAAAGCGAAATTGCGCTGGTCTTCGACGAGGTGGTGACCGGCTTTCGCACGCATCCCGGTGGAATGCAGGCTGTGCTCGGCATCAGCGCCGACATGGCGACTTACGGCAAGGTTATCGGCGGGGGTATGCCGATCGGCATCCTAGCAGGGTCCGCGCAATACATGGACGCACTCGACGGTGGCAGCTGGAACTATGGCGACGACAGCGTGCCGGAGGTGGCGCCGACCTTCTTCGCGGGCACCTTCGTGCGCCACCCCCTGGCGCTCGCTGCGTGTAATGCGGTGCTGGACTTCCTCGAACGGAGCGGGCCGCAGATGCAGGCCGATCTGGCAAGCCGGACAGCCGGTCTGGTCGAGCGGATCGACGCGGCATTTGCGAGCCGCGGCGTGGCAGTGCGTGCGCCGACTTATTCAAGCTGGTTCATGCTCGACACCGCAAACGGCGACCGGCTGGGGGCGCTGTTTAACCAGCACATGCGGCTGAAGGGCGTCCACATCATCGACGGCTATCCGTGCTTCCTGACCACCGCGCACAGCGATGAGGACCTCGACCTGATCGTCGGCGCGGTGGGCGAAACGCTGGATGCCTTGCAGGCGGTCGGCATCTTCAAGGGCGATGGGGCAGCGCAGCCCGTTCGGGCGGACGCACCCGTGCCGCTGGAAATGCCGCTGACCGAGCCTCAGCTGGAAATCCTCCTGGCAACGCAAATGGGGCCGGAAGCGTCGACCGCCTACAACGAATCCCTGTCGATCGAATTCGGCGGCATTGTCGATCACGCGGCGCTTGCAGAGGCGATCAACGCCTTCGTCGCGCGGCACGAGGCCATGCGCGCAACGGCCAAGCCGGGCGAGCCGACGCTGGTCATTGCCAGCAATCTCACCATCGAAGTCCCGCGGATAGAGAGAGCGAACGAGGCCGATCTGGCGCGGATCAAGTCTGCCGAGGCGACCACGCCCTTCGACCTCGAACGCGGGCCGCTGCTGCGTGCCACACTGGTCGAACGCGACGACGGCACTTCGGTGCTGATCGCCTGCGCCCATCACATCGTGTTCGACGGCTGGACCGCGAACCTCTTCGCGGAGGAAATCGCCGCACTCTACCGCGAGCGGACCGGACATGGCGCCGCCGATCTCGACCCGGCGATGCCCTTCACCCGTTACGCCGCCGAACTGGCAAATGAAGGAGAGCGGGCCGAAGCGGACCTTGCCTACTGGCGCAACCTATTCGCAACCCTGCCCGATCCGGTCGAGTTGCCGGTCGACCGTCCGCGCCCGGCGCTCAAGAGCTTCGCAGGCGCCAGCCATACAAGCCTGATCGACGCCGACCTGGCCGCTGCCGCAAAAGCTGCCGGCGCGAAGCTGGGCTGTTCGCTGTTCGTTACGCTGTTCGCCGCTGTCCAGACCGCGATCGGGCGGCTGGCGAACACCGACGATGTCGTGCTGGTCTGTCCGACCGCCGGGCAAGCTGAAGTTGAGGACGGCGCGCTGGCTGGCCATTGCGTCAATTTCCTGCCGCTACGAGTGCCCATGGCGAAGGGCGCGCGCCTTGCCGACCACCTCGCCGCGGTCAAGGCCGGCGTGCTGGAGGCTTTCGACCACGGCACGGCCACCTATGGCGCCATCGTGCGCGCGCTGGAGCTGCCGCGCAGCACCAACCGCAGCCCGCTGACGGACATTCAGTTCAATCTGGAACGGGTGAGTGATGCGATCGATTTCGGCACCACCACCGGCAATTTGCGTGCCAATGCGAAGGCTGCGGTCAATTTCGACCTGTTCTTCAACCTTGTCGAATGCAGCGATGGGCTGAGGGTCGAAGTCGACTATGCCAGCGACCTGTTCGACGAGACCACGATCGAGCGGTGGGTCGAGAACCTGCGGCAGGTGCTCCGGGCGCTTGTGGCCGATCCGGCGCAGGCGATAGACGACATCGACGTGCTCGGATCGCAGGAACGTGCCTGGCTCGATGCCCGCAATCCGGTGTGGCCGCCGCTGCCCGACGACTGTTCGCTCGTGTCCGAATTCCGCCGCGCTGCTGGAGGTTTCGCAGATCGCGTGGCGCTTTCGGCGGACGGTGTGACGCGCACCTATGGCGAGTTGGAATCCCACACCAATCGCCTCGCCCGTGCACTGCTTGCGCGGGGTATCGGGCGCGGAGATCATGTCGCGCTGCTGGCCAACCGGTCGATTGCAGCCATGGAAATGATCGTCGCCGTCATCAAGACCGGCGCGGCCTACGTCCCGCTCGATCCCGCCTATCCGGCCGCGCGCCAGCGCTACGTTCTCGAGGATTGCGGCGCCCGCCAGGCGCTGCTCGGGCCGGGCGCAGAGGATGCGGAAGCTTATGCGGAACTGAAGGACACTGGCCTCAGCTACGATGCGCTGCGCGCGGAAGCTGACGGGCTTTCCGATGCTGCGCCTGATGTCGCGATACGGGCCGATGATCCGGTCTATGTCATGTACACCTCAGGCTCCACCGGGAAACCGAAGGGCGTGGTGGTACCCCATCGCGGGATAGTGCGGCTGGTGGTGGACCAGGATTACGTGGACCTTGGCCCGGATGAGACGCTGCTGCTTCTCACGGCGCTCGGCTTCGACCTGTGCCAGTTCGAGATCTGGGGCGCGCTGCTGTTCGGCGGGCGGCTTGCGATATTCACCGATTCCAAGCCCTCTTTGGCCGGGATCGAGCAGGCGATCGTCCGCGAGGGCGTTACCACCATGCTGCTGGCCGCGGCGTTGTTCCATTTGATCGTCGAGGAAAAGGTGACGGCGCTCGCCCCGTTGCGCCAGCTGGTGATCGGCGCGGACGTGGTTTCGCGAACCCATATACGCAAGGCTCAAAAAGCGTTGCCGCACGTCCGCTTCGTCAATGGCTACGGCCCGACCGAAAATTCGGGACTGACGACCTGCTACGCCTTCCCGGCTGAAGGTTGGGGTCCGGGTTCGTCGCCCATCGGAGAACCGATCGCGCGAAGCAGCGCGTTCATCATGGATCCGCGCGGTCATTTGAGCCCCAGGGGGTCCATCGGAGAACTCTGGTCAGGCGGCGAAGGCGTCGCGATCGAATATCTCGGCAAGCCCGATCTCACTGCCGAACGGTTCGTCACCCATCCAGACGACCCCGCGGTGCGCCTCTACCGAACCGGCGACTACGCGCGATGGCGGACGGACGGCGCAATCGAGTTTCTGGGTCGCATCGACGGGCAGCTGAAGATCAACGGAATGCGCGTCGAACTCGACGAGATCGAAGCTGTGCTGAGTGACTTCGGAAGCGTTGCGGAGGCGGCAGTCGCAGTGCGCGAGACGACTTCGGGCGGGCGCACGGTCCACGCGTTCGTCACCGTGGCTTCTGGCGAGACCATCGACATGGAAGCGCTGCGACAGCACATGGCAGAGGCATTGCCGCGCCATATGCAGCCTTCGTCGACGCACATTGTCGAGGCGTTGCCGCGAAACGCCAATGGCAAGATCGATCGTCTCGCGCTGCGCGACCGGGCCGATGCTGGTCCCGCGGCGAACGACAGCGGTGCGGATAAAAAGGCGATGACCGGCCTTGAGCAGCGCGTTGCAGCCATCTGGGCGGAGGTGCTCGGCCTCGACACCGTGTCCCGCGACGATGCGATCTTCGATCTGGGCGCGGACTCGCTGCAGATCTTCCGCATTGCCGCTCGCATGGCGGCGCAAGGGCTGGAAATCGAGAACCGCAAGCTGTTGACCAATCCCACGCTGGCCGAAGTGGCTGCGTTGATCGACGGTCTCGCGACCGGCGACACACCGCCCCCTGCCCCCAAGGTCGCCAAGCTTTCCGCCTATCGCCGTGAAGCGTTGCAGGGGGCCGGCGCATGAGCAGCAGGCCGACCGTAAGCGAAGACAAGCAAAGGGCGGAAATCGTCGCGCGATTCCCGGCGGCGGCCAACCAGCGGATGCACTGGGACGAGGTTGCCCGCGACCCGTCCGACCCGTCGCTCAACGCGGCTTTCCGACGAAGGCTGTCGGGCAAAGTCAGTGACGAGGCGATCGCAAAGGCGATGCAGGCGCTGATCGCCCGCCACGAAATCCTGCGAACGCGTTTCGTCGAAATCGACGGGGTCCTGCATCAGCACGTGCTCGAACGCGTGCCTTTCAAACTCGACCAGGTCGATCTTCGGCGGCTGCCGGACGCGCAGCGCGAGGAGGAGGCGCTGCGCATGAGCGAAGCTGCCGCCCGACGCCCCTTCCAGTTCGCTGGCGACGCGTCCGATGCGCCGCTTTTCCGCGCCATGCTGATCCGCGTCGCTGCGGACGAGGCCTATCTGCTGCTGGTCTTCCATCACCTCGTGATCGACGGCTGGTCGCTCGACGTGGTCGTGCGCGAAATCGGTCAACTGGCCGCTGCCGCCGGTGCGGGCGAGGCCGCGGCCCTGCCCGCCGTCGCCATGCAGTTCGGCGATTTCGCACGGTGGCAGGCAGATGTGACGACCAGCGAAGCGCTGGATGGAGAGCGCGCCTACTGGGCGGACAAACTTGCGGACCTTCCCGATTTTCGCCTCCCGCCCGACCGGCCCGGCGACCCAGGCGGCAAGCCATCGGAAATCCGCTCCTTCCTGTTACCGACCGGGACATCGGCTGCGTTCGAACAGCAGGCTCGGCAGGCGGGCCACACGATGTTCTCCTTCGCGACGGCCGCTGCGGCAATGGCGCTCAGGCAGGCAAGCGGCAGCGAGGAAATCGTCCTCGGCACGCAGATAGCCGGTCGCGACGATCCCGACGCGGAAGCAATCGTCGGACCGGTGATCAATACGGTGATCCTGCGCGTACCGACGCCAGAGAGCGCCGGTTTCGCGCAAGTGGCCCAAAGCGCGCGGGAGAATATTCGCGAAGCGATGGCGAACCAGCTTCTTCCTTTCGCGGAGGTGCAGCGAATGGTGCGGGATGCGCGCGAACCGGACGTTCCGGCCTATCGCGTCAACCTCGTCGTCCAGCGCACCTATATCAGCAGCGCGACGGTGCAGGATACGACCTACGGCGACTTCACCATCCAGTCCGTCGCTGCACCTTCGGTCGGGGCGCTGTGGGATCTCAGCCTGTTCATGGTGGGTCGCGCGGAAGGCTGGCGCCTTTCGTGCGAATATGCGCCCGAACTCTACGATTGCGAAACCATTGATGCGTTGCTGCACGGCTGGCGGGCGGCGATCGAAGACGCAGCGGGTATCGGCGGCGCTGCATCGGACGCCAGTATGCCTGAAGCCGCGAGGCCAGTAATCAATCCGCGCATCGACGCGCTGAAGCAGCGCATCCTGACCTTGCAGGCAGAGGGCGACGGTGCGCCGATCCTCGCGATAAACAACGCCTCCGTCCTTTATCCGGTCGCTCGCGCGATAGGCACTGCCCACCCCTTCCACGACCTGCAATTCTGTCCCGGCCCGACGCCGGTCGACTTGCCGCGCCGGCATTTCATCGACCACGCGCGCGACGCGGTGGAAATGATCCGCCTTGCGCAGCCGCACGGCCCCTATGTCCTGTTCGGCCTGTGCGTGATGGGCGCGCTGGCTATCGAGGCGGCGCGGATTCTCCAGTCGGAAGGCGAGACGGTCGAACTGGTCGTGCTCAACGACAGCTATCGACCCGGCTATCGCGAGCGGATGGGTTGGCTCGACCGCCAGCAGCGCGCATGGCAGGTGCGCTACCTGACCACCGCCAAGCTGCTGAAGCGAATGCGATCAGGCGAGCTGAGTTTCGCGCAAGTCATGGCAAACTACCGCATCGCTCGCGCGCTTGGGCTGCCACGGTTGGCGGCGCGTTTTTCCGGCGGCCCGGTAGGGCCGGAACCCGATGCCATGGTGGACGGCAGCCGCTGGTTTCCCGAAACCGTCCTGCTGCCCAGCCAGGCGGATTTCGTGCCCGAGCCCTATCGCGGCCGCGTCGTCATGTTCCGCAGCGAAGACGTCCCCAATGGTCGCCTTTTTCCCAAGGACTTCGGCTGGAGCGGCTATATCGACGGCCCGTTCGAGATCGTCGAATGCCCCGGCACCCACGACACGATGTTCCGTGATGCCGGTGCCAGCGTCATCGGCGCAGTCGTCCGGAGGATTCTTGGCGAGGCGAGCTAACCACCGGCGCGGCCTTTCGGGCTTCATCGCCATGGTCGGAGCGGCAATCGCCAGCGCTTTCTGTTTCAGCGGGTGCCAGGCAAACGGAGGTCCAGCGCCCAGCGGCCCGCATGAGATACGCACGGAAGAGATCGCTCTCGACACCGCGCGCGGCACCTATCCGGTCGAGATATACGGGCCGGATGCCGCTGACCGGCCTGCCCCGCTGATCTTGTACGCGCCGGGGTGGGGTAACGACGCAGGGGATTCGCGCAGCCTCCTGCGCGAACTCGCCAGCCATGGCTATGTCGTCGCCGCCTATGACGATCTGTCCTTCGATGATGGCATCGCCGGAGAAACCGAACAGAACAAGTCCGATCGGCACGCCGGTTTCGCTTACGACACGCCCGCGGCCTATCGCGCTTCGAAGCAGCTGGCAGCGCGGCGGATGGAACTCGCGCTGGCGAAGTCGGGGGCGGTTCTCGACGCGGTGCTGGCGGAACCGGACCTTGCGAAACGCATCGACGCCAATCGTATCGGCTTCGTCGGCTTTTCCTTCGGTGGGGCGACCGCCGCAGCCATGGCCGCACGCGACCCGCGGATTTCCGTCGCAGTCAATCTGGACGGGTGGCTCTTCGCCGATCCTCCCGCCATGCCGAAGGTGCCTTACCTGCTGATTTCCATTCCCGAAGACTTCCCGCCCGCAAGCTGGGCCAATTCATCGCAGCCGTCGCGGCGCGCGCTGTATGAAGGCGCGCTGGCCGACCAGACGTTGCATCGCGCCTTGCTGGGTCGCGGTGTTTTCGCGTGGCTGCTGGCAGAAGGAATGGAGCACAGCGCGCTCAACGACCAGTCGCAGCGATGGGGCGACCCGCGTTTTCGCGCACTCAAGACCGCGCAATTCGCGGCAGTGCTCGGCTTCATCGACGCGGCACTTCTGCAAGGAACTCCCCCCAGCCCGCTGGTGGTGCCGGGCGTCCTGACTGCGGTGGACGAAGATCGGCTCCTGCCGCTCGCAGACTAACCCTCCGCCAGATGTCGCAGTAGGCGGCGGGCATTGGCTTTCCAGCGAAATTGCCTTTCACGCTCCCTCCCCTTGCGCGACAATTCGGCACCCGTTTCGGGTTCGCGAGCCAGCCGGTCGCAGCATTCGGCCCATTCCTCGGGGCGACGCGGGTCGCAATAAAGCGCCGCATCCGCGCAGGCCTCAGGAATTGCACCACCGGTTGAAGCCACCACCGGACAGCCGCAGGCCATCGCCTCCAGCGCGCTCATCCCGAAACCCTCGGTCAGCGATGGGAGCAAGAGCGCGCGGGCGCCCCGGTACAGCGTCTTCAGTTCGCCGTCGCTGACCCTGCCGAGAAGTCGGGTTCCCCCGATAGAGATGTCGTCCGCGCGCGAGAATACGCCCTCGTCGACGGACCCGACCAATGCCAGCGGAACGCCGTCCGTCGTCCTGAGGCGCATGGCCTCTGCCAGCATGGCGAGGTTCTTGTGCGGGGCGAGGCTGCCGACCGCGAGGAAATAGCCTTGCGAAGTCAGGCCGAAGCGTGTGAGCGCATCCGGGTCTGCCTCCATTCGCCCCATGTGATCTGCGCCGTTCGGAAGGACGAGAAACTCCCTTCCCGACCCCACGCCATTGGCTTGAAGCCGCCCGGCGGAAAACTTCGACACCGTGGCCAACCAGCGCACCGTCCGACCAAGGAGCGGCAGCAGCAGGCGATAGGCAAGACGAAAGCCGGCCGAATAGGATTGCGGCACATCGAATACCTGCGCGTCGTGAATCAGCACCATCTGCCGTCGCCTGAGCACGGGACCAGTGTTGCACAGGCTCAGCAGGACCGCGCCGGGCGCAGCGGCGGGAAGAACGAGCTGCTCCCACGAATGGCCGGAGCGTGCCGAGCGCCATATCCGGCTATCGCCCGACAGCCCCAAGGTGGCGCGGATTTGCTCGTCGCGCAGCGTGCATCGCGGCACGGCAATATCGATGCGCAACCCGTGACCATCTTCCGCAACCACTTGCGCCAGCGCGCGGACCAGTTCCGCAGCGACCCGATCCACGCCCGTCAGGGCACGGGTGAGGAAGCGTCCGTTGATCAACAGGTTTGGGCCCATCGACTAGCGCCGGTCGCGCTTCGGCGATCTCACAGCTGTTCGATGCGCTGCGGCGTCACACGGCCCCGCAAAATGTCGGCAGCAGCAAGCGCGTTGCCGCGCAGCCGCCCGCGACGATCGATCCCGTTTTCGGGCCACAAGCTGCGCGATCCGTTCATGGCGATATTGCGCGCCATGAGCGACAGACCGTGCCAGCGGCCGATCGTCCCCTTGCGCAGCAGGTAGATGACATTGGCAACCTGCGAATAGCCGAGCCGAAGGCCCGATTGCCGCCCGCCGCGCGTGCCGAGGTGGATGCCGGTCAGGCCCGAAGTCCTGCGCATGGCACCGCGACGCGAAAGCCGGTTACTGAAATCGACATCCTCCTGCCAGCCGTAGAGGGGCAGCGCCTCGTCGAAACTCAACCCCGCGATGGCGCTGGTGCGGAAGGCCATGTTGCATCCGTAGAGCCAGCTGATCGGCTCCGGATCGGTGCCGATCGGCACCCCGCACCCCCGGTCGAGCGCATCGGCCGCATCCTCGAAGGCGATCTGGCTGGTGTGCGCACCGTCGGCCATCAGCACGCCGGTCAGGCCGACCAGCTTCGGATCCGCGGTGAACTCCCGCTCCATCGTCTCGAGGAAATGGCGCTCCGGCAGAAAGTCGTCGTCGAAGAAGACGATGGCATCGCTCTTCTCGCGCAGCATTTCGAGGGCGGCGTTGCGCTGCCTGCACAGCCCGCGCTCGGCCAGCAGAACCTGCGCGGCCGGGATCGCCTCGACGACCCCGGCCACGTCTGCGGCATCGCTGCCTACCACCACGATGCCATCGGCGGGCCTGGTCTGGCCGGAGAGCCGCGCCAGGCTGCGGCAAAGCAACTCCGCCCGACCGACCGATGCCACTGCCACCCAGATACGCATGTTAGCCATCTCCTGTCGTGCCCGTCAGTGCGGGTCTGCCGGTTCGCCGTCGAGCCGATCGGCCACCGCCCGCAGGATGTCCGGCAGGTCGGATCGCATATCGAACATCTCGTAGAGATTGATCGCCCCGCCCAGCATGGCGAGCGCGATGGTATGCCGTGCAAGCCCAAGCTCGATGAAGCGGGCATACCCCTCCATCATCGCTTCGCTGACGGCGACGAAATCGCTGTGGTGCGGACGGTCTGCCTCTTCGCGCATCTGAAACAGACTATCCGCCAGCTCGCGAGGCGTGGGGCGTCTTCCCGCGCTCCAGTGGCCGAAGACGCTGCGATCCCTTGTATCGTCCATAACCGGTGTTCCTGCTGCGTATTCGGTGGCTGTCCAAGCTCATGTCGCGGCCCCTGTTTCTGTGTTTTGTTAACCATGCTGATTACGGGTTTTCCGGCGAAAACCGCGATTTCTATTTGGAGCTAGCCCGAATTGATTGCCATCAGGCGGCGCAAGGCGAGATCGCTCGCCGGCAGGCACTGGCTGGCACTGGGCCGCTCGACGCGCGTACAGTCCCACAGTGCGAGGTCCATGCCCGATGTTGGGTCGCGAGCGAACAGGAACAATGGCCGCTCGCGTTGCGGAAGCGGCAGCGCGCGATTGCGCGCGACGCTGTCGTCCGTCGCGTAGGACAGGACGACGCAGCCCCTTGCCCCGGCGCAGCGGTTGAGTGCGGTAACGGCCCACCGCCCGCTCGGCTGCGCGCTGTCGACCTGAGCGAAAATGGCCGATGGCCGCTCCATCGCCACCGGCACGGCCCGGACTGGCGGCAGGGCAATGTCGGGCAGAAAGTCGACGTCGGCGACCTCTGGTTCAGCCCCGGTCAAGGTCTCTCCGGTGCGCGGATTGCGCTGTGGCCGTCGCGCCAGATCGTCTCCTGCGAAGGAGGCCACAAAGGCGCGATCGGCGTCCAGCAGCTCGGCAGAGCGAACCGGCAGCAGCGAATGGCCCTGGCCACGCCAGCGGTAGAAGATGTGACGGCCGACCGTGCTCAACCGCTCCAGCTTGCCGCTCCACCACGGGGAGACGTAATCGGCATGGTAGTGCGTGGCGTCGGCAACGCTGGGGTCGACCAGCCCGTCGAGGCTGGCTTGCGCGCGCAGGCGGGCAGCGCTCCATGTCGCTTCGCTGGGGAACCGCCGCCGCAGCGAGCCATCGCAGGTAAAGGTGAACTGGCAGCCGGTCTTGCGCGTGGAACCCTGGAACACGACGCCGCAAATGGTCTTGGGAAACGCCTTGTGCCGCGACCGGTTGAGCACGACCTGCATCACCGATTTCTGCGCCACCGGATCGTTGCCGGCTTCGTACCATGCCGCGGCAGCGAGACAGGCGACGGCAAGGTCGCGGGCGTCGGCGCTACCCTGAAAGAGGTATGGCGCGACGGCATTGAGCTGGTGGGGCGCCAGTTCCTGCTCTGCGCTGGCCGCCGCCTTCACGCCCGGCTGCACGGCATTGGAGCGCGCGGTGCGCCCCGGAACGGGAATGGCGGAAGCTTCCAGCCGCGCGACCTCCATGTTGGACACCCTTTTCGGAGCCTTGGCCTGCGGGGCCGCGAGAACCGCCAGCACCCAGAAAAGCGACAGGAAAACAGCGCCAAGATAGCGCCCCGGAACCGAGCCCAGTGTCCATCGCAATCCGTTGAAGCCCAGCGCCCGATCCATTGCCGCCTGCCTGTTTCCCTTGTCCGTGGTAGCTGGCCGATTGAACACCTTTTCGCGCGGCCCCTCCATGCGGCATTGGGCGTAATCGGCGGCGCAGAAGTCGTAGGCCGGAGTCGCAGCGGACAGCGTATCGGCAGGTTTGCTATCCGCGGTGCGATATGCAGACGGACATTCGATCAGCCCTGGTTGCAGGTGAGGCAGCGCATACCGGCGCTCCGCTGACGTTCAGCTTCGTCATCGCCAATTACAATTACGCGCGTTTCGTGCGCCGGGCGATCGACAGCGCGCTGGGGCAGGAGTGGCCCCACGTCGAGATCGTGGTCGTGGACGACGGATCGACCGACGGCTCGCGCGGGGTCATCCGCAGCTATGGCGACAAGGTAATTGCCATATTCCAGGCGAACGCCGGTCAGCGCGCGGCCAACAATGCCGGATTCGCACGCTCATGCGGCGATGTCGTGGTGTTCCTCGACGCCGATGACGTGCTGGAGCCGGGCTTCGCACGCGAGGTCGCCGCCGTTTGGCGGCCGGGGATCAGCAAGGTGCAGGTGCAGATGGCCCGCGTCGACGCGGCGGAACGCAAGCTAGGCTCGCTGGTGCCCGACATTGCGTGCGCCCCCTCTCCGGAAGAGATCCGCCGCTGGGCCACGATGACCAGCGAATATCCTACCCCGCCGGGTTCGGGCAACGCCTACGCCCGCACGTTTCTCGCGCGGTTCTTCCCCATCGGCGGGGAGCACGACGCCTTTACCGATTCCACCTGCCTCGCGCTGGCCCCGTTCCTCGGTGACGTGGTCACAGTGGCAAAGCCGCTGGTGCTCTACCGCCAGCATGGCGACAACGACAGCAACCTACTGGCCGACCGCAGCCGCTTCGCGCGCGAGGTCGACAGGGCCTACAGGCGGCAGCACAGCGCAGAGACGATCTGCCGCGCGCTCGGCACCGACAGGCCGCAGGAAAATTGCATCCGGCGCGGGCTGCACCTGCTCCAGTTGCGGATTGCGTCCCTCCGGATCAATCCGGCTATCCACCCCGTGCCAGGGGAGAACCGTCTGACGATGTTACGCGACCTTGCCGTATCGATGAAAGGACGCGGGTTCGAGCCGTTCGGTCGGCGGCTTCGCGTTGCGACATGGTCGCTGCTCGCACTGATCCTGCCGCGCGGCCCGGCGCTAAGGCTGATCCGCTGGCGCTTCAGCACGCGCTGAAATCTCCGCTGTTCCGCAATCGCCGCGTTCCTCCTCCGGGAGCGGTGCGTAAAGGCGCACGTAGTCGATCTCCAGCCGCGACGGGCTAGGGGTATTCTCGATCGAATAACCCGATCCGAGCGCAAGGTTGACGAGCGGAAACAGCGGGGCTTTCAATTCCGCCGGTGTCGGGTGCTGCCAGACAGGACGCCGGTCGAGATAATAGGTGATCCGATCTGGCGAGACATCGACGCCGAACCGGTGGAACCCGTCCGTGGGCCCGCCGCCGGGTATCGGGATACGCTGCGTGACGCCGTCCTTGCGGCCATCGATCAGCGGTTTGTGGTAGATGTGCCAGGTGGCATAGTAGGAACTAGGGTCGTGGCCGTAGAACTCCATGACGTCGATTTCGACATCGGGTGTTTTCCCGCGCCGGGACTGGTGGCTGTATAGCCAGAATGCAGGCCAGGTGCCGGGTCCGGGACCGACCTTCATCCGTGCTTCGAAATAGCCATATTGCTGGCTGGTCCCCGCCCCTTCGGTATCCGTGGCGGCTATCAGTCCGGAGGTCCAGCGACCGTCCCGGCGCTTTCGCGCGGTGATGACGAGCGTGCCATTCTCTATGGCGAACGGCCCGTCGGCGCCGGGGTCGAGAAACTGGGCGTCGCCGAAATCGCCGGCCCAAGGCGTATGCGCGATCCAGCGCTTGTCGCCCAATCGCCATGCCGCGATGCTCAGGTCGTCGAATTCATCCGACCAGAACAGTCGGTATTCGCATAGGTCCAGCCGCCTCTCGTCGACCGCCGCGCGCTGCGAGGGCGATCCGAGGACGAAGGCCAGGGCAGCCAGCCCGGCGAGCGCAGGGTAATGCATATCGTTGCCCCAGACTGAGAAGCCTGGGCATCATAGCACTGCGCAAGCAAAAATGCGCGCCCGGATGGTTCCGGACGCGCATTTCGCGTTCGTCTTGCCCGCAGGCTATCAGGCGGCGACCGGTTCCGGCTTGCTGGTTGCCGGCGCCGTGTCGATATGCGTCGCGGTCGAGGTTTTCGGCGGGGTTGCGGTGGTGGTGCGATCCCGCTTCACGTCGCCCTTGTCGGCGAGCTTCTTCCACGCATAACCGCCGACGCCGATTGCAATCATCGCGGGCAGGCTGAGGCGGCGAAGCACCATCGGTGCGATGAAGCCTAGCGCGGCCCCGGTCGTTCCGTCGATCTTGCTGGTTTCCCTTGCCGCACCTGCGCCAATGGCTGCGGTGATAATCTTGCCAATCATGGTAATCTCCTTTGGAAATCCAACGATTGGACAGCGAGGCGGTTCCGCGCTCAGCCGCTTCTCAGCGCGCCTGCAATCCACTTCGCAGCAACTCGCCCGCACGAGACGCGACAGCATCGAGATCGTCGCTCTCCTCGCTCCATATCGCATAGCGCATTCCGAGGAAGACGTTCATCCCCATGATCGCCCAGGCTTCCACCTCGGCGCAGTCGGTCCGCAGCTCACCTGCCGCGACTCCGCTGCGCAGGCGTTCGGAAATGCGGCCGGCGACAGAGGTGTAATGTGCGCGGTAAGCGGTCGGGTCGACGAACTCCGCCTCGTCGATGATGCGGTAGATTTCCTTGTGCTCGCTGGCGAAGGCGAGAAAGGCCGCCAGCGCGGATTGCTCGGTTGCCAGCGCATCCTTCGGTTCGGTGATCGCGCTTGCCGCGGCCTGTCGCACCGCGTCGGACAAGTCGCCGACGAGCGCACGGAAGATGGCGTCCTTCGAATCGAAATAGGTGTAGAAACTGCCCAGCGCGACACCTGCGCGGCGCGTGATCGAACTGATCGACGCCTCGTGAAACCCCCGCTCCCCGAATTCGACCGTCGCGGCATCGAGCAGCTTGCGCAGCGTCTTGCGCCCGCGTGCAGTGCGCGGTTCCTTGGATGATATCGCAGCTTCGCCCTGCGGCATGAAACCTCTCCTCCGAAGCGGCAGATACATGGCAGGCAAGCCCATCTCAACAACAAACTTGAAAGTCGGTTCAGTTTTCAATATTGCTTGCTGCAATAAGGTTTGGAGAGGACATTCCGATGAAAAAAGATACCGCTTTTCGCGGCGCCACGCTGATGCTCGGCGCGGCACCGATTGCCTTGCTGGCCGCACCCGCCGCGGCGCAGGACGCCACTGCCGTCATCGATACCGAGGAACAGACCGCCGCCGACAGCGCTGCGGACAACAGCGTGATCCTCGTCACTGCCCGCCGCCGGGAAGAGCGGCTGGTCGACGTGCCGATCGCGGTCACCACGCTCAGCGGAGAACAGCTGGCGCAGCGCGGCGCGCAGGACATTACCGACATCGGGCAAGTTGCGCCGAACGTGACGCTCGAAAGCTCGCGTGCGACCAATTCCACCCTCTCCGCCTTCATCCGGGGGATCGGGCAGCAAGACCCGGTTTCCGGCTTCGAACAGGGTGTCGGCATCTATCTGGACGACGTGTACCTCAACCGCCCGCAGGCCGCCGTGCTCGACATCTACGACGTCGAACGGATCGAGGTGCTGCGCGGTCCGCAGGGCACGCTTTACGGGCGCAACACGATCGGCGGTGCGGTGAAATACGTGACCCGGCGCCTGCCGCAGGAACTCTCCCTCAAGGCCCGCGCGACCTACGGCACCTACGATCAGGCCGAAGGCGTGGTCACCGTCAGCGGCCCTCTCAGCGACGAAGTGCGCGTGGGCGGTTCGGTTGCGCGCCTGTCGCGCGGGGGCTTCGGTGAGAACTTGACGCTCGGCACCGACAATTACGACAAGGACATCTGGGCCGGACGCGCGTCGCTCGAAATGGGTGGCTACGGTGCGCCTGTCTTCCTGCGGGTGCAGGGCGACTACACCCGCGACAAGAGCAGCCCACGCGGCGGCCATCGCCTGATCCCCGGCCTCGTCACCGGCGCGCCGGTGCTAGGCGACGTTTTCGACACGCGCGGCGGGCTGAACGACCCGGAACAGGATATTAAGGCCTACGGCCTGTCGATGAACGCCGAGATCGATCTGGGCGCAGGCATGACCTTCCGCTCCATCTCCGCATGGCGCGAGGACAAGAGCGAAACGCCGATCGATTTCGATGCGCTTCCCGCCGTCGATCTCGATGTGCCGGGCGCATATTACAACGATCAGATCAGCCAGGAATTCCAGCTTCTGTATGACGATGGCGGACCGCTGACCGGGCTGCTGGGGCTCTACTATCTCGAAGCTTCGGCGGACACGCTGTTCGATGTTCGCATCTTCACCACCTTTGCCGGACTGACCGCCTTTACGCAGGCGAATGTCGATACGGAAACCTACGCGGTCTTCGGCGACTTCAGCTACGATCTGACCGAACAGCTCAGCCTGTCCGTCGGGGGCCGCTACACCTGGGACGATCGCAGCGCGGACATCCTCCGTCAGAACTACCTCGGCGGCGGATCGCCGGAGTTCGGCGGAGCAGGCGTGCCTTTCGGTGCTCCGGGTACCGATTTCGAAGGATCGCGCAGCTTCGAGAAGTTCACCCCCCGCGCCTCGATCAGCTTCATGCCGACGCCGGATCACAATCTCTACGCCAGCTATTCCAAGGGCTTCAAGGGCGGCGGCTTCGACCCGCGCGGCGTGGGCGCGAATGCACCCGCAGCGATCCCCGGCGCACCCACCGACGCCGAAGTTGCCAGCTTCCTCAGCTTCCGGCCCGAACAGGTCGACAGCTACGAAGTCGGCTACAAGGCAAATCTGATGGACGGCATGGTCAATATCGCGCTGGCCGGTTTCTACGCCGACTATACCGACGTGCAGATCCCCGGATCGGTCGCCTGCGAAGTCGGCGGCCTGCCGAGCTTCTGCGGGGTCGTTTCCAATGCGGGCAAGGCAACTTTCAAGGGCGTCGAGTTCGAAGGCAACGCGCGCCTCGGCGGCGGTCTGGGAGCGGCGGTTTCGGTCGGCTACATCGACGCGCAGTACGACGAATACATCACCAATATCGGCGGCGTACCCACCGATGTTGCGGAGTATCGCGAAGTGCAGAACACGCCGAAGTTCACGGCGTCCGGCACACTCAGCTACACTGCCGACATGGGCGCGGGCGAGCTTTATGCAGGGACAACGCTGTCCTACCGCAGCAAGACTTACCAGTTCGAGATTCCGAACCCCTATCTCGACCAGTCGGGCTACGCGCTATGGGACGCGAGCGTCGTCTACACCGGGCCGGAAGATCGCTGGAGCATCGGATTGCTCGGCAAGAACATCCTCGACAAGGAATACAAGACCAGCGGCTATACCTTCGTCGCCACAAATCCGGTGACGGGCGACATCGTCAATGGCGCCAACGGTTTCCCCGTTCCGACGTTGGGGCCGGAAGGCACGCTGACGGCATTCTATGGCAACCCGCGCCAGGTCTTCGTCACCGCCACGTTCAACTACTGATCGAAGTGCTCTCTGCCGAAGGCCGCCTGCCTAGCTGCGGGCGGCCTTCGTTCTTTGCGGTTCGGGGCGATCCTCCACGGCAATCCCGTAGCTGCGCACGTATTCGCCCAGTTCGGCATCGACCTGCTCTGGCGTGAGGCCGAATTCGGCGAGGCTGTAGCGATGCGGGCGCCGCTTCAGATCGCGGGTTCGCGACAGGTAGTTTTCCATTCCCGGCAGCGCGGGCGCGATGTCGAGGCCGAGGAAATCGTACACCCGCCCCATGGCGCCGCGCCAGTCGCGATCCATCTCGTCGAAATGGACGTCGATCATCCGTTCGGCGGGGATCGCATCGCGCGCTGCGCGCATCCGCTCGATCATCAGCGTGGTCTTGCGCAGCCATTCCTGCCCGATGCCGTCAGGCGGAACGTCGTCCGAATAGATGATCGTCTGGTTCCAGGCGAGCGAGGCAGCGCTGCCGACCACCGCCTGCGGGTCGCGATGGGTGAAGATCAACCGCGCGTCGGGGAACACGTCGAGCAGTGCGGGCAGATCCAGCATGTGCTGCGGTGTCTTGAGGATCCAGGGCCGTAACGATGATACCTGCTGCGACCAGCCGGTCAGGCGCAACAGGTCCGCCATCCCGCGATAGGCCGGGCGCGCGTCCTGCGCTTCGCACCAGCGGCCGTAAGACGGCACCTGCCATTGCGCTTCGTGCTTCATGCCCCAGAAGCTGTTGACCAGCAGGCCGAGTTCTTCCTCCGGTTCCATCGGGCCGGTCGGGTGGATGTTGAGCGTGCGCGGGTTGGCTATGCGAGCCACCTTCATGATCCGCGCGGCCAGCGTCTGGCGGAAATCCGGTGTACCGGGCTCGAAATCGGGGCGCGGCACCGGGCTGATCGTTTCGAAACTGCGAAGGTGAGAGAACCGCCGGTCGGCGGCAAGCAGGCGATGCATCCGGGTGGTACCGGACCGCATCGGGCCGACCACGATGACCGGGTGCGGCAGCGGGCGCGCGAGAATCTCGGGATGCCGCTTGAACCACATCTGCGCCCACAGCCGGTCCTTCAAGACCTTGTGGAACTGCAGCTTCGCAGCCATCACCCCGGCATCGTTGAGCTTCGCTTCCGCCTCGATCGAGTCCAGCAGCACGTCGAGCGGCTTGACGAACCATTCGTCTCCGAAATCGTCGAGACCGGTCTCTGCCGCCGCATCATCCATCAGGGCCTGCCGCTCAAGCAGCGGACGTTTGCGAATGCCGGTGCGCCATGCGAACCCCATCCATGCGTCGAGCAGATCGATCGCACGGCTCCGGCGGGGCGGCTGGATGGGCTTGTCCGTCACGTAACCTCGTTGGCGCTTTACTGATGACCGGCGGCTGAAGGCCGCGGCAGTGGCAAATCTACCTCCGGCGGGCAACTCGGTTCCCCGATAGCTCCCCGGCGCTATGGATGCTGGACAAGCCCTCCGCTGCGCGGGCATAGGCCGCGCCATGCACGATATCCGCACCATTCGCGACGATCCTACGGCTTTCGACGCCGCCCTCGCCACGCGCGGTTACGCGCCGGTCTCGTCCCAGATCCTTTCACTGGACGAGGAACGGCGCGGCCTGATCACCCGGTTGCAGGAGGCGCAGGCCCGCCGCAACGAAGCGAGCAAGGCGATCGGCCAGGCCATGGGACGCGGCGACAAGGACGAAGCCGAGGCGCTGAAGGCCGAGGTGGCCGGGTTGAAGCAGTCCATGCCCGAGGTCGAGCAGCAGGAACGCGACCTTGCCGACAAGCTCGACACGCTTCTGGCGAGCATTCCCAACCTTCCCGCAGCAGATGTCCCGCAGGGCGAGGACGAGAACGCGAACGCGGAAGTTGCGCGATGGGGTACTCCGCGTGCATTCGACTTCCAGCCGCAGGAGCACGCCGACTTCGCCCCTGCGCTTGGCCTCGATTTCGAGACTGCGGCGAAAATGTCCGGCGCGCGCTTCGCGTTCCTGAAAGGCCAGATGGCGCGGCTCGAACGCGCGCTCGGCCAGTTCATGCTCGACCTGCAAACGGAAGAGCGCGGGTACACCGAATGTCAGCCGCCTTTGCTCGTCCGGGACGATGCGGTGTTCGGAACGGGGCAATTGCCCAAGTTCGCGGAGGATCTTTTCGCCACCACCGATGGCCGCTGGCTGATCCCCACCGCCGAGGTCAGCCTGACCAATTCGGTGCGCGAGCAGATCGTCGACGACCTTTCGCAGCCCATGCGACTCACCGCCCTTACCCCGTGTTTCCGCAGCGAAGCGGGATCGGCGGGGCGCGACACGCGCGGCTATATCCGGCAGCACCAGTTTTCGAAGGTCGAGCTGGTCTCGATTTGCCGCGAGGAGGACTACGAAGCGGAGCACGAACACATGGCTCGCTCCGCTGAACTGGTGCTCGAAAGGCTGGAGCTACCCTACCGCAAGATGCTGCTGTGCACCGGCGACATGGGCTTCGGCGCGCGGCGGACCTACGACCTCGAAGTGTGGCTGCCGGGGCAGGACGCCTATCGCGAAATCAGCTCGGTCAGCTGGTGCGGCACTTTCCAGGCGCGGCGCATGAATGCGCGCTACCGACCGGAAGGCGAAAAGAAGACCGAGTTCGTGCACACGCTCAACGGTTCCGGCCTCGCGGTCGGGCGCACACTGGTGGCCGTGCTGGAGAATTACCAGCAGGCCGACGGCAGCGTGATAGTACCCGACGCGCTCAAGCCCTACACGGGCGGCATGGTCGTGCTGGAGCAAGCGGCATGAGGATACTGCTGACCAACGACGACGGCATCCACGCCCCCGGCTTCGCGGTGCTGGAAGAAATCGCCGCGCAGCTGAGCGACGACGTCTGGGTCTGCGCCCCGGCGGAGGAACAGTCCGGCGCAGGCCATTCGCTGACGCTCAACCAGCCCGTGCGTCTTCGCCAGCTGGGCGAGCGGCGCTATTGCGTGACCGGTACGCCGACCGACACGGTGATGCTGGCGCTGCAAACGCTGTTCGACGAGCACAAGCCCGACCTGATCCTGTCCGGCGTCAACCGCGGCGCCAATCTGGCGGACGACATCACCTATTCGGGGACGGTCAGCGCGGCGATGGAAGGGGCGCTCGCCGGGGTCCGATCGATCGCGTTGAGCCAGGTTCTGGACCGCGACGGTGCGCATGAAGCCTTCGATGCGGCCCGCCAATGGGGTGTCGAAGTGCTGCAAAAGCTGATCGACATGCCGCTGGTCGACCGCACCTTGATCAACGTCAACTTCCCGCCACGGCCCGCGAGCGAGATCAAGGGCATCCGCGCGGTGCGGCAGGGCTTCCACGACTATTCGCGCGCTTCGGTGGTCGAAGGCCGCGACCCGCGCGGGCTGACCTATTACTGGTTCGGACTGCACGCGATCGAGCACACGCTCGATCACGGCACCGACCTGGAGGCAATCGCCGACGGCCATATTGCCGTGACCCCGCTGCAACTCGAATTGACGCACGACGCTTCGCTCGCCACACTGCGCCAAAGGTTTGCGGGATAGGAATTTTTCCATGACACGCTGCGCCGGGCTCGTCGCCGTATTTGCCGCGCTGCTTCTCGGCATGACGACAGGCGCGCTCGCCAACCCCGCGACCGAGACCGAGCACACGGTCGAGGAAGGGGAGACGATGAACGGCATCGCCAACCGCGCAGGCGTTTCCGCCAGCGTGATCGCGGCGGCCAATGGCATCTCGGAACCCTACGTCGTCAAGCTCGGCCAGAAGCTCGTCATCCCGCGCCAGCGCACGCATGTGGTGAAGGAAGGGGAGACCGGCCTCGGGCTCGCCAATCGCTACGGTGTGCCCTTCTCCGCCATCAAGACGGCGAACAAGCTGGCGGGCGACGGCAGTATCCGCGTCGGGCAGAAGCTGATCATTCCCGCCGTCATGCCGGAAACGAAACTCGCCCGCCGCGCCCTGCCCGCCACGAGCGCGCGCACGCCGGACTTTCGCGCGCCGCACGACGGCGACCTGCTTTACACCTACCGTTACCGCGCGGCCGACAACGCCGGACACGAAGGCTTCGATTACGCGGTCGATCCCGGCGACATGGTTCGGGCTTCTGCCAGCGGGCGAGTCATTTTCGCCGGCGACGAACCGGTGCGCTTCGGCAAGATGGTCATCATTTCCCACGGCGGAGGCTGGCACACCGTCTACGGCCACATGACCGATGTCACTGTGAAGCGCGGTGAGCAGGTCAGGCAGGGCGAGCGGATCGGCATTGCCGGACAGGGCGGCAAGGCGGAACGGCCCGAACTGCATTTCGAAATTCGCAAGAACCGCAAGCCGGTCGATCCCGCTCCACTGGTTCACGACTGAAGGCTGCGGCAAGGCGCATGAGCGACGACAAACTCCGCGCGCGGCTGCGCTCCCAGCAATACTCGCCGCTGCGCCGCGCCGTGCGCCTGCCCGTGTGGGGCGATATCGGCATCCGGCTGGGTCTCGCGCTGTTCCTGATCTTCACCGTGGTGATGATCCACTGGTGGGACCGTGCCGGGCTGGTCGACAATCTCGATGGCGACATCAGTTTCCTCGACGTCGTCTATTTCACCATGATCTCGATCACCACCACCGGCTTCGGCGACATTGCCCCGATCAGCGATCGTGCGCGGCTGGTGGAAGCGGTGATCGTCACCCCCGTCCGGTTTGCCGTGCTGTTCATTTTCGTCGGCACGGCCTACAATTTCCTTATCAAGCGCAGTTGGGAGAATTGGCGCATGGCCCGCATCCAGGAAGAACTCTGCGACCACGTGGTCGTGCTGGGCTTCGGCGTCAGCGGCTCCGAAAGCGTGGCCGAACTGATTGCGCGCGGCACCGATCCGTCCACCATCGTCGTCATCGATCCGAGCGAGGACAGGCTGGTCAACGCCGAACGGCTCGGCTGCAACGTGATGGCGGGTGACGCGACGCGCGACGACACGCTCAAGGCGGTCCGCATCCATCTGGCGGAATCGGTGCTGGTATCGGCCGGTCGCGACGACACCTCGATCCTGATCGTGCTGACCGTTCGCCACCTCGCCCCGGACGTGCCGATCAGCGTGGTGGTGCGCGCCGACGACAACGAACTGCTGGCCCGGCAGGCGGGTGCGAACAACGTCATCAATCCGGTGCGCTTCACCGGCCTGCTGCTGGCGGGCAGCGCCAAGGGTACGCATATCGCGGAATACATGGCGGACCTCGCCAGCGTCAGCGGCCGGGTGCAACTGGTCGAACGCAAGGTGCTGCCCGACGAAGACGGCTGTTCGATCGACAAGCTGAGTTCCGGCGGACGCGGCCTTCGCATCTATCGCGACGGCAAGGCTCTGGGCTTCTGGGAAACCGACTGCCAGACCGTGCGGGCGGGCGACATCATCGTGGAAATCGTCCCGACCGAATACGGCGCCACCAGCGGCGACCGCCACGAAGGGATGGCGAACGTCCCCGGTTGAGGGGGCACCACTCTCCTATGGCGTCGCCAGCGTCTGTGGTGTAGAGGCGCCGCCAATCCATGAACACATCGCCTGCCTCTATTCCCGACCAGAAGAAGGTCGGCATGGTCTCCCTCGGCTGCCCGAAAGCGCTGGTCGATAGCGAACGCATCCTCACGCGCCTGCGCGCCGATGGCTATGCGATGAGCCCCGACTATGCCGGCGCCGACGTGGTGCTCGTCAACACCTGCGGCTTCCTCGACAGCGCCAAGGAAGAAAGCCTCGCCGCCATCGGGGAAGCGATCGCGGAAAACGGCCGCGTGATCGTGACCGGGTGCATGGGCGAAGAAGCGGACGCGATCCGCGCCGCCCACCCGCAAGTGCTCGCGGTGACCGGCGCCCATCAGTACGAACAGGTGGTCGAGGCGGTCCACGAATACGCGCCGCCCAGTCAGGGCCCGTTCGTCGACCTGATCCCGCAGCCCGACATCAAGCTGACGCCCCGCCACTACAGCTATCTCAAGATTTCAGAGGGGTGCAATCACTCGTGCGCCTTCTGCATCATTCCCGATCTGCGCGGCAAACTCGCCAGCCGACGTGTCGATGCCGTGCTGCGCGAGGCCGAGAAACTGGTCGCGGCGGGGACGAAGGAACTGCTGGTCATCAGCCAGGATACCTCGGCCTATGGCGTCGATACACGGCACGAGCCGCGCGACTGGAAAGGCCGCGAAGTGCGCGCGCACATGACCGACCTTGCCCGCGAACTCGGCCAGCTGCGGACGCCGCAGGGCGAGACGCCGTGGGTGCGCTTGCATTACGTCTACCCCTACCCGCACGTCGACGCGGTCATCCCGCTGATGGCGGAGGGTTTGCTGACGCCCTATCTCGACATTCCCTTCCAGCACGCCAGCCCCAAGGTGCTGAAGTCAATGAAGCGTCCGGCGAACGAGGCCAGGGTGCTCGAACGGTTGAAGGGCTGGCGCGAAGTGTGTCCGGAGATTGCCGTGCGCTCCAGCTTCGTGGTCGGCTTTCCCGGAGAGACGGAGGATGATTTCCGCTATCTCCTCGACTGGCTGGAGGAAGCGCAGCTCGACCGTGTCGGGGCGTTCCGGTTCGAGCCGGTCGAAGGCGCGCAGGCCAATGCCCTGCCCGACCATGTACCCGAAGCGATCAAGGAAGAACGCTACGCGCGGATCATGGAAGTGACGGAGCGGATCAGCGCGGCCAAGCTTTCCGCCAAGGTCGGCAGGACCATTCCCGTCATCATCGACGAGGTGGGCGAACCGGACGAAGATGGCGACATCGGCGCCACGGGCCGCAGCCAGGCCGACGCCCCGGAAATCGATGGCGCGGTGTATCTTCGCGACGTTTCTGCCACGCTTTCGGCAGGCGACTTCGTCGACGTAACCATCGAAGACGCCGACGCGCATGATCTTTATGGCGTGATCGCGGCAAATTAGCCGGGATAGAAAGCGCACGACAGTGCGTTATCCGCCCATGCCCATCGCCATCGAATCCAGCTTCGCCTTCCAGCTCGACCGCCCGACCGACTGCCTTTTGCAGTTCGAGGCGGCAGTGATCCCGGAACAACGCCTGCTCGAAACCGATACCTGGCTGACCCTGGGCGAACATTTCGCCCGCGTGCCCGCGCAGGATGAAATCGGGGAGCGTATCTGGCTGCGCGCCGAAGGCCGCATCGACGTTTCGTACAAGGCGCTGGTCGAAATCGACCGGATCGTCCCGGACGTCGCGACCCTCGCCCAGCTCGACGCGCACGACCTGCCGGGGGAAGCGATCGAATATCTTCTCGATTCCCGCTATTGCGCCGCCGACCGCTTCCAGTCCTTCGTCGATGCCGAATTCGGCGACACCGCCGGCGGCGCGCGAGTGGAGGCGATCCGCGAATGGATTGCCCGCAAGATCGAATACGCCAGCGGCAGCAGCACGGCGGATACCTCCGCGCTCGATACCTTCGTCGAACGGCGCGGAATCTGCCGCGACTTCGCGCACCTTACCGTCGCCATGGTCCGCGCCAGCGCCATCCCCGCACGCTACGTGGCGTGCTACGCACCCGGCGTAGAGCCCCCCGATTTCCATGCCGTCGCCGAGGTCTTCCTCGCTGATCCCAGCATCGAGGATGGCGGCGCGTGGCATATCGTCGACGCGACCGGCATGGCCGATCCGGCCAAGACGGTGAAGATCGGCATCGGACGCGACGCCGCCGACGTCAGCTTCATGACGACCTTCGGCCTTTCGGATTTCATCGAAAGCAAGGTGAGCGTGGAGGAGCGTGCGGGCTGATCCAGCCGCTCCGCGCATGAATATGTATGCGGCGCGCTAGGATTGCGCACCCAATCTTGCTACCCGTTGTGCGCCGCCGCAATTTTCGACGCCCGGTTCCGACAGGAGAGCATTTCAGCGCATGAGTTTCACGGCCAACCGCCTGCTGCTGTTCGGCGCCACGGGAGACCTGGCGCAGCGAATGCTCATCCCCTCGCTCTGCGCGCTCGATGCGGACGAACTGTTGCGGCCCGATCTCAAGATCGTCGGCACCGCACGGTCGGACATGGACGATCATGCGTTCCGCAATTTCGCGCGGGAATCGCTGGAGAAATACCTTCCCGCCAATCGCCGGCGCGGCATGGCCGAGTTCCTCAACCGCCTGTCTTACGAGGCGGTCGATGCGACCACGCTGGAAGGGTACCAGGAACTCGCCACCAAGGTCGCCAATGGCAATGCCGGCGACGATGGCCTCGCGATCTTCCTGTCGACCGCGCCCAGCCTGTTCGAACCCACGATCAAGGGCCTGCGTCACGCGGGCCTTGCCTCGGTAAACAGCCGTATCGGCCTGGAAAAGCCGCTCGGCACCTCGCTGGCGACAAGCTGCACCATCAACGACGCCGTGGCCGATGCCTTTCCGGAAGACCGGATCTTCCGCATCGACCACTATCTCGGCAAGGAGACGGTGCAGAACCTGCTGGCGCTGCGCTTCGCGAACCTGATGTTCGAGCCGTTGTGGAACGCGGCGCATATCGACCACGTCCAGATCACCGTCGCGGAAACGGTCGGACTGGAAGGCCGTGTAGCGTTCTACGACGATGCGGGCGCGCTGCGCGACATGGTCCAGAACCACATGCTGCAACTGCTCGCGCTGGTGGCGATGGAGCCGCCGGTCAGCTTCGATGCGACCGCCGTGCGCGACGAAAAGGTCAAGGTGCTGCGCGCCCTGCGCCGCGTCGCGGCGGACGAGACCGTGACGGGCCAGTACCGCGCGGGTGCGATCTCCGGAAAGGCGGTCCCCGGCTATGACGAGGAACTGGGCAAGGACAGCCAGACCGAAACCTTTGTCGCGATCAAGGCCCATGTCGACAACTGGCGGTGGCAGGGGGTGCCCTTTTACCTGCGCACCGGAAAGCGCCTGCCCGAACGCGTGACCGAGATCGTCGTGCAGTTCCGCTGCGTGCCGCACTCGATCTTCGCCGGCAAAGGCGCAACGATGCAGCCCAACAAGCTGGTTATCGGCATCCAGCCGGAAGAGAACGTCCATCTCTCGCTGATGGCAAAGGTGCCGGGTCTGGACCGCGAAGGCATCCGTCTGCGGCAGGTCCCGCTCGACATCGCCATGCCCGATGCCTTCAGCGGCGCGGTGCGGCGCATTGCTTACGAGCGCCTGTTGCTCGACCTCATCGAAGGCGACCAGACGCTGTTCGTCCGCCGCGACGAGGTGGAAGCGCAATGGCACTGGATCGACGCCATTCGCGAGGAATGGGACGCGAGCGGGGAACCGCCCAAGACCTACACCGCAGGCAGCTGGGGGCCGAGCGCGGCCATCGCCCTGGCGGAACGCAATGGGGTAAGCTGGCATGAGTAATCTTCACCCCACTGTCGCGCGCGTGACGGACCGCATCATCGAACGGTCCAGAGACGGACGCGCGCGCTATCTTGAACTGATGGACCGGCAGACCCAGAGCGGCGTCGACCGGTCGCGTCTGTCCTGTTCCAACCTCGCGCACGGCTTCGCCGCTTCGGAGGAAGACAAGCCCGCGATCATGGAAATGCGCGGGCCGAACATCGGCATCGTCACCGCCTATAACGACATGCTCTCCGCCCATCAGCCCTACGGCCGGTATCCGGAGCGGATGAAGATCTACGCCCGCGAAGTCGGCGCGACGGCGCAGGTCGCTGGCGGCACTCCGGCCATGTGCGACGGCGTGACACAGGGGCAGGACGGCATGGAGCTGTCGCTGTTCAGCCGCGACGCCATCGCGCTCGCCACCGGCATCGCACTCAGCCACGCGATGTTCGACGGGATCGCCCTGCTCGGCATTTGCGACAAGATCGTTCCCGGCCTGTTGATCGGCGCGCTGCGCTTCGGCAATCTGCCTGCGGTCTTCGTGCCCAGCGGGCCGATGCCGACCGGCATTTCCAACAAGGAGAAGCAGCAGGTCCGCCAGCTCTATGCCGAAGGCAAGGTAGGGCGGGAGGAACTGCTGGCGAGCGAGAGCGCGAGCTATCATTCGCCCGGCACCTGCACTTTCTACGGCACGGCCAATTCCAACCAGATGATGATGGAGCTGATGGGCCTCCACGTCCCTGGCGCGGCCTTCGTCCAGCCCGGCACCAAGCTGCGTCAGGCGCTCGACCGGGAGGCGGTGCATCGCCTTGCCGCCTTGGCCAAGGACGAAACCCGCACTCTGGCGCGCTGCGTGGACGAGAAAGCGATCGTCAATGCGGCGGTCGGCCTGCTGGCGACCGGCGGATCGACCAATCATGCGATCCACATTCCGGCGATGGCGCGCGCGGCGGGCATCGTGATCGACTGGACCGACCTCGCCGAACTTTCCAGCGCCGTGCCGCTGCTGGCGCGGGTCTATCCCAACGGATCGGGCGACGTGAACCACTTCCAGGACGCGGGCGGGATGGGATTCGTGGTGCGCGAACTGCTCGACGCAGGGCTCGCCCACCGCGACATCGTCACCATCGGGGGCGACGACCTGACGATCTACGGGCAGGAACCGGGGCTCGATGGCGATACGCTGGCATGGCGCGATGTCGGGCCGAGCGGCGACACCGAAATGCTGCGCCCTGCCGCCGAGCCGTTCCAGGCCGACGGGGGAATGCGCCTGCTGGCCGGAAATCTCGGCCGGGCTTGTTTCAAGAGTTCCGCTGTCGACCCCTCGCGCTACACGATCGAGGCACCGTGCCGGATCTTCGAAACGCAGCCCGATGTCGTCAAGGCGTTCGAACGCGGCGAGCTCGACCGTGACGTCGTGGTGGTCGTCCGCTTCCAGGGGCCGCGTGCCAACGGAATGCCGGAGCTGCACATGCTCACCCCGCCGCTCGGCGTATTGCAGGACCGCGGCTACCGCGTGGCGCTGGTCACCGACGGGCGCATGTCCGGCGCAAGCGGGAAGATCCCTGCGGCCATTCACTGTTCGCCCGAGGCACTCGGCGGCGGGCCGCTCAGCCTGCTGCGCGATGGCGACGTCGTGCGGGTCTGCGCTGACAGCGGGACGCTTTCCACAACCGCCGATCTTTCGACCCGCGAGCCTGCGAGCGATCCGTTGCCCGACATGGGTCTGGGACGCGAACTGTTCGCCATGTTCCGCCACTATGCCGACGAAGCGGAAAAGGGAGGCTCGGCCATGCTGGCGAGCGCTGGTCTGTGACGGAGGTCGTCGCAGTCGACATCGGCGGGACGCATGCCCGCTTCTGCATCGCGACCATCGCCGCGGACGGCACCATCACGCTGGGCGAGCCGGATACGCTGCACACCGAAGACCATGCGAGTTTCCAGACCGCGTGGGAAGATTTCCGGGAGCGGCAGGGCGGCACGCTGCCGCCCAATGTCTCGATGGCGATCGCGGGCCCTGTGGGCGGCGAAGTCATTCGTTTCACCAACAATCCCTGGATCATCCGCCCCGCCCTGGTGCGGGAGAAGCTGGGCGTCGAATCGTACACGATCGTGAACGATTTCGAAGCCGTGGCCCACGCCGTGGCGCGTGCCGGGGAGGACCAGTTCCTGCACCTGACCGGCCCGGACAAGCCGCTCAGCCCGACCGGGCGGCTCAGTGTGCTCGGCCCCGGCACCGGCCTTGGCGTGGCGCATCTCTACCGGGAAGCGGACGGCACCTATCGCGTCTCCGCGACCGAGGGCGGACACATCGACTTCGCCCCGCTCGACCAGATCGACGATGCCATTCTCGCTCGCCTGCGCAAGCGGCATAACCGGGTGTCGATCGAACGCGTGGTCGCTGGCCCGGCCATTTCCGACATATACCAGACGCTCGCCGCGATGGAGGGCAAGCCGGTCGCCGAAGAAGACGATATCGCCATCTGGAAGCGCGGGCAGGACGGCAGCGACAGCCTCGCCGCGGCCGCGGTCGACCGGCTTTGCATGTCGCTCGGCAGCGTCGCAGGCGATATCGCGCTCGCACAGGGCGGCTTCGGCGGCGTCGTGATCGCGGGCGGCCTCGGCTATCGCATTCGCGACACCTTGCTGCGGTCCGGCTTTGCCGAACGCTTCAAGGCCAAGGGTCGCTTCCAGGAACTGATGGCGAGCATTCCGGTCAAATTGATCGTCCATCCCCAGCCGGGCCTGTTCGGCGCAGCCGCGGCCTTCGCATCTGAACACGCAGGAGCATCCACGTGAGCCCCATCGAAACCATCATGCGCACCGCGCCGGTCATCCCGGTCATCGTGATCGACGACGTGGCACAGGCACGCCCGCTGGCAGAGGCGCTGGTCGGAGGCGGTCTCAAAGTCCTCGAGGTAACGCTCCGCACGCCCGCCGCGCTCGACGCGATCCGGGCGATGCGCGAAGTGGACGGGGCGATCGTGGGCGCTGGCACGGTGACCAACCCGGCGGAGCTTGACGCAGCCCTGGAAGCGGGCAGCGAATTCATCGTCTCGCCCGGTCTGACCGATACGCTTGGGCGCGCGGCAATTTCTGCCGAGGTGCCGTTCCTGCCCGGCATTGCCAATGCGGGTGACATCATGCGCGGGATGGATCTGGGCCTCACGCATTTCAAGTTCTTTCCGGCGGTGGCAGCGGGCGGCCTGCCTGCGCTCAAGGCGCTTGCCGCGCCGTTCGGCCAATGCAGCTTTTGCCCCACCGGCGGCATCAGCGAAGACACCGCGCGCGAATGGCTGGCGTTCGATCCCGTCCTCTGCGTCGGCGGCAGCTGGGTCGCCCCGCGCACCGACCCGGACTACGCCGCCGTGACCGAAGCTGCCCGCCGCGCGCGGGGGCTGGCGGCGTGAACACGGCGGCAGATCTTCGCGAACGCCTGCAGGAACTGCACAAACGGACGGCGGAAACACCGCTGTTCAACCCGGTCTTCCAGCTATCCCACGACATCTCGCGCCAGCTGGAGAGCGGCGGGACGGACCTCGACGCGCTCGAAAGCCTGGTCGCGGAGCTTGAGTGCGAAGGGCTGAAAGCCCGCGCCACGCGATTGCGTCGCCTGGTGTCCCCGGTCGGACTGGCGGCAAACGACGCTGCCAATGCCGATGTGCTGGCCGACTGCGACGACTTCGCGCAATTCGCTGCGCTGGTCGAATGTCCTCAGCTTCATGCCGTCTTCACCGCGCATCCGACATTCCTGCTGACCCCGGCACAGTCCGAAGCGGTCGCGAAATCCGCCAGCCGCGACGGCGATATCGACGACACAACCTGCGTTTTCGCGACCGAACGGCCGGCAATTACGCTCGACTATGAACATGGCCGCGCCATGTCGGCCATCGCGAACGCGCAGGAAGCGCGCGACCGGATCGTCTCGGGCATCCTTGCGACGGCTGCGAAGCGCTTTCCCGACAAGTGGCGCGATCTCGCGCCGCTGCCGTTCCGGTTCGCCACCTGGGTCGGATACGACATGGACGGGCGCACCGACATCGCCTGGTACACCTCGATCCGCTTCCGCCTGTCGGAAAAGGCCGAACGCCTGCGCCGTTACGCCGCATCACTGAAGCAGGTCGACACAGGCCACGCATTGGTCGCGAAGCTCGAGGCCGCTGCTGCCTATGCCGGTGCCCGAGCGGAAGATTTCGGCGGAGACCTGTCCGACGCCGCTTCCCTGTCCGAAGCGGCCAACCGCCTGACAGCGGACCATCCCGACAAGCTCGTCTCGCTCGCGCCGGTGATCGCCCAGCTCGAAGCCGAGGCGGAAAGCGGCGACCGGGCCGTCGCGCTCAAGACCATCGCCGCCGCGATGCGCGCTGATGGCCTTGGCATGGGCTGGATTCACTTCCGCGTGAACGCCAAGCAATTGCACAACGCGATCCGCCGCCGCGTGCCCGATGGCGAAACGCTCGACCTCGCCAGCCGCAGCGCGCTCGCGACGCTGCGCACAATGTTGCGGCAGGTGAAGCCATTGCGCGCCAATTTCGGCGCGCTGGCGGTCGAAAGCAGCACCGCGATCCGCCAGTTCCTCGCGATGGCGCAGATCATTCATCACATCGATGGCGATGCGCCGATCCGGATGCTGGTGGCCGAATGCGAGCAGCCCGGTACCGTGCTGTCCGGCCTGTATTTCGCCAAGCTGTTCGGGATCGCCGACAAGGTCGACATATCCCCTCTGTTCGAGACCGAGACCGCGCTGGAACACGGCGGCCGCTTCCTCGACGCGCTGCTGGCGGAGGACGAATACCGCGACTACGCCAAAACGCGCGGGCGGGTTTGCATTCAGACCGGCTTTTCGGATGCCGGCCGCTTCGTCGGCCAGGTGTCAGCCAGCCTCGCGATCGAGCGGTTGCAGGGCCGCCTGTCCGAAGCGATGGAACGCAACGGGCTGACCGAAGTCGCCGCGCTGATCTTCGACACCCATGGCGAAAGCATGGGCCGCGGTGCGCATCCCAGCAGTTTTCAGGATCGGCTGGAATGGCCGCTGTCCCCATGGTCGCGGCGACGTTTCGCGCGCGCCGGTATCCGGCTGGAACCGGAAGTCAGCTTCCAGGGCGGCGACGGTTACCTGTTTTTCGCCACGCCCGAACTCGCACTGGCCACGCTCTCGCGCATCTTCTGCCTGCGCCCGGCCGAAACCGACGTGGATGCGCCGACCGATCCCTTCTACCGCCGCACCGACCTCAGCCTCGATTTCTACCGCGCGATCCGGCGCGAGCAGCAGATGCATCTGCACAGCCGCACCTATAATCGCGCGATAACCGCCTTCGGCCTCGGCCTGCTGAACGAAACCGGCAGCCGCAAGTCGCGCCGCCAGTCGGATCTTTCCGCCGACCGCGACATGAGCCTGCGGCAGATCCGCGCCATTCCGCACAATGCGATCCTCCAGCAGCTGGGCTATCCGGTCAACGTGATCGCCGGGATCGGCACGGCGGCGGAAGGCAATGTGGAAGACATCGCCAGCCTGCTGACCGAGAGCGCGCGCGGCCAGCAGCTCATCCGGCTGGCGCAGGCGTCCAACAAACTCGCTTCGGTGAAGACCGTGGCCGCCTATGGCGAGCTGTTCAATTCCGCCTACTGGGCCAGCCGCACCTACCGCGGGACCGAATCCGAGATTTCCGAGCCGTGCGAGGCGCTGGCCGAATATCTCATCGGAGACGATCGCAACGGCGTATTCCGCCGCCTCGCCTCGCGCCTGCGCGTCGATGCGCTGAAGCTGCATCGCCTTCTCGACCAGCTGCCCGGCGAAGCCGCCGACCCCGAACGCGAACACACCCGCCGCACAATTGGCGCGTGCCAGGCGCTGCGCCTCGCGCTGTTGCAGCACATGTTCCTGCGCGTCGTCAGCGTGCCCTCTTTCAGCCGCGCCAACGACATCAGCCGCGAAGACGTGCTGGAAATGGTCTTTACCCTGCGCATCGACGATGCACTGGCGCAGTTGCGTCGCGCCTTCCCGACAGGCGCGCCGCAGGCGGGCGATTACGCGCTGGACGAACCCGCCGACTACCCCGACCGCAGCGACGATGGTTACAGCGCCATCCGCCGCGACAACGTCGAACCGATCGAGCGTGCTTACGAACTCTCCCTTCGCCTTTCGACTGCCATCGCTAACGTCTTCGGCGCGCACGGCTGATCGCTCTGCCAAGCCTGCGGGTTAACGCGGATTGCCGCCGTTAAGGTGATTTGCGATACTGCTGACCGAACGGTGCGGTATTTTGCCGCGCGGCAAGGGGAACGGGCAATGACGCGGAGGCTGCTGAAAGCAGCGCTGGCTGGCGTGGTGGTGGGCGTATCGCTCGCCCCGCCCGTCGTGCATTCCGCGCCGCGGCAGATAACGGTTTCCCCCGATTCCGAACTGCGTTTCGGCACCTTCCTCGTATTCGGCAGCGGCGCCCGTGTTGTCGCGCCCGGCGGTGCGACGACCAACGTGTCGATCTTCCCCGTACCCGGCGACAGCACCGCGCCCGCGCGCTTTACCGTGACCTATGATCGCGGAAACAATGCCGCCAACAATCGCCGGCCCCGGACGGTGGAAATAGAGCTCGTGATGAGCCAGCCTGCCCCGGTCACGGTCAACGGCGTAACCGGCAGGGTATCGGCCTTCAACACGGACCTGCCCGGCGTGGGGCGGATCGAGCCGGGCCGCGCGTTTCGGCTGACCATCCCGAACTGCCAGACCCGGACCTGCTCCGCCAGTTTCCAGATCGGCGGGCGCATCGACGTGACGCGGCAGGCGAATGGCGCGGAGCTGACCATCCCGCTGATGATGGACGCCGTGCTGATCAGCGACGGCTAGAGCGGTGCGGCGCGCGCTTGCCTGCCTGACGCTGCCCGTGGGCGCATTCGCCCTGCCTACCCTAGCGCTGGCCGCACCGGGCGAGACATCGACCGCCAGCGGAACGGTGAGCGCGACCGTGGTGAAGCCGCTGGTGCTGGAACCGCAGAGCGACCTTTCTTTCGGTGCGGTAACCCTCGAAGCGCGCGGGGCGGGCAGCGTGACCGTCGGCGCAGTGCCGGGCGCGATCAGCCACGGCGGTGCAGCCCGGCCGATCTGCCACGGAGCGGCAGCCTGCGATCCGCATCCGGCCCGGTTCTTCCTGCGCGGAGAGGCAGGCCGTGACTATCAGGTGCAACTTCCCCCGACCCTCACGGCATTCGGGGGCAAGCCAGGCTCGCCCAGTCTCCAGGTCGAGAGTCTGACCGTGGCGACCGACAGCATGGCCGGCGCAGGTCCGCGCGGACGGCTGGCACCCGACGGCAGCGACGAATTCGGCATCGGCGGAACGGTGGTGATGCCCGCGGGTACGCCGCCCGATACATATAGGGCAAATGTCACGGTGCTGGTCACTTACATTTAACCATATCCGTCCACGCGGTGTTTTCCGTAACCCCAACATACCACTGATTTTGCGTCATTTTTCTGTTTACACCGGTGACAGTAATCGTCAGTCCCACACAACCACTTGTTAACTCCTACGCACTTATACCGAGTTCGGCACGAAGGGTCGTTAAACCGGTTCGTGACGCCCGGCGGATGTGCCGGTGAGACTAGAGAGAACATAGGGGTACACACCGTGAAAAAGATTTTGGTTCTGGCAGCGGGCGCTGCTGCTATCGTTTCCGCTCCGGCTTTCGCAGCACCGGGCGACACCGCAACCGCGCAGGGTAGCGCGACCGCGACCGTCGTTGCTCCGATTACGCTGACGCACGACACCGGCGCAGAGCTCGGCTTCGGCACCTTCACCACCGGCACGACCGGCGGCAGCGTCGTCGTGACGCAGGCTGGTGTCGGCACGTCGACCGGCGACGTCACGCACATGTCGACCTCGACCGAAACGGCTGACGCCTTCACCGCAACCGGCGACGCCGACCGCGGCTTCACCATCTCCACCACCGGTGGTTCGGTGACGCTGAACGGCGACGGCACGACTAGCCCGATGGCCTTCACCACCAGCGCTCCGGCCAGCGGCGTGCTGACCGGCGGCACCGCAGGTTTCACCGTCGGCGGCACGCTGACGGTTCCGGGCAACCACCCGGCAGGCGTCTACAGCGGTTCGTACGACGCGACCGTCACCTACAACTGATCAAGGAAAGGGGCGCGCCGGGCCTGTTGGCCTGTCGCGCCCTTTTTTTCTCAACTGATCCGCGATGGTTAATACCACCAACCTTGTTGTCGGCTTCTTCCTCGCCAGCAGTCTGGCCCTGACACCCGTCGCGGCCAGCGCGGCTCCCGGAGAAAGCGCGACGGCGGCAGGCGCCGCCAAGGCCACGGTGGTCAATCCCACCGGGGTGATCAAGGTGCGCGACCTTCGCTTCGGCGCTTTCGTCAGCCCCATCGCTGCCAGCACGATCAGGATCGACCCGGACGGAACGCTGGCCCCCGGCGGAGACGTGGCCAACACCGTCGATATCGCGCAGCCGCCCAGCGGTCGCGGCCCGGCGCGCTTCACCATCACCGGTGAAGGGCAGCGCAAGTTCTTGGTCTTCCTGCCCAACAGCATTCGGATCAGCAACGGCACCAGCACCATGACGGTCCGGAGGTTCCGGTTTACGACGCGTCGTAACAATCCGGTAACCGATCCGCGTGCAACATACGACCTGGATGTCGGCGCCACTCTAGACGTCGCCGCCAACCAGCAGGCCGGTGTCTATACCGGCACGTTCGACGTAACTGTAAATTACAACTGATCTCGGCTTGCGCGGGACTCCGCGATTGAGGATAGCTGAGAGGGGTTCTGACGGGGTTCGCAATTAACCATGTTTCACAAGATCGAAAACAGGCTCGCCCGCCTCGCGCTTACCTGCCTCGCCGCTGGCGGGGCTTTTGCGTCTGCCGCCGGTGCCAGCGCTCAGGATGCAGCGCCCGCTCCGATTGAGGCCGGACCGCCAGCCGGGTCGGTCGGCGGCATGGGCGACATCAACCTCTACCCCAAGCGCATCGTGATCGACGCGCGCCAGCGGATCGCCACGGTCGGCCTCTACAATCGCACGGCCAATGCCGGCGATTACGAGATCAACATCACCGACATGATGATGACGCCCGACGGCCGCCTGCTCGCCTTCGACAATTTTGACGACGCCGCGGCCAAGGCTAACGTCAAGACCGCCAGCGACATGCTGCGCTGGTCGCCGCGCCGCATCCGCCTGATGGGCAACGAAGCGCAGACGGTGCGTATCATGTCCCGCACGCCTGCCGACCTGCCGGATGGCGAGTATCGTTCGCACTTCATGGCCGTCTCGGTGCCCGACGCGCAGGACTTCGGCTACTCGATCGGCCAGGCCACCGGGCAGACGCCCGCGGCTGACGAAATCGGCGTGACCATCCGCCCGCGTTTCGGCATTTCGATCCCGGTCATCGTCCGGGTTGGAGAGACGACGCTGGATGTCGGTCTGTCCAATCTCCAGCTTGTGAACGGGCCCGAAGGCGACCAGGGCATCGGCATTACCATTGCCCGCAGCGGCACCCGTTCGGCCTTTGGTGACATTACCATCAAGCTCGCCGGCAGCAGCACCGTGGTTTCCCAGATCAAGGGCATCGGCGTCTATCCGGAAGTCGCCAGCCGCACGCTGGTCGTGCCGGTCGACCCCGAACTGCCCGCCGGGACCGTGCGCTCCGGCACGCGGTTGGAAGTGACCTATACCGACGATGATGTCTCGCCGGGCGCTACGCTCGCGACGCAAGTCTTCACGGTGCCGTGACCACCGGCAAGCCGGCCAGCCCGCTAAGGCCGCATCTTGTCGGCCCGGCGGCTGTCGGGCTGGCCCTGCTGTTGCAGGGTGATCGGGCAGAGCTGCCGCTCGCCCACTTTCCGCCGCAGAGCGAGCCGGAAGAGCTGCGCAATGTCGCGCGCCGCATTACCCTGCCGATGCCCGACTTCGCGCATCCGCTTGGCGATCCCGGGAGCGACAGCGGAGAACTGGCGGCGGCGCCAGCTATTGCCATCCCGCCGGCATCCAGGCCGAGCGTTTCCCGCCCCGCCGCCCTGCGCGCCTCCACCAGCAAAACGGCGCTCACCGGCAGCGGGTTGCGGCACGCGCCGCGTCTCGCAGCGAATCCAGAGAGTGTCGCACCCGCGCCGCACGAAGTCGAAGCGCCGGATCTGGCTCCGGTGGTTCTTCCTCAGCCCGCCTTCGCCGCAGCGCAGCCGGACCTGCCGCCCGAACCAGCCGCCAACCCTGCCTCGGCGCCGCCTCCCCAGTCCGTCGCACTGGCCCTTGCCGATACTGCCGCGCCACGGATTTCCCGTGTCATAACAAGGCGGCAGGGTGAGAACGAACTCCGGCCCGGCGAAACCATCGAAGCCCCGGTCGAACGCGCCGATGCTCTAGCAGCCGACCCAGAGCCTGCGTTGCCGGAGCCGGTGTTCGCGCCGACCGAGCCGCCGCCAGCTCCCGACAGGGGCGAGCAGGCTGAAACGCCGCCAGCATCCGAGCCGATTGCGGCATCCCCGTCGCAGCCGCTTCCCCCGCCGCCTCAGGCAGTGCCGCAGCCCTTATCGACGGCGGTCGCCCTCTCGAGCAGCGCTGATCTGGACGGCTTCGAAGAGACAGCGGACGACGCGGCGGCCACCACCGACCTTCCGTCCGCCCCGCAGGCGCGGGTCACTCCCCCGCGCGTTCCGGTCGTAAACGCCGCGCCGGTCGCGCCTGTCGCGGCGCCTGAAGCCGACAGCGCTACGCCGCCCACGACCAGCTACCTTACCGCGCAGGGCCGACCGACATTCCCCGTCGGCGCGGACGGGCTTGCCTTCAGTTACGACGACGAACTGATCCTCGAAATCCAGGTCGCGGGGGTCAAGGCGACCGACACGGTAATCGCATACGGCACGCGCGATGCTGTCTATCTGCCTTTCGGCAGCCTCTCGCGCATTCTCGACCTGGCTATCAAGATCAGCGACGATGGAAACTTCGCCAGCGGCTGGTTCCTGTCCGAAGACCGGACGCTGTCGATCAACCTTCGCAGCATGACCTACGAACTCGACGGCGTCGAGCGACCGCTGCCGCGCGGTATCGCGCAACCCTTCGAAGGCGAAATGTACCTGCGAACGGAGGTGTTTGCCGAGCTCCTCCCGCTGTCGGTCGAAGCGGATCTGCGCAACCAGTCGATCCTGATCGAGACGCTCGAGCCCTTCCCCTTCGAGGAGCGGATCAAGCGCGAAGCCGACCGCGCACGCCTCGCCTCGCTCGGCGGCAAGCGCGATGACGAGCGCTGGCCGCGTCAGGAGACGCCCTGGCTCGCCCTGTCGGTGCCGGTCGCGGACGTGGAACTGCGCGCCGTCAGCGACACCCGCCGGGGCACACGGGCCGAGGCCGACCTGCGGCTGGCGGGCGATCTCGCTTACATGACCGCGCAGGCTTTCATCAGCGCGGCTAGCGACGAGGGGCTGACGGCATCGCTGATCCAGCTCGGCCGTCGGGACGAGGATGCCGACCTGCTCGGCCCGCTCGGCGCGACAGAGTTCCAGATGGGCGACATCGCGACCTACGCCATGCCGATCGGCCTGCGCAGCACGGCGGGGCGCGGCGCGATGGTCACCAATGTGCCCTTTTCATCCGTCTCCGTCTTCGACCGGATCGACCTGCGCGGCGTGCTGCCCGACGGCTACGAGGTCGAACTGTATCGGAACGACGTGCTGGTCGGCTCGATCAGCCAGGCCTCCAACGACCAGTACGAGTTTCTTCAGGTGCCGGTCGACTTCGGCACGAACATCTTTCGCCTCGTCTTCTACGGTCCGCAGGGCCAGCGACGCGAAGAGGTACGGCGCGTCAATGTCGGCGACGGGCGTATCGCGAAGGGCGACTTCCATTACCAGCTTTCCGCTGCGCAGAGCGGGGTCAACCTGCTCGACGTGCGCGGCCCGGACTTCCGCCCGCTGGAGAACTTCGGGGACTGGCAGGCCATCGCACAGGGCTCTTACGGCGTGACCTCCGGCCTGACGGCGGTGGCGAGCGGCGCCTTCTTCCAGCGCGACGAACAGGACCGCTGGATGGCAACGGCGGGACTTCGCAGCAGCATAGGTTCGTTCGCGGTTCGCGGCGATGCGGGCTTTTCCGATAGCGGGGGCAAGGCGCTATCGGCGGGCCTCGGTGGGCGCATCGCCAACGGCGGCTTCACGCTGACCCATGCCGAATATCGCGGCGGCTTCATCGACGAAACCCGCAGCGTCGGCTCCGATCCGTTGCGCCGTGCGACGGAGCTCGACTTCAACACCTCGCTCCGCCTCGGCGGGGCAGACTCCGGCACTTACCTGCCGCTGTTCGGGCGCGCGCGGCGGGTCGAGTTTCTGGATGGGCGGGAAAGCATGACCGCGCTGGTGCGTGGATCGGCGCGCATCCCCGGCCTGCTGGTATCAAAGATCGTCGAATATTCCGAAACCAAACCCGTCGAGGGTCCGAAATTCCTGACCCTGCGCGGCAGCTTCGATCTCGCCACGCTCAACCGCTCCCGCCTGCAGGCGCGCGGGTCGGTCGGCTACTCGATCAAGCCGGATGCGCGGATCGACAGCGCGGGCGCCAGCGTCGACTACTTGGTGGACGACAGCACGATCGTTTCGGCCTCGGCCAGTTACGGTTTCCGCAATGACGACCTGCAGGTCGGCCTGTCCGGCGTGCGCGAGTTCGAGAACTTCTCTCTCGCCCTCGATGGGCGATACGGTTTCGACAATGGCGATTACAGCGTTGCGTTGCGCCTCGGCTTCAGCTTCGGGCGCGATCCGCTCAAACGCGAATTCTTCATCAGCCGTCCGGGCCAGGCTGCATCGGGGGCGATCGCCCTGCGCGCGTTTCAGGACCTCGACGGCGACGGGCGCTACGGGGCAGGCGACACCGTGTTGCCGGAAGTCGAGTTCGCCGCCTTCAATCGCAGCGGTACGACCGACGAGAGCGGCTTCGTGCGGCTCGGAGAGCTCGGCGATGGCAACCGCACGAGCGTGCAGGTCGATATCGCCAGCCTGCCGGACATCATGCAGACGCCGGTCAGTCGCGGGATCGAAATCGTCCCGCGTCCCGGCCGCATCCATGTCGCAGACTTCCCCATCGTTGGGCTGAGCGAGGTCGAGGGAACCGCCGCGTTCCTCTCAGGGGGCGGATCGCGCGGCGTTTCCGGCGTGCGGCTGCAACTGATCGGCGCGGATGGAAAGCCGGTCGCTTTCGCGCGAACCGAGCTGGATGGTTACTATTTCTTCGAACAGGTGCCGCCGGGCGAATACGACCTCGTTATCGACCCGTCGCAGGCAAGCGCGCTCGACATCTGCCTGACCGCGCCGGTCGCGGTGCGCGTCCCGGCGCAATCGGACATCATCGCACAGGACATCGCCCTGGCAGCTTGCGAATAGCCGTCACCTCCTGACGCGGCGCCTCAGAACGAACACTCCGCGCCCTCGGGCATTTCCTGCCGGGCGATCCGGCCAATCCGAAGCGAGAGCGGTGCCTGCGTGGTAATCGTCAGCCTGTCGCCCAGTCCGGGGAAACAGTTGTCGGTAAGCACCATTTCACGCCAGCCCTTGCCAGCGGCAAGCTGCAGCTGCCGGGTCGCATCGTAAGTCGTGTTGCCAAGGGTCAGCGTGACCTTCCCGCTCGGCGCGGTTTCCATGTCGTACAGCAGGACATAGTCGCCATTGCCATTGCCGGTCTGGGCGAAGCTGATCGACGACCCTGCCGCCAGTGTCAGCTCGCGCGCATCTTCCTGCCTCGTCCGGTCATAGCCGCGCGCGGTGACGCCACCCGCGGTACCGACCAGATTGGGCAGCACCGTGCCATTCGCGCTGGCCGTGACGCCGGTGCCGAGGCGGCCCATGTCGAACCATGTCGTCGGCACGAGCTGGTCGAGATAACCGCAGGCCTCGCTCAGTTTCGCAGTCGGCGCATGATCGGCCAGAGTGCGACCGAAGCCGACGTTGAACAGCGCACCCTCGGACGAATTGACCGGCTCGCCTTCGCAAAGCGCGGGCCAGCTGAACGACAGGCGGCCGGTGGCCTCGCGCTTGCCGAACAGGATGTCGGCGACGCCGTCACCCTCTCCACCCGGCAGGAAACCGGCGACGAAAGCGTCGGCCGCGTTCATCTCGCGGTTCATCCACATAGGACGACCCGACAGAAACACCGCGACGGCGGGGACGCCTTCGCGGTCGAACTTGCGAAGCAGGTTCAGACCTTCTTCGTCGGAGAAGACCATCGTCTTCCGGTCGCCCTGAAACTCGGCGTAGGGCTGCTCACCGAACACCACCACGGCGACGTCGGGTTTGGCCGCGTAGCTGCCGTCTTCCGACAGGATTGCAGTGCCGCCTCCCGCCTTTGTCGCCTTCTGAATACCACCCCAGATCGACGTGGCGCCGGGGAAGTAGTCGTTGGTCAGCTCCCGCCCGCCTTGCCAGGTCAGCGTCCAGCCACCTGCGGCTTGCGCGATGCTGTCCGCGGCGGAGCCTGCGACGAGAATGTTGGCGCCGCTCTTCAGAGGCAGCACGCCGTCGTTCTTGAGCACGACCTGCGACTTGGCAGCAGCCTCGCGCGCGATGGCCCGGTGTTCGGGCGAACCGAGAAGGGCATAGTCGCCGCCATTCGGTCTTTCGGACGGCCGCTTGGCATCTGCGTCGAACAGCCCCGCGTGCATCTTCATTCGCAATATCCGCCCGACGGCTTCGTCGAGGCGGGCCATCGGAATGGTGCCGTCCTCCACCTGTGCGACGGTGTTTTCGAGCAGCGCCTTCCAGTCGTCCGGCACCATGTAGATGTCGAGCCCGGCCAGCAGCGCCTGTGCGCAATTGTCGACCGTGCAGCCATCGATCTGGCCATGCGCGTTCCAGTCGCCCACGACGACGCCTTCGAAGCCCATCTCGTCGCGCAGAACTCCGGTCAGCAGCGGCTCGTTGCCGTGCATCTTTACGCCGTTGATCGAATTGAAGCTGGCCATGATGAATTCCACGCCAGCCTCGATCGCAGCCGGATAGGGAACGGCGTGAATGCGCTTCAAAGCGTCGATGTCGCCGTTGACGTCGCCCTGGTCGACGCCCTGCGTGGTGCCGCCATCGGCAAAGAAATGCTTGGCCGTTGCGCTCACGCGGCCCGCGCCCACGAAGTCCGCGCTGCCTTTAGCGCCCTGCAGGCCCTCGACCAGCGCCGCGCCGAGGGTCGCCGCGATCTGCGCTTGCTCGGAATAGCTTTCGTAGGTGCGGCCCCACCGGTCGTCCTGCGCCACCGCGACGGTGGGGGAGAAGTTCCAGTCGATGCCAGTCACTTCGATTTCGAGAGCGGTGGCCTGCCCGATCCGGCGCACGAGGTCTGCGTCATTTGCCGCGCCCAGCCCGATGTTGTGCGGAAAGATCGTTGCGCCCACGACATTGGTATGGCCGTGCACGGCATCGGTGCCCCACATGGTCGGGATCACCGGCTCCTCACCCTGCATCGGCTTGACCGAGGCAAGGTACATCTCGTCCGCCAGCTTCAGCCATTCGGATGCTGGCGCGTATTCATCGCCATAGGGTCCGCCGTTCCCGCCGTTGAGATAGCTGCCGAAACGGTAGCGTTCCATGTCCGCCGCGGTGAAGGAGTTGATCTGCGGCTGGATAAGCTGCGCGACCTTGCGCTCGACACTCATGCGCGAAAGCAGGTCGGCGACCCGCGCATCGACGCTTCCCTGCGGCGCCGCGGCGACCGTTTCCATTTCGCCCGGCGCAGCACTGCCCACCGCGCATCCAGCCAGCGATACACTCGCCAGCAAAGCCGTAATCCCGTAACGCATCCTCATCCCACCGCCGTTGTTGTGAACGTTCTCAAACAACGAAGTCGCAGAGGTACGGCGCAATTGCAAGCGTCTAATCGGCTGCCGGGCGAGCTCTCATGGTGATGGCGAGCAGGAGCCCCGCCGCCGCGATCGACAGCGTCGCGAGCAGTGCGAACAGCCCCGCGAACCCGAACACGGGCACCAGCGCCAGCGTCAGCACCGGCATGATCAGCGAAGGGACCGTGTTGGTAAGGTTGAACAAGCCTAGATCGCGTCCGCGCGTGGCTGGCCGCGGAAGCACGCGGAGCGTCTGCGCCGAATGCAGCGAGAGAAAAACCGAAGCCGACAGACCGAACAGCACGTAACCCGCGATCGCAGGCGCGAGGCCGCTGGCCAGCGCCATCGTCACGAGCCCTGTCGCGGATCCGAATGCGCAGGCGATCAGCGGCACGATCGGACGGTCGCGATTGTCGGCCCAGCGCCCTGCCAGCATCGCGAGCGGGATAGCGCCCAGCAGGACCATGGCGAATATTCGGGCCGTGTCGTTGTCGCTCACCCCCGCCGATAGCGACTGGAACCAGTAGAGGAGGTAGGCGAACAGCGCAGCCTCAGCGATCTGCACAAGGAGCCGCGCGATCCACATCCGGACGACAGCGTGACGGGTGGCGAAGCGCTTCTCCTGCGCGCCGGCTTCTCTCGCGCCGGCGGGTTCGTCCGTCACCAGTTCTGGAAAATTGCGCGGGCGTGCGATCACCAACACCGGCAGCACGCAGGCCGCGACGATCCCCGCCACCAGCCATACGCGGCCACTCGCCTCCGCAAGGCCGGGCAACGTCACCAGCGTTGCCGATGCCGCGCCAAGCGCTGGCGCAAAGGCCATCAGACCGCCGAGCCGCCCCTTCTGCCTGTCCGGAACATAGTCCCCGGCCAGTGCGGCGAGCGGCGCCAGCATCATGTTGAGCGCCAGCTGCCACGCGACGATCAGTGCCAGCATGACCGGCAGGGTGGTGACTGCGGGCGTCGCGACGAGCAGTGCGCAGGACAGCGAGAGTCCCACCAGTATCCAGGTCTTGCGGTTGTGCGTCCGGTCGCTGAGCCAGCCGAAGGCCACGTTCGCGATGCTCGCGCTGATGGCTCCGGTGAAGGCGATATAGGCGAGCCATTGCACGGCCTCGGCCCCTGCGAGGCGCGCGACCTGGACCGGCAGCAGGATGGTCAGGAACGGAACGTAGGCGACTGCGCCGCCCGCCCAGGCAAGCGCATACAGCGCCAGGAATAGCGTGTTCTGGCGTTGAACGTGCTGGTCAGCTTGCAGGGGCAGCGACCGACTCCCGCTCTACCAAACGACCCTGAATGGCCGAGGGCGGTTTGCTGTCCTTCGCGCCAGAGGTTTCCGCAATGATCGCGGCCACCGCGGCAGAGGCGGTTTCCGCCACGGGCTGGTCGATGGCAGTCAGGGCGGGATGGGTGAAACGGACCAGCGGGGTATTGTCGAAACTGACCAGCGAGAGGTCGCGCGGCACCTCTAGCCCCAATTCGCGCGCAACGCTCAGCGTGCCGAGCGCCATCTGGTCGTTGCTGGCGATAATGGCGGTCGCCCGCTCCGCGCGATCGAGCAATTCGCGCGCCGCCACCTCGCCGGATGCGCGGGTGAAGTCGCCCGCGACCATCAGGTCCCCGGTCGCAAAGCCCGCCTCTTCCATCGCGGCGCGCCAGCCGTCGACGCGCCAGCCGCTGAGTTCGTATTCGGGAGAGCCCGCGATGAAACCGATCCGCTTGTGCCCGTTTGCCAGCAGATGCTCCGTCGCAAGCCGCGCCGAGCCTTCGTCGTCCATCGAGATCGCAATGCCCGCACCACCGCCGCGCGAACCAATCCGCACGAAAGGTATCCTGGCGGCCGCAAGCTGGCTGACGATGAGCGGATTGTCCGAATGCGGCGGGGTCAGAATGACGCCGTCGGGCTGCACCGCGGCGAGCACGGCGGCAATCTCGCGCTCTACATGGTCGTGATGGGTGTCGACCAGCTCGATCATCATGCGGTAGCCATGCTCCGCGCAGGTCAGCATCCCGCCCAGGAGCATCTGGTCGACCCAGTCCGTCCCCTCGCGCGCGCGCCAGTCGGCAATCGTCCGCTCGCGGTCGTTGAGGGCGAGGATCAGGTAGGATCGCGATCCGCTCATCCGCTGGGCGGCGATGGACGGTACGTAGCCGAGCTTGTCGATGGAGGCCTGCACCCGCTCCTTCATCGAAGGGCGAACGTTGGGTTCCTTGTTAATGACGCGGCTGACCGTCTGCAGCGAGACGCCTGCGTCCGCAGCAACGTGCTTGATAGTGACAGATTGCCGCCGCCGCGCCATGTGAGTGCCGTCGTTCCCCCTCGTACACCCGCTTGCTAGCGAGCCGGAACCGCGCTGACCAGACCAATTGATAACGTTGCCAATGGGCGGTCCGGGGGATTCTAAGGGGAAAGGTGGCGGAGCAGGAGGGATTCGAACCCTCGATACGGGGTTACCGTATACACACTTTCCAGGCGTGCGCCTTCGACCACTCGGCCACTGCTCCGCGTGAGGCGCGCACCTAGCGGGGGGTGGCGCGGATGACAAGCGCTCAAGGGCGCAGTATCGCGTATTCCCATGACTCGAACGATCGGCCCCGCCCCAAGCCTTGCAGAGATGGAAGCCATGGCCCTTGCCGCGCTCGATCGCCTGCCGGCGGAATTCCGCGCACATCTGGGCGATGTGGTGATGCTGGTGGAGGACTTCGCCAATGCCGAGACGCTGGCCGATCTCGGCATCGAGGATTCCTTCGAACTGTCGGGCGTGTTCGAAGGCATCGGCCTGACCGAAGCGAGCATCGAGCATTCGGGCCAGATGCCCAACCGCGTGCGGCTGTTCCGCCGCCCAATCCTCGACGAATGGGCCGAACGCGCGGATGAAACGCTGGAGCATCTGGTCGCCCATGTGGTGGTGCACGAGATCGGCCATCACTTCGGTCTGTCGGACGAGGATATGCACGCGCTGGAGGATATGGCGGAGGACTGACCGCCTGCTTGTAATCGCGCGCAATTCGGGCGAAACCTTCCGCATGAAACATCTGCTCGCGCTTTCCGCCGCTCTCGCTCTGTCCGCCCCTGCCGTGGCGCAGGACGAGCCGGAGGGGGCACCGTCCCCTGGCGAAATCGTGGCCGAAGCCCCCGCTGCGGAATGGGTCACCATCGCGCCGGAGAATCTGCTGGTGATGACCCTCGCGCCCGATGCGAAGGGCAATTCGCGGCAGGTCGTGATCCAGCTGATGCCTGCGCCATTCTCGCAAGGCTGGGTCGACAACATCCGCACCCTCGCCCGCGCCAAGTGGTACGACGGCATCGCCGTGGTCCGCGTGCAGGACAATTACGTCGTCCAGTGGGGCGATCCCAACAACGACAACCCCGAAGCGAACGGCCCCGCCAAGCCACTGCCCGAAGGGCTGAAGGTAATGGGGGAAGATGAGTATGTGTTGGGTGACAACCCAAATCCAGCCTATTGCAACCATCACGTTTGCCCTCCGAATGCACAAGTGCGCCTAGGCAACTTTCGGACATTTGAGCCGTACGCTGTTGGTGCATTCACGAAAGGATGGCCAGTTGGACTAGCTGGAAACCAAGCGTGGCCTGTCCACTGCTACGGCATGGTCGGGGTCGGGCGCGGGTATTCGCCGGACACCGGCACCGGGGCCGAGCTTTACACCGTGATCGGCCATGCGCCGCGGCATCTGGATCGCAACATCGCGCTGGTCGGCAGGGTTGTCGAGGGGATCGAGCATCTCTCCAGCCTGCCGCGCGGGACGGGGGCGCTGGGCTTCTACGAGACAGCGGAGGAACGGGTGCCGATCGAAAGCATCCGCGTGGCGAGCGATCTGCCCGAAGCCGATCAACCGGGGTTCGAATATCTTTCGACCGAGGGCGAGACCTTCGCCCGCTACGCCAAAGCGCGCGCCAACCGCCGCGATCCGTTCTTCATCCAGCCCGCCGGTGGCGCGGACATCTGCAATATCCCGGTCCCGGTGCGGCGCGTGTCCCGGTAAACCGGTTAGAGCTTCTGCATCAGTTCGACGCGGTTACCGAAGGGATCGTCGGTAAAAAAGCGCGCGTAGCCTTCGACCGGCTTGTCGTCTCGCGTGGCGTGACCCGCATCCTCCAACCGCTCGCGAAGATTCGCAAGGTCGTCGACCAGAAACGCCGGGTGCGCCTTAACTGCCGGGCGGAAATCAGGGTCGACACCGATATGCAGGCGCGCGCCGCCCCCTTCGAACCAGCAGCCGCTTGGCGACAAATTGGCGGGCTTGGGCACCTGGGCCATGCCGAGAATCTCCACAAAGAACCGGCGCGCCTCATCTTCCCCGCCTTCGGGGATCGCCAGCTGCACGTGGTCGAGGCCGACGACCGGCATCAGATACGCTCCGCCTGCGCCACCGCGTCGCTTGCGCGCAGGGCGCTGAGGATGCGCGTCAGGTGGGCAAGGTCGGTGACTTCGAGATCGAGATCGTAGGTGTGGAACGGGTCGTCACGCTGCGTCAGGTCGAGCGCGACGATATTCGCCCGCGCCTGCGCGAACAGGCCCGCCATTTCCGCCAGCGTGCCGGGCTGGTTGTAGAGCACCACGCGCATCCGACCGACCGCACCGGAGCTGCGCTCTCCCCACGACAGATCCAGCCAGTCGGCATCGATCCCGTTGGCGAGTTCGAGGCAATCGATGGCGTGGACTTCGACCCCCTCGCCTTCCTTGCGCAGGCCGATGATGCGGTCGCCCGGCACCGGGTGACAGCAATCGGCGAGATGATAGCCGACGCCCGGCGTCAGCCCCTTGATCGAAATGGCGCGTTCCTGCCGCACCTCTTCGTCCGGCAGGTCCGCGGTGCTGCCGGGGATGACCGCCTCCATCACGTCGCGGTCGGACAGCTTGGCCGATCCGATGGCGGCCATGAAATCTTCCTCATCCTCGTAATCGAGCCGTTTGACCGCCGCCTTGATGCCCTTCTTGCCGACCTTGCCCGGCAGACGCTGCGCGATCTCGTCGAACAGCATCCGCCCGATGGCAGCGATTTCCGCCCGTTCCTTCGCGCGGACGGCGCGGCGAATCGCAGCGCGGGCCTTGCCGGTCACGACGAAGCTCAGCCAGCTCAGCTGCGGCTCGGACTTTTCGCTCTTGATGATTTCCACCACGTCGCCGTTCTGCAACTGCGTGCGCAGCGGCATATGCCGGCTGTTGATCTTCGCCCCGACCGTCTGCGCGCCGAGATCGGTGTGGACGGCAAAGGCGAAATCCACTGCCGTTGCCCCCTTGGGCAGCTGATGCAGCGCGCCCTTCGGCGTAAAAGCGAAGATGCGATCCTGGTAGATCGCCATGCGCGTGTGTTCGAGCAGTTCTTCGGGATCGTGGCTCGCATCGACGATCTCGATCAAATCGCGCAGCCAGCCGACTTGCCCGTCGGGCCGGTCGCCCTGCTTGTAGGCCCAGTGCGCGGCGAGACCGAATTCGTTGAGGCGATGCATTTCCCGCGTGCGGATCTGCACTTCCACCCGCATCGACTTTTCATAGATCAGCGAGGTGTGGAGCGATCGGTAACCATTGCTCTTGGGCGTCGAGATGTAATCCTTGAAGCGCCCCGGAATGAATTGCCACGTCGTATGCAGCAGACCCAGCGCGCGATAACATTCCGCCTCGCTTTCGCAGATGACGCGAAAGGCCATGATGTCGGTGATCTGTTCGAAGCTGACGTGCCGTTCCGCCATTTTCTTCCAGATGGAGAACGGGTGCTTTTCACGCCCGATGACTTCGACCTGCAATCCTGCTTCCGCGAGCGCCTGCTTAATATTGAAGGCGATTGCGTCGACCTGCCCGCCGTCCTGACTTCGGATCTGGTCGAGCCTGCCGGTGATGGTGCCGTAGGCTTCCGGCTCCAGCTCGCGGAAGGCCAAGAGCTGCATTTCCCGCATGTATTCATACATGCCCACCCGCTCGGCCAGCGGCGCGTAGATATCCATCGTCTCGCGCGCGATGCGGTGCCGTTTTTCGGGCGACTTGATGAAATGCAGCGTGCGCATATTGTGCAGCCGGTCGCCCAGCTTAACCAGCAGGACGCGGATATCCTCGCTCATGGCGAGGAAGAACTTGCGCAGGTTCTCCGCAGCCCGTTCGTCTTCGGGCATCTGTTCGAGCTTTGACAGCTTGGTCACGCCGTCGACAAGCCGCGCGACGTCCTTGCCGAAGTTGATCTCGATATCGTCGATCGTCGCCAGCGTGTCTTCCACTGTGTCGTGGAGCAGCGCGGTCATGATCGTTTCCTGATCGAGCTTCAGGTCGGTCATCAACCCCGCGACTTCGACCGGATGGCTGAAGTAGGGATCGCCGCTGGCACGTTTCTGGGTGCCGTGCTTCTGCACGGTGTAGACATAGGCGCGATTGAGCAGCGCCTCGTCGGCGTCGGGATCGTAGGCCCGGACCCGCTCTACCAGTTCATATTGACGCAGCATCATCCCCAAGATGGGGTCAAAGCATGGGCCATTGCAACTCGAAAAGCGGGTCCGGCGATCAACCGATGACCTTGTCGACCCCGCCCTGCGTCACGGAGTGGTAGGTTGCCCGCGTATCGCCGTAGATCCGCCGTGCTGCGGCCTGGCCCCAGGCGCCCTGTTCCATCAGCGTGGTGAACAGCGGGCGCACGAACTTGGCACGGCCTACGCGAGCGAGGAATTTCTCCGCGTCAGGCAGCGCGCTTTCGTATCCGTTGGCGAGCGCCAGATCGAGCCACAGGAAAAGCTCCTCGTTGTTCGTGTTTCCCGACAACATCAGCGCCTCGTCCAGCGCGGCCAGTTCGGCATTGTCGAGTTCGCGCGGAAGTTTCGCGAGGAAACGCTGGCGCTCTGCCGAGTTCCAGCCCTTCCACGCTGCCGGGTCGAGCGTGCGGTCGTCGGCAAACGCCTTGGCGGCGGCATCGACCGCGGCAAAGGCCTTGGGATTGGGGCGATGGACATTGCTCGGCAAGCCGGGCTCGAAGATCCATTCGCGCAGCTTCAGCCGCTGCGCCTCTTCGGGGCTTTCGATCAGGTTCTCTTCCATGTCGGCGAGGATCATCGCGCTGGTCGCGGGCTGGAAAGCGTGGTTGTCGAACCACTGGCGCAGCCATGCGTCGAGCCGTTCGCGACCGACCTCGTGCTCCACGGTGCGGAGGAAATATGCCCCCTTGTCATAGGCGATGGCGCTGCCGACCAGCTCCTCCCCGTCGCTTTCGGTGTGCAGCGCCGTGCCCGGCGCGTCCTCGCCCACTTCGGCGAGCGTGTCCTCGATATTGGCGAAGGACAGGGCGGCTTCCTGCTCGGCGCGTTGCTCGCCGTAGACCTGCTCGACGATGCGGTTTTCGAAGTAGGAGGTGACGCCTTCGTTCAGCCAGCCATCGCCCCACACCGCATTGGTGACGAGGTTGCCAGACCAGCTGTGTGCCAGCTCATGCGCGACCAGGCCGGTCAGGCTCTTGTCGCCAGCGATGAAGGTGGGGGTGAGGAAAGTCAGAGTCGGATTTTCCATCCCGCCATAGGGGAAGGACGGGGGCAGCACGATCATGTCGTACCGGCCCCAGCGGTAAGGGCCGTAAAGCTCTTCCGCCGCGTCGATCATGGCTTCGGTGTCTTCGAGCTCCGCCGCAGCCGCGTCGATCATGGCAGGTTCCGTCCACACGCCGCTGCGCGGGCCGAGTTCGCGGAACACGATGTCCCCCGCTGCGAGCGCGATGAGATAGGGCGCGACCGGCTTGTCCATTTCGTAGGTGAAGGCGCGGCGACCATCGTCGAGCTGCTCCGTCTCGCCCTGCTTGAGACCGGACATGACGACCGTCAGCTCCTGCGGCGCCGTGATGCGCGCAGACCAGGTCTGGCGGATGCCGGGGCTGTCTTGCGTCGGGATCCAGGTCCGGTTGAGTGTCGCCTGCCCCTGGCTGAAGAGATAGGGATGCTTGCCGCCCGCGGTTTGTTCGGGCGCGAGCCATTGCAGCGCGTCGGCATCTTCGGCGGAATAGGCAATCGTGATTTCGCGCGCGTCGCCCATCTGGACGGTCAGCGGGGCGCCCTTGCCTTCCACGACTTCGCCGACCTCATATTCGAGCGGGCGCCCGTCCTTGTCGGTGATAGAGGCGATATCGAGCCCGTCGTCGTCGAGCACCACCGTATCGACACCCGGCTTCGCCACGAGGTCGAGCATCGCCGTGCCGGACACCTTCTGCGCTTCGAAATCGAGATCGAGGTCGAGGTCCACGTGTACCACGCGGGCTTCAAGCGGCCTGGCGAAGGTTTGCGTGTCGACGGCATCGGCTGTCTCGAGCACCGGAGCGACGCGCGGGGCATCAGGCTCGGACGTGCCAGAGGCGTTGCAGGCGGTAAGCGAAAGGGTCGCGGCAATACCGGTGATGGCCGCCGCGAAGGGGCGGGCTTTGCGGGTGATTTCGGTCATGGCGGCGCTCAATCGGGCAATGCGGCTGTCCCTGCAATGAATTTTTCCCGCCTGCGCCGCGGTGGGGTTGCACGGGGGCGGAGAACGGCTACTCCTGTCATGATAACGTTCACAAGGGGGAGATTGTCATGAAGCTCGCTGCATTGGCGGCGCTGTTGAGCGCCGGACTTCTGGCCGGTTGTACCACACCGACGGAAGCCACTTTGGCGGATGCCAGCCCTCCCTCTCCCGATCGAACGCTGATCTTCGCAGACGAGTTCGGGGGCGATGCGCTGGACCGTACGAAGTGGAACGTGCTGGGCGCGGATTTCTGGGTCAACGACGAACAGCAAGCCTATCTCGACCGGCCGGACACGGTGACGGTGCGCGACGGATCGCTGTTCCTCACCCCGCTCTATCGCCCCGGCGAAGACACCAATGCAGAACGCAGCGCCGACTTCGTATCGGGCCGCGTCAACACGCGCGGCAAGTTCGACTTTACCTATGGTCGTGCCGAAGCGCGCATAAGGATGCCGGACGCCGTCGGCGTCTGGCCCGCTTTCTGGCTGCTCGGCAACGAAAGCTGGCCGGAAACAGGCGAGATCGACATCATGGAGTATGTCGGGGAGAAGGACTGGACTGGCGTGGCGCTGCACGGCCCCGGCTATTCCGGCGAGACGCCGGTGGTGAACAAATTCACCTTCGACCCCGGAACCGATGTGACCGACTGGCACGTCTATGCCGTGGAGTGGACGAAGGATGCCATCCTGTTCGAAATCGATGGCCGGCTGACCTACCGCGTCACGCGCCCGATGGTCGAACATTACGGCAAGTGGGCCTTCGACACGCCCAAGTTCGTGATCGCCAACTTCGCGCTGGGCGGCGCCTATCCCTACAAGACCAATATGATCGAGAAGCCCTACAACGGCCTGCCGGCCGCGACGGTCGATCGGATCAAGCGCGAAGAACTGGCGATGGAAGTCGACTGGGTGCGCGTCTACGCGCCGGAATAGCCCGCGCTCAGCTCCACACCGCTTCGGGCGGCAGACTCATCAGAATGGCATCGATGTTGCCTCCGGTCTTCAGGCCGAACAGCGTTCCGCGGTCGTAAACGAGGTTGAATTCGGCATAACGTCCGCGCCATTCCAGCTGGGTCTGCTTGTCCTGTGCGGTGAACGGCGAATCCATCCGGCGGCGCACGATCTGCGGGAATATGTCGAGAAAGGCCTCGCCCACCTCTCGCGTGAAGGCGAAGTGGCGTTCCCACTCGGCTTCGTCATGGCATTCCAGATGGTCATAGAAAATGCCGCCCACACCGCGATGGGTATTGCGGTGCGGAATGTAGAAATAGTCGTCGGCCCACTTCTTGAACCGGTCGTAATAGGTCGGGTTATGCGCGCTGCAGGTGGCGCGGAAGCGGGCGTGGAACGCCTCGGTATCATCCTCATACGGGATTGGCGGGTTGAGATCCGCCCCGCCGCCGAACCACGCCTTGCCGGTCGTCAGGAAGCGCGTGTTCATGTGGACCGCGGGAACATGCGGGTTCGCCATGTGCGCGACCAGGCTGATGCCGGTCGCCGCGAAGCCAGGGTTCTCCGCATCCGCGCCATTGATCGTGCCGGCAAATTCCGGCGCGAAATTTCCGCGCACGCTGGAAATATTGACGCCGACCTTTTCGAAGACCTTGCCCTTCATCACTCCGCGCGTGCCGCCGCCGGGGTCGGTATTTCCGTCCTCCTCGCGCTGCCAGTCGGTGTAGGCGAAAGCGGCTTCGCTGCCCGCCTCGCGCTCGATCGATTCGAACTCGGCGCAGATGCGATCGCGCAGCTCGGCGAACCAGTTGGTCGCGCGGGCGGTCATGGGGGTCCAGTCGGTCATGCAAGGCCGCTTGCCAAACTGCGACCCCTGCGGCAAGGGGTCACCATGGTTCCCCTTTCGTTCGCCAATCAGGAAATGCTCCTCACGCGCAGCGGCGCGCTGTTCTGGCCGCGCGAACGGGCGCTGCTGGTGGCGGACCTTCACCTTGAAAAGGCGAGCTTCTTCGCCGCCCACGGCCAGATGCTGCCGCCCTATGACAGCCGTGACACGCTGGAACGCGTGGCGAGCGCGGTGCGCGAAACGGGCGCGCGGCGGGTCATCACCCTCGGTGACAATTTCCACGACGACGACGGCACGCTGCGGCTGGAGCCTTATGCCGCAGGTATGCTGGAAGCGCTTACCCGCTCGATGGAGTGGATCTGGATCACCGGCAACCATGACGAGAACATGCACCGGACCTTCGGCGGCGATCTGGCGGAAGAGCTGGAGATCGGCGACGTCGTCCTGCGCCACCGCGCGCAACGGGGCGAAGCGCGGGCCGAACTGTCGGGCCATTATCACCCCAAACTGCGGCTGAAGCTGCACGGGCGGCACATTGCGCGGCCGTGCGGCGTGATCTCGAGCGGTCCGAACGGCGCGCAGCGGATGATCCTGCCGGCTTTCGGTTCGCTGACCGGGGGCATGGATGCGCAACACCGCGAGATACTCAAGGTGCTTCAACCGGCCAGTGCGATCGAGGCGGTCGTGCCCACCGGTCGCCGCCTCGCCCGATTCCCGCTGTGGCAGGCGGCGGCCTGAAAGCCACACCGTCCACGCAAAACGGCAACACGACGGGGTGGATTCGCCCGCGCCCCCTTTCATGCGCGCGGGAAAGGCACTAGATAGCGCGCCGAACAAACGGCAATTTCAGGAGAATGCCCCATAGCCCGTCCACCCCGGCGCTCAATGGCCCCGCCCGTCAAGAGCGGCCCGCGCTACGATAATTTCATCCAGTCCGAGAAGGTCCGAGTCATTGACGGCGAAGGCGAGAACCTCGGCGTCATGTACACCCGCGAAGCGATCGAACAGGCCGCAGAGGCTGGCCTGAACCTGGTTGAAGTTTCACCCAATGCCGATCCGCCGGTTTGCAAGTTCCTGGACGTGGGCAAACACCGCTACGAGGCTCAGAAAAAAGCCAACGCCGCGCGCAAGACACAGAAGACGCAGGAGATCAAGGAGATCAAGATGCGTCCCAACATCGACACGCACGATTACGACGTGAAGATGCGCAACGTGAACAAGTTCCTTGAAAACGGCGACAAGGTGAAGATCACCCTGCGCTTCCGCGGGCGCGAAATGGCGCACCAGGATCTCGGCATGGATCTGCTGCGCAAGGTGCAGGCCGATGTCGAGGAGATCGCCAAGGTGGAAGCCTACCCTCGCCTCGAAGGCCGCCAGATGCTGATGGTGCTGGCTCCCAAGTAATTTACGGCGGCTTCGCTAGTCGCTGATCCAAGACAACAAAGCGCCTGTCGGGATGCGATAGCACCCGGCGGGCGTTTTCATTAGTCGTCATCGCAATCGGACCGATGGTTGAAATCCGCCCGAGCCGGGGATAATTGCAATTGCAACGATCCCCGGGCCGGTGGAGATGCGTTCCTGCGGAGGTTAGGAACGGGCGCCCCGGCCGGTCATCCGGCTCCTGCCTTCCTGGGAGCGTATGCACAGGAGGGCCTTCGCTCATGAGCGACAACGATATCGATCCCACCACCCCGCGAATCGCGCCCAAGCGCAAGATACCCGAGATCAACGGGCGTCCGCTGAAACCCAGCACGCTGATGATGGGCCACGGGTTCGATCCGACCCTGTCGGAAGGCAGCCTGAAGGCACCGATCTTTCTCACCAGCACCTTCGCCTTCCCCAGCGCAGCCGACGGCAAGCGCCATTTCGAAGGCATTACCGGCAAGCGCCCCGGCGGCGCGGATGGCCTCGTCTACTCGCGCTTCAATGCGCCCAATCAGGAAATCCTCGAAGACCGGCTGGCGGTGTGGGACGGCGCGGAAGAGGCGCTGTCCTTCTCTAGCGGCATGACCGCGATCGCTGTGCTGCTGCTCGCCGCCTGCAAGGCGGGCGACGTGATTGTCCATTCCGGCCCGCTTTATGCTGCCTCCGAAGGCTTCATCGCCAAGACGCTAGCGAAATTCGGCGTCACTTTCGTCGACTTTCCCGCAGGGGCCAGCCGCGAACAGCTGGACGAAGTGATGGTGCGCGCAAAGGCCATGGCGCAGGAACACGGCGGCGAGGTGCCGATGATCTACCTCGAAAGCCCGGGCAACCCGACCAACGCGCTGGTCGATATCGAAGCGGTAAGGGATGCGCGCAACGCACATTTCGATCCGGACAAATGCTCGATCGCGATCGACAACACCTTCCTCGGCCCTCTCTGGCAGCGCCCGCTGGATCATGGCGCGGACCTGGTGGTCTATTCGCTGACCAAATATGTCGGCGGTCATTCCGATCTGGTTGCGGGCAGCGTGGCGGGCAAGAAGCGCTTCATCGATGCCATCCGCATGCTCCGCAACACGATGGGCGGCATTTGCGATCCGAACACCGCATGGATGCTGTGCCGCAGCCTCGAGACGGTCGAACTGCGGATGCAGCGCGCCGGAGAGAATGCGGCCAAGATTTGCGACTACCTGTCGAAGCATCCGAAGGTTGAAGGGCTCGGCTACCTCGGCATGATCAAGGACGCGCGCCAGCAGGACATCTACGACCGCCATTGCCTCGGCGCGGGGTCCACGTTCTCGCTGCTGCTGAAAGGCGGCGAGGCGGAATGCTTCCGCTTCCTCGACGCGCTGAAGATCGCCAAGCTTGCCGTCAGCCTGGGCGGGACGGAGACGCTCGCCAGCCACCCGGCCAGCATGACGCACCTGTCGGTTGCGGAAGGGCGTCGCGCGGAACTGGGCATCTCGGACAATCTCGTGCGGATCAGCATCGGGATCGAGGATCCGGACGACCTGATCGCCGACTTCGAACAGGCGCTCGAAGCGGTCTAGGAGCAACCGGCCCACTCGTGCTACGCAACATGCCATGAGCGACGAATGGTATCGCGGCAGCGCATGGGATGACGAGGCGCGGGCGTTCTTCGAAAAGAAGATCGGCCGCGCCAAGTTCCAGAAGGCCTTTTATCTCTGGGTGAAGGCCGCCGCCATTGCGCGCGAACACCCGAAGGATGCCGACGCGCTGTTTCAGCGCTCGCTCGATTGCGACAATGGATTTGAAAACAATCGCGCGCTGAACGCCTGGGGCGCTGCCTTGGCCGAGCGAGGCGATGTGGACGCATCGCTCGACATGCTGTCGCACTGCTCGCGGCAAGACGGCGCAAACGGACTGTATTTGCCGACCGCAAAATGGGATTTCGCAATGCTCGCCGGATCGAACCGGAAGCGAGAGAGGTATGACGAGGCGCTGGAGCTGCTGGGGCCTGATCAGGACATTCCCGCTGGCGCTTTCGCCGCGCATTCGGGGCTTGCATTCATCCGCCATGATCGCGGCGAGCACAAAGCAGCTGCCATGCACGCAATCAAAGCGCTGGAGCGCGCACTGGCGCAGAACGAAACGATAGCGGGACTGGTGATGGCGCCCATCGCACCGTTCCCCAATCCGTTCTACGATCGCCTGCTGGTCATCGCGGGCAAGTGGGACGAGAGCGAACTCGGCCCGCCGCCGCCGGTCTGGCCGGAAGCTGCGGACTAGACGCTCAGCCCTTCCATTCGCGGCGCTGTTCGGCCTGTGTCAGCACCTCGTAGGCGAGCTGAATCTTCTGGAATTCGACTGCTGCTGCCTCGTCGTTCGGCTTGACGTCGGGGTGCACTTCCTTCGCCCGTTCCCGATAGGCCTTCTTGATGTCGGAAAACTCAGCGTCCGAATCGAGGCCCAGCAATTCGAGCGCGCGCATCTCGTCCGCGCTCCGGCTGCCATCGCCCGTTCCGCCCCAGCCGTAATGCGCGGCCTCGGCATAGCCGGCGCTTTCCTGCTGCTCGGCCCTGGCGCGTTCGGCGCGCTGTTCCTTGTCGAGCCCTTCGAAATAATCCCACTTGCGGTTGTATTCGGCAGCGTGGGGCTGACAGAAATACCACCGTTCCGGGCTGTTGGGGGACTTGGGCGCGGGGCAATCTCCGCGTTCGTCACACCCGTATCGGTCGCAGATGCGGACCGTCGCCGCCTCGCGCGAGCTGCCATAGCCGCGCCAGCGGGGGAAACCCCAGTCGTTCGATCTGCCTGCTTTTGCCATTGGTCGGTCTCTAAACGTCCCCGGTAGAGGCGCACAAGTGCGCGGGAACCCAATCTTGTAAACTTGGTTTTGTTTTGAAATGTTGCATCGCGGCAATCGTGGCCGCAACAGCTGTGCAACGCCAGTTATGAGAGTTTCCGTGAGCAAGCAATTCGCCATCAGTTCGACAGCATCGATTTTCGCGATGGCGGCGTTCGCGCTGTTCGCACCCGATGGTGTCCGGCTTGGCGATCTGATGGGCGGCGAAAGCGCGCCGGTCAGCTACGAGGCAAGCGCGCCCGTGTTCGACCTGCCCCTGCCAGAACTGCCGTTCTTCACGCAATAGGCAACTCCCCCGCCGAGGCGGGGGGGTATAGGGAACGACACAGAAATGCGGGGAGCTGACCACACGGTTGGCTCTCCTTTTTCTATTGGGTGGCAATATTAGGTAAAACGCTGCTTCACATAGTCTGTAACGGATGAACCCATGAGTTCCGCCGTCGCGTTTCCACCACGAACGAAAAAGCGCTGCTGGCTCCCATCCTTTACGAAAGCCGCTTTTGGCCCTCGCTCACATCGAATGGCTAAAATTCGCCCATCGTCTTGATCTTCGAAATGTGGATGAATGTAAGGGAGGAAAACCTCTCCGATGCGATCCCTGATAAGGTTAACGAGGTGCAATCCCATTTTGTCCTCGTTCGGAAAGCCATCGGTTTCAAGTCCGAGAACCTCGCCGTTATCGGTCACGCCAATGAGAAGGGTTCCTCCCTTTGCATTGAGAAATCCGGCAATTGTCTTGAGGGCCGCAAGGTGCATTTTCTCATCGGGCTGACCGGTGTGCAGGTTGGTGCGCAAGGTTGACTTGAACTCAACTGCGCCCGTTTCGCCGCCAGCGATCAATTCAGCAATGCTTGTCGGCACGGCTTCCTCTGCCTTCGTATCTCCAATCAGCTTGGTCCAAGCTTCCCTGACAACTTGAGCCATGCGCAATCGCCTTGCGACAAGGAAATCCTCATACGGCAATTCCCACCAGAGGTGTGGCAAGGCGTGAAGTCGATAGAGGTAGTCTCGTTCCTCTCCCGTCAATTTCGCATCCAAATCGGGAACATAGGTGGCCGGCGACTGCTTGCCGATCTTGATATTGTCGGGCCACTCAATCGGCGCAAAATTGGCAATCTGATTGATTAGCTTGAAGTCTTTGAATCCCTGATCCTCCAAATAGCCGCGAGGGAACAAGTGATGTTGCTCTAGCGAAGCCTTCGAGCCTTTGATCGCTGGATCGACCATCGCGGAAATTTTCATGGGGCTGAAAAGGACAGGAGCATCCAATTTTATCAGCGATGCCTGATAGGCAAACAGCGATGGGCTGCGCGCTGCGGAAGTCGCCAATTGGCTTGGAAGCGTGATTTCCCAATAGTCGCCTGTCAAAGTGGTCCCGCAAATTTCTCTCAAACGGGCAACAAAAGCCGCTCCATCTGCGAGACTTCGAACAATCGACAAATCAGCTTCGAACCGAGTTTCCGGCGAATTGGTATATCGCCCCGTCATCGCGGCCATGAAATAGAATTCTGCAATGACCTGCCGCACCGTGGTCCGGTCGATCCCATAGTCCCGGATGCCAATCAGATACAGAACGTAGCAATAGATGATCGCAGCTTCTGAGCTGACCATCTTTTGACCGCGATACCCCGCCAGTTTCAAGGCATCTAGGAAGTGGTGCCAGTTGGTAAGGTTCAAGACCGCCTTCTGCGCTTCGCGCATCAATGCGAACTGGCCATCCCGCTTTTCGGGGTTGTCGAGGCCGGTCGCCGGATCGCGTCCGCGCAGGGCGCTATAGACGTTTTCTAGGCGGGCGCGCTTGAGTGCCAGGCCGACTGTTGCGCGCAACATCTGATCGGGTGAAGGCTTGATGAAATGATTGAATGGCGAGGACTGGCCATCGCTGGGCATCGCTGCCTTGTGCGAGAAAGCCTCCAATTCGACGCGGCCCTCCTCCCAAAAGACGGACATAAGCGTCATAATGAAATCGGCTTGGTTGAGCGGCTTGCCCTTGCCATTGATGCGAACGAAAACCTCAGCGATGGTCTGTTCATCCACTGAGGCATTCAGCGTTAGAGCTGTGAAATTGTATTTAGTCAGGTCGTGCAGCTTGTTGATGGAATCCTCAATTCGGCCCTTTTCGTCATCCGTCAGTTCGCGGGTGTCAGAAAGCTGCTTGAGATAAGCCTCTCGAAACTGCCGCTGGTTGTAGTCGGCGCTCCAAAGGGTGGAGATATTGGAAATGTAGGATCGATCCTTGCGGATGGCCGCGTCCGCCACATCAAACCGCTCCGAAAGCGGATTGAAGGCAATCTCGATCCTCTCCTTCTTGAAGTTTGCCCTCAGCACTTCCGCGCCCTTAATGACGGCATAGAGGGAAGTTAGGCGTTGCTGGCCATCTACGATTGCCAGCTCAGGAACGGCTTGTTTGATTCCTGTCCCGATGCTCTTGAGAGGGCCATCACCTCCCGTTTTCCAGAACAGGAGGAAACCCGCCGGGTATCCGCGATAAAGCGAGTCAAATAGATCACGGACGTGTACGTTCGGCCAAACGAACGGGCGCTGTAACTCCGGAAGGCCAATCTTGCCGCGGTCGATATCCTCAATCAGCGTGACGATTGGCTCGCTGCTAGGGGAAAAGATGGTCATAATCGCTTCGCCTCAATTGTAACGCTCAGAGCTGTCCAGTCCCGTGCGATAGCCATGAATACGGGTTTCCGTCGCTGGCCAGCGTGGAGTGATATTCCGCAAGAATGGGTCATCCGTCATGTCGGCCCGGATTGATGCTATATCGTCGGCGCTCAGGCCAAGTGCAGGGCCGATAAGAGCATCAATCTTGTCCACTACAGCATCGATTGCGCTGGCGTGGTCGGACTCCCGAAACTGCTTCACCACGGCTTGGAATTTGTCGCAAGTGTCCGCATCGGGCGGGATCGGCATTTCGAGCAAGATCGAACGATCCACCATGTTCTTTGAAGTCCCCGCACGGGCTGAAAGTGCCGTTGCGAGGCCAAGCGCGGCACCTCCATCTGGAACCTTCACCCAATCAAGCAAATATTCCGAGATACGGATGTGCCAGGAATCCCCTTCAACAACCGCCTTGCAGTCGGGCGCGAGTTCGATTGCCTCAGTTCCCTTGTTCAGGCTTTCGGACCATTCCACTTTGTGGCCGGTCGTTTTCGCCGCGTTCTTGACCACTTCGCGGAAAGGCTTGAGCGGCAACTGATCCAGCGCCGCAAACATTGCCGCCTCTGTCCGGAAATGGTTCTCGCAAGCGCTGACAAGATCGCCTCGCAATGCTTCCAACTCAGCAGCCTTCTCCGAGATGGCATCGTTCCAAGGCAGCAAGCGCAGGTTCGTTGGATAGATATCACCGCGATAGGTATTCAGATACGACATCTTGGCCGCAAGAGCATAGAAATAGCGATAAATCCTTGAGACAAACAAGATGTCGAACGGGACATCGACCAAGTCCGGACGTGGTGCAAAGATCGTTGCGGTATCAGTGAAAGCAACTGTGCGAGGATCGAACGGCACCGCATTCGGGCATCGTTCAATTCGAGCTACTGCCCAAAGACGCTCAGGCAAAATGTCCATATATTCGAATAGGTAGCGATTTCGGGCCGCTGAAATGTCGATCCCTTGATCTTGTGGTTCGCCGTGAATCCCACCTGAAACAATGTTCTCGGCCTTGTAGATTGTATGTCCTTTTCCCTTGGCGGCATTTTTCTTGCGTCCCGCAAAAACAATGCCACGAGAAATCATCTCGCGATGTTCCCACCGGAAGCTGTCCATCGTCGGAGCTGTCAGCCGAACGTTGCCGCGCCCTTCGCCGGATTTCTTATACCAATATTCCTGAAAAGCTGATGACATCGGCGGGTTGAGGCGCAGCTTGTTGATGATCGTTCGGCGTTCAGGAGTGATACGGGTGACTATGCGGCCATCAGGCGTGAACAAGTCTCTATAGGCAAGTTGGGAGCCGGAAACGCTGGCGAGATCAAAGGTTGGGCGCTTCGTGCCATCGCCAAAATCAATGCAGCTCTTGTCTGCCAATTTGATGATGACCTCGTCCGGCTCCCACCGCTTCCGATTTCTATCCGACAGGCTTTGCCAAATCGCCACTCTGTCTGGCGAAGCATTCGCAAGTCGAGCATCGATCCAAGGTTGCAGCCGTGCGGCGCGGACTTGGTGGCGCAGAGCTTTGCGATCCGGCAGAGGCTCCGATCTGTCCAGCCATTTGGTGTCAAGCGGCAATCGGGGCGGTCGAGCCTCGGCAATCAGGACGATTGGCAAAACGTCGGCGTCAAACACGTTGCGCCAGATGACTTCCAAATCGACAATTTCCATGATCGTCCAGCGGCCATCGGGAGCGAACAGCCGCCGCAACTCGGCATTTTCCTTGGTCCCGCACAAGGCGAGCGGCACAACAAACCCAAGCCGTCCGGCACCTTCGCCCCACTTATTTGGGAGGCGGCACCAACCATCAAGAGCCCGGTAGATGAATAGCGCATAGAGGTTGGCCTCTGCGGAAATTCCCTTCCATTCTTCATGGTCGCTTTCGAAATACTGCTTGGTTGCCTCGTCAATCTCGCCAGAGCGTTCCGGCCTGACGTAGGGCGGATTGCCTCCGATCCCGCCATAAGCCCCGCGGTCGAGTTCAACAAAGCGCCCGTGCTGAGCGAATTCCACTCCCGGTCGAATGATGCTGTTCGCCTTGTCGCTGATTGCGATATCCGGAAATTCTTCCGCAACGATCAAGTCATCTTTGAAGCTCAGAACGTGCCAGAGAATCTGGATTTGCGCCAGGACGGCCGAAAACGTGTTTAGGTCGTTACCTGCCAATCGGGCCAGCGCCGCTACAACTTCGGAATAGGTTGCAAGCCCTTGATCGGCATCCTCGCCAACCACTTGCTGATAGCGTTCGATAAGGAATGTGCCGCTCCCGCAAGCCGGGTCCATAAACCGATCTTCCGGCTGCAACTCCAATCGATCCACGATGTAACGGGCGATTGATGGTGGCGTGTAGTATTCTCCGAATTTCTTCCGCTGTTCGCGGTCGAGGAACCTGTCATATACGCCGGTTAGAATGTCGCCTTTGACCGTAGTGAAATCGTAGCGCGATAGCTGATACATTGCCCATTCGATAGCGTTTGACAGGTTCGCGTCATTCGTCGCGAAAACCCAATCCAGCTCGGTTTCGTCAAATGCTGCCGCATAGAGCGCTTGGGCCTTTTCGTAGGCCATCTTGAGCAAGCGGGTGTATCCAAATGTGAACTTCTCTCGAAGCATCTGGAAAGCTTCAACCCCGCCATTGCAGAGGAAGCGATTGGCTCCAAAAAATCCGTGATCTTCAAAAAACCGGATAAGCAAAATACGGGCAAGAATGAGGTTCGCGGTCTCAGTCGCGAACATCTCTAATACCTTCTTTTCCTCTTTCGCGTCGTTCTCTTTGGCGTTCACCCGCGCCTTGAATTCCGGCAATCCGTCGAGCGCCAACCGGGCGATGCTTCCAGCCTTCTTGAGTTTGCGATTGAGGCGAGCAACGTCACCGCCATATGTAATTGCGAGTTCGTAATTGTCCGGCTTTGCCGTCGCGGTCAGAGTGTATGGATCGAAAGCTGCATCGGGATATTTTTCAGCGAATTCCTTCCAAGCGGTCGAAACATCGGTTGCCATGCTGAGAACAGATTGCAGCGTTCCAAGGGTAGATTCCTGCAAGTGGCTGGTGGTGGTGCGAAGGGTTTCGTAGAAATTCCGTCGCGCAACTGCGACCTGATTTTCCTGTCGCTTGGTAGCGTTCTCCGGGACTGTCAGCTTCTCGGTTGCAATGAGGCTGGTGTCGCCTTCGCGAAATGCCCGCAAGCGCTGCGGGACACCCGCAACACCGTATGACAAGCGGGCGAAGGTGTGGCGGAAATTGGCCTCATCTGCCGATGCATTCAATTCAAAGATGATATCGTTTGCGCTGTCATGCGTGGAGTTCATCACGGGACGGGCAACGATCACGGTCGGGTCGGCCATGACAAACCAAGCCGTATCTGGACGCACATATTTCGCCTTCTGCGCGAAAATCGCCTCCCGCTTGCCGGTCGTAGAAAATGCGTCGTGCTCGTCTTTGGCTTCGACAACCATCCAGTCGATTTCGAGTGACTTGCCGTTGCGGTCCACGATCCCAGACGGCGCTCGACAGGTCACATCCGGCCTTCCGGCTTCCCCGGCGATATCGATGTGAACGGAACTACGAGGATAAACTAGAATATCGCAAAATATATCACGGAGCGGACCATACATGGCCGCTTCTTGACCCTTCTTGGTTTCGCGAATTGTCCGAATTGCGACCTGAAAGGAAGTATCCGAACTTGTCTTTGGCTTCGCCACGCAATTCCCTCTTTGGCCGAACCAGCCAATTCATATTCCAAAACGACGCGAAAGCTGTGACATTCTTCTCCGCAGATTTGAATGGTCAACGCCAAGTTGGCGCGCTGCCTCCCGCCAGCCAAGCTTTTGAACCATTTGGCTAAGGCGCTGCAACTCCTGCCGTCGCTCTGCACACAGCAATTCCGCTTTTGATTGCGCAGCAGGGAGGCGCGCAAACAGGCGGCGCAATGTTGCGTCATCGAAGGTGACGTTCCCGGATATCATTGCTTGAAGCCGCCGTGCCTCAATTCCCAAGGATTTTGCGGCCCCGGCATTGCCGAGAATGAAAACAAGGTTCGCCATATCAGACCGGAGTTGCTCAATCGCGTCGGCGGCTAGGCCATAGTCGGGATCTAACTCGCTATCCGCCCCAAGCATTTGCTGCCTATCAAGTTCATTGGCTTCCTTGCCGATATGGCGAATGCCGCAGGCGTGAATGTGCCGCCGCCGGGTTGTCCCTCGCTCCACGAAATCGCCGCCCAGGAATTTGAATTCCGGGTGCAAGTGATATTGCGCTACGGCCTCGGAATAGGATTGCAGGGCATCGGCCGAAACAGGGTTGCCGCTTGCACGATCAAAGGCGGTCGCTGCCACCTTGGCCAAATCCCGGTCGAACAGTGCGACAGGTTTGGGCAGCTCCACCTTTGGCGGACGGCCTCGCCGGGGTTGAAAGAGTGCCGCCTCACCCGATTGCCAATCTCGCTTGGCGCGAAGTGCCAGTAAGAAGCCGAACGGTTTAACCTGATCGGGATAGGAGCGGTCCGCGTTGTGGCCATCGAACCAACGCAGCAAGTCCGGCGCGGTTGCTCCATAGCGACTGACTGCGGGGGCATTCATCGCCGGGTGGAAATCAAGCCGGGGCGTATCCGGCCTTGCCCCAAGCCCCGCTCTGACAATCTCGAACCACAAATCGCAATGCCAACGCTCGACACCGCTGCGCATGACCTTTTCATCGGGCGCGGGAATATCGGCAGGCGGGTTGTCGGGCCGGTAAGGCGGCAAAAGGTGGCCAAGCCCGTGTGCAGATACCTTGCGCAAGATCGGGATTCCATCGCTCGCCAGATTGAACAAAGCATATCGCTTCGATGAAATTGCCCAGCAATAGAGCGGCTCAGGCTTTCCCGATTCCAAACCGAAATTCTCGCCTTCGATTTTCAGGATCGAGCCGGGAAAGTCATAAGGATTGAGCGCAGCAAACCAGTCGGTGATTTCCTGCACCCGTTGGCCAAATTGATCGCTCGCCACTCCATCGGGCTTTGCAATCGCCATGCTGTCTGTGTCGCAGAAGGCCCATTCCAGACCTTGCGCAGCAATCAGGCTTTCGGTGATTGCCAGCATGAGCCGTGCCGCGCCTGTTATGAGTGAGCCTAGCAACGGGTGAAAATACTCACCCGGCTTTTCGGCCTTATCTGTTTCCCGTTCGAATGGATTGCCGTCATGGCCAAATATCGTGGCATCGAAACGCTTTGAATGCTTGGCCACATTGACCTGCATCCAGATGCCGTAGCTGGTGGAATTGGCGCAAATCTTGAGCGCGTGCTGTTCACCATCCAACTTGGTCCATTCGTCGCCGGTCGCACTATCCCTTCGCGCCTTGGTTGCAGCCCGCAACTCGATCACCCGCCGGAAAAAGTCTATCTCGACTGGATCGACACGGTATTGCGGATTGCCGCTGATATTGCTCGGGCAAAGCCCTGCCTGCATCGGTCCCGGCTCGAATGCGATGGCTTCCACGATCTTGGGAGCCTTGCCGGTCAACAATTTGGAAGCAATGCAATCGGCCAGGGTGAACCATTGCGGAGTTGTGGAGCTGAGATAGTTCGCGCCGATTGTCGCCATTGCATCGGCTTCATAGACCGCTCGCACTGGAAAAATGTCGCCGTCTGGTCTTACTCGCACCAGCGTTGCCAATTGCGGCCAAAGCTCAGGCGATTGCAAATCCGCCAAGGTGACATTGGCGAGAAATGCCCGCGTCTTTTGCGTTACCCTGCGCTGCCTAATGCCGCTTGCCGTCACAAAGCGCCAAAGCCCCATGAGGGTGCAGACAGTCGGATACATCGACAGGAAATCGCAGAGGATCACTTGCCGCGCTTCGCGCCTTATCCTGATTTCCGAACGCCCGCCGTAATAGCTCGACAAAATCCGGCCCAACATTTCCGGCGGAAAATGGGGCTGTAATTGCCGCCACGGGGCGATGCCCATTGCTCTGAGATAGCCTTTGCCGACGCTCGCTTCGCTATATATTTCCTCTGGCCGCAAATTGGGCAGGTCCAGCTCTGCAAGCTTTTCCAACAAGGCTGCGTAGCATTCCCAAGTGGTCTGCACATCGCGCACCGCATAATGCAGCATGGTATCAGATACCGGGCCTTCGAATTCGTCGAAATCCAGTTTGGGACTTGGCACATTCAGGGATTTGCTCAGGCTGCCCAAACTGAAATTCTGTGACAGCAGCGAAGCGGCCAAGGTGTTAATGTCCACAAAGGAGCCGCGCCGCACAGGTATCTGCATATCCCGATTGCGCTCGCCCCGGCTTTTTCGCTGGCGACGGGGCGCAGCAAAATCAATCAATGCACAGCGTCGGCTCAGGTGCTTCACCCGAATGTGCGGCCAATAATGTTTGGTCGAAAGGGTGAAGGTGAAGCCACCATACATCGAACCACGCGCAACACCGTGGCCGATGGCGAGCCGGGAAATGTCGAAAGGCAGGTTGAAACCGACAATGCGGGCGCGAAGCTGATAGGCGCGCCAGAAAATTACATCATCTACGAATTCTTCGCGGGTCCGCACAATCAGCCGGTGCCGCTTGGCAAAGGCGCGAAGGGTAACAACGTCCGCCGCTGAAATCCCTTGCGGATCGTAGAACAGCCCTGCCTCTTTCAGCTCGCCACCCTTGCGGAATTGGTAGGCTCCAAAGCGCAGCGCCTGCCCAGCATCCACGCGGGTTTCGCAATCGAAAGTGAGCGACCAATCGGATGCATCGATGCCGCGGCGCGGCTTTCTTGCTTTCGGAGCGTCGGCGTAGGCACGAATTGCAATTGGCCTGCGATCGGTAACTGGGATCATGGCTGAGTCTCCCCTGTTGCGGGCGCGGCTCGTTCGATAAGTGCCAGTCCAAATTCGGTCAGCTTCTGCAGTATCAGTTCCAGCAGGTCGGCAAGGCCGATGAGGAACAGCCCGATAGCGTGCAGCAATTGGTCGGAGCCGGGTTGAGGGTCAGGGTGATCTCTCTGATCGTCGCTCACCTTGCGGTGGCAGTTCCGGCAAATGACCACCGTATCGGGATCATGCTTGCGGCCTGCAACGTGGTGTCTTTCCAACGTCCGATAATCCGGCTCGCCACAAGTGCCGCAAATCGGATCATTGCTGCCCAGCTTTTCCAAACGCCGCTGTTTGCGAATTTCGAGTGCAAGTTCCTTGTCTGTCATGTCGCTTCTCACAGATTGAGCCGGTAGATTTCGTGAAAGACCTCGCTCCCGGCAGCAGCGAGGCGGTAAAGAGCGGAAGGGTTGGTTTCGAGCGGGTGGGATTGGCCCGTGGCATCGATGACCGACTGGCCTTCGAATGGGCGCAACTGGTCAATGTCGTTGGTGCGCAAGAAGGTGCCAACGGCGGCCAGGTGCCTGCCATTGAGCGATGATTGCTCGAAGTCCCGCAGCGTAAGTTCGACAGCTTCCCCGTTCGTGATGACGGTCATCCGGCGGCTGCGATTGTCGGTTAGCACCCACTTTCGGCCTTGCCGTTCGGCAAGCGCATTGCTGCGCAAGAAGCGCCGGAAGCGTTCGGCGGAAACACCGGCTTCGTTGGCAGCGCGGCTCTGATTGTTTGACTGGCGCAGGAGCTTCAGCGCAGCCTCTAGCTGTTCATCGCTCTTGACCCGCGTGGGTTGGATTGGCTTTTCGCCAGCTCTTGCATGGCCGCGAGCCTGCGAACGGCTCAAGCCGCGCTTGGCAGCGTTGGCAATGCGGCGCTGATACTCAGCCTTGTAATCCCGTTTTTTGGCCATCTTGGTTTCCACTCGCTGATTCGAGTGGGCCAAGGATGGTGGCGGGAGTGAGGGCTAGGCGACTGAATCAATCGGCAAAATCAGGCCGATTGCGTTTCTTCCAATTCTTGCCGAAATCGCTTCAAATGATCGCGCAATGTGCGCTGCGAAGGCGGTGCAATTCCCCATTCGCTTAATGGGTATTGGCGTTTGAATTCCAATTCGAAATCGGGATGGAGCTTTTCCGCCGATTTGCTGCAATTGCTTTTAATCTGGAAGAGCGCCGCAATTACTGTTTTGCTCTTTGGGTATGTGCTTCGCCGGCCTGCGGAAATTTTTGAGATTAGCTTTCCAAAGCTATCGCAGCCCGCCTCGTGGTTGGGAACAATGCGAATGCGCTCATAAGAATAACCCGAAACCTGCAATTTGTCGTTTCGGACAAGCTCCAATTCAGGGCGCGGCTCAAATGTGTGTTCGGGAATTCTCACAGGGCCATCGCTAACCGTTGGTGCGAGCCTAAAGCCAATTGCGGCAAACTCGCCTTCCTGAATTCGACCGAACAGGTCGGAGATCAGCAGAAATTCGTGAGCATCAATTGCCCCAATGCCGTCAGCTCCACGCCACTCGCCTACTTGATATGGATCGCCAAACTTAATTGCGGCAAACCCCAACGGCTGACCATTTTCCCAGAGTTGCAATTCGCTCATTTCGCTACCCTAGCACGCAATTGCAAATACCCTTTTAACCTTGAAATTATGACGGGAATCCGGGGATTTGTGCTATTAGGGCCAATGCTTCAGGAAACCGAAATTCGCCCGAATGAAATTGCCGATGAATGGGCAATTCGCTCAGAATTATGGATGGCCAAAGCCGCCAAGCCACACCGCAAACGGAAACGGCGCGAACGCAATTTCCGGCCATTGATTCTGACCGGCCACGGCACCACTTTGCGAATTGAAAAAGGCTCATTGCTAATCAAGCAGGGCTTTAGCCATTACCCGCAAAAGGCAGAGCAATTCCGCTATTTCAAAGGCGATTTGGAATTGCCGAAATTGATCCTGCTACTGGACGGAACCGGCTCAATCTCATTTGATGTGCTGGGATGGCTTGCCGAGCAAGGTGTTGCACTCGCCAGAGTTCAATGGAGCGGTGATCCGGTCGTCTATGCATCCGGCGCAGGCTTCATTGGCAATCCCGAAAACCTGCAATGGCAATACAAAACGCAATCCAATGAACAATTGCGTTTGGAATTTGCCCGAAAGCTGATTTGCGACAAAGTCCGCAATAGCCTTGTGACCCTGCGAAACCACGTTCCCGATAGCCCTTATCGGGAAAACGCAATTGCCAAAGCCAATGAGACATTGGCCATCCTCCCCGATTGTCCGCTAACTGAAATGAATGACATTCGCTCAATCGAAGGGGAATGCGCCGCCCGCTATTTCGCGGCTTGGAAGCCAATCGAATTGCAATGGAAGGCAGAAGGCCGTTACCCAATTCCCGACACATGGCGGCAATACCGGGCGCGCAGCTCAATTCTCACAGGCCGGAAAGCCCGAAATTGGAAAGCCTCGCACCCTATCAATGCAATGCTCAATTACGCCTATTCCGTGCGATTGGCGCAATTGCAGGTCCAAGCCGTAATTGATGGCTATGACCCTTTCGCCGGGATCATGCACCATTATCGCCGCGAGGTTCCGGCCTATGCCTATGACGTGATTGAGCCGGAGCGGCCAAAGGTCGATGCTGCCATTCTGGCATTCGCCCAAAAGCATACGTTTTCGGGCGCCGATTTCATTTTGCGAAAGGATGGAGTTTGCAGGTTGTCGCCTCAGTTGGCGCGTGCGGTGGCAAGCGTCATATGTTGATAGCTCATTCTTAGCCCAAGAGCTTTGGCAATTCTGAAATCATTTTTGTCTAAACTCTACATCGAATGGCGTAGCGGCTTGCTGCGTGCTCGAAATTCGGTTTCTTGATGGGAGCGAAGCATGATTTTCAGCCTTATATTACTGGCAGTGATGGCTGCGATAGCGACGTTCGCACTGGTTTTTGTGCTCAATATTGTTGGTCTTCCTGGGGCACTTATCGCTCGCAATGAGCCGCGTGCAAGTAGCCTAAAATGGTGGATTGGGTTCTTGATTGCGACCATTGGCCAATATTATCTCGCTGCGTCTTACGTCGCCTTTGTGGTCAATTGGACAAAACTAGGCATCGAGCATCAAGACCTGAACGCTTGGCTGTTTTGGCCTCTTGCCTTTCTTGCCAGTGTTCTCCCGCTGACCGCGACTTACAAGGCGGCGTTGCGGGAAGCGAGAGAACATAACAGTTCAAATGTCTCACTAGACGCCCTCGGCTGGGCAACATTGTTGGCTATACCGAGCTTCTTCGTCTTTCTCTTTTTCCCGCAATTTTTGAGCGCAGCTTTTTCGTGGGTCCCCTACATAGACTAACCATTACGAAGGCTGTTGATTTGGAATAGCAGGACACAAGCGATGATCTATTTGCTAGCAGCAATCTTAATTGTTCTTCTGGTTGGATTGGGTTTCACAGTCGCAATCCTCTACGATATTCGCGCCAACCAAAATCGCGAGGCTGCGCTAGTGCAATATCTGCATTCTGTCTTTGGCGAGCCAATTGAGGGAGATGCAGCGCGGCTGATGTCCGACTTGCGGGAATTCCACAGGGACATTCGGCAGGGTTTTTACCCCAACCTTAGGCGCGATGACTGGTATCCTAAGAAGGCTGACATTGCGCGATGGGAAGCAAGGGAAATGCGACAAGCCTATTGTGACGATTGAGCCGCTGCTACTGGCGCAAGGTCAGATACAGTCACCCCAAATAGAAAAAGGAGAGCCAACCGTGTGGTCAGCTCCCCGCATTTCTGTGTCGATCGCATTACCCCCCCGCCGAGGCGGGGGAGCGTATTCGTCAATTCATTATCACCGTCACCGCGCGACGGTTCTGCGCCCAGGCGGCTTCGTTGGAACCGAGCGCCTTGGGCCGTTCCTTGCCATAGCTGACCGTGGCCAGACGCGCGGCGGGAATGCCGAGGCTGATGAGGTAGTTCTTAGCGGCATTGGCGCGGCGTTCGCCGAGCGCGAGGTTGTAGTCGCGCGTTCCGCGTTCGTCGGCGTGACCTTCGATCGTGGCGCGGGCATTGGGATACTGCCCCATGTACTGCGCCTGCTGCTGCAAAGCAGCGGCATCCGAACTGTCGATGTTGTAGCGATCCGTGTCGAAATAGATCGTGTCCTGACCCTGCATGACCGACGCGAAGTGCGCCTGCGTACCGGGAACAGGGCCTGTCGGCGTGGTCGGCGTGGGCGTGGCGTCGGTCTGCTCAGGCGCGGGCGGAAGTTCTTCGGGCGCCTTCTTAGCGCAGGCAGCGAGCGCGAGGCCCGACGCGGCCAGGATCAGCGTGGTGGTGTGCAGTCTCATCGGCATTCTCCCTTTCGAGAATTGAGAGGATCGGAGAGATGTGAGCCCCGTCCCCCGGTTGTCATGGTGTCAACGCACTTACGGCAGAACCGGTCCCCAGGCAGGGTCGGAGCCGTCGACCGGGGTCTGCAACCGCCGCTCGTTCCGGCCGGTCAGATCGACCTGCCAGATAGCGGTGTTGCCAGAATTGCGCGCCGTGCGGAAGAACTGCACGATCCGGCCATTGGGGGACCAAGTCGGCGCTTCGTCCTGCCAGCTGTTGGTGAGGTAGCGCAGGCCGCCGCCGCCCGGCCCCATCACCGCGATGCGGAAATTGCCGGCCATGTGCGTGAAGGCGATCTGGTCGCCGCGCGGGCTCCATTCCGGCGTGGCGCAGCGCCCGCCGAAGAAGCTGATGCGGCGCTGGTTCGATCCGTCCGCATCCATCACATAGCACTGCTGGCTGCCGGAACGGTCGCTCTCGAACACGATCCGGCGACCATCGGGCGAATAGCTGCCGCCGACGTCGATGCCGGGGCTGTCGGTCAACCGCACGGCGTCGCCGCCGGTCGAGGGGACACGGTAGACATCGGTATTGCCCGACACGGCCATCGAATAGAGGATGTAGCGCCCGTCCGGCGACCAGCGCGGTGCGAAGGTCGGGTTGGAGTTCTGCGCCACCAGCGTCTGCTTCCCGCTGCCGACGTCATAGACATAGATGCGCGGATTGCCGTTCAGATAGCTGAGATAGACGATCTTCGAATAGTCGGGCGAATAGCGCGGGGTGAGCGCGGTCGACTGCCCGTTGGTGATGAAGCGGTGGTTCGCCCCGTCGCTGTCCATGATCGCCAGCCGCTTCGTGCGGTTATCCTTCGGCCCGGTCTCCGCGATATACGCGATCTTGGAATCGAAGAACGGGCTTTCCCCGGAGAGGCGCGAGTAGACGAGGTCGGCGCATTTGTGTGCGGCGCGGCGCCAGTCGGCGGCGGCAACCTTCCACCCGGCGCGCGCCAGTTCGTTCTGCAAAGCGACGTCGTAGAGGTAACACCCGACGGTCAGCTGTCCGCCACTGTCCGCCTGGACGTAGCCTTGTACCAGCATCTCTGCCGAGCGGCCGCTCCACACGCCCCAACTGGGCGCGGAGATCTGCGCATAGGTCGGGCGCGGCAGCGGGTCGGGGCCGGTCGGCTTGAACAGCCCGTTGTTCTTGAGATCGTTGAAGATAACCCGCGACAGTTCCAGCCCCAGGGCGGCCGTACCGCTGGAATTGGCAGGCGTGGGCACATTGGCGTTGGTCGCGAATGCCGGGATTGCGATGCCGAGGTCTTCCCAGTCGGCATCGTCGGTAATCTCGATCGCCTGCTCCTCTTCCACCGGCGAGGCCGTGGGTGCAGTCTGGTCGATGGAGATGTCCTGCGCCAGCACCGGCAAGGGTGCGGCAAACAGCAGGAGTGCGGCGGAAAACAGTTTCATGGGCGGGTCAGCCTTTCTTGAAGCTCAATGGGGGCAGGCTCTTCCAGTGTTCGTAATCTTCAGGCGGCAGCTTGAAGGGCGCCGCCAACTGGACGGCGCGGATGGCCTCTTCCGCGTGACGTTCCGCCTGCGCGCGGTTGCTGTCGTCGATGCCCGATTGCGAACGTACGGTGGGCGCGCGGGCGAGACTGCCATCGGATTTCAGCTCGACATTGAGCACGGTGACGAGCCTGTCGGTGTTGACGCCCTGGGGCACCCTGCCCTGCCAGTGCGGTTTCACCTGTCGCAGGACCGACTGCGCGAAGGATGCGCGCAGCTGCCCGATATTGCGCGCGGGATTGCCGTTGTTGTTCGACCGGCTCGAGCCTGCACCCTCGAGGAAGTCAGAGCCGATCTCGCTCGCTCCACCGGATCGGGGAGCGGGCGTCGGCGTCGGCCGCGGCGTCGCGCGCGGTGCAGGCGCAGGCGTGGCTCGCGGTGTCGGGCGCGGCGTGGGCGCAGGCGTGGCTCGCGGTGTCGGGCGCGGCGTGGGCGCAGGGGTCGGCCGGGGCGTCGGGCGTTGCACGGCGCGCGGCGTGGGCGTTGGCGTTGGCGCAGGCGTGACGCGGGGTGTCGGGGTGGGTGTCGGCAACGGGACCGGAGCAGGCTCCAGAATGCTCTCGGAAGGCGGTGCGGGCGTCTCGGCATAAACCGGCGCTTGCGCCGCTTGCGGCTGCGCGGAGGGGTCTGGCGACGTGGATTCCAGCGCGACCTCGTCCGCCAGGCTCACGCTCATCCGTTCGGGCACAGGAATGGTCTTGACCTCGCTCATCGCCTGCCACGCCAGCAGCGCGGCCAGCGCCACGTGCGACACGACGGCGGCGCCGAGGCCGATGCGTTCTTCCCGTTCGAGATGCGCGAAATTCAACGCCATTGTCCCACGGCTATGGCGCGGTAACTGAACTGTTGGTGACCAGCGAGATCTGGCGGCAACCCGCGCGGTTGAGCTCGCCCATCACGGCAATCACTCGCCCGTAATCGAGCGCGCGGTCGGCGCGCAGCGTGATCAGCGGCGCATTGTCACCCTCGCACCCGGCATTGGCGATCGCATCGGGAAAGCCGCCGATGTCGATCAGCGCGTCGTCGAGGTAGATGAAACCTTCGCTGTCGATCGAAACCTGGATCTGGTCCTGTTCCTGCGCCAGCGCCTCTGCGCGGCTGTCCGGCAGGTCGACCGGCACGCCAGCGGTCAGCAGCGGCGCGGTGACCATGAAGATGATCAGCAGCACCAGCATCACGTCTACCAGCGGCGTGACGTTGATCTCTGCCATCGGCGCGCGCCGGGTCGAACGACCCGCACGGCCCGATTTCATGACGCCCATCGCCATTACAGGGCTTCCAGCTGGCGGCTGAGCGCGCCGTGCATCCGGTCGGCAAAGCGCTGCAACCGCGCTTCGTAGCTGTTCACCGAATGGCTGAAGCGGTTGTAGGCGATGACTGCCGGGATGGCGGCGAACAGGCCGATGGCGGTGGCGAACAGCGCCTCCGAAATGCCCGGTGCGACCACGGCCAGCGAAGAATTCTGCTGCGCGCCGATCTGGAAAAAGCTGTTCATGATCCCCCACACCGTGCCGAACAGTCCCACGAAGGGCGCGACCGAGCCGGTGGTGGCGAGGAAGTTGAGGCGCGAGGCAAGCGTGTCCGCTTCCTGCGCGACCTGGCTTTCCATGGCGACCGCCAGCCGCTGGCGCAGACCGTCGCGGTCCTGCACGCCCTTGCGGGTCGAGCGCTTCCATTCGCCCATGCCGGCAGCGGCGACGCGGCCCGACGGTGTTTCTGCCGAGCGGCGGTTGCCCTGGAGCGCGTCGAAGTCCTCCGCTTCCCAGAACTCGCGTTCATACGCGTCGCTCGTTCGGCGCAGGCGGCCCATCCGCATTCCGAACCCGAGGATGATCATCCAGGTCCAGATGCTGGCCAGCAGCAGGCCGACCATAACGACCTGCACGACGATATCGGCGTCGAGAAACAATCGCACCGGGTCCAGCCGGGTCGGGGCAGCACCGGCAGCGGCGAGGATGGAAAGAGGGGTCATGCAGGGGTTTCCGTGAGTATGGACTGGAAGGCTTCGCGCCACGCGGCAGGCTGTTTGCGCGGGCGACCGTCGGGCGCGACGAAGCCGACGCGCAGGCTCGCTTCGCACAGCAGGTCGTCACCGCGAAGCGCGCGCTGGTGCATTTCGCAACTCGCCGCGCCCATCCGGGTGCAACGCGTCTCGATCAGCACATCGTCGTCGAGCTTCGCCGGACGGCGAAAGCCGAGGTGAATGTCGGCGACGGCATAGGCACCCTCGCCCGCTTCCACGGCGGCGCGCTGGTCGATGCCGAGCAGGCGGAGCAGGTCCGATCGCGCGCGTTCGAACCAGCGCAGATAGTTCGCGTGATAGGTCACGCCGGAAAGGTCGGTATCCTCGTAATACACCCGCACCGCGTAGCGATGCAGCGCGCCGTCGAGCGTGCCGGAGGGTGGCTGAGGGAGATTAACCATCGTCGCAGCGCATCTAGCGGGCCGCAGACTCGCTGCATAGCGCGATCTGACGGAGCGACTCAGCCGATCGACAAGCTGCCTCGCCCTATCGCGCGAGCATGGGGCCGAGTGGCTTTCCGGCGAAGATATGCACGTGCAGATGCGGCACTTCCTGGTGACCGTCGTGCCCGATATTGGCGAGCAGGCGATAGCCCGGCTCGACCACGCCCGCCTCGCGCGCGACATGACCGACCGCGCGCACGAAACCCGCGATTTCCTCCGCGCTGGCGCTGGCCGAGAAATCGTCCCAGCTGACATAGGCGCCCTTCGGGATCACCAGGATATGCGTGGGCGCCTGGGGGTTGATGTCGGGGAAGGCGTAGGCCCATTCGTCTTCGTAGATCGCGGTCGACGGGATTTCCTTGCGAAGAATCTTCGCGAAGATGTTCTGGTCGTCGTAGGGCGCGGTGGCGTCGATCGGCATAGTGCGCGCCGCTACCAGTTGCGGGAGGCTTTTTCGACCAGCCCCGACTTGTTCTCGCGCTTTTCGAGTTCCTTCAGCACTTTTTCGAAAGGGACTTCGCGCGCTTCGAGCATCATCATCAGGTGGAACAGCAGATCTGCGGATTCGCCGATCAGTTCCTTCTTGGTCCCGGCGACGGCGGCGATGACCGCCTCGGTCGCTTCCTCGCCCACCTTTTGCGCGATCTTTTCGATCCCGCGCTGGTTCATCTTGGCGACATAGCTTTGCTTCGGCGAGGCACTGCGCCGTTCGATGATCGTGTTTTCGAGCCGTTCGAGCGTGTTCATGCGCGAAAGATGGAGGTCCACCCGATTCGCGTCAACGCAATTAGGCTTGGCACCGCATTACGGACTCAAGGACGGCGCGCGAAGTGCCGTCCGATGACCAGCCCCACGAAGCCCATCGCCGCGAGCGCTAGGTTGGAAGGTTCGGGCACGCTTACCGCTTCCCCCGCCGCAGCGGCAGGAACGGAAATTATCAGGAATGCAATCGCAACGGCGTAGCGCATGAAAATACCCTTCAGGCCCGGCGCCTTGGCAGGGTGGGCGGATGACGCAACGCAGCATGGCCGATCGTCCCTCTGCGGGACGGAGCGTCAGGCGCTCCTTGCCGGAAGCCCGGCGGCGCGCAGCGCGTCGTGCGCCTGTGCGATGGTGTGGGTGCCGAAGTGGAAGATGCTGGCCGCCAGCACGGCGCTGGCATGGCCCTTGGCGACACCGTCGACCAGATGCTGGAGATTACCGACACCGCCGCTGGCGACCACGGGAATGCTGACGCGGTCCGCGATGGCGCGCGTGAGTTCGAGATCGTAACCCGCCTGCGTCCCGTCCCCGTCCATCGAGGTGACGAGCAGCTCGCCCGCACCCAGTTCTGCGATCTTTACGGCATATTCTACGGCGTCGATGCCCGTTTCCCGGCGGCCGCCGTGGGTGAAGATTTCCCACTTCCCGTCCGCCACCCGGCGCGCATCCACGCTGGCGACCACGCACTGGCTGCCGAACTTCTCCGCGATTTCGCGCACCAGGTCTGGCCGGGCCACGGCGGCGGAGTTGATCGCGACCTTGTCCGCCCCCGCCAGCAGCAGCGCGCGGGCATCCTCCACGCTGCGAACCCCGCCGCCCACGGTCAGCGGCATGAAGCACACTGCCGCCGTGCGCCGCACGATGTCGAGCAACGTCCCGCGCCCTTCGTGGCTGGCGGAAATGTCGAGGAAGCACAGCTCATCCGCCCCGGCAGCGTCATAGGCCTGCGCCTGCTCCACCGGATCGCCAGCGTCCTTCAGGTCGACGAAGTTCACACCCTTCACCACGCGCCCATCAGCAACGTCGAGACAGGGGATGACGCGGATGCGGACGGTCATTTCGAGAGCGCCCAGATAACGATGCAGTACGCCAACACGGAATTCAAAACCATCTGGGCCACGATGAGGCTCCAGAAAACAATAGGCTTCTTGGTGCGCTCTATAACGCCGAAACGACCCGAGCGCGTATCAATTGAGCCTGAACCGATCGTTTGAATGACGCCTATCGAGAGAAGGGCTGTCATCACCAAAACAAAGGCGGCAGGCACGAGGGTCATGCTTTATTGGCCATCGCCAGCGCCGCAGCGAGGTCGAGCCGCCCTTCGTACAGGGCCCGCCCTGTAATCACGCCCTCGATCCCTTCATTTGCGTGCAGCGAGAGGACGTGAATATCGTCCAGCCCCTTCACACCGCCGCTGGCGATCACCGGCAGGTCGGTCTGGCGCGCCAGTTCCACCGTTGCGTCGATGTTGCAGCCTTTCAGCAACCCGTCGCGGCCGATGTCGGTGAACAGCAGGCTGGCGACGCCCGCGTCCTCGAACCGGCGGGCCATGTCGGCCACGGGCACGTCGGACACTTCCGCCCAGCCTTCGGTCGCGACCATGCCGTCCTTGGCGTCCACCGCGACGACGATGCCGTTTTCCCATTCGCGCGCCATGGCCCTGACGAAATCCGGGTCTTTCAGCGCAGCCGAGCCGATCACCACCCGCGCCACGCCGAGGTTGAACCACCCCTCCACCGCCGCCGCGTCGCGGATTCCGCCGCCAAGCTGCACATGGCCCGGAAAGCGCGCCACGATGGCTTCCACCGCCTCGCGATTGCGGCTTTCGCCAGCAAAGGCGCCGTCGAGATCGACCACGTGGAGGTGCTCCGCCCCCGCATCGGCAAAGATCATCGCCTGCGCCGCCGGGTCGTCGCCATAGACGGTGGCACGGTCCATGTCGCCCTCTGCCAGGCGCACGACCTCGCCGCCCTTCAAGTCGATGGCGGGGAAGACGATCATCGGGGACTCCAATCGAGAAAGCGGGAGAGCAATTCCAGCCCGTAGCGCTGGCTCTTTTCCGGGTGGAACTGCACGCCGAGGATATTGTCGCGCGCCACTGCGGCCACCACGCCGCCGCCGTGATCGGTCATCGCGGCGATGTCGCGCCCATGGTCGGGTACGAAGTGATAGGAGTGGAGGAAATATGCCTCCCCTTCCTCGATCAGCTCGCTGCCGTCGCCGTGATGGGCGTGCAGCACGTCGTTCCAGCCCATGTGCGGGACTTTGATAGCGGGGTCGATCGGTTCGAGAATGCGAATCTCGCCCGGAATCCAGTCCAGTCCGGCAGTCGTGCCGTGCTCCAGCCCATGCGTCGCCAGCAATTGCATTCCGACACAAATGCCGAGGAATGGCGCGCCGCCGACGAACACGCGCTCGTGCATGGCCTCGATCACGCCGGGAACGGCGCGAAGTCCTTCCGCACAGGCGCGGAAGCTGCCGACGCCGGGCAGGACGATGCGGTCTGCTGCGCGGATCACCGACGGATCGGCGGTCACCGACACCTCGGCGCCGACGGTCCTCAGCGCGTTCTCTACCGAGTGGAGATTGCCCGCGCCGTAATCGACGAGAGCGACGATCTCAGCCATCGTTCTTGCGTCCCGCACGCCCATCCGCGCGCGCGGTCCTCACCAGACGGGCGGCCAGTCGCCTTTGCGGCACGCACCGATCAGCCACCCAGCTGGCCCTTCGTGCTCGGGATCGCGCCGCCCTTGCGCGGGTCGAGTTCGACCGCCGCTCGCATGGCGCGCGCAAAGCCCTTGTACAGCGCTTCGCAAATGTGGTGATTGTTGGTGCCGTAGAGCAGCTCGCAATGCAGGGTGATGCCGGCGCTCTGGCTGACCGAATGGAACCAGTGCTCGATCAGCTCGGTGTCCCATTCGCCCAGTTTTTCCTGCGTGAACTTGGCCTTCCACACGAGGTAGGGCCGTCCGGAGATGTCCAGCGCCACGCGGGCCAGCGTTTCGTCCATCGGCGAATAGGCGCTGCCGTAACGACCGATGCCGCCCTTGTCGCCCAGCGCCTCGGCAATCGCCTGGCCGAGCGCGATGGCGCTGTCTTCGGTGGTGTGATGCTGGTCGACGTGAAGGTCGCCGTCGACCCTCATCGTCACGTCGATCAGCGAATGGCGGCTGAACTGTTCGACCATGTGATCGAGAAAGCCGATTCCCGTCGCCACGTCATAGGTGCCCGTACCGTCAAGATCGACCTCGACGAGAATCTTCGTTTCCGCGGTGTTCCGCTCTATCCGTCCGCTGCGCATGGCCCAGCGCTATAGGCCGCTGGCGGCATGAATCAATCGGGCCAAAGCCTGCCCCTGCCAAAGCTGGGCTTTGTGGATGAGGTCAGCAAATTGGCTTGACCGGCGCGGGTGCAAGCGTAACCGTTTGATCACTATGAGCGACGACACCCCCGACAGCCTGATCCCCTACGACGAAATCGTGCAGGAGGCGCTGCGCGCGGTGGTCGGCCGCGTATTGGGCGAGATCGAGGCGTCGGGCAGCGAACTGCCCGGCAACCACCATTTCTACATCACCTTCAAGACCGGCGCGACCGGCGTATCGATCCCCGATCACCTGCGCGAACGCTTCCCGGACGAAATGACCATCGTTCTGCAGAACAAGTTCTGGGACCTCGACGTGCGCGAGGATGGCTTCACCGTCGGCCTCAGCTTCAACCAGATTCCGGCGAAGCTCGAAATTCCCTACGCGGCGATCACGGCCTTCGTCGATCCGGCAGTCGATTTCGGCCTGCAGTTCCAGGCCTCGGCCGACGAAGTGCCCCCGGCCCCGCACGACGATGCGGAAAACGACACGCCGGGCGACTCGGAACAGGGTGCAGGCTCGCCCGTTGCCAAGAGTGACGATGGTTCCAACGTGGTAACCGTCGATTTCGGTCGCAAGAAGTAAGCCGCGCTGTTCGGGCGCCTGCTACACATGGCGCGGCACGACAGGGGGCAGCAGATGGCAAGACGGCGCAAGCTGAAATCACCGCAGGAAAAGGGCGCGGACCTCGTCGCCGGTGCGCGCCACAAGGTGACGGACGATGACCGCGACGTACCCGGTCCCAGCCCGAATCCCGCCACCAACCTGATAATGGCCGACATCATCATGCGCGCCGGATCCTATGTCCTGCGCGACGCGGTGGAGCGTGGCTTCCTCAAGGGGCGCTATGGCAAGGATACGGCAAAGAACATCGTCAACGCGCGCAAGCCGGTCCATCGGCTGACGTCCTTCGCCGCGGCCAAGGTCGCAACGCGGTCCGTGCCCGGCGCCATCGTCGTCGGCGGCGCCATCCTCGCCAAGAACCTGCTCGACCGCAGTCAGCGCCTGCGAAAGGCGAAGCGCGAAGGTGACCGCGAACTGCTGGAACAGGCAAAAAGCGCCGAGGACACTTGATTTTGCTGGTCGGCCTGCGCCAACAGCGCCCATGGCCGACCCGCAGCAATCCCTGACCCCGCCGAATCTCGCCCGGCGCGGGCTCATGTTCATTCTTTCCTCGCCTTCGGGCGCTGGCAAGACGACCATTTCGCGAATGCTGCTGACGGCAGACGACGACATCGAACTGTCGGTATCGGCCACCACCCGGCCCAAGCGCCCCGGCGAGATCGACGGGATCGACTACCACTTCGTCAGCGACGACAAGTTCAGCCAGTGGGTCGACCAGGACGGCTTCTATGAATGGGCCGAGGTTTTCGGCAATCGCTACGGCACGCCCAAGGGCTATATCCGCAAAGGACTGAAGGAAGGCCGCGACTTCCTGTTCGACATCGACTGGCAGGGCACGCAGCAGCTCTACCAGAAAGACCAGCAGGACGTGGTCAGCGTATTCATCCTGCCCCCCAGCCTTGCCGAATTGCGCCGCCGGCTGGAAAGCCGCGCGACCGACAGCGAGGACGTGATCGACCGGCGCATGGACCGCGCGCGGGGCGAAATCAGCCACTGGGCGGAATATGATTACGTGGTGGTCAACGACGATATCGACGAATGTTTCGTCAAGGTGCGCGAGATCCTGCACGCAGAGCGGATGAAGCGCACCCGCCAGACCGGCCTCATTCCCTTCGTGCGCGAGCTGATGGGCGGCTGATGGCGCACCGGGCGGAGACATTGACCGAGCGCGAGGCGCAGGTCCTGCGTCTCCTGCTGGCCGGTCACACCGCCAAATCGACGGCGCGCGAGCTGGATCTGTCCGTCCACACGGTCAACGACTACTTGCGGGAAGCCCGCAAGAAACTTGGGGTCGGCAGCAGCAAGGAGGCCGCCCGCGCCCTCGCGCAATACGAAGGATCGCCCCCCAATTCGCTTGGCCCTGCGCAAATCGGGAATGCGCCTGCCGAGGCTCCTCAGCACAATGCAGCCTCCACCCACGAAGGCCGGACAGGATTGCCCCGGCCGTGGGTTATCGGAGGATTTGCCATGATTGCCACCGCCATAATCGCCCTCGCCATGATGGGCGGCACCCCAAACGTGACGCCCGCATCCCATCCCGCGCCTGCGGTCGCACAGGACACCCGGGCAAAGGCAGAGCGGCTGGCCCGCGATTGGATCGCTCTCGTCGATGCCGGTCAGTGGGCAAAAAGCTGGGAACAGGCGGGTCCCACTTTTCGTGATGCCGTGACCGCCAAGCAATGGGGCGCGCAGGTGGAACCGGTGCGCAAGCCGCTCGGCGCGGTGGTTTCGCGCCAGCTGAAGGCCGTCACGCCCTATAACGAGCTGCCTGGCGCACCCTCCGGCGATTATCTGGTCGTCCAGTTCGACACCAATTACGCCGCGGCACCCGGCGCGGTGGAAACCATCGTGCTGGAAAAGACCGGCAGCGGTTGGGGCGTGACCGGCTATTTCATCAAGTAACCGCCTTGTCTGCCTTTCACCCCGGCATCGTGCCGGGGCGAAGGTAGGCGAACATGTGCGCGACATAATCCGCCTTGCCGAGGTCTACGCCCTCTGCGCGCAGGATCGCGTAGGCCGCCATCAGGTGGAAATAGAACTGCGGCAGCGCCCAGTCGCGCGCATACTGTTCCCGTGACAGGTCGAAGACCATGCCGTTGGGAAGCTCGTGGGCCAGCGAGGCATCGTCACCGGTCGTCTCGGCGGCGGCATCGAGGCCTGCGAGCATCCCCAGCGTTTCCGCGATCCGCGCTTTCGCACCAGCGAGGGTTCCCGGCGCATCGCCCGCCCCGCGCCCCTCTTCGAGCAGTTCCGCGACCACCGGCGGCAGAGCCTCTGCGCGCAGCCGCGCAACACCTTCATACGCCTCCACGCAGGCAAAGCGGACCTGCGTCGAAAGCGGGAACATGTCGGGCGCAAGCCGCGCCGATAGCACTTCCTCCCCGCTGTCGCCGGGGCGCGTGGCAGCGGCCTTGTCCAGCCAGGCGGACAGCGCCCGCAACATCTGCACGTAAGTCGCCGTCAGCGTGGTCTCGGTGTGCATGGGCCTGCGCCTACTCGCCTGACGGGTCGACGAAATTGCCCGCGCCGATATTGGCATTGACCACGCCGCCGTCGATGGGGATCGTGGTGCCGACCACGTAGTCGCCTGCGCGGCTGAGCAGGTAGATCGCGCCCGCCGCCATGTCTTCCGTCACGCCGACGCGGCGCGACGGGATGCCGCGCGAAGACGCATCGGGATTGTCGCGCGCGGCGCGGTTCATCGCGCTGGGGAAAGCGCCGGGGCCGATGCCGTTGACGACGATATCGTCCTTGATCAGGCGCGCGGCCATTCTCCGGGTCAGGTGGATCAGCCCGGCCTTCGATGCCTGATAAGGATAGGTTTCCCACGGGTTGGACTTCATCCCGTCGATGCTGGCGATCATCAGCACCTTCGCAGGCCGTTCCGGCGTGGCCGCTGCCTTCAGCAGGCCATGCAGCTTCTGCGTAAGGAAGAACGGCGTCTTGAGGTTGAGGTCCATCGTGCGGTGCCAGCCGGCCTCGCTGAACTCCTCAAACGGCTCGCCCCATGCCGCGCCGGCATTGTTGACCAGCAGGTCGAGCCGGTCTTCGCGGCTGGCGATTTCGTCGGCCAGCGCCTGGATGCCGTCCATCTGGCTGAGATCGCCGACAAGGCCGATCACCTTGTCGCCCAGTTCGGCGCTGGTTTCGTCCACCTGCTCCTTCTTGCGCGCGACGATATAGACCTTCGCGCAGCCGGCTTCGAGCAGGCCTTCGACGATCATCTTGCCGATCCCCCGGCTGCCGCCGGTTACCAGTGCGATCTTGCCTTCGAGCCCGAATAGCTCGTTCAGTTTCATCATGTATTCTCTCCCTGGAACCGGCTCTCGTCGAACATTCGCCGATCATTGGCGATGATCGGAGGCGGGCAGACTTCGTCTAGTATCCGCTCATCTCCGCGACGCGCCCAGCGTGATAGTACTGGTCGCCCAGGAATTCCTGCAGCGCGCGATCGCGTTTCATGTAGAGGCCGATGTCGTATTCGTCGGTCATGCCGATGCCGCCGTGCATCTGCACGCCTTCGCGCACCGCGAGGCCTGCCGCCTTGGCGACCTTGGCCTTGGCGACGCTCGCCATCAGGTCGGCCTTCTCGCTTTCGCCATCGACCAGCTGGGCGGCCTTGATGGTTACGGCGCGAGCAATCTCGACCTCGGAATACAAGTGCGCGGCGCGGTGTTGCAGCGCCTGGAATTCGCCGATCACGCGGCCGAACTGCTTGCGCTGCTTGATGTAGTCGACGGTCATGTCCATCGCCCCGCGCGCCACGCCCACGCCTTCCGCCGCGGCGCCCACGCGCCCGGCCATCAGCATCTTGTCGAGGATTTCGCGCCCGCCATCGACCTCGCCGATGACCGCGTCGCCGTCCAGTTCGACCCCGTCGAACACGGTATGCGTCGCCATCGAACTATCGACCAGTCGCACGGCATCGTGGCTCAGGTTCGCGGCGTCTTTCGGGACGGCGAACAGCGTGATGCCATCGGCATCGCCGTCCGAACCGGAGGTGCGGGCCGCGACCACCATCATGTCCGCGCTCGCGCCGTGCAGGACGAAGTCCTTCTTGCCCAATAGCCTGAAGCCGTTGCCCGACTTCTCCGCCTTCAGCGCGACCGTTTCCGGGCGGTGCTTCGGCCCTTCGTCGATCGCGACAGTGTAGACGTGCTCGCCGGAGATCAAGCCCGGCAACCAGCGCGAGCGCGCTGCGTCGTCAGCGTGCTTGAGCGCGGTGGCCGCCAGTACGGAACTGGCGAGGAAGGGCGACGGGGTAAGATTGCGACCGATTTCCTCCAGCACGATGCCCGCCGCGACATTGCCCATGCCTAGCCCGCCGTCAGCCTCGTCCACGAGGATGCCGGTGAAGCCCATCTCGGCAAAGCTCTTCCACAATTCATGGCCGAAGCCATCCTTGCAATCCTTGTCGCGCCAGTGGCGCAGCTGCTTCGCGATGGCGCCTTCGTCGGCCATGAACTGGCCCACGGTATCGGCCAGCATCGTCTGGTCGTCGTCGTAATAGAGAGGCATCGATCAGGCTCCCGGCAGGTCAAGAATGCGTTTGGAAATGACGTTCAGCATGACTTCGCTGGTGCCGCCCTCAATCGAATTGGCCTTGGTCCGCAGCCAGGCGCGCGGTGCCTTGCCGCCGTCGGTCTCCTCGCTTTCCCATTCGAGCGCGCGGCTGCCCCCGGCTGCCATGATCAGCTCGTGGCGACGCTTGTTGAGCTCGGTCCCGGCATATTTGAGCATATTGGGCTGGGCCGGGTGGCCCTTGCCCGCTTTCAGTTCATCCATGAACTTTTCGCTCATCGCGGTGAAGGCGAGCGCATCGACATCGAACATCGCCAGCTCTGCGCGAAGGACCGGGTCGAGCGCGCCCTGACGGTTCGCCACCGCACCGAGCGAGGTCGCGCGGTCGCCGCCGCCGGTGGCTGAAATCATTTCCCGTTCGTGGCCGAGCAGATACTTGGCGACGTCCCAACCGCGGTTGATCTCACCGACGTAGCCCGGCACGTCCTCGCCGTAGCTCTTGGGGACTTCCACATCGTCCATGAACGTCTCGCAGAACGGGCTGTTGCCACTGATCAGCAGGATCGGCTTGGTGCTGACCCCCGCGCTGGCCATGTCGAACAGCATGAAGGTGATGCCCTGGTACTTGTTCGCCTTGTCCGTGCGGACGAGGCAGAAGATCCAGTCCGCCTTGTCGGCATAGCTGGTCCAGATCTTCTGTCCGTTCACGACCCAGTGATCGCCCTTGTCCTCGCCATAGGTCTGCATCGACACGAGGTCGGAGCCGCTGCCCGGCTCGCTGTAACCCTGGCACCAGCGGATCTCGCCGCGGGCAATCTCGTTCAGGAAGCGCTGCTTCTGGCCTTCGGTGCCGAAGTGCAGCAGCGCCGGGCCGAGCATCCAGATGCCGAAGCTCGACAGCGGCGGGCGGGCGTTGATGCGCGCCATTTCCTGCCGCAGCACCTTGCCTTCGGCGGGCGAGAGGCCGGCGCCGCCGTAAGGCTTGGGCCATTCAGGCACGGTGTAACCCTTGTCGCGGCACGCCTCGAACCAGATTTTCTGCGCGTCGCTCTTGAAGCTGGCGTTGCGGCCGCCCCAGTAGACGTCTTCGTCATCGCGCACAGGCTCGCGCATTTCGGGCGGGCAGTTGGCTTCGAGCCATTCGCGCGTTTCCGCGCGGAAGGCGTCCAGTTCCTGATCGGCCATGGGTCGTGTCCTCTCTCGTTCTAAAAACCCGGTATGTTGCGGCGCACGTTAGTGTGATTCGCGCCCTTATCGCAAGTTCATGTTGTCCGCTCGGCCTTGCCGTAGCGTCAGGCGAATGTGCGTTGACGCATCTCGCGCCGTGCTTAAGCTGACGGCAGGAGAGAAAGGTATGGAATGACACCGCCTGCTTGATTCGCGGGCGAGTTCGGCGCGCCGCACGCCGCCCCTCAAGCAGACGCCGTTCCCGCGCCCGCAGCACGACAGGGCCTCTGTCGTCGCCGCACCGCGTACGGCCATCAGACAAGACACAGCACACCACCGAAAGGCAAAAGGCAGCATGGATTTCGAACCCACAGAACGGCAGACCCATTGGCGCGACCAGATCCGCGACTTCATCGACGCGCATGTCCGCCCGGCCGTGCCCACCTATGCCCAGCAGGATGCCGAGGGCGATCGCTGGAAGGTGATCCCGGTGGTCGAGGAGCTGAAGGCCAAGGCCAAGGCCAAGGGCCTGTGGAACCTGTTCATGCCGCCCCGCAACGACAGCCACCACCATGTCGACGAGACCTTCGAATTCGAAGGCCCGGGCCTCACCAACCTCGAATATGCGCTCTGCGCCGAGGAGATGGGCAAGGTCGGCTTCGCATCGGAAGTTTTCAATTGCTCCGCGCCCGACACGGGCAACATGGAAGTGTTCCATCGCTACGGCACGCGCGAGCAGAAGGACGAATGGCTGAAGCCCCTGATGAACGGCGACATCCGCTCCGCCTTCCTGATGACCGAGCCCTACACCGCTTCCTCCGACGCAACCAATATCGAAACCCGGATCGAGCGTGATGGCGACGAATACGTCATCAACGGGCGCAAGTGGTGGTCGTCCGGCGCGGGCGATCCGCGCTGCAAGGTCGCAATCGTGATGGGCAAGACCGATCCGAGCGCACAGCGCCATGTGCAGCAGTCGCAGATCCTGATGCCGCTCGACGCGCCGGGCGTGAACATCCTGCGCCACCTGCCGGTGTTCGGCTACGACGATGCGCCCCATGGTCACATGGAAATCGAACTGAAGGACGTGCGCGTCCCCATCACCAATATGCTGCTGGGCGAAGGGCGCGGGTTCGAGATCGCGCAGGGCCGCCTCGGGCCGGGCCGCATCCACCACTGCATGCGCACCATCGGCGTCGCCGAAGTGGCTCTGGAAAAGATGTGCGAGCGCCTGCAGGAACGCGAGGCCTTCGGCCGCCCGATCTACAAGTACTCGGTCTGGGAAGAACGTATCGCCCGCGCCCGCATCGACATCGAGATGACGCGCCTGCTGTGCCTCAAGGCCGCCGACATGATGGACAAGGTCGGCAACAAGAACGCCAAGCAGGAAATCGCCATGATCAAGGTGCAGGCACCGAACATGGCGCTGAAGATCATCGACGATGCCATCCAAGCGCACGGCGGAGCCGGTGTCTCGAACGACTACGGCCTCGCGAAGTCCTACGCTTCCATGCGGACGCTGCGCCTGGCCGATGGTCCGGACGAAGTGCACGAACGCACGATTGCTCGGATCGAGATCAGCAAGCACCAGCCGAAGCAGGGTCCGACGTCCAATGCCCTGCGGGCCGGTGGCAATTCGGACATGGCCAGCGCCGGCAGCGCAGGCGCGATGAGCAGCGGCGACATCGGCGTTTCGCGCTGATATTCCGGCAGTGACAATCGGCGGGCGGCCCACGCGGTCGCTTGCCGTTTCCTATCCCGACCCCTTCACGAAAGAACACGCATCATGGTGAAAGCAGCCATCCTCGAAACGCCCGGTCAGGGCCTGGTCATCGGCGATATCGAGGTGGCGGAACCCGGCCCGCGCGAGGTGCTTATCGACACCAAGGCCTGCGGTCTGTGCCATTCGGACCTGCACTTCATCGACGGTGCCTACCCCCACCCCCTCCCCGCCATTCCGGGTCACGAAGCAGCTGGCGTGGTCCGCGCCGTGGGGAGCGAGGTTCGCACCGTGAAGCCGGGCGATCACGTCGTCTCCTGCCTCTCCGCCTTCTGCGGGCACTGCGAGTTCTGCGTGACAGGCCGCATGGCACTGTGCGTCAGCGGAGAAGTGCGGCGCGGCCGGGACGATCCCGCTCGCCTGAAGCGCGCCGACGGATCGCCGGTCAACCAGATGCTCAACCTCTCGGCCTTTGCCGAACAGATGCTGATCCACGAACACGCCTGCGTCGCCATCGACAAGGATATGCCGCTGGACCGGGCGGCAGTGATCGGCTGTGCGGTGACGACGGGTGCGGGTGCGGTGTTCAACGCCTGCAAGCTGGTGCCGGGCGAGATGATGGCGGTAATCGGCTGCGGCGGCGTGGGCCTGGCCGCGATCAACGCCGCGAAGATTGCGGGTGCAGGCATGGTCATCGCCTGCGATCCGCTGGAGGAGAAGCGCGAACTCGCCAAAGCGCTCGGCGCGACGCACGTGATCGACGCAATGGCGGAAGATGCGGCAGACCAGATCATCAAGCTGACCGGCGGCGGCGTCCACCATGCCATCGAAGCCGTGGGCCGGCAGGCCAGCGCCGATCTCGCGGTGAAGATCCTGCGGCGCGGCGGCACCGCGACCATCCTCGGCATGATGCCGCTCGACTGCAAGGTGGGCCTTGGCGCGATGGACTTGCTCGCTTCCAAGAAGCTGCAGGGCGCAATCATGGGCAACAACCAGTTTCCGGTCGATCTGCCGCGCCTCGTCGACTTCTACATGCGCGGCCTGCTGGATCTCGACACCATCATTGCCGAGCGCATTTCGCTCGATCAGATCAACGACGGCTTCGACAAGATGCGCGCCGGGACCAGCGCGCGCAGCGTCATCGTGTTCGACTGAGGATAGCGGCGTGAGCGGACCGGCAATCGACTACGAGACCGAAATGGTCGGCACCATCGACGTGCCGGAGCGTGACCAACTGGACGAAGCCGCGCTGACCGCGTGGATGGAAGCGAATGTAGAGGGTTTTTCCGGCCCGATCGGCCTGTCCAAGTTCAAGGGGGGCCAGTCCAACCCGACCTACCGCGTCGACACGCCGGGTTGCAGCTACGTCCTGCGCCGCCAGCCTTTCGGCAAGCTGCTGCCATCCGCCCATGCGGTCGACCGCGAATATCGCGCCATGGCCGCACTCGGCCCGACGGGCTTTCCGGTGCCACGCGCCTACGGGCTGTGCGAGGATGCAGATGTTATCGGCTCCAAATTCTTCGTCATGGGTCTCGCCGACGGACGTTCGCTCTGGAACGGCGCGCTCCCCGATTATGCGCCCGAAGAACGGCGCGAGATCTATCATGCGATGATCGACACCATGGCCGATCTGCACACCAAGGACCCGCAGGCCATCGGCCTCGGCGAATTCGGCAGGCCGACCGATTATTGCGCGCGCCAGATCGCGCGGTGGAGCAAGCAGTACAAGCTTTCCGAAACCGAGCATCAGCCCAAGATGGAGCGGCTGATCGAATGGCTGCCGACCACCGTGCCGCCGCAGCACGCGACCAGCGTGGTGCATGGCGATTACCGGCTCGACAACATGATCTTCGCGCCGGATGAGAACCGCGTTCTGGCAGTGCTCGACTGGGAGCTTTCCACGCTGGGCGATCCGATCGCGGACTTCAGCTATTTCATGCTGAACTGGGTGAACGAGCCGGACGGGCGTGCGGGCATCGGCGGGCTGGCGCTGGACGAACTCGGTATCCCGTCGCGACAGGAAGCCATCGATCGCTACGTAGCGCGCACCGGCTATCCCGTGCCGCCGATGGACTGGTATTTCGCCTACAACCTGTTCCGGCTGACCGGAATCATGCAGGGCATCAAGAAACGCGTGATCGACGGGACGGCCTCCTCCGCCCACGCGAAGACCATGTCCGAACGCGTGCTGCCTCTGATCGAACGCAGTTACGATTTCGCGCTTAAAGCCGGGATGCCCGCTTAGTTTTCGCGCCTAGAACTTGCGCGTCCAGCGGACCGCCGCGCCCTTGTCGTCGTCCTGGCTGGCGATGTGGCCGGGCTGGTTGCGGTAGAACAGGCTCGCCGCCGCGTTGCCGCCCCACAACGGGCCGCGCCACGCGATCTCGCCATTGATCTCCCGCCCCGTGGGGCTAAGCGACAGCGTGCGCGTGCCGAAGCTCGCGCTCTCGGTTGCGTAGTCATAGTCGACCGGCAGTGCGAAGCTCAGACCGCCGCCTTCGACCCGCAGCGGCTGCGACAGACGTAGCGCCATGCTGTCGGACTGGCCGAACACGCCGTAGCGTACCACGTCAGCAGACCAGGCGCTGGTGTCGAAGCGCGATGCACCGGTGACGAAGCCGCTCGCGCGTGGGTCCGTCACACCGTAGCGCGCCGATGCCCCCAGTCGCCATTGCGGCGCGAAGGTCCAGCCCGCCGAACCGTCGAGAAAGAAGGTGTCCGCCCCGCCGACGCCGAGCGCTTCGCCAAACCGCGCGCCGAGTACGGTGCGTTCCTCGTCCATCCAGCCGAGACCCAATGCCGCTTCGACTTTGCCGAAGCTGCGATCCAGTCCGACACCGTAGGTCCGCACGTCGTCATCGCGGCGGCCAAGGGCGATCTCGCCGTTCATGCCTAGCCGGTTGGACAGCAGCGCCTCGCCCTGCCCGGCGCTGACGGTTACGCCCCAGTCGCCCATCTCATGGCGCACGGCGAGCGCGCTGTCCTGCCTCAGGTAGAAGCCGTTGTCCGAACCGGCATCGCGCGCGATCATGAAGGCGGGGCGCGACTGGCCCTGCAACTGCGCGGCAAGGCCGTCCGCACCTTGCGCGTAACCGAGCGCGACGCTGGTCGAGGCGTCGATCCGCATGGCCGCCCGCGCCGCGAGAACGCGGGCTTGCTCGGCCTCCTGCGGCGTGAGCTGGAGTTCGCGCGCGAAGTCGTCGGAATTCTGGAAATGCGCATCTGCGACCGTGAAGGCCAGGCTCGCGCGGCCAGCGTCGATCGCGACGTGGCGCATACCGCCCTCCAGCGCGGGGGCCAGCCGCCGTACCTGCTCCGCCTGTCCGATATTGGCGGCGAGGTCGACACCGTATGCACGCTCGTACTTGTCGGTGATGACGGTGGACAGCCCGCCCTTTCCGCCCGCATCGCCCATTGCAGGCGAAGTCTGCCCGGCGATCTCGCCCAGCTGGACCGCCGTGGTTGTGCCTGCGATGCTGGTCGTGCCCTGCGGCCGGAATGCCGCGCCAATGTCCAGGATCCCGCGGCCATAAGTCGCGTCGACGCCGGCGGTGCCCGCATCCCGCGCCGTGTCGAGCAGCAGTTCGACGATCTGCGACCCGGACAGGTTCGGGAACGCCTGTTTCAGCAGCGCGACCGCGCCGGTCACTTGAGGCGCGGCAAAGCTGGTTCCGGAGAAGACGTAAGCAAAGCCTTCGTCATCGACGAACAGTTCGCCGTCTTCATAGACGCAGCAGATCCGCTCGCCGCGCGCAGAGAGGAAAGCGTTGCGATAGGAACCCGCCCGGTTGGAAAAGGCCGAGAAACCGCCCGCGTCGTCGACCGATCCGACGATGATGACATAACCGCCGCCCGCGTCGCGAATATCCTGCGCGAAAAGGTCCGGATTGTCGGGGTTGATCGTGGTGTCGTCGGTCGCGCCGTCATTTCCGGCGGATACGATAACCACCACTCCGCGCGAGGCGGCATTGCGGACCGCGTTCAGCACGGTGGAACTGGTCCGTCCGCCGCCGAGAGACAGGTTGACCACCGCCGCGCCGTTGCTGACGGCATGGTTGATACCAGCCGCAATGTCCCGGTCCTGGAACTTGCAGCCGCCATCCTCGTCATCGGTGCCTTCGGTCGCGCAGGATCCCGGTTCGTCGGCACGGATAGCGAGGATATTGGCCTGGAAGGCAATGCCCATGACGCCGGTGTTGTCGCGCGCCGCTGCGGCGACCAGGGCGACATTGGTGCCGTGATCGTCCTCCGCCTCGACCGTGCCATTGCCAGCGACATCGCGCGACGCCGAGGACACGCGCCCGGCGAATTCGGGACTGTCGGTGTCGATGCCGCTGTCGACGATCGCCAGCGTGACTCCGGCACCGGCATAGCCGCGCGTCCAAGCCTCGATCGCGTTGTGAAATTCCGGCCCGTCGCTGCGGCGGTATTCCCCGGTCTGGTAGGCAGCGGGATCGCTTGGTGGAGCGGCAGGCGCGGGCGTCGGGCTGGGGGCGGGTGTGGGTGCCGGCGGCGGTGGGGGCGGCGGCGGCGCAGGAGTGCTGCGGGTCGATCCACCGCCTCCCCCGCAGGCCGAAAGCACCGCCAGCGCAGTCAGCGCCGTTCCCAGCCGCAGACCGCGAAGGCCGCGCAAAATCGCCAGATTTGTCGTCATTTTGCCAATCCCTATACCGCAAGCTATGCCGAATCGCCTAAAGCTTTGCTGAACGGGCAAATCGGGTCCGCACGCGCTTGAACCGCTGCGCCTGTGCGATTAGTCGCAGGCGACCCGGCCATCGGGTGCCACCAACTGGGGAAGTTATGAGCGCAGAATTGCAGTCCGCCATCGACGCCGCGTGGGAACGCCGCGACGAGATCTCGCCCGCCGACCGCGAGACCGACCAGCTGGTGGACGAAGCGCTGGCGCTTCTCGACACCGGCGAAGCGCGCGTGGCGCAGCCAGACGGCAATGGCGGCTGGACCGTGAACCAGTGGCTCAAGAAAGCAGTCCTGCTGTCCTTCCGCACCAACAACAACGTCAGGATGGAAGGCGCCTGTGGCGGCGCGCCCGGTTTCGACAAGGTGCCGCTGAAGTTCGCCGGCTGGGGCGACGATCGGTTCAAGGATGCGGGCTTCCGCGCGGTTCCGGGCGCGATCGTCCGCCGGGGCAGCCACATCGGCAAGGGCGTGGTGCTGATGCCCAGCTTCGTCAACATCGGTGCCTTCGTCGACGAAGGCACGATGGTGGATACCTGGGCCACCGTGGGCAGCTGCGCGCAGATCGGCAAGAACGTGCATATCTCCGGCGGAGCGGGCATCGGAGGCGTGCTGGAGCCGCTCCAGGCCGATCCGGTCATCATCGGTGACGGCGCCTTCATCGGCGCACGCAGCGAAGTCGCGGAAGGCGTGCGCGTGGGCGAAGGCGCGGTCCTTTCCATGGGCGTCTACCTCGGTGCCTCCACCAAGATCGTGAATCGCGAGACCGGCGAAGTGCATCGCGGCCAGGTGCCGCCCTACTCCGTGGTCGTACCCGGCGCGCTGCCCGGAAAGTCGCCGGCGGACGGGAGCCCCGGCCCCTCGCTCTACTGCGCGGTCATCGTGAAGACCGTGGACGCGCAAACCCGCTCCAAGACCGGCATCAACGATCTGTTGCGCGACTGATCCTACCTCCGGCTTTGCGGAACCAAGCCGCCGAACGGCGGTTTTGAACCCGTAACAAGGGTCGCAAACCTTGCCCGGAGGGAAAGTCGTCATGCATAAAGAAAACAACGAAGTTCACATCAACGACACCGAGGCTAGCGGTGGCTCGAAAGAAGGCGTCGTTCGCTACATTCTGGCAATCAGCCTTGTGCTCGGCGTCGTGGTGTTGTCGCTCGTCTGGATCGTCCCCGCGCTGACCAACGATCCGGAGGCGGACTACGCCAACGTGACCGACCGCGTCCGCGCCGAAAGCAATGGCGAGTCGACCGACAGTGTCGTCGGCCTGGAAGACGACGCAGCGACGATCGATACGCGAAGCGACGATCCGGCCAACCTGCCGCCCGCGGACTGAACTGCCAATTCGGGAGGGACAAACGCCATCAATGCGAAGGACCTACCGATGAGCAATTCCAACAGTTTCCAGACCAGCCAGCACGTCGAGTGGAGCTGGGGCAACGGGTCTGCCAAGGGCCAGATAAAGGAACGCTTCGAACGTGAAGTGACCCGCACGCTGAAGGGCAACGAGGTCACGCGCGACGGTTCGGAGGACAATCCGGCCTACCTGATCAAGCAGGAAGACGGTGACGAGGTGCTCAAGCTCGGCTCCGAACTGAAGGCCGCGAACTGATGCCGGCCAAAAGCAAGGCGCAGCAGCGCGCCGCCGGGGCCGCGCTGTCTGCCAAGCGCGGCGATACCAAGGTCGGCGATTTGCAGGGCGCATCGAAGGACATGTATAATTCCATGTCCGAGGACGAGTTGGAGGACTTCGCCTCCACCGATCTCGACGGCCTGCCCGACCATGTCGACAAAGACGACTGATGAGCGAAGACGAGCAGGAGAAGGTCTGGTCCGATTTCCGCGATTGCGTGAACATGCAGCCGCAGGAACTGGAAGACTGGCTTGAAACGGATGAATCGAAGTCAGTCGGCGACAGCGATTCCGGCGAGAGCACGGGTCACAAGTCCGGCCGCAGGATCGTCGAGATCAAGCGAACCAAGAAGGCGGACCTGACGGACGGGCAATACGATCACATGAAAAAGGTCGTCGGCTACGTCCATCGCCATCTCGCACAGAAGCCATCGGGCGATGTCGAGGAGAGCAACTGGCGCTACAGCCTGATGAACTGGGGCCACGATCCGACCAAGAGCGACTGACCGCTATTCAGCGAAACTGTTGGCCGGATTTTCAATCGGCGGATCGACTCGCCGGGTTTCGGCAATCGCTTCCGCTGCGCGCATCGCGCGAAGAACGTTCCTCATGGAAATCTTCTCGAGGTCGGCCTGCGAATAGCCGCGCCGTGCCAGTTCGGTGAACAGCGCCGGATAGCCGGAGACGTCTTCCATCCCCACAGGACCGCTCGGCATACCGTCGTAATCTCCGCCGATGCCGATGTGATCGATACCCGCAACCTTGCGGACATGGTCGATATGGTCGGCCATGTCCGAAACGGTCGCGTCAGGTGTCGCATTGTCCGCATCCCAGGCGAGCATGAGCGTCGCAACCGCATCCGGCTGGCCCTGCCACAGGCTTTCGAGCCGCGCTTGCTCCGCCTGCCGGGCGGCATACCACTGCCGCTGCGCCTCACTGAGAAAGCCAGGGAGGCCGACCACCATCACGACCCCGCCATTCTCCGGCAGACGCCGCAGCACGCTGTCGGGCACGTTGCGGGCATGGCCGTTGACCGCGCGCGCGCCGGAGTGGCTGAAGATGACCGGCGCATCTGCCACGTCCAGCACGTCGAGCATCGTCGCTTCGCTGACGTGACTGAGGTCGACCAGCATCCCGAGCCGGTTCATTTCCCGCACAACGTCCCTGCCCAGATCGGTCAGCCCGTCATGCGCTGGCGTATCGGTGGCGCTGTCGGCCCAGGGCGTGTTCTTCGAATGAGTGAGCGTCATGTAGCGCGCGCCCAGTTCGTACATCTGGCGCAGCACGGCGAGGCTCGAGCCGATCGAATGGCCCCCCTCCATCCCCATCAGCGACGCAATCTTCCCGTTCGCCAGCGCGCTCTCCACCCCGTCCGCGTCAAGCGCCAGTTGCAGCGTGCCCGTGTTCTCGTCGATCAGGCGGCGGGTGACGTCGATCTGCTCCAGCGTGGCAAGCACCGCCTGCGGTTCGTTCAGCGATGCCGGCACGTAGACCGACCAGAACTGCGCCCCGACCTTCCCTTCGCGCAGCCGCGCGAGGTCGGTGTGCATCACGCCGCGATCCTCGCCGCCGGTATCGTGCGTGTCGGCGAAGTCGAAATCCGCGATCACGTTGCCGAACCGTCCGCGCAGCTGCCACGGCACATCGTTGTGCCCGTCGAACACCGGAGCGGCATCGAGCGCGGCAGCGGCAGTATCCTCCGCCGATTGCGCGGTGAGCGTCAGGGGAAAGAGCGCAGCGGAAGCGGCGAGTAGGGTAGCAAGGCGATGGGTCATGACGAAGGCTCCGGAAGCTGGCCGCGACAGTGCAACAGGATTACACGCGCTTCAATGACCCATACCTCTGAACCATCCCGCTGGCGCGCCGTCTGGCGCGTGGTGCTGGCGCTGCTTTACGGCTTGGCAGGCTACATGCACCTCGCCCGGCCGGAGCCGTTCCTGTCGATCACGCCTGACTGGGTGCCGCTCGCGCCGGAGGTGATCTTCTGGACGGGGGTGGCCGAGCTGCTCGGCGCCGCGGCATTGCTCCAGCCGTGGTCTGCGCCGGTTCGGCGCGCGGCGGCATGGGGATTGGCGGCCTACGCAGTCTGCGTGTTCCCTGCCAACATCAATCATTTCGCAATGGATATGGCGCGTCCGGACGGCGGGCTGGGCCTCGCCTATCATGTCCCGCGCATGTTCGCTCAGCCGGTCGTCGTGTGGCTGGCGTTGTGGAGCGGCGGCGTCACGGATTGGCCGTGGCGCCGCCGTCCGGATCAGATCAGCTGAGGTGCTTGGAAACCGCAGCAGTCATCTTGAACATCGAAATCTGGTCCTTGCCGATTACGGCGCCCAGCTTCGCGTCGGGATTGATCTGGCGCTTGTCCTTGCTGTCCTGAAGGTCGTTCGCCTTGATGTATTCCCACACCTTGGAGGTAACCTGAGCGCGCGTCATCGGGCCTTTGCCGACCACGTTTTCCAGGTCAGCCGACAGGGTGACGGGTTTCTGAAGTGCATTGCCAGCCATAGTAGTAGATCCTTTCCTCTGGCTTATTCGAATTCGATATCGTCTTCGTTCTCGTCCCAGCCGTCCTCTCCGTCGCCGTCCTGGCGCTGGTAGGTGGCGGTCAGTATCGCCGCAGACAGCACATGCCCTGCCATCGCGTCAATCAGTGTATCTCGGTCGATCCCCGGCATTTCCACAAGGGGGAGATCGAGGGCGAACAGCTGGAATACGTAAGTGTGCGGCTCGTCGCCCTTCGGCGGGGCGGGCAAAAGCCATTCCGAATTGCCGAATGCGTTCTTGCCGACGCGCGGGGGAACCTCCCCCTCGAGCAGTTTGCCCTGTTGCGGTGACAGCCCCCAGACCAGCCAGTGAACGAAGGGTTCGCCCTTGGGCCCGGCAGGATCTTCGACGATCAGGACCATGTCCTGCGTCCCGGGAGGCGGTGCCGTCCATTCGAGCGGCGGAGCGACTGCGTCTTCCTCGTCCGCGGTGAAGCATGGGTCTAGGTCGTCGCCATCGGCGAACGCAGGGCTGCTCAGCTTGAGCCCGCCCTTGCCGAGAAATTCACGGCCGCCAAGCCGTGCGATCGCCATTTCACCCATGACGCGCCGCCGTATCGTTATTCGAAGTCATGCGGGGGCCATAGACGGGGGCAGCACGCAGGGGCAATGCGTATGGCGGCAACTTGTGGATAGTGCGCGTCGAGGCACTATTTGAAAGTCCCGGCCGCGCAGGCCGGTTCAACCTTCTGCGGTCAGTTCCGCTTCGCGCTTCTCGGCCTTTTCCCGCTCCACCTTCTCGCGCTGCACGGCGACCGCGCGCGCCTGATCCGCAAGACCGCGCCAGGTCTTTTCCGCCCGCTCGTGCCGTTCGCGCACATTGGCGAGTTGGGCCTTCCCAGCCAAAACGGCAGCCTCGTCGGCGCGTTCGTTATAGAATTCGTAAGTCTGGGCCATGGGATGCTCCTGCCGGCGGGTGGGAGGTGACGGGGGCCGGATGTCCGGCCCCCGCAGATGAAAGTGACGCCCGAAAGCGTCTTTCAGGTTCAGTCAGCAGCCGACAGGTTGATGGCGCTTTCCTTGCCATTGCGGCCGGTTTCGACTTCGTAGTTCAGGCGCTGGTCCTTATCGAGCGAGTGCATGCCCGCTGCCTGGACCGCCGTGATGTGAACGAAGCTGTCGGCCGAACCGTCGTCGGGCTGGATGAAGCCATAGCCCTTGTCGGTGTTGAAGAATTTTACTGTTCCGGTCTTGCTCATGATTGTTTCCTTTCGAGAAACGAAGTTTCCGCCTGGCGAGATAGCCGGCGGATATGCGTAGAATCGTCCAATGAAAGGAAGTCGTCGTCAGGTTAGCGCCGGGGTCCGAACGGACAAACGGCGGTAGTCAAAACTAGAAGTCCGTCGCATATTTCGACGTCAGCAGCCGCAGCCCTAGCACAAGATCCCCGATTTACCTAATCGTACCCGCGACCAAGGGTCTGTCGGTCGGAACCCTGCGGCTCTCATGTCGTTGTTCGATCAAACGCAATTTTTGGAAATGGAGCGCACCATGAAGGTGACACCCGCGATTCTGGGTGCGATCGGTGCTGCCGTTCTCGGCGGAGCGGCGCTTGGAGCAACGACCAACACCAACCCCCTCGCCCGTGACGGCAGGACACTGGCCGACGCGATTGGCGAAGTGCCGCAGCACCGGCTCAGCTTCAGCGAAAGCGCATTGAACGATCGTCCGCAGCAGGATCAGTATGCGCTGGAAACGCGCCGTGGCACGGTGGAGGTCGGACATTTGCAGGATTACGGCCTTGGCCGGAACCGCGGGCGCGATGTCGATGCCATCTTCCGCGAGGACGAGGCGCAATACGCGTTCTACGCCCCCGCTTTGCCGTCCGAAGACCTGGGTGCACCGTCCATGCGCTCCGAGCCTGTGCGCGAGGATATCCTTGCACGCCAGCCTGCCGCAACGCCCGAACGTGCTGCCGTTGCGGCCCAGCGGGTGGCGCAGATCGTCGTGGAGGAAGTCCAGCAAGCACCCGCGCAGAACCCGCCGGCCCGCCTCAGCGTACTTAGCTCAGACGGCCAATTCCGCGTGATCGACGTCGCCGCGGAACTTGCCGCGCAGTAGCGCGCCGCCTCAGGCGCAACCCTCGACGTAGGAAAGTTCCGGCTCCATCCCGACGTGCACGTGCTGCACACGACCATTGGATCCCATCTCGAACATCAGGCGCGCATCGCCTCCCGGCTGCTTGAGGTATTTGGCCGGGGCTGCGACATATTTGTGATCGCTTGCGACGAAGCCGGGGAATGCCGCCGTCACCTCGGCTTCCGTGGAGCCCGGGCCGATCCCTTCGACCAGCTTGACGGGCGAGCCCTCCGACACGGTGATGCGTTTCACCACTCCTTCCGTGACCATCGCGTAAACGCTTGGATAGTCGGGCGAGGACAGGATGGTGCAGGCATCCGACACCTGTGCCCCGCGCGCGGCGAAGCTGCTGCCTGACGGAACGCGCTGGCCGACAGTCAGATCGCCAAGCCCTTCGAGTGCCAACGTCGTATCGGCGCCCGCCGGGCTATCGCTGGCGGAATCACCAGCCGGTTCGGAAGCCACCGGGGCGCTATCGGTTTCGGCGGCGGTCGCCTGCTCTGCATCGGTAGAAACCTCAGCATCCTCAGCGTTGTCGTTCGAACAGGCCGCCAGCAGCGCGAGGGCAGCCAGCGACACGAGACGGGGCGTGAGGAACTGTTTTGTCATGGCGTGCGAACGATTCCCCCCCTCCTCTTGTTCCGCGCCAGCACTTAACCCGATAGAAAGGAAAATCTGCCATCGTCATCCATGGAGTAATGGGAGAATAAAATGGTCGCCGCAGCTCGCAACATGCAGCTCGTCCCCCGCGCTCCGCGTGAGCAGTGCGATGTCGACACCGTTATCGTCGACGACTGCGGGCGCGAGCTCAAGGCTTGGGTCGGCAACATGTCGAACCACGGCTTCATGGCTGAGTGCGAGGAGAAATTCCCGCTCAACTGCGTCATCCGTATCGATTTGCCCGAACGCGGCTGGGTCACCGCCGAAATTCGCTGGGCCGTCGGCTGGCGTTTCGGCGCGCTGATCGTCGAGGACTGACGCCGCTCCGCAGGAACCCGTTTCTCCGCCATGCGCTTCTCCCGCAACGCATGACTTGCAGGAGAGATACCGTGGCCGACAAGACAGCAGCGCAGCACCTTACCCATATAGCCGAAGCGATGAAGGACATCGACTTCGTCATGCTCAACACCCACACCACGGGCGGCAATATCGGCGCGCGGCCGATGAGCAACAATCGCCAGGTCGATTACGACGGTGACAGCTACTACTTCACCTGGGCCGATTGCCGCATGACCCAGGACATCGGCAAGGATCCGAAGGTCGGCCTGTCCCTGCAAGGCAAGGGCGGTCCCGGCGGCAAACCCGGTATCTTCATTGCGATCGAAGGCGAGGCCGAGGTCGTCACCGATAAGGCGCAATTCGCCGAACACTGGGTCGACGAGCTGGAAATGTGGTTCAAGGACGGCATCGACACCGACGGGCTGGTCATGCTCCACATCCACGCCACGCGCGCTGCCTACTGGGACGGCGAAGAAGAAGGCGACTTCGACATCGCCTGAGCACAAGGCGATCTGCTAGCCGCTCCCTCCATGACCGCGCCCGTGATTCTCGTCGACGCCGATGCCTGCCCTGTGAAGGAGGAAATCTACCGCGTGGCGGAGCGTTACGGCGCCGAGGTCCGGGTGGTCAGCAACAGCCCCTTCCGCGTGCCGGTGAGCGAGCGGGTGAAGCGCGTGGTGGTCTCGGACGGTTTCGACGCGGCGGATGACTGGATTGCTGAAAACGCCGGGCCGCACACCGTGGTTATCACCGCCGACATCCTGCTGGCCGAACGCTGCCTCAAGGCAGGCGCCACCGTACTGCGCCACGACGGCAGGCCCTTCGACGCCGCCAGCATCGGCAGCGCCATCGCCACCCGCGCCATACTGGAAGACCTGCGCGCCGGAATGGACGGAGCAGGCGGAGGCCCGCCGCCATTCAGCAAGGCGGACCGGTCGAGCTTCCTGCAGGCGCTGGATCGCGTGCTTGTGGGGATGGGACGCAAGTGAGCGTAGCTTCAGAAGCGCGGTAAGTGTTACGACTTGCAAGTGTAGGCATGCCCTTCCATTCTGATCATGCAAAAAGGGGCAGTATCGTGGAAGCGTTTACCAATTCACCGCTTTTCTTTTTAGCAGCATTTGCTGTCGCCTTCTGGGTCCTCAAAGAATTGTTTGGCGACAAAAAGCCGCATCGGCGTAACGTTCGCTACATCAAAAAACGGGATTGGCGAAAGCCGGACGACCGAAGCGTGCTGGCAACCGACCAGTTGCAAAAGGTGATGGCCGCTGATTTCAAGCCGCGCAGCTTGCTTAATCGCGCCGAGGCAAATGTCTTTCGCGCGCTCGACGAAGCGGTGATCGCGCGCAATCCGAGATGGCAGGTAATGGCCCAAGTCTCGCTCGGCGAGTTCCTGTCATCGCCCGACAAGTCGGCTTTCCTGTCGGTCAATTCCAAGCGCGTCGACTTCGCGCTGATGGATGAGAAATGCTTCGTGCAGCACGCGCTGGAATACCAAGGCACAGGCCACCACCAAGGCAGCGCCGCAGCGCGCGACGCGGTCAAGAAGGAAGCACTGCGCAAGGCTGGCATTGGCTATCACGAGATCGTCGCAGGACATACCACGCCGAGCGAACTCAGGGCGCTGATCGAGAAGCTAGTTCCGGCGGCTTAGACGGTTCCGAACCGAATTGTGTTCTACTCAGCGATCCAAAACCGAAGGTCTGGCAAAGTGCTTCAAGCGTTGGTCGAATTGATGGACAGAACGTAAGCCATATCACCGCTCCATTACTGTTCTACGCAATCACGACTGCTCTCCGTTCTCGCGGTAAGCCTCACTCATGTCATCAAGCACTTGCGCGAATCCTCGGCCTGTATGGCTAACGATCCGCGCTGTATATTCCTGCCTGCAAGGTGGCTCTCGGAGTTCTGCTTGGCTGATTAAGCAAATCTAGACAAAAAAGGCGACCCTCTCGGGCAGCCCTTTTCGCCTTGTCGGTGCGTGTCGCTTACGAGGGCATCAGCACGGTGTCGATGACGTGAATTACGCCGTTGGAGGCGTCGACGTCGGTTGCGGTGACGGTGGCGGAGTTGCCTGCTGCGTCGGTCAGCACGACGTTGCCGCCTTCGATGGTCGCGGTCAGCGTGGCGCCGTTGACGGTGGTCAGTTCGTAACCGCCCTCGCCCGCTGCCTCGATCGCCTGCGTCAGCGTGGCGGCGTTCGTGTCACCCTCGACGACGTGGTAGGTGAGGATGTTGGTGAGATCCTGCTTGCCAGCTTCGCTCATCAGCTCGTCACGCGTGGCTTGCGGGACCTTTTCGAAGGCCGCGTTGCTCGGCGCGAAGACGGTGTACGGGCCGGTGCCCGACAGCGTTTCGCCCAGGCCGGCAGAGGTCACGGCCGAAACGAGGGTCGAGAAGTCGGGATTGCCCTGCGCGACTTCGACGATGGTGCCGGCGTCGGTCGCTGCGGTGTCGGTCATGGTGTCGTCCGCCATGGCGGTCGTGTCGGCGTCCGTCGTCGCGGTGTCGTCTGCACCGCTGCCGCAGGCGGCAAGGGCGAGCGAGGCGGCAGAGGCCAGTGCGATGGTAAGCTTGTTCATGGTATCGAGTCCTTCAAGCGGGGCCGGGATAGGCATTGGCGCACGAGATCGCTGGCATCGGCCAACCATCATCGGCCGTGCGCCTTCATCCGATCAATGAACACAAGCTGCAGCGGTTCCGAGAATGCCCGGATCCGCGACCCGTCAAATGCTTCCAGGCACGGTTCGGGGTGCGGCTTCCCTTTCGGCTCTGGGCAGGAGAACCGCAAAGGCCAGCGTTACCAGCAGCAGCGCCGGAACGTCTCCGATCAGATGTCCGCGCTGCATGGGATCGCCCATCGCCTGAATGGCCATTACCACGGCGTGGACTGCGCTCGACACGGCAGTGAACCAGATCAATGACTTATGCGCGAGCGGGTCGCGCGCAGCGGCGATCAGGAACAGGCCGAGCGTCGCGTACACCCCGACGATCATCATGAAGTAATGCGAAGCCATCGGCGGGCCGTCATGCCAGGACCAGCCCGCAGGCCAGACGATCGACAGCGGCCAGATGAGGCAGAAAACTGCCCCGAAGGCGACGAGCAGAAATTGCAGCAAGCGGGAGGCGTTCATGGCGACATACTCCTGGAAGGGTGTGGCGCGGCCCGATGGGGAGTGTCGGCCCCCCGCTTGTGCAAGTCAATCGTGTTCGCGGTCACCCTGCCCGATGTAGAGTTCCCGTCCGGTTTCCTCGTAGACCTTGCTCATTTCCTTCATGCCCCGCTGCGCTTCCTCGGCTTCTTCGGCGCTCGTTTCACGCTTGATGTTCTCGGTCGCGAGATAGCTGTCCGAGTTCTGCTTGGCCGCGAAGTCGCGCACTTCCTGCGTGATTTTCATGCTGCAGAATTTCGGCCCGCACATGGAGCAGAAATGCGCGGTCTTGGCGCCTTCCGCGGGCAGCGTCTGGTCGTGGTACTTCTCGGCCGTGTCCGGATCGAGCGACAGGTTGAACTGGTCGCGCCAGCGGAACTCGAAGCGCGCCTTGGATAGCGCATCGTCGCGGACCTTGGCGGCCGGGTGGCCCTTGGCAAGGTCGGCGGCGTGGGCGGCGAGCTTGTAGGTGACCACGCCCACCTTCACGTCGTCGCGGTCGGGCAGGCCGAGGTGTTCCTTGGGCGTGACGTAGCAGAGCATCGCAGTGCCGTACCAGCCGATCTGCGCCGCGCCGATGCCGCTGGTAATGTGGTCGTAGCCCGGCGCGATATCGGTGACGAGGGGGCCGAGCGTGTAGAACGGCGCTTCGCCGCAGGCTTCCAGCTGCTTGTCCATGTTCTCCTTGATCTTGTGCATGGGCACATGGCCCGGCCCTTCGATCATCACCTGCACGTCCTGCTCCCAGGCGCGCTTGGTCAGTTCGCCCAGCGTGTAGAGCTCGGCAAACTGCGCTTCGTCGTTGGCGTCGGCGATGGAGCCGGGGCGCAGGCCGTCGCCCAGCGAATAGGCGATGTCGTAAGCCTTCATGATCTCGGTGATCTCGTCGAAGCGCTCGTAGAGGAAGCTCTCCTTGTGATGCGCGAGGCACCATTTCGCCATGATCGAGCCGCCGCGACTGACGATGCCGGTGACGCGCTTGGCGGTCATCGGCACATAGGGCAGCCGCACGCCGGCGTGGATGGTGAAGTAGTCGACGCCCTGTTCGGCCTGCTCGATCAGAGTGTCGCGGAAGATTTCCCAGTTCAGGTCTTCGGCAATGCCACCGACCTTTTCGAGTGCCTGGTAGATCGGAACCGTGCCGATGGGGACGGGGCTGTTGCGGATGATCCATTCGCGCGTGTCGTGAATGTTGCGACCTGTGGAAAGGTCCATCACGGTGTCCGCGCCCCAGCGGATCGACCAGACCATCTTGTCGACCTCGCTCGCCACGTCGGACGCGACCGCAGAGTTGCCGATATTGGCGTTGATCTTGACGAGGAAGTTGCGCCCGATAGCCATCGGCTCGGCTTCTGGGTGGTTAACGTTGGAGGGGATGATCGCCCGCCCCCGCGCCACTTCGTCGCGCACGAATTCGGGGGTGACGTATTCGGGGATCTCGGCGCCCCACGAGTTGCCTTCGGGCATTTCGCGCAGCTTTTCGCGGCCGAGATTCTCACGTTCGGCGACGTATTCCATCTCGGGCGTGATGATGCCGCGACGCGCGTAGTGCATCTGGCTGAGGTTCGTGCCCGAACCGATGCCGCCCTTGGCGCGCAGGACGCGCTTGTGGACGTTGGGAAACGCCGGAACGCCGCCGGAGCGGTCGGGGCCGAGCTGGCCGTTATCCTCGGGCCGAACCTCGCGCGCGGCGTATTCCTCCACGTCGCCGCGGGCGAGCTGCCATTCGCGGCGCAACTGAGGAAGGCCGGCGCGAATGTCGATCTTCGCGTTCGGATCTGTGTACGGGCCGGAGGTGTCGTAGACCCGCACGCTGGGTTCGCCGCCCTCGAGGTCGATTTCGCGCATGGCGACGCGAATGCCGCTGCCGCTCTTTGCCGCGATATGGACCTTGCGGCTGCCGCGAATGGCGCCGGTGGTGACTCCGATGTCGAATTTGCTGTCGATGTCGGCCATGCGTGTACTCTCCAGTTTACGGATGGAGAGCGGTCCTGTCGCAAGCCCTATCGCAAGCGCAGCCACTCCCTCCGCCGATGCTAATCGGTTCAGGTTCGACGGGTCGTGGGGTGCGAAACCCACCTCTCAGCCTAGTCCGATCGAACAAGCGGCTCCCCGGGGATGGCAGGGGTTTAGAGCACCTCCTTCGTATCGTCCAGAGATGCGACCGAATTCGTGACATTGGTGCGAAGCAAGTTGCCTTCCGTCTGTGAATACAGGAACATGGCTCATGTCGTCGGCCTGACACACCGGCTCGACACCGACGGCCCGTTCGCCGTCTCGGCCAGTGTCAGTCACGCGGGTGGCAAGAGCACCGGCGCAACGGTAGGCTTTACCGGGGAATTCTAGCCAGACGCGTACTTGTTGTGGCGGGGTCGCGAGGCTCCGCCGTGAAGCCGCTTCGACCGGCCGGGAAAGGATCCCCGGCCGGTTTTTCGTTGCGGTTGTCCATTCCATACAAAACAAAACCGCACCGCGGGTCGGTTACATACAAGACCTGCCGGTTGGCGGCTCCTACCTAGCCCTCCCACGGGACGTCCCGCCAGAGGGCACCCGAACCGGAGGGCCGCGACTCAACCAGAGAGTCGCATCTAAATAGCGACCATTTCCATGCGGGCCGCAAACTCGATCGTCAATCGATCGCCCGGTTTGCCGTCCCCAATCCTAGGCGCCGGGCGTCAAGGAGAATGGAAAATGAAACTTACAGACATCTCGAACCGCGCGCTGATGATGGCGGGCGCAACCGGCACGGCAATCGCCGGTTCCGTCTTGCTCGCATCGCCTGCTCTGGCCGGCCCCGCCGCAGCTTGCGAAGAAAGCTCCGGATTGGAATGTGGGAGCGGATCAGACACTGGAACGCAGGTTCAGGCCACGGCTGTCGGGACCGATTCTACCGCAACGGGTGACGGAGCGAGCGCCTTCGGGCGTCTCAGCGTCGCATCAGGCTCACGATCCACTGCCATCGGGCGCGGCGCCAATGCCACCGGCGATCAGTCGACCGCCATCGGCAACGACGATTCCGACGGTGATACCGTTGGCGCGAATGCAGCCGGCCTGAGGTCGGTAGCCATCGGGACCGAGACGGACGCGATCGAGGCGGACAGTATCGCCGTCGGCTCCTACGCCACGTCGACCAGCGCAGGCGCCATCGCAATCGGCGGCGACGCAAGCGACGCGGACGCGCTCGGCGCGCAGGCGCTGGCAACTCAAGCGATCGCCATCGGAAGCGATACTGCCGCGAATGGCAGTTTGAGCATCGCCATCGGAACCCTCGCGAATACGGCGAACACCAACGACATCGCCATCGGTCGCAATACCCGGGCATCTGGCGGGCAGTCGACCGCCGTCGGCGGCAATTCCGATGCAACGGGTGCCAGCTCCGTCGCGGTAGGGAACAATGCCTTCGCCTCCGGGCAGGACTCGCTGGCTCTGGGCGCGTTCTCCGATGCCACGCAATCGGGTTCCATCGCGCTGGGCGATGCTGCGCAAGCCACGGCTGCAAACGCCATGGCTCTTGGACGCGATACCAGCGCCAGTGCAGCCGGAGCCATCGCGATCGGCGCCGACGGGATAGACGGAGATGCCCTCGGCGCACAGGCGCTCGGCATCCGGTCGATCGCCATGGGGGTCGATGCCGTCGCCAATAGCGAAAGCTCTTCCGCATTCGGCGATCGCGCTTCGACCATCGGAACGGAATCGACGGCGCTAGGCGCACGCTCGCGGACGAACGGCAATCTCGCCACGGCGGTGGGCGCAAGGGCTGTTGCGACGGCCAACGGCTCTGCCTCGCTCGGCACGACGGCCCGCGCGCAGGCGCTTAACGCGACGGCCGTCGGCAACTCCTCGCTGGTGACCGGTGGGTCGTCCTCCGCACTCGGCGCCGGCACGAACGTCAGCGCCGCCTCGGCGACTGCTGTCGGCTTTCAGGCGGGCGTCAGCGGTGCCGGCAGCGCTGGCACGGCGGTGGGCGCAGCGGCTTCGGTCACCGGCCAGGCAGGCACGGCGTTGGGTCGGCAGGCCAGTGTCTCGCACACCAATTCGACTGCAATCGGTTATCAGGCGAGCTCCACTGCGGCGAACCAGGTTACGCTGGGCGGCGCGAACTCGTCCGTACGCCTCGGCGATATCGTCGCTTCCAATGCAGCGCAGAGCGGCACCGAAAAGGTCGTGACCGTGGACGCCAATGGCACGCTGGGCACGCAGGAGGTCGCGAGCGCCGCGGCGATGGATTCCATCCGCACCAACTTCGCTTCGCTCGCAGCGGTATCGGACGCGCAGTTCGCAGCGCTGGAGGGGCAGGTCGACACGTTGGGTTTCCGGCTCGACGAGCTGGACGACAGCACGCGCGGCGGCATCGCGTCGGCCATGGCGATGGGGGGCATGATGGTGGTGCCCGACAGCACCGTCTCGGTCAGCGTCAACGGATCGACCTATCGCGGCGAACAGGGATTTGCCGGGGGCGTTACCGCGCGCGTCGCGCCGCGCGTGTACCTCTCGGCAGCCGTGGCCGGATCGACTGCGAAGAAGTCGACCGGAGGACGCGTAGGCGTCGCCTTCGGTTTCTGACGAAACCGGGGCTCCTGACGATCGGACTGGGGGGCGGGCGACCGTCCCCCTTTCTTATTTCGCCGCAGACGCGATAGTGGCCGCTCCGATGACCATGCTCTACCGTCTCGATGCCGACGCTGCGGCGATCGCGGAAGCTTTCGGCGCGAGAGCCGGCGACGACCCGTGGAGCGGCGGCCATGTCTCGCCCGGCCAGTTCGCGCCAGTGGTGACCGCGGGGCGGGAACTGGTCGCGGGACCGCGCCTTGGCCGCGGGCAGCGCCGGATCACCCCGCGAATGTGGGGCGTGCCGCCTCCACCATCCGCCACCGACGCGGCGCGCATGGTCGCCAGCGTCCGCAATCCGGACAGCCCGTTCTGGATCGGCAATCTGCGCAACAGCGAGTTTCGCTGCCTGATCCCCGCAACCGCTTTCATGGAATGGAGCGCCACGCCCGGCCCGGACGGAAAGCGCCGCCCGATCTGGTTCGGCGCATCCGACCAGCCACTGTTCGCCTTCGCCGGGGTGTGGAAGGACAGCGAGGTGCCGGGTTTTGCCATACTGAGCGCCCCGCCCAACGCGCTGCTGCGCGAGCAAGGCAGGGACGCCATGCCAGCGATCCTGCCGCCAGACCGCGAGGCGCAATCGCTCTGGCTGCACGGCGACTGGAAGCGCGCACGCGAAGTGCTGCAACCCTACCCCAGCGGGATGATGCGCAGCGTTACACGCGGCTGAGCGCGGGCAAATTTGCCAATGCGCGCTCACCCGTTATGACTGGCCGGCACTTCGTCACGACACTTCGCAGATAAGACAGAGGATCGCCCCGAACATGAAACGCATTCAGGTCGCAGCCGCCGCGCTGCTCGCCACCACGACGCTCGCCACGATGGCCGATGCCCGCCCGATGACGGCAGAGGATGTCGCCCGCCTCGAAACCGTGGGCGAAGTCGCGGTTTCGCCGGGCGGCAGTGCCATCGCCTACACCACACGCCGCCTGCCGGATGTCACCAAGGGCGAGGAAAACGGCAGCTCGGAAGATCAGCTGAAGGTGCTGAGCGGCCCCGGTCAGGCGCGCGACTTCCTGCCCGCCGACATGGACGTGTCCAGCATCGCCTATTCGCCCGACGGGCGGATGATCAGCTTCCTCTACAAGGCCGATGACGAGAAGCGCGCCGTCTGGGGCATTCCGGTCGACGGCGGCGCGCAGCGCAAGCTGGCCGCGGTCGAAGGCGCGGACGTGCGCGGCTACAACTGGGGTCCGGGCGGCACGACCATCTACATGCTCGCCAACGCCGAAGCCGACGAAGATCGCGAGGCCCAGTCGAAGGACGGCTTCAACGCCATCGTGTACGAGGAGGAAGCCCGCCTTACCCGGCTGTTCTCTGCGCGCCTCGGCCAGACGGTCGACGAAACGCCCGGCCAGATCACCGTTCCCGGCTATGTCAGCGCATTCAAGCTTTCGCCCGACGGGAAGACCGCGGTGATCGAGAGCGCCCCGACACCCCAGGTGGACGACAGCTACACGTCGAAGAAGGTCCACATCCTCGATCTCGCCAGCGGGACAGTGCGGCGGGTGATCGAGACAACCGGCAAGCTCGGCGATGTCGAAGTGGGGCCGGAAGGCAAGACTCTATCGATGATCGCGGGCGTCGATATCAACGATCCGGCCCCGACCACGCTCTACACCGTCGATGTCGCCAGCGGCACGATGACACCGCTCAATCTCGGCGCGGCGGAAGCGGCGGTGGATGCCGAATGGCTGCCAGACGGGCGGCTCGCAGCCGTGATTCACAAGGGCGCGCAGAGCCTGTTGCGGATTTATACCGGCACGCAGGCGCAGGAAATCGACGCAGGCGCGCTGATCCTCCATTCGGTCGAGGCGGCAGGGAATACCATCGCGGTGGAAGCCGACGCGCCGCAGCACCCGACGGAGCTGTTCACCCTGTCGGGCAACAGCTTCACCCGCTGGACGACTCACAATCCCTGGCTTTCGGAGATCGACTTCGGCCGCCAGCGGACCCTCACCTACACCGCGCGCGACGGTCAGCAGGTCGAAGGCGTGCTGATCGAGCCGGTAGGGCGCACCCCGCGCGGCGGCGCGCCCACCATCCTCAACGTCCACGGCGGGCCGGAAGCGCATGAAAGCAACGGCTGGCAGACTGCCTATTCCAAGCCGGGCCATGTCGCAGCGGGCCAGGGCTACGCCGTGTTCCTGCCGAACTATCGCGGCTCTACCGGTTACGGCACGGCGTTCTCGAAGCAGCACCAGGGCCGTTATACCGATCCCGAATTCACCGATATCGTCGACGCCAAGCGCGCACTGGTGGAAGCCGGCGTGGCCGATGCCGACCGCGTCGGCGTGACCGGCGGCTCTTACGGCGGATACGCCACCGGCTGGGCCGCCACCGCGCAGTCGGAGGAGTTTGCCGCGGGTGTGATGTTCGTTGGCATTTCCAACCAGATCAGCAAGTTCGGCACGACCGACATTCCGTACGAGATGTACAACGTCCATTCGCGCGCATGGCCGTGGGAAGACTGGCAGAAGATGCTCGACGTCAGCCCGATCGCGCACGTGCAGAACGCCAGCACACCGCTGCTGATCATGCACGGTCAGGACGACCCGCGCGTCTCGCCCAGCCAGAGCTACGAGCTGTACCGCAGCATGAAGGTGCGCAAGCCCGACGTTCCCGTCCGGCTCGTGCTCTATCCGGGGGAAGGCCACGGCAATGCGAAGGCCGCTGCGCGCTACGACTACAATCTGCGGATGATGGAGTGGTTCGACACTTACCTGAAGACCGGCGATCGCAAGGCCGCCCTTCCCGACCCGCGCCCGGACCTGAACATCGACGGTAGCGAGGACTGAGCGAGGAACTTTCCAGTTCGGAAAGTTATCTCTTGCCAATGTGGAAAGTGACGCCTATCACTTTCCGCATTGGAAAGAGAAGGACGCGCCGATGACACCCGACGAAGCAAGAGCCGCGCTGGAGCAGGTCGAGCAAACCGACAACAGGATGGCCCAGCGAATGCACTGGCCGTTCCAGCGGCACGCGATGTTCGGGCTGGCCGAAGCGATGATCGTCATGGGGCTCGGCATTTCCGGGTCGGAGGGCGTTGCCGCCTGCGGTGTGGGCGTGGCGCTCGTCCCGATCCTGATGTATCAGGACCGCTCGCGTTACGGCATGTTCGTGTCCGGCTGGTCGAGCCGAAAGGCACGCCCGCTGATGGTGGGACTGCTGGCGTTTCTGGTGGGTGCGATAGCGCTGTCGCTCTCCCTCCGGTGGGACGAAGGCACCAACCCGCTGGTGATCGGCCTGTTTGGAATTGTCCTGGCGGTTTGCACCTGGGCGAGCATCCGCTGGGAAAAGCTCTACCGCGAAGAGCTGTCCCGGAAGGCGCAGCGATGAGCGGCCCTGCCCCTTTCATCGACCCCCTGTTGCATCACCCCGCCCGGCTGCAGATTGCCGCGGTGCTGGCGCGCGCCGACGATGTCGAATTTGCGACCCTGCGCGATATAATCGACGTCAGCGACAGCGTGCTGTCCAAGCACCTGTCCGCCTTGTCCGACGCCGACTATGTCAAGTTGCGCAAGGCGAAGCATGACGGTCGCCAGCGCACATGGGCGGCATTCACCTCCGCCGGGCGCAAGGCGTTTGCGGCGCACATGCGGGCGCTGACCGAACTCGCGGCCAGCGCCGAAAACGCGATAGCCTCTACCTAGTTTTCAGAACGTGTAGCCGATGCCCCCGGCGACGAACCACTGGTCCGCGCTGCCGCGGTCGCTGGTGAAGGGCGTGTCCTTCGCATCGCCGACCATGCGCGAATAGCCGCCGATCCCGATCAGCGCGAGACCGCCGTTGAGCGCGTCGCCGTCCAGATCGTAGCCGACAAGCAGGTTCGCGCCGACCTTGGTGAAACCCGATCCGGCATCGAATTGCGACAACCCGCTGGTGAGGCTGTCCGCCGCATCGATCGAATAGTAATAGTCGGCATAATCGCCATCGACATATTCGGCGCTGAGCGAGAAGGAGGCGATCGCCCCGCGGCTGAGCGGGGTGAAATAGGTGACGCTGGGGTCGATCACCATGCCCTTGTGCGCGCCCGCGACGTCCCAACGCACATCCGTGCTGAAGCTGAGGCTGTCGTAACCGTGCAGCACGCCGGGGATGGAGACACCCGCCGTCGGCCCGACCTCGATCGCGGTCTTGAGTTCGCCGAGCGATGCGACGACCGGATCCTTGATGTCGCTTGCGCGGTTGCGGCGCAGGCGTGCAGCGACGCCGGCATCGAGGCCGATCTCGCCCGAACGGTCGGGAATGAAGTCCAGTGCGAGGCCGCCGGGCCGCGGATTGATGTCCACCCCGCCCAGCGATCCCTGGACGATCGGCAATATCGAGGTGACGTAATCGTCCGACCCGTCGTAGCTCGGGCTGTATCCTGCGCCCACGCCGATGCTGATCCAGTCACCCGCGAACACGCCGCTGTCGAGGCCCGGCTCGGTCGCCGGTGCCGTCTGCGAGGTTTCGAGCGGCGGGGAATCCTGCGCGATGGCAGGCGATGCGAGCGTTGCGGCGGCGGCCGCCACGGCGGAAAAGGCGAAATGTCTCATGGAAAGCGTCCCTGTATGCTTTGCCCGCACAACGGGCGGCATCAGGGGAGGTTCCTGCTTGCGGCGCGCCTGTCAGCCCATGCCCTGCCACTGCTTCACCGCCTCCAGCGGCCAGAAAAGCATCAGCACGTTCAGCGCCAGATTGTCGCGGATGGCCCATGCGGTGAAGAGTTCGAAAAACACAGCCAGGCCAAGGCTAAGCCGCCAGTCGATCCGCGCAGCGAGCAGAAACCCCGCCGTCATCCAACCGATGTCGGACATGGAATTGACGATGCTGTCACCCGAATAGCCCCAGCTGATCGTCACCTCGCGGTAGTGATTGATCACCGTGGGCGTGTTCTCCATGATTTCCCACGCGGCCTCCACCGCGATGGCGATGGGCAGCGCCCATTTCTGGAGAGCGCCGCCGAACAGGTTCCATTTCACCCACAACAGCCATGCGACGAAATACATGATCAACCCGTGGATGAAGTGGCTGGGAGAATACCAGTCGGTGATGTGCTGGCTGTTCTCTGCGGACTGGACCACGCCGTGCCACAGCTTCACCGTGCCGCATTCGCAGATCGGCGGGCGATCCATCGCGAAAAGGACCGCCAGCACGGCCAGCGCCAGCAACACGCTGGCGATGATGGCCTTGCCGTGGGGGAGTAGCTTCAGTTTTGCGACCATTTCCGACGCACCTTCCTGTAATGCCCAGTATTTTCCCACTTCCCAACGCCGCGATTTTGCATAATTCGGTGCTTGGGGGCCGGGGGGATACAGTTTCAGATCACACAACATGATGAGGCGCAATTTCACAATGCTCCGGCACCCTTTTCCGGAGACAAACAATGCAGACGAATACCAAACTACTGAAAGGCAATTTCCTGATCGGCTGCGGCCTTGCTGCCCTGGCCTTCGCATCCCCTGCCTCGGCGCAGGAATTCGTGGCGGATGCGCCGCTCAACGATACTTGCGTCTCGACACCCAACTTCACCTGTTCCGACCCGGTGAAGGGAACGCGGACCGTCACGACGATCCAGCCAGCCACGGTCACTGCGACGCCCGAAGGCACGTTGATCGAAGGCGCGGCCAACGTGCAGTTCGATGGGGAATTGCAGGTCAGCGGCTTTGCGACCTCCACGGTGCCGGAATTCGCCGTGCCCGGATACAGCCTCGACCTGATCGGACAGGACCTGACCGTGACGGCGACGACCGATTACGATGTCGACTACAGCCTGCTCTATCCGTCTTCGGCCGACCCCCGTTACGCGTCGTCCCCACTGGCTGACGGCACGAGCTTCGTCATCAACTCCCTCGACGTCAGCGAAATCGGCGTCGATGTCGTCGGTGCCTATTACGTCACGCCCGAGGGTAACGAGGGCGAGTTTTCGCTGTCCGCGATCGATTCGACCAATATCGTCGACAACGGAACCGCGCTGTCCGGATCGTTTTCTTCCACCGAAGGCAGGATCGTGTTCGGCACGCTCAGCGGTACGGCGACAGTCGTCGCGGGCTCGAACCCGACGACTATCCGGGACGAGTTTACCGGCCAGCCGGTCGACATCATCAGCCCGCTGGCACTCGAATTCGATGTGACGGCGACGGTGCTGACACAGCTCGACGAGACGGGCCTGATCACCCCGCGCATTGCGGTTACCGACGGCATCGAGATGAACGGTAGCCGCATCACCGGGCTGGCCGACGGGGTGGCAGCCACCGATGCCGCAACTTACGGCCAGGTCCAGGCAGAAGCCACCGCCCGAGCGGACGCCGACGCCACACTGGCAGCCGCTATCACCAGCGAGACTGATGCGCGTATCGCAGCCGATGCGCAGATCGTGACCGTGCTGGATCAGGAAATCCAGACGCGCACGGCAGCGGACCTTGCCCTGTCGCAGCGGATCGACAGCAATACAGCAAGCATCCAGGGCTTCGCCGCCGCCGATGCTGCGGAAACGAGCGCCCGGATCGCCGCCGATGCGGCGCTGGGGCAGCGTATCGACGGGCTCGACGACCGGCTCGCGACGCTCGAAAGCCGGATCGACCGTTTCGACGACCGGATCGCGAGTTCGGCCGCCGTCGCCACAGCCATGTCGGGCAATGCCTTCCTGCCGGACATGAACTTCAACCTGACCGCCAATGTCGCCACCTATGACGGGGCGCAGGCGGGCTCGATGCAGCTGGGAGCGCTCGTCAGCAAACACGTCGCGATCAACGCCGGTATCGCGAGCGGCTTCAACAAGGGCGGCAAGACCGCTGGCCGCGTCGGCGTGACCGTCGGCTGGTAAGCGACCGCTATCGGGCAGGCGGCGCCGGAGGTTCCCGGCGTCGCCTGCCTGTTCCTAGTTCTTGCCTCGCCCCGCCCATCGGGTAGAGCCTGTGGCGAGATGACCACCCGACCATGCGATATTGCGATAGCCGGGGGCGGATTGGCCGGAGGGCTGATCGCGCTGGCCGTGCAGCGCGCGCGGCCCGAACTCGACGTGCGCCTGTTCGAAGGCGGCGAGACGCTGGGCGGCAATCATCGCTGGAGCTGGTTCGATACCGACCTGGACGCGGATGGACGCGCCCTGCTGGCGCAATTCCGCACGACGCAATGGCCGCGAGGATACGATGTCGTCTTCCCCGAATACAGCCGCACGCTGGACGCCTGCTACAACTCGCTGTCGTCGGATGACTTCGACGAGGCTTTGCAGCGCGAGCTGAATCAGGGCGCCATCGCGACCGGTCGCCAGATCGTGGGCGTGGCGCGTGACGCAATCACATTCGAAAATGGCGAGCCTGTGGCCGCGCGCGCGGTAATCGACTGTCGTGGCTTTGCGACGTCGCCCTACCTCACTGGCGGCTGGCAGGTCTTCATGGGGCGGCATCTGCGGACAGCGACGCCGCACGGGCTGGAGCGGCCGATCATCATGGACGCCGCGGTGGAGCAGCACGGCGCCTATCGCTTCGTCTATACGCTGCCTCTGGGCGCGCATGAGCTGTTCGTGGAGGACACCTATTACGCCGATGCACCGACGCTCGATCGCAAGGCGCTGTCGCAGCGGATCGACGCATATTGCGCAAGTCACGGGTGGGAAGGCGAGATACTCGGCGGAGAAACCGGCGTACTGCCGGTCATCACCGGAGGAAATTTTGCCGTCCATCAGGCGGAGACGCGGGTCGATGGGGTGGCGCAGGCAGGCGCGCGCGGCGGCTTCGTTCACCCGCTCACCAGCTATACCGTGCCGCAGGCGGTGCGGATCGCGCAGCTGATCGCGGCCAATGCGGATTTGCCGGGCGACCAGCTCGCCGCTTTGCTGGAGGCGGAGGCGCGGCGCCACTGGCGCGCGACCGGCTTCTACCGGATGCTGGGCGCCATGCTGATGCGCGCAGCCGATCCCGGCCATCGCTATCGCATCTTCCAGCGCTTCTACCGGCTGCCCGAACCGTTGATAGAACGCTTTTACGCCGCACGTTCCACCACCGCCGACCGCGCCCGCGTGCTCGTCGGAAAACCGCCCGTCCCCATAACCCGCGCACTCGCCGCATTGACCACGCGCGGCAAACCGCTAACCCGTGACACAGTCGCATGAGCCAGAACGAACTCCCCCTGCCCGAAACCATGTCCCAACCCCGCCTGCCTACGGCTGGCAAACGCGCCTGCGTCGTCGGCGCAGGTTTCGGAGGGCTGGCGCTGGCCATCCGTCTGCAATCGGCCGGCGTGGCGACTACCGTGGTCGAAGGCCGCGACAAGCCAGGCGGCCGCGCCTATTTCTGGGAGCGTGAAGGCTTCACCTTCGATGCCGGGCCGACGGTCATCACCGATCCCGACTGTCTCGAGGAATTGTGGAACATCTCCGGCCACGACATGGCCGAGGACGTCGAACTGATGAAGGTCCACCCCTTCTACCGCCTCAACTGGCCGGACGGGACGAACTTCGACTATTCCAACGACGACGCGCAGCTGGCCGCCGAAATCGCCAAGCTCGATCCCGCCGATGTCGCCGGATACGAACGTTTCCTGCACTATTCCGCGCAGGTCTATCACGAAGGATACGTCAAGCTCGGCACCGTGCCGTTCCTCGACTTCAAGAGCATGATCAAGGCGGCGCCCGCGCTTGCCAAGCATCAGGCTTGGCGCAGCGTCTATTCGATGGTCAGCAAGTTCGTGAAGAGCGAGAAGCTGCGCGAAGCGCTGTCCTTCCACACGCTGCTGGTCGGCGGCAATCCGATGAAGACCAGCGCGATCTATGCCCTCATCCACAAGCTGGAAAAGGACGGCGGCGTCTGGTGGGCGCGCGGCGGGACCAACCGGCTGGTCGCGGGCATGGTGCGCCATTTCCAGCGGCTGGGCGGCGAGATGCGGCTCGCCGATCCCGTGAAGCGCGTGCACACCATGGGCAATCGCGCGACCGAGGTGGAAACCGAAAGCGGCTGGCGTGGCGCTTTCGATGCGGTCGCCAGCAATGCCGACATCATGCATACCTATCGCGACCTGCTGTCAGGCACGAAGCGCGGCGGCAGCTACGCTCGCAGCCTCTCGCGCAAGAGCTTTTCGCCATCGCTGTTCGTGGTCCATTTCGGGCTGGAAGGCAGCTGGCCCGGCATTCCGCACCACATGATCCTGTTCGGTCCGCGCTACAAAGGGCTGCTCGAAGACATCTACGACCACGGCGTTCTGCCGCGCGACTTCAGCATCTACCTGCACCATCCGACCGTGACAGACCCCAGCATGGCACCGCCGGGCAAGAGCACGTTCTACGCGCTGGTGCCCGTCGCCCACATGGGCAAGCTGGCGATCGACTGGGACGCCATCGGCCCGGTGCTCGAAAAGCGCATTCTCGACGAGATCGGGCGGCGGCTGGTGCCCGACATCCACGACCGCATCGTGACCAAGTTCCACTATGCGCCCAAGGATTTCGCGACCGATCTCAACGCCCACATGGGCAGCGCCTTTAGCCTGGAGCCGGTGCTGACGCAGAGCGCCTATTTCCGGGGGCACAACCGCGACGACGAGATCCGCAACTTCTACCTCACCGGCGCGGGCACCCATCCGGGCGCAGGCATCCCCGGCGTCGTCGGCAGTGCCAAGGCGACGGCGGGCCTGATGCTGGAGGATCTCAGCCAGTGAACGCCGCACCCCTGAAACGCCTTGCGGTATATTGCGGTTCGGCCACGCCGGCGGACAGCCGCTACATCGAACTGGCGCGCGAGGTCGGCGCGACGCTGGCACAGCGCGGGATCGGCGTCGTCTATGGTGGCGGGCGGCTCGGCCTGATGGGCGCCGTGGCGAGCGGGGCGCTGGACGCTGGCGGCGAGGTCATCGGCGTGATCCCCGATGCGCTCGCCAACAGCGAAGTCGCCAATCACGATTGCACCGAACTTCGCACCGTGGGCGGGATGCACGAACGCAAGCAGGCCTTCACTGACCTGTCCGACGGTTTCGTCACCATCCCCGGCGGGGTCGGCACGATGGACGAACTGTGGGAAGCAATCAGCTGGGCGCAGCTTGGCTATCACACCAAGCCGGTCGGCCTGCTCAACGCGTTCGGCTTTTATGACGAATTGATCGCCTTCAACGCCAAGATGGCGGAGGTCGGCTTCGTACGGCCCGCGCATCAGGGTATCATGATCGCGCGCGACGGCTTGCCCGACCTGCTCGACGCCATGGCCGACTATCGACCGCACACGCCGATCTTCCAGATGAAGGCATCGGACCTATGACCCCTTCGGACGGTACTGCCACCAGGCGGCCCGTCCGTCGTTTCACCAAGCGCCTGCTCGCGCCTTCAGCGATCCTGCGCGAAACGCCGCGCATCACCGGCGGCGGCCGCCCGCGCGAGGCGCTGGTCGAACGGTCGCGCGACATGATCCGCGACGGTTCCAAGAGCTTCCATGCTGCCAGCCTGCTGTTCGACCGCGAAACGCGCGAACGCGTGTGGCTGCTCTACGCTTGGTGCCGCCGCTGCGACGATATTGCCGACGCGCAGCAGCTGGGCGGGGAACTGGGCGACCAGAAAGGCGCGATGGACCGGGTGGAGGCGATCCGCATCCTCACTCGCCGGGCGCTCAACGGCGAACCGACAGCCGACGTGGCATTCGACGCCTTCGGACAGGTCGCTGCCGAATGCGGTCTGACCGAGGAAATGGCGGACGACGTGATCCAGGGCTTCGAACTGGATGCGAAGGACTGGCGACCGCGCGAGGAAAAAGACCTCATGCGCTATTGCTATCATGTCGCCGGCGCGGTGGGCGTGATGATGGCGCGCGTCATGGGCGTAGCTCGCGAGGACGAAGCGACGCTTGACCGTGCCTGCGACCTCGGCCTTGCCTTCCAGCTGGCCAATATCGCGCGCGACTTGCACGAGGATGACGCTGCGGGCCGCTGCTACCTGCCGATGCGCTGGCTCGTGCGGCAGGATATCGAGCCGGGGCAGCACATGAAGCCGCACCACCGCGAAGAACTGGTCGAGATGACGCAGCGGTTGGTGGAAATGGCTCGCGCGCATCGGCAGGCCGCGCTGGCAGGCACGCGGGCGCTCAGGTTCCGGCAGCGCTGGGCCATCCATGCCGCGGCGCGCATCTATGGCGAGATCGCGGAAGAAGTCGCACGGCGCGGGCCCAAGGCGTGGGATCACCGCGTCGTCGTCAGCCGCCCGGCCAAGCTGCGGCACATCGCAGGCGCGTACTGGGACGCTTGGCGCAAATCGCACCCCATGCCCTCGCCCCCGCCGGAATACACGCGGGGCGACATCCTGCTCGACGTGCGCATGGAAGGCCCGGTCGCCCCGGTCAGCATGGAGCCGCTGCCGGACGAGGATTGAGGTGCTTGCCGCATGGCGGCGCGCGGCCTAGTCCCCGCACCATGATTTCCAAGCTCCTCATCGCCAATCGCGGCGAGATCGCCTGCCGCATTATTCGAAGCGCGCGCGAAATGGGGATCGCCACCGTGGCGGTCTATTCCGATGCCGATGCCAAGGCGCTGCACGTGCGGCAGGCCGACGAAGCGCTGCATATCGGTCCCTCGCCCGCGGCTGAGAGCTACTTGGTGGGCGAGAAGATCATCGCCGCGGCCAAGCAGACCGGGGCCGATGCGATCCATCCCGGCTACGGCTTCCTGTCCGAGAATGCGGGCTTCGCGCAGGCCGTGATCGACGCAGGCCTGATCTGGGTCGGGCCGAAGCCCTCCAGCATCGAGGCGATGGGCCTGAAGGACGCCGCCAAGAAGCTGATGCGCGCGGCGGGCGTGCCGGTGACGCCCGGCTACGAGGGCGAAGACCAATCGGTCGAGCGCCTCAAGTCTGAAGCGGACGCCATCGGCTATCCCGTGCTGATCAAGGCTGTCGCAGGCGGCGGCGGCAAGGGGATGCGCAAGGTCGATACGGCGGCAGATTTCGAAGCCGCGCTCGAAAGCTGCCGGCGCGAAGCCAAGGCCAGCTTCTCCAACGACGAGGTGCTGCTCGAAAAGTGGATCACCTCGCCTCGCCATATCGAAGTGCAGGTGTTCGGCGACAGCCACGGCAATGTCGTTCACCTGTTCGAACGCGACTGTTCCTTGCAGCGCCGCCACCAGAAGGTGATCGAGGAAGCCCCCGCCCCCGGCATGGACGAGGCGACGCGCAAACAAATCTGCGACGCCGCCGTCCGCGCCGCCAAGGCGGTCGATTACGAGGGTGCGGGCACGATCGAATTCATCGCCGACGCCAGCGAGGGCCTGCGCGCCGACCGCATCTTCTTCATGGAAATGAATACCCGCCTGCAGGTCGAGCATCCCGTGACCGAGGAGATCACGGGGGTGGACCTGGTGGAGTGGCAGCTGCGAGTGGCGAGCGGGGAGCCGGTGCCGTTGAAGCAGGAGGAACTCAGGATCAACGGCTGGGCGATCGAAGCGCGGCTTTATGCGGAAGACCCGGCGAAGGGGTTTTTGCCGAGCACGGGGCGATTGGAATTCTTCTCACTTCCCAAGGCGGCACGCCCGACCCGCTGGAACGCCGTCCCGAGCGGCCGAGCGCTTGAATCCGAATTCGAGCAGTCGGTACGGATCGAAACCGGCGTCGAACAGGGCGATTCCATCAGCCCGTTCTATGACCCAATGATCGCCAAGCTGATCTGCCACGCTGAGACGCGAGAGGAAGCGGTCAATGGGCTTGCCAAAGTTTGCGGCGATAGCGCAGTGTGGCCGGTCAAGACCAATGCCAGCTTTCTGCATTCCCTGCTGGTCAACCCCGATTTCTGCAGAGCGCGGCTCGATACGGGCTTCATCGCGTCGCACGAGGACGATCTGGCACTTCAGGAATATGACGTTCCGCAATGGCTGCTCGATACGGCGGCGGTGCGCATGACTTCGGCCCAGACGGCGCTGGCCGGCTTTCGCCTGAATGCCGAGCCCAATACGCAGTTCCGCCTTTCCGTGAATGGGAAAGGTGCCGTGGCGCGCTTCGATCCCGAGCCAAGCTACGAACAGCAGCAGCAAAGCATCTATCGCGACGTGGGCGGGCAGATCTTCGCTGTCGAGCTTGGTACAACCTACCGGATCACGCGCGAGCGCCACGACGGCACGGGCACCCACTCCGCCCACGACGGCGCGATCCTCGCCCCTATGCCGGGCAAGGTCATCGCGGTCGATGTGGCCGAGGGCGATAGCGTCACTGCGGGCCAGCGGCTGATGGTGCTCGAGGCGATGAAGATGGAACACTCGCTCACCGCGCCCTTCGACGGGACCGTCACCGAACTCGCCGCCAGCGTCGGCGGACAAGTGCAGGTCGAGGCGGTGCTCGCGGTGGTGGAGCCTTCCGAAACGTGATCTGCGGCCTAAAAGCAGGCGAGGCTCGCCCTTCGCCTGCTTTTCGAGGGGAAGATCAGTCGCCGTCGTCCGGCTCGGGCGGGCCGAACAGCGCGCCGCGTTCACTGAACAGCACGAAGGCCAGCGTCAGCACCGCAGTGCATAGCAACGCCAGCGCGAGCGGGCGCGCCGTGCCGTCGTAGGCATAACCCACGAAACTGCCGAGAGCGGCGCCGCTGGTCATCCGCAGGAAACCCTGCGCGCTCGACGCGGCGCCGGCGATCGTCTTGAACGGCTGAAGCGCGATCGACCCGAAGTTCGCGCCGATGAAGCCCAGCAGGCTCATGTTCGCGGCCATCAGCGGCACGAAGGTCCACAGCGTTTCGTCCGGTCGTGTGGCGAACCACAATTGCGCGGCTGCCACCGCGATGAAGGCGAACAGCGCAACGTGGCTGACCCGCCTCGCGCCGTGCCGTTCCACGATCCGGCTGTTCGACCAGTTGGCGATTGCCATGCAACCCGCGCAGATCGCGAAGATCATCGGGAAACGGTCGCCCGCGCCAAAAGCCTCTCCGATGAGCTGCTGGCTTGAATTGATGAAGCCGAACAATCCGCCGAACACCAGCGCGCTGCCCAGCGTGTAACCGATCGTCTCGCGCAGAGTGACGGCGTGGCGCATGTTCCGCACGATCGTGGGCAGGTGGATGTCCTGCCGGTCTTCCTCGTGCAGCGTCTCCGGCAGGCGGAAATAGACCCACGCGCTCATCACCACGCCGGCCACGGCCATGCCGAAAAAGATGAACCGCCAGCTGCCGAAGATCGCGAGGATGCCCTGCCCGATGCTGGGCGCGACGGCAGGGACGAGCAGGAAGATCACGAAAATCAGGCTCATCATCCGCGCCATCTTGTCGCCGCCCACCCGGTCGCGGATGATCGCGGGCGGCAAGGCGATGATGCCTGCCGCGAAAAATCCCTGTGCCGCGCGCAGGGCCACCAGCATCTCGAAACTTCCTGCCAGCGCACACAGGATCGAAAGGCCGATATAGGCCGCCAGCGCCACGAACAGCACCGGGCGGCGGCCGTAACGGTCGGCGAAAGCGCCGGGCACCAGCGTGCCGATGCCGGCGGACAAGAGATAGGCGCCGACCACGAACTGGCGGCTGTTGCCGTTCGCGCCGAGATCGCCTGCCAGGGAATCGAGCGCCGGAAGAATGGCATCGATCCCGAAGGCGTTGCACGCCATCAGCAACGCCATCATCCAGATCAGCTCACGCTCTCCGATCGGTTTGCGACTTGCCGTGGCGGCGGGTGGGCGTTCTCCGCCGGCTGGCATTTCTGTTCGCATCTGCACAATATGCGAAGTGGCGCACAAGGTTCCGCTTTGCAACCCGCCGGACTATATTCGCCTGCGTGGAAGAACCCGATGCGATCGACGATCCAGACGATGACGACAGCGAAGCCGCCGGACTTCGCAAGATCATTCACGTCGACATGGATGCCTTTTTTGCCAGCGTCGAACAGCGCGACAATCCCGAACTTCGCGGCAAGCCGGTGGCCGTTGGCGGGTCGAGCGGGCGCGGCGTGGTTGCTGCCGCAAGTTACGAAGCACGCAAGTTCGGCGTGAAAAGCGCCATGCCCAGTGTCACCGCGCTGCGCCGCTGCCCGGACCTGATTTTCTGCAAGAGCCGTTTCGACGTCTATCGCGAGGTCAGCGGGCAGATCCGCGCGATCTTCCATCACTACACCCCGCTGGTCGAGCCGCTGAGCCTAGACGAAGCCTATCTCGACGTGACGGACGACATCCACGGCATTGGCAGCGCGACACGCATCGCGCAGATGATCCGCCGCGATATTCTGGAGACCACACAGCTGACCGCCAGCGCCGGGGTGAGTTACAACAAGTTCCTCGCCAAGCTGGCGAGCGACCAGAACAAGCCCGACGGCCTGTGCGTCATCCGGCCGGGCGAAGGTGCAGCTTTCGTCCAGTCGCTGCCGGTCCGGCGCTTCCACGGCGTCGGGCCGAAGGGGGCGGAGAAGATGGCGCGGCTGGGCATCGAGACGGGCGCGGATCTGGCGGCCAGGGACATGGTTTTCCTGCGGGCGAACTTCGGCAGCTTCGCGGATTATCTGTATCGAGCCGCTCGCGGCATCGACCTGCGCCCGGTCCGTTCCAGCAGGACGCGCAAGTCCGTCGGCGGAGAGCGCACCTTCCACGAGGACCAGCACGCGCCGGAGGAACTGCGCGAGACGATGGAACGGATTATCGACATCGTTTGGGAGAGGATCAAGCGCAACGAGGCGAGCGGACGCACGGTGACGTTGAAGCTGAAATACAACGATTTCACCATTCACTCGCGCGCCAAGTCCGTGCCGCAACTCGTCGAGACGAAGGATGCCTTTGCCGCGATTGCGCGGGATCTGCTGGAGGAGGAACTGCCGCTCCCGCGCCCCATTCGGCTGATGGGGCTGACGCTGTCCTCGCTAAGGGGCGTGGAGAAAGCCTCCCGACGTGAAAAGGCTGCGCGGGCGGCGCAGCTATCGCTGCTGTGACTGCCAGAAACGGATTCGCGCGGCGGCCAGTCTGCCAAGGTCGCCGGGAAGCGCATCGAGCGCGCACATCCGCGCTTCGGCGATTTCACGCCGGTCGGGGGTGACCCGCTCGAACTCGACCAGCACCTGCACCACTTGGGCGGTATGCGGAGAGCCGGACAGCACTTCGTCGAAGCTTCCGATCAGGCGCGGATTGCGGCCCCGCGTTCCAAGCTCCTCCTGCAACTCGCGTTGCGCGGTGGCCTCGGGCGTCTCGCCGCGCTTGGCGCCGCCACCAGGCAGCGCCCATACCGGCGGGCCGTAGCTGTGCCGCACCAGCAGCACGCGGCCCGCATCATCGGTGGCGACGATCGACACGCCAGACAGGGGCACTCGGCGCAGCACCCGCCAGCGATGGCGCGCCCTGTGTGCTATCCTCAGCGCGAGGCGATGCAGCCCGCGCGGCAGCAGTTGTTCGATCAGGCGAAGCACGTGACCGGCTGACGCGCCGCGCGCAGCAGGCGAGCAACCGGCAGATCGTTCTCGCCCCGCATCGCAGCTTCGAACACCGCGCGTTTCTCGGCGGAGCCGCCGAGCGTGAACAGCACGGCATCGCTCGCCAGCAGGCTCGGGATAGTCAGCGTAACGCGGTCGAAGGGCGCTTCGGGGGGCAGCGGGTCCGGTGTCAGCCGCACGATCGGCGCGGGCTCATCCACCTGCGGATCGGTGTTCGGGAAAAGGCTGGCAATATGCCCGTCTCCGCCCATGCCGAGCCACGCGAAGGCGAAATGCGGCACCTGTTCCATGATCGTCAACGTCACCACTTCGCCGCCCGCAGGTTCCACTGCCGCGCGGATCTTGCCGGTGTTGGAGGCGGGATGATCTTCGGGCACGGCGCGATCGTCGCCCGGCCAAACCAGGATGCGCGACCATTCTAGCGGACGAGCGACCAGCTGTTCCAGGATCGGAAAGGGCGTCGATCCGCCGGGCATGGTGAAGGCCACCGGCCCGTCGCTGGCTGCGAGCGCGTTTTCGAGATGGGCGGCGATCCATGCCGCGATCGCATCCGGCCCGGCATCGTCGATGATGTTCACATTATCCATGCAACACCCATAGCGAAAAGGCCGCGGCAGGCTATCCCCGCCGCGGCCTTGCAGGCGCTACGTGGTGGAGGGGATCACTTCAGCGTCTGTGTAAGGAACCAGACCCGTTCTTCTGCCATGTCGGTCCATTCGTCGAGCAATCCGTCGGTCGCGTTGTCGCCGGCCTCTTCGGCGAGGTCTTTCATGGCCTTCAGGCGCTTGACCATTGCTGCGTTATCGTCGCGGAGCTCCTCGACCATCGCTTCGGGCGACAGCGAAGTGCTGTCCTGGTCCTTCACCTGCGTGTGCTTGGCGACCGAGCCGATCGAGGTAAGCGTGTTCTGGCCGAGCTTGCGGACGCGCTCGCCCACGGCGTCGATCTGGTCGCGGATTTCCACGGCCTGTTCGTCGAACATCAGGTGCAGGTCGCGGAAGCGCGGTCCTGCAACGTGCCAGTGAAAGTTCTTCGTCTTCAGATAGAGCGCGAGATGGTCGGCCAGCAGGCCGTTCAGTTCGGCGACCAGAGCCTTGGTCGCATTGTCTCCGGCATTTGCCATTGATTTCCTCCTTGTGTGTACGAGGATCAAACGGACGCGGGATAAATCGGTTTCACCGCAAGTTCTGCCCTGAGTAATCGCTTCACCCGATCAACCAAGTGCGCCGCGTGCCGACATGGCCAGCAGCACCGCGACAATCATCAGCACAATGCCGAGCCCTGCCCGCAGCTTCCGCCATGGCAGCGCCTTTGCGAAATCCCCGGATATGCTCCACGCGAAAGCCGCGCCGATAAGGCTCGCTCCTGCCGCGCCCGCCCCGACCGTCCACGGATTGCCCTGGCTCGCGGCGAGGCCGACGATGACAAACCGGGCCGCATCGCCCGCTTGCCGCCAGACAAGCACCAGCAGGATCGCGGCGAGAGAGCGCGTGGGCTCGGTCGGAGAATCGCCGGCTCGCTCGATCAGCAGTTCGACCCCGGCCAGCGCCAGCGTAGCTGCGAGAAACATCCGCGCCCCGCCGGGCGAAAGCCAGTCGCTCAGCAAAGCACCGCTCGCGGTCGCGGCGCAGGCAGTCAGCAGCGACGCGATCAGCGCCATAGCCAGCAGCGGAACCGGCTTCGCCATTCGCTGCGACAGCACCGCCACCAGATGCTGCTCGCGCCCGCCCGCCGCCAACAGCAGCACTGCGCAGAAGGAGAGGAAGAAGCCGGGCATCGGGTTGCTCTAGCAGCCGCGAACCCGCAGGCAATCCGCGCGGGGGGCGCGGTTCAGGCGACCACGGCGGTCAGACTGTCGATGACGCCCGGATCGTCGATGGTCTGCGGCACCGTAATCGGCGCACCGTTGACAATATCGCGCAGAAGATTGCGGAGGATCTTGCCGGAACGCGTCTTGGGCAGGCTGTCCACGAAGTAGATCGCGCGGGGGCTGGCGATGGGTCCGATCTCGCTCCTGATAGCGTTGACCAGTTCCTTGCGGACCGTCTCGAAATCCTCGCAATTGGGACGAGTGACGACGAAGCCAGCGGCCATTTCGCCCTTCAGATCGTCCGCCGCGCCGACCACGGCGCATTCGATGACCTGCGGATGGCTGGCGACGACCTCCTCCATCTGGCCGGTGGACAGGCGGTGACCTGCGACATTGATGATGTCGTCGGTTCGCCCCATGATGTGAATGAAGCCGTCGGCATCGATCATGCCCGCGTCGCCAGTGGTGTAATGGCCGGGAAAGTCGGCGAAGCCCGCTGCGAACCGCTCCTGATTGTTCCACAACGCGCGAAAGGCTCCCGGCGGCAGGGGCTGTTCGATGAGCAGATTGCCCACCGTCCCTGTCGGAGCCGCAACGCCCGCGTCGTCCTTCACGCAGAAGCTGTATCCCGGAACGGCGTGTCCGGCGCTGCCCGCGCGGATGGAGGTTTCCCCCAGCCCGAAGCAGGTCGCGATGGCCGGCCAGCCAAGCTCCGTCTGCCACCAGTGATCGATCACCGGCCGGTCGAGCTTGCCTGCGATCCATTGCAGCGTGTCGGGGTCGGCCCGCTCGCCCGCAAGGAACAGCGCCTGCAGCGACGCGAGCGATGCCTCGTCGACGAAGCTGCCGTCAGGGTCGCTCCGCCGGATGGCGCGGATCGCGGTGGGCGCAGTGAACAGCACTTTGACCGCGTGCTTGTCGACCAGCCGCCAGAGGATGCCTGCATCGGGCGTGCCGACCGGCTTGCCTTCGAAAAGCACCGTCGCGCAGCCTGCCAGAAGCGGACCGTAGACGATGTAGCTGTGACCCACGACCCAGCCGATGTCGGAGGCCGCCCAGAAGGTATCGCCTTCCCGCACACCGTAGATACTGGACATCGACCAGTGCAGCGCGACGGCATGGCCGCCATTGTCGCGCACCACGCCCTTGGGCGTGCCGGTCGTCCCCGAAGTGTAAAGGATATACAGCGGATCGCCGGCGCCGATGGGCACGCACTGCGCCGGTTCTGCACTGGCGTAGCTTTCCTCCCAGTCCAGATCGCGGCCTTCGTGCAACTCCGCTGCCAGTGCGTCGCGTTGCAGGATGATCGTCGCGGCAGGCTTGTGCCGCGCGAGTTCGAGCGCCGCGTCGAGCAGGGGCTTGTAGGCGATCGTGCGTCCAGGCTCGAACCCGCAGGATGCGCTGAGTACGAGCGCCGGGGTGCAATCGTCGATCCGCTTGGCAAGTTCCGGCGCGGCGAAACCGCCGAACACGACCGAGTGGACCGCACCCAGCCGCGCGCAGGCTAGCATGGCAAAGACCGCTTCCGGGATCATCGGCATATAGATGATCACGCGGTCGCCGCGGCCCACGCCCTGCGCGGCAATCATGCCCGCCGTACGCGCCACCCGTTCCTGCAATTCGGCAAAGGTAAAGTTCCGCGCCGCCCCGGTAATCGGGCTTTCGTAGATCAGCGCAGTCGCCCCGCCCCGGCCCGCCGCGACGTGGCGATCGACGGCATTGTGACAGGTGTTGATCTCGCCATCGGGAAACCAGCGGTCGCTCGCCGCATCATGCGCTTGCGAAGGGAACCGGGCCCAATCGAGCGCGCGTGCCGCTCCTAGCCAAAACCCTTGCGGATCGTCCGCCGCCTGCATTGCGACGTTCTGGACTGACATACGATTGTCTCCCGCTCCAACAGCAAAGGGGTGGGCGCTACCCGGCATAATAGCGCCCACCCCCCGGAATGCGACCCGCCGGTATCAGAAGGCGTATTTCGCCATGAATTGGACCTGCTGCAGATTGCCGTCGAGCCCGGCCTCGTTGGTGCGTTCGGCGTACATGTATTCGATGCCCAGATCGAGTTTCGGCACCGGAGAGTAGATGAAGTTGCCGAAAGCGTTCCACACCTCGTCGGTCGGCGACCCGCCGGTCAGGTCGACCGGGTTGTCCGCTTTGAAATAGCTTCCGCCAATCGAAGACCGCGCCTTGGGGCTCCAGACATGGCGGAATGCGGCAGAGCCGGAATAGGTCGCGATTGCCTCCAGATCGCCGTCGGGCGTGATCGCCGCATCGTTGACGATGTTGGCGCCCATGTAGCGGCCAAGACCCTCGCCAACGGTCGCCATGACCCGCAGGTCGTCGCCATTGCCGCCGATCGGCAACTTGCCCGAGACGCTAACGCCATAGCCCAGCGTACTCGCGCCGTCCGTTGCACCCAGCACCGTATCCGAAGCGGTCAGCTGGCGCAGGATGCCTGCGACGGTGAAGTTCGAACCATCGTAGCGGACGGTGAAGTCCGGCAGCTTGTCGTCCGATGGCAGGATGCGACCGCCGGTGCCGGTGGTAAGCGTCGTTTCCGGGTTCTCCGCGGAGATCGAAAAACCGCTCTTCGTCTTGTAGCGGATCAGCGGCTGGCGAACGAAGACCGTGCCCGGCATGGTGCCGACGAAGTCGACCGAATCCGGCAGCGCGCCTGTGTTCTGGAAGTTCGACCAGGCCTGTCCGAAGGTCCAGCCGTCATACGTGATGAAAGCCTGCCGAACGCGCGGGCTGTAGCTGTTGGACACGCGCTGGTCGCCGCCTGCGGTCGCAAGGAAGTCCATCTCCAGATGCGTGCCGACCGCGCTGTCGCCAACCGGCGTGCTGGTCGAAACGATCAGCCGGGTCTGCCGCGCGTGGAAATGCGTGTCCCAGCCCGAGGATTCGCCACCCACCGGGATCAGGCTGGGGATGAGGAAGTCGCGCCCCAGCGAATCGCCGGGAAGCTGACCGGCGCTGGTCCGCAAGCTCTTCGCATCGAGCTTGGCATAGCCGCCGATCTTGACCGTCGTGTCGCCTACGCGAAAGCCGTTGGCATCGTTCTTTTCGACCTGCGCGACGCGTTCTTCGGTCGAGGCCTGCTGCGCGGCTATCGCCTGGTTCTGCGCCTTGGTCTCGGCCAGTGCGGCACGGAGTTCTTCGACCGTTTCCGCCTGCGCCGCACCCGTCTGCCCTGCCTGCATCTGCTGCTGCATGGCGACGATCATCGCTTCGAGCCGGTCGAGCCGATCCTCCACCGATTCCTTCGCCTGCGCCGCTGCGCTTACGGGGGCCAGCGTGCTCGCAGCCAGCAGCGCGATGGCCAGCCGTCGTGCGTGTTTCCCCATTGGTCCCGTGGTCATGGAACGATCCTCCCGTGTCGTTATCTGATGGCCGGGAATTTCGCAGTATGGCGGGGTCATATCTATGAGCGGATGGTCTATACGACTATGGTCGTAACGCATCCCGCCCACCCGATGGAGTAGAGGCGCGGGCGAAGAGAGTTGAACGCGAGAGGCAGGAGAGGCTCAAGTGAGCAGCACGGGACACGATAACGAGCGGGTGCCAATGCCCGCCAAGGCCGCAGAGGGGACGCACTGCACGGCCGCCGACTACGAACAGATGTACGCCCGCAGCGTGGACGACGCCGACGGCTTCTGGGCCGAGCAGGCGGAGCGGCTCGACTGGGTCGAAAAGCCGACGAAGATCGCCTTGTGGAGCTTCGATCCCGTCGACATCAAGTGGTTCGAAGATGGCAAGCTCAACATCTGCCACAACGCCGTCGATCGCCATGTCGCCGCCGGAAACGGCGATCGCATCGCGCTGATCTTCGAACCCGACGATCCGCAGGGAGAGGTCCGGCGCATCAGCTATGCCGAACTTCAGACCGAAGTGATCCGCATGGCGAACGCGCTGAAGAAGCTCGGCGTCGCAAAGGGCGACCGCGTCACCATCTATATGCCGATGATCCCCGAAGGCGCCTTCGCCATGCTGGCGTGTGCGCGCATCGGGGCCGTGCATTCGGTGATCTTCGGCGGCTTCAGCCCCGATGCCATCGCGGGCCGGGTCGAGGACTGCCGCAGCGACTGGATCGTGACCGCGGACGAAGGCTTGCGCGGATCGAAGGTCGTGCCGCTGAAGGCCAATGTCGACAAGGCGCTGGAGAAGGCCTCGGCCAGGGGCGTCATCGTGGTGCGTCACACCGGCGGCGAGATCGCCATGACCGAGGGCCGCGATCACTGGTATCACGAATTCAGCGCGGATGTCGGCACCGAATGCCCGTGCGAGCCCATGAACGCCGAAGACCCGCTGTTCATCCTCTACACTTCAGGCTCCACCGGCAGCCCCAAGGGCGTGCTGCATTCGACCGGCGGCTATGCCGTCTGGACCGAGACGACATTCCGCTATGTCTTCGATTACCGCGAGGGCGAAATCTACTGGTGCACCGCCGACATCGGATGGGTGACCGGTCACAGCTACATCGTCTACGGTCCGCTGCAGAACGGCGCGACCGCGCTGATGTTCGAAGGCGTCCCCAACTATCCCGACCACGACCGGTTCTGGGCCGTGTGCGAGAAGCACAAGGTCAACATTTTCTACACCGCCCCGACCGCAATCCGCGCGCTGATGCGCGAAGGCGAGGGCCACGTGGCGAAGCACGATCTTTCCAGCCTGCGCCTGCTGGGCAGCGTGGGCGAACCGATCAACCCGGAGGCATGGCGCTGGTACCACGACAACGTGGGCAAGGGCGAAGCGCCCGTCGTCGACACGTGGTGGCAAACGGAAACCGGCGGGATCATGATCACCACTCTGCCCGGCGCGCACGACATGAAGCCGGGGAGCGCGGGCAAACCGTTTTTCGGCATCTGTCCGCAACTGGTCGACAACGAAGGCGTCGTTCTGGATGGCGCGAACGAAGGCAATTTGTGTATCACGCGCAGCTGGCCGGGTCAGGCGCGCACGGTTTATGGCGACCACGAACGCTTCGTGCAGACCTATTTCAGCACCTATCCGGGCAAGTATTTCACCGGTGACGGGTGTCGCCGCGACGCCGACGGATATTACTGGATCACCGGCCGCGTGGACGACGTGATCAACGTGTCGGGCCACCGCATGGGCACTGCCGAGGTGGAAAGCGCGCTGGTGCTGCATGCCAAGGTCAGCGAAGCCGCCGTCGTCGGCTATCCGCACGACATCAAGGGACAGGGCATCTATTGCTACGTCACCCTCAACGCGGGAGAGGACGGTTCGGCCGATCTCACCACCGAACTGCGCCATTGGGTCCGCAAGGAAATCGGGCCGATCGCGTCGCCCGATCACCTGCATTTCACCCCCGCCCTGCCCAAGACGCGCAGCGGCAAGATCATGCGCCGCATCCTGCGCAAGATCGCGGAAAACGACTACGGCTCGCTCGGGGACACCTCCACCCTGGCCGATCCGTCGATCGTCGAGACATTGATAGAAGGGCGGCAGAACCGCTAGGCGGATGGCCCGCCGGATCGTCATCGCCGATGACCACCCGCTGATGCGCAGCGCCATTCGCGCGGCAGTCGAAAAGGTCTGGCCGGCCCACGCGATCGTCGAGGTTGGCGATGCAGGATCGGTGAAAGCGGAAATGGCGGCGGGCGACGTCGACCTGACGACGCTCGACCTGCACATGCAGGACAGCGCTGGCCTGACCGCCTTAATGGAGATGCGAAAGCTCTACCCCGCAGTGCCGGTGGTGGTGATCTCCGCCAGCGGGGAGGCGCGCGTCGTCGCGGGTGCGCGCGACCTCGGCGCATCGGGCTTCATCGCCAAGACGGCGTCGCTCGCGGACATGACCCTGAGCCTGCAACAGGTGGCGGACGGCGATCTCGTATTTCCCGAAGTCGACACGCCGGAAGACGACACCCCCACTCGTCTCGCCAGCCTGACCCCGGCGCAGACCCGCATCCTGCGCCTGCTGTCCGACGGCCTTCTCAACAAGCAGATCGCCTACGAGATGGACATCAGCGAGGCGACGGTGAAGGCGCATATCACCGCCATCTTCCGGCGGTTGGGCGTGACCAATCGAACGCAGGCGGTGCTGATCGCCAGGCAGATCGAAACGGGGGAGGGTTCAGGCCTCGATATGTAGGACTGAATTGACCAGCGCCCGCAGCACGGCGGGGCTGGCAGGCTTCAGCAAACGTTGCGCCCCGATCGCTTCCGCGGCCGCCTTGGTTTCGTCCGTATCCTCTGCCGTCAGCAGGATCGTCGCCTGCGGTCGCCCGAACCTTTCCACCACCAGCGGGTAGGCCTTGTCCCCCGTCAGCCCGTCGTCGAGGCGGTAATCCAGCACGAGCAATTGTGGCCGCGCGGTGCCGGTCACTTCCGCCGGATGGGCCGCGCCCTCGGCATCGAGCCCCCAGCGGCGCAACAGGGCGACCAGCCCTTCGCAGCCGGCGCGGTCGTTGTCGATGCAGAGCACCCTTGCCCCTGCCGGAGCGCTGGCTGGCTGCGGCTGGTCTGGCGGCACGACCGGCGCTTCCAGCGGCGTGGCGAGCGGCAGGCGGAAGGAAAACACGCTGCCTCGGCCGACTTGCGATTGCACCTGCACCCGCGTGCCGAGCATGGCGGCGATGCGGCGCACGATGGCAAGGCCCAGCCCCAGCCCCTCTCCGCCGCGCTGCCGGCCAATCTGGGTGAATTCCTCGAAGATACGCTCCCGGTCGGCAGGCGCGATGCCGGGGCCCTGGTCTGCGACCACTATCTCGACCGCCTGCCCGCGCCGCTTGCAACAGACCAGCACCTTGCCGCTGTCGGTGTAGCGCAAGGCATTGGTGACAAGGTTCTGAAGGACCGAGACGAACAGGCCCCGGTCGGTTTCCACCCAGAGCCCGCAGGGCCGGATCCGCAGCGCCAGCCCCTTCGCGGCCGCCTGCACCTCGAACTCGTTGCCGATTTCGGCCAGCGCCCGGTCGAGCGAGAAGCGCGTGCGGGTGATGTCGATCTTGCTGCCGTCGAGCCGCGAGATGTCGAGCAGCGCGCGCAGAAGCCGGTCGGCGGTGCCGATGGAACGGTCGATCTGGCCGAGCAGGCGCTGTTCCGCAGGACGTTCCGTATCGATCTCCTCCGCCAGTGCGCTTGCGAACAGGCGCGCGGCATTGAGCGGTTGCACCAGATCGTGGCTGGCGGCGGCGAGGAAGCGCGTCTTGGAACGAGTCGCCGCCTCCAGCGCGGCATTGGTTTCGACCAGCTGTTGCGTGCGCTCGAAAACCTTGGCTTCCAGCGCCTGTTCCGCGATGCGATCGGCGGTGATGTCGCTGTAGCTGGTAACGTATCCGCCATCGGGCGCGGGGTTGCCCATGACGCGCAGCACGCGCCCGTCGGACAATATCCGTTCCGTGCGGTGCCTGGAGCCTGCCCTGAGATAACTCAGCCGTTTCTCGATCTCCGCATCGATTGTCGCCTCGGCAAAGCCCAGCGCGCGCATGTTGAAGCGCAGCAGGTCCGCAATGGGGCGTCCGACCTCGACCAGTTCGGCCGGGAAGTCGAACATCTCGACATAGCGCGGGTTCCACGCGACCAGCCGCTGCTGCTTGTCCACCACCGAGATACCCTGGTCGATATGCTCGATCGCGATCTGAAGCAGCCCGGCACCGAACTGCAGGCGCTGGCTGGTTTCGTCGAACATCGCCACCACCCGCTCCAGCGAAACGGGATCGCCTTCCAGCGTGGAGGCGACCAGCATCCGGGCGGAAGAGCTGCCGATGATCGCGCTGATGGTCTTCTCCGTCGCATCGCGGAGCGCCAGGTCGGCGGCATCGCCGTCACGATAGTTGCGCCCATGTTGCAGCCGCACGGCATTCAGAACTTCACGCGCCCGCTCCTCTCCCACGAACTGTTCCAGCAGCAGGCGCAGGTCGGCGACGCGCACGTCGCTTGCCAGCGCGTCCGGGTGCGGGAGGGCGCGTTGCCGGCCGACATAGGCGATGGCCTGCACCCGGTCGGCCAGCGTCGTCTCCCCAACCATCGAGAAGACCACGAAGAACAGCGTGTTGGTGAGCAGGCTGAACGCCGCACCCGATACCAGCACATCGTCCCCGATCATGACCGGCGAGTAGTCCGGGAACATCGCGGGGGCGGCGAGCAGGACGAGCCAGCCGGTGAACCCAGCCAGCAGCCCGGCAATCATGCCGATGCGGTTCGCCTTGCGCCACCACATCCCCAGCAGCAGGCCCGGCGCGAACTGGGCGACGCCCGCGAAAGCGATCTCTCCCAAGGCAGCAAGCGTCGGGCCGGAGCCGACCGCGCGCGCGACAAGATAGGCGAGCGCAAGCAGGCCGACGACGGTCAGGCGGCGCACCATGATCAGCGCGGGGCCCATCACCTGCCGCCCGTCGCGCTGACGCATCCGCTCGCGCAGGACGACCGGCACGATCAGGTCGTTGGTCACCATGCTCGACAGCGCGATGCTGGTGACGATGATCATCCCGGTGGAAGCCGAAAAGCCGCCGATGAATGCCAGCAACGCCAGCCATTCCGCCTCGTTGGCAAGCGGCAGGCTGAGCATCAGCGTGTCCGCCGGCGTCTCGGCCGGCATCGTCAGTGCGCCGGCGACCACGATTGGGATCACTGCGGCGCTGATCGCGGCGAGATACGCCGGGAACAGCCATCGCATCGAGCCTTCGAGCCGGTCTTCCTGGGCCTCGACCACCAGCATGTGGAACTGCCGGGGCAGGCACAGGATCGCCATCGCCGCGAGAAAGGTGAGCATGGCGAAGCGCGCGTCGAGCTGCGCCGTCGGAAAGGTCTCTCCCACGGTCTCCCAGGCGACGGAGCCGAGATCTGGCCGAGAGAACAGGACCGTCACCGCCAGCGCCGCGACCGCCCCGATTGCGACGAACTTGACCACCGCTTCCACGGCGATCGCCAGCACCATGCCGCGGTTATGCTGCGTCAGGTCCAGCCGCCCGGTGCCGAACAGTACGGCGAAGGCCGCCATCGTGCCCGCCACCGCCAGCACGATCTCGCCATCGCGCAGGTAGGACGTAATCTCCGGCGAGAGCGCCACCAGCGTCTGGCTGACCGACCGCAGTTGCAGCGCCATGTAGGGCAACGCCCCGAACAGCGCGATCAGCGTGACCAGCGCTGCGACCCACGCGCTCTTGCCGTATCGCGCCGCGAGGAAGTCGGCGATGGAGGTGGAATGCTGCGCCTTGCCCAGCTCCAGCATCCGCGACACGAACGGCGCGAACACGGTGAACATGATGATGGGTCCAAGGTAGATCGGCAGATAGTACCAGCCGGATACCATCGCCGTGCCGACCGCGCCGAAGAAGGTCCAACTGGTGCAGTATACCGCCAGCGACAGGCCGTGGATCGCGCGCTGTCGACGCATGAACAGGCCGCCCGCCGGGGACTTGTCCCCGATATGCGCGATCCAGAACAGGAACGCGGCATAGGCGACGGCCATGATGATCGGAACGAACCATTGCGACACGTCGGTGCCTGCCCTCCCCTCGGCAAGATGCTAGCGCCAAAAGCGGTAAGGGGCGACAGTTTCCTGCCGCCCCCACCTCGAGGATACCTGCCCTAAGTGGAGAGCTAGTGGGCGTGGGCATCCCCGGCGCCGCGCGGCACGCGGATCGATTCGACCAAGCTGTCGATTTCGGCCGGAGGAGCCGCCGTCATCTTGGCCACCACGATCGCCACCACAAAGTTCAGCACCATGCCGACCACGCCGATCCCTTCGGGCGAAATGCCCAGAAACCAGTTGTCGGCCACGTTCATCGCCGGGTCCACCATCAGCTTGAAGTAGGCGATGTAGCAGAAGGTGAAGATCAGGCCGGTCAGCATCCCGGCGATCGCGCCTTCCTTGTTCATCGACTTGGAGAAGATCCCCATGAAGATGGCCGGGAAGAGCGATGCCGCTGCAAGACCGAAGGCGAAGGCCACCACCTGCGCCACCCACCCTGGCGGGTAGATGCCGAGATAGCCTGCCACCACGATCGCCGCCGTTGCCGCGACACGTGCTGCCAGCAGTTCACCCTTTTCGGAGATTTCCGGTTTGAAGGTGGACTTCAGCAGATCGTGACTGACGGCGGTGGAGATCACCAGCAACAGTCCCGCTGCGGTAGACAATGCCGCGGCCAGACCGCCCGCTGCCACCAGTGCGATCACCCAGCCGGGAAGATTTGCGATCTCCGGGTTGGCGAGCACCATGATGTCGCGGTCGACATAGACCTCGTTCGTATTGTCGGTCAGCACTTCGTTGGAGACGAGTTGCTGCCCCAGCGGCCCGGTTTCGCCGGTGTATTCGGGCGCTCCCTTGAAGGCATCGCCCGATGCCACCTGCATCACCCCGTCGCCGTTCTTGTCGCTCCACGCGATCAGCTTGTTCGACTCCCAGTTCTTGAACCAGGCGGGGGCATCTTCGTAGGCGGTCTGGTCGACCGTTTCGTTGAAGTTGATCCGTGCGAAAGCCGCGACCGCGGGGGCCGTGGTGTAGAGCAGGGCGATGAAGATCAGCGCCCAGCCCGCAGACTTGCGCGCGTCCGATGCCTTGGGAACGGTGAAGAAGCGCACGATGACGTGCGGCAGTCCTGCCGTGCCGATCATCAGGGCGGCGGTGATGCAGAACACGTCGATCATCGACTTGGTGCCGTCGGTATAAGCGGCAAAGCCCATGTCCTGTAGCGACGCATCCAGCTTTTGCAGCACGTACATCCCCGACCCGTCATTGACCGTCGCCCCCAGCCCCAGCTGCGGCACCGGATTTCCGGTTACGAGCAGCGAGATGAAGATCGCGGGCACGAGATAGGCGAAGATCAGCACGCAATATTGCGCCACCTGCGTATAGGTGATGCCCTTCATCCCGCCGAGGACGGCGTAGACGAAGACGATACCCATGCCGATGATGACGCCCAGGTTGACGTCCACTTCGAGGAAGCGGCTGAACACGATGCCCACGCCGCGCATCTGCCCGGCGATGTAGGTGAAGCTGATGAAGATCAGGCAGATCACCGCCACCGTGCGCGCGACGTTGGAATAGTACCGGGTGCCGATGAAGTCGGGCACGGTGAACTGGCCGAACTTTCGCAGGTAAGGCGCCAGCAACAGCGCCAGCATCACGTAACCGCCGGTCCAGCCCATCAGGTAGACCGAACCGTCATAACCCATGAAGGCGATCAGGCCCGCCATCGAGATGAAGGATGCCGCGCTCATCCAGTCGGCAGCCGTGGCCATGCCGTTGACGATCGGGTTCACCCCGCCGCCCGCGACGTAGAATTCCTTGGTCGAACCGGCCCGCGTCCAGATGGCGATGCCGATGTAGAGCGCGAAGCTCAGCCCGACGAAGAGATAGATTAGTGTTTGTGTGCTCATGACACCCCCCTCAATCGTCGAGATCGAATTCGCGTTCGATCTTCTTCATTTTCCAGGTGTAATAGAAGATCAGCGCGATGAAGACGTAGATCGAGCCTTGCTGCGCGAACCAGAAACCGAGCGGGAAGCCGCCGATCATGAACTGGTCCAGGAACGGACGGAACAGGATCCCGGCGCCGAACGACACCACGAACCAGATGACCATCAACGTCACGAGCAGGCGGATATTGGCGCGCCAGTAGGCGCCCGCCGACGTGTTCGCGGATGGGGTTGTCTTTTCTTCTTCGTCGGACATCGCTGGCCCTCCCCCTCTCGATTGAATCGAAGCTCCCGCGCAGCTCATGCTCCACGGTCCATCCTCCAGACTAAAGGGGTGGTCGCTGCGTCACAGAGCGACTTTGGTCTAATACGGGGTGAGAAAGCGGGATGTTGCGCGCGCTAATGCCGCAGCATCTGCCCGACCGGCACCTGCGCGCGTCCGGCATGGGCAATCTGCGCCAGCAGCAACTCCGCGCAGGCCAGCGCGTCCGTCAGCCCGTCATGCGCCCGATAGGCGGGCAGGCCGTATTGCGAACGCAGCTTGCCAAGGCGCAGTCCGTCCTCCGCACGCGGGCGCGGGAACCAGCGGTTCTCGATCTGCATGGTGCAGATGAAAGGCGCAACGAAGGGCGCGCCGAACACGCGGCGGCACGCGGCGTCGAGAAAGCCGGCTTCAATCTCCGCGAAATGCGCCACCAGCACGCGCCCTGCGCAAGCCTGCAAGACGCGCGCCAGCGCCTCCTCCGTCGGCAGGGCGTCGGACAGGTCATCATCTGTAATGCGATGGATCACCACCGCCTGCGGGTTGAGGGCCGCGTCGGCGCGGAAACGGAAACGTCGCGCGGTGGCGACCGCCACGGCCCCGCGCGCCAGCTCGACCATTCCGGCTTCGAGAATGCTGTCGTCCGCCGGTCTGAGCCCGTCCGTTTCGAGATCGATGGCCAGCAGGCGCGCCTCGCCCACCGATGCCTCCAGGTCGGCGAGGCCCGCGCCGTAATATGCGGCGAGCGGCCCGGAAGGAGCAGCCCGCGCGGCGCGCGCAAACTCCTTTTCCAGCCGTCGCCGCACACCTCCGAACAGCGCCGCGAACATGTCAGGTCAGCCCGCCGGCATAGGCGGATCGCAGACGGTCGAGCTGCGCCCTTATCAGCTTGAACGCATCGCGCAGGTGGTCGCGGTCGAAACGCGACAGCTCCTTGGGATCGAGCTTGTTGCTGGGCGCCTCGCCCCGCCGGATCTGCGCCGCCTGATGGCGGAAGCGCACGTCGCGCACGAATTCGAAACAGGCGGCAAGATCCCTCGCGGCCTCGGCGTCCAGCACGCCCGCCTCGCTCGCGGCGCGCAGCCGTTCGACCGTATTCGTCGCCTCGATTCCCTCGGCCACGGCGTAGCTGCGCGCAAGGTCGATGATCGGGGTGATCGCCTGAGCCTTCAGGTCGAGCACCTTGCCCTCCACAGCGTCCTGTTCGAGCAGGAAGTTGCGGAAAAACCCGAGCGGCACGGCCGTCGCCGCTGCCGCGCGCGCGACGAAAGAAGCGAAGATGCGGTTGCGGCTCGCCCGCCTGAAGGTCGCGCTGCGCAGCCGGTCGACCAGCGTCGCATCCCCGGCAATCGCGCGCATGTCGAAGAAGATACCGCTTTCGAGTATCGCCTGCGGATCAGGCGCGTCGATCCAGTGGGCAAAACGGCCGCTCCATTCCTGTACCGTCGCCCGGTAGGCGTGATTGGAGGCCATGATGTCGCCCGGGCAATAGCGGAAGCCCGCGCTGTCCAGCCCGTCCGCCAGACGCCGTCCGAGGTCGCTGAAATAACTGTCGTGATCGGCGCGGACGTAATCCTCTCCGAAGACGAACCCGTTGTCCTGGTCGGAACCGAGCGAAACCTCGTACCGCGCGAGCGAACCGAAGGCGACCAGCGCATAAGGCACCGGCGGCGGCCCAAGCTGCGCCTCGCAGATCGCCAGCATCCTGCGGTGCGTCATCTCCCCGATCGTGCTGATGTACCGCGCGACCGGCTCCGCATCGACGCCAGCTTCCACCAGCCCGGCGACTGCCCGCGGCAGCTGCGTGCTCGCCTCGACCAGGTCAGCCACGTTGGAGGCCTGCCCCACCTCGCGGGCGAGGTGGAAGGAATTGGAGCCGAGTTGCGCCAGGATGTCGCTGGATGAGACAATGCCCGTCACCTTGCCCGCGCCATCGGTGACGGGAAGATGCCGGATATGATGCGCGGTCATCGCCAGCAGCGCCGTCAGCACCGTCTGGCTTTCGCTGACGGTCACCGGATTGCGCGTCATCACTTCGGCCAGCGGCAGCGTCAGGTCGATCCCCGTCGCCAGCACGCGATTGCGCAGGTCCTTGTCGGTGAGGATGCCGGTCAGCTGTCCGTCGTCGAGCACCGGCAGCACCGAGACGTCGCAGCTCGCCATCAGCCGTGCCGCATCGCCGATCGGCAGGGAGGACGTACAATGCACGAGGCTGCGCCGCGACGCGATCCGGCCAAGCGGGATGTGGGTACCCAGGCTGTCGCTTTCGACCGCGTCCTGTCCCTCGGCACGAAAGGTGCCCACCGCACGCCGCAACCGGGCCGCTTCGTCTATGTCGAAGAAATTCCGGAATGCCTTGTTTCCGTCGCGAAGCTCGTAGAACGCCTCGGCAGGGAGGCGGTAGAGCAAGCAGTCCTCTTTCGCGAGGGCCTGGTTTTGCGCCGGGCCATGACGGATGAGCGATGGGTAACCGAAGCAATCCCGCTCCCCCAGCCGCGCGTGCAGTTCGCTGCCGCCGAGTCGCAACTCGACGCTGCCCGAACGGATGATCGAGAGGTGGGCGTTGAGGTCGCCAGCATCGGTGATGATCGTGCCACGGCGGAAATACTGGATCTCGATGCGGCTTGCAGCCGTCCGCCGGGCGCCCGGCCCCAATGTCTCGAACGCCGGGACTTCGGCCAGAAAGGCCGCGACTTCAGGCAGGACGGAAGCATCCATCATGCTAAGCTAGAGGAACAGCAGCGAAAGGGACAGATCGACACAAGTCTTAGGGCGTGATCAGTCGCCGCTCTCGTGTGACGGCGCCTCTCGCGCCTGATCCGCAGCATCCAGCGCGTCGAGTTCTTCCTGCGAGAATATCCTGCTGCGAACGAGGAACCGTCGCTCCGTCCCGTTGTCCAGGCTGAACATGCCGCCCCGCCCCGCCACCGCATCGAGAAGCAGCTGCGTGTGCTTCCAGGCGGCGAACTGGAGACCGCCGATATAGACCGGCGTGTCCCCGAGCTCGCCCAGGAGCACGTCGCCCTGCCCGATGCGAAACTCGCCGCGCGGGAAGCACATCGGGCTGGAGCCGTCGCAGCAACCACCCGACTGGTGGATCAGCACCTCGCCATGACGGGAGATGATCTCGTCGAGGAGTTGCCGTGCTTCTGGAGTGGCGGTGACGCGGAGCGGAGCGGACATGGTCAGAAGCTTACGCTGAAACTGCCGACAATACGAGAGTCGGCCAGCGTTCCGAAAGCGGACGTTTCGGTATCGTGGTAGCGCACGTCCACGTTGGCGCCCGGCAGCACGGCATAGGACGCGCCGAGGTTCCACGTCAGGTAGTCGCCGCCCGCACCGATCCACTGGTGACCGAGCGCGCCCGACACGCGCAGTTTGTCCGATACCGGCTGTGCGGCATTGATCTCGGCATAGAAGCCATCATCATCCGTGCCGAAGTAGTCGGGCGTCCAGTAACCCGCCACGCCGACCCCGGTGGATCCGAGCGCGCTCGACAGGGCGGCCTTCACTTCGACCGTGTCGATGTTCACCGGGCTGTCGATGTAGCCATAGCGCACGATGCCGAGATCGAGCGCGGTACCGCCACCAAGTTGCATGACGTATCCGGCCCAAAGGTCGTATTCCTGATCGATGCCGGGGAAGTCGACGTTCTCGGTCCCCGCGCCTGCGTAGAAGCCGCCGTAATTGACGGACACCGCTGCGAATACGGCGGGGTCTTCCGCGCTTTGGCTGATCCCGCGGAACACGTAGTCGGTGGCTGCGGACAGCGAGACGCTGACGTCCATGCCGCTCGCATCCTCGACCGGATCGGAGGCGGGGGGACCGCTGGATTCGTTCATCGCGTCCTGCGCCAGGGCGGGGGAAGCGGTCACACAGATCAGGGCGCCCGCGCCCAGCAAAGTAGCTTTCCTCATTAATATCTCCCGATTATCCGGACGTGATGATGCGCACACGACATCGCGCCCGATCGATGCCGGCTGTCAGTTCCAAAAAGGTATTGGGGTGGCGGGTGGCGGCCCGACGGTCGGAAGAGAGAAAAACGACCGCCGGGCGCGCGCTACCCTTAGAAGAAGCCGAGCTTCTTCGGGCTGTAGCTGACCAGCATGTTCTTGGTCTGCTGATAGTGGTCGAGCATCTTCAGGTGGTTTTCGCGACCGATGCCGGACTGCTTGTACCCGCCGAACGCGGCATGGGCGGGGTAGGCGTGGTAGCAGTTGGTCCACACGCGGCCGGCCTCGATGGCGCGACCGAAGCGGTAGCAGGTGTTGGCATCGCGGCTCCACACGCCGGCGCCGAGGCCGTAAAGCGTGTCATTCGCGATCTCCAGCGCCTCGTCGTGATCCTTGAAGGTCGTGACCGAGACCACCGGACCGAAGATTTCTTCCTGGAAGATCCGCATCCGGTTGTTGCCACGGAAAATGGTGGGCTGGACGTAATATCCGCCTGCCAGATCGCCGTCGAACTTCGCCGCGGCGCCGCCGGTCAGCACTTCGGCACCTTCCTGTCGGCCGATGTCGATGTAGGAGAGGATCTTCTCCTGCTGTTCGGAAGACGCCTGCGCCCCGATCATGGTTTCCATGTCGAGAGGGTTGCCGGCCTTGATCGCCTCGGTCCGGGCAATCGCCTTTTCCATGAAGCGATCGTAGATGCTCTCATGCACCAGCGCACGGCTGGGGCAGGTGCAGACCTCGCCCTGGTTGAGCGCGAACATGACGAAACCTTCGATCGCCTTGTCGAAAAAGTCGTCGTCCTCGCGCGCGACATCCTCGAAGAAGATGTTGGGGCTCTTGCCGCCCAGTTCGAGCGTGACGGGGATCAGGTTCTCGCTGGCGTATTGCATGATCAGCCGGCCCGTCGTCGTTTCGCCGGTGAAGGCGATCTTGGCGATGCGGTTGCTGCTGGCGAGCGGCTTGCCCGCTTCCAGACCGAAACCGTTGACGATGTTGAGCACGCCGTCGGGAAGCAGGTCGGCGACCAGTTCCATCCACACGAGGATGGAGGCCGGGGTCTGTTCGGCGGGCTTGAGAACCACGCAGTTGCCCGCGGCCAGCGCGGGGGCAAGCTTCCATGCCGCCATCAGGATGGGGAAGTTCCACGGGATGATCTGGCCGACGACGCCCAGCGGCTCGTGAAAATGATACGCGACGGTATCGTGGTCGAGTTCGGACAGGCTGCCTTCCTGCGCGCGGATGACGCCCGCGAAATAGCGGAAGTGATCGATCGCGAGCGGAATGTCCGCAGCCATCGTTTCGCGCAGCGGCTTGCCGTTGTCCCACGTTTCAGCGACCGCGAGCTTTTCGAGGTTCTGTTCCATCCGGTCCGCGATGCGGTTCAGGATGATGGAGCGTTCGGTCACGCTGCTGCGGCCCCAGGCCTGCTTTGCTGCGTGGGCGGCGTCCAGCGCGGCCTCAACGTCGGCAGCCTGGCTGCGCGCGATCTTGCAGACGGCGCGGCCCGTGATCGAAGAGATATTGTCGAAATAACGCCCGTCCTTCGGCGCAGTCCACTTTCCGCCGATGAAGTTGTCATACTTCTCGGCAAAGGGTGCGGTCATCGAAGCGGCAGGGCTTGTCTGTACGTCCATCGTGCTGATCCTCTCATATATCGCCGGGTCGTCCCGGTCGCGAGGGTCATGCTTCACCCGGTGCGGGCGATTGGGAAGAGGGGGCCGCAAAGGTACGGAACGAAACTGTCTCGGATGCGAGACAGTCGGCTTCGGGCGACGCGTCAGGCGCGCGAAATGCCGGCCTTGTCCATGCGGCGATACAGCGTTGCCCGCCCGATCCCCAGCGCCTTGGCAGCGCGCGTCGCATTGCCTTCCGCCTGCGCCAGCGCCCGGCGAAGAACGGCGCGATCCGAATCGACGAAACTTTCGGCGGACGGCCCGCCGAGCACGTCGGCGGCGCTGCGGCGGCCGGACAGGCATTCGTCGGTGAGATTGAAGCGGTGACGTGCGGCATGGGTCGCGCCGATCAGCAGGTCGTCCCGATCGACCGCAAGCAGCGCGGAATCGCCGCCGGGAAGGTTCGCATCGATGATCCGGTGCCCTTCGAAGAAGCGGCGGAACACGCCGCTTTCGATCCGACGGGCCGAATCCTGCACGATCTTCTGAACGAGCGCCGCCATCGCCGTGGTATGATCGTCGCGGCAACTCGAGATGTCGAGCGCGCCCACCAGCCGCCCGGTGGCATCGCGCACCGGTGCGTCCATGCAACTGATGCCGATGTTGCGGGCGGCGAAATGTTCGCTGCGGTGGATCGTCACCGGGCGCCCTTCCGCCAGACAGGTGCCGATACCGTTGGTCCCTTCGCGCCCCTCGCTCCACACCCCGCCGGGGGTCAGGCCGACCCGGTCGAACATCTCGCGATCGCCGTCCTGGCTGCGCGCTTCCAGAATGACGCCATCATTGTCGGACAGCATGACGGCGCAACCGGTCGCCGCAACGGTGAGATAAAGCTGATCGAGCAGTGGGCGGGCGACGTCGAGCATCAGGCCATGGCGCTGGCGCCGCTGGGTCAGGTCGCTTCCGGAGACCAGATCCGGCCCGCGGTCGTCTGCGGCATCGAGCCCGTATTTCAATCCCGACCGGCACCAGCTGGCTGCCACCATCGACTGCCCCGCGCTGGTGGGAGAGCGCAGGACCTCTTCGACCTTATCGGGATGCGGATGACTCATCCGGGCTGCAATACTCCATTTTTCGCCGCTTGGCGAATAGCTGCAATGAAGCGCCCCTCCCCACGCGCGATCAACCGCAAGGTCCGAATGTTCTCCTAGTCATTTCGACGTAAAGCCGTTCACGTCCAGCCAATGGGTAAATGCGTCGAACCAGCGATTGCTCGTTCGGTCGGGATTGCCCAGGCCGAAACCATGCCCGCCGTTCTGGTACAGGTGAAATTCCACCGGGCGCTTCGCCTCGTACCATGACTGGATCAGACCGGTCGTGCCGCCGTAGAGGAAATCGTCCGCGGCAATGGCGACGAACATCGGCGGCGCATCCGCAGGCACTTCGACCGCATCCATGCCGCCATAGATCGGCGCGATGAAGGCAAGGTCCATCTGTTCCGAATTGAGCGTGACGTGCATGGTCAGACCCGCCCCGGCGGAAAAGCCCATCATACCCAGCCGCGACATGTCGACGTTCCAGTCGTCCGCCCGCGCGGCGATCAGGGCGTAGGCCGCCTCGGCATCCGCCTGCTGGTTCGACAGGTCCCAGGCCATCCGGCGCGCAGGCCGCGTGTCCGCTTCCTCATCCTGCGTCGCTGCCGCATCTTCGAACGTCCGGTTCATCTGCGCACCGAACTGCTCGAGCGCAGGCTCGGTCGGGAACAGGCGGTATTTCAGCACGAAGGCAGCAATCCCGCGTTCGTTGAGGGCGCGTGCGACCTCCCAGCCCTCGTTCCCCATGGAAAGCCAGCGGAAGCCCCCTCCGGGCGCGACGATCACGGCCGAGCCATTGGCGATCGCCGGATCGGGCAGGAACGGCGTCAGCGTGGCGGTGGAAATGTTGCGCGCCATCGGATCGCCCCACTGCCGGAACCAGCTTTCTTCCGCCGGCTGATTTGCAACACCGCCCGTGTTCAGGGGAATGGCATCGGGTTCCGCGGGTGCATCCATGGGATACATCGTCCCGTCCTGCGCGGCAGCCGCTTGGAGCGGCGCTGCCAGCAGGCAGGCGGAGATCAGGGCACTGAAGATATTCCTCATCGAGATAATCCTTGCAGTAGGAGTTGGTTGATCGGCGCGGGGTTCAGCCGACGATCCATACGGACACGGACCGCGCGGGAAGTACGGCGGTGAAGCGGTTGCCTTCCGGCCGGATCGTGGCTGGCCGGGGGGCAACGGCATCGGGCGCGGCGGCGGTGTTGCGCGAATCCATCGCGTCTCCTGCCAGTATCCGACCCGTCGCGCGCTCTGCTCCGCTGCGGGGAACAGCGATGGCATGCGCGGTGGTCGGATCGGCATTGACCAGCGCAATCGCGAGCCTGCCGTCCTTCATCCGGGCCGCCGATGCGGAAAGCGCGGGAACGCTGATCTCGCCATTGCTGTACGTCGGCCCTTCCAACGCCACGCGCAGCGACTGCGCGTTCTGGAAGGGCACGTACATCTCGTAGACGTGGTAGGTCGGCGTCAGCGTCATCCTCTCTTCATCGACGAGGATCATCGCCTGCAGGACGTTCACCATCTGCGCGATGTTGGTCATCGGCACGCGGTCGGCGTACTTGTGGAAGATGTTGAGGTTCAGCGCGGCGACCACGCCATCGCGGATCGTGTTTTCCTGCCACAGCGAGGAACGACCTTCCGTCTCGTCGAACCAGGTTCCCCATTCGTCGACATACAGGCCGTAATCGTCGGGCAGCTTTTCGTGGCTGTCGATCATCGCGATCGAGCTGGCGATCAGCCCGTCCATGCGCAGCGTCCGTTCCAGCGTCGATGCCCACTCGTTCTCCGCGAAACCGGTCGCTGCGCCCTTGCGCGACCAGTCGCTGGTCGGGAGCGTGTAGTAGTGCAGCGAGATACCCTTCGATACCTCCCCGATCATCGGATGGTCGAGCACCTCGTCGGAAAACTCCGGATTTCCGTCGTGAGCCCCGGAGACGATCATCACGGGCTTTTCCCCGTCGACGGTCATGAAGCTCGCCCAGTGCGCGTAGAGGTCGGCATAATAAGCAGGCCGCATCCTGCCGCCGCAGCCCCAGGTCTCGTTGCCGACCGAGAGGTAATCGATCTTCCACGGCGCGGCGCGTCCGTTGCCGCGCCTTTCCATTGCCAGCGCGGTCTGACCGTTGCCGGTGATGTATTCCAGCCAATCGGCGGCCTCGTTCACCGTTCCGCTGCCGAGATTGACGTTGAGGTATGTCTTTGCCCCCAGCCGCTCGGCCAGGTTGAAGAATTCGTGCGTGCCGAAGGTGTTGGGTTCCGCCGTGCCGCCCCAGGCCAGGTTCACGCGCGGGGTGCGTTCGCCGATGCCATCGCGCCAGTGATAAAGGTCGGCGTAACACCCGCCCGGCCAGCGGATGACCGGAACCTTCAGCTTTTGCAGTGCGGCGAAAACATCGTCACGAACGCCGTCCGTGTTCGGAATGTCGCTATCCTCGCCAACCCACAGTCCGCCGTAAAGCTGCGTGCCCAGATGTTCGAGAAACTGGCCGTAAACTTCCGGCTGGATCGTGCCGATTTCGCTCTCGCGTTCGATGGTGATCGAAGTCTGCGCGGCGACCGGCATGGCCATGACCGCACAAACCAACGCACCCGCCAAGGCGCTGCCCAAACGCATCATACCCACTCCCTTTTTTCTCTCGCGGAGAACCCTGCCACTGCGGATGCAGGCTAGGCAAGGACGAATTTGTCGGACAAAAGAGTCGCGCTAGTTTTGGGAGGAAGAGAAATGACCAGAGCGTGGATATCGACCGCCGTTGCCTTGGGTGCGATGACCGTAGCGGCCCCGCCCGCGATCGCGGCGGAAGCGCATCGCACGATGGCCGGAGCGCTGGCCGATGGCACCCGCATCGAAGCGGTGACCCTGTCCAACAGCGCCGGCGTGTCGGCCCGCGTGCTCAATTACGGTGCCACGCTCCAGTCGCTGGTCGCGCCCGATCGGGAGGGGCGACCCGGCGACATCATTCTCGGCTACGACGATGCGGCGGATTACGAGGCGTTGCCGAATTACTTCGGCGTCACCGTGGGCCGCTATGCCAACCGTATCGGCGGCGGGCGCTTCTCGCTCGACGGACGCAGCTTCCAGCTGACGCAGAACGACGCGGCCAACTCGCTCCACGGCGGGGTGGATGGTTTCGACAAGCGCGTGTGGCGGATCGCGAAGGTCGCGAACGGCCCGGTCGCGCGCGTCGTCATGACGCTCGACAGCCCGGCCGGGGATCAGGGCTATCCCGGCAACGCCGCGGTGCGCGTGACATACACGCTCGACGACGCGGGCGACCTCGGCATTCTGTTCGAAGTTTCGACCGATGCGCCGACCATCGTCAACATGACCAACCATGCGCTGTTCAACCTTGCCGGCGTGGGGGCGCCGCAAGGGGCGATGGATCACTGGCTGATGATGCCGGCGAAGACCTACACCCCGGTGAACGACGCACTGATCCCCACCGGCGAATTGACGCCGGTGACAGGCACCGTCTTCGACTTCCGGCAGCCGCGCCGGATCGAGGACGGGTTGCGCGATGCCAAAGATCCGCAAATCGTCATCGGCCGCGGCTATGATCACAACTGGGCGCTCGACAAGGGACGCACCGCGCAACCCGAACTCGCTGCCCGGCTGGTGCACCCAGCATCGGGTCGCGTGCTCGAAGTACTGAGCACCGAGCCCGGCTTGCAGTTCTATTCGGGCAACTTCCTGGTCGGAACCGTGGTGGGCAAGGGTGACACGGTCTATCGTATGGGGGACGGGATCGCGCTGGAGCCGCAGAACTATCCCGACGCACCGAACCGTGCGAACTTCCCCAGCGCGCGCGTCGATCCGGGCAAGCCCTATCGGCATCAGATGATCTACCGGGTCTCCACCGCGCCACCGATGTAACCGGGCGACGGATCGGCCCTATTCGGAAAAAGGCGGAGCGATCACGCTGCGACAGCGCAGGAAGGCGTCTGCCACCAGTTGCAGCGGCGTGAAGTCGGCTTCGCTGCAACCTGCTGCGACCGCTCGCGCGAACGCCGCGTAGATCCCTATATATTCGCGATCGGTCCCCTCGCTTTCGCCGTCTGGCAAACGAAGAATGCGCCCGCCCTGCGAAAGGGTCAGCCTTCCTTCGTCGGTATCGATGGCGATATCCCAGGTCTGCGGACCTTCCTGAAGGAAATCGAGCGTCACGCTAACGGGCACACCGGCGCTGTCGTGCATCCGGATGTATCCCGCGATGGGAGCTGCGCGATTTTCCGGCACGGCGAGATGCCCGCCCTCCACCATCAGCGGACGGGGGAGGATCATTGTCGCGATGGACAAAGCATTGATGCCGGGATCGAACACTCCGAAGCCACCGGATTCGAAAATCCAGTCCTGCCCCGGATGCCAGACGCGCACGTCCTCGCGCCAGTCGATGGTAACTGCTCGAATGGTCTTGCCCTTCAGCCACTTGCGCGCAGGCGCAACGCCATGGGCGAAGCGGGAATGCCAGGCGGCGAACAGAACCGTGCCGGTGTCCGCAGCCTTGGTCGCGAGTGCCTGCGCCGCGGATACGGTCGCAGCAGGAGGCTTTTCGACCAGCACGTGCTTTCTCGTGTGCAGGGCCATGTCGGCGAGTTCGTACCGCGCTTGGGGCGGCGTGCAGATCGCCACCGCATCGATTGCGATATCGCTCGCCAGCAAGCTTTTCAGATCGCTGAAGTGGGGTACGCCGTCGCGTGGCTGCGCGTTCGGATCGACCGTTGCGGCCAAGGCAAACGCGGCATCCCCCTCGATAGCAGGGAGGTGCTGGTCGCGGGCGATCTTTCCCAGCCCGACGATGGCGATCCGAATGGTCAAAGCGCCTTCACTCGCATCGGCTGTTCGGCTTCGTCCAAGACGCGCAGGGTGTTGATCAGAGGCAGGGTGAAAGGCGGCGCCTCGATCTCGAACACGTCGCCGTCGCGGGTCGTGAAACCATCCGCGAAACTGGCGGTCGACGTCCCAAAGAAGTGGACGTGGACGTCATCGGGCCTGCAGAACAGCTCGTATTTAAAATGATGGTGCTCCAGGTTCGCCATGGTGTGGGCCATGTTCGCTTCGCCCGTCAGGAACGGTTTTTCCCACTCCACGCTCTCGCCGCGCCGGATGCGGGCCGTGCCGCGAATATCCTGCGGCAGGGTGCCGACGTACAGTTCCGGTCCGAGCGAGGCCTGCCGCAATTTCGAATGCGCCAGCCACAGGTAATTGTGCTTCTCGGTAACGTGGTCGGAATACTCGTTGGCGAGGCAGTAGCCCAGGCGATAGGGCGTGCCGTCGGGACCGATCAGGTAAATGCCGGCGATCTCCGGCTCTTCCCCGCCGTCCAGCGCATAGGGCGGAACCTTCAGCGGTTCGCTCGGTCCGGCAAGGTGCTGGCCGTCGCCTTTCCAGAACCATTCCGGCTGCTGGCCGACTGCACCTGCTTCCGGCTTGCCGCCTTCCAAGCCTTCGAGGAACATCCGCATGGAATCGGTCGCGTCGCCGGCGGCGGCCGCCTTGTGCATCCGGTCGCGCCCCTCCGCGCTGCCGAGATGGGTCAGACCGGTTCCGGCAAGGGTAAGATGGGCGCTGTCCGGATGATCGATCGGCGCAAGCAATCGACCCGCCGCCAGTTCTTCCGCGGGATCGACGCGCTCTCCCAGTCCGGCCCGAGCCACGGCATCGAAAAGCGCAATTCCGCTGGCTATTGCATGACTTGCCAGGTCCAGCGTCGATTCGAACCCCTCGACCACCGCGGTCTCGCCGTCGACCGTCGCCAGAACCTGTCGCTGCCCGCCTTGCGTGCGGCGCTGTAGAAGCATCATTGCGCTAGATCTCCCTTAAGTCGTTCGCCGCCGTCAAAAGCGTGCAGCGCGATCATTGTCGGTGCCCCCGAAGGATCGAATGCGATTGAGAAACGCGACTGGTGCGCGCTTGCCAGGGGCTGCCATGGTCCATCGACCGGCGCGAAGTAGAAACGATATTCGCCGCGCTCCCGCACCATACGCAATCGCACCTTGTCGCCGAAGCTGCCGGGCAATGGTGCCGTGGCGAGCAGTCGCCCCGCATAGGCCACATCGCCCGCTTCGTGCACCCGCACGGCGACCAGATCCGCCGGAGTGATCGGTTCCGTCTGCAGCGAAATCCATCGCTCGCCATCCTGCATGATCGCCAGCCCAGCGACGTCGCCGTCGGCGATTTCGGCGTATTCGAGCACGACGTCGACAGTCATGTCACCGCCGGGGTCGTCGATCGCGTGCACGGACGGTGCCCTGTCGGACAGCAAATTGCCTGCCGCTGTCAGCTGGACCGGATCATGGCTGACCGTGCCGCCAGAACTATCGGCAATGGTGATCGCGCTGAAGCGCGCCACCGGCGCTGGTTGGGCGGCAAGACCGGCCCCCGACAGGCAGACCGCGGCAATCGTCGGCAGAACCTTCACTCCGCAAGGATTCCCGCCTGTGTCTGTTCGACCGGAAGTATGCGCCCTGCCTCATCGAAAAGCAGTCGCTCGACCGCCACGGCACGGCGGCCAAGGCCACCCGGCTGATCTCCGACCGTCAGCGTTCCGACGTGATAGAACAGGTACCACTCGCCCTTGAATTTCGCGATACCAGGATGGATCGTGAAGCTGTTGGCCGCGCTGCCGGTGATTTCCCCCTGCCGCGTCCATGGGCCGGTGATCGACGGAGCGGTGGCGTAGGAAATCCGTTCGTCCGGCCCGAGCCGCTGGTCCATCGAGGCATAGGCGAGGTAATATGTGCCGTTTCGTTCGAACACCCACGGTCCCTCGACGAAGTCCGGCAGTTCTATCTGCCGGATCGGGCCGGCGAAACTGACCATGTCGTCCGCAAGTTCGGCCATGTAGAGGTTGGCGTTGCCCCAGAAGAGATAGCTCTTCTCATCCGGGTTGGTCCACACGGTCGGATCGATATCGTCCCAATGATGCGGGCCGGCGGTATCCTCGTTCTTCACCAGCGGACGGCCGAGCGCATCGCGGAACGGGCCGAGCGGATTGTCCGCCACCGCGACGCCGATTGCCTTGCCATGGCTGCCCTGCGCCTCGTCATGTTCGACTGCGGTGTAGAACCAGTAACGACCGTTCTTTTCGTGGACCTGGCTGGCCCAGGCATCGCGGGATGCCCAGCTGAAGTCGGTCGGGCGCATGATCGACCCGTGATAGGTCCAGTCCTGCATGTCGGTGGTGGAATAGGCGAGCCATTCCGTGATGTTGAACATCTGGTCGCCGCGCGCCTCGTCATGTCCGGCGTAGAGGTAGAGCCGGTCACCGACGACCAGCGGCGCGGGATCGGCGGTGTGGCGATCCCGGATCAGTGGGTTTCCGGCGTTCTCGAAACTGGCCAGTCCCGCCGGCGGGGTTGCCAGTGTGCAACCGCTTGCCAACGCGGCAGCCGTCAAGATTACGAGGGCGTTCGATACGCGCCCTTTCGCCACACGAAATGCTCTCACGCCTGCCATCTTCACAACCATTCTCCCGATCTCGTCCGTTCATTACTCCGACAAATCGAACTGTCAAAGCGTCACGGGTGGCACTGGCCTGGCTTGTCACGCGGATTGATTTGCAGGCGGGGGAACGCATAGATGCGGCCATGCGACAGCCAACCAGTCCATCGCCGACCAAGCGTGACACCAACAAGCACGGAAATTCGCGCGCGCCTGCGTTCGACGACACTCCGAAGACGAGCGGTCGGCGCGTGCGCGGCGCGATCTTCGACTATCTGGGCGAGCTGATCGTCACGGGAAGCGCGGGGGTCGGAGACACCCTGCCCGGCGAAGTCGAGACAGCGGAAAGGCTGGACATCTCGCGGGGCACCTATCGCGAAGCCGTGAAAATGCTGGCGGGCAAGGGACTGGTCGAAAGCCGCCCCAAGACTGGCACTCGCGTGCAGGAGCGGTCGCGCTGGAACCTGCTCGACCCCGACGTGCTGCGCTGGGCTTTCGCAGGCCGTCCGGACCCTTCCCTCGTCGCCGACCTGTTCGAGATGCGCGGCGTGGTGGAGCCTGCAATCGCCCGGCTCGCGGCGTCGCGCCGCGACGACGAGCAGGCGCAGCGGATGCGAGAGGCACTGGCGACAATGGCGGCCAAGGGCCTGCGATCACGGGCCGGTCGCGATGCGGATCGGGTGTTCCACGAAACGCTGCTGGAAGCTTGCGGCAACGAGGTGATGCAATCGCTCGGCGCCAGCATCGGCGCAGCGGTCGCCTACACCACCTTGTTCAAGAAGCGCGCCGGCGGGTTGTCGCGCGACCCGGTGCCCGACCATCAGCGCGTGATGGACGCAGTCGATGCGCGCGACCCCGACGCTGCCGAACGGGCCATGGCGGAGCTGCTGCTGCTCGCCCGGCAGGATACCGACCAGGCCTTGCAGGATATTACCTCGCCGCAAGACCGGGCCTGACGCACCGGTCAGTGGTTGTCGCGCGGCAGGCCCTTGGTACGCACGATCTGCCGGTATTTCTCCGCCCCTTCGAGAATCGCACCGCTATCCATCTGCCCCACGAGAGCGCGCTGGATTTCCTGCCACGGCGTTTGCGATTCCGGATAGGCGAAGCCTCCGCCAGCCATCAGTTCCTGGCTCCGCCGGTCCAGTTCTTCCGGCTCGATCAGCAGGTTGACCTGCGCCTTGGCAAGATCGACGCGCAGCCGGTCGCCGGTCCGCACCAGAGCCAGCCCGCCATTGACCGCAGCTTCCGGCGAGACGTTCAGGATCGAGGGACTGGCCGAGGTACCCGATTGCCGCCCGTCGCCAATGCAGGGCAGAGCGTGCACACCCTCGGCCAGAAGATACGCCGGCGGTCGCATGTTCACGACCTCAGCCGCGCCGGGATAGCCGACCGGACCGGCCCCGCGCATTATCAGCAGGTGACGGTCGGTGATGCCGAGCGCGGGGTCGTCGATGCGGGCGTGGTAATCTTCCGGCCCGTCGAACACGACCGCCGGCCCTTCGAAAGCATCGGGATCGTCGGGATCGGACAGGTAACGCGTGCGGAATTCCTCGCCGATGACGCTGGTCTTCATGATCGCCGCGTCGAACAGGTTTCCGGACAGGACGATGAAGCCGGCATTCTCGCGGATGGGATCGGACGCAGGCCGGATAACGCGCTCGTCCTCGGTCGTGGCCGAACGGCAATTGTCGCCGATCGTCTTGCCGTTCACGGTCAGCGCGCTTTCGTGGATCAGACCGAGTTCCATGAGTTGCGCGATCACGGCAGGAACTCCGCCCGCACGGTAATAGTCTTCGCCAAGATACTCGCCGGCCGGTTGCATGTTGACCAGCAGGGGAACCGCGTGGCCGTGAACGTGCCAGTCCTTCAGTTCGAGCGATACGCCCAAGTGGCGTGCCAGCGCTGCCAAGTGGATTGGCGCATTGGTCGATCCTCCGATGGCGGAATTGACGACGATGGCATTGAGGAAGCTTTCGCGGGTCATGATGTTGGAAGGCTTCATGTCTTCCTCCACCATCGCGACGATTCGCTTGCCGGTGAGATAGGCTGCTTCCTGCCGGTCGCGGTAAGGGGCCGGGATCGCGGCGCTGCCGGGCAGCATCATGCCGAGCGCTTCGGCCAGCGAGTTCATGGTCGTCGCCGTGCCCATCGTGTTGCAGTATCCGGTCGAGGGCGCGCTGCTCGCGACCATCCGGATGAAATCGGTGTCATCGATCTTGCCTTCGGCCAGCAGCTCTCGCGCTTTCCACACGATGGTGCCGGAACCGGTGCGCTCCCCCTTGTGATAGCCATTCAGCATCGGGCCGACCGATAGCGCGATGGCGGGAATGTCCACTGTGGCCGCTGCCATCAGGCAGGCAGGCGTGGTCTTGTCGCAGCCGGTGGTGAGCACCACGCCGTCGATCGGGTAACCGTACAGCAGCTCGACCAGCGCAAGATACGCGAGGTTCCGGTCCAGCCCCGCGGTCGGGCGCTTGCCGGTTTCCTGAATCGGGTGGACCGGAAACTCCAGCACGATGCCACCTGCCTCGCGGATGCCTTCGCGAATGCGTTCGGCCAGCACGAGGTGGTGCCTGTTGCACGGCGACAAGTCGCTGCCTGTCTGCGCGATACCGATGATCGGCTTGCCGGATCGCAGCTCCTCCAGGCTGAGCCCGAAGTTCAGATATCGCTCCAGATAAAGCGCGGTCATGTCGATGTTATCGGGATTGTCGAACCAGGCCTTGCTGCGAAGTTTGCGCGTCATGTTCCCCTTCCTGTCGGGCCGCGCTTGACGCGCCGCCCGTTGCCACGCATTACTCCTACAAATAGCGGTCTAGCAAGACCTGTGGGGAGACATCGGGAATGGCGCAGGTGAACGGGACACAAGGTGCCGCGATCGAAGGCGGTCAGGCATTCAACTACAAGCCGGCCCTGGCGCTGCTGGCCTCGCTCTTCTTCATGTGGGGCTTCATTACGGTCATCAACAACACGCTGCTGCCGCATCTGCGCAGCGTGTTCGAGCTGAGTTACACGCAGACTACGCTGATCGAGAGCGTGTGGTTCATCGCCTATGGCGTCATGGGCATGCCAAGCGCCTTCCTGATCGAAAGGACGGGTTACAAGCGGGCAATCATCATCGGTCTCGTCATCATGGCGATCGGCGCGGTGGGCATGGTCCCGGCAGCGCACCTGCCGTCCTATGGCATCACCCTGCTGGCGCTGTTCGTGATCGCCAGCGGAATCACCTTGCTGCAGGTCGCCGCCAACCCCTACGTCGCGGTGATCGGCCCGGCGGAGAGTTCGGAGTCGCGTCTTACGCTGGTGCAGGCCTTCAACAGCTTCGGCACGTTCCTGGCGCCGTATTTCGGGGGCTACCTGATCCTAAGCCGAACGGTGGGCGGTACCTCGCTGGAAGGGACGCAACTGACCGCGGCGGAACGGCTGGCCGATGCCCGTGCGACCGAGCTTCCCTATATCCTCGTGGCGATCGTCCTGCTGATTATCGCCGTGATCATCTGGCGGTCGAACCTGCCCAAGCTCGGCTCGGCCACCAATCGCGTCGCGCGCGAAGAACGCAAGAAGCTCTCGCTGTGGCATCACCCCAATCTGGTCTGGGGCGTGCCGGCGATCTTCATCTACCTGATCGCGGAAATCGGCGTTGCAAACCTGTTCATCAACTTCGCCATCCTGCCCGATATTGCGGGCATCACGCCTGCCGAAGCGGCGAACTACCTCGTCCTGCTGTGGGGCGGCATGATGGTGGGCCGCTTTGCCGGCGCTTTCATCATGCAGAAGTTTCCCGCCGATAAGACGCTGGCCGTCTTCGCCCTGTTCGCGCTGGTGGTGATGGTGGGTGCAGCCACTCTGGATGGCCCGCTCGCCATGTGGTGCCTGATACTCGTCGGGCTGGGACACTCGATCATGTTCCCGGCGATCTTCGCCATGGGGATCAAGGGGCTCGGACCGCTCACGGAGGAGGCGTCCGGCCTGCTTATCACCGCCATCGCCGGCGGGGCTCTCGTGGTGGTGCAGGGTTGGCTTGCGGACAGCTACGGCCTGCAGAACAGCTTCTGGCTGACGGTGGCGTGCGAGGTCTATATCATCTGGTACGCACTGCGCGGATCACGGCCGAGAGCGACGCCGGCTACACCCGCCGATTGATCCGACGTTGGAGCGCCGGGTTCGGACCAAAAATTTGGCCTTCGCTGCCATCCTGACGGAGGCGACCAAGGCAAATTGTCCAGCAATTTTCGGTCTCGGGGACACCTTTGGCGTTTTGATCATTGGTGAACCGAGGAGGCCAATTTGTCCGACACCATTTCCGTCAACGGCTCGCCGCACGAACTGCCGAACGACCCGCGTATATCGCTGCTGGATTTCCTGCGTCACGATCTCGGCCTGACAGGCACGAAGAAGGGCTGCGACCACGGCCAGTGCGGTGCGTGCACGGTCATCGTCAATGGCCTGCGAATCAACAGCTGTCTTACTCTGGCCGCGATGCACGACGGCGACGAGATCACGACCATCGAAGGGTTGGGCACGCCGGAAGAACCGTCCGAACTGCAAAAGGCATTCGTCGAACATGACGGTTTCCAGTGCGGCTATTGCACGCCGGGGCAAATCTGTTCGGCGACGGCGATGTTGCAGGAAATTGCCAACAACTGGCCCAGCGATGCGAGCGAAAGCCTCGACGGCGAGATGTCGCTTTCCGGCGAAGAAATCCGCGAACGGATGAGCGGCAATCTGTGCCGCTGCGGTGCGTATGCGAACATCGTCGCTGCCATTGCCGACGTAGCGGAGAATAACGCATGAGACCCTTCGCTTACGACAAGGCACGCAGCGTCGAGGATGCAAGCAGGCTGACCGCGGACGGGAACGCCATGGCGATCGCGGGTGGCACCAACCTGCTCGACCTGATGAAACTGCAGGTCGAAACGCCGGAGCAACTCGCCGATATCAACCGCATCGGCTTCGGCGCTATAGAGGATACGCCCGACGGCGGATTGTCGCTCGGCGCCCTGGCGACCAACACGGCAACCGCCGTCCACCCGCGTGTGCGCGCAGACTACCCCGTGCTGTCCCGAGCCATCCTGTCGGGCGCGACGCAGCAGCTTCGCAACAAGGCCACCAACGGCGGCAATCTTTGCCAGCGCACCCGCTGCTTCTATTTCACCAACATCGACCAGCCTTGCAACAAGCGCGATCCGGGCAGCGGCTGCGGCGCGCTGGGCGGCATTGCCAAACTCCACGCGATATTGGGGACGAGCGATCAGTGCATCGCCACCTATCCCGGTGACATGGCCGTGGCGCTGAGCGCCCTCGACGCGACGGTGAACATCGCGTCAGCCAAGGGCGAGGAACGGTCCGTCCCCGTGCGCGACTTCCACTGCCTGCCGGGCGATACACCCTGGCGAGACAACGTCCTCGAAGACGGCGACATCATAACAGGTATCAGCTTGCCGGCCCCGGTCGGAGGCACGCAGATTTATCGCAAGGTGCGGGAGCGTTCCTCCTATGCGTTCGCGCTGGTCTCCATAGCCGCGGTCGTCGAAATGGAAGACGGCCAGTTCACGCGGGCAGACCTCGCGTTCGGCGGCGTCGCCCACAAACCATGGTACGATCCGCGCATCGGCGAAGCGCTGGTCGGCCAGGCTCCGTCGCCGGAACTCTTTGATCGCGCAGCTGACATCCTGCTCGAGACTGCAGAGGGTTTCGGGGAGAACGATTTCAAGATTCCGCTTGCCCGGCGAACATTGCACGCCGTCCTCGAACAGGCAGCCAGAGACGCAGCATGACAGTACATTTCAAACAGGACGAGCCGGACACGAGCAACCGCCTCGACGGCATGAAGCAGGGCGTGCTCGGCAAGGGCATCTCCAGGGTGGAAGGGCTCGCCAAGGTCACGGGAACCGCGCCCTACGCCGCGGAATATCCCGTCGAAGGCTGCGCCGAGGGTGTGCTGGTCACATCGACCATCACGCGGGGCAAGGTCACCGGCATGAACACGGATGCCGCGCTCGCGATGCCCGGCGTTCTCGCTGTAATCGATGATGCGAGGCTCACTACCCGCGCCGCGCAGGGCACTGCCGACGAGGCGCCCCAGCAGGATCCGAAGACCGTCTGCTACTGGGGCCAGCCCATCGCGCTGGTGGTGGCCGAGACGTTCGAACAGGCCCGCGACGCGGCCAAGCGGCTGGACGTCGAGTATCAGGAAGACGCCGGAGCACCCATCGATCCGGACGCGGTCGAAGGCGAGGAACAGGACGACGATACGGTTCATCAGGGCGACCTCGCCCATGCGATGGCGGAGGCGGCCCATTCGGTCGATGTGACCTATACGACCAAGGGTCACGCATCGGCAGCGATGGAGCCGCATGGCGCGATTGCCCAGTGGGATGGCGACAAGCTGACCGTCTACGCCTCGTTGCAGATGCTGAACTACAACATCAGCGAACTCGCCGACGCGCTCGACATGGAGGAAGCCGACATCCGGCTGATCTCGCGCTTCGTGGGCGGTGGCTTCGGTTCCAAGCTGGGCATCAGCGAGGACGTGGTGGCAGCGGCCATCGCGGCGAAGGACATCGGTCGACCGGTGCGGGTCATCCTTTCGCGCCAGCAGGTGTTTCAATGCGTCATGCGACGTTCGGAGACGACCCAGCGGCTGCGCCTTGCCGCCGGTGCGGATGGCAAGCTGACCGGGTTCGGCCACTACGCGCTGGCATCGAACCTGCCGGGCGAAACCTTTTTCGAACCGGTCCTGCAGTCGTCGCATTTTCTCTACGATGCGCCAAACCGTGAACTGAAGATCGACGTTGCGCGCATCCACCGGATGACCGCCGGTTCGGTCCGCGCCCCCGGCGAAGCGGTGGGTATGCCCGCCCTCGAAGGAGCGATGGATGTGCTTGCCGAGAAGATCGGCATGGACCCGGTCGAACTGCGCCTCGGGAACATTCCGGACAAGGATCCCGAAGAAGACCTGCCGTTCTCGTCGCACAAGCTGGCGGAATGCCTGAACCAGGGTGCCGAGGCGTTCGGGTGGGACAGAGGCCCGCGTAAGCCGAGGCAGACCTGCGAAGGCGAATGGTGGGTCGGTACCGGCATGGCCAGCGCCGCCCGCGTGCACAACATCGCGGAAGCGAAGGCTCGCGTGACGTTGAAGGCGGATGGAACCGCGCTCGTCGAAACGGACATGACCGATATCGGCACCGGCACCTACACCATCATGGCCCAGCTTGCCGGCGAAATGCTCGGGCTCGATCCCACCAACGTCCTCGTGGAACTGGGCGATACCCGCCATCCGCGTGGCCCGGGTTCCGGCGGCAGCTGGGGAGCGGCGTCGATAGGTTCGGCCGTATATGTCGCGTGCAAGGCCATCCGCGAGGAAATCGCGGACAAGCTGGACGTTGACGAAACCGACCTCGATCTGGCGAATGGCAAGGCCGCGTCCGGTCAGACGCTCGTCGACCTGCTCGGCGGCAAGGAAATTGCGCGCGAAGGCCATTACGAACCGGGAGACATCGAGGACGATTTCACCGCGTCGGGTTTCGGCGCCTTCTTCGCGCAGGTTCGCGTTAACCGTTTCACGGGCGAAACGCGGGTGGACCGGATGCTCGGCGCCTTCGGCTTCGGCCGCGTCCTCAACCCCAAGACCGCGCGGTCGCAGTGTCTTGGCGGCATCACCTGGAGCATCGGCGTCGCCCTGACCGAAGCGCTGGAATTTGATCCGCGCGATGGGCACCTCGTCAACTGCGACCTCGCGGAATATCACGTGCCCGTACATCGTGACGTACCCGATCTGGAGGTGGTTCTGGTGGAGGAGCGTGACCCCGCTGCTAGTCCCATCCAGGCGAAGGGCATCGGCGAACTGGGCATGTGCGGCGGCGCTGCGGCCATTGCGAATGCCATCTACAACGCCAGCGGAGCGCGCATCTTCGACTATCCGATGACGCCGGATCGGGTGCTGGCGGCCATGCCGAAGACGGACTAGTCAGCCCGTCTTCGGTTGTTCTTCGCGACGCTAGAGGAATTCGAGCGGAAGAAATTTGCCTCGCACACCGCGCTGCGTGGCCTTCGAGGTGCGTTGGTTCAGTCTTGCCACAAGAGGGCTCAGGCCCTGGCGTCGAGGATCACCCGAACCGTTTCCTTCGGCTCGTCCCACATCGGAAAATGACCGCTCTCTTCGAACCAGTGCATCGTCGCCTGCGGGAACTCGGCCATCGCCCTTTTCGCCTGTTGCGGCAGGCACAGCCGATCCTTGCGACCCCAGCCGATCACGACGGGGTGAGCCGTCTGCTGCACGCCCTTCTGCGTCGGTCCGCTAGCGAGGTCGTTTACCAGTGAATTGAATGTCTCGGTCTCCGCGAACGAGCGCAATTCGGTCAGAACCACGGCAGGATCGAGCGCCCAGGGCTTCGCGGAGAGCTGGAACATCAGCGCCGTTCTACTGGCGACATTGCCGGTGACGGCAGGAAGCGCTGGTTTCATGGCCCGCACGAGGGCGATCGACGCCGTGATGGTGGTCTTGAAGAAGGTGCGCTCCCATCCCTGCCAGAACCCGCCCGGATCGAGCGCTACGGTCGCACCGGCGCGGCCGCGCCGAACCATCTCGAGGACGAGCCGTGCGCCCAATGAGCTTCCGACCATGTCGACCCCTGCAAGGTTCTCGGCCTCCAGCCATTCGTCGAGGCTGCGCGCCAGCCCGTCAAACGTGCCGCTGTCGGCTGCTGCAGGTGTTTGGCCATGACCGGGCAGATCGATGGCGATCACTTCCCGGCTCTGAGCGAGAGTGTCCGCTATCGTGTCCCACGATCGCATACTTCCGCCAAGTCCATGGACGAGCAGAAGGGGTTTGCCGCGGCCGGACCGCCTGTGATGAAGGTTCATGGGAGCACAACGCCCCGCGATGGCTTTATGGTCCGTGCGACTTGATAAATGTTCAATCCGGCTAAGCTTTGGCCGAGTTGCTCCCCAACCTCAGTTCCATCCCGTCACCGCTGGCCTGCCAGTGCGGAGCGATGCTCAACGAAGAAGCGATCGACTGGATCACCCGCGTTCCCAGGCCCGACCCCTTCGCGGCGAGTTCTGCGTCCGCTGCGCCCGCGGATCCATTGTCGCGGCAGACGAGTGACCATCGATCGCCCTGCGCTTCGATCTCGATCGTGATCGAACCGTGACCCGACCCGAAGGCGTGCTTGACGGAGTTCGAGACGAATTCGTTGACGATCAGAACCATGGAATTGGCCAGTTGCGCGCCGACCCGGTCATCGCCCACGGTTATCGTGAGTTCGATCCCCTCGGGGAGCAATTGTCGCAGGTCCGTCTCGATCCGGCTGAACAGGGATTGCAGGCTTACGGAAGCCTGACCGTCCAGCTCGTGCAGCTCTGCATGGAGCGACGAGAGGGAACGGATGCGATTGCTCGCATCTTCCAGCGCGCGCTTTGCGCCCATGTCGGTCTCCCTGCGCGCCTTCATCGATAGCAATGCGCCGATCGACGCGAGCGAATTCTTCACCCGGTGGTCGACTTCCCGCCGCAGGGTCTGCTCGCGCTCCAGCGCGCTGCGAAGGTCGAGTTCGCGCATGATATGGCGCGACAGCACGCGCAGCACCTTGCGCTGGTGGTCTGACAGCGCGCGCGGCTTGTGATCGAGAATGCACAGCGTTCCCAACGGAAGGCCATTCGCCCCTTTCAGAACCGAGCCTGCATAGAAGCGGAATCCGGGATCGCCGTGGCACAGCGGATTGTCGGCCATGCGCTCATCATCGAGCGTGTCGGGTATCTCGATGTAATCGCCCTGCAGGATCGCGTGCCCGCAAAGGCTCGTCTCGAGCGGGGTCGACCTGACGCCCAGCCCGATCTCGGCCTTGAACCACTGCCGGTCCTCGTCGATGAAATTGATGACCGAAACCGGGGCTTCGCAGATATCCGACGCAATTTCGACCAGTTCGTCGAACTCGCGCTCCTTTTCGGTATCCAGGATTCCGTACCGCCGCAGTTCGCGCAAACGATCGTTTTCAAGCGGGTGTCGCTCAGGCTTCATCGGCTCCGACTAGCACCGTCTTGGTGCAAGCGAAAGCAAACGCGCCTTTCAGGCACCCCACATTCTTCCTCTTCGTGCGACCCGAAGAGGTCTAGGCTGTTCCCCTCACGATCAGTGCGGGGGGCATCACGATACTTTCCGTATCCTCACCGTTCACGCGGCGCAGAAGCAGGTCGACGATGGCGCGCGCGCCTACGGCGATGTCCTGGCGCACCGTGGTGAGAGCAGGCGAGGTCTGTTGCGCGATGGGCAGGTCGTCGAAACCGACCAGCTTGATTTCTGCGGGAACATCGACCCAAAGCTCGCGAAGCTCGCCCAGGCAGGCAAGCGCCAGCAGATCGGTGGCGGCGAACAGCCCGTCGAAGCGGCCCCGGACATCACGCATGAGAGTGGCGATCTCGGCGGTCATGCCGGAGGTTGCGAGATGTGCCGGAAGCTCGGCCAGTTCCAGTCCGAAGGACTGCGCCACCTGCCGGGCACCTGCGTAGCGGGCAGCGAATTCCGGCGCGTTGATGTCCCCCACGAACGCCAGACGCTTCGCGCCCGCGGCAATCAGTCGCTCCGCTGCCAGCTTTCCGCCGAGCAGATTGTCGGTCCCGACCACGCAATGCCGCTGACCCTCGCGATGCTGGCCCCAGACGACCATCGGGCGGTAACCGTCTGCGATGTCCTCCAGCCGGTCGAACTGGTCCGACTGGCCGACCACGATGACCCCGTCGATCATGCCCGAACCGATGAAGGGATCGAGCCAGTCCTCGTCCGCCGCAGGCACGACGCGGCGCAGCATGAGGTCGTATCCGCGCGCGGTCAGTTCGTCCGCCAGATGGCCCAGCAGGGTAAGGAAGAAGGTGTCCGACACCTGCTGCTTCTGTTCGTGCCCAAGGGGAATGATGACGCCGATCACGCCGGTCTTTTGTCGACGCAGCCGGCTGGCCATCTGGTTGGGGCGAAACCCGTGCTCGCGCGCCAGCGCCTCGATCTTCTCGCGCGTCTTCGTGTTGACGAGGCTCTTGCCCGCCAGCGCGCGCGAAACGGTACCCGCCGAAACCCCGGCCAGCCGCGCCAGATCGCTTATCGTGCGAACGGAGTTCTGATCGGAGGAAGAATCTTGGGACATCGTGATACCCTAGCCTAGCTCGTACGCGGCTGCATTACCTTTGGCACCGGACGCCCGGCATCGACGAACATCGTGGCGATCGCGCCAATGATCATCAGCGCGCCGCCCAGCAGCAGGACGTTGCGCGGGTCGCCCCCCAGCACCGGTTCGTAGATCAGCGGCATGGTCAGCGTCTGGATGAGCATGGGGATCACGATGAACATGTTGAAAATCCCCATGTAGATGCCGTTGCGCTCCGGCGGGATAGCATCGGCGAGCATGACGTAGGTGTTGCCCATCATTCCTGCCCAGCCAATCCCGATGCCCAGCATCAGCACGAACAGGGCGGCCGTAGTCTCGACGCCGGGGATCAGCAGCATGGCGACGCCCGAAGCCATGAGGCAGAACGCGTGGGTCAGGCGGGCGCCCAGCCGCCGCACCACCGGTATGAGGAAGAGCGCGCCCAGGAAGGCCACGAAATTGTAGAGCGCACCCGCCTGCTGCGTGGTCAGCGTGGCATCTCGGAAGGCGGCCGTCGTCGGGTCCGCCGTGTCGTAGAGCGAGCGGCCGACGGCGAAGGTGATATACTGCCAGTAGGCAAACATCGCGTACCACTGGCACAGCATCGCTATGGAAAGCTGACGCATCGCACGCGGCATCTCGCGCATGGCGCTGCCGATTTCGCCCAGCGTCCCACCGATGGTGAGAGGCTTGGCGGCCAGCTCTGCCTGTTCCGCCTCGCTCAGCGGAAGTTCGGGCACCCGCCACACCGACCACGCGATGGTGCTAATCGAGAGAATGGCACCGATGATGAAAGCGATCTTCACCACGACCGGAATGCCGTTCGCATCGAGCACGTCGCGCGCCACGAAGCTCGTCAGGAGTGTCGGCGCGAGATAGGAAAGCGTCTGGGCAAGACCGGTAAAGGCGCTTTGCGTCAGAAAGCCGACGGAGCGCTGCTCTGGCGCGAGACGATCGGCCACGTAGGCGCGATAGGGCTCCATCGTGATGTTGTTGCCCGCATCGAGGATCCACAGCAGGCTTGCCGCCATCCACAAGGCGGAGGAGTAGGGCATGAGGAACAGGCTGATCGAACAAATGATCGCGCCGATCAGGAAGTAGGGGGTGCGCCGACCCAGTCGCGAGGACGTGCGGTCGCTCATCGCGCCGATGATCGGCTGGACGAGCAAGCCCGTCATCGGCCCGGCCAGCCAGAGAAGCGGCATGGTCGCTTCCTCTGCGCCGAGGAAACCGTAGATCGGCCCCATGTTGGCCTGCTGCAGCCCGAAGCTGAATTGCAGGCCGAAGAACCCGATGTTCATCTCGACGATTCGCGGCAGCGAAAGTCGCGGTTTTGTGCCGCTGAGCATGGCAGACGATCCTCTATCCGGGCGCTTGTCGCGCCTTGTTGTGCAGCTTGGGTGACACGATTCAAAGGCAATTGCAATCGATTGCAAGAAATCTGTTGCAATCGATTGCAGCAATCCTATTAATCGTGGCGAATCGCACGCCGCATGAGCAGTGCGACGTGATGAGGAGTGGATCACATGACCTTGCGTTTTGTCCTTGCCGCTGGCGTTGCCCTGTCGGCTTTCTCGACTTCCGCCTATGCCCAGGATGCCGGCCCCGCCGCCGAAGACGAGGGGGTGATGGATGGTACGACAATCATCGTCACCGGCGTCGCGCGTGCCCAGAACCAGCTGGAAAGCTCGGTCTCACTTAGCGTGGTCGATGCAGAAAGCATCGCCGATCTCAACCCCCGTTCAGCTGCCGATCTGGTGCGCCAGATCCCGGGCATCCGCTCGGAAGCGTCCGGCGGCGAAGGCAATGCCAACATCGCCGTGCGCGGTATTCCGGTCTCCACCGGCGGTGCGCGTTACATCCAGTTGCAGGAAGATGGACTGCCGGTTCTCGAATTCGGCGACATCATTTTCGGCAATGCGGACAACTTCGTGCGGGCCGACCGCAACGTCGGCAGGGTGGAAGCGGTGCGCGGCGGTTCGGCCTCGAGCTTCGCTTCCAATTCGCCGGGCGGCGTGATCAACTTCATCTCGAAGACCGGGGAGACCCGCGGCGGCTCCATCGCGGCTTCGGTCGGCCTCGACCATGAAACCTACCGGTTCGATTTCGATTACGGTGCGCCGCTGGGCGAAGACACCTATTTCCATGTCGGCGGCTTCTACCGCACCGGCGAAGGTGCACGCGACGTCGGCTACAACGGCAGCAACGGCGGCCAGATCCGTGCGAACATCACGCAGGAATTCGAAGGCGGGTATATCCGGTTCTCGGGCAAATACCTCGATGACCGCACGCCCACCGTCCTGCCCCAGCCCGTGTTCGTGGGCGGCACCAACGCCGATCCGGATTACCAGGCGATCGCCAATTTCGATCCGCGCAGCGATGCGCTCTACAGCCGCTACATCAACAACAACGTCACGCTCGACGGCAGCAACAATCCCGCTGTCTACGATTTCCACGATGGCCTGTCGGTCCAGTCCAAAGCCTTCGGGGTCGAAGCACAGTACGAATTCGCGCCCGGCTGGACGCTGACCAACCGCTTCCGTTATTCGGACAATGCGGGTGCGTTTCTCTCGCCCTTCCCGGCCAGCGCCGGCGCGGCGCAGGAGATCGCCAACGGCATCGGGGGCGCAGGTTCGCGCATCGTCTACGCCAGCGGACCGAACGCGGGCCAGACGGCCAATGCGGCGTCCATCGGCGGGAACGGCCTGCTGACCAACATCGTCAACTTCAACACCCGGCTGGACGACCTCGGACTGGTGGCGAACGATCTTCGCATCGGTCGGGACTTCGATGTCGGCGGCGGTGTGCTGTCCTTCACCGGCGGTTTCTATGCCAGCCGCCAGAACGTCGACACCGACTGGTTGTGGACCAGCCACGTGCAGACCGTAGAGGGTGACGGCAAGGCCGTGCTGGTGGACATCATCGATGCCAACGGCAACGCGGTGACGCAGAACGGCGTCGTGGGCTTCAGCGCCGCGTTCTTCGGCAATTGCTGCCGCCGCAACTACGACGTGCGCTACGACACCTACGCACCGTTCGCATCGATGACCTACGAAACCGGTGCGCTGACCCTCGATGCCAGCGTTCGCTACGACTACGGCAGTGCGGACGGATCGATCACCGGTTCCGACAGCGGGTTCGGCAACGGGATTACCAGCTTCGACTTCAACAACGACGGCGTGATCAGCCGCGCCGAAGCCTCGACCGCGGTGCTCCCCCTGGGAAGTGCACGGCCCGTGAACTACGATTTCGACTACTTCAGCTTCTCGGTCGGCGCGAATTACCTGCTGTCGGACGACCTTTCGGTCTTTGCCCGTTACAGCCAGGGCGGTCGCCACACGGCGGACCGCAGCCTGTTCTCGCCGGCAGTCAGCACGCTCGACGGCAGCCTGCCGGGTGGGGATGACGACGGTGTCGTCGCCAATGTCGATCAGCTGGAAGGCGGCGTGAAATACCAGGCTGGCGGCCTGCGTCTCTACGGCACGGCCTTCTATGCCAAGACGGCCGAAACCAATGTCGAGATTGCCCCGCTGGAACTGACCGACAACCGGTACAAGGCCATCGGCCTCGAACTGGAAGGCAGCTATTCGGTCGGACCCTTCTCGATCTCCGGCGGCGCGACCTACACCGACTCCGAAATCGTCGATGCACTGGACGACAGCGTTATCGGCAATACGCCGCGGCGCCAGGCGGACTTCGTCTACCAGGGCACGGCACAGTACGAGAACGACTTCGTGACCGCTGGCGTGAACGTGATCGGCACGACCGACAGCTTCACGCAGGACAGCAATCAGCTGGTGCTGCCCGCCTACACGCAGGTCAACGCCTTCTTCGCCGTGCGCCCGCTCGAACGGCTGGAACTGTCGCTGAACGCCAACAACCTGTTCGACACCTTCGGTTATACGGAGGCCGAAGAAGGCTCGATCCCCGGCAACGGCATCGTGCGCGCACGTTCCATCGCGGGACGTACGGTGGTTGCCTCGGTACGCATCGATTTCTGATCTTCAGGATCGGAAAACCTCGGGCCGGCGGACGGACCTTCCCAACGTCCGCCGGCCAACTCCCCCGCTGCTCGAACGAATGGATACTATCGTGACCAGCGCCTGGACCAGCGAACACATCGCGGCACTTGCCGGCCAGTCCGCCCAGCGCCTGCCGGAACTGAACGCCGATCAGGTCGTCCGCCCGCGGGATGACCTGTATTATTGGGATATGTGGCCGGTGCAGGATCGGGACGGGCGCATCGCCAACGTTCATGGCCGCGAGCTGTGGATGATCCTGACCTCACCCGACAATGGCGATCCGGCGGGACGGCATTTCTCGGCCAAGATTCACCTGCTCGAACGCCAGGGCGAGGCATGGACCGACCTCGGCCCAGTTCTCCTCGATTTCGGCGGCCCGTTCGAGCGGGAATGGTCCGGTTCGGCCATATGGCACGACGGCATCTTCACGCTGTGGTTCACGGGCGCGGGACTGGCGACGCGTCCCGGTGGCTATCAGCAGGCGCTTTTCGAATGCAGGGCCGCAACCGGCGAGGACGGCCTGCCGGTGGACTGGAGCATACCCAAGCCGATCCTCACCCGGATCGGTGCGGAATACATCCCCGCCGACGCGCACGAAGGCGAAGCCGGGCGCATCAAGGCGTTCCGGGACCCCTTCTACTTTCGCGATCCGGCGGATGGCGCCGAGTACCTGGTCTTCACCGCTTCCTCCCCTGCCGGAGACAGCGAGTTCACCGGCGCGATCGGCCTCGCGCAGAAGATCGAGGGTGAATGGCATATACTGCCGCCCCTGATTCATTCCGGCGGCGTGAACAACGAACTGGAGCGGGCACACGTCGTTTATCGCGACGGCAGCTATCTCGTGTTCTGGGCGACGCAGTCGAGCACATTCGCCCCTGACCTGCGCCATGCCCCGACCGGGCTCTACGGTATGGTCGCCGACGATCTGCGCGGTCCGTACAGGCCGCTGAACGGATCGGGCCTCGTTCTCGCCAACCCCGCCTCCCGCCCTTCGCAAGGCTACAGCTGGTCGGTCACCCGCGAATTGCTGGTTTCCAGCTTCGTCGAGACTCTGGGCGGTGATGGCAACGCGTTTGCCGGCGCGCCCGCGCCGCTCACTGCCCTCGAGATCGATCCGAAGGCCGGCCGGGCCATGCTGGCCGACGCCGTCGTCGAATCATGACCGGCGGACTTCTCGGCGCAATCGAGGCAGGCGGCACGAAGTTCGTCCTGGCGGTTGGCGAAGGACCGACCCGGATCACCGCGACGCATGAAATCCCCACGCGCGATCCGCAGCAAACTCTCGCAGAGGCCAGCGCGTGGTTCGCCGCGCAAGGGCCGCTGCGATCCATCGGTATCGCGAGCTTCGGTCCCGTCGAACTCGATCGCGCATCGCCCAAGTGGGGGCACATCCTGCAGACCCCGAAAGCGGGTTGGTCCGATTGCAATCTGGCGGGACACTTCGCGGAGGTCTTCGGTGTGCCCGTGGGGTTCGAGACCGACGTCAACGGTGCCGCGCTGGGCGAATATCACCACGGCGCGGGAATCGGTGCATCCTCGCTAACCTACATTACGATCGGGACCGGTATCGGCGGCGGCACCGTGATCGACGGTCGGCTGGTGCATGGCGCCGGGCATCCCGAAATTGGCCACGCCTTTCCGCGACGGGCGGCGGACGATCACCAGTATCCGGGCAATTGCCCGTTTCACGGCGAATGCGTCGAAGGCCTTGCGAGCGGACCCGCAATCCTGGCGCGCTGGGGGGCGAGCCTGTCCGACCTGCCGCCGGACCATGAGGCGCACGAGCGCGTGGCGGGCTACATCGCGCAGCTGTGCCACAGCGTCTTCGCGGTGATGGCGACCGAGGTCATCGTGCTGGGCGGGGGCGTGATGAATACTCCGCACCTGCACGACAGGGTGGCACGGCAGGTGCGCGCCCTCGATGCAGGCTATCTTCCCAATCAGGAGCTTCGCCGCATAACGTCGCCGGCGCTCGGGTCGGCGGCAGGAATAACCGGCGCCATGCTACTGGCGCAGTCTGCGTCACGCACATGACGTCCTGCCGAGTTGGCGCTGAACAGGCTTAGCCTCCAACCATTGCCGGCGCGCGGCGTTTCACTGCGCGCCGCCACCTGCTCGCGCATTGGCTGCCTCGCCGTAGATGGCATCGGCAGCGAGCGCGAGGAACATATAGTTCGTCGCCCCGCCCCCCATCACATATTCGCCCTGCTGCCAGAAAAACGGCCATTCCTTCAGTTCCGGCAGATCGGGTCGTACCAGATTGGTGCCCGAGATCACGCCGCCCGGAATATACGACCAGTCGGCGCGATTGACGCCGTATGCGACTGTCGGGGAATTGACCCCCACGCCGGACACGAAGCTTTCGTTATTCGCACCGGGATGCACGCCGAAAACGAAGTTCAGCGCGTTGAGAAATCCATCCCGCGACGTCGCCTGCGGCCAACCCTTGTGAAAGAACCACTGCCGCACGCCGAGTGACTGGATGGTCCAGCCCGCGCCCCAGATCTGCGGTTCGTATGGCACGCCATAAGGGCTGTCGGTGCGCGCGCTCGCTTCCACTTCCTGCTGATGCTTCATTACCGCCTCGGCAAGGCGACCGCGAAAGCCCGCGGGCAGCCGATCCTCGATCGAAGCCAGCCGCCAGGCGCTGTTGGCGACGTCCGCCAGGATCGCGGGCTCCATGGCAGAGAGGCGTTCGATATACTCGCGCTTCCCCGTCGTCTCGGCCAGTTCGGCCAGCGCGAAGGTCTTGTTCGGCACATCGTTCGAGCGCGCGAACGCCAGCGCCGTTATCTCTTCGGCGGCAGCGATGGCTTCATCCGCCAGCGGCGAGCCATGGGCGCGCATCACCCGTCCGGCCGCCGCCAGTCCGCCCGCGACATAAAGCTCGCGATCGGGATTGTCTTCGGTGAAGACCCAGCGATCGTCCCACCGGATCGGATCGCCGTTATTGTCGACACCCAGCTCGTCGACCGCCTGCTTCGAGCGGTTGTCGGTGTGGTTGGCTGCGTCCCCCAGCATGACGTAGGCGCGCAGACTGGGCGTGATGATCCCGCGATACAGCCTGCCCAGCGCGCGGTAACCGCCGAGCACGTTGAGGAGACCGTGCTCGATTTGCTGAACGGCATCGTTGGCGCCGTCCGGATCGTGCATTTCGACCACGCGGTTCGTTTGGTCGATCGTGGTCGCATCGTAGTCCAGCCCGAATTCCTCGACCATCTTGGCGAGCATGTAGATCGTGCCGATCTGCGATTCCACGCGCAGGTCGTAATCGCCCGCATCGTGCCACCCGCCGCGGTCGAGATCGGGGACATGGTCTCCGGGCTGATAGCTAGTGAGCGTCGCGTCGCCTTGCACGTAGCCATCGAAGTGATTGAGCGAAATCGGTGCCATCAGCGCATCGTCGAGGTGATCGCGGCCATGCCAGATGCGGTATTTCTGATTCACCTGCATGTGACACATCTGGACGGGAAGGAAATATTCGAGCGTCGGTTGCCAGGCGTGGCGCGAATAGACCGCCGCATCGATGCGGAACGGATGCGAGGTCACCCCGCCATATTCCACCTGATACAGCCCGGGCTGCGTGACCTCGGTGAAGTCGAAATGCGCGTAGTCGTAGCGCAGGAAATCGCCCCATTGTTCGGGGCTTTCGGACTTGACCCGTACCCTTCCCTCGGCCCCGAGACGATAAAGCACCGCTTCGCCCGAAGCGGCGGTGCCACGGGCCAGTTCGATCACCGAGCGCTTGGGCTGCGCGGGTGCATATCCGATCTGCGACACCTGGATGACCGGGCGGTAAGTCCAGTCGGGATCGGTTGTTGGCGTGACTATCCATTCCACCGCCGCCTTCGTCGCACCTGCCGGAATGGCGGTGCGCACGATGAACCAGCCGTTGGGATGGGCCGATCGTCCGTCGATCAGTTCCAGTTGTCCCGGCCCTGCGTTGCGGAATTCGATCCGCTGCGTCGAAGTTTCGGGTGCGACCGTCAGGCGCTGTCCGGTGGCGAGAGGTGCTGCAAGGACCTGTCCGTTGGGATCCTGCACCGGTCCGTTGGCCTGCACTGCACGGGGCACCGCTACTGCCGGGCCGTCGAGCGTCACCAGCGGTCCCGCGGGATCGCGATGGAACAGGCCCGTGGCATCGTCCAGCAGCCAGGCGCGTCCGAACAACTCGCCGGGAAACAGCTCCATGTTGAACCCCGCGCGGCCGACCCATTCGGCCGGCAGTGGCTGCGCAAGATCGACCGTGATGCGAAACGCATTGCCGCCCGCGGGCGTCACCGAGACGCTGTAGTCAAGATCGAGATCGGGATAGAAGATCGGGTTGAAGCCCTTCCCGTTCTTCGACGGATCGGGATAGCGCAGCGTCTGGGTGATGGTGCCGGTGGCAGGATCGATCGTCCGCTGTCCGGCCGATACGGGCATCGGTGACCACTGGCCCGGTTCCGGCTCCAGCCGCAGATCGCCGTTCGCCGCCACCCTGCGCCCGTGCTGAATGATCGTGACCCCGGTCTGATGGCCATCGGGGTAGATGTCGTCGAACACGATGACGTCCAGCCCATCGGCAGAAAAATATTCGCGGTCGGCGTCCAGCGCCAGATCACCGGAATTGCCGTGGTCGTCCGCTGCCGCGAGCATGAAGGGCGCAACCCCGCCCAGCAACAAGGCTTTCACCCCCTTCATCGATCTCTCCCCAAGCTTTTGTTAGCGCTAATCTCACAGGTTCCGGACCGCTTCGCAAGCCGCTGGCTGCGATTGACGGGACGCGCGCGAAGCTCCGCCCAAGAGAAGGCGCTTGCCAAGTGGTAGCGCTACCAACATGATGGGAAAAAACAGTGGGAGAGTACGATGGGTTGGCGGCGATTTGCCTGCGGTGTTTCTGCAATCGGCATGGGCATTGGCGCAACGATGGCGGCAGCACAGGACACGCCGCCGGTCGAGCTTTCCGAAGCCGAGTATTTCACCGCCCCCGGCGCGGACGTGCTGGTCTTTTCAAACTGGTATGACGGGCTGTTCGCCGATTCAAAGATCAGCGGCGTCGAGATCATCCAGCAGGGCGAAAGGATCGCGACCAATGGCGATGTCCGGCTCTCTGCAACGCCGGGGCAGTGGGATCCCATCGGGCGACTGGTCGAACGCAAGGTCGACCGCGCGGCGGGCCGGGTCGAGGTGCTGCTGGAATATCCCGATTACGACTTCACCTACCGCATAATCGCCCAGTCGGAAGGCAGCTCAGTCCTGCTTTCGGTCCTGCTCGACAGCCCGCTTCCCGAGCAACTGGCGGGCCGGGCCGGTTTCAACCTGGAATTCCTCCCCTCCGCCTTTTTCCGCCAGAGTTATTTCGCAGATGGCGTGGCGGGTGCGTTCCCCCGTTCGCCTTCGGGAAACATGGTTGCAGGCGGTGAACGCAATGCTGCGAGCGGGCGCGATTTCGGACCGGGTGCAGAACCCTTGCCTATGGTCGAGGGGCGCAGGCTGGTGCTCGCGCCAGAGGACGACACGCGCAAGGTCACTGTCGAATCGCTGACGGGGAACCTTGCCCTCTACGACGGGCGCAACCAGGCCCAGAACGGCTGGTTCGTGGTGCGCGGCAATCTGCCGGCGGGTCAGTCGGGCCGGGTTCTGCAATGGCGGCTCACGCCCAACGCGATTCCCGGCTGGCTGCGCGAACCGGTGATCGGCCATTCGCAGCTCGGCTACGTCACGGCACAGGCCAAGCGCGCGGTGATCGAGCTGGACCGGCGCGATGCGCGCGGCGGCGCGGCGCGCCTCGTGCGGATCGAACCCGATGGTTCGGAACGCACTGCGCTGGAAGGCCAGCCGGAACGGTGGGGCGACTACCTGCGATACCGCTATGCGACGTTCGACTTCTCGCAGATCCGAGAGCCGGGTCTGTACCGGATCGAATATCGCGACCAGCGCACTTCGGCCTTCCGTATCGCCGAAGACCTGTACGAGACGGCCTGGCATCCCGGGATGGACGTGTTCATGCCGGTGCAGATGGACCATATGCAGGTCAACGAAGCCTATCGGGTCTGGCATGCAGATTCACACCGGGACGACGCCCGGCAGGCGCCGGTCAACCACGAGCATATCGATCTCTATCGCCAGGGACCTTCGACGGATACGCGCTTCCAGCCTGGCGAGCATATTCCGGGGCTGGACGTGGGCGGATGGCTCGATGCCGGTGACTTCGACATTCGAACCCAGACGCAATACGCCGTAATTCTGGACCTTGCGCGCTTGTGGGAAGATTTCCGGATCGAGCGGGACCAGACCCTGATCGATCACACCCTGCGTCGTGTCGAAATCCATGTTCCCGATGGCAAGCCGGACATTCTGCAGCAGATCACGCACGGCGTGCTGTATCTGGCGTCGATGTACGATGCTGTCGGCCATGCCATTCACGGCGTCGTGGAACCGGACGTCGCCCAGTACACCCATCTCGGCGATGCCGCTGCGAAGACCGACGGGCTGATCTACGATCCGTCACTCGCTTTCGGGGTGCGCACGCCGACCACCAGCGGAACGCCCGACGATCGCTGGGCCTTCACCTCCCGTGCCAGCGCACTCGATTTTGGCAGCATTGCCGCCCTCGCCGCGGCGTCGCGCGCGCTGGCGGGCTATGACGATGCCCTGTCGGCAAAGGCGCTGTCGATTGCCGAGAAGGTCTGGGCCGAGGAACAATCACGTCCGCCCTTCACGTTCCAGCACGGCAACACCACCGGTGGCTGGTTGCCCGGCGAAGAATTCACCGCCACGGCAGAATTGCTCATCGCGACACGCGAACCGCAATATGCCGAGCGGATCGAGGCCCTGTGGCCGCAGATCGCTACACGAGCGGAGCAGTATATCCTCACCGCGCTGCGCATCCTCCCGCTGATGCCGGAAGAGTGGCGAGCCGGGATAGAACAGGGCGCGGGCGCCATTGTCGCCCGCAAGGAACCGACCACCGGGGCCAATCCCTACGATGTGCCGATCACCACCGGCGGGTGGGCGGGGAACCGCGCCATCCTGCAGACCGGACTGGTGGACCATGCCATCCACAAGGCGTTTCCGCATCTGAGCGACGGTTCGGGCGTGTTCCGTGCGCTGGATTACCTTCATGGCACGCACCCGGCATCCAACACCTCGTTCGTGTCCGGCGTCGGCGCCAATTCGAAGGAGGTCGCCTATGGCAGCAACCGGGCGGACTTTTCCTTCATTCCGGGCGGCGTCGTGCCAGGCGTGCTCGTCATCAAGCCCGACTATCCCGAAAATCAGGACAACTGGCCGTTCTTCTGGGGGGAAAATGAATACGTGGTCAACATGACGCCCAACTACGTCGCGCTGGTCCACGCCGCGATCGACCTGCAATCGGAGTAACCCGCTGACAGCGAATGTCATGGGGGCCTCAAACAGTCGATTACCTGCTGCGAACTGCGGCGGCGTGCCGATCGGGGAACACCCTCGTCGTTCGGGTCTTCCTATCTCTGCGCGATCGGCCATCCCCCAGGTCCGGCGGCGAAGCGAGAAGGCTGCCTGACATTGACCCCGACCGATGACGAGAACGCTGCGGTAAGCGGCATGGGCGCAAGGGTGCTCCGCATCCTGCGAAGCACGGGCGATGGGCCGGTGCTCTACCTGTGCGACGACGACACCGAGGCCGAGGGCCTTGCCGCGGTTCTTACAGGGCTGCTGCCGGACATGGCGGTCGTCCATCTGCCTGCGAGCGATACGCTGCCCGGCGACGATGCGCCCCCATCCCCGGCCAATGTCGGGCACCGGGTCACCGCCTTGCGGCGCCTGCGACAGCTATCGTCCGAAGGCAGGGCTGACGACATCGTCGTCGTGACGACGGGCGAGGCTGCGGCGCGTCGCTATCTTTCCGCGGAAGCCTTCGATGCCGAACCCCCATCCATCCGCGTGGGTGATTCGATCGATCCCGAACGGTTCGGTGAAGAAGCCATCGCGCTCGGCTATTTCATCGACGACCGCATCGACGAGCCGGGCGAAATTGCCATCCGAGGCGAAGTCATCGACCTCTACCCTGCCGATGCCGGTGGCCCTGTACGGATAGACCTTGCCGACGGGCGCATAGCGGCGATCCATCATTTCGATGCCGTCACGCAATTGCGCGGCGACGCCTGCGAAGCGATCGAGATCGGCCGCGCAACCGAGCCAGAGGGGGACGCATCCGCTACGCTCCTCGACCACATGGCACCCGGCACCATGCTCCTGTCGTCGAAGGCCGAAAAGCGGCGCGAGCGGTTCACGCAACTCGCCCGCCGCGCGGCGAAGGATGCAGCGACCGACATCGATGCTGTCGACAACGACCGCTGGAAGGCCGCGCTCGAACCCTGGCGGCGCGGGAGCCAGGCTGGTTCCGCCAGGATCGAGGGTATTCCGCGCTTCGCCGAAGCGAAGTCGCCCGCGCGGGCGGCGAAGCGCTTTCTCGAGGCCGAGCGCGCGGCGGGCCGTCCCGTCGCCATAGTGGGCAGCGAGCGCGATCTGCGGTTTCTCCGCAGCCGCCTGGGCGAGGCGTTCGAGATCGTAGAAAATTGCGAAAGCCTGCGCGATCTGCCCGGCGTGGGTGATGGGGATATCGTGTTCCTTTGCGCCCCGCTGGATCGCGGCGCGCGGGACGATGGCCTCGCGCTGGTCGCTGCGGCGGATATTCTCGGAACGCGGGCGCTGCTGGAAGCGGGACCTTCCGCCGCGCGACAGGTCGGGCTCGCTGGCGTGGAAGTGCGTCCGGGCGATTTGGTAATCCATGAGGAACACGGGTTTGCGAGCGTTATCGGCCTGGAACCCGCACCCGGCGCGGATGGGGGCGAAGTGATCGCACTCGAACATGCCGATGACGCGCGACGGCTGGTGCCGGTAAGCGATGCGGGCCTGTTGTGGCGCTATGGCGGCGATCCCGAAAGCGTGAAACGCGACAAGCTCGACGGTACCGGATGGGACAAGCGCCGGGCCGAGATCGACAAGGCCATCGCGGAAACGGCAAGGTCGCTCATAACGCTGGCCGAAGAACGGGCCGAACTTTCGGCACCGGCGATGGAACCCGATGCCGCGGCATACGAACGCTTCGTGGCGGGTTTCCCCTATAACGAGACATCCGATCAGGCGCGGGCCATCGCGGCGGTGCGCGACGATCTTGAATCGGGCAAGCCAATGGAACGGCTGGTCATCGGCGATGTCGGCTACGGCAAGACCGAAGTTGCGCTGCGCGCTGCGGCCGTCGCTGCCTTATCGGGGTATCAGGTCATCGTCGCAGCACCGACCACTGTGTTGGCGCGGCAGCATCTCGAAGAATTCACGCGCCGTTTCGCCGATACCGGGATCACCGTCGCCGGCCTGTCCCGTTTGACGAGCGCAGCGGACAAAAAGTCGGTCGTGGCCGGTCTGGCAGACGGAACGATCGGCGTCGTCGTCGGCACGGCGGCGGTCGTGGGCAAGTCGGTGAAATATGCCAGGCTCGGTCTGGTCGTGATCGACGAGGAACAGCGCTTCGGGGCAGCCGACAAGGCCAAGCTGCGCCAGGCGGCCGACGTGCATCTCCTGGTCATGAGCGCGACGCCCATTCCCCGTACCCTGCACCGCGCGATGATCGGGCTGCAACAAGTGTCAGTGATCGCCACCCCGCCTGCGCGCCGGCAACCGGTCCGCACGACCATCAGCGACATGGACGATCCGGCGATCGGCCTGGCGCTCCGACGCGAGAAGATGCGCAAGGGGCAAAGCTTCGTCGTCGTCCCGCGCATCGCCGACCTCGCCCAGATGCGAAAGCGGCTGGGCCGTCTCGCGCCCGACCTTTCGCTGGTCGAAGTGCATGGCAAAATGCCTGGCGCCGATCTCGACGAGGCGATGGTGCGCTTCGCCGGTGGCAAGGGCGACATCCTGCTTGCAACCAACATCATCGAAACCGGGCTCGACGTACCGCGCGCGAACACGATGATCATTTGGCGGTCGGACCGCTTCGGCCTTGCGCAATTGCACCAGTTGCGCGGACGCGTGGGTCGCGGGCGCAGACGCGGTCAGGTCATCCTGACCACCGCGGGCGAGACAGTTTCGCAGGCCACGCAGAAACGCCTGCGCACACTTGAAACCTTTGACCAGCTCGGCTCCGGCTTCTCCATCGCGGGGGCCGATCTCGACCAGCGCGGCGGCGGCGATATCCTGAGCGACGCGCAGGCGGGGCACATGAAGCTGATCGGCGTCGAACTCTACCAGCATCTGCTCGAAGGCGCGCTACGGCGTGCGCGCGGCGAAGCGCAGCGGGAATGGTATCCCGAGATCCGAACGGGCACGACGGGCGCCTTCCCGCCCGACTGGATCCCCGAAGTTGAGGTTCGGCTCAATCTCTACATCCGCCTCGCCCGGTTGAGCGAGCGTGCGGAACTGGAGGCTTTCGAGGCGGAACTGGCCGACCGGTTCGGTCCGCTGCCGGACGCCGCACAATCGCTGATCGACCGCGCCCTGCTGACGATACTCGCGCTCGAAACCGGGATCCGCGCCGTCAATGCCGGTCCCAAGGCAATCGCCCTGACACCGGCGGTCCCGCGGGAGGAGGCGTTGCAGGCTGCCGGTCTGGTTGCAAGTGACGACCGGTGGCTTTCCACCCCGGACGAACCCTTTGCCGAACCGGCGCGCGCGGCAATCGCCATCCTCGAAACGCTTGCGGATGGTTCGCCTCCATCCGGTATGAAACCGGATTGACTCTTAAATCTACATATGTATCTAAAAGCGCATGAAGCGCAATCGTGGTCCTTCCCGGCAGATGATAGCCCTGCTCCTGGCGATGGAGGAGATCGCGCCGGAATGGGTCCACGGATACGACCTGATGAAGCGCACCGGTCTGCAATCGGGCACCCTGTATCCTGCGCTGATGCGAATGGAGGAACGCGGTCTGGTCGAAGCCGAATGGCGCGCGGCGGAACGGCCGGGGCGACCTGCGCGGCACGCCTACCGCCTCAGTGCCGAAGGACACGCTCTGGCGCGCGAATGCCAGACTAGCGGGGGGACCGATCCCCACACGCGCGAGGCGATCGCGTGAAAACTGCTTTCGCCCGCGCCCTCATGGCTCTCGCCGCGGTTGCACTCGGGCAACATCGCAGCAGCTGGGCAGAGGCGATGCAGGCCGAGTTTGCCATTGCCGAGGAGCATGGCGAGAGCGTGGGATTTGCGCTCGGCTGCCTGTGGTCCGCGTGGCGCGAGCTTCCTTTTCATACCGAAGGCCAGCTCGCCCTCGCACGGTACACACTGATTATCGGCGCCATGCTGCCAGCGGCGGGGCTTGTTTTCGCCGGACTTACGATGGGCTACCCGTTCGTGCAGCACCCCTACGCCGATACGATCGAGTCCGTGGCACGCCACCTGACGGGTCTGCCCACGCTCAACGAGGGCAATGCCTTCTCACTTCCGTTCCTATTCGCCATCGTCGCGGTCGTCGCCTGCTGTAATACCGCCGCAGCCTGGTATGCGTCAGAGCAGCGCTGGGACGCCGCATACCGGATGTTGCGCCTGTCGGCGGCAAGTCTGGTCACGCTCGCAATTCTGGCGGGGGTCACCGTTATGGACGGAACCTGCGTAGCCGTGCCCTTGCTGGGAACGCTGGTGCAGCTATTCGCCGTCACTCAGCTCGATGGCCTGCACCGAGCCCACGGAAGTGCTCTGACCGGGCGCACCGGCTGAGATGCCTGCCCGCCGCGGCAACCGGCGATCACGGCCGCTCCGGCGCTTCGCGACGTTCACGGCCCGGGCGGCGTTAGCCGCCGGTGGTCTCGTCCATGGAGGTGCGGCGCTCGCCCAGGATAGTGACGGGATCGATGCCCAGTCCGACACCGCGATAAACGATTTCGGCGGCACGGTCATCATCGTAAGCGGCCAACGCGGCTCCGCCATCGCCGATGTCGCTCCGGTTACCGTGCTGAATGCAGATGCGCTGAATGCGATCGGCGCTAACAGTATCGACGACATCAATCAGGCGATTTTGGGCCAGACACAATCCGCTGACGGCTCACCGCCGATCTTCCTGTTGAACGCGCAGCGGGTGTCCGGCTACGAGGAGATCGGCTCGCTACCGCCCGAGGCGATCGAGACTGTGGAGGTACTGCCCGAACAGGCGGCGCTGCGGTTCGGCTTTCCCCCGACCAGGCGAGTGGTCAACTTCATCACCAAGACGCGGTTCGACCAGGTCGATTTGTATGCTGCGATGGGCTCGACCATCCCGTTCGGCAGCGCAACCGAAACCGCGCGCACCGGCTATACCCGGCTTCGCTCCGGAGCACGGATGACAGCCAATCTCGAATACGCGCATACCGATCCCCTGCTGAATTCCGAACGCAATCTTGGCCCCGACCCGGACGTGCCCTTCGATGCGACCGGCAACGTTACCGGTATCTCCGGGGGCGAGATCGACCCTGCCCTGTCCGGACTCGCCGGTCGGCCGGTGGTGATCGCTCCTGTGCCTGGCCCGGACGGCGATACCGGCAGCCTGGCGGATTACGCGGCGGCGGCAGGCGTTCCGCGCCTCTACGATGTCGGTTCGCTCGGCTCGCTGGCGCCGGGCAAGGACACGATCAAGGGCGAGGCGGTGCTGGCCGACCTGATTGGCGACACGCTGGCAGGATCGCTGACCGCCTCGGTCGAGCATGGCCGCGAGCGGACGTATTACGGCCCCGCCACCGCGCGCCTGATCGTGCCTGCGGAAAATCCCGTATCGCCCTTCGCGACCGATGTGCTGCTCAACCGCTATCTTGTCGAGGCTGAACCCTTGGGCGAGCGCAAGCGGACCACGACCATAGCGGCGGGGGCGAGCCTGCGCGGCGCGATCGCGGGTTGGCAGTGGGACGCCACGCTCGCGTTGAAAGAGACGGCGATCCATGCCCGAAGCGGGCGCGGAATCGATATTACGCGCGCCAATGCCGCTATCGCCGCCGGCGCGGATCCCTTCGCGCCGCTCGATGCCGCTCTGCTGACCGACCGCCAGATCGACCGCACCCGCCAGCGCACGCGATCGGTCGAAAGCAAGGCGGTGATGAGCGGCAATCCGTTCGACCTGCCCGCGGGCAGTGCCACCGCGACGGCGACGCTCGATGTGGCCCGGCTGGGCACGACGTCTTCGCTGGAGGGCGAGGATCCCTTTTCGCTCGAACTGGGCCGCACACGGTACGAAGGCGGGCTCGCGCTCGACCTGCCCATCGCCTCGCGCAGCGCGGATGTGCTTCAGCCGCTTGGCGACCTGTCGCTGAACGCGGCGGCAAAATTGCGCCATGTCGACGGTTTCGGCACCCTGAGAGACCGCACCTTAGGCATCGCGTGGTCGCCGGTCGAAGGCGTGCAACTCAATGGGACGGTTCAGCACGACGAAGCCGCACCTGATCTGACCCAACAATCCACCCCGCCACGGCGGATCGAGGACGTCCCGTTCTTCGATTTCGCCAGCGGACGTAGCGAGATCGTCACTCTGTTCACTGGCGGCAATCCAGACTTGCTGGCGCAAGGCCGCACGGTGCGGACGGCATCAGTCGTGATCCAGCCGATCCGCGACAGCCAGCTGAGACTCAATCTCTCCTACACCGACACCGATACGCGCAACCAGACCGGGACAATCTTCGCCAACTCGCCCGAGACCGAGGCGCTGGTCCCCGACCTCTTCACGCGCGACGCCAGCGGCGCGTTGACCGCGGTAACTTTTCGCCCGATCAACTTCTTCGCCGAACGCGAGCGAAAACTTCAATTGTCGCTGACATCGAGTGGGAAAATAGGCGCTCCGCCAGCCGCCCCGGCCGAAGGCACCGCGCCCCTGCCCGACGACCGAGCGACCTACTATCTGGGTCTCGTGCCGATCTTCGCCCTTACGGACGACCTGCAGCTGCGCGCCGAGACGCGCACGCTCGATCTGCTGAATGGCGACAGCGTCGGCAGCTACAAGCCGCCGTTCTCGGGCTACGGCTATGCGGGCGTGAACAAGGACGGCTACGGCGTGAACGGCAGCTTCTACTACGGCGGCCCCCGCCGGATCCGCAGCGATGTGCCATCATCGGACCTGACCTTCGCCAGCATTTTCCAGCTGAACCTCACCGGCTATCTGCCAGTGCAGGCGCTGGTTCCGCGGGCCACCGGGGCGGACAAGCTGCAATTACGGATCGAGGGGAAGAACCTGCTCGACGCACGACAACAGGTAACGGACGGCAATGGCCAGACACCTTATCGCTACCTCGCGGACGTGATCGACCCGATAGGCCGAACCGTCACGGTCTCACTACGCAAGCGCTTTTGATCGAGCTTCGCAGCGGCCTGCGTTTGGGCTTCGATTTGTCTAAAATGTGCCAATAGCGGACGGCCCTGAACGGGCTTTGTGAATGAATGGCACCGCTGGAGCGGGTGAAGGGAATCGAACCCTCGTCGTCAGCTTGGGAAGCTGCTGCTCTACCATTGAGCTACACCCGCGGCCGGAAAGCGCTTTGCAATGGCGGTGCGGGGTGGTCAATCCCTCTTGGCGGCACGCGCGCGCACTCTCGCTTTCGCCGGAGCATTTGCTAAAGGGCGACCAGCCATGGCCAGCCGCGAACCCATCGTCGACCTGCCCGAGCCTTCGCGCCGGGTCACCTCTTTCGACGTGGCCGAGCGCGCGGGCGTCAGCCAGTCGACGGTCTCGCGTGCGCTTTCCGGATCGCAGGTCATCACCGAGGATACCCGCGCCCGCGTGGTCGCGGCGGCGCGCGAGCTGGGATATTTCGTCGATTCGAGGGCCGCACGGCTTCGGACCGGGCGCACTGGCGCAATCGGGGTCGTGGTGATCGGGCGGCAGGGCGATGGCCCCAGCGAATTCAATCCGTTTCACTACGTCCTGCTGGGCAGCATCTGCGCGGCGGCATCGAAAGCCGGCTATCAGGCACTGGTCAGCTTTCAGGCCACGCCGGACGAATTCTATGGCGAATATGTCGAACGGGGACAGGCAGACGGGCTGATCGTGATCGGCACGACCCTCAATTCGCTGGCCTGGGACTATTTCGGCGAGATTGCTTCCGCCCATGCCAGCATGGCGATCTGGGGCGCGCCGATCGCGCACCGCGCGCGGGTGCGTTCGGACAATCGCGCCGGGGCACGGCTTGCCATCGCGCGGCTCGTGGCAGCAGGGCATGAGCGGATCGTGTTCCTGGGCGAAACGGATTCGCCGCAGCAGCAATTTCGCGAGCGCTACGAGGGCTATTGCGCGGCGATGGAGGCCCACGGTCTCGTCCCGCAGGAGCCGGTGACGGCCGCAGGCGCGACGCGCAACGCGCAGGGCTATGGCGCGGTGGACGCGCTGCTGGCCGAAGGGCGTGACTTCGACGCGGTTTTTTCCGCCTGCGATGCCATGGCTCTTGGCGCGCTGGAGCGGCTGGGCGAAGCTGGGCGCGATGTGCCCGGCGAGATCGGAGTGATCGGGTTCGACGGGCTGGGAAGCGGGACGTATTCCAACCCGCCGCTGACGACGATCGAGCCGGATTTCCAGCGCGCGGGCACCTTGCTGGTCGACGCTGCCCTCGCCGCACAGCAGGACCAGGTGGAACAGCTGGTTCCCGTGCGGCTGATCGAACGGGCGAGCGTCAGGCCCCCTCTTCGCTGACGTCCATTCCGCCGGCAAGCGCGGTCGCCCGGCGCTGCTCCTGCAGGATCGACCAGCTGGCGAGGAACAGGCCTGCCATCAACGGCCCGACCACGATGCCCGACAGGCCAAGCAGCGCGATGCCGCCAAGCGTGGTCACCAGTACCAGCCAGTCGGGTATGCCCGTGTCGCGGCCGACCAGCATCGGGCGGAGCAGGTTGTCGGCAAGACCGATGACCGCGACGCCGCTGACGATCACCAGCAACCCCTGCCACACCGCGCCGACCGCAAGCAGGTAGATCGCCATCGGCACCCACACCAGCGCCGGACCGACTGCGGGCAGGAAGCTGGCTATGGCCATCAGCACGCCGAAGAGGAGCGCGGAGGGAATGCCGACGATCCAGAAGGTGAGAGCGCCCAGCGCCCCCTGCACCACTCCGACGACCATGGAGCCCTTCACCGTGGCGCGCACGATCGCGACGAAGCGTTCGGCAAGACGCTGCGCCACCGAGTGCTCTAGCGGCAGGCCGCGCCGCACGGCGATGCCGATGCGCCGCCCGTCACGCAGCAGGAAGTAGGTCACGTAAAGCCCGACGCCGAACGCCAGCACGAAGCCGAACACGCTGCCGCCGATCGACAGCGCCTGCCCCGCGATCAACCCGGCGCTTTCGCTGAGGAAGTCCTGCACCCGCACCTGCCAGTTGGCAGCGTCGGTCAGGCCGGAGTTGTCGATCGCGTTGCGCATATTGCGCGGCAGTGCATCGTGGATCTGGTTGAGTACGGCGATCATGTCGATCCGCCCGTCCTGAAAAGCTCTTACGATGCCCGCCGCCTGGTCGACCACCGCGCTGCCGATAAGGAACCCCGGTACGATGATGGCAATGAAGATCACTAGCAGCGTCGCGATGGCGGCGCGGTTCTGCCCGCGCAGCCGCATCATGAACCAGCGATAGAGCGGCTGGAACATGATCGCCGCCAGCACGGCCCACAGAAGCGGCGCGATGAAGGGCCACACCACCAGGACGAGGCCGAGGCTGACCGCGCCGAGAAACAGGAAGAACCCGCCCTGTTCGATCTCGCGCCCCTGAATCATTCGCTTACTCCCGTCCGCATCGCTTCGCTTCAGGGCATTGGCCCGAAAACGCACATGCCGCAATCGACTGGCACCATATCGGAAACTGTTCGGCGGCCAATCCTGCTGAAGGAAAAGAGTTTATCGTCGACAGCATTGCTCGGCGTGGTGCACAGAAGATGAAACGGCCTCGGCCGGGCGATTGGGGAGGTTTTGGAATGGCCAGAGCATGGCTTCTGCTTGCAGGCGTGTTGGGAATGGCGGGTTGCACCCAGGCGACGCCGCCGCAATCGGCGCAGGCAGCATCCTACGCACCGGATTGCCAGGCGATCGGCGCGTTCCTCGACAGTGCCGTGAGCGACGGCCGGGTCGCCGGCGCATCGACGCTGGTCTGGAAGGACGGCAGCGAAGCGTGCTTCGAAAGCGCCGGCCTTGCCTCGCGCGAAGACGGGAGACCTTTCGCGCGTGACACGCTGGTGCAGATATTCTCCATGACCAAGCCGGTAACCGGCGTTGCCCTGATGCAGTTGTGGGAACAGGGCAAGTTCGGGCTCGACGATCCGCTCTACTGGCATCTTCCGGAATATCGCACGCTGAAGGTTGCGACCGAAGTCGGCAGCGATGGCGAGCTGGTCCTGCGCGATCCGTCGCGCGCGCCGACCGTGCGCGACGTTCTGCGCCATACGGCGGGGTTCACCTACGGCGGTTCGGACGAGCCGGCAGATCGCGTGTGGTCGCAGCTCGAACCGCTTTCGCCGGACAATACGCTGGCGGAATTTTCCACCAAGATGGCGCAGGTGCCGCTTCGCGGCGATCCGGGAACGCGATGGATCTATTCGGCCAGCGTCGACGTGCAGGCCCGGCTTGTCGAAGTCCTGTCCGGCATGGCCTTCGACGAATACGTCGCCGCGCATATTTTCACGCCCCTCGGCATGAACGACAGTGGCTGGAAGCGCGATGCCGCCGACCTCGACAGACTGGCGCGTATCTACGTCGCAGGGCAGGACGGCGCCCTCGCTCCGATGCCGCGCGAGGAGTGGCTGACACCGAACTTCTCCGGGAAGCCGATGACGATGGGCGGCTCCGGCATCGTCACCACGGTCGACGACTACATGCGCTTCGCGCGGATGTTGTTGAACGATGGCGAGCTGGACGGACAGCGGGTGCTGCAACCCGCCACCATCCGCGTCATGTCGACCGAGATGCTCGACCCGCGCATTTCGACGGACAACCGGATGTGGTTGCCGAGCAAGGGTACGGGTGGCTTTGGTTTCGACTTCTTCGTCCGCACCGCGCCACCCGCCACGGCGGGGGAGAACCGCGGCACGGTGGGCGAATTCTTCTGGGACGGATTCCCGTCGATGCTGTTCTGGGTCGATCCGCAGCAGGACATGGCGGTCGTCTTCGCGACGCAGAAGGTGCCGTTCGACAACCCCCTGCACCACGATCTCCGCGACGCAGTCTACGGCGCGCAGTATTCCGGCGTGGCGGGGGGAGAAACCCCCCCACGCGGTTACACGTCTAGGTTGGCAACGTTCAGCGCGTTGTTCTGGATGAACTCGCGGCGCGGTTCGACCACGTCGCCCATCAGTCGGGTGAAGATCTCGTCCGTCACGTCGGCGTCTTCGACCTTGACCTGAAGCAGAGCGCGATTTTCCGGGTCGAGCGTGGTTTCCCACAGCTGCTCGGCGTTCATTTCGCCCAAGCCCTTGTAGCGCGCGATGGACAGGCCCTTGCGCCCCGCCGCCAGCACCGCGTCGAGAAGCTGGGTCGGACGCGAAAGCGCGCCGTCCTGAGTCGCTGCCGGTGCTTCGGTCTCGTCCTCGCCGTCCGCATCTTCCGCCTGCGTGGCATCGCCGGCCTTCACCAGCCGCACCGGCTGCGCGTAATTCTCTGCGAACTGCGCGGCGACGGAATGCAGCTTGCGCGCTTCGGCGCTGGTCAGGAACTTGGCTTCGATCTCGTGCGCATCGGTAACGCCGCGCCAGACGCGGGCGAACATGACCGAGCCGTCTTCGCGCACATCGGCGCTCCATTTCGCGTCATCGTCGCCTGCTTCCAGCCTCTGGGCAGCAAAGTTCATTGCCGCCTGCCGGTCGGACAGTTGGAGTTCCGGATCGAGCGCACCCGACAAGGCCATCTGTTCGACGATACCCTCGTCATACTTGCGCGGAATGAAGCCGAGCAGGTAGCGCATCCGGAGCGCGTGATCGACCAGCTGGCGCAGGCCCGTTGCGGCCACAACGCCTTCCGGCGTTTCCAGCACGCGACCATCCAGCCCGCCGTCGACGAGATAGCGGTCCAGCGCGGCCTGATCCTTCAGATAGACCTCGCTGCGCCCCTTGTTCACTTTGAACAGCGGCGGCTGCGCGATGTAGAGGTGCCCGGCCTTGATGATTTCCGGCATCTGGCGATGGAAGAAGGTCAGCAACAGCGTGCGGATATGCGCGCCGTCGACGTCGGCGTCCGTCATGATGACGATCTTGTGGTAGCGCAGCTTGTCGAGGTTGAACTCGTCGCGCAGGCCGGTACCCATCGCCTGGATCAGCGTGCCGACTTCCTTGGACGAAATGATCCGGTCGAACCGGGCACGCTCCACATTCAGGATCTTGCCCTTGAGCGGCAGGATCGCCTGCGTCTTGCGATCGCGGCCCTGCTTGGCGGAACCGCCGGCGGAATCACCCTCGACCAGGAAGAGTTCGCATTTCGTCGCGTCGCGTTCCTGGCAGTCGGCCAGCTTGCCCGGCAGGCTGGCGACGCTCATCGCGCCCTTGCGGCTCATTTCGCGGGCGCGACGGGCGGCTTCACGGGCGGCGGCGGCGTCGATGATCTTCTGGATGATCGACTTCGCGTCGTTGGGGTTTTCCTCCAGCCATTCCGACATCTTCTCGCCCATCAGGCTCTCGAGCGGCTGGCGCACTTCGGAACTGACCAGCTTGTCCTTGGTCTGCGATCCGAACTTGGGGTCGGGCAGCTTGACCGAGACGATGGCGGTCAGGCCTTCGCGCATATCCTCGCCCGAAAGACTGACCTTTTCCTTCTTCATCAGCCCGCTGGACGTCGCGTAATTGTTGAGCGTGCGGGTCAGCGCGGCGCGGAACGCAGCGAGGTGCGTGCCGCCGTCACGCTGCGGGATGTTGTTGGTGAAGCACAGCACGTTCTCGTAGTAGGAATCGTTCCATTCCAGTGCGACGTCGATGCCGATGCCGTCCTTTTCCGCACTGACGGAAATCGGTTCCGCGACCAGCGCCTGCTTGTTGCGGTCGAGATATTTCACGAAGGCCGCAATGCCGCCTTCGTAGAACAGGTCGTGTTCCAGCGGGTCTTCATGGCGGTTGTCGCGCAGCAGGATCCGCACGCCGGAATTGAGGAAGGCCAGCTCCCGGTAGCGATGCTCAAGCCGGTCGAAATCGAATTCGATGACGTTCTTGAAGGTCTCCTCGCTCGCCTTGAAAGTGACGCGGGTGCCCTTCTTGAACCCGTCTTCGTCGGGATTCTGTTCCACCTTGGGTGCATCGCCCACGATCCGCAGGCTTTCGACCGCATCGCCGTGTTCGAAGCGCATCCAGTGTTCCTTGCCGTCCCGCCAGACGGTAAGCTCCAGCCATTCGGACAGCGCGTTGACCACGGAAACGCCGACGCCGTGAAGGCCGCCGGAAACCTTGTAGGCGTTGTCGTCGGACGTGTTCTCGAACTTGCCGCCCGCGTGCAGCTGGGTCATGATGACCTCTGCGGCGGAGACGCCTTCTTCCTTGTGCATGTCCACCGGAATGCCGCGTCCGTTGTCCTCGACGGAGACGCTGCCGTCGGCGTTCAGTTCGATCAGGACGAGGTCGCAGTGCCCTGCCAGCGCTTCGTCGATGGCGTTGTCGGAGACTTCGAACACCATGTGGTGCAGGCCGGAACCGTCATCGGTATCGCCGATATACATTCCGGGGCGCTTGCGGACCGCATCCAACCCCTTCAAAACCTTGATGGAATCGGCGCCGTAGCCGTTCTTCTTCGGCGCGTCGGGCGCCGTGTTCACAGTGTTCTCGTCCATATCGATTATATAGGCGCTGGCAGGGGCATTCCCAAGCAAAACGCGCCTTTTATCCACCGGGTTGGCCCGCTGATGCGACCTTCGGAAACCGAGCGGTCCGATCGCGCGTTTGCAGGCGCATGGGAATGACCTTTCTCGTTGTCGGAGTCGTTTCCGGTGCGCTGCTGATCGGCGCGGCCTGGGGCATCTGGGGCAAGCTCGGCGAGCGAACCGAAGGCTGGCTGATCGCGCTTGCGGGGGGTGCCTTGCTCCTCTCCGTCGTCAGCGAACTGATCGAGCCCTCGATCGAGAAGAGCAGCGTGGTTCACGCCATGATCGGCGTGGCCGCAGGAGCGCTGGTGTTCGCGCTGGCGGACTATCTGATCGACGAGAAATGGGGTTCGGAATCCGGGGGCGGCTTGCTCGCGGCGATCACGCTCGACGGTGTGCCGGAAAACCTCGCGCTCGGCGTCGCGCTAATCGGGGCGGGACCGATGGAAGTCGCGGCGCTGGCAGGTTCGATCCTGCTATCCAACCTTCCGGAAGCCGCAGGCGGCGCGAAGGCGATGGCGGAGGGCGGCAATTCCAGGGCCAAGGTGATGTGGCTGTGGGCTGGAACGGCGCTGCTTCTGTCTGCCGCGGCAATCTTAGGCAACATCGCGCTGGAGGGCGTTGGCGAGGAAGTGCTCGCCGTGATCCGGTGCTTCGCCGCCGGGGCGGTCGTGGCCAGCCTCGCGACGGAAGTCTTCCCGAAGGCCTACAAGGAGGATGCCCACTGGGCTGGCGTGGCGACCGCGCTGGGCGTTATCCTTGCCTTCCTGCTCGGCTCGCTCGCGTCAGGGTGACGCCGGACACGAAAACGGCCGCCCCGCCATATGGCGAAACGGCCGGTTCCGTTGGGCTCTGGCGCGGGATGCGTCACCGCTGCCTAGCCATCGATCGCCATGGGGGAGAGGGGGAGAACGGCGATCGATTTCGGAGGCGCATCTATGCCTGCGATTGCATCATCGCAAATGCGAAAATTTCGGCCCGAGTTGCAAAATTTGCAGCGGAGAAGTTGCATGCGGCGCAACCGTAACTGCGCTCGCCCATCTTCGTCTCGACTCGCCGCGCGCTTGCGTTAGCATGGCGTCCATGACGACCATCCAACACCGGCTTGCCCAGCCCTTCGGCAGTTTCCCTGGTATCCTGTGCGAATGGTCGCAGGAGCGGCCCGACGCCCTCGCGTTGAAGGACGAGCGTGGCGAAATTTGCTGGGCCGACATGGTGGAAGCGGTCGAACGCATCGCCGCGCGCCTTCAGGAAACCGGACTGGAAAGCGGGCAGTCCGTCGCGATCCTCGGTTATTCCAGCATCGAATACGCGCTGGTCTTCCTCGCGGCCGTGCGCGCGGGCGGAGTGGCCGCACCGCTGACCACCAGCGCCAGCCGCGCACAGCTCGAAGGCATGGCGAAGGACAGCGGGGCGAAACACCTGTTCATCGACGCGGCCAAGCGCGCGGAACTGGGGAGCGATTTCGCTCCTGCGCTCGATCACGTCGCGCTGGAAGATGTCGAGCAGTGGATGGCGGGCGCCGGCATTGTCGCCACGCCATACGAACCGCGGCCGGGAGATCCGTTCAACATCATCTATTCTTCCGGCACCACCGGCATCCCCAAGGGGATCGTCCATTCGCACCAGATGCGCTGGAACCAGTTCGCCCGGAGCGCGGCAGCCTATCTGGAGAGCGGCGGAGACGTCGTTTCGATCGCTTCCACGCCGCTCTATTCCAACACCACCATGGTCGCCTTTCTCGCCCCGCTGCTGGCAGGTGGAACCGTGCGGGTGATGGCCAAGTTCGATGCGCGCAAGTGGCTGCAATGCGCGCAGGACGACGGCACCACCATGACCATGCTGGTGCCGGTCCAGTACCAGCGGCTGATGGACGTGGAGGACCTCGAAAGCTTCGACCTGTCGGCCATGCGTCTCAAATATTGCACCAGCGCCCCCTTCTCCGCCGAGTTGAAAGCAGAGGTGCTGGCGCGGATGCCGGGCGGTCTGACCGAGATTTATTCGATGACCGAAGGCGGGGTCGTCTGCATCCTTTCCTGCCACGAATTCCCGGACAAGCTGCACACCGTGGGTCGCCCGGCGCCTGGCAGCCAGATGCTGGTGATCGACGATGAAGACAATCCGGTGCCTGCCGGTACGCCCGGCCACCTCGTCGGCATCGGGGCCGCCATGATGAGCGGGTACAAGGACCAGCCGGGCAAGACGCGCGAGGGCTACTGGACCAATCCGGACACCGGAGAGGACTGGCAACGCATGGGCGACATCGGCCGGGTGGACGCGGACGGCTTCGTCGAACTGGTCGGCCGCGCCAAGGACATGATCATTTCCGGCGGGTTCAACATCTATCCCGTGGACCTGGAGAACGAACTGGCGAAAGAAGCGGACGTGCTGGAGGCTGCCGTGATCGGCGTGCCCAGCCGCCAGTGGGGCGAAACTCCGGTGGGCTTCGTCACCTTGTCCGACGGCGCGCGCAGCGTCGATGCGATCCGCGAGGCGGTGAACGCGCGCCTCGGCAAAACGCAGCGCCTCTCCGAACTGCACGCCATCGACGAGATGCCGCGCAGCCATATCGGCAAGCTGCTCAAGACCGAACTGCGCGATATGCTGAGCGAACCTGCCGTCTGATCAGCCAGCCGCGTGCCGCTTTGCCCGGCTGGCGGCCTTGAGGAAGATCAGCAGCACCAGCACCGCGATCCCCGCCGAGACGATCAGCGGCATGGAAGGGAGGTCCGCAATCGCATCCACCCCGGTAAAGCGCGCGAACAGGATGGTGTAGAGCGGCGGACCGACGATGGCGGCGAGGCTTCCCACCGCCTGCGTCGCGCCCTGCAATTCGCCCTGGCTGCTCGCATCCACTGCGCGGCTGTTCAGCGCATTTATCGAGGGCATGATGAGTCCCTGCAATCCACCCACGATGATCGCAGCGAACACCATCCAGTCCGCGCTCGCGACAGTATAGATCGCCGCCGCCGCGCAGACCGATGCGATGCCGAGCGTCACTGCCCCGCGCTCGCCCAGCCGCGGCACCAGCAGGCGGATGCCGACACCCTGCACAAGCGCGCTGGTGATGCCGACCATCATCAGCGACAGGCCGATCTTCCATTCGGTCCAGCCGTAAGCGGCGATGGCGAAGTATGCCCAGATCGAGGGGTAGACGAGATGCGCGAGCTGCCACAGCGCCAGCGCGGCGACAAACCACAACACGGTCGGGCTCTGGCCGGACAGCGCCTTCAACGCGGAAAAGGCATTGGCCCGCGCAAGGCGGAAGGGTCGGCGGTTCTCCGGCGCGAGGCTCTCCTTCAGGAAGAAAAAGCCGAACACGAAATTCGCCAGCGCCAGCGCCCCTGCCGCGTAGAAGGGCACGCGCGGCCCCAGCTCCCCAAGGAAGCCGCCGATTGCCGGACCGAGGATGAAGCCGAAACCGAAGGCCATGCCCATCAGCCCGAAGCTCTCGGCGCGTTTTTCCGGCGGAGTGATGTCGGCGAGATAGGCGTAGGCGGCGGAATAGCTTGCCCCGGTCATCCCGGCGATCACGCGCCCCGCCACCAGCCACCACAGGTTCGGCGCAAAACCCATCAACAGGTAGTCGATCCCGAAGGCGAAGATCGCCGCGAGCAGCACCGGGCGGCGGCCATACCGGTCCGACAGATTGCCGAGGATTGGCGCGAAGACGAACTGCATCGCGGCATAGCCTGCGCCCAGCCATCCGGCCCACAACGCCGCGCGGTCCACCGGAATGCTGCCGAGGTGCATGATCAGCTGCGGCAGCACCGGCATGACGATGCCGAAGCCGATCATGTCGATCAGCACCACCATGAACAGGAAGGTGATCGCACTGCGCTGCCCGCTCATGGCTTGTGTCCCTCGTCCCCTGACAACGACCTATGCCGCGCGCGTGTGATTGGCAATCGCGCATGGCGCGCGGCCTCATGCTGGACAGAGCCGCGCGCGAGCCACTAACGGGGAGGCCATGGCCGACGCACATCCTTCCGATTCCCTTCACCCAGACTCCATCCTGATCGTCGATTTCGGCAGCCAGGTGACCCAGCTCATCGCGCGCCGCGTGCGCGAAGCGGGGGTCTATTGCGAGATCGCACCTTTCACGCTGGCGGAAGACGCCTTCACGCGGATGCGCCCCAAGGGCATCATCCTGTCCGGCTCCCCCGCAGGCGTGCCGGAAGAAGGCAGCCCTCGCGCGCCGGCCATGCTGTTCGAAGCGGGCGTCCCGATCCTCGGCATCTGCTACGGCCAGCAGGTGATGAGTCACCAGCTTGGCGGCGAGGTGCGGCCCGGACACGAGACCGGGGAAGGCGGCGAGTTCGGTCGTGCGTACCTCACCGTGACCAAGGAATGTGCGCTGTTCGACGGCCTCTGGAACGTGGGTGAGCGGCATCAGGTCTGGATGAGCCACGGCGACAAGGTCACGCGCTTCGCCGAAGGGTTCGAGATCGTCGCCACCAGCGACGGCGCGCCCTTCGCCGTCATCGCGGACGAAGCGCGCAGGTTCTACGGCACGCAGTTCCATCCTGAAGTCGTCCACACGCCCGACGGCGCCAGGCTGCTCTCCAATTTCGTGCGACACGTCTGCGGACTGGCGGGCGACTGGACCATGGCCGCCTATCGCGACACCAAGGTCGCCGAGATCCGCGCGCAGGTGGGAGACAAGCGCGTCATCTGCGGCCTTTCGGGCGGGGTCGACAGCTCGGTCGCGGCAATCCTAATCCACGAGGCGATCGGCGATCAGCTGACCTGCGTCTTCGTCGACCACGGCCTGCTGCGAATGAACGAGCGCGAACAGGTCGAAACGCTGTTCCGCGATCATTACAACATTCCGCTGGTCGTCGTGGACGCGGAAGAACGCTTCATGACTGGCCTTGCCGGCGTCACCGACCCGGAAAAGAAGCGCAAGTTCATCGGCGGCGAATTCATCGCCGTGTTCGAGGAAGAGGCGAACAAGCTCGGCGGGGCGGAATTCCTCGCGCAGGGCACGCTCTATCCCGATGTGATCGAAAGCGTTTCCTTCACCGGCGGGCCGAGCGTCACGATCAAGAGCCACCACAATGTCGGCGGCCTGCCCGAACGCATGAACATGAAGCTGGTCGAGCCTTTGCGCGAACTGTTCAAGGACGAGGTGCGCGAACTGGGCCGCGAACTGGGCCTCAACGAACAGTTCGTGGGCCGCCACCCCTTCCCCGGACCGGGCCTCGCCATTCGCATTCCCGGCGAAGTGACGAAGGAACGCTGCGACATCCTGCGCAAGGCCGACGCGATCTATCTCGACGAGATCCGCAAGGCTGGCCTCTACGACGCGATCTGGCAGGCTTTTGCCGTGCTGCTCCCGGTCAAGACCGTCGGCGTGATGGGCGACCACCGCACCTATGATTCGGTTTGCGGCCTGCGCGCCGTGACGAGCACGGACGGGATGACGGCAGACGTCTATCCCTTCGACGCCGCTTTCCTGACCGGCTGCGCCACCCGCATCGTCAACGAAGTGCAGGGCATCAACCGCGTGGTCTACGACTACACGTCGAAGCCGCCCGGCACGATCGAATGGGAATAAAGGTGATTTCTGCCGTAACGGAATGAACAAAGCGCGCAGTGGCCCGTTGCGAAGGAAACCCGCGTTTCCAATGGAGCCCTGATATGAAAGCCGTTCAAGTCCGCAACCCCGCCAGCCTCGACAGCCTGGAGGTGGTCGACATCGCCGATCCCCGCGCCCCAGCCGCAGGCGAGGTTACGGTAAAGCTTCATGCCTCATCGCTGAACTTCCACGATTACGCCGTGGTCGCAGGGATGATCCCCACCGACGACAAGCGCATTCCCCTGTCCGACGGCGCAGGAGAAGTGTTTGCCGTAGGCGACGGTGTCGAGGAGTTCGCGGTCGGCGATCGCGTCATTTCGACCTTCTTCCCACGCTGGAAGAACGGCGCACCCCCGCTCGGCAGCTTCGAGACGACCCCCGGCGACGGTATCGACGGGTTCGCCTGCGAAATGGTCACCAAGGGGACCGATGCGTTCACGCACGCGCCGCAGTCGCTGGATTACATCGAATCCGCTACCCTGCCCTGCGCTGGCCTGACCGCCTGGCGGGCGCTGATGGAAGACGGCAAGCTGGTTCCCGGACAGACCGTCTTGATCCAGGGGACGGGCGGCGTCTCGCTGTTTGCCCTGCTTTTCGCGAAAGCAGCCGGGGCAAAGGTGATCGCCACATCGAGCTCCGACGAAAAGCTGGAAACGGTCCGTAACCTCGGCGCCGACCACACGATCAATTACAAGACCTGTGAGAAATGGGGCGATGCAGCCTACGACTGGACGGACGGCAAGGGTGTCGATCACGTCATAGAAGTCGGCGGCCCCGGTACTGTGAACCAGTCGATTGCCGCTATCCGCCCCGGCGGCCACATCCATCTTATCGGGGTGCTGACCGGCCAGTCGGGTGAAGTCCAGACGGCGGCGCTGATGCGCAAGATGGGCCGTTTGCAGGGTTTGACCGTCGGCAGCCGTGTCATGCAACAACGGATGATAGCGGCAATCGATGCCAATGGCCTGAAACCCCAGATCAGCGACCGCTTCCCGCTGGAAAAGCTGGCCGATGCTTTCCGCCACGAAGAAAGCGGATCGCATCTGGGCAAGATCGCCATCGAGATCTGACAACTTCGCGCAGTGGACCTGCTCGACCTCGGCCCCGATCCCCGCACCGAAGTGCTGCGCCAGTTGCAGCCGCGCCTGGTTCAGGCGTTCGGGCGGGTGGAGCGGGCGGCGGCACAGTGGCGCCAGCCGGAATGGGTGCTCGTGCAGGGCGTCATCGGCGCGCGGACGAAGTCGGAGGTGTCGAACGCCGCCACCGACCGCTTGCGACTGCGTTTTGGCAGTTTCGATCGTGTCGCGGGCGCCCCGCTCCCCGAACTGCAACAGGAGCTTTCCACCCAGACATATCCCAACATCGCCGCCGAGCGGCTGAAAGGCGCGCTCACCGCCCTGATCGCGCGGCGCGGATCGGTCGACCTGTCGCACCTCGCCGATATGGAGACGGATGCGGCCATGCGCTGGCTGGAACAGCTGCCGGGCATCGGGCGCAAGATTGCTGCCGGGGTCATGAATGCCAGCACGCTGGATCGTCGCGCCATTGTGCTCGATAGTCACCACACGCGCATCCTGCGGCGCATGGCGCTGGTCCCGGCCAAGGCCGATACCGACCGGGCCTTTGCCGCGATCATGCCGGTCATGCCGCCCGAATGGAGCGCGACCGATTTCGATGAACACCATTTGCTGATGAAGAAGCTGGGCCAGAATTACTGCCGCCCCAAAGCCCCTGCTTGCGCCGCCTGCCCCGCGCTCTCGCTTTGCCCGACGGGAACCGCGCGCGCACCGGACCGCTGATCCGTCATGCTGAGTGAGCCGCAGATCGAGGAGGTGTATGGCCGGCTGCGGGCCGCCATGCCGGGCCGGACGAAGGGGGCGAAGGGCCCCAAGGGCCAGCCCGATGCTTTCCGGTCCTGTATCTCGTGTATGCTTTCGGCCCAGTCGCTGGACCACAATACGGCCAAGGCCGCGCGACAGCTGTTCGCGCTGGCGAGAACGCCGAAAGCCATGCTTGCGCTCGATGACGAGGCCATCGCGCAAGCGATCAAGCCATGCGGGCTCTACAACATGAAGACGCGGAACATCCGCGCCTTCTGCTCCGCCCTGCTGGAGCGGCATGACGGCGTCGTGCCCGACACGCGCGAGGGGCTGATGGCGTTGCCGGGCATCGGGCGCAAATGCGCCGACATCGTGCTCAGCTTCACCTTCGGGAAGGACGTGATCGCGGTCGACACGCACGTCCATCGCGTGTGCAACCGTATCGGACTGACTGATGCGCCAACCGCCGATCGCACCGCGATCCAGCTGGAGCAACGATCACCTCAGTGGGCGATGCGCGACGGTCATTTCTGGCTGATTCAGTTCGGCAAGCGCATCTGCACCGCACGCGCTCCGAAATGCCCGACCTGCCCGGTCAACGATCTGTGCGAATACTATGCCGCTCGCAAGGCGGCGTCAGGCGATCAGCCTTCCGCGTCGGCCATCCGGTAGGGCACGAAGTCTTCCAGCATGATTACGCCGGAGAAGAAATTGCTGCCCCGGTCATGCGTCGTCACGTTATCGAGACGGCACAATTCGCTGGCCGAACCGCCAAACTTGCGGATCACCAGGTAATCACGGTCATCGAGCGTGCGCGGGCTGCGGGTGCGATTGACCCACAGGGTCTTGCCATCGCGATAGACCAGCGCCGTTCCGTCGATGACCTGGAGGCTGCGGTTTGAAAAGGTGCGGATGCAGCTTTCCGGTTCGCCGGCAACGCGCCCTTCGAGCATCTCGGCCAGTTCTTCTTCGCCCTTGCTGATCCGTGCTTCCGACTGGGCGGCGAGCGGGGTTGCGGCAAGTGCGCTCAGTCCGGCTGCAACAAGTACGAATTTCGGAAGTTTGGCCATGGCGAGTCTCCTGTTCGTGTCATCTTATATCACAAACGGCTGAACGCTAGCTGAGTTTCTGCACCCGGCAGCGCGCTTCGTTTCGCAATGTTTCAGGCCGTGCCGCCGACTGTGAGACCTTCGACCAGCAGCGTCGGCTGGCCGACGCCGGCAGGCACGCTCTGCCCGCCCTTGCCGCACACGCCGATACCTTCGTCCAGCGCCATATCGTTACCGATGCCGATGATCTGGTTCAGCACGCTCGGCCCGTCGCCGATCAGCGTCGCGCCCTTGATCGGAGCGCCAAGCCTGCCGTTCTCCACCTTGTAGGCTTCGGTGCAGCTGAAGACGAACTTGCCCGATACGATGTCGACCTGCCCGCCGCCGAAACTCTTGGCGAAGATGCCGTTCTTCACCCGGCCGAGCAGTTCCGCCGGATCGTCGTTCCCGCTGCGCATGAAAGTATTGGTCATGCGTGGCATGGGCGCGTGGGCGAAGCTTTCGCGCCGCCCGTTGCCGGTCGCCTCCACACCCATCAGGCGGGCGTTGAGGCGGTCCTGCATGTAGCCCTTGAGGATGCCGTCTTCGATCAGCACGCATTCGCGCGTGGGCGTGCCCTCGTCATCGATGCTGAGCGATCCGCGGCGGTTTGCGATGCTGCCATCGTCCACCACAGTGACGCCGCGCGAGGCGACCTGTTCGCCGATGCGGCCCGAAAACACGCTGGTACCCTTGCGGTTGAAATCGCCTTCCAGCCCGTGGCCCACTGCCTCGTGCAGCAGGACGCCGGGCCAGCCGGGTCCAAGCAGCACGGTCATTTCACCTGCGGGCGCGGCGACGCTTTCCAGATTAACCAGCGCCTGCGCCAGTGCCTCGTCGATGGCGCGGTTCCAGTTCGCGTCTTCGAACAGCGCGTCGTAAAGGTAGCGTCCGCCCATGCCGAAGCTGCCCGTTTCGCGGCGACCGTCCTGTTCGGCGAGGATCGAGACGTTGAGGCGCACCAGCGGCCGTATGTCGGTCGCGACGAAGCCGTCGGGCCGAACGATCTCCACTACCGACCAAGTTCCCGAAAGGCCCACGGTGACCTGCGCCACGCGCGGATCGCGGGCGCGCGCGGCGGCGTCGATCTTCGCGATCAGCGCGACCTTTTGCGCGAAAGGTATCGCGTCGAGCAGGCTGGCATCGGTGTAAAGGTGGCGGTTGTTCCCCTGCGGCGGGGCGGCCAGCTTGCGTTCTGCCGAGTCGAGCAGTTGCAGGGTCTCACCCGCCCGGCGGATGGCGGCGGGCGACAATTCATTGGCGTGGGCGAAGCCCGTCATCTCGCCGCTCACCCCGCGCAGGCCGAAGCCGCTGTCGCGCGAATAGTCGGCGGTTTTCAGCCGCCCGTCATCGAAGACGAACGCCTCGCTGGCGGTATGCTGGAGATAAAGCTCCCCATCGTCGCAAGCTTTGAGCGTCTCGGCGGCAAGCGCCTGCGCTTCTTCGGGGGACAGGGAATTGCCGTAGAGCAGCGCGCGCGGATCGAGTTCGGTCATGCCCGCTGATATAGGAAAGCGGCGGCACTATTCATAGTCGCGACTAGAGATAGATGACGTTGACCGAATACGTGCCCTGGTAATTACCGGGCGCCTGGTTCGCGCCGACGGTCAGCGTGCCACCGACGTGGATTTCCTGCACCGGCGCGGTGGTCAGAAGCCGCACGTTGAGGCCGGGGAGCGAAAGCAGGCCGCTGCCGGTGCGGTAGGTCAGCGTCGAGGTCATGCTGGCCCCGCCACCGACACGATTGAGCGTCACGGTCGGATCGCCCGTGACGAGCATCAGGATGCCGAGCGGCGCGTAGGCTTCGAAGCGCCCGCGATGGCGCGTGCTGGCGAGCAGCTTCGGATCGCCGGTCTTGGTGACTGCGCCATTGGTCGCGGCGATCGAAACCGTGCCGGGCGTGGTGCCCGGTACGATCGAGCCATAGGCAAGGTCGTCGGTCTTCGCCAGGGTCAGCGGAGCCACGACGCGTCCCCCCGCCTTGCCCTTGATGCTTGCGGTCTGGGCTGCGGCAGGCATGGCCACGGCGGCACCAGCGACGGCCAGCAAGGCAATCCAGCGCCGAACTGCGCGCGGTGTCGGGTTGTGGGGCAAAACTGCACTCCTGCTTCGATCTTGCCCCATGCATAAGGGCAATCACCTAAACAGGACGTAACACTCGCAGTTAAATTGGTATGAAGGCGGCGTCTCGCGGTTCAGCGATGGCCGGGATCGGCGCCTTCGGAAATGTCGTGCAAGGCGGACTGGTCCACCCCGTCGGCTGGGCCGCCGCGCAAAACGAAGCGGCGGTCGCAATATCCGCAATCGACATAGCCATGCTCGTCGATCTGGAGGTAAATGCGCGGGTGGCCGAGGGCAGACGGCGTGTAGCCGGCACCGGCGCGGATATTGCCCGATCCATCGCAGCTGCAACGCGGGTTATCGACCAAGGTCACTTCGGGCGGTTCGATCATGGCGGATGCCATAATCACCCAGATGGCTGCACGCAATAAGGGGTTTACGGCGCGGCAGGGCTGCCGCATTGCGACGCGCATGACGACCCCAAGCGAAACCGCGCCCGCTTCCGCCCCGCCCGCCATCCGCATCGACAACCTCGTCAAGCGGTACAAGGGCGTGAAGGGAGAGCCGGACAAGCTGGCGCTGAAGGGGGTCAGTTTCGACGTCCCGCAGGGTCAGATATTCGGCCTGCTCGGCCCGAATGGCGCGGGCAAGTCCACGCTCATCAACATCCTTGCCGGCCTGGTCAATCGCACCGAAGGCAGCGCCAGCATCTGGGGCTTCGACATCGGCGACGATCCCCGCAATGCCAAGCGATCGATCGGGATCGTCCCGCAGGAAATCGTCTTCGACCCCTTCTTCACGCCCTTCGAGGTGCTGGAGAATCAGGCGGGATTCTACGGCATCCCCAAGGCCGAGCGGCGAAGCGAGGAACTGCTCGCTGCCGTCCACCTTTCCGACAAGCGCGATGCCTATGCCCGCACCCTGTCGGGCGGGATGAAGCGGCGGCTGCTGGTGGCCAAGGCCATGGTGCACTCGCCCCCGATCCTCGTGCTGGACGAGCCGACGGCAGGCGTCGATGTCGATCTGCGCCGCCAGCTGTGGGAACTGGTCACCGACCTCAACAAGCGCGGCGTCACCATCGTGCTGACCACGCACTACCTCGAGGAAGCCGAGCAGCTGTGTGATCGCATCGCCATCATCAACCACGGCGAACTGATCGCCAACAAGCCGACGCGCGAGCTGGTCGACATGGCGCGCGAGAAGATCGTCTCGGTCACCGTCGAAGGCGAGATCAGCCAGCCGCCCGCCGACGATCAGTTCGTCAAATGCGAACTGACGGGCGAGCATACGTTCGAGATCACGTACAACAAGGATACCATGACCGCCGGGCAGGTGCTCAGCCGCGTACAGGACCAGGGATTCACCATCGAGGACGTGACGACGCGGGAAGCGGATCTGGAGGACGTCTTCGTTCAGCTTACCGCGGCTGCGTGAACGCGCTCTACGACCGCATCGGCATCGATTACGCCAATCTGAGGCGACCGGACCCGCGCATCGCCGCGCAGATAGATGCCGCGCTCGGCCCGGCGAATGCCATCCTGAATGTCGGTGCAGGCGCCGGCTCCTACGAACCCGCCGGACGCAGCGTTACCGCGATCGAACCTTCGGCGGAGATGATCGCGCAGCGGCCTGCCGGTGCCGGGCCAGCCGTTCAAGGTACGGCGGAAGCGCTGCCCTACCCCGACGACAGCTTCGATGCCGTGATGGGCGTCTTGACGATTCATCACTGGACTGACCAGGCAAAGGGCCTTGCCGAAATGCGCCGCGTGGCGCGCGATCGCGTCGTCCTGCTCACCTTCGACCCGGCAAAGCGTGACCTGTGGCAGATGCGCTACTGGCCGCAACTCGTCACGCTCGACGACGGGCAGATGCCGCCGCTCGACTTCTACGCCGAGCACCTCGGTGCGGTTGCGATCGAAACTGTGCCGGTGCCGCACGATTGCACCGACGGCTTTCTCTATGCCTACTGGCGTCGCCCGGCAGCCTATCTGGACCCGCGCATCCGGGCGGGCAGTTCGTCCTTCTGGGCGCTCGACGATCTGGAGGAAGGGCTGGCCCGGCTCGAACGCGATCTTGCCGATGGCACATGGGCGCGCGAGAATGCTGCCTTAATGCAGGCGCAGGACTCGGATTGCGGTTACAGGCTGGTGGTCGCCACTCTCTGAAGCAGCGACCCCCAATTCAGTAAAACGGGTTCAGCGCAGCATCCGGCTGCTCAGTCCCGCATCGTGATTGGCGAGCGGTCGCCATTCGTTATGACCCAAGTCTTCAAGCGCAGTCGAGCAGCGCGGGCAACGCGCAACGCGCTGTCCATGCACCTGCCGGACGGCTTCGGCTTCGATCTTGTGACGCCCGAGCGCGCAGGCGAATATTCCGAGACCCATTGTTCTCGCGACCCTCCAGTCCATGATTTCCCCTGTCACATCCGCCTGATGACGAGGCTTGTCGCGAACGCAAAGCGTGGAATCGACAGGCCGTTTCGTGCGCGCCACCTGTCGCCGCGATGACGCAATTTGTCGGGCCGAAAGAAGGCCATGCTTGCCCTTGGCTTTGCAGAAGTGTTCAAGCGGCGCGATGGAAAACACGCAATACGACGTCATCGTGATCGGATCGGGCGCGGCCGGGCTTACCGCGGCGCTCGCGCTGGCCGAACACAAGCGGGTGCTGGTGCTCGCCAAGGGATCGCTGACAGGCGGCTCGACCGCCTGGGCGCAGGGCGGCATTGCCGCCGTGCTCGATGCCGGCGACACGTTCGACAACCACATCCGCGACACGATGATCGCAGGCGCGGGCCTCAATCGGCGCGAGACGGTCGAGTTCGTGATCGAACGCGCACCCGAATCGATCGAACGGCTGATCGACCTGGGCGTGCCGTTCAACAAGGACTCGGGCGATCTGCACCTGACCCGCGAAGGCGGGCATTCGCATCGCCGCATCGTCCACGTCGACGATGCGACCGGCTGGGCCGTGCAGGAGGCTCTGCTCAAGGCAGCGGAAGCCAACCCGAACATCACGCTGCTGCCGGGTCAGAGCTGCGTCGACCTGATCACCGGCCGCAATGCGGAGCGGTACTCCGGTTCGGGCCGCGTCTGGGGCGTCTATGCGCTGGACGAGGCGACGGGCAAGGTCCGCGCCCATGTCGCGCGCGCGACGGTGATGGCGGCGGGCGGCGCGGGTCGCTGCTACCTCTTTTCCACGGCTCCGCGCGGTGCGACGGGCGACGGCATCGCCATGGCGTGGCGCGCTGGCGCGCGAGTTTCCAACATGGAGATGATGCAGTTCCACCCGACCTGCCTCTACAATCTGGACGTCAAGAACTTCCTGATCACGGAGGCCGTGCGGGGCGAAGGCGGACACCTGCTGCATCCGGAGACCGGCCACCGTTACATGAAGGATTACGATCCGGAACGGATGGAACTGGCCCCCCGCGATATCGTGGCGCGCGCCAACGACGACCAGATCAAACGCTACGGCCTCGATTACGTCCATCTCGACATCAGCCACCAGCCGCCCGAATTCGTGACGGAGCATTTCCCGACGATCCATGAAAAGCTGCTCGGCCTTGGCATCGACATGACCAAGCAGCCGATCCCGGTCGTGCCCGCGCAGCATTACACCTGCGGGGGCGTTCTGATCGGCCTCGACGCGCGCACGGACCTGCCGGGGCTGTGGGCGGCAGGCGAATGCACCGAAAGCGGGCTGCACGGCGCGAACCGGCTCGCTTCCAACTCGCTGCTCGAATGTTTCGTCTTCGGCGAAGCGGCGGCGAAGGACATCCTCGAAAGCTGGGACGAAATGGACACCCCGCCCGCCATCCGCGATTGGGACGAGAGCCGGGTCACCGATTCCGATGAAGAAGTGGTCATCAAGCAGAACTGGACAGAGATCCGCCGCATGATGTGGAACTACGTCGGCATCGTACGGACGACGAAGCGGCTGGAGCGTGCGCTGCACCGGATCGAGCTGCTCGGACGCGAGATCGAGGATTACTATGGCAGCTTCCGCGTCACCACCGATCTGATCGAACTGCGCAACCTGCACCTGGCCGCCGAACTCATCGTGAAAAGCGCGCTCAAGCGACACGAAAGCCGGGGGTTGCACTACACGCTCGACTATCCGGAAACCGATGCCGAGGCGCGCGACACTGTGCTGGTGCCCTAGCGAACCGACACTGGGGGGAGAGAGACATGGCGCAGGTCACGGCCAACGGGCTGACGCTGGAATGCGAGGATTTCGGCGACAAGGGCGATCCCGCGATCCTGCTGATCATGGGGCTCGGCGCGCAACTGACCCTGTGGCCGATCGAGCTGGTCGAAGCCCTGGTCGCGGGCGGCTTCCGCGTAATTCGTTACGACAATCGCGACATCGGGCTCAGCCAGAAATTCGACGGCGCCAGCTTTCCGGGAATCGCGCGGCAGGTGCTGATGGGGAAAATCGGTTTGAAACCGAAGGTGCCCTACACGCTCGCGCACATGGCGGACGACGCGGCGGGCGTGCTCGAAGCGCTGGGCATCGCGAAGGCGCATATCGTCGGCGCCAGCATGGGTGGCATGATCGCGCAGCACGTCGCCGCGCGGCATCCGGACAGATGCCTTTCGCTGACCACGATCTTCTCGACCACCGGCAACCCGTCGCTGCCACCGGCAAAACGCGAAGCAATGGCTGCACTGACCAAGCGCCCCGCGAGTACGGAGCCGGAGGTGCTGGTGGCACACGGCATGATGATCTCGCGCACGATCGGCAGCCCCGGCTACCCGGCCGACGAGGACCGGCTGCGCGCCAACGTCATCGCGGCGATGAAGCGATCGGTCTATCCCGAGGGGATGCAGCGGCAGATGGCTGCGATCGTGCACGATGGCGACCGCCGCAAGATGCTTCGGCAGCTCGACCTGCCGACGCTGGTCCTGCATGGCGAGGACGATCCGCTGGTGTCGTGCGAGGGCGGGCGAGACATCGCGGCCAATATTCCCGGCGCCACGATCCAGACCTTCCCCGGCATGGGCCACGACCTGCCGCTGGAACTGCTCGATAAAATCGCAGATGCGATCATCGCACACGCTCGCGCGGCCCAGCCGCCAGCCTGAGAGCGAACCCGGGTCAGAAAATTTCGCGGCCCGATTCGATTGATTCAAAGGGCTGTCGTGCGTTCTTTCCGGAGATAAATTTTTTCCCGGATTCATTTTGACCCTTGCGCCTGCGAAAACCCTAGGAAGGTCCACGCGTCGCGGCGTGTGGGCTGTGCAACACGCCAGCGGATCGGCGCGCCGATCACGGTAAACGGCGCTTAACCCTCTTGCGCTCGAATCCTACCTGATTCACTATTGGTTGTGGTCGAGCTTTGGGGGGCATCCACTAGACCTAGTAGGTGACGGTTCTGCGGTTTTCCTCCGCAAACCGACGATTCGCCTCGTAACGGGTCGGCGGAATACCCATATCCCAAGGCTGGCCGGTGGGCAGATTGGGGATAAGTTTTTGCCCGCCCGGCCATGCGAATTGCTACGCTGAGGTTTCGGCCCGCGATTCGAACGAAGGCAGAACAGCGGCGCACCGGACGGTGCGTCTGCACAAGGCAACGAACGGGGGCACGACGATGGATTTCAGGACTGGGGATGATGCGGCAATGGGCCTCGAGGATATGTTCGACGACACCAAGACCAGCACCCCCGCGCCCAAGAAAGAGGCACCGGCAGTAAGCATGACAAGCGAAGACAAGGGCAGCGAAACGCTGGTCGCCGAGAAAGCCGGCGAAGCGATGGCCGAAGCCATTCTCTCTGCGGCCAAGGCGGGCGCCGACGACAGCAAGAAGGTCAACGACCGCCGCTTCGTGATCGAAACGAACAGCGAGCGTGACGCGCTGCTGACCGAATTCGGCAAGGAAACGCTGATCGATCGCTACCTGCTGCCGGGCGAAACCTTCCAGGACCTGTTCGCGCGCGTCGCGGATGCCTATGCCGACGATCAGGATCACGCGCAGCGTCTGTACGATTACATCTCGCGCCTGTGGTTCATGCCGGCAACGCCGGTTCTGTCGAACGGCGGCACCAATCGCGGCCTGCCGATTTCCTGCTATCTCAACTCGGTTTCCGACAGCCTCGACGGCATCGTCGGCACCTGGAACGAGAACGTGTGGCTCGCCTCCAAGGGTGGCGGCATCGGCACCTACTGGGGCAACGTGCGCGGCATCGGGGAGCCGGTCGGCCTGAACGGCAAGACCAGCGGCATCATTCCGTTCGTGCGCGTGATGGACAGCCTGACGCTGGCGATTTCGCAGGGCTCTCTGCGGCGCGGATCGGCCGCCTGCTACCTCGACGTCAGCCACCCGGAGATCGAGGAATTCCTCGAAATCCGCAAACCGAGCGGAGACTTCAACCGCAAGGCGCTGAACCTGCACCATGGCGTGCTGCTGACCGACGAATTCATGGAAGCGGTCCGCGACAATGCGGATTTCGACTTGAAGTCGCCGAAGACGGGCGAAGTCCGCTCCACCATCAATGCTCGCGGCCTGTTCCAGAAGCTGGTCGAAACGCGCCTCGCCACGGGTGAGCCCTACATCGTGTTCAACGACACGGTGAACCGCATGATGCCCAAGCATCATCGCGATCTGGGCCTCAAGGTCTCGACTTCGAACCTGTGCAGCGAAATCACCCTGCCGACAGGTGTCGACCACCTGGGCAACGATCGCACGGCGGTTTGCTGCCTGTCCTCGCTCAACCTCGAGAACTGGGACGAGTGGAACAGCGACAAGATGTTCATCGAGGACGTCATGCGCTTCCTCGACAACGTGCTGCAGGACTATATCGACCGTGCGCCCGACGAGATGGCGCGCGCCAAGTATTCCGCCAGCCGCGAACGTTCCGTCGGCCTCGGCGTCATGGGCTTCCACTCCTTCCTCCAGTCGAAGAACCTCGCGATGGAAAGCGCGATGGCGAAGGCCTGGAACCTCAAGATGTTCAAGCACATCGAAGGCAAGGCATCGGAAGCCAGCATGATGCTGGCGCACGAACGCGGCGCTTGCCCGGACGCGGAAGAAATGGGCGTGATGGAACGCTTCAGCTGCAAGATGGCAATTGCGCCGACGGCGTCGATCAGCATCATCTGCGGCGGCACCAGCGCCTGTATCGAGCCGATCCCGGCGAACATCTACACGCACAAGACGCTGTCGGGCAGCTTCATCGTGAAGAACCCCTATCTGGAAAAACTGCTTGCTTCGAAGAGCAAGGATTCCACCAATGTCTGGAACTCGATCCTCGAGAAGGGCGGCTCCGTCCAGCACCTCGACTTCCTCAGCCCGGAAGAAAAGGCGACCTTCAAGACGAGCTTCGAAATCGACCAGCGCTGGCTGCTCGAATTCGCGGCCGACCGCGCGCCCTATATCGATCAGGCGCAGTCGCTGAACCTGTTCATCCCGGCCGATGTCGACAAGTGGGATCTCGCCATGCTGCACTTCCAGGCATGGGAGAAGGGCATCAAGTCGCTCTACTACCTGCGGTCCAAGTCGGTCCAGCGCGCGGGCTTCGCCGGCGGCGTCGAAACCGACAACACCAAGGACGCGACCAAGTTCGAACTCACCGCCGCAGCAGCGGGCGAGCAGACGGATTACGAGGAATGCCTCAGCTGCCAGTAAGCAATGACGTGACCTCCAAGGTCACAGGCAAGGGGGCCGCGCGCGCCGCATTGGCGCTCGCGGCCCTTGCCGTGCTGGCATCCTGCGCATCGCAGATCGATGCTGGCGTAGCGCAGAGCGCCGGGACGCCCGGCTTCTGGTGGGGCGTGTGGCACGGCTTCATATTCCCGTGGAGCTTCATCGGCTCGCTCCTTAACCCCGACATCGCCGTTTACGCCGTGCCCAATCGTGGCGGGTGGTACGATTTCGGCTTCTTCCTGGGAGTGACCGTGCTGGGTGGCGGATCGTTCTTCGGATCGAAGAAGCGGGGCGGTTAGGATACGACTGCCGACAGCCGCGCAACCAGCGCCTCGGCTGCCGCGCTGACTTCGCGCCAGGTCCGCTCGAACCCGTCGTCGTCGCCGTAATAGGGGTCGCCGACGGCGCGCCCTTCCTCTCCCGCAACGCAATCGCTCAGCAGGCTCAGCCTAACTTCCGCTGCTTCTGGCCGCAGGGCGATCAGGTCGGAAAGATTGCGCGCATCCATGGCGAGGATATGCGTGAAGCACATGAAATCGTCGCTTGCCACTTGTCTTACGCGAAGGTGCGAAATGTCGATGCCATGTCGCTTCGTCGCGGCGATAGCGCGCGGATCGGGTGGCTTGCCGACGTGCCAGCCGCCGGTCCCGGCAGAATCCACATCCACCTTCAGTCCTGCTTCGCGCGCTGCATGGGTGAACGCTCCCTCCGCCATGGGGGAGCGGCAAATGTTTCCGAGGCAGACGAACAGGATGCGCGCACGGGGCGCTTTCATCAGAGGCCTTCGCCCAGATAGAGCTGGCCTTCGCCATAGAGGAAGGACTGGTTGAAGCGGCCGTAATTCTCCAGCGCATGGCGATCGGGGATCGTCACCCTGCCCCGGCGAAAATCGACCACGCCCTGTTCGCGCAAAGACCGCAGGATGCGGTTCATGTGGATCGCGGTTGTGCCGCAGGCATCGGCCAGATCGGCTTGCGTCAGCGGGAAGTGATAGCCGCTCGCATCCGCCAGCCCGACGTAGTTCAACCGGTGCCACATCTCTGCAAAGAGATGCGCGACACGGCCGTCTGCGTTCAGCTGTTCCATCTTCATGATCCATTCGCGGTGGATCGCTGCATCCAGCAGGGTCGAGAACCACAGCACCCGCGCAAGCCGTGGCTTGTCGCGCATCACCGCCTCGAGCTTCTCGTGAGGGACGAAAGCCGCGCGCGCTGCGCCGACGGTCACGATGTCGTGATCGAGGCGCTTCAGCGCGAAGGCGTGCAGGTCGACGAAGTCGCCGGGCACCTGGATGCCGACGATGTGACGCTTTCCGTCCTCGATGATGCAACGAAGCATGAACCCTTCGACGAGCATGGTGGACACGTCGACATAATCGCCGCGCCGGATCACTGTATGCGTGCTGGAATAGCGCTGATCGTCTGTCGCCAGCGCTTCCAGATATTGCGCATCCTCGACGGAAAAAGTGTGGCGCAAACGCCCCTTGAGGAAAAGACCTGTCAGGGGATAGTTGTCATCCTCGCTCGCCATAAGGCCCCAATGGACCGGCCACGCGATAGTTCCGCCGCAAGGCCGCAGAATTCCTGCCTTTCCTTCGGCATCACGCAATCGGAGGTGGCGGACAGCGGGGAAAGCCTGCCTCGGTCCTCCTGAATGACGGCGGATCAGCCTGCGCCGTTTCAGGGCGTGCCGATTCACCGGAGCGAAAACTGTGCTATGCCTTCGCGGTGCGAAGTGTCACACTGCCGCCAAGGTTTCAGGGGAAGCGCGCATGGCTCAAGACAGATTTCTCAAGGTTTCGCGCAGGAGTGTGCTGGCGGGCGGCGCTGCCACCGCGGCCGCTTCGAAAGCCTCGTTCGCATCCGCGCAGGACATGTCAGCCGCAACACCGGGTCCCGCCAAGATGCCTCTCAGTCTCACGGTAAACGGCGAAACTCGCCGGCTCGAACTCGACACGCGCACGACCCTGCTCGACACGCTGCGTGAGCATCTCCAACTCACCGGCACCAAGAAGGGCTGCGATCACGGCCAGTGCGGCGCTTGCACCGTCATGGTGAATGGGGAGAGGATCAATTCATGCCTCAGCCTCGCCGTGCAGCACGATGGGGACGAGATCACGACGATCGAAGGCCTCGGAACGCCCGACGACCTGCATCCGATGCAGGCGGCCTTCGTGAAGCACGACGGCTACCAATGCGGCTATTGCACGCCGGGGCAAATCTGCTCCGCCGTCGCGGTGCTCGATGAAATTCGCAAGGGCGTGCCCAGCCACGTGACCGACGACCTGACCGGCACGGTGCGGCCGACCAATCTCGAACTGCGCGAACGGATGAGCGGCAATATCTGCCGCTGCGGCGCCTATTCGAACATTGCCGAAGCAATGGCCGAAGTCGGAGGGGCCTGACCATGCGCAGCTTTACGTACGAACGGGCGAAAAACGCGGCGGAAGCGGCGCAATCCGTTGCCTCCACGCAAGGGGCGAAATTCATCGCCGGGGGTACCAATCTGCTCGACCTGATGAAGCTGGAGATCGAAACTCCGACGCATCTCGTCGATGTGCAGGACCTTGGCTTCGACACGATCGAGGAAACGCCCGAAGGCGGTCTCCGGATCGGTGCGCTGGTGTCCAACACCGCGCTGTCCGCCCATCCCAAGGTGCGCCGCGATTATGCCGTGCTGACCCGCGCGATTCAGGCCGGTGCCTCGGGGCAATTGCGCAACAAGGCGACGACGGGCGGCAACCTGCTGCAACGCACGCGGTGCGTCTATTTCTACGACACCAACATGCCCTGCAACAAGCGCAAGCCGGGGGACGGCTGCGCTGCGCTGGGCGGCGCTTCGCGGCAGCTTGGCGTCGTCGGGGTGTCGGACAGCTGCATCGCCACCTATCCCGGCGACATGGCGGTGGCGTTGCGGGTGCTCGACGCGGTGGTGGAGACAGTGAAGCCCGATGGATCGACGCGGGCCATTCCCATCGCGGACTTCCATCGCCTGTGGGGCGAAACGCCGCAGAACGAGACCGCGCTGGAGCCGGGGGAACTGATTACCGCGGTCACTCTGCCGAAACCGCTGGGCGGGAAGCATTTTTACCAGAAGGTGCGCGATCGTCGGTCCTACGCGTTCGCGCTGGTTTCCGTCGCCGCCGTGATCCAGCCCGACGGTACCGGCCGCGTCGCATTCGGCGGGGTCGCGCCCAAGCCGTGGCGCATGGCTCAAGCCGATGCGCTGTTGCCGCAAGGCGCAGGTGCCGTGGTCGCGACGGCCTTCGCAGATGCGCGCCCGACGGAGCAGAACAGATTCAAGATCCCGCTCGCCGAACGCGCGCTCGCGGGCATTCTCAACGAAGCGAGGAGCTGATCCGATGGAATTCAACGCTCCTGCAGGAACGAACCTGTTCGACGATGCGCGGATCGTCGGCAAGTCCACGCCGCGCATCGACGGACCGCTCAAAGTCACCGGCACTGCGCCCTACGCTGCCGAACGGCACGATGTCGCCGCCAACCAGGCCTATGGCTGGATCGTCGGTTCGGCGATCGCGAAAGGCCGTATCAGGACGATGAACCTCGCCGATGCGCGCCGCGCGCCCGGTGTGCTCGCCATCGTCGCTGCGACGGAGCACGACCCCGTCGGGACCAGTCCGTTCAACCAGGCGCCGCTGTTCGGCGGGCGCGAGGTCGCGCATTACCATCAGGCAATCGCCGTCGTGGTCGCCGAAACGTTCGAACAGGCACGCGCTGCCGCAGGGCTGATCCGTACCGAATACGACAGTGTGAAGGGCGTACACGATCTCAGCACGCTGAAGTCGAAATCAAAGATCGGCACTGGTTTCAGCGGCGAGAAGATGCACGAGACGCTGGGCGATTTTGACGCCGCCTTCGGCAGCGCCTCCGCCCGCGTCGATGCCACCTACACCACGCCCGACGAAACCCACGCGATGATGGAGCCTTTTGCCACCATCGCCGCCTGGGAAGGCGAAAAGCTGACAGTCTGGACGTCCAACCAGATGATCCAATGGGGCAAGGGTGCGCTGGCCGGCATCCTCGGCATTCCGCCTGAGAACGTCCGGATGGATTCGCCCTATATCGGCGGCGGGTTCGGCGGCAAGCTGTTCGTCCGGGCCGACGCGGTCATGGCCGCACTCGGCGCGAAGGCAGCCAGGCGCCCGGTCAAGATCGCGATGCAGCGCCCGCTGATGGTCAACAACTCCACCCACCGTCCTGCGACGGTGCAGCGGGTGCGGATCGGGGCGGGATCGGATGGCAGGATCACGGCCATCGCGCATGAATGCTGGTCCGCCAACATCACCGGCGAGAATGGCGAGCACGGCACCTTGCAGACGCCCAAGCTCTACGCCGGCGCGAACCGGCTGGCGGCATCCTACGTCGCGCAGATCGACCTGCCCGAAGGGAGCGCCATGCGCGCTCCGGGCGAGGCACCGGGCCATATGGCGCTGGAAGTCGCGATGGACGAACTGGCCGAACAGCTCGGCATGGACCCGGTCGAACTTCGCATCGTCAACGATGCGGCTGAACGCGTGCCCGGCAATCTCGAAATGAAGATTTCGGACCGCCATCTCGTGCGTTGCCTGACCGAAGGGGCCGAGAAATTCGGCTGGTCCTCTCGCAAGGCGAAACCCGGCCAGAGCCGCGAAGGTCGCTGGCTGACCGGCATGGGCGTTGCGGCGGGTTACCGCGCGGGCCCCGCAACCAAGTCGGCGGCGCGGGTGAAAATGTCGGACGGTGGGCGGTTGACCGTCCAGACAGACATGACGGACATCGGCACCGGCACCTACACCATCATCGCGCAGACCGCGGCGGAAACGATGGGCGTGCCGCTCGATCACGTCACGGTCGAACTGGGGGATTCCGACTTTCCCGTATCCTCCGGCTCCGGCGGGCAATGGGGCGCGGCCAGCTCCACTGCGGGCGTTTATGCCGCCTGCGTCAACCTGCGTCGGCAAATCGGCGAGAAGCTGGGTTTCGATGGCGCTGCCGCGACTTTCAAGGATGGTCGCGCCACCGTCGGAAACGAAAGCTGGGACATCTCCGATGCGGGCGCTCTCAGCGCAGACGACGAGATCACCTTCGGCGATTTCAAGCAGGAATACGACGTCGGCACTTATGCCGCGCATTTCGCGGAAGTCCGCGTCGATGCCTACACCGGCGAGACCCATGTCACGCGGATGCTGGCGGTGTGCGATGCAGGCCGCATCCTCAACCCGCTTTCCGCGCGCAGTCAGGTCATCGGTGCGATGGTCATGGCCGCGGGCGCCACGCTGATGGAGGATCTGCACGTCGACAAGCGGTTCGGCTTCTTCGCCAATCACGATCTCGCGGGCTACGAAGTGCCGGTCCATGCCGATATTCCGCACCAGGATTGCATCTTCCTCGACACGCTCGACCCGATCATCTCACCGATGAAGGCCAAGGGCGTCGGGGAACTTGGCATTTGCGGACCGAACGCGGCGGTCGCTAATGCGGTGTACAATGCCACGGGCATCCGCATCCGCGACTATCCGCTGACGCTGGACAAGTATCTCGAGCAGCTACCTGCCATTGCCTGATGGTGCTGCCGAAATGAACGAAAGTACCGACTGGCTGGTGACCGGGCTGGAAGACGACGTCCGCCCCCGGATGTTCGAGGCTGCGGGACGCGCGGAGCCTTTCGCCCTCGCCACTATCGTGAAGGCCGATGGCGGCCCGCGTCCGATCGGCGCACAGATGGTCGTCACTGCGGCAGGCAGCTGGGGCTTCCTTTCGGGCGGATGCATAGAAGACGACGTCGCCTTGCGATCGCGCGAAGTCCTCGTGGACGGCAAACCGCGCCGCGTGATCTACGGCACGGGCAGCCCGATGATCGACATGCGCCTGCCCTGTGGCGGAAGCATTGAGGTCGCGATCGAACAGGTGATGCCGGACGATCCTGCGCTCGCCGAATTGCAGAAGCTGACGGAGGCGCGACGCCCGGCACGCTGGACCAGCGATGGCCGTTCGCGCCAGTGCCTGCCGAACGATGCGCCAGCCCCGCCAGCCACGATCACCTGCCTTTACGAACCGCGCCAGCGCCTGATCGTGGTCGGCAGCGACCCCTTCGCGCTGGCGATGGCGGGACTTGGCCAGACAATCGGCTGGGAAACCATGCTCCTCACCCCGTTCGGCCCGGAAAGCGCGCCACCATCGGGCGGTGGCTACGACAGGCGGTCGCTGGATGATTCATTTGCCGACCTCCGCGCCGATCGCTGGACGGCCATAGCCGTTGCGACGCACGATCTCGAGAAAGACCATGAGGCGCTCGTTCCGGCGTTGCAGTCGGAAGCGGGGTTCGTCGGCGTGCTCGGCTCGCGCCGCAAGCTCGATACACGGCGCGAGGGGCTGCGCGCGGCCGGCCTGCGCGAGGAGCAGATTGCACGCCTGTCGGCGCCGATAGGGCTCGACATCGGCGCGTCATCCCCTTGGGAAGTGGCGCTATCCGTCATCGCTGAGATTGTCGCTGCAAGGCAGGGCCGCGCTTCGGCAGCGAACAGGATGCAGCAAGGACCCCATGTCGCGGCCTGAGCCGAAGGGCTGCCATGCCGTCGTCCTCGCCGCAGGCGCGGCGAGGCGGTTCAACGGCGCGAAGCTGCTCGCCCCCGTACGTGGTCGCCCTCTGGTGCAATGGCCGACCGCCGCCGCTCTTGCGTCCGGCGTCGAGAGTGTGACGGTCGTCTTGGGCGCGCGCGCGCAGGAGGTCGAGGAGGCGCTCCGCCCGCTGGCCGGGGCGCACCTGTCGGTGGTGACGTGCGCGAACTGGCAGAACGGCCTGTCCGCTTCGCTCCAGTGCGGCGTTGCCACCCTGCCGCCAGACGCGCGTGCCGTGCTGGTGTTTCTCGGAGACATGCCCAGCCTAGATGCCGGACTGGCTGACCGGGTTTTGCACGAAGTGCTCCGGGGCGCCCCTGCGGCCTTTCCGGTGGTCGACGACAAGCCGGGGCATCCCGTTGCCCTGTCCCGTGCCCTGTTCCCGGATATCGCCCGGCTGCGCGGCGATCAGGGCGCGCGAAAGTTGCTCGAGAAACTGGACGGGGTCGTTCGCATTCAGACCGACGACGAAGGTTGCCTGCTGGACATCGACACCGCCGAAGACCTCGCCCACATGGTTCCTCCGCCGGAAGCTTTCTAGCCGGGCTGGGTCGAAATCCTGCGATTGGCAGAGCGACCCGTCAGAATACGGGGTCGCCAGATCGCCAAGCCGGAAATCAGCAGCATGGCGTCTATCAGCACGATGCGCTCGTAAGCGTCGCTGAATACCGCCAGGTGGACAGCAGCGCTGATAGCCAGCGCGATGCCGAGCGGGCATCGCAGGCGGTCGTCAGGCAGCCACGCCGGACGCATTACGGCGGTGGCCCATCCCAGGCCCATTAATCCCCAGAACCCCGCCACCAGCGGGACGTCCGGACCGCCCATGAAGCGCATCCATCCCGTCGCCAGTAGCGCCAGCGGAATGCCCCATACCGTCACTGACCACGCCGCGGCGAGCCGCTGCGTCGGCAGTCCCTTGCGCCGACGCTTGCGCAGCCAGAGCGTGGTTCCGGTGGCCGTCATCACGCTGAGGGCAATTCCGAACGCGATATAGGCCAGCTCCACCGGCAGACCTGCGTAATTGCCGAAGTGCAGATTGTAGGTCGATGCGGCCGCCTGCCTCCCTATTGCTCCGTCCGACACGCCGACCTTGCCCAGAAAATCGCCTGCCCCGTCGAAGGTATAGACTTCCCCGTAGATCAGCCGCCGCGGGTGTTCTGCGATGATCTGCACGAACTGCCCGCGGGTCTTCGGGTCGTGCACGACGACATAGGTGGGGTTCGTGAGGGGGAAACGCTCGGCCACAGTGTCCATCGCGCGCGCGATGTCGGCCATGGGCGCTGGCGTCGGATCATGCCGGGGCTCGTCTCCGAAGATGGTGGCATAGACGGCGTCCGTGTCGTTGCCGGTATACAGATGGGCAAGCGCACCCGCGCCTGCGTAACTCAGCCCGATGAACGCGCCGGTCAGAGTGATCGCGAGCGTGAAGGGAAGCGTCCATACGCCCAGCCGGTTGTGCCAGTCCGCACGTGCAAGCTGTCCGTCATGGCGCGAGCGGAGCCGAAAGGCATCGCGGAAGATGCGCGGGTGGGCGAGCACTCCGGTGATCAACAATGCCGCCAACGCCACGCCCAGCGCACCGACGAGGATCATGCCCCACACGATCGGCAGCGTGAGATTGATATGCAGGGCGGCGACGAACTCCGTCCAGGTGTGCGCCTCGCGCCCGGCGACCCGTCCGGCGCCATCGACGTACCATGCCTTGTTGTCGGTGGTGACGACCGCGCGCGGCAAGTCAGGCGTCGGCATTCTGATGTAGAGATGCTCGGTTCGCGGAGAGTCCTGTTCGAGAGCGAGCACATTGGGGACCGCCGCCTGCGCGGCCTGCGGCGTGAGCGTCAGGCTTTCCGCAATTCCGGGCTGTTCCCAGCGCTGCCATTTTTCGAGCACGACGATCATCGTGCCCGTCACTGCGATGAGGTAGATCAACGCCCCTGCCAGCAGGCCGATCGCAGCGTGGCCGGAAAGCGCCCGCTGCACCAGCGACTGGTCCTTCGTAACGTTCGTCATGCGATCACCCACAGGATTGCGCCGGTCGCCGCGACCAGCAACGGTGGCCGGGCCATTCGGGTCACAGAAGGCAGGCACATCTGCCATATCATCAGGCCAGCCCAGACCAGCGGCTGAAGCATGAAGGCGGTGGCGACCGAATTGGCCTCTAGCGCCCCATCCGCCTTCATCAGCGCGTTGACGCCGAGGGCAAATACCAACGCGGCGACGAAGGACGCTGGCACCACCATGGCGAACACCGCCAGGCGCCGACCGACCGCAGACCGATCCGCGCCTAGCGCAATCGCCGGCTCCTTCGCGCTCCGCCGGACTTTGGCCGGAGAGACTACCGCCGCATGGAGCAACGGTACGAAGGCGGCGGCGATGGCCAGAGTGAAGCCCACGGCGACACCCCATGCGCCCTCGAGGATACCGAGCCAGACGAGAGAAGCGATGCCGATCGCCCAACCGAGATGGGCGATCCGGCTATCGCCGCTCCAGCCCAATCGAAGCAGAGTGACTGCCAGGACGAGGCTCGACAGGGGAAACGCAAGCATCATCAGAACCCGAAGCTGAGCGTGCCCATGACCGAGCGCGGCGCGCCGTAGAAGCTCTGGTCGAAGGTCAGGGACGACAAATATTTCGCATCGGTCAGGTTTCGGACGTTGACGCTCAGTCCGATGCTGTCGGTGACATCGTAATGTGCCATCAAATCGACGATGGCGTAATCGCCCTGTTCGATACGGATGGGCGCGCCGGTGGTCACCGACACCGTGCCGGGCTCATAGTAAAAGTCGCTTTGGTGCCGAAACGAAGCGCCGAACTTCAGCGCTTTCAGGCTTTGCGGCGACCAAACCGCGTTGAGGCGCGCGGTACGGCGGGGCACGAAGGTCCGCGCCGCGTCGCCGTCCGCTCCGCGTACCTTCATTGCAGTGTAGCCTCCGGTCAGTTGCAGGCCCGGCAGCGGACTGCCGGCGATCTCGAACTCGACGCCCTCGGATTTCGCATCGACGCCTGCGTAGATCGTGCGACCAAGTGCCGCATCAAAACCGGCAGCCTCCGCGGTGTTCTTCTGGTTGGCGCGGAATACGGCGGCGCTGGCGAACAGGCGACCGCCCAGCCATTCGCCCTTCAGGCCAGCTTCGACATTGTCGCCGGTTACGGGGTCCAGCAGCCGGTTGTCTGCATCGAACTGCGTCTGCGGATTGAAGATGGTGGCGTAGCTCGCATAGGCCGAGATGTTCGCGGTCAATTTCAGCGTCGCGCCGACGAACGGCAGGAACTTGTCGGCGTCGAAATCCTGCGGCGCGCCGTAGGATGTGCCCTCGCTCTTCGCGTGAGAATAGCTGCCGCCGATCATCAGCTTGAAAGGATCGGCCGAATTCAGGCGGACCAGTCCGTAGACGCTTTCCCGCGTCGAATCGATGTCGAGGCTTTCGGACAGTTCGGGAAAGTCGGGCCGCGGAAACGTCCCGTCAAACAGCGCGCTCAACGGCACCGACACACCGACCGTGGAATAGTCGTAGGCGGACGACTGGACGTAGTTCTGCGTGCCGCGCACGGCGCCGAACATCACGTCGTGTTCACGCCCGCCCGCGGTCACTTTGCCACCGACGTGAGCGTCGAAGGTCAGATTCCGGGTTTCGCCTGAAAACTTGCCGGGATAGCTGAAAATGCCGAGGCCGGTTTCCCGGTCCGGATTTCCGTAGACGTAGAACAGCTCGTCGTCCTCGCTCGCGGCGCGGCGCATCACCGTGGCGCGGACGAACCAGTCTTCGTTGAAATTGTGCGTGATGTCGCCGAAGATCTGGCGATCGATCACCCCCCATCCGGCCCAGTCGGGACCGGTATTGTCGGAGCGGCCGAAGTCGATCCGCGTTCCGTCGGTGTAGACGAGCGGCACGCCGCCCCATTGCGCCCCGCTGCTCTGGTGATCCTGATGGGCATAGCCCGCGCTTGCAACCGTATCCGGACCGAGGTCCGCTTCGACGATCCCGTATCCCGTCCAGCGTTGGAGGTTGTAACGTTCAAGATGGCTGTCGGTGTCGAGATAGGCGCCGACACCGCGCAGGCGGATGCTGCCATCGGCGGTCAGCGGGACACTGACGTCGGCATCCAGCCGCTTGTGGTCGAAGGAGCCATATTGTCCCGAGACCTGCCCCCGCGCTTCGCGATACGGACGCTTGCGAACGAAGTTGATCAGGGCAGACGGGTTGCCGGTCGGCGAAAGCAGTCCGGGCGCACCGCGCACCACTTCGATCCGGTCGTATATGGCCGTGTCGAGTGACCCGGTCTGGATGCCGAACGCGAACGGCAGGCCGACGCCGTCGATCTGGAACGTCTGGATGTCGAAGCCGCGCGCGGAATAATAAACCCGGTCCGTTTCCGCCGCGAGCACGCTGACGCCGGGTACGGTCGCGAGCAACTGGTTCACATCGTTGAGCTGAAAATCCTCAATCTGGGCGCGAGTCACCACGCTGACGGATTGCGGCGTTTCCTTCTGGCTCAACGGCAGGCGGGTGGCAGTGCGCTGCTGCTCTACCGCGTAGTCGTCACGCCCTTCGGAACGGACGCCCGTGACCACGATCTCCGCTCCGGAAGCCTCTACCGGCCGGACTTCGGCAGCGGCAACGCTGCTTGCTGCAACGGTCGCGAACAGGAACGGGGTGACGGGGTCCATCGATGCTTCTCCAGATTGATTCGAGTGCGCCTCTATCAATCTGACGCGCTATTGCAAATCATTTGCAATAGCGTTTTGTGGAACACCGTTGCCGTGAAGGCTGAATAAAAGGGGCGGCGCGACGATCGGTTCGTCACACCGCCCACCATCATTTCCCTGATTATTCTGCGGCGTTAGCGAGCGCGTTTTCGATCGCAGAGAGGGATACCAACTTGAAGTTTTGCGCTTCGCCGCCGTTGACCCCGTCTTGCGCGATGAAAATGCCGCCGGGAAAGGCGGGGCCGAAATCGCCGCTTTTGGCCTCTATGCCGTCGGTTTCCTCGGTACTTCCGAAGCGTCCGGCAGCGATGCGGAACCGGCCCGCCGGTGTCATGTTCGGGAGGGCGAAGCGCATATAGGCGTTGTCGCCCTGGCTCGAGGCGTAGAGCCAGCCGCCTTTCGTGCCGGAAGGCACCAGCGCCAGACCTTCGAGGTCGGCCACAAGCATCCGGTTGTCCACCGGCACGACGAGCTCGCCTGCCGTCGCGCCAGCGGAGAAGCGCCAGATGCCTGCATCTTCCTCCCCGATATAAAGCGTACCGTCGCGCGGATCGATGGCGCAGCCTTCCGGCTGGCTCGGCACCGTCATGGACCGGCGCAAAGTGGCCTTAGGCGCAGCGCCGAGGGTGACGACCCACTTGCCGATGTTTCCCTGCTTGGGCGCGGTGTAGACCACCAGTTGCCCGGCTGAATCGCGGTAGCCGCAGATCCCATACGCCTCCCCCGCTCCGGCCGCGACGCTTCCGAGGGGAGTCAGCGTACCCGGCCCGGTATCGAGGCGGAACAGTGCGATCTTCCCATTGGCCAAGTCGCTGCGGTCGCTGGCGAAGACGATGACGCCGTCGTCGCCCATGTCCGCGAGATCGACATTGTTGAGCCCCGCCTGCGCGTGGAAACTGAGGATGCGGCCCTGCAGGTCGTAGACGTAGAGCCCGCCCTTCTTGTCCGTCGCCACGATCAGGCTCTTCTCCGGCGCTGCCGGATTGCGCCAGATCGCCGGATCGTCCGCCGCGTCCTCGTTTGCCGTGCCGACGGGCTCGGTCTCGGCCACGGCGTACACCGACACGGCCGGGTTGCCGCCGATCGGAATGGTGGCGCAGGCGCCAACCAGTCCGAAAAGCGACAGGGCGAGCAGGGAATGTTCGGCGCGCATCAGAAGGTGAACCTCGCGCCGGCCTTCATGGTCCAGTTGTATTCCTCATACTGGAACGGGTTCTGGCGGCCGCCCAGCGTATTGTAGGCGAAATACTTGGCGTTGTTGATGTTCACCCATTCGTAGAACAGCTGCAGGCGTTCGCTCGCGCGGAACTTGGCCGACAGGTCGAGCTGGAAGTGATCGTCGACGTAGCGATCCAGCGCGGCTTCGCTGCCCAGTTCGTCGAGATACTTGTCACGATAGGTGCCAGACAGGCGGATATCGACCGGCCCCTTGTCGTAGCCGAGTGAGACATTGGCCGTGTGCTTGCTGGTCGATGGCAGCGCGATGTCGCGCGGCCCTTCAGCCGCCACCAGCGTCACCGTGCCGCTCGCATCGGTATAGGTGTAGTTCGCCTGCACGACGATACCGTCGAGCGTCCCGGTGAAAGCCTGCGAAACGCCAAGCTCGACACCGAAGATATCCGCTTCGTCGCCGTTGAACCAGATCGTCGCTTCGTCGAACGGCACGCCGCGGAACGATCCGTTGAAGGGCGCATCGTCGGCCTCGAACGTGGTTTCGACCAGGAAGTCGTCCAGTTGCTTGTAGAACAGCGAAGCGAAGATCGCGCCGTTGTTGCCGAGGTAGTATTCGGCCGCAGCGTCGAAATTCCAGGCCCGCGTCGGCCGCAGGTCCGGGTTGCCGAATTCGCCTTCACGCTCGCCATCGTCGGCTTCCTCCACCGCGACGCGGGGCGCCTGCTGGAAGGGGCCGGGCCGCACGACCGAGCTATAGCCAGCCGCGCGCAGGATCAGGTCGGGCGCCGCTTCGAAGCGAAGGTTAAGGCTCGGCAGCCAGTGGTCGTAATCCTTCTCGATCGAGACGGGAGCGACGATGACCGTGTCATCCGTGGCGATCGCGCCGCCGGGCAGGGTGCCGTCTTCCTCCACCAGCAGAACGTCGTTTCCGCGCAATGTGTTCGAGGTGTTCTCGTACCGCAGGCCACCGATGACGGAGAGCGTCGCACTGTCCCAGCGGCCGAGCAGATACCCGGCGAGAATATCCTCCTCGACGCTGAAATCCCCCACCGCGCTGTCGAAAGCGCTGTCGATGTCCTGCAGCTCGAAGGCGGTACGATTGGCGTCGAAATAATCGCGGGCCTCGCCGAAGCCCGGCACGGGGGCGATGTCCGCGATGCGGTAGGTCGGGCCTGCGCCCAGAACGTCGGCCAGCGTGACGTCGTCCAATTCGTAGAATTCGACCTCGGCATCGTAGCTCTTTTCGCGCCAGCGGCCCTTGACGCCGCCCTGCACGGTAATCGTGCCGGCGTCGGTCGCGAAGCGGCGTCCGAGGTCGAACTTGGCGGAATATTCCTCGTCCTGCGCGTCGGACAGGGCGACATATTCGATGTCGTTCAGCTCGTAGGCGGACGGGTCGAAGAAATCGCCCGGATCGTTCAGCAACGCGTAGGTGGGCACACGCGGGTCCGCGTAATCGAACCCGAGCGTCAGACCTTCGCCCTCGTATTCGCGTTCGAACTGGGCCGGGTCGATGCTGCCGTTCTCGCGCTCGGTCGACTTAGACCAGCTGGCGGAATAATCCGCGAACCACGTGCCCCAGTCGCTTTCGCCGCCTGCCACGATGCTGCGGATTTTCTGGCTTTCGAAGCGGTCCTTTACGTCGCGTTCGACCGTGATGGCTTCGTCATCGGAATAGACCAGCGCGTCGCTGGTGCCAGACACGCTGGCATCGCCCAGGTCGAACGTCAGGCGGCGGCGGTATTCCTGGTCGTCGAACTGGCTGTAGATGCCCCGGACGTAAAGTTCGGTGAAGGCACCGGCCCGCAGGTCCAGACCCAGCGTGGCGCTGATCCGTTCGCGCTCGACATCGTAATCGCGGTACTGGATTTCCTCGGCATAGACCGTGCCGTCGTCGGCGATCTCCCAGTCGTCGGCCTCGATATTGTCCGTCTCGAAGGTCCGCTTGTAGTAGGACAGGCCACCCGACAGGCCGAGATTGTCGCTCACCCTGTAGGAGAAGTCGACGCTGCCCTTCGGGCTGATGGCGTCGGCATAATCGTTGTAGCTGCCTTCGAGCTTGACGGTGAGAAGGTCCTTCTTGCGGTCGAACGCGCTGGTCGTCTCGATCTCCACCGAAGCGCCGATGGTGTCGCCGTCCATGTCCGGCGTCAGCGACTTCTTGACCTCGATCGATTCGATGATGTCGCTCGACACGACGTCGAGCGCGACTGCGCGCGTATCGCTTTCGGGCGATGGCAGGCGCACGCCGTTGAGCGAGGTTGCGTTCAGCGTCGGATCGAGACCGCGCACCGAAACGAAGCGCCCTTCGCCCTGATCGTTGAGCACGTTGGTACCCGGCAGGCGGCGCAGGCTTTCCGCCACGTTCTGATCGGGAAACTGGCCAATGGCGTCGCGGGTAAGCACGTCGGAGACCGTGTCGTTCTCACGCTTGCGGGACAGGGCGCTGGAAAGGTTGGCCGCCTGCCCGACGACGAGGATTTCATCGTCACCGACGCCGGAAAGCGCGATGTTGGCGCGCACCGTGCCGGTCGCGGGAACGCTGACCGCGACTGTCTGGGTCGTCGCGCCGATGTAGTTGACGCGCAGGGTATAGTCGCCCGCCGGAACATCGGCGAAAACGAAGCTGCCATCCCGTTCGGTCACCGCGACGCGGCCCAGTTCGACAAGCTCGACCTGCGCGGAACGCAGGGCGATGGTATCTGTCGTATCCGAAACCGAACCGGCGATTTCGCCCGCATACGCGATTGAAGGTACGGCGAGCGCGAGAGCCGAAGTGCCCGCGAGAAGTGCTTTGGTAATGGTCATGTTTTGCCCCGAAAGTGGATTCGGGGCGCGGATACGCAGAGCTTATGACAGGCTCTTGGCGAATTTCTTGCAGTCCCGTGACAAGCGCGAGATCGAGCGACTTATCCCTGTCATGCACGTCACACGCGGTCGGCGTGCGCGTTCAGATCTGGGGGTGCAAGGCAGGCAGGTCAGCGAAATTGCGCGCGCATGACGCCAGAGTCTCGCGCGCCCAGGCGACATCTGCCGCCTGGGCCTGCGGGGACAAGGGCCTGATCTTCTCTGGCGGCGGGAAGGTACCGTATCCGGCGAACAGCACGTGCCAGCTCGCTGCGGAATAGGCCTGCACCGGATACCGGTCACGATTGACCTGCGCGATGTCGGCGTGAGTGAACCACCCGGTGATAATGGCCCTGAGATTTTCGGAAAGGTTCTGGTTGGCCGCGCAGTCGCGCCAGTACGACGTGTCACTGCGCTGGGCGAGGCGGTAATGCGCGACGATGTAGTCGCGGATGCCTTCGTAGCGCGCGGCGATGGCCCGATTGAACTGGTCGCGGTGGGCAGGCGTGAAGCCGCCGGCTTCGTAGCTGTCCGCAAATTCCAGCGCGGTCGTGATGACGATATGCAGCGCTGTCGCTTCGAGCGGTTCGATGAACCCCTGCGCCAGTCCGGCAGCAAGGCAGTTGCGCGTCCAGCTGTTCTCGAGCCGACCGACCTTCATCTGCAACACCCGCACATCGCCCACCGGATCGCCGAGCGCCGCGCGCAATTCCGCCTCCGCGTCCTCGTCCCCGATGTGGCGCGAGGAATACACGTATCCATTCCCCACCCGCGTCGTCAGCGGGATGCGCCAGCGCCAGCCGGCGCGCATGGCGATGCTTTCGGTCTGCGGTTTGACCGGCCTGTCATGCGGTGTCGGCATGACCACGGCGCGATCGTTGAACAGGTTTCCGGCGAAGGAAATGTGCCGCGCGCCAAGCGCCTGCTCCGCTATCATGGCGCGAAAGCCTGAACAGTCGACGAAGACATCACCCGCGATCCGCCCTCCGCCCTCGTACAACAGAGCAGCGACATCGCCTGCTGGCGTCAGCTCGACCTCGCCGACCTTTTGCTGGAGGTGCTCCACACCCCGCCGCACGGCCCAGTCGCGCAGGAAAGCGCCAAGCTTGTGCGCGTCGAAGTGGTAGCCATAGCTGGGCGGAAACGGGAAGCTGTCCGCCGGGATCGGCCCCTTTCCCTGCCCTGCCAGAACGCTGGCCAGAAACCAGTCGTCCGGGTGCGCGGGCACATCGAACCCGCGTCGCGCCAGCGCGCAATTGTGGATGAAGCCGGGTTCGGTGTGCAGGTCGACCGGGCCGGGAAAGGCATGGAAATAGCTGCCAAAGCCGGGCCGCGCGCTCCATCCGGTGAAACGTATGCCCAGCTTGCAGGTCGCATCGCAGGCGGCCATCCATTCGGCCTCATCGATGCCGAGATGGTCGAACATCGCCTTCATCTGCGGGGTCGATCCCTCGCCCACGCCGATAATGGGGATATCCGGGCTCTCGACAACGGTGACGCGCCCGCCCCGCCCGCCCCACCGTTTGTGGAGCAGGCAGGCCGTGATCCACCCCGCGCTGCCGCCACCCAGGACGACGACGTGGGGCGGGCGCGGAACGCTCACTTGACGGGCTGGAGCCTGATGGCGAGCCCGCCGCCGGGGGCGAGGCGGAAGCTGTGCTTCTCGCCCGCCTTCACGGTGAAGTCGTCATATGCGATATCGTGCTGTGCATCGGTGAGGTAGGTCGCGTTTTCGCCGTCCTTCCACACGCTGGCGCGGTAGGTCGTGCCGGGGGTGAGGAAGGCGAAGTCCAGCGTCACTTCGCGTGCGGTCGCGTCGTTGATTCCGCCCGCATACCAGTCCTCCGAATTGCGATCCTTGCGCGCGAACACGGCATAGTCACCGATTTCGCCCGCGACCAGATGGCTTTCCGACCAGTCGGTCGGGACCGCGGTGATGAATTCCATTTCCCTGGGATGTTCGGCCAGGCTTTCGATGAAGTCGGCAGCCATCTGGATCGGCGAATAGATTGCGAGATACAGGCCCAGTTGCTTCGCCAGCGTGGACGCGATCGGCTGGTCGTTGTCGCCTTTCAGGCTGAGAACGCCGGGCGTGTAATCCATCGGGCCGGACAGCATCCGGGTGTAGACCAGCGTCGGTTCGTGATCGGGCCCGTTGGCGAAGGCGCCCCAGGCGTTGTATTCCTGCCCCCGCGCACCTTCGCGCGCGACCCAATTGGGATATGTGCGGCGCAGGCCAGTGTCCTTGACCGGTTCGTGCGGGTTGACGGCGATGCGGCGGGCGGCCGCTGCCTCAACCACGCGCAAGTGATGCTGCACCTGCCGCTGCCCGTCGTGCCATTCCATGGACTGGCCTTCGCACGGATCGGCGATGTCGGCATTGCAGCTGATGATCGAGCCGGCATCGGCGACGTAGCCGGTCTTCACCCAATCGACGCCCAACCGCTGGTATAGCGCCATGGCATCGTCCAGCTGCGCCTCGTAATTGGCGATATTGCCGCCGGTTTCGTGATGCCCGATCAGCCGCACGCCCTTTTCCCGCGCATAACGAGTGACTTCTTCCAGGTCGAAGTCGGGATAGTCCTGCGTGAAGCTGAAGTCGCGGCCGTTGCCGAACCAGGTTCCATCCCAGCCAATATCCCAGCCTTCGACCAGCACACCGCGGAAATCATTGGCCGCAGCATAATCGATGTAGTCCTTCGCGCGCGCAGTCGTCGCGCCGTGCCGCTCGCCCTGCGACCATGTCCACCGATTGGAGATCATGCCCCACCAGATGCCGATGTAGCGGCCCGGTTCCACCCAGCTGACGTCCCCTAGCACGTTCGGCTCGTTGAGATTGAGTTCGAGGTCGTTCTCGACCAGTCCGGCGGCATCGTCCGCGATGCGCAGGGTACGCCACGGGGTCGCGAACGCGCCTTCGCGCACGACCTTCGCGCCGCGGCTCGACGGGGCGAGCTGGGCGCGGAACCGCTGCCCGGTCATGCGCTGCAAGGACATGCCCGAATAGTTCACCAACGCCGCTTCGTGGAGGGATAGGTGCGTCCCGTCCTCTAGCCGGAAGGTGATCGGCGTGTGCGCGACGGAGACGCTGTCGATCGGCGTGTTCTGATAAAGTTGCTCGTAGCGGTTCCAGTCGCCCGACTGGATCCACCACGCCTGCCCGGCCGGCGCGATGACGAATTCGGTCAGCTCGTCCGCGATGCGGGTCTCGCCGCGATCGGGAAGTTCGTAACGAAAGCCCACCCCGCCGTCGAACACGCGCATTCGCACGGTAAATTCGCGCGCTGCCGCGTCCTGCTGGCGGAAGGTAACGGCAAGTTCGTTGTGCCGGTCGACCACGAACCGACGCTCGCCCCAGGGCTGTTCCCAGGTCGTGTCGGCGCTATCGGTCCCTTGCGCGACCACGGCGAAATTGCGTCGCAGCGAATCCTCGTTCTCCAGATTGAAGCCCAGGCTGGATGGAGCGATCAGCTCCTTCCCGTCGCGCGTCACCGACCAGTTGGGTTTGCCTTCGCCATCGACGGCGAGGGACGCGGTGATGCGCCCGTCGGGTGAGGACACGCTCTGCGCGATGGCCGCGGGCGAGGTGCCAAGGGCCAGGGCCGCAAGGGTGATGGCAGTGAAAGAGCGCATGGATCAGATCTCCAGAATGATGGCGGCGTAGGGCGGCAGGTGTCGTTGGTCAGCGCCGTTCATGCTGCACAGCGCGCGGCCCGGCAGCGCGCCGAGCGTGAGTGTATCGGGGCCGATGTTGAACAGGCAGCGCACGCGCTGGCCGTCGGCTTCACGCGTCAGGTCGAGCAGCGCACCGTCGCTGGCGCATGATATGACGCGTCCGTGCTTCAGCGCCGGATTGTCGCGGCGCAGGGTCAGCGCGTATCGAGTGAAATTGAGCAGCGAGGCATCGTCCGGCCGTTGCCGGTCGACCGCGCGGGCGTGGTTCTCCTCCCCCAGCGGCAGCCACGGCGCGTCGGAGCCGAAGCCGCCGTCTGCGCTTTGCGTCGTCCACGGCATGGGTGTGCGCGCGCCGTCGCGCGACAGCGTGAGCGGCCAGTTGGCGATGGCTTCGGGGTCTTGCAGATGGTCGAACGGTATCTCGACCTGCGTCAGCCCAAGCTCCTCTCCCTGATAGAGGATGATGTTTCCCCGCAGGCTCGCCAACAGCAGCGCCTTCATGCGCGCGAAGGCATCGCGCTGTCCGTTGTCGATCCATCGGGTAAGCGCGCGCGGCGCGTCGTGGTTTTCGAACGCCCAGCTCGGCCAGCCAACGCCCGGTTCTTCCGGCCAGTGCGACAGCGCGTCGCACACCAGCTTCGGTGTCAGCCGGTCGGCATAGAGGAAATCGAAGCCGTATGCGGAATTGAGATGCGTTTCCCCGGCGGTGAAGGCTTTCATTTCCGCATCGGCATCGTCACCGCCCACTTCTGCGACGGTGAAAATCGCTCCTGTGTCCCTGGCATATCGGTCGGTCAGCGCGCGGATACGCTCGATGAATTTCGGGATGTCGGGATGCGACTGGTTGTGGATCCGCAGCTGGAAATCGAACGGTCGCGTGCGCGCCTTGCCGTTCGCGGGCGCTGGCGGATTGTCGCGCAAGGCAAGGTCGTGCATCGCGAAGTTCAGCGCGTCGATGCGGAACCCGTCGACGCCGCGATCCAGCCAGAAACGCATGACGTCCAGCACCGCATCCTGCACCGCGCGGTTGTGCAGGTTGAGCTGCGGCTGCGAAGACAGGAAGTTGTGCAGGTAATATTGTCCGCGTCGGGCGTCCCACGTCCATGCAGGACCCCCGAACACGGATTGCCAGTTGGACGGAGGCGACCCGTCGGGCTTGGCATTGGCCCACACGTACCAGTCCGATTTGTCGTTATCGTTGCCGGACCGGCTTTGCGTGAACCATGGATGTTCGTCGGATGTGTGCGAATAGACCTGATCGATCAGGACCTTGAGCCCAAGCTCATGCGCACGGGCGACCAGCGCGTCGAAGTCTTCGAGGTCGCCGAAAATCGGGTCCACCGCGCAGTAATCGGACACGTCGTAGCCGAAGTCCTTCATCGGGCTGGCGAAGAAGGGGCTGATCCAGATCGCATCCACCCCCAGGTCCGCAACATGGTCGAGCCGCTGCGTGATACCGGGCAGATCGCCGATGCCGTCGCCGTTCGAATCCATGAAGCTGCGCGGGTAGATCTGGTAGATCGCCGCACCCTTCCACCAGGGGAGAGCGCCGGTCATTGCGCCACCTCGCTTACCCGGCAGACGGCCCAGCCGAGCGCGGGGAGAGCGAAAGCGGCACTGCCGGGAGCGGTCACGCCGGACGGGCAATCGCCCTGCAGGCTTTCGAAGGCGCGTACATCGTAGCCGAGCGTCACATTGGCGCGCCGCGGCTTAGCGCTGGTGTTGAAGATCGCGAGATACTCCGAATTGGTGGCGGGATCGAAGCGGCTGACGGCAAACACGCCCGGCTCCTGTTCGTAATGCCGAACGACCTGCCGACCGCGCGTGAAGGCCGGATGGGCTTTTCGCATGGCAGATAAGCTGGCGATGTGACGGTAGAGCGGGTGGCGGGTATCGAAATTCGCATCCGCCGTGGTCGCCTCCGTGCCGATCAGGTCATTGTCGTTGTAGACCGCCGTACGGCTGGGAAACATGTCCTCTCGCGCAAGCTGGTCGACGCCGTCGCCGACGAAACCCTGCTCGTCGCCGTAATAGATCACCGGGCTGCCGCGCAGGCTCAGCATCATCGCATGGCCTAGCATCACCCGCGCCAGCAATTCGTCCTGCGCGATGCCGGGCCTGTCGGCCTTCAGCAGCGTCGAGAAACGGCCCATGTCGTGATTGCCCAGGAACGTCGGCAAAGTCCGCGCCGTGGCTTCGCCGCCTTCGTACAGAACGTCGCCATCGAACAGATGCGCCAGCACGACCGTACCGGCATCCCGGCCGAGGATTTCGCGCATCGATGCCTGGAAGGCGAAGTCGAGCACGGCGGGCAATCCGTCGCGGCGCGTGTATTCGGCGATATAGCCGTTCTGCGGCACGTCCTTGTAAACCTCCCCGAACATATGGAAGTTCGGGATGCCGGCGTCGGCAGCGACGCTCTGAATTGCCGGCACGAATTCCTGCCAGAAGCCCGGATCGACATGGCGCGCGGTATCGATGCGGAAGCCGTCGACGCCGTAGTCATTCACCCAGCCGGAGAAGATTTCGATCATTCCGGCCCGCACGCGCGGATGCTCGGTGAACAGATCGTCGAGGCCGGAAAAATCGCCGTAGCGGCTGTCCTCTCCCGTGAAGGAGCTGTTGCCGCGATTGTGGTAGTAGATCGGATCGTTGAGCCAGGTCGGCACCTTCACCTCCCGTTCCGCGTCCGGCACCACCGGGACGTAGGCGTAGGCGGGATCGGTCAGCCCGGCGAAATTCGCAGCGCTGCTGTCGCCGTCCCCCACGAAGCCGTGATTGATGCGCGGCCCGTCCGGCCCGCCGCGCGTCGAGTAGGGATAGTCGCCGAGGCCGCGGTATTCGAAATTGGTGGCAGGCCCGTCCGCATAAGTAATTACGTCGGCCGTGTGGTTGGTTATGATGTCCATATAGACCTTCATCCCGCGGGCGTGCGCGGCCTCGACGAAGGTCCTGAACTCCTCGCGCGTGCCGAAATGGCTGTCGGGGCGCGTGAAGTCTGTGACCCAGTACCCGTGGTAACCCGCGCTCTCTCCGCCTTGCGGCCCCTGCACTGGCTTGTTCTGGAAGATCGGCGCGAACCAGATCGCGGTCACGCCCATGCCGTGGATGTAGTCGAGCCTTTCGGTCAGGCCCTTCAAGTCACCGCCGTGAAAGAAGCCCTTGGCCGTCAAATCGAAACCTGTCGCCAGCCGGTCGCCGGCGATGCCGCCACGGTCGTTCGCCGGATCGCCATTGGCGAAGCGGTCGGGCAGGACGAAGTAGACGATCTCCTCCGACGCCTCCCGCGCGCGGAAATCCTGCGGCGGGGCCGCAGGCACGGCCGGTGACGTTTGCGCAGAGGCGCAGGCAGACATGGCCAGCATTGCGGCGGTCAGGGGGTAGGCGGCCTTCACGCTGGCACCTGCTGCTTATCTCTGCCCGCAAAAGCATGCACGAAGTCGAGATGGCGCGGCATCGCCTTCACGTCCTCGACCAGCGTCGCCTCGATCGTTTCGAGCATCGCGCGCAGGTCCGCTTCCGGCATCGCATTCGCCATGGGGTTGTAACCGCCCGCGTCCACGCCCTGCCCGACAAACACCTGAAACCAGCCGACCTCGGTGAACAATTCCTCGTGCTCGCGATGGATGAACCCCGCTCCGCGCCACTGCGCGATCTTGGCGTTCAGCGTCTCCGGCAGCTCCATCGCGCGCACCGCGTCCCAGAAAGGCTCCCCTTCCCGCGCATTCGCGGCGTAATGGAGGATCAGGAAGTCGCGTATCCGCTCCCACTCGAAGCGGCTCTGCGTGTTGAACCAGTCGCGCATGGCGGGATCGACAGCGCCCGAAGGCAGCACCGCCAGAAACCGGCTGATCGCGCTCTGGATCAGATGGATGCTGGTCGATTCCAGCGGTTCCATGAACCCGGCAGCTAGGCCAAGGGCGAGGCAATTTCCGCGCCACGGGTCGCGCCGCCCGGTGGTGAAGCTGATGGGACGCGGATCGGCCTGCGGGGCACCGTCGAGATTGCCGAGCAGTGCTTCGGCCGCTTCGTCGTCGGTCCAGTGCGCGCTCGAATAGACCATGCCGTTGCCGATGCGGTGTTGCAGCGGGATGCGCCATTGCCAGCCCGCCTTGTGGGCAATCGATTTCGTGTAGGGCGTGAAATCGCCGCCGCCTTCGCAGGGCACAGCCAGCGCGCGGTCGCAGGGGAGCCAGTGCGACCAGTCTTCGAATTTCGCTTCCGACAGCAGCGCGCGAAATCCGGTGCAATCGATGAAGAAATTGGCCTCTATGCGCCGCCCGTCATCCAGCAGCAGCGCGGCGACCTCGCCGCTCGCCCCGTGCCTTTCCACCGAACCGATCCGCCCTTCGTGCCTGACCACCCCGCGCGCTTCAGCGTAGCGCCGCAGGTAGGCAGCGTAGAGGCCTGCATCGAAATGGTAGGCGTAGGGCATCTCGCGCCCGCTTCCGGTCCTGCCGCGGTGCATCCGCATGGTCCGTGCGGCCAGTTCGTTGAGCGAATAGCGCTGTAATGGAAGCGCGAAGCCCAGTCGCTGCGCGCGGAGCCAGTAGTGCTGGAAAGGCAGCATCCCCGCGCCCCGGCCGATTTCGCCGAACGCGTGCATGTAGGACGCGCCTTCGCGCAGCCAGCCGTCGAACTCGATGCCGAGCTTGAAGGTCGCCATGGTCTCGCGCACGAATTCCGCTTCGTCGAGGCCAAGCGCACCGTTGAAGAGGTGGATCTGCGGGATCGTCGCCTCGCCCACGCCGACCGATGCTATTGCCTCGCTCTCCACCAACACGATGGAACGGCCGGGCGGTGCGAAGCGAGCCAGCGCGGCGGCAGCCATCCAGCCGGCAGTTCCGCCACCGGCGATTGCGAAGCGTCTGGTTCGTGTTTCGGTCATGCGTCCAAACCTCAGGCATGACCGGATGGGAAGACCCGTCGAAGGACTTCCGCATCCGGCCAGTCACGGGCGACGCGGGCGGGAGGAGAATTTGCCCGCGTCGACCCGATACGGCTCTAGAAGCGGTACGATGCCCCGATCAGGTAGGTCCGGCCATACTGTTCGTAATCGACGATATGGCTGCGGTCACCATCGGTGTAATTGACGAAGGGTTCGTCCGTCAGGTTCAGCGCCTGCAAGGTGATCGACAGTCCGTCGAGCATGGTGCCATCTTCGAACCGGTAGCCGATCTGCGCGTCGAAGATCGATTCCGCATAGGTCTGGCGGAAATCGCGCGAGGCGGAGATGCCGATGAACTCTGCCAGGAATGACGAGCGATAGCGGTGGCTGAGCCGCGCTTCGAAGCCGCTGTTCTCGAAATAGACGGTCGAATTGACCACCCATTTCGACAGGCCCGGCGTCTGCACATCGAACGTGTCACCATTGGGCAGCGTCACGTCGAGACGGCTCTTGGTGTAGGATGCGCTGGACTGGAAGCCGAAGCCGTCGAGCGCCGATGTCACCATGCGGAACGGCAGCGATGCGGTGGCCTCCACGCCGAAGATATAGCCTTCGGCGCCATTGTCGGGACCGTTCACCAGGCCGAGCGTCTGCTGCCCGCTCTGGTTGAAGGCGTCGAGCGCCGCACCGTCGAGCGTCGGCACGAGGTAGGAGAAGTCGCGCACCACCGAAGCGCCGGGGTTCACGAAGTCCTTCAGCCACTTGTAGTAGGTAGCGACCGCGACATAGCCCTCGCCGCCGAAGTAATACTCGAACGAGCCGTCGATACCGTCCGCAACGTAGGGCCGCAGCTCCGGATTGCCGCCGCTGCCGCCGAAGATCGAGTCGAGCGGACCTTGCGGCTGGTTGGAGATCGACGCGTTGTAGGACGCGTTGAGCTGGTCCATCCGCGGGCGAGTCAGCGTGCGGGCTGCGCCGATGCGGAACTTCAGATTGTCCGCCAGTTCGAAGTTGAGCGTCGCGCTGGGCAGGACGTGGGCATACTTGTCGCCGGAGGTGACCGGCGTACGCGTCGCCCCGATGCCGCCGGGCGAGTTGAAGCCATCCGAAGACTGGTCCGTGAAGACCATCTGGACGCCGAAATTGCCCGTCATCGGAATGCTACCGAACGTCGAATCGAGATCCGCGCGCAGGTAGCCCTGCCAGACCTTTTCGCTGACCGCCCAGTCCCCCGGAAACGGCAGGTCGGAACTCTGCACGTCGGTCAGGACATAGGTGCCGTTGTTGAGCAACACGAAGGGATTGTAGGTCAGCTGCGGTCCGAAGCCGAGGAAACCGAGGAAGGCCGTCGGCTCCAGCAGCGCGTCGCTCGGCACCGGCAGGCCCGTTACCGCGCCCTGCCCGGCATAGACCGACGTTCCGCCCGCGAGGCTGAGGAAGTTCTGCGTGATGTCGCGCGACTTGCTGCGATCGGAATAGGCGATCCCGGCGACCACGTGCTCGATCAGCGGGTGATCGACCTTGCCGACCGCCTCTGCCCGCGCAGCGAACAGTTCGTCTTCGGTCGAGGTGTCGTTGATGAAGCCGGCCTGCACGATGCCGCCGGCACCCCAGCCGCGCGGATCGGTCAGCTGGATCAGCGCCGGATCGGAATAGTCGATCACATTCGAGAAGGCGTAGGGGAAGCCGCTGCCCTGCCGGGTGTAGGTCACCGTGTCGCTGGGGTTGATATTGCCCGCGGCGTAATTGAGGCCCGAATAACTCTCGATCTGCTGGAGGCGACGATCGGATTTCGAATAGGACACATCGAGGTTGAGGATGACGTCGTCATTCTCGTACTTAGTGTTCCAACCGGCAGCAAAGGTCTCTGTGTCCTTGCGCTCGTAATCGTTGCGGACGACCGGCTGAACGTTTTCGAACGTCACTGAATCCGGGAAATCCCCGCCGCTGTTGTCGGTGATCGTCGTGCCCGCGCCCCAGCCGGGGTTGAACGGAAATTCCATCCCGCGCGTCGGAATCTTCTCGCGATAATCGGCGTAGAAGACGTCGAGCGTGGTGTTCCACTCAAGGCTAGGCTGCCATTCCACCGTGCCGAACAGGCCCAACCGGTCGAGATCGACGGACTTCGCAAACGGCTTCATGCCGCCGACCACGGTGTAGCCCGCGTCGTTCGGGTAACCCCAGGCGTTGAACTTCTCGACCTGGCTCGGGCTGGACTGATAGGCCGCGCCCACTGCGATGCCGAGCGTGTCGTCAGCGAACTGGTCGACATAGGTGCCGGTCGCGCGATAGCCCCAACCCTCGATGTCGGGGTTGAGCGAGCCGCCTTCGTTGAATTCGAGCCGACCGCTGAGCGAGATGATACGCTCGTTCTTCGACAGCGGGCGGATGGTGCGCAGGTCGACCGTGCCGGCAAGGCCCTGCCCGATGAGGCCGGCGTAGGGCACCTTGTAGATGACGCCCTGGTCGATCAGTTCGGAAGGGTACTGATCGTATTCGACCGCACGGTTGTCACCAGAAGATGCGATCTCGCGCCCGTTGAGCAGGGAGGTGGAGTAATCCGGGCCGAGGCCACGGATCGACAGGCTCTGCGCGCGGCCGTTGATGCGCTGCACGGCGAGGCCGGGCAGGCGGCCCAGCGTTTCCGCGATGGAGACGTCGGGCAGCTTGCCAATGTCCTCCGCGCTGAACGCTTCCGCGATCACCGGGCTTTCGCGCTTCAGGTTGACGGCGTTTTCGAGCGCCTGGCGATAGCCGGAGACGATGATGACGTTCTCGTCCGAGCCATTGTCGGTTTCGGATACGTTTTCGTCGCCCGGCTCGACCGATGCTTCCTGCGCGTACGCAGGAGCCGATACGACGGCGAGGGCCATGATGACGGCGCCAGTGCTGATTCCACCGGCCAGACGGTTGCGAAGTGCCATTATTGCAGTCTCCCCTCGGGCCCGGCGCTTTCGGCGCGCCGGTGCCCCGTTAAATCTCGCAGCAGCGCAAGCATTGCGTCTCGTTGCGTTCGGAGCGGAGTATGTCGGCCGGGGCAGGCATAGGAAGACGGCATACGTATACGCACTGCTGCGATTGCTGGGCGCAGTCACCCGAAAGTCACACTGTCCGGCGCCGTTTGCCGAGCCTCTTGCGGGCGGCGCGGGGCGCTCTATCATCGCCCGTGCGGGGCCTCGCGGCCCCCGGGGGAGAGAAATGGGACGAAAGGCGACAGGTCGCCCGACCAGCTTCGACATCGCCTATGCTGCGGGTGTCTCGCAGCCGACCGTCAGCCGTGCGCTGCGCGGCGACCGTTCCGTCAGCGCAAAGACCCGCGAGAGAATCGAGCAGATCGCCCGCGACCTCAATTACACCGTCGACAAGAACGCCTCTTCGCTGCGCAGCCAGCGGTCGAACACCATCGCGCTGCTGTTCTTCCAGGATCCGACGCCTGACGAAAGCATGATCAATCCCTTCTTCCTCGCCATGCTGGGGTCGATCACGCGGGCCTGCGCCGATCGCGGGCTGGACCTGCTGATTTCCTTCCAGCGGATGGAGGATGACTGGCACGTCCAGTACCAGGACAGCCACCGGGCCGACGGGCTGATCCTGCTCGGCTATGGCGACTACACCAAATATCGCGAGCGCATGGATCAGCTTACCCGGCAGGGCACGCATTTCGCGCGCTGGGGTTCGGTGTCGAGCGATACGAGCGGCGTGACCGTGGGAACGGACAATGTCGCCGCGGGACGGCTGGCGGGCGAGCACCTGCTCGATCGCGGGCGAAGGCGGATCGCGTTCCTCGGCAACGCGGACGAGCACTACCCGGAATTTTCCGGCCGCTATTCCGGCTTCTGCGCCGCGCTGCGCGATGCCGGGATCGAAGCCGATGCCGCACTGCAGGTGGACGCACTGACGACCGAAGGCGAAGGCTACGCCGCGGCGCGGACGCTGATCGGGCGCGGCGGGCAATTCGACGCGATCTTCGCCGCGAGCGACCTGATCGCCATCGGAGCGATGCGCGCGCTGGCGGAAGCGGGACGCTCCGTTCCGGGCGATGTCGCGGTGGTCGGGTTCGACGACATTCCTGCCGCCAGCCTGACTACGCCGCCGCTGACGACGGTCATGCAGGACATCAAGGGCGCGGGCCGCACGCTGGTCGATATCCTGCTCGCCCAGATCGACGGACGGGATCTTCCGCCGCAAAAGCTCCCCGGCAGGCTGGTCGTGCGCGGCTCCAGCGGCAGCGCCTGAACGCCGCTTACATTCGTATGCGTATTGAGGCCGGGCGGGATACGTGCCAGCCCGCTCGTTTGGCGCGAGGCAGCAAAGACGGTCAGCGCATGGGAAAGGGACGACACCTCGCGATGGAGAAACCACGCCAGAGCTTCTGGGGCCTGTGGAACATCAGCTTCGGCTTCTTCGGCATCCAGATCGGGTTCGCATTACAGAATTCGAACATGAGCCGCGTGTTCCAGACGCTGGGTGCGAGCATGGACGATCTGCCCGCGCTGTGGGTGGCCGCGCCGTTGACCGGCCTGCTGGTCCAACCGGTGATCGGCTACCTTTCCGACCGGACATGGAACAGGCTGGGGCGACGCAGGCCGTATTTCCTGACCGGCGCGATCTTCGCGGCCCTTTCGCTTTTCCTGATGCCGCTTTCGCCCGGCTTTGGCGCCCCACTGCTGTTTGCCGCGGCGATGCTGTGGCTGCTCGATGCAAGCCTCAACGTCTCGATGGAGCCGTTTCGCGCCTTCGTCGGCGATATGCTGAGAACGGACCAGCACAGTGCGGGCTACGCCGTGCAGACCGCCTTCATCGGGACAGGAGCAGTGGTCGGATCGATCTTTCCCTGGCTGCTCGACCAGATGGGCGTCGCCAACGTCGCGCCGGGTGGCGGCATTCCCGACACCGTGCGCTGGAGCTTCTGGGCGGGCGCTGCTGCGCTGCTGGTGGCGGTGCTGTGGACCATTGTGACCACGCGCGAGTATTCGCCGGAAGAACAGGCGATCTTCGATGCGGACAGGGCCGCCGTCGACGAGGCGCAATCCTTGCGCGCGCTCGGCAGCAAGAGCGTCGGCTCGGCGGGCGTATGGATCGGCTCGGGCGTGGTGGTGTCGCTGGCCGTCCTCCTGCTCGATCTGGAGAAGGAGCTGCTTCTGCTGGGAGCGCTGATGGCACTTTACGGCGTACTCAGCGCCATTGCGATTCGCATGGCCCGCCAGGGCAAGGCGGCGAATATGCTATCGAGCATCGTGGGCGATTTTTCAGGAATGCCCGAAGTGATGAAGCGGCTCGCCGTGGTGCAGTTTTTCAGCTGGTCGGCGCTGTTCATCATGTGGATCAACACCACTCCGGTCGTGACGCAATATGTGTTCGCCAGCACCGACACGGCCAGCACCGCCTATAACGACGGGGCGAACTGGGTGAACGTGCTGTTCACGGTCTACAACGGGGTCGCTGCCATAGCCGCGCTCGCGCTGTTGCCGTGGCTCAGCCGCAGGGTCGGGCAGGTGCGGACCCATTCGATCTGCCTCGCGCTCGGCGCGGCGGGATTCCTGATCTTCTTCTTCGTGCGCGACGCACAATTGCTGTTGCTGGCGGAAGTCGGCATCGGCATTGCGTGGGCCAGCATCCTTGCCATGCCCTACGCCATTCTCGCCAGCAATCTGCCGCAGGCCAAGCTCGGTATCTACATGGGCCTGTTCAACATCTTCGTCGTCGTGCCGCAGCTGCTGGTCGCGACGGTAATGGGGCAGATCATGCTCTGGCTGTTCCCGGGCGAGCCGATCTGGACGATGCTGTTCGCGGCAGTCACCTGGCTGATCGCGGCCGCCGCGATGCAGCGGGTGAAGGCCGTGCTGCCATGAGCCTGATCGGGGCGGTGGAAGCCGGGGGCACCAAGTTCGTGCTGGCCCTCGCGCGCTCCGACGGCGGGGTGCTCGCCCGCACGAGGCTGGATACGCGCCATCCCGACGAAACCTTGCCCGACATGGCGGAATGGTTCGCTTCCGCCGCGCAGGATCATGGTGCAATCGGCGCTTTCGGCATCGCGAGTTTCGGCCCGATCGACATCGACCCCGCCTCCCCCACGTTCGGCACCTTCACGACCACGCCCAAACCGGGCTGGAGCGGGGCGCGATACCACGATGCGCTAGAGCGTTTCTGCGCCCCTCTCGCCATCGACACCGACGTCAACGGCGCGGCACTGGGCGAACAGATGGCCGGCGCGGGCCGTGGCAAGCGCACGGTGGCCTACACCACAATCGGCACGGGCATAGGCACCGGCGTCGTCACCGCAGGACAGACGCTTGGCGGCGTATCGCATTACGAAAGCGGGCACATCCGACCGGCCCGCCCGTCTGGCGACGACTGGCCCGGTCACTGCCCGTTCCACGGAGACTGCCTCGAAGGGCTGGCATCCGGCCCCGCGATCATGGCGCGCTGGGGGCACGACCTCTCGCAGGCGAGCACGGAGCAGATTGCGCTGGTGGCGGACTACCTTTCCGAATTCGCCATGACGCTCGCTCTCCTGCACATGCCCGACGTGATGATCTTCGGCGGCGGCGTGGTGAAGGCGCCCGGACTGCTCGACGCCCTGCGCGCGAAGACCCGCCGAAAGCTGGCCGGATATGCGGAACACTACGACCGCGATCTGACCGGCATCATCGTGCCTCCCGCCCTCGGCGACGATGCGGGCATCACCGGTGCGATCGCGCTGGGCCGCCAGCGGCTGGAGAGTGCGACCGCCCGGAATTAGGCGGCACGGTTTCGGCCAGTTCGCGTCCCTGCGAGAAACCAATGCGCCCTTCGCGCGCTGACCCTTCACAGGAGGAGTTCTCAAATGGCCGCACGCGCATATTGGCAGGGGCAGATCAGGCTGGCGCTCGTCTCGATCCCCGTGGAAATCTACACCGCAACCAAGAGCGGCGCGAAGATCAGCTTCAACCAGATCCACGAACCGAGCGGCAAGCGCATCGCCTACGAAAAGGTGGTGCCCGGCATCGGGCCGGTCGATCGCGACGAGATCATCAAGGGCTACGAAATCTCGAAGGGCGAATACGTCCTGCTCGAGGACGAGGAAATCGAAGCGGTCAAACTGGAAAGCAAGAAGACGCTCGAGCTGGTCCAGTTCGTCGATGCCTGCGAGATCGATCCGCTCTATTTCGAGAAGCCCTATTACGTCGCGCCGAAGGACGACCTGGCCGAGGAGGCATTCGTCGTCCTGCGCGAGGCGCTGCGCAAGGCGAAGAAGGTGGCGCTGGGCCAGCTGGCGGTGCGCGGGACCGAAAAGCTCGTCGCCATCAAGCCCTGCGGCAAGGGCCTGTTGCTGGAAACCCTGCGCTACGCCGACGAGGTGCGAAAAGGCCAGTCGTTCTTCTCCGAGATCGACGATACCAAGCCGAAGAAGGAACTGCTCGACCTCGCCACCGCGCTGATCGAACAGAGGAGCGCCCCTTTCGATGCCAGCGAGTTCGAGGATCGCTATGTCGATGCGCTGCGCCGCCTGATCGACAAGAAATCCAAGTCGAAGAGCAAGAAGGCGATCATCGAGGATACAGGCGATACGACTGGCGGCGGCGGCAACGTGATCGACCTGATGGCAGCGCTGAAGAAGTCGGTCGGCAGCGATGCCAAGCCCGCGGCGAAAACCCCGGCCAAATCCGCCACCCGCCGCAAGAAGAGCGCCTGACATGGCGCGGGCACGCCGGGACGATCCGCTTGCCGAATACAATGCCAAGCGCGATTTCGAGAAGACGCCCGAACCCGCAGGCAAGACTGAAAGCAGCGCAAGCGGCAACGCCTTCATCGTGCAGAAGCACGACGCCACGCGCCTGCACTGGGATCTGCGGTTGGAAGTGGGCGGCGTCATGAAAAGCTGGGCCGTCACCAAGGGCCCCTCGCCCGATCCGGACATCAAGCGGCTCGCCGTGCGGACCGAGGATCATCCGCTGTCCTACAACAGTTTCGAAGGCACGATCCCCAAGGGTGAATACGGTGGCGGCACCGTGATGCTGTGGGATCGCGGGACGTGGGAGCCGATTGCGGGGAAGAGCGCCGCCGATATCGAGGACGGCCACCTGCACTTCTGCCTGAATGGCGAACGGATGCAGGGCGAATGGCTGCTCGTCAGGCTGAAGAAGAAACCGGGCGAGAAGCGCGAGAACTGGCTGCTGCGCAAGCTGAACGACAAGTACGCCGAGGCGGGCGATGGTCTGGTCCAGCGCGAATTGACCAGCGTGCTGACAGGCAGGTCCATGGCCGAGATCGCCGCTGACAGAAAGGGCGAGTTCTCCCTCGAAGGCAAGAAGGACGACGCCTTCCTGGCGCAGATGGAGAAGGCGAGCGCGCACACGGCGAAAAAGCGCAAGGCACCGAAAAAGGACGCCCCTTTACCGGATTTCCGCAAGCCCCAGCTCGCCACGCTGGTCGGCGACGTGCCGACAGGCAATGGCTGGATGCACGAGATCAAGTTCGACGGCTATCGCGCGCTGGTGGCGGCGAAGGGCGATGAGGTGCGCGTCTACACCCGCAGCGGCAAGGACTGGACCGATAAGTTCGCACCTCTGGTCGAGACGCTTGCCGCGCTCGATCTTCCGAGCTGCCTGATCGATGGCGAGATCGTCGCGGTCGATGCCAGAGGCAATCCCGATTTCTCCACGCTTCAGGGCGTGCTGAAGCGCGGTCACGGCGCGCAAGGCCGCGACGACGCGCTGCAATTCCACGCTTTCGATCTCCTCCAGCTCGGCGGGGAGGATTTGGCCGACCTGCCCAATATCGAGCGCAAGGAACGGCTGGAAGCGCTGCTCGGCACAGCCGAACCGCCGGTCTTCGTTGCCGATCACGTGATCGGGGCGGGCGAAAGGCTGCTGCGGCAAATGTGCGACGCGGGGCAGGAAGGCATCATCTCCAAAACCGTTGACGGGCGCTACTCCGGCTCGCGCGGCAAGCGCTGGGTGAAGGTCAAGTGTACGCGGCGGCAGGAATTCGTCGTGATCGGCTACAAGGCCAGCAGCGCCAAGGGTCGCCCTTTCTCCTCGCTGCTCATGGCGCAGAACGAAGGCGACACGCTCGTCTACAAGGGCCGGGTCGGAACCGGCTTCTCATCCGACGATCTGGACGATCTCGCGGGAAAAATGGCCCGGCTCGAACGCAAGTCGCCCCCGGCAGAGGTCGACAAGGCAATCGCCCGCGGTGTCACATGGGTTTCGCCCAAACTGGTCGCCGAGGTCGCCTTTGCCGAATTCACCGCCGACGGGAACATCCGCCACGGCAGTTATCTGGGCCTGCGCGGCGACAAGAAGGCGGACGCCGTTACCCCGGAAAAGGCCGAGCCCGCGCCCCCCGCAACCGAACCTGTGAAAATATCCAGCCGCGAGCGGGTGATCTTTCCCGACAGCGGCCGAACCAAGGGCGATCTTGCAGACTATTACGCCGCCATCGCGCCCGCCATGCTGCCCTTCGCTGCGCGCCGGCCGGTCAGCCTGGTGCGGTGTCCGCAGGGCCGGGGCAAGAAATGCTTCTTCCAGAAGCACGACAGCGGCTCCTTCGGGGATGCGGTCCACCATGTGCCGATCAAGGAGAAGGACGGCGGTAGCGAGGTCTACCTGTGGATCGACGACCTTCGCGGCCTGCTGCAGTGCGTGCAGATGGGGACCATCGAGTTTCATGGCTGGGCCGCGCGCAGCAGCGATGTCGAGGCGCCCGACCGGATGATCTTCGACCTCGACCCGGACGAAGGGCTGGACTTTGCCGCGGTCAAGAGCGCGGCGGTCCATATCCGCGACCGGCTGGCGGATCTCGGCCTCGTCAGCTTCGCCATGCTTTCGGGCGGAAAGGGCGTGCACGTGGTCGTCCCGCTGAACACCGGACACGATTGGGACACGCAAAAGGATTTCGCGCGCCGTTTTGCCGAGGCGCTGTCCCTTGCCGAGCCCGACCGCTTCACCGCCACGATGAGCAAGGCGAAGCGCAAGGGCAAAATCTTCATCGACTGGCTGCGCAACCAGCGCGGCAGCACCGCTGTCCTCCCTTATTCCGCGCGCGCCCGCAGCGGCGCGCCGGTGGCAGTGCCCATCGCCTGGAACGAATTGAAAACCATGGAAGACGCGCACCCCTTCACCATCGACGACGTGAAACGCCTGCTCGATCGCGCGGCGAGCAAGACGCAGGCGGGCTGGGGTTTTGCCGACCAGAATCTGCCCGAGCTCTGACGGCGGGAAGGCTTTCAGCCGTCGTTTCGTGTGCGAAGTGCGATTTATCGCAAGCTTTTCGATCCGGTGATCGCTATAGGCACCGCCTTCGGGGTTGTCCGTTCGCGCCTCTGCGCCTGTCGCGCTTCAAAAGCGAACCGCCCTTTTCGCAGCTCCCATCCCGCATTCGGAGCAGCGGCAACCAATTGCGAGTTTTGATGTCATTCGAAGATTTACCGGCAGTCTTGGCTGAGACGCTGTCCGAACGCGGTTTCACCGCCCCCACCCCTGTCCAGTCTGCGGTAATCGCGCCCGATGCGAAGGGACGCGATCTGATCGTTTCAGCGCAGACCGGCTCCGGCAAGACGGTCGCCTTCGGGCTGGCACTGGCCGACGAACTGCTCGGCGACATCCTGCCCGGCGGAAAGCCGCGCGCACTGGTGGTGGCGCCGACCCGCGAACTCGCATTGCAGGTCAGCCGCGAACTCGCGTGGCTTTACGGCAGGACCGATGTGCGCATCGCGACCTGCGTCGGCGGCATGGATGCGAGCAAGGAACGCCGCTCGCTGAAGGGCGGACCGGCGATCGTCGTCGGCACGCCGGGCCGGCTGCGCGATCACCTTGAACGCGGCGCGCTCGACCTGTCGGGGCTCGCTGGGCTGGTCCTCGACGAAGCCGACGAAATGCTCGACATGGGCTTCCGCGAGGATCTCGAGGAACTGCTCGATGCCTCGCCTGATAAACGCCGCACCCTGCTGTTCTCCGCGACCCTGCCCCCGCAGATCGTCCGCCTGGCAGAACGCTACCAGGCGAATGCCCTGCGCCTGACCCTCGCTGGCGAGAGCCGCGGGCATGGCGATATTTCCTATCAGGCGATCACCGTCGCCCCGTCCGAGATCGAGAACGCCGTCGTCAACCTGCTGCGTTTCCACGAAGCTGAAACGGCCATCTGTTTCTGCGCCACGCGCGACAGCGTCCGGCGGCTTCATGCAACCCTGCAGAACCGCGGTTTCGCGGTCGTGGCGCTGTCGGGCGAACATTCGCAGTCGGAGCGTAACCAGGCTCTCCAGTCCCTGCGCGATCGCCGTTCGCGCGTCTGCGTGGCGACCGATGTCGCCGCGCGCGGTCTGGACCTGCCGACGCTCAGCCTCGTCATTCATGTCGAGATTCCGCGTGATGCCGAGACGTTGCAGCATCGTTCCGGGCGGACGGGCCGCGCCGGTAAGAAGGGCACCGCCGCCATCGTCGTTCCGTACAATCGCCGCAAGCGCGTCGAGGGAATGCTCAGAGGCGCGAAGATTTCGGCGGAATGGATGGAAGCCCCATCGGCGAAAGCCATCCGGGCGCAGGACCACGTCCGCCTGATGGAAAAGCTCACCGAGCCGACCGAATACGACGACGCGGACCGCAAGGTCGCGCAGGAACTGATGAGCCGCCTGGCGCCGGAAGACATCGCGGCCGCGCTGGTCCGCGCCCACCGCGACAAGATGCCGCAGCCCGAAGAACTGATCGCGGATACGCCTGCCGCGCGCGAAAAGGCCAAGGCCGACCAGCATCGCCCCGGTTTTGAGGACGTGGTCTGGTTCAAGATGGGTATCGGTCGCCGCCAGAATGCCGAGCCGCGCTGGCTGTTGCCGATGATCTGCCGCCGCGGCCACGTGACGCGCAACGAAATCGGCGCGATCCGCATTGGCCAGAACGAGAGCTGGTTCCAGATACCGCGCGCTATGGCGCCGAAAGTGACCGACGCGATCGGCCGTACGGCTTCCGCAGATGACGATCACGACGCCATCCTGATCGAATTGAGCAACGAAGGCCCGCGCGTCGAGGCCCGGCAGAACCGCAAGCACGGCGGCCCGGCCAGGGACGGCAAGCCCTTCGTCAAGGCGCATCGCGGCAAACCCGGCGGGCCCGGTAAGCCGAAGCGAAAGCCCGCGCGCCCGTCGCGGGACAGGTAGCAAGAGACGCTTGGCCCGACCGTGTTCGCACAGTCGGGCCATTATTTTCCGCTACCGTTTGTTCGGCGCCACCAGGGTGCTGGACGCGCCGTAATGGTCCATCCAGTCTTCGGGCGGCAGCGGTAGCGGCCTGCTTTCGGTCCTGCGCGCAGGCGTGAATGCTGGTCCCGGTCGCTGTTGGCGGACCTGTTCCAGCCAGATCACCCCGTCATACGCGCCGCTGTTGCCGCGTGTGGTGACGATATCCCGATCGCCGTCACCATCCACGTCGCGGGCGATGAAACCATCGTACATTCCCCGGACCCGCCGCGAGATATCGTGGCCCTGCCAGGGCCCGCCTGCACTGCCGGGATTGGCGAACCATGCGAGGCGACCGACCGTTGCCGAGGCGTCCACGCCCGGACTGTCGAAATCGCGCGCCGTGTCAGTGTATCCGCCTTGCAGGATGTTGAGCCCCGAATAGCCGCCGGTCACGAGGTCGGGATCGCCGTCTCCATCGAAATCCGCCAGCGCGATGCCGATGGGCATATCGGGCAGGATGTCGCCGATACGGTGGTAGGTCCACGGCGCGTCGAGGGCCGCAGGCTGTTCCAGCCAGCCGACGGCGGGCAGACCGCCCGGCGCGCGGGTATCTCCGCAGAGTTCCATCACGCCGACCACCAAATCCTGCCGACCGTCGCCGTTCAAATCCGCGAAGTCGGACTGGAAGGCGGAGGTTCTGACTTCGCAGCCCCCGTCGGCGGCTTCGATGACGATTTCATGGCTCACCATGCCCACTTCGCCACCCGGAGCGCCGGTCCCGGTGTTTTCGAGGACGAACGCCGTCTGCTCCAGCCGGGCTGCTGCCAGCACGTCGAGATCGCCGTCGCCGTCGATATCGACCGGCATGGCCGTGTTCGGAACGTCGCGGCGGAACAGCACCTGTTCCCTCCAGCTCTCATCGTCGAGTGGATCGCCCGCGATGCGAAACAGCGAGGTCGCACGGTCCGCACGGGGGCCGTCCGGGTCGACGATATCGCTCGCACCCTTGTTCGCACCCAGCACCTCGACCCTTCCGTCGCCGTCCAGGTCAGCGACGAAGACCCGCAACCAAGAGCCGCGGTTCTGCGTCACCGAGGGAATGAGCGCAGGCCAATGCCCACCGCGCTGCCCCGTGGCAGGATTGCGGAAGAAGGCGAGATGCGCTTCCTCGTTGGCAGTCACCAGATCGGTCCAGCCGTCGCCGTCGAGATCGCCTGCGGCCACATCCTCGATCGCTGCAACAACCGGCCCCTGTGCCACGGTGACGAGGTCCCAGCGATCCGCGTCTGGCGTGCCGTAGGCGATCCGCAGGTGATGCGAATCCTCGTGCACCGATACGATGTCGGGAATGCCATCGCGGTCGATGTCCGCTTCGATAAGCCCGTCGCCGCCACGGATCGGCACGCCGCCGTTCACTTCCTCGTCGTCGATGCGGTGCTCGCGCCACGAGATGTAGCGGCCATCCGCCGCCACGGCGCGGCTCGGCGTGTCCGCCACTGACGGCACCGCCGAACTGTCCGGCGTGGCAATGGCTGCGCAACCCGTGAGAAGCACGGCTCCCATCGCAGCCAGCGGAGGCATGGCAGGATGCATGTCAGGCCGTCAGCGGCACATTGGCCGGGCTTGCATCGAGATCTGCCCGGATCGTGCGCGATGCCGTTAGGTAATGCAGCCCACCCCATAACGACGCGACGCAGCCGGTAATGAGCATCGCGAGAGCGAGCGGGTTAGCCGTTCCGCCTGCCGCGAAGTCATCGCTGAGATAACCCACGATGAGCGGCCCCAGCCCCAGACCGATCAAATTGATGAAGAAGAAGAATATCGCTGAAGTCAGCGCGCGCATCCTCAACCCCACCAGACTGTGCGACACGGCCAGAACCGGGCCGAGATAGGACGCCGACAGCAAGTGAAACACACCCGTCAGGACCAGCGCCAGCGTCAGCACCGACGTGTTCAGTATCACCAGAAGCACCGGCGTGATCGCCAGGATCAGGATCGCCGGCCCCCATGCGTACCAGCGCGCATCGCGGGCGCCCAGCCGGTCGGTCATCCAGCCGCCGAAGAACGAACCTGCGCCACCGCCAAAGCCTGAGGTGAGCGCCATCCAGACGCCGAGTTCGGTCAGGCTAATCTCGAAGTTGCGAAGGAAGTAGGACGGCAGCCAGTTGCCGATGCCGTAGATGACCAGCGCCTGCAGGCTGCCCGCCAGCGTGAGGTTGCGAAAGGTTCGCCGCGACCACAGGAAGGAGAGCACTTCGCCGAAAGGCGGCGCGGCGGCGGTATCCGCCTGCCGGCCTTCCGACCAGCCGCGAACCGGCTCCTTCACTGTAAACCGGAGGAAGGCGGCAACCAGCACGCCCGGCAGACCGACGACGAAAAATGCCGTCCGCCAGCCGAAGGTATCGGCAATCCATCCGCCGAGCGCGAAGCCCAGCAGGATGCCGATGTAGATGCCGATGGAATAGACCGACAGGGCAGTCGCGCGCTCTTCCTTGCGAAAGATGTCGGAGATCATCGAGTGTGCCGGCGGGCTGCCCCCCGCCTCGCCCACTCCGACGCCGATCCTCGCGAGCAGCAGGTGGACGTAGTTCTGCGCAAGTCCGCTCACCGCGGTCATCATGCTCCATACCGTCAGCGCAAGCGCGATGATGCTGCGCCGCGTCCCCCGGTCCGCCCAGCGCGCGATCGGGATGCCGCACGAGACGTAGAACAGCGCGAAAGCAAAGCCGGAAAGCAGGCCCAATTGCGTATCCGACAGGACAAGCTCCGCCTTGATCTGTTCCTGCAGGATGACCAGCAGCTGGCGGTCGACGAAGTTCAGCGCGTAGACGAGCGTCAGCACGCCCAGCACGAAGTAGCGGTAGGACTTGCGTGCGTATGGCGTTTCGACCGCCGTCGCCGGCGCGCTTTCGTTATTCATTCTCGCTCTCCCGAAGTTCTATTCTTGTCGCCACTGCCGCCATCATTCGCAGGGACAGCGGACAGCCCAGCGAGGAAACCCCACGAAAGCCCGCTGGCGCGCCGCCGCCGGTTGAATGCCTCGTTTAACTCGAACATCCCCGGATAGGGGTCCGCAGCGGGCCTCGCTCGGCCGTCGAACCGCATGAAGTTCTCGCCGTTCGCGTAAGCCGGCCATGCCGGGCCGGCACTGCTGCCGGGCCGGCCGTTCTTCATGAAGCTGACCCAGTAGCCGAGCATGGCATCGGACAGGGCGCGGTCTTCCTCGCTGCCAGGGGCCGGCCACTGCGCGGGCAGCGCACCTGTCGCGAAATTCCCGAAGACGAAGGGCAGCTCCCCGGCGTGGAATCCGCACAGGCCGCGAGCATCGGCGGCAGCGTAGCAATGATCGAACACGAAGAGATAGGCTTCCAGCCCAAGCGCCGTCTGGTCCCGGACCATCCGTTCGACTGCGTGACCGTAGATGCCGTCCCGCGTCGCGGCGATGAGCGCTTCCTCGCCCTGAGCGTAGGGATAGAGCGCCAGAAAATCGGCCGCGAGATCGCCGTAGGCCGATACGATGCCCGCCCGGTAATCCTCCGCGCTTCCGGCCATCGGCGGCAGCAGCGCGCGCTGGGTCACGACTTCACGGGAGTTGAACCCTGCGAGGAGGGGGACGCGCGCCTGTTCGCCCCGGTCGAATATGTCGACCAGTTGATCCGGCAAGACTTTGCCGTCGATCGTTCCCTGCGCGGGAAAGTTCGCGGCAGAGGCGCGGTTCGTCAGGGCCTGGGCGTCGAGCAGGCGGGCATCGCTCAGAATGGAGATGCCGAGGTTCGCGAAGGTCTGCGCGCCGATCGCCTCGGCGGAGGGCAGGCCATGCGTCGGCCGGTCGAGCAGCGGGAAGGTCCGCAAGTTGGTGCTCTGCACGATCGCCTTGTCGAACAGCCCGCGCGCCTTGGGCGAGGCCATGAGGTAAGTGACGCTCAGCGCCCCGGCGGATTCGCCCATCACGGTCACATTGTCGGGGTCGCCTCCAAACGCGGCGATGTTGTCCCGCACCCAGCGCAAGGCGGCAATCTGGTCGAGCAGGCCGTAGTTGCCGGAAATTCCATTAGCTGATTCGGCGCTCAGTTCCTCGTGCGCGAGCCAGCCGAGCGGGCCCAGTCGATAGTTGGGGGAGACGAACACGACCCCACGCCGCGCGAAATTTGCCCCGTTGTACAGACCCAGACTGTTGGCCCCGATCCGCAGCGATCCTCCGTGGAGCCAGACCACCACGGGCGCGGCGCGGGCGCCTGAAGGTGTCCAGACATTGAGGTTGAGGCAATCTTCCGACATCCGGGCCGGCGGATCGTTGTAGACGCTCACCGCAGGCACGGGCGGCTGGATGCAGGCGGGGCCGAATTCGCTCGCATCGCGCAGGTGGGTCCAGGTCGAAGGGTTACGCGGCGGGCGCCAGCGCCACTCGCCGGTCGGAGGGGCGGCATAGGGTATGCCGAGATACCGCTCCACGCCCTCCCCGGACGTGCCGCGAAGCTGCCCCGATGCGGTCGCGGCAATCGCATCGCCGCGCGACGTCGGCTGGACAGCGGAAGTGGCGCAGCCCGCCAGGGCGGCCATGGCGACCGCCAGCATGGCAGCCGTGGCCCCGCCCCGCCTCATGCGCCGCCGAACTCGGATTGCAGGCGCTTCTTGTCGAGCTTGCCGGTGGTCGCCAGCGGTATGCTGGGCACGCGGATGATCGCATCGGGCATCCACCACTTGGGGAACCGTTCGCGCAAAGGCTCCATCAGCGCTTCGTCGCTCAGTGCGGAGCCTTTGGCCAGTTCGATGACCATGACCGGGCGCTCGCCCCATTTGTCGTGGTGCCGCGGGATGACCGCGACCTTGGCAATGCCGGGGACCGCGCCGACGACGGCCTCGATCTCGACGGGATTGATCCACTCACCGCCCGACTTGATGAGATCCTTGCTCCGCCCGGTGATCCGCACATTGCCGGAGCGGTCGATCACGGCGAGATCGCCCGTGTCGAACCATCCGTCCGCTGTGGCAGGCCGGTCTTCTCCGAAGTAACGTTCGACGACCGCAGGCCCGCGCACATGGAGCCTGCCTTCATTCTCGCGCTGCCGATCAAGAGCGCGGCCAAGATGATCGGTGATCTGAAGGTCCACTCCCAGCGCGACCGTTCCGGAACTGGTCGTCGGATGCGTCCCGGTGCCCGGACACATTGCGGTGCCGAGCGGCGACAGCTCGGTCATGCCCCAGGTTTGCTGCACGTCGATGCCCCGCGCCGACATCCGCCGATGCAGCGCCTCGAGCATGGGCGCTCCCCCAACCATGACGCGCCGCAGCGAGGGGAGCGACATTCCGGTTCGGTCGAGATGGTCGACCAAATCTAGCCACACGGTCGGCACGCCGACAGCTATCGTCACCGCGTGACGAGAGATCAGGCCCGCAAGGCTCGCACCGTCGGTGTCCCGCCCCGGCAGAACGAGGGTCGCGCCGACCGCGGCGCAGGCAAAGGGAAGGCCCCATCCATTCGCGTGAAACATCGGCACCGCTGGCAGGACGACATCGTCCTCCACTATTCCGGCGACCCCGGCCTGCAACTGGCGCAGCGTGTGCAGGAACACGCCGCGATGGGTGTAAGTCACGCCCTTGGGCGCGCCGGTGGTGCCCGAAGTGAAACAGAGCCCGCTGGGGCTGCGTTCGTCGAAGCCGCCCCATTCGGCATCGCCGTGACCGGCATCGGCAACGAAGCGTTCGACCCGCAAGCCAGGCGCTTCGGGAAGCGAGGCATCGTCGCTTTCGTCGATTACGAAAACCCGCTCCAGATCGCAGCCATGTTCCGCAATTGCGCGGAGGAGTTCGCGCTGGTCGCCACTCGCGATGAGCACGCGCGCCCGCGACTGGCGCAGCATGTCGGCCAAAACGTCGGCACCCAGCCGGGGGTTGAGCGTATGGCACACCCCGCCGATCCCCATGATGGCGAACCACGCTTCCATGTGCGCCTGCGTGTTCCAGGCCAGCGTAGCGACACATTCGCGCGCTTCGACACCCGCCTCTTGCAGCACTCCGGAGAGCCTGCGCGCTCGCGCGCACAGCTCGCGATAGGTGATGCGCGCATCGGGCGTCCCATGCGCGGCGGTGACGACGAATTTGTCCGGATGCCACTTGGCGGCATGGGTGATGAACTTGTCGAGCGTCAGCTCGTAGTCCTGACTTGTTCCGTGGTTCACCGGCATGACGCGACGGGTCCCGAATTTGGTGGTGACGCCACGCCGACGTTCCAGTGCCACGAGATCTTGCCATCGGCAAAGCGGCGGCAGACGAGTTCGTCGTGCAGGCGGAAAGCTTCGCCCAGTCCGCCGCTCCGCACCGCGAAGTCATCGGTGATGTGCATCAGATTGCCCTGCGCGCCATAGCCCTCCCACGGCGCTTCGCCCTTCGCGAAGGCGAGCCAGCTGCGGAACATCCGGTTGGCAAAGGCGCGCTCAGCCTGCGTGTCCGGAATCTGCGGCCAATTGTCCGTGATCCGGTCCGTATTTCCCAGCACATAGGGTATCTCGGACGCATGGAAGGCGTGGAGACCGGCTGCATCAGCGGCAGGGTAGCCGTGGTCGAACAGGTACAGCCATCCGTCCTGACCGATGGCGCGCTGGTCGCGCATCATCCGTTCCGCCGTCCAGCCGTAAAGCGCATCGCGCGTGGCTGCGAGCATACTTTCGTCGATGTCTGATGCGGGATATTGCGCGAGGAACCGTGCGGTAAGGTCGCCATAGCTCGCCGCGATTGCCGTGCCATATGCGTCTGCCGATGCTGGCGCGGGCGGCAGGAGGCGCCTGAGCGAACGAATCTCGCCGCTGTTGAACCCGGCCAGCAGGCGGACCGCTGCCTGCTCTCCACTCGCGAATGTCTCGTAGGTCTGGCGCGGCAGCACCTTGCCGTCGATCGTGCCCCAGGTGAGGAAGCCGGACATCAGCGCCGTTTCCGTCAGATCTTGCGCGTCCATGCGCCGCATTTCCGCCAGATCGGCCGCCTCCAGCTTTTCTTGCAGCCACGCACCCTGTGCATGGGCCGGTTCGTGACCATGGGCAGCCCGGTCGAGCGCGGGGCTGGAAATCATGTAGCCGCTTTGCGAGATCGCCCTGTCGAACAGCCCCTGCGCTTCGGGCGATGCCATCAGGTACATGACGCTGAGCGCCCCGGCGGATTCGCCCGCGATCGTCACGCGGTCGGGATCGCCGCCGAAGGCCGCGATATTGTCGCGCACCCATTCGAGCGCGGCGATCTGGTCGAGCAGGCCGTAATTGCCCGAAATGCCGTCGGCGGACTCGTCGCTGAGTTCCTCGTGCGCGAGCCAGCCGAGCGGGCCGAGCCGGTAATTGATCGAGACGACGACCACGCCCTCGCGCGCCATCGCGGACCCGTCGTACATGCCGAACTTGCTGGCACCCGACACGAGCGCTCCGCCGTGAATCCAGACGAACACCGGCGCCTTGGCCGAGCCTTCGTGCGACCAGACATTGAGGAACAGGCAATCCTCACTCATCGGAGTGGGGTCTTCGGCGTAAATGGAATTGGCCGAGGCACTGACCGGCAGCTGGATGCAGGACGCCCCGAACCCGGTCGCGTCGCGCACGCCGTCCCAAGCGGAAGGCTTTGCCGGTGGTCGCCAGCGCCGATCGCCGACCGGCGGGGCGGCGAAGGGGATGCCCTTGTAGCTGGAGACGCCACCATCGACTGATCCGCGCAATTCGCCCTGCGCCACCCGTACCAGCGGCGCTCCCGCCGCTGCGGAGGAAGCGAGCGATGCAGGTGATGGCGCTGCGGAACATCCCGCCAGCGCCACCGCCGCCAGAAGTCCGCCGAGAAGTGTGCGGTAAGCCAATGTCGTGGATCCCGTCATGCGAGGGTCAAAGGGTGCAGGAGGCGCGTGTCCGGAGAGGGTGGAACGCGCGCCTCCCGCAAGCCGCCGATCAGAACGTCAGGCTCGTGCGGATGCCCCAGGTGCGCGGCTGGAGACGCGCATAGCGTCCGTCCAGGAATGCCTCCGGGTGGACGTATGTGATCGCATCGTTGTCGAAGACGTTTTCGACATAGCCCGTTACCGACAGGTCGGAGCCGATCTTCACGCCCGTGTAGAAGTTGGCAAAGGTGTAGGCGTCGGTCGTGTCGTATTGCGGAGAGACTACGCCGGGCTGGCCCGGCACGTTCGGGAACAGTCCGGGAAATGATCCGACATAGGACAGGCTGCCCGTGACGAAGCCATTCGCCGTCTCGTTCACGGGAAAGCTGTAGGTTGCCGAGGTCGAGCCGGCGAACTTGGGCGCCGCCAGCCGCACGTCCTGAACCGCGCCGGAAATCGCCGCTTCCTGCGGAGTTAGCGAGTCAATCCGGGCATCGATATAGGCCCCGCTCGCCGAAAGCCGGAGCGCATCGGTGGGGTTGGCGATCAGCTCGAACTCGATGCCCTTGCTGTATGCGCCGCCGATATTGGTGGCGAACTGCACCGAGTCCGAAACGCGGTTGGCCTGCACCTGGATGTTGTTCCAGTCGATGTAGAACGCCGCCAGATTGGCGATCAGACCGCCGTTCAGGAAGTTGGTCTTGATGCCAATTTCGTAATTGGTCAGCTTGTCGGACGTTGCCCCGTCAGGGATGATGATGTCCGCCGGGTTGACCGTGCTGGCCAGACCGGCACGCGCATTGACCACCGGCGGGCGGAACCCGGTGGAAGCCGTGGCGTAGGTCGTCACGTTATCGCTCGGCTTGAAGGACACGCTCGCCTTCCAGCTTACCTGGCTGTCGCTTGCCTTGACGCCTTCGTCAGCGGGGATCTCCGTAACCGTCAGCGGTATGTTGCGAAGGCCGAGGATGGCCGCGAGCAGGTAATTGCTGTTGTAGCCGCCACCACGCGTCGTGGTCTGGACGTCCGTCCCGCCATAGCGCAGGCCCCCCGTCACCCAGAACTGGTCGGAGAAACGATAGGTCGCCTCGCCGAAAATCGCCTTCTCGGTGATGTCGGTGAAGTTCTTGAACCGCTGGTAATATTCGTCCGGCAGGCCCGTCAGGTTCCGCTCCGCGAGGAATTCGGGCGAGCTGCGGTATTCGAAAGTCACGTCCCGCCGCTTGTCGAAATAGAACGCGCCGACGATCCATTCGAACGGGCCGCCGTTCGGGTTCGAGGCGAGCCGGGTTTCCTGCACGAAGATCGTGTCATACCCCACCGCGTCCAGCGCGAATGGGAAAGCCTGCGCGAACGTCCCTGCAAGGTCGACGATGAATTCGCCGTTGATGTCGGCCACCGTGCTCGAACTCGTGAGTTCAGCGAAGCCAATGTCCCACACGATCGTGGCGTTAATGTTGCTCAACTCGCTCTGGAACAGGTCGGGCCGGTCGGTGCGGCGCGTATATGTGCCGAGCGACGGGTTGGTTAGCCCGCTGTCTGCCGGCTTGCTGTGTTCGTAATTGCCCGTCAGCCGTACCGAAAATTCGGGGGTCGGTTCGATCAGGAAGGATGCCCGCGCGCCGTAATTGACCAGCGAGTTCGCGCCCTTCACGCCCGTGCCGATATTGTCGACCCAGCCGTCCTCGTCCTTGTAAAATCCAACGAGGCGAAAGGCTGCCTGATCTTCCTTCACCGGCAGGTTGATCATCGCGTTGTAACGCTGCCGCAGCCCGCCGCCTTCGGTGTAACCGAAATCGACCAGCGCCGATGCTTCGACGCCGCTTGGGTCGGGCGCATTGGTGATCACGCGCATGGCGCCGGCAAGCGAGCCCGAGCCGAACAGCGTACCCTGCGGCCCGCGCAGAAATTCTACCCGCTGGACGTCGTAGAGATTGGGATCGAGAATGGTGGAGTTGCCGTTCGCGGAAATCGGCAGTTCGTCGATGTAGATGGCCACCGGGGCTTGCAGCCCTGCGCTGTAGCCGTTCGTCGAGATGCCGCGTGCGGTGAAATTGTTGAAGTTCTGGGTCGGGCGGTTGAGCACAACGCCGGGCGTTTCGCGGGCCAGCCGTTCGTAGCCGACGATCCCCTTCTCGGTCAGTTCTTCCTGTTGGAACGCGCTGACGCTGAGCGGCACGTCCTGAAGGCTTTCCTCGCGCCTCGTCGCCGTCACCAGGATGACATTGCGATTCTCGGCAGCGGGCGAGATTTCCTCAACCGTATCGGTTTCCGCCTCGGGACCCTGCGCGTCCTGGGCATGAGCCGATGCCGAAACGATGGCGGCCAGCGACGCGGACACCGCGAAAAGCGATTTCATATTCCTCTCCCAAAACAAGCTGGGTCTTCCCTCAGCCAGCCGTTCAATAGCATCGCTAACGCAGCTGTCAATATTCACTCACTTGCGCGTGAATGAAAGCGTGGGTGGGCGTCTGGGGATGACTGGGAATGTTATTCACACCCTTGATAATCAAAAAAATGGCGATACGAAGCGGGTTGGCGTCCTAGGGCGCAGCGCAGCCGATCCCGGACGCGCCAGAATTGCAGGAGCCGTGCGTGTCGACGAAGCCAGGTCGCAAGAAGGTCCAGACGAAGGCGGAACGCCGCGCGGAAACGACGGAGCAGTTGCTCGACGCCGCAGAAAACCTCTTCTCGCAAAGGGGCTTTCACGGCGTGGCGTTGAAGGACGTGGCGAAGGAAGTGGGCGTCCATCACACGCTGGTGAACTACTATTTCGACGACAAGCAGACCCTGTTCGAACAGGTCTTCGCCCGCCGCGCGATCGTGGCGAACAAGGTCCGCCTCGAAGCGCTCGACCGCTACGAGGAAGAAGTTGGCGAGAACATCACCGTCGAAGGTGCGCTACGCGCGTTCCTCGACACCAATCTCGACCTCTACGACAAGGGCGGCCCGCAATGGCGCAACGCCGGCACGCTCGCCGCAGTGGTCGCCAGTACGCCCGACTGGGGTGCGGAGATGTTCGACAAGTGGTTCGACCCGGTGGTCCTTCGCCTTACCGGCCTGCTGGAACGCGCCATGCCGGAATGCAGCCGGGAGGAAATCTTCTGGGGTTTCCACTTCGTTTCGGGCGCGCTGATGCTGACGCTGGCGCGCACCGGACGCATCGACAAACTGTCCGAAGGCCTGTGTCTGTCAGACGATTTCGACGCAGTGAAAGCGCGTTTGGCCACGTTCATGGCCGCCGGTTTCCGCGAGATATGCGCGGGCGGAAAGCCTCCCGCCTAGGCACTGACCAGTCCCATCGCGCCCCGTCAGCCGAAAGCGGAAATCAGGACCACGAGCGCCGTCACCATGAAGCCGACACCGCCCGACAGGAATGCGTCGCGGTGCTCGAACCACCATGGCCGCCCCTTGTTCTGCTGCCCTTTCATCGCACGGCTACCGTCGCAGCGCCCGACCATCCGCCGCCAAGCGCGCGGAACAGGGCGACTTGGTTGCGGGAGACTTCGGAATCCTGATCGGCCAGCGCGGCGCGGGCTTCCGCCAGCGTACGCTCCGCATCGAGCAGGTCGAGCGAGTTGACCACGCCTTCGCGGTTCTGCGCGCGCGTGATCCGCGCCGCACGCTCGGCAGCGGCGGAGGCATCGCCCAGCAAGCGCCGCCGCTCCAGCGCTCGGGCATAGTTCGACAGCGCCGTTTCGGTTTCCTGCAGCGCGGTAAGGACAGTTCCGTCGAAACCGGCGACCGATTCCTCCACCCTCGCATTGGCCGCGTCTATGCGGGCGTAAATCGGCTCGCGATTGGGGAAGGCCCAATCGACCAGCGGACCGAGAAAAAGTCCGAGCGGCCCGCCGGAAAGCAGATTGCCGAGGCTCGACGCCGTGGAGCCGACCGAGCCGCCAAGCGTGATGCGCGGATAAAGATCCGCTCGCGCCACGCCGACGCGCGCGGTTTCTGCCAGCACCCGCTGTTCGGCGGCACGCACGTCAGGGCGGCGCGCCAGCAGCGCGGCGCCATCGCCGACCGGCAAGGGCGTCGTGATCTCCAGCGGCACCGACCGCTCCCCGGACACGGCGGGTAGCTGTGACGGTGAGCGGCCCGTCAGCGTCGCGAGCGCGAACAGCGCGGCACGGCGTTCGGCCTCTATCGCGGGAAGGCTGGCAGCGCGTTGTTCACGCAGCCCCTCGATCCGCGCGACGGTCAGCCCGTCGGTCAACCCTGCATCGTGACGCAGCCGCGTGAGGCGCAGGCTGTCGTCGAGCAGCGCGACGATGGAGCGCGCGACATTCAGCCGCGCCGCGGCGCTGGCGGCGTCGGCATAGGCCCGCGTCGTGTCGGCGACCACCATCACCCGCACCGCATCGGCATCGGCCTGCGCGGCGGCAATATCGCCCTGGGCCGCACTTACGTTGCTTCGGACCCGGCCGAACAGGTCGACTTCGTAGGCCAGGTCCGCGCCGAGCGAGAAGCTCGCCCCGCTGCGATCCTGGCCCGGCAGGGTCTGTGCTTCGGGTGTTCGGGCATAGCCGCCCGAAGCGTTCAGACCGACTTGCGGAAGACGGTCCGCCCGCGCTCCGCGCAGCGATGCGCGCGCCAGTTCGATCCGGGCGACGGCCTGCCGGATGTCGGTGTTCGCCGCGAGCGCATCGGTCACGAGCGTGTCGAGCACCGGATCGTTGTAGAGCCGCCACCAGTCGCTTGGCAGCGGGCTGGGGGTGACCACGTCCGGTTCGGCGGAAAGGAAGGGGCCGGCGTCCGTCGCGAGGGACCGAGGGGAGGTTGCGACGTTGCCCGGCCCCGCCGCACAGGCCGCAAGGACCAGCGCGGAAGCGGCGGAAAGGATGATGTTGCGAATTTGCATGATGGCTTGTCCTATTCTGCGGGCTGGAGCGCGGCTGGTTCCGGTTCGCGAGGCGTCTTTCCGCGCAGCGTCGCAATGCGATCGCCCAGCGCGCGGCTGACGACGTAGAAGGTCGGCGTGAAAACGAGCCCGAAGCCGGTCACGCCAAGCATTCCGAAGCACACCGCCGTGCCCAGTGCCTGCCGCAGTTCGGCCCCTGCCCCGGTCGCGATCACCAGAGGAACCGAACCGAGAATGAAGGCAAAGCTCGTCATCAAAATCGGGCGCAGGCGGGTGCGCGCAGCTTCGACTGCCGCATCGGCGGGGGACAGGCCGTGCAATTGCTCCCCCTGACGCGCGAATTCGACGATCAGGATCGCGTTCTTGGCTGACAGCGCAATCAGCACGACCAGCCCGATCTGCGTCAGGACATTGTTGTCCATGCCCATCAGATTGACCCCGATCATCGCCGCCAGCAGGCACATTGGCACGATCAGGATGATCGCCAGCGGCATGATCAGGCTTTCGTACTGCGCGGCGAGCACCAGGAAGACGAGCAGCACGGCAAGGCCGAACACGTAGATCGCCGTGTTGCCGGTGCTCGACTGCTGGAAGGCGATGCCGGTCCACTCCGTCGAATAACCCTGCGGCACGACCTCTGCCGCGACCTTCTCCATCGTCACCAGCGACTGGCCGGTCGATCCGCCCGGCGCCGTGTCACCGTCGATCGCAACGGCGGGAGCAAGGTTGTAACGACTGACGCGGTAGGGGCCGGTCGTGTCGGTGAAGCTCGCCACCGATCCCAGCGGCACCATCGATCCGTTGCCGGAGCGCGCATAGAGACCGGCGATGTCGCTGACATCGTCGCGATAGGCGCTGTCGGCCTGCGCGGTGACGCGATAGGTGCGGCCAAGCAGGTTGAAGTCGTTGACGAATGCGCTGCCCAGATAGACCGAAAGCGTGTCGAAGATGTCCGATGGGGCAACGCCCAGCATCTGCGCCTTTTCGCGGTCAATGTCGGTCCGCACGCGCGGGGTGCCGGTATCGAAGAAGGTATAGACCCCTGCCAGCCCTTCCTGTCCGTTCGCCTTGCCGATCACGGCATTGGCGATGTCCTGCAGCTGGCGATAGCCCTGCCCCGAATTGTCCTTCAGCATCATGCGGAAGCCGCCAGCCGAACCGATGCCCTGGATCACGGGCGGCTTGATGATCATCAGCCGCGCCTCGTTGATGTCCGCGGTCGCGGCCTGCGCTTTCGCGATCAGTTCATCGACCGACCGGCCATTGCCCTGCCGGTTCTCGAAATCGTCGAGCACCCAGTATGCCGCCGCCGAACTGGCCGACTGCGTCTGCGTGGTGCCGTCGAAGCCGGATAGCATCACCGTGCCGGTGATCCCCTCGATCGGGAGGACACGCTCGGCCACCTGCTTCATCACCGCATCGGTGCGGGTGGTGGCGGAACCCGGCGGCAGCTGGATGACCGAAACGAAATAGCCCTGGTCCTGCTGCGGCACGAAACCGGTGGGCGTCGCTGCCAGCGTCAGGCCGGTGAGGGCGATCAGCACGGCGTAGGCCGCCATCATCCGGCGCGGCATGGCGACCAGCCGCGCGGTGCGCTTCGCGTACCAGTTGCTGAACCTCTCGAACCCGCGATTGAAGCGGTTGCCTGCGTTCTCGACAGCGTGGCGCCAGCGCGGTGCGTCGGCGGGGACGCTTTCGTGCGGACGCAGCAGCATAGCGGAAAGCGCGGGAGACAGTGTGAGCGAGACGAACAGCGAGATCACCGTCGCAGCGGAGATCGTAACTGCGAACTGCTTGTAGAATTCGCCCGACAGGCCGCCCATGAACAGCGTCGGCACGAACACCGCGCACAGCACTAGCACGATGGCGACCAGCGCGGAGCCGACCTCGTCCATCGAGCGGCGCGCGGCCTCCAGCGGCGTGTATCCCGCCTCCAGATTGCGCTCCACGTTCTCGACCACGACGATTGCGTCGTCGACCACGATGCCGATCGCGAGCACCAGCCCGAACAGCGAGAGATTGTTGAGCGAATAGCCGACAATCGCCAGCACCGCGAAGGTGCCGACCAGCGAGATCGGGATGGCGAGCACCGGGATCAGCGAGGCGCGTGCTTTCTGCAGGAAGACGATGATCACCAGCACCACCAGCACGACCGCTTCCATCAGCGTGTGCAGCACGGCGTCGATGCTCTGCGAAATGAATTCGGTCGGGTTGTAGACGATGCGGTATTCGAGCCCTTGCGGAAAATCCGCAGCCAGCTCGTCCATCGACGCCTTGACCCCTTCCGCCGCGGCGAGCGCGTTGGAACCGGGCTTCTGGAACACCGGCAGGATGACGGAGTCCATGTCGTTGAGATAGGCGCTGGTCGCGTAATCGGCTGCGCCGATTTCCACCCGTGCGACATCGCTGACCCGAATCTGGCGGCCCTGATCGTCGGTCCGGATCACCACTTCGCCGAACTGCGCGGGATCGGTAAAGCGCCCCTGCGTCTCCACGTTGAGCTGGAAAGCGGCATCGGGGCTCGGCTGCTGGCCGAGCGTACCGGCCGCGACCTGAACGTTCTGGCTCCGCAATGCGCGCACGATGTCGCTGCCGGTCAGTCCGAGCGCGGCGGCACGGCCGGGATCGATCCACACCCGCATGGCAAGTTCGCGCTGGCCGAACATCTGCACGTCGCCCACGCCCTCGAGCCGGGCGAGCTGATCCTTGATCCGCGTCTGCGCGTAATTGGAGATATATTCCCGATCGAGCGACCCATCGGGCGAGATCAGGTTCACCACCATCAGGAAGTCGGGCGTCGTCTTGCGCGTCACGATGCCGAGCCGCTGGACCTCTTCGGGCAGGCGGGCCTCGGCGATGGCGACGCGGTTCTGCACCAGCACCTGCGCCTCATCCAGATCGGTGCCCGGCGCGAATGTGACGGTGATCGTCATGCGACCGTCGCCGGTCGACTCGCTCGATTGGTAGAGCATCCCGTCGACGCCGTTGATTTCCTGCTCGATCGGATTCGCGACCGTATCGGCGACGGTTTCTGCCGAGGCGCCGGGATACACCGCGGTCACCGTGACCGTCGGCGGCACGATGTCGGGATACTGGCTGACGGGCAGGAAGAAGTAGCTGATCGCCCCGACCAGCGTCACCAGCACGGCAAGTACGGCGGCGAAGATCGGGCGGTCGATGAAGAAGCGGGAGATGCGCATGGGATGGTGTCCGGTTCTTGTCGGAGTGGCCGGAAGCGGATTCCGGGCTTTGATAGGTGGCCTCAGCCCGCGATCGTGGCGGAGCCGGCGCGGACCGGTGCGGGTGCCGCTTCTGCGGCGGTTGCCGCGTCGCGATTGGGTGGCGCAATGCGGCCCAGCTCCGCGCGGACCTTCTGGCCCGGCATCGCCATCTGGACGCCCTTGATGATCACGCGGTCATCGCGATTGAGGCCGCTTTCGATGACGCGCAGATTGCCGACCAGCGGGCCGAGCGTAACCGTGCGCGCCGCAACGGTGCCGTCCTTGCCGACGACCAGCAGCAGTTTGCGCGTCTGGTCCGTCGTTACGGCGGTGTCGGGCACCAGCAAGGCGTTGCGCGTGCCGCCGGTGGCAAGGCGCATTCGCCCGAACAGACCCGGCGCGAGGAAACCTTCGCCATTGCGGACAACCGCGCGGGCGCGGATCGTGCCCGACTGATCGTCGAGCCCGTTGTCGGTGAAGTCGAGCGTGCCGTGCCACTTGTAGTCGCTCTCGTCCTGAAGCTGGATGTCGACCGGCGTACCCTTGTCCAGCCCTTCGCGACGCGCCTTCAGAAACAGCGCTTCCGAACCGGCGAACTCGAAATAGACCGGATCGACGGCGTTGATCGTGGTGAGCAGCGTCGCGCTCTCTCCACCGCCACCCGATACGAGGTTGCCCGCGTCGATGCGGCGGTCGGAGATGCGGCCAGATATCGGCGCACGCACCGTGGTGAAGCCAACGTCGATGGAGCGCGACGACACTCTTGCGCGCGCGACTTCGAGCCCGGCCTCGTTGCTGCGAACCTCGGCACGAAGCCGGTCGATCTCGGTGGCGGCGACCGCATCTTCGGCAATCAGACGCTGTGCGCGGGCAAGATTGTCCCGAGAAAGGGCCAACGCACTCTGCATCCGCGCGACTTCCGCCCTGGCCTCGGCCAGCGCTGCACGCAGGCTACGCGAATCGATGGTGAAAAGCGGCGCGCCCTGCCGGACGAATTGCCCGTCGGTGAAATGGACGCGGGTGATCTGACCCGATACCTGCGGGCGCACCTCGACGCTGCGGCTCGCCCGGAAACGACCGACGAACTCGTCCCACTGCGTGACCTGCTGCTGCAGCGGAGCGGCAGCCGTCACGACGGGCACCGGTGGCGCAGCAGGAGCAGGAGCGCCGCCCCCCAGCAGCCACCAGCCCGCGACCACCACCAGCAGAGCGGCCAGTCCGAGGATCGCGCGCAAATGGCTTGGCCGGCTTTCGCGGGTATCGTCGTGTGCGCGCTCCAGAGATTCATCTGGCAGCGCCTGTTCGTCCCGCTGGTCAGGGGTGTCGTCATCATAGGGATCGAAGGGTGTGTCGAGCATGGGAGAGTTATCCGACCTTGCAAATGGGCGAGCGAAATCGCTCTCGAAAGCGGGAGCTTTCGCAGTGGAACACGCAGCAATTCGAGAGGCCGGGACGCAGTGACCCAGCCACACAGCTCCGGCCGAAGCCGGCTTGCCTTTAATCTATACCGCTAAGTATGTAATGTGGCGTTCAGGTCAAGAGCTTTTTCTGTACCGATCGATATTTTTTTCGCAACTGCGAAAAGCGATCAGCGCGACGGCCATGAATTGAGTGCCGATTCTGCCACTTGCATCAATTCGGCCCGGGTTGCTCCAGATTGTGCCTGCACGGACATCCCCTGCATCAACGCCAGCAGGTAGCGTGTGATGGCGTTCGCGTCGGTCGGGACGATGAACTCTCCTTCTTCGATCGCGCGCTGCATCCGAGCGACGATCAGCTGCTTCGCAGCCTCAGCCCTGGCATTTACGTCATCGCGAATGGAGGGTTCGACGCTCTGGCAGGCGACGGACGAGATCACGCCCATGCAGCCCCGGTTCTCACCGCCGGTAGCAACGTCTACTGCGCCGAACAGCAGCGTTTGGGCCACTTCGCGGGAGGTCGGCGCCTGCACCGCCTCACCGATATAGGCCATCTTGTCCCGCTCGTAGAGATCCAGCGCTTGCCGGAACAGGGCGTCCTTATTCCCGAACGCTGAGTAGAGGCTGGGCCGGGAAATCCCCATCGCTTCGGTCAGTTCGGTAAGCGATGCGCCCTCGTAACCCTTTTGCCAGAACACCTGGAGTGCTGCGCCCAAGGCTTCCTCGGTGCAGAATTCACGCGGGCGTCCACGGGTTGCAAGCTTTTCCATACTAACCAGTATGGTATTTTCGCGCCGCCGTTGCAAGCTGCTTTGCAGCAGCAGTTTTCGCCGAGCAGTCATGGTCGAGCTCCCCGACGGAAGGGAGCGTGCCCAGCTCACATGAATGGTCGATCACGCTGGCTGCTGTAACGGCCGGTTGTCTCGAACGTCAGACACCTGTTCCGCCGTTTTGCCGACCCAATATCCGTGAACCCGGGACCGAAACGCAAAAATGCCCCACTGCAAGCAGTGAGGCTATCGAAATCTCTGTGTGCATTACGGTGGTTGCGGGGGTTGGATTTGAACCAACGACCTTCAGGTTATGAGCCTGACGAGCTACCGGACTGCTCCACCCCGCGGCACCGTATTCATGCGCATAATGTTGATGATCGCAGAAGCGACTCTCAACGTTCGAGGCCACAGGCCTCCATGACGCGCCGCCCCAGCCCGTTTGAACCAGAGACGCAAAAGCCGCCGCTCGGTTAGACCGGCAGCGGCTTTTGAAATCATGAATGGGTTTTCCCGCAACCGCTGGCTTTAATGCCTGGCGACGTCCTACTCTTCCAACGCTTGAGCGTTAGTACCATCGGCGCTGTCTGGTTTCACGGCCGAGTTCGAGATGGGATCGGGTGGGGCACAGACGCTATGGCCACCAAGCAATAAAGCCAGCGGAAGCGGGTTTAAATCGATGCACTTTGCCTTGTTAAGGCAGGGCGATGATCTGGCTGGACAAGTCCTCCACCGGACCTTCCTGCAATGCAGGACTGTCGTTGATGGTGGGATTCATCAAGCATGATCAGAGTTATTAGGACCGGTTAGCTCCACACATTACTGCGCTTCCACACCCGGCCTATCAACGTGATGGTCTATCACGACTCGAAGATTGCTTATCTTGAGGGAGGCTTCCCGCTTAGATGCTTTCAGCGGTTATCCCGTCCATACATAGCTACCCTGCGGCACCGCTGGCGCGATGACAGGTACACCAGAGGTATGTTCACCCCGGTCCTCTCGTACTAGGGGCAACTCCTCTCAACAATCGACGCCCACGGCAGATAGGGACCAAACTGTCTCGCGACGTTCTGAACCCAGCTCACGTACCACTTTAATTGGCGAACAGCCAAACCCTTGGGACCTGCTCCAGCCCCAGGATGTGATGAGCCGACATCGAGGTGCCAAACGATTCCGTCGATATGAGCTCTTGGGAATCATCAGCCTGTTATCCCCGGCGTACCTTTTATCCGTTGAGCGATGGCCCTTCCACGAGGGACCACCGGATCACTATGACCGACTTTCGTCTCTGCTCGACTCGTCAGTCTCGCAGTCAGGCAGGCTTATGCCATTGCACTCTCGCAGCCGGTTTCCAACCGGCCTGAGCCTACCATCGCGCGCCTCCGTTACTCTTTAGGAGGCGACCGCCCCAGTCAAACTACCCGCCACAGAGGGTCCCAACACCGGATAACGGTGCGTGGTTAGACATCAGAAAACAGCAGGGTGGTATTTCACCTATGGCTCCACGACAACTGGCGTCATCGTTTCAAAGCCTCCCACCTATGCTACACAACTCTTTCCTAATGCCACTCTGAAGCTGCAGTAAAGGTGCACGGGGTCTTTCCGTCTAACCGCGGGTATCCCGCATCTTCACGGGAACTTCAATTTCGCTGAGCATATCCTGGAGACAGTGGGGAAGTCGTTACGCCATTCGTGCAGGTCGGAACTTACCCGACAAGGAATTTCGCTACCTTAGGACCGTTATAGTTACGGCCGCCGTTTACTGGGGCTTCAATTCGGAGCTTGCACTCCTCCTCTTAACCTTCCAGCACCGGGCAGGCGTCAGACCCTATACGTCGTCTTGAAGCCGACTTAGCAGAGTCCTGTGTTTTTGATAAACAGTCGCTACCCCCTGGCCTGTGCCCCCTGCAAAGACTTGCGTCGATACAGGGCCTCCTTCTTCCGAAGGTACGGAGGCAATTTGCCGAGTTCCTTCAGGATACTTCTCTCAAGCGCCTTGGTATACTCTACCTGACCACCTGTGTCGGTTTCGGGTACGGTCTATAATGAAGAGGCTATTTCCTGGAACCGCTTGGCAGCCTGCCCAATCCAATAAGGACAAACTACTTCCACGATCCGTCACACATCTTCAGGCCCACGAATATTTACGTGGTTCCCATCGACTACCCCCTTCGGGCTCGTCTTAGGGGCCGGCTAACCCTGCTCCGATTAGCGTTGAGCAGGAACCCTTGGTCTTTCGGCGAGAGGGCATCTCACCCTCTTTGTCGCTACTCATGTCAGCATTCGCACTTCCGATACGTCCAGCGTCGGTTACCCTTCGCCTTCACTCGCTTACGGAACGCTCCGCTACCGCTGCAGTAAACTGCAACCCTAAGCTTCGGTGCATATCTTTAGCCCCGTTACATCTTCGCCGCAGGAACCCTTATTTAGACCAGTGAGCTGTTACGCTTTCTTTAAAGGATGGCTGCTTCTAAGCCAACCTCCTGGTTGTTTTGGGATTCCCACATGCTTTCCCACTTAGATATGACTTGGGGACCTTAGCTGTAGGTTAGGGCTGTTTCCCTTTTGACGACGGACCTTAGCACCCGCCGTCTGTCTGCCAGACAAGACTCGATGGTATTCGGAGT
>NZ_JBTLRP010000001.1:144647-369647 GCF_054482795.1 Altererythrobacter sp. CAU 1778 | reverse complement strand
CGCCATCCAGATCGTCGCGCGCGAACGAATCGCAGAGATCCTCGACCTCGTCCTGCGCCGCCGCAGTGCGCCGCCCGCCGCTGCGTGAGCGTTAGGATGCGCCGCCCTGCCGTGGTATAAGTCGCCCAGGGACTGGCCGGCGCCGCAGGGCGACCGGACGGCATGGGAGACAAGCGATTTTTGCAGACTGGCTTTTGCCGCTGGCCCTCGCCGCGGGCGCCCCGGCGACCGGCACCGCCACACTGGCATTGACCGACGTCGATCCGGCACCCGGCGACGCGACCGAAACTCTCGGCATCGACCGCGACCGGCACGAAAGGATGACGGTGCCGGTGACCATCGGCGGTGAAGGCCCGTTCCGCTTCATGATCGACACCGGGTCGCAATCCACCGTCGTCACCCAGCGCGTGACCGAAAGGCTGGATCTGCCGAGCGGCGGTCGGGCGATCGTCGTCGGCATGGCGAGCAGCGAATGGGCCGACCTCGTCGAACTCGACGACATGCGTGTCGGCACCCGAGTGTTCGACGGCCTGACCGCTCCGGTGCTCGATGCCCATAATGTCGGCGCGGACGGGATCGTCGGCCTCGACAGCCTGCAGGGCCTGCGGGTGCTCATCGATTTTAGAGAAGGCGAGATGCAGGTCGCCGATGCCGATACGTCGCCAAGCCTGCGCGGGTACGAGATCGTGGTGAAGGCACGCGGCAAGCTGGGCCAGTTGATCATTACCAACGCCGTGATCGACGGCGTGCGCGCGGCAGTGATCATCGATACCGGCGCGCAGGGCAGCATGGGCAATCTCGCCCTGCGCAGAAAGATTCGCGCGCGGCAGAGCTACGAGGTTACGTCCACCGATGTCCACGGGATGCAGATCGCGGGAAACCTCACGGTCGCCAAATCGGTCAAGATCCAGGATTTGGACCTGTCGAACATCCCGATCACTTATGCCGATGCCCCGGCCTTCGCCGCTCTCGGCCTTGCGGACAAACCCGCGTTGACGCTGGGCATGGACCATTTGCGCCTGTTCGACCGGGTCGCGATCGACTTCGACAAGCGGCGAATCCTGTTCGATCTGCCGAATGGCAAGCTGCGGCAAGGCACGGCTCAGTTTCCAGGAGACGCCAGCCGCCTCTAGGCGCGCCCGCGCTCCGCGAATCGGCCGCGCCATTGCGCTGCGCCTTTGCGCAGCCCACATGGCAGCGCGATGCCGCCCGATAATGTCACCACCAAGAGCCTCCCTGCTGAAGCGGGATGGACGACCGTGCGGCGATTCCTGCCGTATCTCTGGCCGAAGGACCGCCCCGACCTGCGCTGGCGCATAGCCGTCGCGCTGTTCCTGGTGCTGGTGGCGAAGGCAATCGTGCTGACCATCCCCTTCGCGTACAAGAAGGCCGTCGACGCGATGAGCGCGGAGGGAGGCGACGTCGCCGTGCTTGCCCTGCCCGCCGCGCTGGTGATCGCCTATGCCGGCGGGCGGTTCGCCGGGGTGATGTTCGACAATATCCGCAACATCGCCTTCGAAAAGGTCGGGCAGGACGCGATCCAGCATCTGGCGCAGGACGTTTTCGCCCGGCTTCACCGCCTCTCGCTCCGCTTCCACCTCTCCCGCCGCACTGGCGAGGTCACCAAGGTGATCGAGCGCGGGACGAAGAGCATCAATTCGATGCTCTATTTCCTGCTCTTCAACATCGCGCCGACGATCATCGAACTGATCGTGGTCGGCACGATTTTCTACACCATGTTCGGCATCGAACTGCTCGCGGCGACCGCCGTGACGGTGGTCAGCTATATCGCCGTCACTCGCTGGATCACGGAGTGGCGCACGAAACTGCGGGCGCAGATGAACGATCTCGATGGCACGGCGCTGGCGCGCGCGGTCGATTCGCTGCTGAATTACGAGACGGTCAAATATTTCGGCGCGGAACGGCGGGAGGAGGATCGCTATGGCCGTGCCACCCGCGCCTATGCCGCCGCGGCTATCAAGTCGGAAAACTCGCTCGGCCTGCTGAACATCGTGCAGGCCCTGATCACCAATCTGCTGATGGCGGGCGCGATGGCCTTTACCGTCTGGGGCTGGAGCCAGGGGCGCCTGACCGTGGGCGATCTGGTGCTGGTGAACACCTATCTGATCCAGCTGTTCCGCCCGCTCGACATGCTCGGCTGGGTCTATCGCACGATCCGGCAGGGGCTGATCGACATGGCCGAAATGTTCCGCCTGATCGATACCGAGGTCGAGGTGAGCGACGCGCCCGGCGCTCCGGCCCTGATCGTGCGCCAGCCGACCGTCGCGTTCGAAAACGTCACTTTCGGATACGAGAGCGACCGCACCATCCTGCACGATCTGAGCTTCGAGGTTCCGGCAGGCGACAGCGTGGCCATCGTCGGGCCATCGGGCGCCGGCAAGTCGACGATCGGGCGATTGCTGTTCCGCTTCTACGACCCCTCGGCGGGCCGCATTTTGATCAGCGGACAGGATATTGCGCAAGTGACGCAGGCGAGCCTTCGCGCGCAGATCGGCATCGTTCCGCAGGACAGCGTGCTGTTCAACGACACCATCGGGTACAATATCGGCTATGGCCGCGAAGGCGCGACGAAAGAGGACATCGAGCGCGCTGCCCGCGATGCCGCCATCGCGCCGTTCGTGCGACAGTTGCCGCAGCATTTCGACACCGAGGTTGGCGAACGCGGTCTCAAGCTGTCGGGCGGAGAGAAGCAGCGCGTCGCCATCGCGCGCACGCTGCTGAAGAACCCGCCTATCCTGCTGCTGGACGAGGCGACCAGCGCGCTCGACACGCGGACCGAGCAGTCGATTCTCGCCACGCTGCGCCGCATCAGTGCGGAGCGCACGACCATCGCCATCGCGCACCGCCTTTCGACCATTGCCGACGCAGATTCCATTATCGTGCTCGATCAGGGGAGGCTGGCGGAACAGGGCAACCATGCCGACCTGCTCCGCCGCGACGGCCTCTACGCCGAAATGTGGTCCCGCCAGTTGGCCGAAGGCGAAATGGACGAGGCTGCCGAGTAGAAACCCGGCAGCCTGCGTCGCAGCTTATTCGGTCAGTTCGCCGAGCGGATCGGCAAGGTCGAGATCGGCGGCATTCACCACCGTCACATCGGGGCGGATCTTGCGCAGATCGTCGAGGAAGAATTTCGAATCCCCGACGATGATCAGCGTCGCGCGATCGGCGGTGACGTATTTCTGGGCGACCGACTTCACTTGCTCCGGCGTGACTGCGCCGAGCTGCTCGGCATAGCGCGCGGCATCCTGCGGCGGCAGGCCGTTCTGGATCAGGCCTGCAACGACCGTATTGAACCCTGCCGCGGTTTCCATCTGGCGCTCGTTGCTGCCGAGCAGGAATTGCCGGCGGGTGTCGACCAGCGTCTGCGGCAAATCGTCCGTGCCCAGCCGGTCGAGTTCAGCCAGCAGAATTGCGGCAACCTCGTCCGCGGTCTGGTTGTCGGTCTGGCTGCTGGCGGTGAGAAACGCCTCGTCCACCCGGCCCGGCTGACCGGAGTATGCGCCGTAGCTGAGCGAACGCTTGGTGCGAATTTCCTCGAACAGCCGTCCGCTCGACCCGCCGCCGAGAATCGCGTTGCCGATGGAGAGCGGGAAATAATCCGCACTGCTGCGCGAAGGGGCGCGCACTGCCACGGTGACGGCGGCCTGCCCCGCTTCCGGCAGATCGACCACAACGGTGCGCGGCGCACGGGCCGGGCCGGCACGCTCGCTCGGCAATTCGGGTGCTGGCCCGCTCGCCTGCCAGCCGCCGAACAGGCGATTGACGAGGGCGATCGATTCGTCCGTGTCCAGTCCGCCACTGACGATCAGCTTCATCGTGTCGGGACGCCACCACTTTTCGCGATACGCGCGCAGGGCGTCAGGCGTGATGGCAGCGATGCTCGCTTCCGAACCGCCGTTGCCGTAGGGCGCGTCACCGTAAAGGATCGGCGGCGACACGATGCCCGCCAGCGCGCCGGGGTTGGAGCGCAGGGACGTGATGTTCCGGAGCGTGCGGGCCTTCTGGATCTCGACCTGATCGGCCGGATAGGCAGCGTCGCGCAGCACCTCCACCATCAGCGCACCGGCCTGTTCGATCGTCGCGGTGGGAGCATAGACAGTTATGAAGGCACCTTCGTCTCCCGGAGAGACACTGAAGTTCGCGCCGAGCGATTCGAAGGCCGCTGCGAGAGTCGCCGCATCCATGCGCGACGTACCCTGCTCTGCGAGGCTGGCGGCCATGGCCGAAAGTCCGGCCGTCTCGCGCTTGTCGATGATCGTGCCGCCGGGGAGCACGGCGGTGATCAGGGCCATGGGCAGATTGCCGGTCCTTGCCGCGACCACGTCCGCGCCATTGGCAAGCCGGGTTACCGCGATTTCAGGCGCGGCGACTTCGGGCGCAGTGCCGGGGCCGGGAATGGCCTCGCGCTCACCTTCCGCCAGGACTGCAAGCGGCGGCTTGCTTGCGGGCGGCGGAGTGACGAGTTCCGGCATCGGTGCGGGGTTCTTGTACTGGGCCGGGTCGGCGGGGCCGCTTGTGTAGCGGATGTCGACGCGCTTATTCGGATCGAGCCAGGTCCGCGCGACGCGCTGCACATCGGCCACCGTGACGTTCGTCATCGCCGCCAGCTTCTTGTCGGCGGCATAGGGATCGCCGCCTGACTGCATCATCGCCTCGCCAAGTTCCGACGCACGTCCCGAAGCGGTCTGGCGCGAACTGAGACGGCTGGCGAAGATTTCGTTCTTCGCTTCAGTCAGCTCGGCCTGGGTCACGCCGTCCGTACGGACGCGGGCAATCTCAGCTGCGATGATCGCTTCGACTTCGGCCAGGTCAGCGGCCGGGCTGACGAAGGCCAGGGTCGCGAAGTTGCCGCCATCCTCGCTCGCGTCGAAGCGCTGGAACTTGTCGACCGCCTTGCCCGAACGAACGAGCGCGTCCTGCAACCGGTTGCTCTGACCAGAACCGAGGATCGAATCGAGCAGGTTGAGCGCGGCATAGTCGGGGTGGTTTGCGGACGGCACTTCCCACAGAGATCCGACGACGGGCATCGGCACGTTGGGATTGGTCGCTTCGACCAGTCGCGGAGCGGTGCGATCCTGCTTTTCCTGCTCGACCTTGGTCGGAAGCGGATTGGCCCGGCGCGGGATGTCGGAGAAATATGTGTCGACCAGTGCGCGCAGATCGTCGGTCTTGAAATTGCCCGCGACGATCAGCGTGGCGGTGTCGGGTCCGTAATAGGCCTCGTGAAAGGCCAGAGCGTCGCCCAGCTTGGCGGCGTCGAGCTGTTCGATGCTGCCGATGGTGGAGCGGCGCATGGGCGAATTGTCATAGCCGTTCTCGCTCATAACCAGCCGGATCAGCGGTCCATAGGGCTGCGACGCGACACGGGTTCGGAATTCCTCCTTCACGACGCCGCGTTCGCTTTCGAATACCTGCTCGTCCACCACCGGCAGCGCCATGCGCTCCTTGTGGGTCCAGAGCATCTGCTCGAGATATTCGGCCGGAACCAGTTCGTAGTAATTGGTGCGATCATCGCCGGTCGAGGCATTGCGCGTACCGCCGACATCGGCGGTCAGCGAATAGATGAGATTGTACGGCATGTTCTCGGTCTTTCGGCTGAGAATATGTTCGAACAGGTGCGCGAAGCCGGAACGGCCTTCCGGGTCGTTCTTCGATCCGACGTCGTACCACATCGATGTGTAGACCATGCCGGTGGTGTCGTCGGGCATGGCAATGACGCGCAGCCCGTTGTCGAGCGTCCACTCGGTGAATTCGAGCGCGGGCGCCGAAAGGTCCGGCGCGGCGGCTTCGGCTCGCGCCTCAGCGTCCTGCGCCTGAGCGGGAATGGCGGCGAGCGCGAGAAGCGAGGCGCCAGCGGCGAGAAGTGCGGATTTCATGGTCAGTCCCCCCAAGGATTGGATGTGGAGGGATAGCAGCACAACCGCGCGCGTAAGGCCACCTGCGGCCTCTGAACCGCGAAATTCGCTCTACGGGCGGGACGAACGGCCGACACCGTTCGACCAACCGCCTACAGAATGTATTTCGAAAGGTCCGCGTTCTGCGCCAGATCGGTGAGGCGTTCCTTCACGTAGGCCGCGTCGATCGTGATCGTCTGGCCCTTCAGGTCTTCGGCCTCGAAGCTCAGTTCCTCGAGCAGCTTTTCCATGATCGTCTGCAAACGGCGGGCGCCGATGTTCTCGACGCTCTCGTTCACCTGCGCCGCGATTCGGGCGACTTCGGCCACCGCATCCTCGGAGATGTCCACGGTCACGTCCTCCGTGCCAAGCAGCGCCTTGTACTGCGCGACCAAATTGGCGCGAGTTTCCGACAGGATGCGGACGAAGTCTTCTTCCGTCAGTGCGCGAAGCTCGACGCGGATCGGCAGGCGACCCTGTAGTTCGGGCAACATGTCGCTCGGCTTGGAGACGTGGAACGCACCGCTGGCAATGAACAATACGTGGTCGGTCTTCATCGGCCCGTATTTGGTGCTGACGGTGGTGCCTTCGATCAGCGGCAGCAGATCGCGCTGCACGCCTTCGCGGCTGACCGAACCGCCGCGGACGTCGCTGACCGCGATCTTGTCGATTTCATCGAGGAAGACGATACCGTTGGTTTCCGCATTCGCCAGCGCCACGCGCGCGACATCGTCCTGGTCGAGGCGCTTTTCGGCTTCCTCGTCCACCAGCTTGTCCCACGCGTCGGGCACCTTCATCTTGCGCCGCTTGGCCGATTTGCGACCGAACGCCTTGCCCATGACGTCGGACAGGTCGATCATTCCGACGTTGCCGCCCATGTTGCCCATATCGAAGGGCATGGCGGGCGCATCCTCCACCTCGATCTCGACCTCGGTGTCATTCATGGAATTGTCGACGATGCGCTGGCGGAAAGCCTCGCGCGTGGCTTCGCTGGCGTTATCGCCCACGAGCGCATCGAGAAGCCTCTCCATCGCGGCCTTGCTGGCGGCTTCGCGCACAGCCTCGCGCCGGCGGTCCTTTTCCAGACGGATGGCCTCTTCCACGAGGTCGCGCGCGATCTGTTCGACGTCGCGGCCGACATAGCCGACCTCGGTGAACTTGGTCGCCTCGATCTTCACGAACGGCGCTTCGGCCAGCTTGGCGAGGCGGCGGCTGATCTCCGTCTTGCCGCAGCCCGTGGGGCCGATCATGAGGATGTTCTTGGGCGTTACCTCGTCGCGAAGCTCGGGGCCGAGCTGCTGGCGACGCCAGCGATTGCGCAGCGCCACGGCGACCGCGCGCTTGGCATCCTTCTGGCCGATGATGTGTTCGTCCAGAGCGGCGACGATCGCCTTGGGTGTCAGCTTTTCCATGTAAGGTTCAGACCGTTTCGAGCGTAACGTTGTCATTGGTGAAGACGCAGACTTCCGCGGCGACGGCCATGGCGCGCCGCGCGATCTTTTCCGCGTCGTCTTCGTAATCTGACAGCGCCCGTGCCGCGGCGAGGGCATAGTTGCCACCGGATCCGATCGCGGCGATGCCGCCTTCCGGCTCCAGCACGTCGCCATTGCCGGTAAGCACCAGCAGAGTTTCGGCGTCGGCGACGATCATCAGTGCTTCGAGGTTGCGAAGATACTTGTCGGTCCGCCAGTCCTTGGCGAGTTCGACCGCCGCGCGCAGCAATTGACCGCTATGCGCTTCCAGCTTCTTCTCGAGCCGTTCGAACAGGGTGAAGGCGTCGGCGGTGGCCCCGGCAAAACCGGCGACCACGCTGCCGTCCTTGCCGATCCGGCGCACCTTGCGCGCATTGGGCTTCATCACTGTGTTGCCCATGGAGACTTGGCCATCGCCAGCCACGACGGTCTTGCCGTCGCGCTTCACGCCGATGATGGTGGTGCCGTGCCAGCGGATCATGCCGTGGCTGTCAGATTGTCCGTCCATGCCGGCGATATGGGGTCCGCGTCGGCAGGGTCAAGAAAGCGCGGGAATCAGGTGCCCGGTGCGCCCGGCTGTCCGCCGCCCGTGCCCGGAGCGCCGACCTGCCCGATATTGCCGAACAGATCCTCCAGGAAGCTGCGGCTCTTGCCCAGCGTCGGCGTCTCGTCTCCGTCGGGAGAAATCTGCGCGACCTGGTCCATTCCGCTGCGATCGACCGACACGACATTGCCTGCCGCGTCGAACTGCACCGCCAGCACCATGTGCTGGGAAATACGCGGGCTGCCGAACGGCCGCTGCTGAGTCGTGCTGGAAACGTAGTAGTAGGTCGGTTCACCGAATTCGCTGGTGAAGGTCGGGCGACCCAGCGTGGCTTCGACCGACTGGCGGTTGTCGATGCCCGGCTGCACCGCGCTGACCAGCGTTTCGTCGACGATGTAGCCGCGATGTCCGCGAATGGAGGAGCAGCCGGCTGCCGTCGCCGCGAGCGCCACGACCAATGCCGCCTGTCCGATTGCCTTGCGGGTCACCGCCATCGTCAAATCCTTCGTTCTTTCGTCGAGCCCATTTTGCGCCGCACCATTGGCGCTGCGCGAACCGCTCGCTATATCGCTGTCGGCCTTAGGCGAGCGCCTTGGCCTGCGCAATGCCGCGTGGCCAGCGCGCATTGAACCAATTCTGAATAGTGCCGCACCGGACCCTTCGACTCATGTCCTTCCTCGACCGCATCTTCTCCCGCAAGCCCGACCCGCGCGAGGCAATGCGTCCACTTTGGCTGCGCGTCGTCGAGATCGGCCGAGAGGAGGACTGGTACGCAAAGCGCGGCGCGGCCGACACGGTCGGCGGGCGCTTCGACATGATTACCGCCGTCCTCGCGCTCACCGTGGTGCGGATGGAGCACGAAGGGGACATGGGCGGCGAGATCGCCTGGCTGACAGAACTCTTCGTGGAGGACATGGACGGCCAGCTACGCGAATTCGGCATCAACGATGTCGTCGTGGGCAAGCACGTCGGCAAGCTGATGAGTTCGCTCGGCGGGCGCATGGGTGCCTATCGCGAAGCCATCGCGAGCGGAGACGAGGCGCAACTGACGGAGGCTGCGGCGCGCAATATCGCGCTGCTGGACGATGCCGAACCCGCAGCATTGGGAGCAGGCCTTGCAAAGCTATCGCGTGACCTCGCTGCGACACCGCGCGAGGCGCTGCTGAACGGAGAAATCGCGCGATGACCGAGCAGCCCGCAGAACTCAGCCGCATGGTCGACGCGCGATATATCGATGCCAAGCCCTTCGTGGTCGAAGCCTCAAAAGCCGAGCGCGAAGCGCTGGCCGAGCGGTTCGGGATCGTTTCCATCGAATCGCTGGTGGCGGAGATCGCCCTGCACAAGGATGGCGCAGCCGTCCGCGGCTCCGGGCCGCTGCGCGCAGCGATCGTGCAATCCTGCGCGGTTTCGGGCGAGGACTTCCCGGTTTCCATCGACGAGAAACTGGAACTTATTTTCGTCCGCGACGGCGAGGTCGAGGCCACGCCTGACGAAGAAATCGAACTGGACGCCGACGAACTCGACGAAATTCCCTTCACCGGCGATCGCTTCGATCTGGGCGAAGCCGTGGCGCAGTCGCTCGCGCTGGCGATCGATCCCTACGCCGAGGGACCCAATGCGGATCGTGTCCGCAAGGAAAAGGCTCTCGGCTCGGACGACGCCCCGAACGGCCCGCTTGCGGAGGCGCTGGCTGCATTTCGATCGAACGACGGTTAACCGTATTCGCTCAGCGGACGTTCAAGCGGCAAGGGGTGTGATGCCCGCTCCCATTCGGAGTGTCGGCCATGTTCACTGCCCTCGCCTTTGCCATCCTGTCGCAGGGACCGGTGAGTCCGGTCGAGGGCCGGTGCCAGTACAACCCGGCGCTAGTCGAACGCGCGAAGGAAACGGCAACCGTGCTGACGGAGTGCAATACCTTCGAGCGGACGACCAATGGCTCGGAGGACGTGTTCGAGTTCGGCCGCCGCAGTTGGGGTCCGAGCCTGCGCCTGACCGGCACCATGTACGGCAACGCGCTGACGGTCACGAGTTTGCGGACGAGATCTGGCACGGTCGAGCAGGCAAGAGGCGATTGCGAAATTTTCTTCCGCGAAGGCGAATTGCATCGCGTGGCCTGCCTCGCGAAAGGCCGAACCCTCTGGCATTCGGTCAATTTTGTGGTGTCGGACCTATAGGCCTGACAGCGCGAAATCAGAACGGAATATCGTCGTCGAGATCGTCGTAGTTGGAGCCGCCACCGCCGCTCGGCGAGCCGCCGCCACCGTTGCCGCCGCCGCCGCCATAGCCGCCGCCGGACGAGCCACCGCCCTGGCTCCAGCCACCACCGCCGCCGCCGCCGCGCTGGCCGCCACCACCACCGCCGCCGCCTTCACCGCGCCCGTCAAGCATGGTGAGCGTGCCGTCGAAGCCCCGCAGCACCACTTCGGTGGAGTAGCGGTCGTTGCCTTGCTGGTCCTGCCACTTGCGCGTTTGCAACTTGCCTTCGACGAAGACCTTGCTGCCCTTGCGCAGGTAGTTCTCGACGACGCTGACGAGACCTTCGGAGAAGATCGCGACCGTGTGCCACTCGGTGCGTTCCTGACGTTCGCCGGTGTTGCGATCCTTCCAGGTTTCGCTGGTGGCGATGCGCAGGTTGGCGACCTTGCCGCCGTTCTGGAAGCTCTTGATCTCCGGATCGGCACCCAGATTGCCAATCAGCATGACTTTGTTGAGAGACCCGGCCATTTCGCTTCCTTCGCTACAATCCCAGCGCCGCAGCGCCCTATTAGGTGATTCCGGCAAACAGGTAGGCTCCCGCCGGTCTGCTTCGCAACACCCGATTTCAGGTTTTGCCGGATAGGTAGCTAAAGGCCCAGCGAGGTCGCGAGCCAGAACGTCAGGCCCGCAAAAACGTAAGCAAGCGCGAACAGGTACCCCACCATGAACATGGGCCATTTCCACCCATTCGTTTCGCGCCGCGCGACGGCGATGGTGGAGATGCACTGGGGGGCGAAGACGAACCATGCAAGGAAGGCCAGCGCGGTCGGTAGGCTCCAGCGCGCGGCGATCTGGGCGCGCAGGGCCTCTTCGGTCTGTTCTTCGTCTTCCGAATCGACGGCATAGGTCGTCGCCAGCGATGCGACGGCCACTTCGCGCGCGGCCATCGCAGGGACCAGCGCGAGCGTCATTTCCTGGTTGAAGCCGATCGGCTCGAACGCCGGATGAACCGCGGCGGAAATCTGTCCGGCAAAGCTCGCGTCGAGCTGGCTTTCGCCGATCTCCGCCTTCGGGAAGCTCAGCAACAACCACAGCACCACGGTGGCGGCGAAAATGATCGTACCCGCCCGGCGCAGGAAGACCCAGGCTCGCTGCCACAGGCCAATCAGCAGATCGCTGATACGCGGCAGTTGGTAGCGCGGAAGTTCCATGATGAAGCCGCTGGCCCGGCCCGCCGTGACCGTGCGGCGCAGCACCAGCGCGACCACGACCGCTCCGACGATTCCCGCCAGATACAGCAGGAACATCACCAGCCCTTGCAGCCCGACGAAGGGTGCGATCGACCGTTCAGGTATCACGGCGGCAATGATGACGAGATAAACCGGCAGCCGCGCGGAACAGGTCATCAGTGGCGCGATCAGGATCGTGGTCAGCCGGTCTTTCGGGTCCGCGATGCTGCGCGTGGCCATGATGCCGGGAATGGCGCAGGCGAAACTCGACAGCAGCGGAATGAAACTGCGGCCTGAGAGGCCGACGCTTGCCATCAGGCGGTCCATTACGAAGGCCGCGCGTGCCATGTAGCCGGTGGCTTCCATGACGAGGATGAAGGCGAACAGGATGACGATCTGCGGCAGGAACACGACGACCGAGCCGACGCCTGCCAGCACGCCTTCCGTCACCAGATCGCGCACGAAGTTCTGCGCGAAGGTTGCGCTGACCCAGCCGGAGATGGCGGCGACAATCGCCTCCAACCCGTCCGCGAAGGGCGTCGCCCAGGCGAACACCGCTTGGAAGATCACGAACAGCAGCGCGAACAGGATCGGCGGGCCGAGCCACGGGTGCAGCAGGAGCCTGTCGAGCCGATGGTGCAGCCGCCGCTCCGTGCTTTCCGACAGGATTGCCGCCTTGGCGATATTGCTTGCTGCAAGGCGCCGCTCGGGAAGCGTCAGATGCGGGCGCGGTTCGGCTTCGGGATGGGCGTCATGTTCGCGCTCTGCCGTGTCGATCGCGGCGGAGAGTTCTTCCAGCCCGCGGCGGCGAACCGCAACGGTAGAGACGACCGGGATGCCGAGCGAACTGGACAGCGCTTCGGGGTCGAGCACCAGCCCGTCCCTCTCTGCCAGATCCACCATGTTGAGCGCGGCGATGGTCGGTATGCCAAGCTCGATGACTTCCTGCGCGAAGACGAGATGCTGTTCGAGATTCGCGGCATCGAGGACGATGACCAGCACGTCGGGCTGTGCCTCGCCCGCGAACTCGCCCATCACCACCTTACGGGTCACTTCTTCGTCCGGGCTAGTCGCGTCGAAGGAATAGCTGCCCGGCAGATCGATCAGTTCGACCGGCTCACCCGAAGGGAGCATGAGGCGCCCGGCCTTCCGCTCCACCGTGACGCCGGGATAATTGGCGATCTTCTGCCGCGCGCCGGTCAGCGCGTTGAACAGCGCGCTCTTGCCGGCATTGGGATTGCCGACCAGCGCGGCGGTGCGCTGACGGGTCATAGCGGCTCGACCTCCATCGCGGCGGCATGGACGCGGCGCAGCGCGATGGTCATGCGGCCGACCATGATCGCAATCGGGTCAGCCGTGCCGAACACCCCGCGATGCGCCACCGCGACACGCGCACCCGCATCGATCCCCAGCGCCCGCAACCGCCGCGCCTCGCCATCGGCAAGCTGCGACCAGTCCACGGCAGTAATCCGCACGCGCTGCGCCAGGGGAATCATGTCGAGCGTCATGGCTGGCTCGCTAAGGTGCGGAGCCGCTAATTGCAACCGATTATCAATAGCGCAATCAGCGGGCCGGGTAGCGGAGGCGGCCGAGGAAGCGGGCCATGCTGAAGTGTTCCGCGTCAGGGCGCAGGATCTGGGCCTTGACCTTCTCGAAGCGCATCACGCCGTCGATCCGCCGTTCGAGGAAGGCGCGTGTGTCAGCCTTGCCTTCGCTCTCGTCTTCCAGCCACGAGGTCAGGGTTGCGGCATAGATCGCGGCAAGGATCGCGCGCTTGGTGTAGTGGTTGTAATCGGTCGCCGTGTCGCCGGCGAGCCGCCACATCGCATCGGCGCTGCGCCAGCCGATCTTCGCGGCGCGCGGCGCGTTCTGCGGCATGGCCATGATCGCGAGGCCGCGCCGCACGGCTTCTTCCAGCCCTGCCACGGCATCGAGCCGGAACTGGACAAGTGCGCGGATACGTTCCCGGATCTTCATCGTGGCGAGTTGTTCGGGCGGCAGCGCCACACCCATCACGGCGTCGACAGAGGCAATCCACGCATCGAGCATGGCCATCGGCAGGCTGGACTGCCCCTCGCTCGTGAAGGCCAGCCGGGCCACGTCGGGATCGACCTTCAGGCTGTCGGCAGCGGCGGTCAGCGCGGTCTCGCTCCATCCGTCGAAAACGGCGTTCTCGGCCACCAGCGGCGCAAGCATCAGGCGAAGCTCGTCGAGCGTCGCCTGGGCGGGATCGGGTATCGCCGGGTCAGCCATGTTCAGCGGATGCTCGGGCCGTATTTGGAAAAATCGATGCCCTGGCCTTCGGCTTGCTGTTCTTCCTTTGCTTCCGCTTTCTCGATCTCCAGCATCATGCGGCTGCGTTCGCCATCGAGGCGCGCGTAATCGCGTGCGGTGCGGCCAGAGCTGTCGGCCCGGTCGGGGTTGGCGCCGGAATCCAGCAGCACGCGGACCAGTTCGGCATTGCGATTGTGGACCGCGGCAATAAGCGGAGTCTCGCCGGTCGAATTCGCCTCGTCCACGCGTGCGCCGCCTTTCACGAGCGCCTCTACGCCCTCAATGAAGCCGAGCCGCGCAGCGAGCACCAGCGGGGATACGCCCTTGTTGTCGCGAACGTTGGCATTGGCGCCGTATTGCAGCAGGAACTTGGTCCACATGAGGTCGCGCCGCTCGACCACGATATGCAGCGCGCTATGCCCATCGGCGATGTCGCGCGTGTTGACGATGGTCGAACCGGGTTTCTGCAGGGCTGCCGTGACGACCTCGCCGTCCTTTTCCTTGACGGCCTTGAGAAACTCATAGCCTTCGCTCGCCTGCGCCATTGCCGGCCCGGCGCCGAGCGCCAGTGCTGCTGCTGCGAAACCTGCGAAAACCCTTGCCGGGTGCCGCCCCATTGCCACGTCCCAATCTCCTGTTTTGTTGCGGAATGCCCGCAGGCACCCCTTGCCGCTGAGGCGTTAGCAGAGCATGAACCGCGATGCCATGACCATGCGCGCCAAAGCTTTCGCCCTTCTTGCCCCCCTGACCCTGCTTGCCGCCTGCGGAGGAGGCGCGGACGGCGGTGACGCTGCGCCGCTGGACCGCGCGGATACGCAGGGCGTGGTGCTGGAAGGATCGACCATCGGCGGTCCGTTCGAACTGGTCGATTCGACGGGCAAGACCGTGCGCTGGTCGGACTTCGACGGTGAATACCGCATGGTCTATTTCGGCTATACCTTCTGCCCCGACGTCTGCCCGGTCGACGTGCAGAAGATGGCGCAGGCTCTCGGGCTGGTGGAGAAGGACGCTCCGGCGCTCGCGGCGAAGATCCAGCCCATCTTCATCACCATCGATCCCGAACGCGATACGCCGCCTAAGGTGGGCGAGTTCACCAACGCCTTTTCCGACGACATGATCGGCCTGACCGGCACGCCCGAACAGGTCAAGGTCGCGGCAGATGCCTTCGCCGTATCCTATTCCAAGGGTGAGGAAATGCCCGGTGGCGGTTACCTGATGGGACATTCCAATCTCGTCTACCTGATGGGGCCCAAGGGCGAGCCGCTGGTGGCTCTGCCGGTCGACCTGGGGCCGGAAGCCATGGCGCAGGACATCCGGCGATGGGTGAGCTGAGGCCCGATTTCTGGGAGCTGCCGCTCGAAGAGCTCTCTCGCGCCGAATGGGAAGCGTTGTGCGATGGCTGCGGGCGCTGCTGCCTGCATAAGATCGAGGATGCCGACACCGGCGAGATCGAGGATACCAACGTCGCCTGCCGCCTGCTGGACACCAGCACGGCGAAATGCAGCGACTATCGCAACCGCAAGGCAAAGGTGCCCGATTGCGTGCGCCTGACCCTGCGCATCGTGCCCGAAGCTGTGTGGCTGCCCCCGAGTTGCGCCTATCGCCGCCGGTACGAAGGCAAGCCCATTCCCGACTGGCATCCCTTGCTGACCGGCGACCCCGACGCTGCCGCGAAGGCGGGCGTTTCGGCCGCAGGACGCGTCATCAGCGAGGTCGATGCCGGACCGATCGAGCACCACATCGTGGACTGGGACGCAGCCGACAAGTGGGATGAGGACACGGAGGAAAGCGCGTGATCGACTGGCTGCGCGCATCTTCCGAAACGCCGAGCCTCCACCTTGCCGGCCGCGACGTGCCGGTGGCCATCCGCCGGGATCGGCGCGCGCGGCGGCTGACATTGCGGCTGTCCCCCGACGGTAGCGAGGTCCGACTGACCGTCCCCGCATGGGCTCGCACAGCGGAAGCGCTGGCCTTCGCGAAGCTGCGTTCCGCATGGCTGGAGACGCAGCTTGCCAAAGTGCCGCAATACGAGCCGCCGGGCGCGGGCGGCACCATGCGCTTTCGCGGAACCGAGCTCGCCATCGACTGGCGGGAGGGCACGCCCCGCAGGGTGCGACTGGACGAAGACCGGCTGACGCTGGGCGGACCGGAGGATACGCTGGCGAAGCGCATCCAGCGCTGGCTGGAAGAGCAAGCGCTCGCGCTGTTTGCCGCCGACCTCACTCATTATTGCGACCTTGCCGCCGTGGCGGCACCGAAGATCGCGCTCAGCCGAGCGCAGCGCCGCTGGGGAAGCTGCTCGACCAGCGGGACGGTGCGGATCAACTGGCGGCTGGTCCAGGCGCCCGACTTCGTGCGGAGGTCCGTCGTCGCGCACGAGGTCGCGCATCTCGTGCATTTCGACCACTCGCCCGCCTTCCATGCCCTGCTCGCAAGGCTGTTCGAAGGCGATATCGCCGAGGCCGATCGCTGGCTGAAGCGGCATGGTCGCAGCCTCTACGCCAGCTTCGGCTAGCGCTTCGGACCTGCCGCCACTATCTTGCGGCTATGAAAGCCTTCTTCCGCAAGATTTCCCCGGTCGGCGCGGCCAAGGACCTCGCGCATGAACTCGCGCGCCCGCAACCCTACCGCTGGCACGTCCTCGGCGTCTCGCTGGCGCTGACCTTCGCCGTCTTCATGGTGTTCATCCCCGAAAGCCAGCGCAAGGACCCGGAACGCCCGGTGGTGACCTACATCACCTCCTTCGCGCCGAATCGCAGCGACGACGAGATCATCGCGAGCAACGAAGCGAACCAGATCAAGCAGGACGAGCGGCGCGCCGCCATCGCGCGGGCAGAGGAACGCCGCAAGGAACTCTATCGGGCACTCGGCCAAGCGACCGGGATCGACACCGATGCGATGGAGCGCGAGATTGCGGAGGACGAAGCTGCCGAAGCCTCCGGCGCCGCGCCTTCGCAGGAGCGATTGCAGGCTTCCAACATTGCCGACGACTGAGCACCAGCTGCGCTGGCTGGATGCCGCCGCGCGACTGGCGGAACGCGCGCGTCCCATCAGCCGCCCCAACCCCGGTGTCGGTGCCGTTATTGTAAAGGACGACCGCGTCGTGGGGCGCGGCTGGACGCAGGAAGGCGGGCGGCCTCATGCCGAAGCAATCGCGCTCCAGCAGGCGGGCGCGGCAGCGCGCGGTGCCACCGTCTACGTCACGCTGGAGCCGTGCGCCCATGCCAGCCCGCGCGGCCCCTCCTGCGCGGACCTCCTGTGCGAGGCGAAGCCTGCCCGCGTGCTGATCGGATGCGTCGACCCTGACCCTCGCACTGCCGGGCAAGGCGCGGCCCGTTTGCGGGGAGCCAAGATTGCGGTCGAAATGGTGGACCACGCGCCCAGTCGTGCCTCTCTGGCCGGTTACCTCATGCAGCGGCAACACGGCCGCCCGCACGTCACCTTGAAGATCGCCATGTCGCTGGACGGGCGGATCGCGCTCGCTTCGGGCGAGAGCCGGTGGATCACCGGCCCTCAGGCCCGCGCGCACACCCACCGGGAGCGGGCGCGGGCCGACGCCATTCTCGTCGGCGGCGGGACATGGCGCGCCGACAGGCCCGCGCTCGACGTGCGCCTGCCCGGCCTCGAAACCCGCTCCCCCGCCCGCATCCTCCTCTCCCGAGGCATCCCGCCTGACGGAGTAAAGGTCATCAACGACCCCCACGCCATCGCCAAGCTGGAAGGTGTGCAATACCTCTTCGTAGAAGGCGGCGGCGGGGCGGCGGCGTCGTTTCTGGAGGCAGGGCTCGTCGACCGGTTGCTGATCTATCGCGCGCCCATTCTGCTCGGCGGAGATGGCATTGCTGCCATCGGTCCGCTCGGTATCGACGCTATGTCGGAAGCGCACGGACGATGGCGCCTGCGTAATACCCACGTGCTTGGCAACGACACGCTCGAAGTCTACGACCGCGCCTGATGTTTACAGGGATCGTCTCGGCCATCGGCCATATCGAACGCGCGGAACAACGCGGCGACCTTCGCGCGCGGATTCGCTGCCCGTGGGATACGTCGGATATCGACATCGGCGCTTCGATTGCCTGTTCGGGTGTCTGCCTGACCGTCGTCGAGCGCGGGCAGGACGACGACGGCGGCTGGTTCGACGTCGATGTCTCGGAAGAAACCGTATCCAAGACCAAGACGGGCGATTCCCATGACGACAGCATGTGGAGCGAAGGACACAGGCTGAACCTGGAGCGCGCGCTAAAACTGGGCGAGGAACTGGGCGGGCACATCGTGACCGGCCATGTCGACGGCGTGGGGACGGTAACCTATCGCGAGGAGACCGGCGATTCGATCCGCTTCGCCATCCGCGCGCCACAGGAACTCGCGCCCTTCATCGCGCCCAAGGGATCGATCACCGTCGACGGCGTCTCACTGACGGTCAACGCGGTAACGGATCATCGCGACGGCACGGCGGAATTCCAGTTGAACATCATCCCGCACACGGCGGAGGTTACGACGCTTGGCACGCTGTCGAGCGGTGACCGGGTCAATCTGGAGATCGACGTGCTGGCGCGCTACCTCATGCGAATGCAATCGCTCGCGGGCTGACCGGTTTCAGGTCATCAACGGCCCGGTCGCGAACTCCTCTTTCGCGATCTCGTAATAGATGTGCAGCACGCGCTTGCCGCGATACTGGTCGAGCTCGGTACGCCGGGTGCGGACTGCGCCAATATTTTCCAGCGCGATGCGGGACCGGTAATTGGTCTCCCCCACGCGGAAATCGACCCGCTCGACATAGCGGAAGGCGTGTTCGAGCATCAGACGCTTCATCTCGCGGTTGACGCCTTTGCCCCAGTAGCGCGGGGCGAGGAATGTCCAGCCGATCTCGACGGAGCCGCCTTCCTCCGGATCGTAAGCCTGGAACCGGGACGATCCGATGACTGCGCCCTCGCCGTCGTTGGCACGCATGTCGAGAACCGCCAGCGCACCACCCTTCGCCAGCGCATCTTCGAAGAAGGCGCGGAATACCTGCTCGTCCCAGCGATCGTGTATCGGGTGCTGTTCCCACACCTGGGGGTCGCGCGCGACGCCGTAGAGCGCGCTCCAGTCGTCCGCCGTCAGCGGTCGCAGCAGCAGCCGTTCGCCCTGAAGCGTCGGCTGGCGGTCCATGTCAGGCGGTGACCGCTTTCAGCGCGTCGATGAACTTCTCGACATTACCCATGGTCAGTCCGGCGACGTTGATGCGCCCCGAACCTGCCATGTAGATCGCATGATCTTCGCGCAGCGCGGCGATCTGATCCTTCGACAAGGGGAGCATGGCGAACAGCCCGTTCTGTTCCTTCAGCGCAGCAAGGTTGAGGGACGGCACGTCATTGTCCGCCGCCGCCAGCCGTTCACGCACGCTGTTGATACGCTGGCGCATCGAGGCCAGCTCGTCGAGCCAGGCCTGCGTCATGTCGCTATCGCGCAGGATCAGGCGAACCGCCGCCGCACCGTGATCGGGCGGCATGGACCACGCCGCACGCGCCAGCGCGTTGGCGTTCGACGTAACGGTGTCGATCTGGTCGGGATGTTCGACCATCATGTAGAGCGCGCCCACGCGGTCGCGGTACATGCCGAAGTTCTTGTCGCAGCTGTAGGCAATCAGCGCTTCGGGCAGCGCGTCGACCATGGTGCGGGTGCCGTAGGCGTCTTCTTCCAGCCCGTGGCCGAGGCCTTGGTAAGCGGTATCGACAATGGCGAAGACGCCGCTGTCCTTCACCGCAGCGGCGATCCGGTCCCACTCGTCATTGGTGTAGTCGACGCCCGTCGGGTTGTGGCAGCAGCCGTGCAAAAGCACAGCGTCCCATTCGTTCGCATCCGAAAGAGCGGCAAGCAGGGCTTCCACGTCCGCGCTGCCATCTGCGTTGGCATGCGGGAAGCTGACGACTTCCAGGCCGACATCGGCAAGGATTTGCGCATGGTTCGGCCAGCTCGGCGTGCCCATCAGCACGCGGCGCACGCCCGCCTGCTTTGCCAGCGCCACGGCCAGACGCACAGCGCCGGTGCCGCCGGGCGTCTGCATCCCGGCGATGCGACCGCCACGGGTCGGGTCCTTGCCGAAGACGTAGGGCATCAGCGCCTCGACGAAGCCCATGTCGCCTTCAGGGCCGAGATAGCTCTTGCTGTCCTGCTTCTCGACCAGCGCGGCCTCGGCCTGCTTGATCGCGCGGAAAACCGGCGTGCCGCCATCGGCATCGCGGTAGACGCCGACGCCGAGGTCGATCTTGTCGGTCCGCTGGTCTGCAGCGTGGAGTTTGATCAGCGCAAGCAGCGCGTCGGGCGGTTGTTGGTCGAGGCGTTCGAGCATGATGCGCCGCGCCATGCCGCGCGACGGCGCCTTCCGCAACATGTTTGCGCGGGATCGTTACCCGCAGACTTTCTATGCGACCTAGAAGGGCAGCCAGCGCTGCTTCCTGGAAAACTTCATATAGCCCGCGTTGACGCCCAGCCGCAGGCCCGCGCCGACGCGAATCGGGATCAGCACGACGTCGCCCTTGCGCAGGTAGCTGGCGTTGAAGCCGCCCACGAAATAGGCCTGCCCCTCACCCGCGGGGTACCGCTCGTAGAGTTCGTCGGTATCCCACAAATTGTAGACGAGCACGAAGGTGTTGCCGGCATTCGCGCCGACATCGAAGCCGACGGACGGGCCGGTCCAGTAGACCGGCATCTCGCCCTCGACCTTGTGGAACATCGTGCCAGAGCCATATCGCACGCCGAGGATCAACGCGCCGCCACCTTCGCGTCCGACGATATAGGCATTAGGTTCGCCCTGCTTTTCGAGCAGGTCTTCGATCAGGCGGGCCAGGCCTTCCGCGCCCTTCCCGAACACGCCTTCGGCCGCGCCGATGAGGTCGTCTTCCTTGTAGGTATCGCCCTGCGCGGCCGCAGCAGCAGGCGCGGCAGTCGCTTGGGCGGCGGCCTGAGAAGGTTCGCTCGTGGTGACGACGGGCTCGGCGTAGACGGGGTCGGTCCCGGTCAGCGGCGGTTCGCCCGGCATTTCCTCGGCCCCGATATCGTAGTCGCCCGCGGTGCCCGTCTGCGCCTGCGCAGACGGTTCCAGATCGCCATCGATAGCCGAGTTGGGGTCGATCTGTTCGATCTGCGCCATGGCCGCGCCGCCCGCGCTCATGCCGAGGGCCGCCAGTGCCAGCGCACCCGTGCGCGCCAGCCTCTTCCAACCCATGCTGCCCGACTTGCCCATAATACCGTCCGATTTTGCGTAAACAGAGTGATCCGTGCGCGACCAGAGGCCCATGCGGCTGAAGCGACAATGAATTGTTCGACGAAGCGAATCCGTTTTGCGGCAAGACGAGTCCGGACGAGGTTCGACAGCTTCTTTCACGTCCTCGTGCGTCAGCCACTTGCCGCCTGCCCCCACCGCCGTTATAGCGCGCCCCCTACAGCCGACAGGTGCCCGGAGACGTGGGTGAGTGGCTGAAACCAGTTCCCTGCTAAGGAACCATACCCATACCGGGTATCGAGGGTTCGAATCCCTCCGTCTCCGCCACCTCGCTTTTCCCAGACAATCCCTTATAGTCCTCAAACCCGCAGAAATGCGGCGTTTTTTCGCTTTTCGCCGTCCGCATAGTTCCCTATATGTTCTTATGCATCCGGCGTCGAGTGTGGGTCTGGATGTGGGTCTGAGAGGAACGAGCAATGGGCAAACTGACGGCGATGGGAGTAAAGAATCTCACAGAACCAGGTCGCTATTCAGATGGAGAGGGTTTGATCCTCAAACTCGCCGCAAAGGGTAAAGGTAGCTGGATTGTCCGCATTCAGGCCGATGGAAAGCGCCGAGACTTCGGTTTAGGTCCACTTTCCGAGCTGCCGCTGGCCGATGCTCGCGAGGCCGCGCGGGCTCTCCGCAAGGAGGTGAAAGCGGGCGTCGACGTTCTCGCAGAGCGGGAAAAGGAAGCGTTGGTCATCCCCACTTTCAGCGACGCTGCCAAGCTCGTGCATGAAGAACACAAGGCCGCGTGGAAGAACGGCAAGCACCAAGCCCAATGGATCAAGACGCTTGAAACCTATGCCTTCCCGACTTTGGGCGACAAACTCGTTTCGGACATTGAGGGCCCTGCAATCCGCGATGCGCTTTCTCCGATCTGGCTGACGAAGCCAGAAACCGCGCGGCGGGTACGGCAACGAATCGGATCGGTACTGGATTGGGCCTGCGCCAAGGGTTTTCGCGAGACTGAAGCCCCGATGCGGTCGGTACTCCGTGGCTTGCCGCGCCAGCCCAAGAAGCAAGGCCACCTGTCAGCAATGCCTTATCAGGAACTCCCCGCGTTCTTCACATGGCTGCGCGGGCGCTCCTCGGTCGGTCGTCTTGCCTTGGAGTTTGTGATCTTGAACGCCTCTCGCTCCGGCGAAGTCCGCGGTGCCTCTTGGAACGAAATCGACCTCAAGAAGAAGCTCTGGACGATCCCCGCCGAACGCATGAAAGCAGGGACTGCCCACGTTGTCCCGCTTTCGGAAGCGGCCTTGGACGTTCTTAAGCGAGCGAAAGCATTTCGCTCCCCTGTCAGCGATCTAATCTTTCCGGGCCAGAACCCGCGTCGGCACCTTTCCGATATGACCTTGCTGAAAATTCTGCGCGACAAAGGCCACGATTATACCGTCCACGGCTTTCGCTCATCGTTTCGCGATTGGGTTGCGGAAAAGACGAACTATCCAGGCGAGGTCGCAGAGGCAGCACTGGCCCATACGATCACAAACAAAGTCGAAGCGGCCTATCGACGCACGGACTATCTCGGCAAGCGCAAGCCAATGATGGCGGACTGGGCGAATTTCGTGGCCGGCTGAACGTGCGAATACGGATGGCGGCTTTGCGCCCCAATTTCGGTCATTAAAGTTCCGACGCTAATTGTCTGAAAGCAGCCGTTGGCACATGCGCAAAAAAAATCAAAACACTGCCCGAAAGTGCAGGGAGTACCTCGGATTTGCCGATCAGCTCAAGCCGCCCGTCGGTCATCCCTAGGTTAAGTTGATTTCAAATGATCTGCCGAAATAGAATTTGAACTCACACAAGCCGTTCGGAAATCTTTCTTGTTCGGCGAGCCTCTGCTAAGTATTTGGCGAGCAAGCTTTTGGCCAAAATGAAGCGGGACGTTGCACCGATCATGCAATCGAAATTTTTGCGACCAACAGCGACAAGAACATGAAATCCGCGACGTCTCGTCCATTAGCGTATCCGCGCCGCAATGACGCATGCCTTTGCGGATCGGGAAAGCAATTCCGCCAGTGCTGCCGCGACCATTTGCCCGGATTTGCCATGGGAGAAGCGTGGCGCGAACCTGCGCGTAATAAGCAATGGCCTAAGGTACTTCGCGCCATTCGCGCAGACCTCACGCAATATACGATCTACCACCGCACCAATACGGTGCCATTGATGCGACGGCTGCCGCCAGAGGGAATTGCAATCCTCAGCATCGACATTGAGGCGCTACACGAGTCCGTCGAGCAGCTCACTGGTATATACGGACGCCTCAGCCGGTTGGCAGAGTTGCCTCAAGTGTTCGAACGATTGCGTGCCAACATCGACGATCCACGCTGGCAGCGAAAGCTGACTTACCACCAGGCGATGGTGGCACACCTTCTCGACGACGCCGCGGGGGCTAGGCGAGAATTGGCCAAGCTGGGGCTGATCACGGCGCAGGAAGCAGACCTCGATGTTCTCCAGCTCCACATCGACATCAATGGGGATACGATCCCGCTCGTCGAAAAGCTGCGCCTTTATGATCGTGTCCTCGAGCTGACGACATCGCGAAGAGACCGCATCCAATACGCGGCGGCGAAGGGTGTGGAATTGACGTTGGCAGGCGACACCGCCGGCGCGATTGCGGTCTGCGATGAATCGCTCAACGCCGCGCGGGAATCCGAAGAAGAACGACCGTTCGGGCCTGACACGCAATTGTGGTTCTGCAAGCTGCTGGAAGTGGCCGGCATCGCGAAACACCATCGAGCTTATTTTGACGATGCGTCCGAACGGCTGCGGGCACTCGTTGAGCTGACAGATCACTGGACGCCCGCCGGCCTCGGTCACGTCAATCGTTGTCTCGGTGACGTTCTCCGCTTAGCCGGGCAATGGGAAGACGGTGCTGCTGCCTATTCTGCGGGATATGATTTGGACGGCGACCCTGCCTGCCGCATCTTCGAGGCGAGCTGCCGGCTGATGCAGCGCCGCGCGATTGATGCGCTCGAGATCATCGAATCCGTCGATTTCGAGACTCTGGAGGTGCCGGAACGCGCAGACTACGCAATCGCTTATGCGGCCATCGCTATCGCCCTGCGCGACAGAGCAAGGCTCGACGATGCCGCCGCCAAGCTCAAGGCGATCTCTCCAGTTCGGCAATACTTCGCTCATGAGAACGTCAGGTATCAACTCGCGATTGAACGAGCACGGGCCGCGATTTCGGCCGGTACGCCAGTGCCAAAATCAAGCCGCCTTCTCGACTGGATCAGCTCGATGTCGCGCTGGTTCATGGTTCAGCCCAACATCGCCGGGATCGGCCTCAACCTGAATAACATGGTCGATGACGCGATCGCCGCCCGCCGCGGGAAACGGCCTACCGACGAAGAGGGCAGCGAGTGACCCTTGTCTTAGAACCCACAGCCATATTGCCGCAGTGCTTGGGGTCGGTCTGGACTGTCGCCGATCCGGACGAGCTGGCCGAGGTTTGTGCGCAAATCCTCATAGGCCGCGCACTTCACGCCGCGATGATTCTCGACGGCGTCCATCCGGCAGGCACGCCTCCGATCGTTAGCGCGGCTTTAAAGGAAAAGCTCCGCCTGGAACTGCATCCCCAAACCGATCCAAAGATCTGGCATCGAGACGGCCTCTTGTTCGAAATCATTAGCTGGGTCGCTGCCCGCTTGACCGCGACTGTTGACGACGCAATTTCTGATCCGCACCTGAAGGCGACCAACCAAGGTACCGACTGCGTCAAGGTGACGATCGATCCGGGGACGCGGACGCTTACACGAGCAACCGTCTATGAGTACAAATGCACGACCAATTGGCGGCAGCTGTTCTCGCAGGACGTCCTCGCGGCTTTTCGGGAATATGTTTCGGGAGAGCGCGACAACCAACTCGCGCAGGCAGCGATCACACTTTTGATTGGCTTGGGCTTCACACCCCAAGAACGCAACGTAGCCTACGATGAGCTGATCCGAACGCGACCGCTCGCATTCCAGGCTTCGTTAACCGTTGCGCCAAGCGGCTTCACTGCCGAGCAGCGCCTTGCTCTTTTTTCGGGCTATGACACGATTGCCGGCGATGTCACCACGCGCGGCGGCGATACTATGCCGCTCGACGACGTGCGCGCATGGTTCGAAGATTTCTCTGGACGGGTTTGGGCAAGAATCGAGGCGTTCGATGTTCGACGCTGAAACTGCGGCGCTCATCCGATCGGCACCGCCTTTGCGCGGTATCGACCCGCAAATCCTGCCACAAGAACTCACTAGTATTTACGCCGAGCTTGCCGGCCTGCGCCTTCGCGCGGCGCAACTTGCCGACGCGCCGGATTATATTGCCCAGATCGAACGTCTCTCGCGTATTGCGGCAGTCTACGAAGCACAAGTCGATGACACCGTCGACGGCGAAGCACGCCGGGCCGCAGCTTTTGTCGCCGGCACGGCCTATCAGATTCTCGGACGCGTATTGCCTGCGATACCTGACCGCACCACGTTCCTAAGTGCGGCGGCAATCCATCCGCGGATTGCCGCGCCGCTGCTGTTTCTGATCGCCGAGCAAAGCCCAGATGCGCGTGAGGCGACGCGCGGGCTCACTGGCGACCGCCTCGAAGACATTCACCGCGGGGCCCTGCTCGAGAGCATCCAGGATTTGGCGCAAGAGAGGTTCACCGCGATCCTCGAGCGCGCGGAACGCTTGGCGCGCCTACAGCCTTCTCCGGGCGAAGGCCTCACCGAACAGGCGACACAGGGTCTCTATGGCCTCTGCTGGGCCGGCCTCGTCCATCTGGTCGCACGCCTTCTCGCCCAAGTACCGCCCGTTCTGGCATATCCACTCCTGGACACCCCACAGGCCTTGTTCGATCGCGTCACGCAACTGGCCGTCGCCAACTTCGAAGCACCTGGGCCCGGTGCCCGCCTCGTCTCAGCTTATGCCGGCCCACGTCATCTTGCACGATTGCTCCGGCATGTTGCCGATGGCCTAGAGGGAGCCGGCATAGCCAATCTACCGGCGCCTGTCGGAGCGGCCGAACCGGCCTGGCGGCGCTGGCTGCGCCACCGCGCTCTGACAAAGCCTACGCTTTGGCCCAATCATCGCCAAGCCATTGCGACTGGATTTCTCGACGCCGGCACCTCCGGTGTCCTAGTTCTGCCCACCGGGGCTGGGAAGACGACCCTATCCGAATTGAAAATTGCCGCGACGCTAAGTGCCGGCCGGAAGGTAATCTTCCTTGTTCCCACGTTGGCACTCGTCGATCAGCTACGCGACGACCTTGCCGAAAGCTTCCCTAAGAGCCTCGCCAATTACGAGATTTCAGCCGATGGAGATCTCGTCGCGTTTATCTCCGGTCCTGAACTTGGCGCGATCGAGGTGATGACGCCGGAGCGTCTACTCGCAGTTCTTAGCTTTGCCGATGCGGACGTCACTGAACTAGGCCTAATCGTCTTTGATGAATGCCACCTCCTAAGCCCAACAGGCGGAGGCGCGCGGAGCGTCGACGCGATGCTTTGTCTCCTTCATGCCCTCCGGCGAGCGCCCGATGCCGACTATTTGCTGCTGTCAGCGATGCTGCAAAACGCCCCTGATGTCGCGGAGTGGCTCGGCCAGCTCACTGGCCGTCCTTGCATCAGCTTTCTCGACCCGTGGAAGCCTAGCCGACAGGCTCGCGGCGTCGTTACCTATTCGGAAAACCAGCTGACCAGGGCGAATCAGGTCGTCCGAGCTGCAAATTTCGCCAAGCGCAACGGACAGCCTGCGAACAAGCCACCGCTTGAGTTGGTGCCATTCGCCCTCTTCGGGCTGCACAACGCCTGGGCGCGCAACGCACCTGCCGATCGCCGCATTGTTCGACTTTCTGACGGCAACGTGCGGTTGAACTACGGCGTCGGCGGAGCAACTCCAAACTCCAACGAAGTCGGTGGTTCCTTCGCCGCTAGTGCCGCTCGCGCAGGATTGAAGACAATCATGTTTGTCAATCAGGCCGATCACGCTCCCAGCACCGCGCGACGAATCAGAGCTGGCCTCCAACCTGTTGGCGCACTTACAGAATTTGAGAACAATCTCTGGACCGAGATCATCGCCGAGCTCGGTGGGCCGCAGCACTCGCTGCTGGATCCCACTGCGCCCGCGCTACCCCACAATGGTGACATGATTGCTATCGAGCGACGTATGGCTGAGTCGCTTTTTCGGCGACGCGACGGCGCAAGCATTATCGTTGCGACGCCGACGCTCGCCCAAGGTATGAACTTGCCGGCTGAGGTCGCCATCCTGGCAGGGACAATGCGCCATGACGAAGATGGGCGCGAGCCACTCAAAGGCCACGAGATTCTTAATGCTGCCGGTCGCGCAGGCCGCGCGGGCCACCTCGCCAACGGGACAGTCCTGCTGATTCCAGAGCCGCCGGTCGCCTTTGACGCGAATTGGGTTCCGACCGGCGCGGCGTTCGATATGCTCGGAAAGGTGCTGCCTACAAACGACCAATGCGTCATGATCGACGACCCTCTGACGTCCTTGCTCGACCGCATCCAGCTCGGCGACGTTGATTCCCCAGATGTACGCTACTTTTTGAGCCGCTTGCGCGCTGGCGACGGCGAGGAGCAGGATGTCGATCGCCCGATCCAAATGATGAGCCGTTCGTTCGCAGCCTTTCAGGCACGAAGGGCCGGCAATGAGGCGGCTTTTGATGCCAAGATCGCTTCGCTAAGGGGAGCGCTTGACGCCGATGCCCAAGCAGCCGAGGTTGTGACGGTGAAGGTCGCCGCATTCAGCGGCATGCAGCTCGAACCTCTGACGGCGCTCACCACACGCATTACGGCAGAGATTGACGATCTGCCGACATCGATCATCGATTGGTGCGATTGGCTAGTCGATTTCATGATCGCCGACCGGCGTAGCTACGCGTTGCTCTTCGGCCGCGATGTTGAGACGGTCAAGGCGGTCACGCGCGGCCGGAAGACCGGGGGAGATAGCACCGACGCTGAGATAGGATTGTTGAAGCCGGCTCTGCGAGCTTGGCTGAGTGGTGCTCCGTTCGCCACCATTGAGGCTGCACTTGGCGTCATGCCCGCCCAGATCAGGACCTGCAAACGGTCCCGGGACTTCGTGCTGCGGCTAATGAATCGGAGGTTCTACATGATTGCGGGAGCGCTCACCGCGCTCGTCCAACATGCACTTGACGAGGCCGGCAAGGTTTCAGCTAATCCCGCGGTCCTGGAAATCCTTGCGATCGCTATTCGCAAGGGTCTCGATTCGCCGGAAAAGGTCGCGTTCGCCCATCGATCGCCCTCGATCCGCTCGCGCGTACTCACCCATCGCGCTTATGCCGAACAGGTTCCCGGTCGCCAGGACCAGTTAGGCGCTGATTTTCAGACGATTCTTCGGTCGATTGACGCCCATTTAGCCTTCGGCAGATTTCAGGCTGGTGAGCGCGCTCCGGAACCTTGAATGGCGGCATCAGCCAGATCGTCGCCAATAGCCGCCATTCAGCTAGCGGCCCAATTCCAGTCAAACCATCAAAGGCCAATATCGAACGGTTTGACCCGCTCCTTGGCTAGCTCGGGAGCCTTCTCGGGTTCAGCCTGTCGATCAGAGTTAGTCGCTTGGATTTGACCCAGCCTGAATCCCTTCGCCGCCGATATGCCAAGTCGCTCGGTGATTTCAGCGGCTGATGTCTTCTCGCCCAGATTGGTCGCAATCCCTCGCCCAACTTTGTCTCGGTTGTCGACAATCAGCGTGAGCTCGTCTCGCAGGCGCGTGATCGTGACGAGGAAATTGCGCTGCGAGAGCAGTCGCCGCTCGCGACTGTCGAGCACGGCGATGCCCTTATCTGCCGTGAGGCCCTGCGCCATGTGAGCGTTGAGCGCGTAGGCGAGGTCGATCCGCTTCAACATCGGGTCATTCGGCTTCAGCTTATGCTCCATGCCGCTGGAGCTGGTGACGGTCACCCCATCCTGATCGATCGCGGTCACGGTTGCGCGGTCTGCATTTATCATTCCGCGCTGGTGATCGCTCGCAGTCCATCTGATCGCGTCTCCGGTGTACAGATCGAGATCCTTCTTCTCGAACAGCTGCAATGTTTGGTCGCTGCCCTTCGCCGACAACCTCGCTGGCACGAAGCGGCGCAAATGCCCCCGCTCATCGCGAAGCGTAACAACGCCCTTCTCAGTATCGACGGCGGCGATCTCATGGCTTCCGCGCCCAAGCCTATGGCGCGATTGGCGGCTTGCCACTTCAAGCATCATGCCCGGTTGATAGTTGCGCGCGTAGCGCAATTCCTCGCGTGTCGCATTCACACGGGTCAGAACCGCAAGCCTTGCGCTTGCTGGTCCGATTTCGCCATTGGCGGCGAGCCCGGTTTGAACGGCGGCATTTATCTCGGAGCGCAACCGACGACCTGCCGCGAAGATCGATGTGCGTTCGCGCTCGGCAGGCGGAAGGGACAGCCAGCGTTCCGCCGCGACGATTGCGCTGTCCTCCTGGACCTCGACGATATGATCCTTGAGATGTTCGAGTGCATCGCTGGTTCTGCCCGACTGGGCCGCCTGCTGCGCCCTCTTCAATGTATCTGAGCGCGCACGAAGATTGTGATCCATGCGCGCCGTTTCGGCCCCGACGCGCTGCGCAAGAGCGAAGGGCTTGCCCGCTTCGACAGCCCCTAACTGTTTTTCGTCGCCCATGAGAACGAGGCGATCGACTTTGAGCAGATTGGCAAGACGGATTAGGCGGTCCTGGTCGCGGGTAGAAACCATTGAGGCTTCGTCGAGAACGAGAACAGTGTCGCGATAATCTTCGCGCGCAGCGGCGATCTCGGCTTTGCCTGCCGAGCCATCAAGGAGCTTACGATTCTGTCCAAGAAAGCGGTGCAAGGTCATCGACGGAATGCCCGTATCCTTCTCCAGCATGCGCACCAGTGTGTTCTGGACCCCGAGACCGATGACCCTCTTGCCATGCTCTTCCAGAAGCTGATTAAGTGGGCGCAACATACTTGATTTGCCCGCTCCTGCCACACCCTGGACGGCTACGACGCGATTGCTCGAAGACAGGATCAATCGGCCTGCTGCCTCCTGGCCGGCGTTTAGCTTCATGCCGTAGTTGATAGCCGCCGAAGCTTGCAGATACGGTCCTGCGGTCTGCGCGTCGAGGATAGGATGAGCTGCGCCGTTGCCCTTCTCGATCTCGGCCAACATGCGAGTCTCCAGCGCCAACGCATTGGATGTGGTCAACCACCCTTTTTGCGAGCCTCGCCCGCGTAACAGCGCGCCCTGCTTCGCGAGTTGCCCAATGCGTTTTTCGACTGACTTCATCGTCGTCGGCAACCCGAAATCGAGCGCAGCCTTGGCGAGATCGGTGGCCTTAAAGGCCGCCTCCCGCTCGGACAAATGCCGCACCGCCGATGCAACCGCGTGGGCCGTCGCAATATCTTCCCGGCCTTTCATATGAAGCCGCTTGGGAATGAGCGGATCGCCCTCCTTGATGCCCATTTTCTCGGCAACGCTGGCGATCATTGCCTTGCCCCGTTCAAGTAAAGTGGGGCGATCATTTGCCCGCTTCATTGCCGCAACAGTCAACTCGTGTGAACGCAGCTTCGCGTCGCGCACCATGCCTTCAAGGTCGAGCCTCTGATCCCAAGCCTGTCCTTCCCATTGGGCCATCAAGGCACCGCGATCGACATCGCTTTGTTTGGCCTGCCGGGTCGCCAGCGTCGCCACCAGACCAGCCTCGAGCCCGCCGCCGCGTCGGGCTTCGAGCACCTCCTGCCGTCGCGTCGAGAAGGCCATCACCGCGTTACGGTCGATGCCCTTGGCTTCGAAATTGCCATGCTTTCCGAATGCGCCGATCCAGTAGCCAAGCTTCTCTACCTCGATTCGGAAGCGCGCCATTGTCATGGCATTGAGCAAGGTATTGTGCTGCCACAGCTTGTCGTTACGCAGCGCTCTCCACTTGCCGTCCTTGTCCTGCGTCATGTTGGCGACGACGGCGTGGAAGTGCAGGTTCGGTTCCTGATTGCGATTGGTGTCGTGCTGGAACAGCGCGACGGTCAGGTTGTCGCTGGCATGAAGTCGCTCTTTGCCACCCTTCTCGGTGCGATACTGGGCCGCATTCTTCTCCGCCCATTGGAGGGTTTCGACGACCGCCGAACGGTACGCGTCGATGATCCGTTGATCCTTGCCGACGAGCGCCAGAAGCGACCAGCTTTTGGGCAGCGAAAAGGTCAGGTCTGTCCCGGCGCGGTGATACTGCCCCTGGTGCCCGATCCGTTCGCCAGTGGGCAGTTCGCCGCGCAGAATCGCCTCAAACGCTTTGGCATCAACCGTGCCTGTAAGACCCAACCTTTCGGCACCCTTACCGCCCCAGATGCCGGACCGATCAGCGTCTGCCTTGGTGTAGTAATTGTCGTTGGCGAAGTAGTTCGCAGCACCGCCTGCAGAGCGCACATTGGCAACCGAAAGCATCGCTCAGCGCCCAGCACGCGTGGCTGCCTTGCGTTCGCGATATTCGCGAATGCGTCGTTGGTAAGCGACCACCACGCGGTCCCGCAGTTCCTTATCCTTGTGCGTGCGAAGCCACCCATCAAGGGCGATCTTGGTGAACAGCAGATCGGCCAGAACCTGATCGCGGAACGCCTCGTCCTGGGGCTGCTCCAGAGCCTCGATGACTGTGAGTTTCAGCCACTGGCTGACGCTCATATGCGCTGCATCAGCAGCGGCTTTAACAAGGGCATGAAGGTCTTCGTCGACATAGCATTGAAGGGCAAACCGCACGGCGTCACCTGACGTTTGGCCGCCCCTCCTCGGCCCATTGCCCCCTCTGGACTGACATCAGTCTACGGCAGCGATCGCCCTGTAGGAAAACGATAATTTTCAATTTTAAATTAATGCTTTAGTGGCGAGCAACTCACATGCGAGTTGCGGATCGCAGAGTGACATCAGATGACATTACTTGGCGACAACTCCCGAAATCTCAGCAAAACCCGCAGAAATCCTCGCATCCCAATTACCGGATCTCCGGGTACGGTGTGCCCTCCCATTTCCCATATTCCCCCACGTGACCAGTCATTTCGCCAGTTCGTTCTGAAGCGGTTTTCCAACCACTTCCAGAAGGATTTCCGCGCCCGCGCGGTAAAGTAGCGAACGGAAGTTAGACCAATCCCAAGCACGGCAAAAGGCCCCGCTGGATCGTGCCAGCGAGGCCTTTTTGATAGCGTCAGATTACGGTAGCGATCAGGCGGCCTTTACCGCCCCACCTTCCTTCGCCCTCGCAAGGAAATCGACCTGTTCCGCGATGATCTCGCAGCCGTAGCGGGTCTGCCCCTCGGCGTCGGTCCAGCGGCTATAGTGGATGCGGCCTGTTACCATGATCATGGCACCCTTCGCGACATGCTCGGCGACGCATTTCCCGATGCCGTTGAAACAGGTGACCCGGTGCCATTCGGTCTCGGTCTGGCGGTTGCCTTCGCTGTCCTTGAAGCTGCGCGTGGTGGCGAGCGACAGGCTGGTGATCGTGGCGCTGCCGGAAGTTTCGCGGACTTCGGGAGTGTTGCCGACAAAGCCAACCAGTGTGACGGTGTTCTTCATTGTTCGTGTCCTTTCGAGGCATTCGATCCGTCCAAGGGGCCATCCCTTTGACTGAGCCCCGATGAGGCCGGGCACGGGCAGGACTGCACCGAGCGTATGCGAGGGGAACCCCGCCGATCGGAGTGGTGCGGGCAGCCGCGCGAAGCGTGGCAACACGGTCCGAATGGGCGCGGGTTGCAGCGCCTGTCCGGGTTCGGTCAGGGGCGTGATCAGGTCATGAAAAGGGGGTGGTTCTAGAGGGTCGGAAGAACTCTGGGAGCCGAACACGAGGCACCGCATCCACTGCCCGTTTCCCTCGGGCAAATCCCTGTCCTGTCTTGTGAATCAGCCGCCTCTCGGCCAAGTATCGCACCATGAATGCTGTTGAGATCGAAGAAGCAATTTCAGAACTGGCCGCCCAGCCATTTGACCGGGCGGAGTTTCCATTCGCGTTTCTCGAAGCCTTCGGGCGCAAGGCGAACACGCTGAAGCAATTGCGGGCCGGGACAACGAATGCCTCTGACCTTCCCAGCGGCGTCCTCCAGCGCAACAACATCCACATCGCCACGTGCGATCCGGGCACGGTCGACGAGACGCTGAAGGCTCTGCGCGAAAGCCCCAAGACGGGCGCGGCAAAAGCCAAGTTCATCCTCGCCACGGATGGCGTCGACTTGCAGGCGGAGGATCTGGTCAACGGCGAATCCGTCGCCTGCACTTACAGCGATTTCCCGAACCACTTCGGCGCGTTCCTGCCGCTTGCGGGCATCACAACCGTCAAGCAAATCCGCGAGAACAGCTTTGACATCCGCGCCACCAGCAAGCTCAACAAGCTCTATGTCGAGCTGCTGAAAGAGAACCCGGACTGGGCCACGGCTGAGCGCCGGCCCGACATGAACCATTTCATGGCGCGGCTGATCTTCTGCTTCTTTGCGGAGGATACCGACATCTTCAACGGAGAGGGCCTGTTCACCTCCACGGTGGAGCGGTTCAGCGACCGGGAAAGCTCCAACACGCACGAGATTATCTCCAACATCTTCCGCGCGATGGACACGCCCAGGCGGCACGAAGGGAAGCTGGACGATCGCTATCGCAAGGCGGCGAACATCCCGCCCCACGCGGATGCCTTTCCCTATGTCAACGGCGCGCTGTTTTCAGGCAGTGTGGAGGTGCCACGCTTCAGCCGTATGGCGCGCAGTTACCTGCTGCATATCGGCGGGCTGAACTGGAAACAGATCAACCCCGATATTTTCGGCAGCATGATCCAGGCGGTCGCCGATGATGAGGAGCGCGGTGCGCTGGGCATGCATTACACCAGCGTGCCGAACATCCTGAAGGTGCTGAACCCGCTGTTCCTGGATGACCTGCGCCAGCAGCTGGAGGAAGCAGGCGACAATGCCCGCAAGCTGCTCAATCTGCGGGGCCGCATGGCGAAGATCAGGGTGTTCGATCCGGCCTGCGGATCGGGCAATTTCCTTGTCATCGCCTACAAGCAGATGCGCGAGATCGAGGCCGAGATAAACAAGCGGCGCGGCGAGAGTGAGCGCGACAGCGACATCCCGCTCACCAATTTTCGCGGCATCGAACTGCGCGACTTCCCGGCGGAGATTGCGCGCCTCGCGCTGATCATCGCCGAGTTCCAGTGTGACGTGCTCTATCGTGGGCAAAAGGAGGCGCTCGCCGACTTCCTGCCGCTCGATAGCAAAAACTGGATCACCTGCGGGAATGCACTTCGGATGGACTGGCTAACCATCTGTCGATCAACCGGCTCTTCAGTAAAACTTCGGGGCGATGATCTTTTCAACACGCCATTAGATCAAGCAGAGATCGATTTCGAGAACGAGGGAGGCGAGACTTACATCTGCGGCAACCCTCCTTACGTTTGGACCAATGATCAGAGCAACGAACAAAAGGACGATCTGCGCCATCTTTTTGAAGCGCACACGCGTTCTTGGAAGTCGCTAAATTATGTCTCAGGATGGTTTCTGAAGCTCGTCCAATACAACAGGGTAGCTGAGGCTACTGGTGCGTTCGTGGCGATCAACACTATTTGCCAAGGGCAGCACGCAATCCTACTTTGGCCAATCGTCCTCAAGGACGGCAATCGTATCGCCTTCGCACATACTGATTTTAAGTGGCAGAATTTAGCTGCAAACAACGCTGGCGTAACCGTGGTAATAGTCGGTTTGTCTCGGTCTACGTCAAACCAGGCAACGCTATTTTATGAGGAAGACGGGGACACAGTGGCGCTCTCGGCGTCAAAAATCGGTCCGTACTTAGTCCCCAACATAGATACGATAATACAAAAGCAAGGAGCGCAGATCTCCTCACTTGGCGAGATGCTCCGGGGGAACATGCCCTACGAGGGTGGGCATTTGCTGCTTTCAATGCAGGAAAGAGATTCGATTCTGTTAGAAAGTCCGGCGGCGAGCCCCTTCATCAGACGCATAAGTGGATCGAGCGAAATTATTGATGGGAAGCCAAAATATTGCGTTTGGATTGAGGACGCAGACCTGAAAAAGGCAATGGAAATCGAGCCGCTATCGGAGCGACTTGCGAAGGTTCGCACGTTGCGTGAAGGTAACAAAGATGATTCCATAAAAGCACTAGGCGCCACCCCGCACCGTTTCCGCGAAATGAATATCGCAGAAGCGGCGTTGGTAGCGATGCCCGCTGTTTCATCTGAGAAGCGCGACTATCTGCCGGTTGATTTGCTCGACTCCCATCACACGATTACGAACCGGGCATATGGCATCTTCGACGGTGACCTGGTTGCCTTTTCGATCCTCGCGTCGCGACTGCAGATCGTTTGGGTCGGCACCGTTTGTGGCCGTCTCGAGCGGAGATACTCGTACACAAATACGCTTGGCTGGAACACCTTCCCCACACCCAAGCTGACTGCACAACACAAAGCCGACTTGACCCGCTGCGCCGAGGACATCCTCCTCGCCCGCGAGGCGCATTTCCCCAAGACCATCGCCGAGCTCTACGATCCGGAAAAGATGCCCGAAAACCTCCGCCACGCGCACGATCGCAACGACGAAGTCCTGGAACGCATCTACATCGGCCGCCGCTTCAAAAACGACACCGAGCGCCTCGAAAAGCTCTTCGAACTCTACACCAAAATGACCAGCGCAAAGGCGGCTTAAAGCATAGCGGCATGACGCGTCGGATAGGGGGATTTGATGGATTGGTTGGCAACGGAAATCGGTAAGCTAAGTTTACTCGGCGTCTATGGGCTGATCGCAGGCGCTGTTGGCAGCCTGCTATCCAGCTACATTTTCCCGAAATGGTTGCAAAAACAGAAGTCTGAACTGGAAGTCGAGGCTGAAAAGCTGCGCTTCAAGCTAAAACGCCAGGAGCTATTGTTCGACCGTGAGCTACTGGCCGCCGAGGAATTTTTCCGGCTGCACGATAGCATTTTGGGAACCCCGCATTTTCCCGATCCCGATTGGTCAGATGCTCAAGTTATCATTGCAGACAAGTTCGGGAGTCTTGAGGATCAGATAACGAAGTTCCTCGACAAGCATGGCGTTGCGATTAGCGAGAGTACGTCCAAGTCACTCACCTCTGCGAGGCATATCGCCAACCAAGGTTCCTTCGACGTGGCTCAAGAGACTTCGGAAGGTGAATATGAGCCAGGACAATACCCCGGCAAGATCGTTCAAAAGGCTGTCGATGATTTCTGGAAGCGCATCGAGGAGGCGCGCAAGCAGATCCGCGAAGACCTTTCGAACGGGTCGATGGCCAATCCGGGCAAGGATTGACCCGGTTCCGACCTGCTGCGTCGGAGCGAGCGCAAAAGCAAAACATTGACTTTGGAGCGCGATAAGGCATATATCTCATTTGAGATACAGGAGATGGTATGAACGCTCATAGCTCGATGATTCATGTCCGGATGGACAATGATCTGAAAGACCGCGCGACCGAGGCGCTGGCGGCGATGGGCTTGTCGACCGCCGATGCCGTGCGCCTGCTGTTCCATCGCATCGCCACCGATCAGGCCTTTCCGCTTGAGCTCAAGGTTCCCAACGCGGAAACCCGCGCGGCGATGGAAGAGGCGGACGAGTTCTTCAAGAATGGCGGCACGCCCCGCTTCGACAATGCTGACGAAATGTTCGCCGAGCTCGAGGAAGGGAGCAAGGCCCTGCGCAAGGCCGGAAAACAGAAGTCTTGAAAAAAGCGGCTGCGAGCAAGCGCACCGCGCTGCCCCGGACAATTGGCTACGCAAAGTCGTTCCTGAAAGACTTCGAGCGGCTGTCGCGTTCGGGCCGATACGATATGAAAAAGCTCAAGCAGGTCATGCTGCTGCTCATCGCCAATGACGCGCCGCTCGGCCCTGAGTGGAAAGACCACGCGCTCAAGGGCGAATGGCAGGGACACCGGGAATGTCATGTCGGTGGCGATTTCCTGCTGATCTACCGCGTAGAAGACATTCCGGCACCCGGCGGCGGTATTTTCTTCACCCGCGCCGGAACACACAGTGAGCTTTTCAAATGAGCGCCAAGGATAAGATCATCCCCGCCGTATCGTTCACGACCGCCCAGACCGGCTCTTCAGCCAAGTCGGACGAGCTGGGCATGCGCCCGATGCAGGCGCAAGCTTATGAGAAGCGCGGCGAGCAATATCTGCTGATCAAGTCCCCGCCTGCCTCGGGCAAGTCGCGTGCGCTCATGTTCATCGCACTCGACAAGCTGGCGAACCAGAATGTCCGGCAGGCCATCATCTGCGTGCCCGAACGCTCGATCGGCGCGAGTTTCAGCAGCGAACCGCTGAGCAAGCACGGTTTCTTCACCGACTGGAACGTCGCCCCGCAATGGAACCTGTGCAACACGCCGGGAGCCGATGACCCCAAGGTCGCGAAGTCGAAGGTCAAGGCAGTCGGCGAATTCCTTGCGAGCGACGAAAAGGTGCTCGTCTGCACCCATGCGACATTCCGCTTCGCATTCGACGAGCTTGGCCCGGAAGCATTCGACAACCGCCTGGTAGCTATCGACGAATTCCACCACGTCTCAGCAGATGCGGGCAACCGTCTTGGCGCGCAGCTCGCGCAGTTGATCGGGCGCGACAAGGCGCATGTCGTGGCAATGACGGGCAGCTATTTCCGTGGCGATGCCATTCCCGTCCTTGCGCCGGAAGACGAAGCCAAGTTCGAGACGGTTACCTACACCTACTACCAGCAGCTCAATGGCTACGAGTATCTGAAGACGCTCGATATCGGCTACAGCTTCTACACTGGGCCGTACACCGAGAAGATTTCGGCGCTGCTCGATCCGACGGTGAAGACTATCGTCCACATCCCATCGGTCAATTCGCGCGAGAGCCTGAAAGACAAGCATCGCGAGGCCGAGGACATCATGAACCACCTCGGTGATTGGCAGGGCATCGATCCGGAAACAGGGTTCCACCTGATCAAGACGGCTGCAGGAACCGTGATCAAGGTGGCCGATCTGGTCGACGACGATCCCGCTAAACGCGATCGCGTGGCCGCAGCCCTGAAATCGCCCGATGCGCGGTCAGATCGCGACTTTGTCGATATCATCATTGCGCTGGGTATGGCGAAGGAAGGCTTCGACTGGATCTGGTGCGAACACGCGCTGACGGTCGGCTATCGCTCCAGCCTGACTGAAATCATCCAGATCATTGGCCGTGCAACCCGTGATGCGCCGGGCAAGACCCGCGCTCGCTTTACCAATCTGATCGCCGAACCGGCTGCGGACAGCCCGCTCGTAGTCGACGCGATCAACGATTACCTCAAGGCAATTGCGGCGAGCTTGCTCATGGAGCAAGTGCTCGCGCCCCGCTTCGACTTCACGCCAAAGGACGCAGGGCCGAAACCGGACTTCGACTACGGGCCGGGTGGATACAAGGAAGGTGAGACGAATTTTGGCGTGAACGATCACGGCCAGATGCATTTCGAGATCAAGGGTCTCAAACTGCCAAAGAGCGTCGAGGCGACGCGTATCTGCCGTGAGGATCTCAACGAGGTCATTGCGACCTTTGTGCAGGACAAGGCAGTCGTCGAACGCGGCGTATTCGATCCCGACGTTGTTCCAGAAGAGCTAACCCAGCTCAAGATGGGCAAGATCATTCGGGAAAAGTACCCCGAATTGAGCGAACACGATCAGGAAGCGGTCCGCCAACAGGCGGTTGCTGCGATGACTTTGACCCAGCAAGCCAAGGCTGTGCTGACAAGCGATGGTGATGGCGAAATCAAGGCAAATACCGCCTTCATCGAAGGTGTGCGCAGGTTCGCGCTCAGCGTGACGGAGCTCGACATCGATCTCATCGACCGGGTCAATCCGTTCGAGGCAACGATTGCGGTCTTGGCCAAGTCCATGGATGCAAAGACCCTGTTGCAGGTTCAGGCGGTCATCAACGCAAAGAAGGACAAGCTGACCTACGAAGATGCGCGCGCACTTGCTGAGCGTGCATTGGAATTCAAGCGGGAGCGCGGACGGCTGCCGTCGCTGACTTCTCAAGATGCGTGGGAACGCAAGATGGCTGAGGGCATCGCTTTCCTCCAACGCCACGCCACCAAAGAGGCCAGCAATGGCTGAATTGAGTGACCTCGAACTGCTGGCCGAGCTTGGTGTCGAAACAGCACCCGAGCCGGTTCGAAAGCTGACCCCGCTACAGGAACGCATCATAGCAGGATTCGAGGACATACAGCGTTTCGTCAAAGAGCATGGACGCCTCCCCAGGCATGGGGAGGATCATGACATTTTTGAGCGACTCTATGCCGTCCGCCTTGAGAAGCTTCGCGCTCTTCCCGAAGCGCAAGAACTGTTGGCGAGCATGGACCCGGACGGAATTCTGGATGCAGTCGAGCCGTTAGGGAAACCATGGGACGAACTAGACGACACTGCACTTCTGGCAGAACTTGGCATCCAACCGGGGTCGGAAGATGATATTACAAAGCTGCGGCATGTGAGTTCTCGGGCCGAGAAGAGAGCGGCTGAAGAAATCGCCAACCGTGAGAGGTGCGAGGATTTCGAAGAGTTCAAGCCGCTGTTCGAGGCAGTGCAGGTCGATCTGAAGGCCGGTAGCAGACAGGCCAAGGCGCTCGGCAATTCTGAGGTCACGCTGGCCGAAATCCAGCCGGGGAATTTCTTCATCGTCGGCGGGCAACTCGCATACATCGCCGCTTCGACCGACGCCTTTACGACTCAGTATGAGCGGGCTGATCGCCGTGTCCGAGTCATTTATGACAACGCAACCGAGGCGACGGTCCTTTCACGCTCATTCCAGAAGTCGCTCTATCGGGACGAGTCCGCCAGGCGCGTGAGCGAGCAAAGCGCAGGACCGCTTTTTGGAGACACCGCTGAGCCCGACGATCTTGAGAGCGGCACGATCTATGTACTCCGCAGCAAATCGTCGCATCCCTACGTCGACGAGCATCGCGAGCTGATCCATAAGATCGGCGTTACAGGGCAGCCGGTCCTCAGCCGGATTGCCAACGCGCGTAACGATCCGACTTTCCTGCTCGCGGATGTCGAAGTCGTGGCTGAGTACAAGCTCTTCAACATCAATCGAACCAAGCTCGAACGGCTGATCCATCGTGCGCTCGGGCCTGCCCGCCTTGATCTTTCTGCAGGCGATCGATTTGGCAAGACTGTCCAGCCGCGCGAGTGGTTCCTTGTCCCGCTTTCGATCATCAACGAATTGGTGTTGCGGATCAGTGACGGTACTGTCACGCAGCACGTTTACGATCCCGCACGGGCGGAGTTCGTTGCCCAAGATGACGCCTAACAAACGTTTGGACGCAATCAGGCGAAGTTAGCTCATGGCACGTCAGTTCACCCGCTCCGAGTTCTATGAGCTAGTCTGGTCCAAGCCGATGACGCACTTGGCAAAGGAATTCGGTCTTTCTGACGTCGCCTTGCACAAGATTTGCCGCAAGCACGATGTGCCCAACCCTCCGCTGGGATGGTGGGCAAAACATGCAGCGGGCCAGAAGGTCAAACGAACACCGCTACCCAAGCTGAAGCCGGGCATTTCCGACACGATCAACATCGCTGGCGGAGAGCTACGCAACGAACCCGATTCCGTCGCACAAATCCGCGAAGAGGCCCGCGTTCGGGCCTCGGCATTCGATCCCAAAAAGGTCGATCAGGAACATTCCATCGTAACGCGATCGATGGCCAAGTTGCGCAAGGCAAAGCCCGACGAACGGGGATTGGTGAGGCTCGCTAAGTCCGGCTTGATCGACGTGGAGATCGCGCCGGCTTCAATCGATCGGATCGAGCTATCGCTCAACCGAATAGTCATGGCCGCACGGGTTCAAGGCTTTGAACTCAGCGGCAAGGCTGAACGCTCCGCATTCACGGACGGAAGCGTGATTGTCCCCTTCAATTTAAAGGAAGCAGTTAAGCGATCGCAGCACGAGCCCACGCCCGAGGAATTGGCGAAGGAAGAGAAGGAACGAAAACGGCGGGAGCGGCGCTGGGCACGGAACGATTGGGATTACGCCCCGAGCTTTTCCTTATTAAGCCATTGGCCAGAATGGGATTATGCACCGACCGGCAAAGTATCGTTCGAGTTCGATCTCTATCTGCGATATTCGTCAGCTCTTCGCCGCTCCTTCAAGGATGCCAAGATCCAGCGCGTGGAAAACATGGCGAACGATATCGCCGTTGGTCTTGCCGTTCTGGCCGCTGCCAAGCGCGAGGATGACAGAAGGGCCGAAGAAGACCGAATCCGTGCGGAAGAAGAGGCACGTCGGCGCAACGAGGCTCGACGGCTAGCCTATATCAAAGACCGGCGCCTCAAGGTGCTTGAACTCGTATTCGAGCGGGTTGAGAAACGCGATCGGCTGCGCCGTCTAGCCAGCCAACTAACTGAGGAACTCAAAGCCACGTCCTCGCCGCGTTCCGCCGAGTTTCTTGACTGGCTCAATGCAATTGTCGAGCGAGCCGAGCGCGCTTCAAGTGTCGAAGGTTTCGAGGTCTTGTTCGAGGCTGAACATGTGTTTGGACCAGACGATGATAAGGGATTTTACCCTTCGCGCTATGGTTGGTAACTAACATCAAGCGACATGTGACGCAGCTAATAGCCAGCCCCCACGATCTCAGGATGTCCGCTTGCATCCACTCAAAAGTGTGGGTCTGAGTGTGGGTCTGCTGAACTGTGAAATATCCATATCGATCTGATATCAAATCGTTATTTCAGATATAGGTCGGACTCCGTCTCCGCCACCGGCCTTTCGGGGCTTCCCGATCCCTTCCGCCGGTACGCTGGAAGCTCTGCGGGTTCGGCGCGGGTGATCCGCACGTTTTTCGACGGCAGCAACCGAATTGGCGCGCTGTGCGAGATCGGGCGGTATCTCCCGATTGCCAGACGTCGGAAATACGCACATCCTGAGACCATGCTGTCGCAGAAAACCCGTTACGCCGTGCGTGCCATGCAGGACCTTGCCGACCATTACGGGAAGGGTCCGGTACAGCTTGCCGAGATCGCGCAGCGGCAGAACATCCCGGCGAAATTTCTTACCACAATCCTCTCCGAACTCACGCGGTTCGGACTGGTGAATTCGCAGCGTGGCCGCGACGGGGGCTATCAGCTTGCCATTTCGCCGATCGATATCTCCTACGGAGATCTCATCCGGACGATGCGCGGTTCACTCGCACTGGTCCCGTGCGCGAGCCGCTTCGCCCACGAAAAGTGCAAGAACTGCGTTGAGGAAGGCGAATGCCGAACCCGCGCGCTGATGCTGGAAGTGCGCGATCGGACCGCCGAGTTGCTCGACGCGATCCGCCTGTCGGACCCTATCGATCCGGTGCCGGTATATTCCGAAGACGCGGAAAGCGGCTGAACCCGGTTCGTCGCAAAGCTGCACGGCTGGTCGCAAAATCTATTGTCAACTAAATTGGTTGAGATTAATCCGGGACCCGCGATACACAGTCGCACTTGCCGGAGAGCGTTCGATGCAAAGCTTCAAGGAACCGAGTTCCCTTACCAAGGTCGAGCGCCCGCTCGACCGTTGGACCGAACCGCTCAGCGCAGTGGCGGATGCCCTGTCGCGGGTGCGCTTCGGGGCGATCCAGCTTACCGTCCATGATGGAAAGGTCATGCAGATCGACGTGACCGAACGCCGCCGCTTCGGCGACTGAGGCCCGACGACACCACCCTTCATTTAGCAATTCAGGGACAGCAGACCGGACCGCCGGATGCGTGCCCGCTTGAAAGAGCGAGACCATGCATCCACGATTCGCGCGGCATTTCCTCGCCGCCTCTACCGCCCTGTTTGCCTCTCCGCTGGTGGCGCAGGATCAGGCCGTCCCTGCCAGCGGGCAATCCGACATTTCCGCCGATCCGAATGCCACGCAGCAGGAACCGGCAGACAATGCGATCATCGTCACCGCGCGGCGACGGGAAGAAAGCGCGCAGGACGTGCCGCTTTCCATCACCGTCATCGGCGGAGAGCAGATCGACAACACGGGAGCCTTCAACGTCGGTCGGTTGCAGCAGCTGACGCCGACGCTCAACTTCTACTCTTCCAACCCGCGCAACTCGGCAGTCAACATCCGCGGGATCGGCGTACCCTTCGGCCTCACCAACGACGGTTTCGATCAGGGTGTGGGCATCTACGTCGACGACGTTTATTTCTCGCGCATCGCGTCCGCCACCTTCGACTTCCTCGACGTGGCTCAGATCGAGGTGCTGCGCGGACCACAGGGCACGCTCTACGGCAAGAACACCACCGCAGGCGCCATCAACATCACCACCCGCCAGCCGACCTTCGATTTGGAAGGCCGGGCGGAAGTGTCGATCGGCAATCTCGGCTTCCTTCAGGCCAAGGGTTCTGTTTCGGGTCCGCTGGCCGACACGCTGGCGGCGCGCCTCGCCTTTTCGGGCACCAGCCGTCGCGGCACGATCTTCAATGTCGCAACCGGCAACCGGGTCAACGAACAGGAAAACCTTGGCCTGCGCGGGCAGTTGTTATGGGAGCCGAGCGACACGCTCGATCTCACGCTCGCGGGCGACTTCAGCACTCAGAACCCGGAATGTTGCACGCAGATCTACGTCGGAACGGGCGCGACGCAGCGCGCGCTCGAACGGCAGTATGCAGCGCTGGCGGCGGCGCAGAACTACGCCGTCCCAAGCACCGACCCCTTCGATCGCCTCACCGATGTCGACGCCGACCTCAATGCACGTAACCGCATGGGGGGCGCTTCGCTTCGGGCCCGGCTTGACCTCGGCGACTTGGAGCTGACCTCGATCACCGCATGGCGGTTCTGGAACTGGGAGCCAGCCAACGACCGCGATTTCACCGGCCTGCCGATCACCACGCTGTCGCAGAACCCGTCGCAGCAGGATCAGTTCACGCAGGAATTGCGGTTCAACTACACGGGCGAGCGGTTCGACTTCCTGCTCGGTGCCTTCGGCTTTCACCAAGCCGTGCGGACCCAGGGGACACAGCGGCAGGGGCCAGCCGCAAGTCGCTGGCTGCTGAACCCGTCCAGCGCATTGGCGAGCGATCCGAGCGTGCTCGACGGGCTGACTGCGACCAATGACATTCGCCTCGAAAACACCAGCGCCGCCCTGTTCGGCCAGCTGACCTGGCACGTCACCGACGGCTTCAGCATCCAGCCCGGTGTACGTTTGAACTACGACAGGAAAGACGGCCTCTACAGCTCTGTGGTGGTCAATGGCGACGGCCAGCTTGTCACCTTCGCCAGCACTGATCCGCGCATCGTCGCCCAGCGCGGCGTGCTCGCGCCGCAGTTCTTCGAGCCTGCGTTCGACGACTGGAATTTCAGTTACGATCTCACTGCCAGTTACGAAATCGGTCCGGCGATCCGCGCCTATGCGACCTATGCGCGCACCTTCAAGCCGGGGGGCGTCAACCTCAACGGCGTTTCCAACGATGCGGCAGGCAATCCGGTGATCGCAGTCGCGACCGTCGATCCGGAATCGGTGAACCATTTCGAAGGCGGGCTCAAAACCGAATTGCTGGGCGGCGACGCGACCTTCAATATCGCGGCCTACCGCACCGAGATTGCCGATTACCAGGCGCTCGTCGTCAACGGCCAGACCGGCGTGCTGCGCGGCTACCTCGCCAATGCGGAGAAGGTCCGCACCCAGGGCGTCGAGTGGGACTTCACCATCGAACCGAGCGAGCGGTGGCGAGCCTATTTCAGCGGGGCCTTCACCGATGCGACCTATCGCAGCTTTCCCGACGCTCCGTGCCCGCCCGAACTTTCCGGTGGCACCACCGCGGTCGACGGTCAGGCGCCGAGCCCGCCGGGGACGCCCGGTGGCATCAGCCCGCCCAATTGCGACATCTCGGGACAGCGCCTTCCCGGCGTGTCGCGCTGGGCGCTGTCGTTCGGGTTCGAGGGGAATCTGCCGGTCGGGATATTCGGCCTGCCGGGGCAGGTGTACCTCGGTTACGACGGCAATTACCGGTCCAATTTCTCCTCCAACCCGACGCCGTCGGCCTACACCTGGGTGGACGGGTATTCGCTCTCCAACTTTCGCCTCGGCCTGCGCGCTGACAACGGCTTCGGAATCTTCGCCTGGCTCCGCAACGCCTTCGACGAAGACTACTTCGAACAACTCGCAGTGCCTTCGGGCAATACCGGCCTGATCGTCGGTCAGCCGGGCGATCCGCGCACTTACGGGCTCACCATTCAGCACCGCTTCTGAACTTTCCCAACCAGACAGGGAGGACGACCTCATGTTCGATTTCAGCCAGATCACGCTTCTCGATATCCTGCCCTTCATATTCGTCGGCTTTGCTGCGCAGATGGTCGACGGCGCCCTGGGGATGGCATTCGGCGTCATTTCGCAGACGCTCCTGGTCAGCGTCCTGGGCGTGCCGCCCGCTGCAGCATCGGCCAGCGTGCATATCGTCGAACTGTTCACCACGGGCACTTCCGGGGTCAGCCACATCTGGCAGCGAAACATCGACTGGGCGCTTTTTCGGCGGCTCGCGCCGTTCGGCATCCTTGGCGGGGTAGCGGGCGCTTACCTCCTGTCGAGCATCGACGCTTCGGCGGCCAAGCCCTTCGTGATGATCTACCTCACCGGGGTCGGCATCTACCTGTTCTTCCGCGCGCTGCGTCTCAGCGAGCCCAAGTTCGAAGACCCGCACTACACCCGCCCGCTGGCAACCGCCGGCGGCTTCCTCGATGCCGCGGGCGGTGGCGGCTGGGGTCCGGTCGTGACGTCGAACCTGCTCGTTCAGGGCGGCGACCCGCGGACCACCATCGGCACCGTCAACACGGCCGAATTCCTGCTGACGCTGGCAATTTCGATTACCTTCATCGCCACACTCGGCCTTGCAGCCTTCACCGTGGCGACACTGGGCTTGATCATAGGCGGCGTAGCGGCCGCTCCGCTGGGCGCTGTGCTGGTGAAGCGCATCAAACCGCGCCCGCTGCTGCTGGCCGTGGCGATCGTGCTGATCGCCACCAGCCTGTTCAGCATCGTCAAGGCATGGCCCCTGATTTGAACGAACGCCGATGCAATCTGCCGCTCGATATTCAGGAGATTTCAACGGGCCCAAGACCCCTGCCGGCAACGATCGAGGCCGGCCATGTCTCACACCAATTCTTTACCCCTTCTTGACCATAGCGAGTGCCGCGAAACTGCGGGGTTGTGTTGGTATGAGATTCTGGCCGAGACGAGGCTGGCTGCGTCGATTGCTGACGCTCTTTACGCTGGCGCTTGTGCCGATAATGCTGATCGGCGTCTATGCCGGCATGAACGCCGAATTTCGCGACGTCCGGCAGCTGCGCGAGACGGCCGAGCAGACGGTGGCGACGCGGGACCAGCTTGCCGAGCTTCAGGCCATGCTCACCGACGCGGAGACCGGCGTTCGCGGCTTCGTGATCAGTCAGGACGAGCGCTTTCTCGAACCCTACAATTCCGCACTGGATCGACGGGAGACGTTGTTCAATGCGTTGCAGACCAGTGCCGACCCCGCCGTGCGGGACCGGCTACCGGCGCTGCGTCGGCTGAGCGACGAGAAGCTTGCCAATGCATTCGCCAACGTCGCGTCGACCCGCGCAGGCAATGTCGAAGAGGCCCGGAGGCGCATCGCCAACGGGCGCGGCAAGGAACTGATGGATGCCATTCGCGCGGAGATCACCGTGCTCGACGCGGAAGAGGATGCCAGACTTGCGCGCCTGACCGCAGCCAGCGCCGCTTCGCGCGATGTGCTCGAACGCACCATAACCTTCACGCTGGTCGGGCTAGCCCTGCTCCTGCTCGCCGTGACGCTGGTGGTAAGCCGCACGATCCGTCAGAGGGGCGAAGCCCTCGACCGGGCGAAGCGCCTGAGCGAGCGGCAGAAGGCCATGTTCGACGGGGCCGTCGACGGAATGCTGCAGCTGGATGGCGAGGGCAATATCCTGCGGATGAACCCCAGCATCAGCCGTATGTTCGGATATTCGCAGAAGGATTTGATCGGTCGGCACAGCATGTTCCTGATCGACCATCATTACTCTCTGGAGGAGCGCCGTTCGTGGCTCGCCTCGGTCGGCTCCGCCGGTGAGGACGGAGCGGGTCGACGGCAGGAATTCACCGGGAAGCGCGCCGATGGCAGCACCTTCGAAACCGAAGTGGCGATCAGCCACGTAACGGGGGAAGACGGCCGGCTGTACGTGGCCGCGATCCGCGACATTTCGGAACGCAAGCGAGCCGAGCAGATGAAGAACGAATTCGTATCGACCGTCAGCCATGAATTGCGCACGCCGCTGACATCGATCGGCGGATCGCTGGGCTTGCTAGGAGCGGGCGCGGTGGGTCCGCTGAACGACAAGGCCCGGCGCCTCGTCGAAATCGCCCATGCCAATTGCGGGCGGCTGGTGCGTCTCATCAACGACATCCTCGACATCGAAAAGATCGAATCCGGCAAGATGGAATTCGACTTCCGCCGCATCCAGGTCGCCCCGTTGGTACAGCGCACTGTGGAATCCATGCATGGCTATGCCGACCAGCATGGGGTGGAAATTCAAACGGTCCTGCCGCCCTGGCCGCAATGCGTCATCGGCGATCCCGACAAGCTCGAGCAATTGCTCACCAACCTGCTGTCGAACGCCATCAAGCATTCCCCGCAGGGCAGCGTGGTCGAGGTGTTCTCGGCACACGAAGGCGACAATGTCCGGCTCGAGGTGCGGGACCGCGGTGCGGGTATCCCGGAAGATTTCCGCGGCCGGATCTTCGGCAAGTTCGCGATGGCGGACGCCTCCGACAGCCGCGCCAAGGGCGGCACCGGCCTCGGCCTCGCCATAGCCCGCGAAATCGCGCGCCGGCACGGTGGAGACGTCAACTATGACGACCGCGAGGGCGGCGGCACGGTCTTCCATCTGGAAATGCCGATGCTGAGGGACGGTTCGCAATCGAGTGACACCGGCGCCTGCCCTGACCTGCCCCGCTTCCTGCATCTCGACGACGACCACGATACCCTGGACGTCGTCGCCAGCGCTTTCGAAGGCAAGGCCACTCTGCTGCCAGCCCACACGCTTGCCGAAGCAAGGGCGCATCTCGCCGCCGGCACGCTGGACGGTGCGATCCTCGATGTCGGCCTTGCTTATGAAAACGGGTTGCACATCATTCCCGATCTCCGAGCGCTCGGCCAGTCGCTGCCCATCCTCGTGTTCACAGCGATGGACGAAGCGCACGAGGCGCGCGAAGTGGATCGCGTGCTGGTGAAGAGCCGGTCTTCGGTCACCGATCTCGTCGATGAGACCATGCGATTGCTCGACAAGCACCGGATGGCCGCATGATCAGGGTCCTCTATGTCGATGACGAACCCGATATCCGCGAGATCGCGGAACTCGCGCTGGATCTCGACCCGGACTTCGAGGTGCGTACGGCCGGGTCGGGCGGCGAGGCACTCACAATCATGGGAACATGGCGCCCGGATGCGGCGCTTCTCGATGTCATGATGCCGGGCATGGACGGGCCGAGCCTCCTCAAGCAGATCCGCGAGCAGTCGGCATTGACCGATGTGCCGATCATCTTCGTCACGGCACGCGCACAGCGCAGCGAATTGCAGAACTTCGCAACGCTCGATTCCTGCGGAGTGATCGCCAAGCCCTTCGATCCGATGACGCTTGCGGCGCAGGTCAGGGCGTTGCTGCCGTGAACACGCTCGATGCCAGGATGGCCGAGCTTGCCCGGCGCTTCGCTGCCAGGGCTGGCGCAGAGCGCGCCGGACTTTCACAGGCCCTTGCCGCCGGAGACGGGAAGGCGGTCAGGGACCGCGCGCACAAACTGGCCGGAATTGCGGCCATGTTCGGCTATCCCGAAATCGGCGAAGCGGCATTGGCGCTCGAAATTGCGGCGGAGAACGGCGAGGACTTGAGTGTGGCGGCCCGCGAACTGGACGACCGGCTCGCCGAACTCGACCCGGCGGATTAGCTGCTGGTTGCAAAGCCCTTCCGGGTCATCGTGCCCCAGCCTTCCTGCTTGCGCAGGAACTGCCACCAACCCTGAATACGCCACAGATTGGACATCTGCCGGTAACCGAAATTCTCCAGCACCGCGACCGAGGCCAGCAGCAACAACTCGCGAATCTTGGGGAAGCGGCGCAGCTGGATTTCCTCCAGCACCAGAGTCGCTACCGACAGGAAGATGCCGAAGGTGAAGGTCACCGCCAGAAACGCGAGCAGCCACGGCAAGGCCAGCAATCCGAGCGCCCACAGCAGTGGAATGAGGAAATAGCCCGTCATTTCGACGAGCGGTCCGAGCACGTCCACTAGCAATATCTGTCCGAAGCCGACGAACCCGATCCGGCCGTATTTCGGGTTGAACAGCATGTCCCTGTGCTTGGCGAAGCATTCCAGCGACCCGCGCTGCCACCGCGCACGTTGTCGCGACAGGATCTTGAGGCTGTCGGGGCACTCGGTCCAGCAAACCGGTTCGGCGATGAAATCGATGCGGTACTCCTGCCCGCGGTCGCGCATCAGCCGGTGGAGTTTGATGACGAGTTCCATATCCTCGCCGACCGTACCGTGGCTGTACCCGCCGACCTCCACGACCGTCCGCCTGCGGAACAGGCCGAAGGCGCCGGAGATGACGGTCAAGGCCTGCATCTTGCCAAGGCCCAGTCGTGCCATCAGGAAAGCGCGCAGATATTCCACGATCTGCACCAGAGCGAGGAAATTGCGAGGCAGGTTGATCTCGCTGATTCGCCCCGAATCGACCTTGCAGCCGTTCGCTATGCGGATGGTCCCTCCCGCAGCGATCGTGAGGTGGGGATCGTCGATGAACGGACGCACCACGCGCAGCAGCGCATCGGGTTCGAGGATGGAATCTGCATCGATGGCGCAGAACAGCGATGTGCGGCAGCAGTTGATCCCGGCGTTCAGGGCATCGGACTTCCCGCCGTTTTCCTTGTCCACCACGAGCAGTCGCGGATAATGCGGTGAGGCGTAGAACCCGCGCACGGGCGCGTGGCGCACGATGGTGTCGACGAACCGTTCGACCCGGACGAGGCTGAATTCTTCGATCAGCCTTTGCAGCGTTGCGTCCTTCGAGCCGTCATTGATGACGACGACTTCGAAATCGGGATATTGCAGCGCCATCAGGCTGCGCGTGCTCTCGACGATATTCAGCTCTTCGTTGAATGCCGGCGCGAGCACGGAAATCGATGGCGCCTGTTCCGAATACCGACGCCACAGGGTAGCGCTGCGCGGGACCGGCGGGCGCGATGCGAGGGCAGCTCCGGCGAAAACGAGCTGCGCGAAATAGAACAGCGTCTGGAGAACGCCCGTCAGGATGACAACGAAGGCAAGGATCTGGGCGCTCAGGAACATCCAGCCAGCCGGGTCGGTCAGGGAAAATTCGGTCATGCCACGCGCCCTTCCGCCAGCATGGCCGAAGCGGTGCCGCGCACGAATTCGTTTTCGTCGGTGCTAGCCTTGCGAAGGGCATTGATGCCGCGCGGGCCGAGACGCAGCAGCGCCTCACCGGCGCGATAACGCACCCACCAGTTCTCGTCCGCCAGCAGTTCGCCGAGGCGTGCAGTGGTGCCGCTCGCGCCCAGTCTGCCCGCCGCCTCCGCCGCGGATGCGCGCACGGCCCATTCGTCGCTGCCGAGGCCGGTGAAGATCGCTTCCATGCCCGCAGGGTGGCCATTGCGCCCCAACGCCCGGAAAATGCGCGGCTGCAGGTCCGGCTCGCCCTCCGATTCCTTCGCCATATAGGCAAGCAGAGGGGCGTATTCGCCACCACCTTCCGCAAGCGCATCGGTAGCAGCGATCTTTGCTTCCACCGGAACGTCCCGCTCGAACAGCAAGGCAGCGACTTCGCCCGGATTGCGTTCGGCAAGATCGCTCATCAGCGACACCAGCAGGAGCGAATGTTCCTCCGACCCCATCTTCAGCTTGTCGACCAGCAGGCGGGTGGACGGTCCGTCGCTGCGATGCGCGAGCGCAAGCGCAGCCGCCAGCCGAACGTCCGGATTGACGTCGTCGAGAGCGTAGGCGGTGTCCCCGACATGATCTTCGAACAGCGCCAGCGCTTCCACGGCCGTCAGGCGCGTCTGCGCCGAGCGCGACCTGATCCTCTGCTGCAACAGGCGGGGCACGCCCATGTCGGCGGCCCGCTGCAACAGATCTTCGCGATCCGACCCGCGCGTCAGTTCGGCCAGTTCGCAGGTGAGGTCCGCAGCGATCTCCAACTCGATGCCGCCAAGTTTGCGCACATCGCCTTCCCCCGCGAGAAGGGCAGGAAGAAGCTGCGCGCGAATAGCCTCTTGCCGAGCGCCGGATCTCACCGTCACGACCCGCGCGAGGACCAGTATGCCCAGCGCAACGGCTGCGAGAACGCATAGCCCAAGCGAAAATTCCCAGAGGAAGGTGAGCGAGCTCACAATCCGAACTTCAGCCCGATGCGAAACTCGTTGCGATCCGCGGGGCCGTCGCGCCATTCGCGGGCGATGCTCCCGGTAAGCGAGACGCTTTCGTCGAGGGGCACATCACCGCCAGCGAAAAGCGAATATGTGTCCGTTACCACGCCAAGGTCGGTATCCGGGCCCGCCGCGACGCCAACGAAGGCGCGCTTTCCGCCGCCCGGCGCATAATCGCCGCGAAGCGAGCCGCCCAAACGCAACTTGTAACCTTGCGCGACCAAGGCGTTGGCGCGCGCGGTCAGCGAAAAACTGCCTGCACCGCCAAGATACCGGGTGATTGCCGGCGAGACGTTGAACACGTCCTGTGCCGGGAACTTACGCCACGCGGCGTCGACGCCAGCCACGGTAGCCGCCGGACCGCCAGCAAGGCGGTAGTCGACCCCGGCGGAAAGGCCGATCTCGGGCCGGAAATCTGCCGCGGGCGCGCCGCTCGCACCGATACGAAGCCAGGTGTCGTCGCTGGCGCGGTGGGTGTAGAGCGCCGCGACCTCGGTATCTTCCAGGCCGAAGCGTTCGTACCACGTGCCGCGAAGGTCGAAGGTGTCGCGCGTCGCTACCGGCAGGGAAAGTAGCACCCCGGCCTCGTTCCAGTCCTCTTGGCTATCGTCCAGCGCGGCAATCGCGCCTTCGAAAAGGATGAAGCCCGGCCTTTTGAATCCAGGTGAACGGCGGCGCTCGATCTGCGCCAGCCCATCGGATGCATCCGTGTAGTTGGGCGCGCTGGCGAGGACGGTACGAAACTGCGTCTCTGCATCGCGTGGCCGGTCGAGCGCGATGTAGGCGTAACCCAGCTGCACGCGCGCATCGACGTCTTCCGGATGCCCGGCCAGCCATTGCTCCAGCAAAGGAACGGCCTTGGCCGGATCGCCCGCCAAACGGGCTTCGACGCCGCGGTCGTAGGACGTGGCTTCCTGCGCCATCAGCCCGGACGGGGCCAGCACGGCAAGCGCCACGCCGCAGGCAATCGCCTTGAACATGGCTATGCCGCTTTCAGCAGGCGAGTGAGGCGCGCCAGCAGCTCCTCGGGCATGAACGGTTTGACCAGGTAATCATTCGCACCCAGTTCGAGTGCGCCGACGATATCCTTCTCGCCGCGACGGGCCGTCAGCATGATGACTGGGGTGCTGGCGTGTTTCTCCGACGCGCGCATACGGCGCAGAACCTCCAGCCCGTCGTGCACCGGCATCATCATGTCGAGCACGACGGCGTCAGGTTCGCTGTCATCCAGCCGCTGCAATGCCTCCCTACCATCGCTGGCGAGGACGGCGTTGAAATTGCGTTGCGTGAGCCGGAATTCGAGCAAGTCCCTCAGGAGCTTCTCGTCATCCGCAACGAGCACTGTAGGCATGGCTATCCACCTGAAAATTCCCGCAGGAAATACCGTCCGGATGGTTAAATCAGTGTTAAGTTCGAAGGTCGTGACATGGCTTGGTGGAAGGAATTGAGGGCGATGCCGGGCGCTCCTTAATACAGGCGGCCATCGCGGACTTCTGGGTTTTCGACCGAAATGGCACTCCCCTGCGGTCACAAACGGCGGCGATCCGAAACAACTGGTGTCGGCAGGCGGTGCGAGCGGCAGTGGAAACCTTGCCAGCGACGCGCTGAGTGCAGCGCTCGCCTACCGCGCGCAGGCACCCGTCATCGATGGGCTGATGAAGGAGCTTGGCCTGGACGGCGGGTCCTTCGAAGGTCTCGCCAAGGCCGGGTTGGGAGAAGCAGGTGCTGCCGAACCCAACACCAAGCCGCCGGCTGAGGATATAGACGAAGACTAGTATCGCCACCGCAGGAACAGCGCCGGGACCGCGGCTGGCCGTCAGCCCATCTTGGCGAAGTTGGCCGCGCCCGGCGATGGACGCCGCGAGGCGGAGGCGTGCGGGTCGATTGACGCGCCGTCTGCCGCCTCGCTCGCCCTGCCGAGTTTGCGCGTTGCCGCAGTAATCGGCGCCAACTTGCTTTCGTCGATCCTGTAATAAACCAGCTTTGCCTGCTTGCGGGTCATCACCAGCCCCGCTTTGCGCAGGACGGCAAGTTGCTGCGAGAGCGTCGGTTGACCGATCCCGGCTGCCGCTTCGATTTCGCCAACGTTGCGCTCCACCCCGCTCAGGGCCTGCATGATTCGCAGGCGAACCGGATGGCCAAGAGCCTTGAGCGCTTCGACCAGTTCCTCGTCGGTCATTTCTTCGCCTTCGTGGCTGCGTCCTGCATGAACCAGTCCGTCAGCCCCTTCGCACCAAAAACGCTGTCGAGAGTCGCTTCCGGCTGTCGGAGCATCGCCTTGCCCGGTTGCCAGTTTGCGGGAGCGAGGACCGGGCCTTCGTCGACCGCCTGCAACGCATCGAGCGTACGCAGCATTTCCGGCGTCGAGCGTCCCACATTGGCGGGATAGCAGGTCATCGCCCGAATCACGCCGTTCGGGTCGATGAAGAATGTCGTGCGGACGGTCGCGCTGTCGGTGTCGTCCGCTCCGACCATGCCATACGCCCGGCCGATCACCAGCGTGGGATCCTCGACGATGGGGAAGCGGACCTCGGCATCGAAGCGGTCGCGGATCATCCGCAACCACGCGAAGTGGGAAAACAGGCTGTCGACCGACAGCGCCATCAGGGCGCAGTCGCGACTTTCGAAATCGGCCGCTGCATGGGTCAGAGCGACGAATTCGCTCGTACAGACGGGCGTGAAATCGGCCGGGTGCGAGAAAAGGATGAGCCAGCGCCCGCGAAAATCGGACAGCCGGACGTCGCCAACGGTGCTGCGGGCCGAGAAATCCGGTGCACTATCGCCGATGCGAAGCCCGGCGCAGGGCGCCGAGCGCGATCCAGCCGGAACGGTGTTCGTGTCTGCCATCGGCTCGCTATAGCACTTGACAGCAGCCCGACAAGACATATAAACGTTTTATGTAATTAAATGGAGTTGCGATTGTGTCAGACGACCAGAATCTGAATCGCGCAGCCACGCAGATCGAGCAGGCCTTGGCCGAAAAGGGCCTGCGCCCCACCATTGCCGGCTTCTTCGATGAAGCCACCAACACTGTGTCTTACGTCGTGCATGACCCGAAAACGGGCGAAGCGGCGGTTATCGATTCGGTGCTGGATTTCGAAGCCGCTTCGGGTCGCACCTCGAACGGATCTGCGGATCGCATCATCGAATATGTCACTTACAACAAATTGAAAGTGATATGGTTGATCGAGACCCACGCCCATGCCGATCACATTTCAGCAGCGCCCTACCTGCAGGAAAAGCTGGGCGGCAAACTGGCCATCGGGCGCGAGATCATCCGCGTGCAGGAAGTGTTCGGCAAGCTGTTCAACGCCGGCACCGACTTCGAGCGTGACGGATCGCAATTCGATCACCTGTTCGACGACGGCGAAACCTTCAGGATCGGCGAGCTGGAGGGGATAGCCCTTCACGTTCCCGGCCACACGCCTGCGGACATGGCGTTCATCGTCGGCGATGCGGCATTCGTTGGCGACACGATCTTCATGCCCGACTTCGGCACCGCGCGGGCGGACTTTCCGGGCGGCGACGCACACCAGCTGTTCCGCTCGATCCGTCGCCTGCTCTCGCTCCCCGACGAAACGCGCCTGTTCCTGTGCCACGATTACAAGGCACCGGGCCGCGACGAATACGCCTGGGAAACGACGGTCAGGCAACAGCGCGAGGAAAACGTGCACGTGAAGGAAGGCGTCAGCGAGGAAGATTTCGTCGAGATGCGGACCACGCGGGACAGGACGCTCGCAATGCCCAACCTCATCATGCCCTCGGTGCAGGTGAACATCCGCGGCGGGCGCTTGCCGGCACCGGAGGACAATGGCGTCAGCTACATCAAGATTCCGGTGAACGCGGTATGACCCTGCCCGGCTTTCCCGAAGCCGCGCCGCTAGAAGGGCTGGCGGGCGGCGTTCTCATCGGCCTTGCCGCCGCGCTGATGCTGCTCGCGCTTGGCAGGATCGCCGGGGTTTCCGGGCTTGCCGCGAAAGCGGTCGGCCTCGGCGGAAGCGGGATCGCGCGCAGCGGGGCGTGGATGTTCGTCATCGGCCTGCCGCTCGGCGCATTGATCGTATCCCTCGCCTCAGACGGGATCGAAGCCAGCTTCGCCAGTCCACTCACCCTCGTCATCGCGGGTGTTCTTGTCGGCGTGGGCACGCGGCTCGGCAGCGGTTGCACCAGCGGCCACGGCGTGTGCGGGATGAGCAGGCTGTCGCCGCGCTCCCTCGTCGCCACGCTGACCTTCATGGCGAGCGGCATTGCCACCGTGGCCGTAATGAATGCCCTCGGGCTGGAGGTGTTGTGATGCGCGTACCTGTAGCGGCCTTTGCTTCCGGCACCTTGTTCGGTGCGGGCCTAGCGCTCGGCGGCATGACCGATCCGGCGCGCGTGCGCGGGTTCCTCGATATATTCGGTGACTGGGATCCAACGCTGGCCTTCGTCATGGGCGGTGCGGTGCTGGTGATGGCGATCGCCTGGCGGATCGTTCCGCGAATGGCGGAGCCGATTTTCGCGGAGAAGTTCAACCTGCCGACAAGCTCGGACCTCACCCCCAGCCTGATCGGTGGGGCGGCGCTGTTCGGGATCGGCTGGGGCATCGCGGGCCTGTGCCCGGGACCGGGCATCGCCGCGCTGGTGATCGAGCCGGTGTCGGCGGTGATTTTCGTTGCCGCAATGCTCGCCGGAATGGCGCTGGTCAAAATGTACGAAGGCGCGAAATCATGAAGATCAATCATGTCGCAGACGGCTTTGCGGTCGCACCGCAGATCCAGCCGGAAGATGCGCAGCGTATCGCAGACGCGGGTTACCGTACGATCATCTGCAACCGGCCCGATGGCGAGGAACCCGGCCAGCCGCCACTCGATGCAATTCGCGCCGCGGCGGAGGGTGCGGGAATCGCATTTCACCACATCCCGGTCGGAGGCGGGGCATTTCCGCAATCCGCCATCGATGCTTTCGCCAAGGTTCGCACCGAGGCCGAGGGAGGCGTCCTGGCCTATTGCCGCACCGGCACGCGTTCGGTCACGCTCGATGCGCTCGCCAATATCGAGGGCCTCGGCCCGGACGAGCGTATCGCACGGGCAGCAGCGGCAGGTTACGATCTGTCGGCTTTGCGCTGCCGCCTGCGCTGATGTGCCACGTTTACGGACGGGCTGAACCATGGCGCAGCGCCCCCCATCGGCTGACACTGCCATAGCGGCGCCCAGCGAAAGCGCGCCCCCCGCGCGCAAACCGGGGTTGCTGGCGCAATATGTCCCGATCCTCGACTGGGGGCGGACGTACAACAGTTCGGTCCTGACCAACGATCTGGTCGCGGCGGTCATCGTTACGATCATGCTGATCCCGCAGAGCCTCGCCTATGCGTTGCTCGCCGGATTGCCGCCCGTGGTCGGCCTTTATGCCAGCATCCTGCCGCTGGTCGCCTACGCCATCTTCGGAACCAGCCGTACGCTGGCAGTCGGGCCGGTGGCGGTCGTCAGCCTGATGACGGCGAGCGCGGCGGGCGCAGTGGCGGCGCAGGGCACAGCGGAATATCTCGAAGCCGCGATAACGCTCGCGATGCTGTCGGGCGTGATGCTCGCCATCCTCGGCCTGCTGCGGATGGGCTTTCTCGCCAACCTGCTCTCGCATCCGGTGGTCAGCGGTTTCATCACGGCGAGCGGACTGCTGATCGCGACCAGCCAGCTCAAGCACATCCTGGGGGTAAATGCGGGCGGCGACACCTGGCCTGCCATGCTCGGCTCGCTTGCCGGTGCGATCGGACAGACCAACGGGTGGACGCTGGCGGTGGGTATCCCGGCCACGCTGTTTCTGTTCTGGGTCCGCAAGGGCGCCAAGCCCGCACTGGTCCGTATCGGCCTGAAACCGCGCGCGGCAGACATAGCGGCCAAGGCCGGGCCTGTCGTCGCCGTGATGCTGACCATCGTCGTCGCCATCGCCTCCGACCTGGAAGGCAAGGGCGTCAGACTGGTCGGCGAAGTGCCGCAGGGGCTGCCGCCGTTCGCCCTGCCGAGCACCGACTTGTCGCTGATCCAGCAACTCTGGGTGCCCGCGCTGCTCATCTCGATCATCGGTTTCGTGGAAAGCGTATCGGTCGCCCGCACGCTCGCCGCCAAGCGTCGGCAGCGCATCTCGCCCGATGGGGAACTGGTGGGTCTGGGTGCGGCCAATATCGCCAGCGCGCTGTCCGGCGGCTACCCGGTCACCGGCGGTTTCGCGCGGTCCGCAGTCAATTTCGACGCCGGGGCGGAGACACCGGCGGCGGGGGCCTACACCGCGGTCGGGATTGCGCTTGCCAGCCTGTTCCTGACGCCGCTGCTCTATTCGCTGCCGATTGCCACACTGGCCGCGACGATCATCGTCGCCGTGCTGAGCCTCGTCGATCTCAAGACACCGGGGCAATTGTGGCGCTATTCCAAGGCGGATTTCGCCGCTCACGCCGCGACCATCGGCATCACCCTGCTCGCAGGCGTGGAACTGGGCGTCATCGCCGGCGTCGGCGTCGGCCTGATGCTCTACCTGTGGGCTGCGAGCCGCCCGCACGCCGCCATCGTCGGACGCGTGCCGGAGACCGAGCATTTCCGCAATGTCCTGCGGCACAAGGTCTTCACCGCGCCGCACGTGCTCTCGATACGCGTGGACGAAAGCCTGACCTATCTCAACGCAAGCTGGCTGGAGGAATTCGTGCTGGAGGAGGTCGCAGACCATCCGCAGCTTCGCCACGTCATCCTGATGTTCAGCGCCGTGAACGCCGTCGATGCCAGCGGGCTGGAGAGCCTCGAGGCAATCAACCACCGGCTCGCAGACGGGGGCATCAAGCTGCACCTGTCCGAAGTGAAGGGGCCGGTGATGGATCGCCTCGAGCGCACGCATTTCATCGATGAACTGAACGGCAAGGTCTACCTCTCGCAATCGCGCGCCTTTGCCGAAGCACTCGACGACGACGGGACAGAGGCGCATCCTGCCGACGATCTCGCGCGGGGGATGATATGATGGCAATTCCTGCAACTCACGATGCGCCAAGGCCATTCGTCATGGACCGCGAACCTCGCTAGAGACTGCGGCCATGTTCGAGCAATTCGACGCCCTGCTGTTGGCCCGCATCCAGTTCGCCTTCACGGTGAGCTTCCACTTCATCTTCCCGGCCTTCTCGATTGGCCTGGCGAGCTTTCTCGCCGTGCTGGAAGGGCTGTGGCTGAAAACCGGCAAGCAGCTTTATCTCGACCTGTTCAAATACTGGCTGAAGATCTTCGCCATCGCCTTTGCCATGGGCGTCGTGTCCGGGATCGTGATGAGTTACCAGTTCGGCACCAACTGGTCGGTCTTTTCGGACAAGGCCGGGCCGGTGATCGGTCCGCTGATGGCCTATGAAGTGCTGACCGCCTTCTTTCTGGAGGCCGGCTTCCTCGGCGTCATGCTGTTCGGGATGAACCGCGTCGGCAAGAAGCTCCACTTCGCCGCGACGCTGATGGTGGCGGTCGGTACGTTCATTTCCGCTTTCTGGATCCTGTCGGTCAACAGCTGGATGCAGACCCCCGTGGGATACGAGATGGGGGCGAACGGCCAGTTCCTTCCGGGCGAGAGCTGGTGGGATATCGTCTTCAACCCGAGCTTCCCGTTCCGCCTCGTTCACACGGTGATCGCGGCCTACCTCACCACCGCTTTCGTGGTCGGCGGAGTCGGCGCATGGCACCTGCTGAAGGACCGTGCGAACATACACGCGCGCAAGATGTTCTCGATGGCGATGTGGATGGCCGCTCTGGTCGCTCCGGTGCAGATTTTCGCAGGCGACATGCACGGCCTTAACACGCTGGAGCACCAGCCGCAGAAGGTCATGGCGATGGAAGGGCACTACCAGAGCCACCCGGACGGCGCCCCGCTGATCCTGTTCGGCATTCCGAACAGCAAGGAAAAACGCGTCGATTATGCCATCGAAATTCCCAAGGCGTCCTCGCTTATCCTCAAGCATGATCTGAACGCGCCGCTCGCCGGGCTGGACACCATTCCCGACGACGAAGAGCCGCCGGTCGGCGTCGTGTTCTGGTCGTTTCGCATCATGGTCGGCATCGGCTTTGCCATGCTGGGCCTTGGCGCGTGGAGCCTGCTCGCGCGGCTTCGCAAGAAACTCTACGACTGGTCACTGCTGCACCGCGCCGCGCTGGTCATGGCACCCAGCGGTTTCGTCGCGGTGATCGCGGGCTGGGTTACGACCGAGGTCGGCCGCCAGCCCTACGTGATCTATAACGTCCTTCGCACTGCCGACGCCGCCAGCCCGCTCGACGCGCCAGCTGTGGCGGCATCGCTGCTCGCCTTCGTGGTGGTCTACTTCGCGGTGTTCGGCGCAGGCGTGTGGTACATTCTCCACCTGATGCACAAGCCGCCTCATACGGGCGAACTGGGGGTCAAGCGTGGCGAGAAGGGCCCGATCCGCACTGCCGGCATCACGCCCGGCCCGACGCAGAACCCCGGCGACCCGGACGAGCTGCCGCGCAGTCACGAGGAGGCGACCGATGGCCGTTAACGTGGACCTGACGACGGTTTGGGCCTTCATCATCGCCTTCGCCGTGTTCGCCTATGTCGTGATGGACGGGTTCGACCTCGGCATCGGCATCCTCTTCCCGACCTTCGAAGTCGGGCCCGAACGCGACCGCGCGATGAATTCCATCGCGCCGGTGTGGGACGGGAACGAGACGTGGCTGGTGCTCGGCGGTGGCGGCCTTTTCGCTGCCTTCCCGCTGGCCTATGCCGTGGTGCTGCCCGCGACATATCCGCTGATAATCGCCATGCTGCTCGGCCTGGTGTTCCGCGGCGTTGCGTTCGAGTATCGCTGGCGCGATCCGGGCCACCGGCGCTACTGGGACGCGGCCTTCACCGGCGGCTCCCTGGTCGCGGCCATGGCCCAGGGGATGACGCTCGGCGCGCTGCTCCAGGGCGTCAAGGTGGTCGACCGCGCCTATGCCGGCAGCTGGTTCGACTGGCTGACGCCCTACACGTTGCTGACCGGCCTTGGCACAGTCGCGGGCTACGCCCTGCTGGGTGCCACCTGGCTGGTGTGGAAGCTGGAGGGCAAGAGCCAGCACCATGCCCGAACGCTTGCCAAGCGGGCGGCCTGGGCGACTTTCGTCCTGATGGGCGGCGTCAGCCTCTACAATCTCGCGCTGAGACCCGAATATGCAGAGCGCTGGCTGTCCGCGCCCGAAATCTACTTCGCCGCGCCGGTGCCGATCCTGACCGGCATCGTGGCGCTCGCCCTGCTGCGCGCATTGTCGGTGGAGCGGCATTCCAAGCCCTTCTGGCTCAGCCTCGCGCTGTTCTTCTTCGGCATGGCGGGCCTTGGCGTGACGATGTGGCCCTACGTGGTGCCGCCGGGCCTGACGATCTGGGACGCCGCCGCCCCGGAACGAAGCCAGGTCTTCATGCTGGTCGGCGTGGCGATCACCATGCCACTCATCATCGCCTACACCGCCTGGGCCTATTGGGTGTTCCGCGGCAAGGTCGCCGATGAAGGGTACCACTGATGGCGGAAGGCCCGAACGAGCAAGCCGAAGATGCACCGCTGCTCCAGCGGCTCGGCTGGATGGTCGGCATCTGGCTGGCGAGCGTCATCGCGCTCGGTACGGTTGCGATGATCATTCGCTGGTGGCTTGCGCCCTGACCGAGTGCGGCTCGAACTGCCCGTGGCCGCCTATTCGTCGGTCAGGTCGTTCAGCGCCAGCTCACCGTCGCCATAGAGATAATCGCCGGAGAATGAGGCGAGGTTCTTCAGCGCATCCTCGTCCAGAATAGCGATTCGTCCGTCGCCCTTCGGGTCGAGAACGCCACGTTCGCGCAAAGTCTTGAAACTGCGATTGGCGTGAACGGACGTTATGCCGCAGGCTTCGGCGTAGTCGCGCTGGAGCAGGTGGACCGGCAGGTTGGCGCCATCGTAGAGGTCCACGAAGCGCAGGCGCTCGATCGTCTCGCAGATCAGATGCGCGATCCGCCCCTCGGCATTGAGGCGGCCCAGCCGGAATATCCATTCGCGGTGCATCGCCGCATCGAGCAGGGTGGAGAACCACAGAACCCGCGCCAGATGGGGGTATCTTTCGACCAGTCCCGCTATCGCGCGGTGCGGCACCCGCGCCAGCACCGCCCGGTCGAGCGATCCGACGTTGTGATCGAGCTTCTTCATCGGGAAGCCATGGAGGTCCACGAAATCACCCGCGATATTCAGCCCGACCAGCTGGCGCTCCCCCCGCCGGTCGTCGAGGTGGCGCAGCATCGTGCCTTCGATGATGTAATAGGAATTTTCGATCCGTTCGCCGCGATGGACCAGCATGGTGCGCGGCCCGATCTCGACCGTTTCGGCAATGGCGCCTTCGAGGGCGAGCCGCTCTTCCTCGCGCAGATCGTGTCGAAGCCTGCCCTTCAGAAACTTGGCAGTGAGCACATCATTTCCCCGTTTGTTCGCCGCGCGCGTTAGGCAAATCGGTGACGGCGGTCAAAACAGCAAATGTTATATCTATTGCGGCCAGCGCCGGATTCGCAACTGTTTTCAATGCCCTTTCACGCTCGCTCAACGCGGCTTGTCCAACGCTTGGCAAGCGACAACGTCGCACGGTTGCGCCCAGAATGTTGCAACTGCGTAAAATCGAATGACTGGTATGCCAGAACAGTGGTTCCGGTCCGGCAAAGCGTGTCGCGCCGGTATTTGTCGGCCAAGTTGCAGAATGGGACTATTTTGCATCGGTCTGCGACATTTTGAACAATTATTCCCCTCCGTAAACGGTGCTTCATGGCCACACACGGATCGAAATGTGCGCCGCTCCGGCTAACCACTTGACAATTTCCCGTGAACGCCGAGAATTTCGATAAGCGGGTATGTCCATAGCAAGTGGATGGTCCGTGAGGAGAGGAGAGACCATGAAGAAATCCATTTTACGCCACAGCTGCGCCGTGCCTGCGTTGGTCGCGGCCGCCTTTGCGTTCAGCCCCGCAGTCGCCAGCGCTCAGGACGCCGACACCGATCCGGTCGAGCTGGAGGACGAGCAGGTCATCGTCGTTACCGGTTCGCTGATCCGCGGCACGCCGGAAGACAGCGCGCTGCCGGTCGATGTCTTCAGCGCGCAGGAACTGGCTAGCGAAGGCCAGACCTCGCCCCTCGACTTCATCAAGGACATTCCCGCTGTCGGCGCCGTGCTCGGCGACTCCAACCAGTTCTCTACTGCGGCGCAGGGCCTGGGCGGGGTCGGCTCGATCAACCTGCGCGGTCTGGGTCCGCAGCGCACGCTGGTGCTGCTCAACGGCCGACGCACGATCGTATCGCCCGGTGACGGTCTGACCGATACCAACTTGCTTCCGGTCTTCGCGCTGGAGCGGGTCGAACTGCTGAAGGACGGCGCCGCCGTGACCTACGGCTCGGACGCTGTGGCAGGGGTGGCGAACTTCATCACCCGCACCGATTTCGACGGAATCGAAGTGCAGGGCGACTATCGCTTCATCGAGGACAGCGACGGCGATTACAGCGCCAGCATCCTCGCAGGCAAGAACCTTGGCGACGCCAACATCATGGCAGGCTTCGGCTATCGCCACCGCTCGCCGCTCGCGGCGTTCGACCGCGATTTCTCCAACCTGCCCTACGCGATCAACCCGGCAGGCTATTCGGCCGTCAGCAGCCCGGCGACCTATTTCGCCGCGATCCGCCCGACCGGACCGATCCGCGAAAACCCCGGCGCCGCCGTTCGCCCGACGATCGTGTCGGGCACGCCGTATCTGGATGCTGGGTGCGAGGAGCTGGGCGGCTCGATCTACAACGCCTCGCTCTCCAGCTCGGTGCCTGCCTGCTATTACCAGTACACCGACTACAACAACCTCGTGGAGGAATCGGACTTCTACCAGGCGTTCGCCTCCTTCAACGTCGACCTGTCCGCCAGTACGCGCTTCAATGTCGACGCATTGTGGGCATCCAGCCGTATCGATACTGAATTGTCGCCGGCCTATCCTTCCACGCAGGGCCCCGCCGGCCCCGGCACCAACTTCAACTTCTACGTCCCGCGGTCCAACCCCGGCTTTGCCGATTTCCAGGAGCAGACCGGCTTCCCGAGCACGGTCGGCCTGCCGATCGGTCCCGGCGGTGCGGTCATCAATCTGCCAGTCGGCGCGGCGATCCTGCTGACCCGTCCGTTCGCGCTTAGCGGCAATCCGCTGACCGAATTTCCGTTCGGCAACGACAGCTATTCGAAGAACAACAGCTACCGTGTCTCGGCCGGGTTCGAACAGGATGTGAGCGATGACGTGATCGCGTCGCTGCAGGGGACCTTCGTCCGCGGAACGTCGGAATCGCTGATCCCCGACATTATCGGCCAGCGCCTGCAGAACGCGCTCGACGGGCTCGGCGGCCCGGATTGCAACGTGGTGACCGGCACGCCGGGCACCGGGGGCTGTCTGTATTTCAATCCGTTCTCGAACGCCAACGCGGGCAATCCCGTGCAGGGCCTCGACAATCCCTTCTACACGGGGCCGGACGGGGTGCGGAACTCGAACGATCCCGAACTGATCCGGTGGATCTACGGCAACACCGGCACCTGGCAGGTCGAAGAGCAGTTCATCGCCGACTTCCTGGTCTCGGGCCCGCTGGGCTTCGGCATCGGCGACAACGAGGTCAGCTTCGGCCTCGGCGCGCAGTATCGCACGTCCAACTACACCAGCCGTCCGCGTGACGACGAAGGGCTGCGGCTCAACGACCGCAATGTGAACCCGTGCCCGGTCATTGGCGACACCACTTGCGCGGTGCAGACCGGGCCGTTCGTGTTCCTCGGCCAGTCGCAGAATGTCGACGTGTCGCAGGACGTCTACGCGGTGTTCGGCGAAGTGCTGATCCCGATCGGCGATACGGTCGAGCTGTCCGGTGCCATCCGGTTCGAGGATTATGGCGACCCGGTCGGCTCCACGCTCGATCCGAAGGCTTCCATCCGCTGGCGGCCGCTCGACTGGCTGACGCTGCGCGGCTCGATCGGCACGACCTTCCGCGCCCCGCTTGCCGGTCAGGTTGCGAACAGCAGCGTGACCGCGTTGCAGACGATCGAGGTCGCTTCCAGCAACTTCCGCTCGGTCGACGTGCTGGGCAATCCGACCGATCTGGGGCCGGAATCGGCGTTGACCTACAATCTGGGCGTCGTGATCGATCGCGGCGGCTTCAACCTGCAGGTCGATTACTGGAGCTACGACTTCGACGACCGGATCGGCACCACGCCGGCCAACCCGATCGCCCGTGCCGTGGTTCCGGAAGTCAACGGTCTCGCCGACTGCTCCAGCCCGCTGGCATCGCTGGTGGTGTTCCAGGGCGGCTGCGTCCAGGGCACGACGCGAGGCAACGACATTTCGCGTGTCATCACCCAGTGGGTCAACGGCCCGACCGTCAAGACCACCGGTCTGGACGTCGAGGGCAGCTACGACATGAACTTCGGGCAGGCCGTGTTCACGCTCGGCACCGCCTTCACCAAGATCTTCACCTACGACGTGGGTGAGTTCGTGCTCAACGGCGTGACGATCCTGGATGAATACAGCGCCAAGGGTTTCGGCAACTACTTCCGCGATCCCGGCACCGTCTCCGAATGGCGCGGCAACGCCTATGCCAACCTCAACGTCGGCGGGCTGAACGCGCGCTACGTGTTCCGCTACGCCAGCGGGGTGGACGACGATCGCTGCACCGGCGTCACCGGAAACTGCCTCGATACGGTTGCTGGCGGTACCGACTTCGGTCGCCACGTTCCGGACTTCACCCAGTCCGACCTGACCGTGTTGTACGATCTGCCCATGACGTTCGCGGAAGTTCAGTTGCAGGCTTCGGTCGAGAACATCTTCGACGAAGATCCCTCGCCCGCCCGCCTCGAACTGGGTTACGACCCGTTCTTCGGCAACCCGCTGGGCCGGGTCTTCCGCCTCGGGATCAAGGCCGGCTTCTAAGCCTCCCGTCCGAGTGACTATACGAAGGGGCCTGCCGAGCGATCGGCGGGCCCTTTTGCGTGGGGCTCAGCCATTGGGTCAGGCCAGTACGAAATCCGACAGCGCGTAGACCACCAGGCTGATCAGCACGATGCCGAGCAAATTCAGGCGGAAGCCGATGGCGGCCATGCGGCGCATCGACATCTGGCCGCTGGCGAAGACGATTGCGTTCGGGCCGGTCGCCATCGGAAACATGAAGGCGCAACTGGCCGACATCGCGACCGGCAGGGCCAGCAGCGCCGGGTCCATGCCCCCGCCCACCGCCAGCGCGCCCACCACCGGCATCAGCGCTGACGTCGTCGCGACGTTGCTGGTCAGTTCGGTCGCGAAGATCACGAACGTCACCAGCGCCGCGATGATGACCAGCACCGGCATTGCCGCCAGACCTGACATCTGCGCGCCCAGCCATTCGGCAAGTCCGGTGGCGGTGATCGCAGCCGCCAGGCTCAACCCGCCGCCGAACAGCAGGATGACGCCCCAGGGGATCTGCGTCGCAGTCTCCCAGTCGAGCAGCATGGAACCACGCTCCTGCTGCGAGCCGGACGGTATCAGGAACATCAGCACCGCCCCGAAGATCGCGATGACGTGATCGGTCAGGCCGGTGAAAGGCTGCGTGCCGAAGATCGTCAGGTCCTGGATCACGTAGCTGCGCGCGATCCACAGAAAGGCGATTACGCCGAAAGCCGCCAGCACCCGACGCTCGGGCCGCTGCCACGGGCCGAGCGCCGCCAGCTCGCGTTCTACGACGACGCGGCCTGCATCGCTGGAAATCGGCTCCAGCCGGTTGGCCCAGCGCGCCAGCACGAACCATGTCGCGGGCACCATCACGGCGACCACCGGCACGCCGATCGACATCCAGCGCGCGAAGGTGAAGCGATAGTCGCCCTGTTCTTCGAACCAGTTGATGATGATCAGGTTGGTCGGCGTGCCGACCGGCGTGGCAATGCCGCCGATCGAGGCTCCGAAGGCGACGGCGAGAAGGATGGATACCGTCAGCGGGGCCGAGGTCGATTCCTTGCCGAGGATCGCCAGCGACACGGACAATGCGATGGGCGCGAGCATGATTGTGGTCGCCGTATTGGAAATCCACATCGAGAGAAGCGCCGAGGCAATCAGGAAGCCTGCGACCAGGCCGGATGGGCTCGAACCGAACCGTTTGACGATGTTGAGCGCGATGCGCGTGTGCAGGTTCCAGCGCTCGACCGATTTGGCAATGATGAAGCCCCCCAGCAGCAGCATCACGATGGGGCTCGAATATCCCGCCGCCGCCTCCGCTATCGGGGCCACACCGGCCAGCGGCAGGACAACCAGCGGCAACAGGGACGTGACGGGTATCGGCAGCGCCTCGGTCACCCACCATGTTGCCATCAGCACCAGCAGGGACAGCGTCCACCATCCCTCGCGGCCCACCGCTTCCGGCACGGGGATCAACTGGATCGCCAGCGCGGCAATCGCGCCCGCGAACAGCCCCGCCCATTGCAGCCGCGACTTTCCCCCGCCGCCGTCGATCTGGCTCGCTACGCTCATTCCCGTCACTCCCCTCGCTTGCGACTATGCGGGAGGGACCGACGGGCTTGCAAGCGGGATTACCCCTTCGCCGCCTCTTCACCGGCGAGGCGGACGGCCTGCCGTTCGAGCATCCTGTACCGCTCGAAACCGGGCAGATTAGCGCGCATGAACGCGGCTATGCGCAGCAAGGTGTCCGGGTAGCTGGCGCTGGCCACGATCGGCGGACCGAATCCCAGCCGCCGGGTGCGATTGCAGACCCAGACCGGTACGATCGGGACATTGGCCGCGCGCGCGATGTGATAGAAGCCGCTGCGCCACTCTCCGTCGCTCTTGCGTGTTCCCTCCGCCGCGATGACCAGTGCCAGACGGTCGCGGCGGGCAAAATCCTGTGCCACCTGCTCGACGTAATTGGCCCGCTTGCTGCGGTCGACGGCGATACCGCCCATGTCGCGCATGAACCGGCCCAATGCGCCCTTGAACAGCGTGTGCTTGCCCATGAAGCTCGGCTCCACGCCCTGATCCGCTGTCGCGCCGGTGAAGAACACGAAGTCCCAGTTCGAACTGTGGGGCGCGCCCGCCATCACGAACTTCGGCAGGTCCGGCATCTGGCCGACGATCTGCCATCCCTGCCAATGGTAGGCAGCAAGGATCGCGCGTCGGGCGATGCGCGAGGTCGGCGAGCGGTAAGCGGGCATACGAACGCAATGCACGAATGCCGCGGGGGCGCATAGCCTCCGCGGCGAAACGTGTCGGAAATCCGCGTCTTCAGTCGCGAACGACCCGCGTGCTTTCGCGATGGCCGTCGCCGTTCGCATCGACGCGAACGATGTCGACATCGCCGTCGTTATCGACGTCGACGGCGCGCGAAGGGGCCGCCTCGGTCGGCGCGGTGCTATGGGTGCGGTCAGTCGCATCTTGCTCCGCATCAGAGACGAGGTGGTCGAACAGCGCCTCGTAATGCTTCATCGCCTGACGCATGTCCTCCGTAGAGGCACTGCCTTCGCCGTGGCGCGCAACGACCGAGTGGCCTTCGCGGTAATGCCGGGCGACATGGCCGTGGTTCACGGTCAGGTCTTCGTAGCGGCGGTCGAAATCCGCCATCGGATAGCCGACGGTCTTCATCATCGTCGCGAGCATCCGGTCGGCGTGATGGACAGCTTCGACCGGGCTGTCGACGAACACGGCCTTCACGTCGCGCCATTCCTCGGCGAAGCTGGCGTGCTCGGCTGCGGTAAGCGGCCGGATATCGAGGGCATCGACACGCTTTTCGCGCTCGGCCAGAGCAGCCTCGGCCTTGGCGCGGTCGCCGGCGTCATCGAGCGTGCGGTCGTATTCGTCGCCGAAGCGGTCGCGCAGGTGATCGGTATGGCGGCGGCGCATGGTCAGCCAAATGCCGACGGCGACGGCCACCAGCAGGATGATCGCAACGGCGAACAGAACTTGTTGGTCCACGGCAGAACTCTCCTCGTTCCCCGTCCAGACCCCTCTAGCCTGTCCTACGCTTGGCGGTGCTTAGCGTTCCGTAGCGTCACATGCGGAAGACGCCGAAGCGCGGCGCTTCGGGTATCGGCGCTTCGAGACAGGCGGCAAAGGCCAGCCCCAACACGTCGCGGGTCTGGACGGGATCGATGACCCCGTCGTCCCACATACGGGCGGTCGCGTAGTAAGGATTGCCTTCGTCCTCGTACTTCTGACGGATGGGAGCCTTGAACGCCTCGGCCTGTTCGTCCGTCCAACTGTCGGCATCGCGGTGTACGGTCGCAAGCACGCTCGCGGCCTGCTCGCCCCCCATCACGCTGATGCGCGCATTGGGCCAGGTGAACAGGAAACGCGGAGAATAGGCGCGTCCGCACATGCCGTAATTGCCTGCGCCGAAGCTTCCGCCGATGACCATGGTAACCTTGGGCACAGTGGCCGTGGCGACCGCAGTCACCAGCTTCGCGCCGTGCTTGGCAATGCCTTCCGCCTCGTACTTTCCGCCGACCATGAAGCCGGACACGTTCTGCAGGAACAGCAGCGGAATGCGCCGCTGGCAGGCCAGCTCGATGAAATGCGCGCCCTTCTGCGCGCTTTCGGAGAAGATCACGCCATTGTTGGCGAGGATCGCGACCGGCATCCCCCAAATATGCGCCAAGCCGCAGACCAGCGTGCTGCCGTAATGCTGCTTGAACTCGTGGAACTCGCTGCCGTCGACCAGCCGCGCAATCACCTCGTGCACGTCGTAGGGCGCGCGCACATCGTCGGGCACGATGGCGTAAAGATCGTCGGCGTCGAACTTCGGCGGGCGCGGGTCCTTGAGGGCCACGTCTTGTAGCGCCGCGAGGTTGGCACCCAGGTGGCTGACGATGTCGCGCACGATGGTGAGCGCGTGCTCGTCGTTTTCGGCCAGATGATCGACCACGCCGGACTTCCTGGCGTGCAAGTCGCCGCCGCCAAGGGCCTCGGCGCTGATTTCCTCGCCCGTCGCGGCCTTCACCAGCGGCGGTCCGGCGAGAAAGATCGTGCCCTGGTTGCGGACGATAACCGTCTCGTCGGACATGGCGGGGACGTATGCGCCGCCCGCAGTGCAGCTGCCCATCACGCAGGCGATTTGCGGGATGCCGAGCGCGCTCATATTGGCCTGGTTGAAGAAGATGCGCCCGAAATGATCGCGGTCCGGAAAGACCTCGGCCTGGTGCGGCAGGTTGGCCCCGCCGCTGTCGACGAGGTAGATGCACGGCAAGCGGTTCTCCTGCGCGATTTCCTGCGCGCGGAGGTGCTTCTTGACCGTCATCGGGTAATAGGTGCCGCCCTTCACCGTGGCATCGTTGCACACGATCATCACCTGCCGACCGCTGACGCGTCCGATGCCGCAGATCAGCGAAGCACCATTGATGTCGCCTTCATACATTCCGTTGGCGGCAAGCTGGCCGATCTCGAGAAACGGACTGCCCGGATCGAGCAGCCGCTCGACCCGCTCACGCGGCAAGAGCTTGCCGCGCGACACGTGGCGCTCACGGCTGCCTTCGCTGCCCCCCAGCGCCGCGGCCGCAACGCTTGAGCGCAGCTCAGCTGCAAGATGCTTGTTATGCTCGAAGCGTGCCTTAGCGTCAGGTGCTTCACGGTCGAGCGTGGATCTGAGTACGGGTGCGCTCATCCCGCAGCCCCGATCAGCTCGCGCCCGATCAGCATACGCCTGATCTCGTTCGTCCCTGCACCGATGTCGAGCAGCTTGGCGTCGCGCATGTAGCGTTCGACCGGCCAGTCGAGCGTGTAGCCTGCGCCGCCCAGCGCCTGCACGCTCTCGGCCGCCACGCGGAAGGCGTTTTCCGAGGCCAGCAGGATCGCGCCCGCCGCGTCGAAGCGCGTCGTCCGGTCTGCGTCGCAGGCCTTTGCCACGGCATAGGTGTAGGCGCGCGCCGATTGCAGCGCGACATACATGTCCGCGACCTTGGCCTGCATCAGCTGGAAACTGCCGATGGGCTTGCCGAACTGCGTACGCTCGCGAAGATAGGGGATGACAGTATCGAGGCAGGCCTGCATCACGCCGAGCTGGATGCCGGAAAGCACCACGCGTTCGTAGTCCAGCCCGCTCATCAGCACCCCTACGCCGCCGTTCTCCGGTCCCATCACGTTTTCTTCCGGAACGAAGCAGTCGTCGAACACCAGCTCCGCCGTGGGCGATCCGCGCATCCCGACCTTTTCGATCTTCTGACCGATGGAAAAACCGTCGAAGTCCTTCTCGATCAGGAAGGTGGTGATGCCGCGCGAACCTTCGCCGGTCTTGGCATATACCACCAGAGTGTCGGCATAGGGCGCGTTGGTGATCCAGAACTTGGTACCGTTTAGGACGTAGCCGCCATCGACCTTCTCGGCGCGCGCTTTCATCGACACGACATCGCTGCCCGCCCCCGCCTCGCTCATGGCAAGGCTGCCGACGTGTTCGCCGCTGATCAGCTTGGGCAGGTATTTCGCCTTCTGCGCCTCGTTACCCCAGCGCGCGATCTGGTTGACGCAGAGGTTGGAATGGGCACCGTAGGAAAGACCGACGCTGGCGCTCGCGCGGCTGACTTCCTCTACTGCGATGACATGCTCGAGATAGCCGAGGCCAAGCCCACCGTCCGCTTCCGGCACGGTGATGCCGTGCAGGCCCAGCGCGCCCATCGCGGGCCAAAGCTCCTCGCGCGGGAACCAGTCCTCACGGTCGACCTTGGCCGCCAGCGGTTCGATCTGTTCGTCGGAAAACCGCGCGACGCTGTCGCGAATCATGTCGGCGCTCTCGCCGAGCTGGAAGTCGAAATTGGGTGTGGCTTTCATGCGCTCTCCTCGGCCGGGGCCATAGCAATGCGCGGGGCTGGCGCAAACCACTGATCAGGGATTGGTTATGCTGCCGCGGGACAAGCGAACCTCTTGTGGTGGGCAACGAAAATCGACATAAGCGCGCGTCGCAGAAATCATGAAAATCGAATTCCTCGCCCCGTGGCCCCAAGGCAAGCCGCCCGCCCCCGATATGTGCGGTGAGGAAACGCGCGCTGGCGTGCTGGCGGCCTATGGCCTCGACGCGCTGCAGGACGATGCCGAACTCGCAGAGATTTCGCAATTCGCCGCCAAGCTGTGCGACGCGCCGATCGCGCTCGTCACGCTGGTGGAAAAGGAGCGGCAGCGGTTTCTAACGCGTGTCGGGCTGGAAGATCGCGAAACCCCGCGCCCGACCTCCTTCTGCGCGCACGCCATGCTTCATGCCGAACCGATGGTCGTGCCCGACGCGCAGGAAGATCCGCGCTTCTCGGGCAACCCGCTGGTGCTGGGCCATCCGCACATCCGCTTCTATGCCGGTGCGCCGCTGATCAGCCACGAAGGCGCGCCGCTCGGTTCGCTGTGCATCATCGATACCGTCCCGCGGCCGGATGGGCTGACGGACATTCAGATCCAGGGCCTGAAGGTCATGGCCAGCAGCGTGATGCGCCGCCTGCGCCACCGGCGCGAGCATCTGGAAGCGGTGCAGGCCCAGCTGGACGCGGCCAAGGGTATCGAACAGCTGATCGACAGCCTTCCGCAGATTGCCTTCTCGATGAACAGCGAAGGCAAGTTCGATTACGTCAACGGCAAGCTGAGTGAGGTTACCGGTCTTTCGGGCCGCGACCTCTCGGATGGCTGGCGGGACATCGTCCACGAGGACGATCGCGACGAACTGTCCGAGAACTGGCAGAGTGCGCTGGCGCAGCGCGAACCTTTCGAGGCGGAGTTTCGACTGAAGCTCGAAAGCGGCGACTGGCACTGGATGCTCACCCGTATCGTCCCAACGGAAGCGGCTGACGAGGAAACGCGCTGGTTCGGCCTAGTCATCGACATTGAGGAACAGCATCGCGAAACCGAAGTCCGCGACCTGCTGACGCGCGAGCTGTCGCACCGGATCAAGAATATCTTCGCGGTCGTTTCCGGGCTGATTTCGCTCAAGCAGCGCAATCACGCAGGCGCAGCGGAATTCGCTGCCGAACTGATCGCCTCCATCCATGCGCTGGGCAAGGCCAACGATTTCGTGCGGCCCACCGGCGAGGTGCAATGCAAGCCGTTGGAAGAGCTGCTCGAAATCCTGATGGCGCCCTATCGCAAGGACGGCGACGACCGCATCGCAATCGATGTCGAGCCGACCGAAGTGGGCGAGAAGGCCGTCACCCCGCTCGCGCTGGTGTTCCACGAACTTGCGACGAACGCCGCGAAATACGGCGCGCTGTCGAACGAGATGGGCCAGATCCGCATCACGGGCCGGATTTCCGAAAACGGCGAGCGCATGCAGCTCGACTGGATCGAGAGCGGCTGCGAACGGCCGGAAGAAGGTGGCGCCGAAGGGTTCGGCTCGCGGCTGGTCAAGCTCGCGGTCGAAGGGCAGTTGGACGGATCGCTGACCCGCGAAATCTGCGACGACGGCATTGAACTGCGCCTCGACCTGTCGCGCGAGGCTATCGGGCGCTGACCATTTCCCTGACGGCACAATCGGTTACGGTGGTGCGATGGCCAACGCCGAACTGCCGCACCTCGCTTTCGACGACCTGAGCAAGAGCTACGGCGCGACCCGCGCGGTCGACGGCGTATCGCTGGATATTGCCCGCGGAAGTTTCACAGCGCTGGTGGGCGCGTCCGGTTCGGGCAAGTCCACTTTGCTGAAGACGGTGAACCGGCTGGTGGAACCGAGTCGCGGCCGCGTCATGCTGTCTGGCGAGGACGTGCGCACGCTGCCGCTTGCCGAATTGCGGCGCGGGATCGGTTATGTCTTCCAGGCGATCGGCCTGTTTCCGCATATGACCGTGGCACAGAACGTCGGTATCGGCCCGCGGCTCGACGGGCGGCACCTGTCCGACAGCCGTATTGCCGAATTGCTCGATCTGGTGCGGCTCGATCGGGCGTTGGGGCATCGGATGCCCGATACGCTTTCCGGCGGGCAGCGCCAGCGGGTCGGTGTGGCGCGTGCGCTGGCGGGAGAGCCGGAAGTGTTGCTGATGGACGAGCCCTTCGGCGCGCTCGATCCGATTACCCGCGACGAGCTGGGGGAGCGCGTTCGCAAACTTCACCGCGAACTGGCGCTGACGACAGTGATGGTCACGCACGACGTGGCAGAGGCTCTGCTGCTGGCCGACCGCGTGCTGGTAATGGATGCCGGCCGCATAGTCGCGGACGAAACCCCGGCCAGCCTTCTCGGCGGAGCAGGTGGGGATGTGGCGCAGGCTCTGGTTGCCGTCCCCCGCGAACAGGCGCGGCGGCTGGCCAAGGTGAGCAGCGCGTGAGAGAGATTTTCACCGCCCTGTCTGGCCTTGGCGACAAGTTCGCCGCGCACGTCATGCTGAGCGCGTCGGCACTGGCGCTCGGCATAATTGTCGCGCTGCCACTGGCGGTCTGGGCGGCTCGCTCCGCACGGGTGGAGCGCGTGACGCTGGGCTTCGCCAGTCTCGTCCAGACCGTGCCGGCCCTGGCGCTGCTGGCGCTGTTCTTTCCCATATTGCTGAGCCTGAGGGCCGTATTCGGAGAAGGACTGCCGACGCTCGGCTTCCTGCCAGCCTTGCTGGCGCTGAGCCTCTACGCCCTGCTGCCGATCCTGCGGAACGCCGTGACCGCGCAGGCGAACCTTGAGCCCGGCGTGATCGAAGCGGCGGACGGCGTGGGGATGACCGGCTGGCAGAGGCTGCGGCTGGTCGAAGCGCCGCTGTCCGCACCATACGTCATGGCGGGCATCCGCACCGCCGCCGTCTGGACCATCGGCGCGGCGACGCTATCCACCACCATCGGCCAGCCGGGACTGGGCGACCCGATCTTCGCCGGATTGCAGACTCAGAACTGGGTGCTGGTTCTGGCAGGCTGCATCGCCAGTGCTGCGCTGGCGCTGATCGCCGACGGATTGCTTGGCATGATAGAACGCGGCTTCCGCGAACGTCGCAAGGGGCTGTGGCTGACCGGCGGACTGCTGGTCGCGCTGGGCGTGCTCGCTGCCTTCGTCAGCCAGATCGACTGGCGCGGCGAGGCGCGCGAAACCGTCGTCATCGGCGCCAAGCCCTTCTCCGAGCAATACATTCTCGCCCGCCTGATCGGCCAGCGGCTGGAAGCGGAAGGCTACGCAGTCGAATATCGCGACGGCCTCGGCTCGGCAGTGGCGCATAGCGCGGTGGCGAGCGGAGCAGTCGACGTGATGGTCGATTACACCGGTACGATCTGGACGAACCAGATGGAGAAGTCCGAACCGGTACCGCGCGACGAAATGCTCGCAGAGATAGAAACATGGGAGGCCGAGAACACCGGCATCGCCGTGCTCGGTCGGCTGGGCTTCGAAAATGCCTATGGCCTCGCGGTCAGGCGCGAGCTTGCCGAACAGCGCGGCCTTGGCTCGATTGCCGATTTGGCGGGACAGGCAAGCGGCATGACCATCGGCGGCGATCCGGAATTCTTCGAGCGGCCCGAATGGATCGCGGTGCGCGACGCCTACGGCCTGCGCTTCGCCGAGCGGCGCAATTTCTCTCCCACCTTCATGTACAACGCGCTGCGGTCCGGCGAGGCGCAGGTGATTGGGGCTTACACGTCCGACGGGCGCATCGCGGCAGACGATCTGGTCATGCTGGCCGACCCGGCAGGCGCCTTCCCGAATTACGACGCCATAATCCTGTTGAGCCGAAAGGCGCAGAGCGATGCCGGGCTTGTCGCCGCGCTGCGGCCACTCGTGGGCGCGATCGATGTCGCCACCATGCGCGAGGCGAATTACGCGGTAGACCGGGCAGAAGGGGGCGTCTCCCCTGATCGTGCGGCGCGGGACCTTTCGGCCCGGTTGGGTCGCTAGAAGCCCACCGCGTCAGGCCATTGCGGGCTCGCAAGGCCCATGACCTTGAACAGCGCGCCCATTTGCCCTTCCCCGATCAGCCGGTCTTTTGCGGTCTGCAAAGCGGCTGCATGGTGCGGGGCGTGAGTCGCCAGCGCGTCGGCCCGCGCCTCGATCCCCAGTTCGCGCAGCCAGCGCCCCTGCGAAACCGTGCCGAGCACCTTGGCTTCGCGCGAGCGGGCGACCTGTGCCAGCGTGGCGAAATCGACATGGGCGGTCAGATCGGCTTCGCCCGGCGTCGCGAAGGGATCGACCTTGCGATGATCGCGCACCGCCTGAAGGCTCGATCCGGCCTGCGGCTCGACATAGCCGTAGTCGATGAACAGCGCCGCGCCGCCCTGTTTCGTCAGGCGCCCGGCGACCTCGTAAACGGTCGAGGCCGCCGCCGGGCAGGTCTCGATGATCGCCCCCTCGCCCGCATCGGCAAAATGCGCCGGGATCGCGTTGTCCATCGGACGATCGCCTGCGACCGGGACGAAGCTGTCACCCTGCAGGCCAACCATGCGTTCCCGCCAGCCATTCGCAGTGCGGACCAGCTGGCGCACCGGCAGCGCGTCGAGGAACTCGTTGGCGACCAGCAGCACCGGGGCATCGTGCGGGATCGTTGATAAGTCGCCGTGCTGGATCGCATCCGGCACGGCGGTCAGCTGGATGTCGCGCAGCGCGGTCGAACCTTCGACGAAATGCACGCGCGGTTCGCAGCCGTAGCGGCGCATCGATCGCAGCGCGTCCTTCGCCAGCGTGCCTCGCCCCGGACCGAGCTCGACATAATGCACCGGCTCTTCGCGCCCGGCGCGGATCCACATATCGGCCAGCCACAGCCCGATCAGTTCGCCGAACATCTGGCTGATTTCGGGCGCGGTGACGAAATCGCCGCCGCTGCCCAGCGGGTCGCGCGACGTGTAATAGCGCGCATTCGCCTCGCCCATGAAATGCGCCATGCTGATCGGGCCGGTGTTGGCGATCAGGCGGCGGAAACTCTCCGTCAGGCCAAGCGCTGCCCTTTCATCGTTCATGCCGAGGCGGGGGCGGCCTTGCCCAGCGGCGCGCGGCGCAGGGACCATACGATCAGGCCAAGCCCGACCAGCACCATCGGCAAGCTTAGCCATTGGCCCATCGACAGCCCGGTTTCGGCGGTGAATTGCTTGAGCTGGCTGTCCGGTTCACGGAAGAACTCGTTGACGAAGCGCGCGACGCCCATTCCGGCAGTGAATACGCCGACCAGCAGACCGGGCCGGTACCGGGCACGGGTCTTCCAGAACAGCAGCAGCATGATCACTATCAGCGCCAGCCCCTCCAGGCCGGCCTGGTAGAGCTGGCTGGGGTGGCGCGCCAGGCCCGCCGGGTCGGACGGGAAGACCATCGCCCATGGAACATCGGTGGTGCGGCCCCACAGCTCCCCGTTCACGAAGTTGGCAAGACGGCCGAGGAACATTCCGAACGGCACATTGACCGCGATGTAATCGCACACCCGAAGGAAGGAGAGCTTGTTGCGCCAGGTGATCCAGGCAATCGCCACAAGCACGCCGATGACGCCGCCGTGGAAACTCATTCCCCCGTCCCACAGGCGCAGCAGGTCCCAACTGATCGTCTCTGTCGGGGTGAAATGCGTGAACAGGCTCGGCTTGCCGGTCGATCCGCCGGTGTAGAACGCCGCATAACCCAGCCGCCCGCCCAGGATGACGCCCAGCGTGCAGTAGAAGAACAGGTCTTCCGCGTGACGCTGCGCCATCGGGGCGCCGGGCTGCCTGATCATTCTGGTGATGTGCCAGTACGCCAGCAGGATGCCGCCGATGTAGGCGAGCGAATAGAAGCGCAGCGTGAAGAAGCCGAGATCGATTCCTTCCTTCAGGCCCAGATCGGACCACAGGATGGGATCGGTCGCGGCGGTCGCCGCCAAAAGTGACAACAAGGTGCAAACCCCCTAGACTCTAAGGCGAAGGGCGCGATACGCCCTTTCGCGACGCGCTTGTGGCACAGGCCGACATTGCGCGAAAGCCCCGCAGACCCGCGAAAAGCGTGCGCGCGACCAAGGAGAGAGACCACCCATGCCGAGCAAGCTCGACAACCAGATCAACGCCATCGTCGACCATCTGATCAAGCCGGGCGAAATGTTCGAGCTCGAGTATATCGAGCGGTTCGGACAACAGCTTCCGGCATTCAAGAACGCGCCGCCCTCGCTCACCGCCTATTTCGCCCACTTCTGCAACCAGAACAAGGACAAGGACTTCCTTGTCGAAGGCGATGTCCGGCTGACATTCGGGCAGACCTATGCCGCCGCGGACCGGCTCGCACGCGCACTGGTGGCGGATCACGGCGTGAAGAAGGGCGACCGGGTCGGCATCGCAGCGCGCAATTCGATCAACTGGATCATCGCCTACATGGCCGTGCTCATGGCAGGCGGCTGCGCCACCCTGCTCAACGGCTGGTGGAGCGGAGAGGAACTGGCCGAGGGGATCGATCTGGCCGAATGCGAACTGGTGCTCGCCGACGCGCAGCGCGCTGCGCGGCTCGAAGGGTTCGATGCTGCCGGCAAGGTCAAGCTGTTCGGCCACGGCACTTTCGAAAGCGGCTTTGCGGATCTGCTTGCCAATGGCGGGCAGGGTGAACTGCCCGCGCTGGGGCCGGACGATCTCGCGACCATCCTGTACACTTCGGGTTCGACGGGGCGCTCAAAGGGCGCGTACTCCGACCACCGCGGCGTGGTGCAGGGTATCTTCAGCTACGTTTCCGTTTCTGCCACGGCGCTCCACATCTACGTCAGCGAGAACGGGTCGGAACCGCCGAACCAGCCGTGCGCGCTGGTCGCCGTGCCGTTGTTCCATGTCACCGGCGAAGTGCCGCTCTTCCTTCAGAGCTTCGCGCTTGGCCGCAAGCTGGTCCTGATTCCGAAGTGGGATGCCGTGGAAGCAATGCGGGCGATGGAGCAGGAAAAGGTCAGCTACTTCGTGGGCGTTCCGCTGATGAGCTACGAGATCGCCACCCATCCCGACCGCGACAAGTACGACCTGTCGTCCTGCACCGCCTTCGCCGCGGGTGGCTCGCCCCGCCCGGTGGAACACGTGGGCCGGATCAGGGACGCCTTTCCCGACAGCTTCCCGCTGCTCGGTTACGGCCTGACCGAAACCAACGCGGTCGGCGCGGGCAACTTCAACGAGAACTATCTCGCCAAGCCGAATTCCACCGGCATGGCCACGCGCCCGATCGTCGACATCGCGATCCTCGACGATGCCGGCAATCCGGTGGCACAGGGCGAGCGGGGCGAAATCTCGATCCGCACCATCGCCAATTTCATTGGTTACTGGGGCAACCCGGAAGCCACGCGGCAGGCGATCATGCCGGACGGGTATTTCCGCACCGGCGACCTCGGCTATCTGGACGAGGACGGTTACCTGTTCATCGTCGACCGCAAGAAGGACATCATCATCCGCGGCGGCGAGAACATCGCCTGCATCGAGGTAGAGGAGGCGATCTACGCCCATCCGCAGGTTTCCGAATGCTCGGTCTTCGGCGTACCGGACGACCGCTTCGGGGAAATCCCGGCGGCTGTGTGGCTCCCGGTCGAAGGCGCCGACCTGACCGAGGACGACCTGCGGGAGTTCTTGGGAGAGCATCTCGCCCCGTTCAAGATTCCCGCAGTCATGTGGAAAGCGACAGAGAAACTGCCCCGGCTCGGAACCGAGAAGGTCGACAAGGTTAGTCTGCGCAAGACCTACACCGCCAGGCTGGAGACTGCGTGAGCGAAAATACCGGCATTCCCCGCCAGCGTGCGGTGATCGACCGCCGCGCTTTGGCGGAAGAGATCGCGCGCATCTGGGAGGAAGATGGCGCGAAGGGCAACCAGCGCATCGTTGCCGCCCTGCGTGCCGCGCTCGATGCCGGGCGCAGGGAAATGGCGTGCCGGCTCGAGAAGGAACCGAGCAAGGGGCACGCGATCACGCATGGCCACTCTTTCCTGATCGACCAGCTGGTGCGGGTCATCCACGACCACGTCATCGAACACGTCTATCCCGCGGCCAACCGCTCGACCGGGGAACGGCTCGTGATCATGGCGGTGGGTGGATACGGCCGCCGCGAAATGGCGCCGCATTCCGATGTCGACATCGCCTTCCTCACGCCCGGTCGCCGTACGGCCTGGTGCGAACAGGTCATCGAGGCGATGCTTTATTGCCTGTGGGACCTGGGCCTCAAGGTCGGTCATTCCAGCCGCTCGCTCGACGAGATGGTGCGGATGTCGAAGGAAGACCTGACCATCCGCACCGCCATGCTCGAAGGCCGCTACGTCTGGGGAGATCAGGCTCTCTACGCCGAGGCGGCGGAACGCTATCGCAGCGAAGTGGTCAAGGGCAGCGAGCGTGAATTCGTTTCCGCCAAGCTGCAGGAGCGTAACGAGCGGCACCGGCGCGTGGGCGACAGCCGCTACGTCGTCGAACCCAATGTCAAGGAAGGCAAGGGCGGGCTGCGCGACCTTCAGGCGCTCTACTGGATCGGCAAGTACATCCACCGGGTCCAGACCGCGTCCGAACTGGTCGACGTCGGGCTGTTTTCACCGTCGGAATACCGTGCGTTTCGCCGGGCCGAGGGATTCCTGCTGGCGGTGCGCTGCCACCTTCATACCATCACCGGGCGCGCCGAGGACCGGCTGACCTTCGACCTCCAGCGCGAGGTGGCGGGCCGCATGAACTTTGCCGACCGCACCGGCAAGAGCGCGGTCGAACGCTTCATGCAGTATTATTTCCTCCAGGCGCGACGGGTCGGGAGCCTGACCGGCGCTTTCCTGTCCAAGATCGAGGAAGAACTGGCGCGCAGTCGCCCGCGCCACGGCCTGCTCGCGACCTTCCGCAGCAAGGCGCGCGACCTGAAGGGATACAAGGTCTTCGGCGGTCGCATCGGCGCGCCGTCCGACGACTGGTTCCGGCGCGACCCGATCCGGCTGATCGAGATCTTCCAGCTGGCGGAGGAGCACGAGCTGGAAATCCAGCCCGACACGATGCTGATGGCCGCGCGGGACAGCAAGCAGATCAACAATGCCCTGCGCCGTGACGAGCGGGCCAACGAGCTGTTCTTGTCGTTGCTCGCGGGTCGGAAAGATCCGGAAACCGCGCTGCGCTGGATGAACGAAGCAGGCGTGTTCGGTCGCTTCGTGCCGGACTTTGGCCGGGTCAACGCACAGATGCAGTTCGATATGTACCACCACTACACGGTGGACGAACATACCATCCGCGCGATCGGCCTGCTCAGCCGGATCGAGCGCGGGGAGTATGCGGAGGATCACCCGCTGTCGCATGATTTGATCCACCGCATTTCATCCCGCCGGGTGCTCTATGTCGCGGTGCTGCTGCACGACATCGCCAAGGGGCGCGGCGGCGATCACTCGGTTCTCGGCGCGGAAGTGGCCGAGCAGCTGTGCCCGCGCTTCGGGATGACGGAGCGCGAGACCGAACAGGTCGCCTGGCTGGTGCGCCATCACCTGACGATGAGCGCGACGGCCTTCAAGCGCGACCTGTCGGACGCCAAGACGATCGGCGATTTCGTCGGCCAGGTCGAGACGCTCGAGCGGCTGCGACTGCTGCTGATGCTGACCGTGGTCGACATTCGCGCGGTCGGGCCGGGCACGTGGAACAGCTGGAAGCGGCAGCTGCTGGGCGACCTCTACGACCTGTCGGAACAGCGCATCCGCCTCGGCCATACCTCGCACGCTCGCGAGCAGCGCGTGGCGGCCAAGAAGGAAGCGGTGCGGCGGGTGCTCGAAGCCGAAGGGCACGATGTCAGCGCCATCGGCACCGATCGCTTCTACGATTCCTACTGGATTGCGGAGGCGGAGGACATCATCGCGCGCAATCTGGTGCATTTCGACGCCGCGCAGGAAGCCGGGCACAGCCTGTCGATCCATTGCGAATATTACGCCGCGCGCGGCGCGACGCTGGTGACGGTAATCGCGGACGACCACCCCGGCCTGTTCTATCGCATTGCCGGCGCAATCAACCTTGCCGGAGCGAACGTGATCGACGCGCGCATCCACACCACGCGCACGGGCAAGGCAGTCGATAACTTCCTGGTGCAGGACCCGCACGGCCAGCCCTTTGCCGAACGAAGCCAGCTTCACCGGCTGAAACAGGGGATCGAGGACGCGGTGCGCGCGCGCGTGGCGCTGGTGCCCAAGCTCGCCAAGCGACCGCTGGTCCATAGCCGCGCGGCAACCTTCGACGTGCGCCCGCGCGTCGATTTCGACAACCGCGCTTCCAATCGCTTTACCGTGGTCGAGGTCAGCGCGCGCGACCGCGCCGCCCTGCTCAACCGGCTGGCGCGTACGTTGTTCGAGGAACAGCTGGTCGTCCGCTCCGCCCATATCACCAATTACGGCGAGCGCGCGGTCGACACTTTCTACGTCACCGACCTGCTCGGCCTGAAGGTGGAAGCAGAGCCTCGGCTGAAGAAGCTGGAAGAAGCGCTGCTCGAAGCCGCCAGCGACGAACGCCAGCGCGAAGTCGAAGCTGCGTAGCGGCAGGCGGAGAGTTAGGCGGAGCCGATGCGGGCGCGCTTGCGGCCCATCGGGATACGCGTGACGTCTGCCACCGGGCCGGACGCCTCGATCCGGCCGGTCGACATCGCATCGACCACCCGCGGCGCGACCGGACGGTCGAATTCCAGCCCGAAGCCTTCGTCGTTGGACCAGGCGACGGTGCAGAATACCTCCTGATCGTCCCATGTCAGCATACCGGAAATGCCGATCGGCAGGCCGCCGGGCATTTCGATGCGCGCGCCGCCTTCCGAGATGTTGACGATCATGCCGTCGCGCACGCCGCTCATCGTCTGGAAGCTTGCCGCACGCGAGGTGGCGCAACGATAGGCTATGCGGCGTTCGACCTTGGGTGCGGGGGTCGGCTGTCTTCTCAAAGCACCCAGCAAACCCATGCGACTTTCTCCTTTTTTATTGGAGCCGAGTCGTAGGGGGAATTTGGTTAAGCCGGCCTGCCCGGCAATGGTTAGTCGGTCGGTAACGACGCGGCGCCTCAGCCCCGCGCCCCGAACAGCGCGCTGCCGACCCGTACGTGCGTCGCGCCGAGCATGATCGCGGTTTCGAAATCGCCGCTCATTCCCATGCTGAGCTGGTCGAGCCCGTTGTCGCGCGCCAGCTTGTCGAGAAAGGCGAAGAAGGGTGCCGCCTCTATTTCGGCCGGGGGTACGCACATCAGCCCGACGACCGGAACATCGGCATCGCGCGCCTGCGCGAGCAGCGCGGGAAGGTCGGCGACCGGGCAGCCGCCCTTCTGCGGTTCGTTGCCCACGTCGACCTGCACGAAGCAGTCCGCACGCTTGCCGAGCCGGTCCTGCGCCTTGGCGATAGCTTTCACCAGGCTGGGCCGGTCGAGGGAATGGATTGCGTCGAAGAGAGCGAGCGCATCTTCCGCCTTGTTGGACTGAAGTTGCCCGACCATGTGCAGTTCCAGCTCCGGCCAGCGCTCGCGCAGTTGCGGCCATTTGCCCTGCGCTTCCTGTACGCGGTTCTCGCCGAATACGCGCTGCCCGGCTTCGATCAGAGGGACGATGGCGTCGGCATCATGCGTCTTGCTGATCGCGATCAGCGTCACCTCGCCCGTTTCGCGGCGGGCGATCTGGCAGGCTTTTGCAATGCGGGCGTCGATGTCGCTTAGGAGGGTGGCTGGATCGCTCATGCCCGCGCGCTATAGCGATGATGTGGCGAAGATACAGACCCTGCCTGACCTGTGGCTCATTTCGGACGCACGCAACGACGCCGCGCTGGAGAAAGCGCTGGCTCGCCTGCCGCGCGGCAGCGGCTTCGTGTACCGGCACTACCACCTCGCGCCGGAGCATCGGCGGGCGCGGTTTGCGGCGCTGGCCCGGCTCGCGCGCGCCAAGGGGCACACGGTCGTTCTGGCCGACAGCGCTGCGACCGCTTGCGAATGGGGCGCGAACGGCATCTACGGTCCACCGCGCAGCCTGCATCGCGCGCCCGGCCTGCTGCGGGTCGCGACCGCGCACGACCTGGCCGAGATCGCGCAGGCCAATCGCGCAGGGGCCGACGCGGTGATGCTTTCGCCCGCCTTCGTCACCCGGTCCCACCCCGGCGATACGGCACTCGGCCCGGTACGCTTTCGCCTGTTGGCGGACCGTACCGCGATGCCGGTAATCGCCCTCGGAGGCATGACCGTTCGCAGCACGAGGCGCCTGGAATGGCCGCGCTGGGCGGCGATCGACGGACTGTCCTGACACGCGCCCCGACGCAGCGCGCTTGACCGCGAGTCTCCGAGGATTCATTATCTGTTCCTATCCCAGGGAGGTACGGGCATGGCATCGCGGGCAATGAGCAGGAAGCCGCAGGTCGACTGGCGAGTGACATTCCGTCGCTCGCTGCGCCGCGCCATGCAGCTGACGGGCGCGATCGGCCTGTTCATCGGCCTCGCGTTCCTCGTGCTCTCGCTGGTCAGCTACACCCACACCGACCCCTCGTCGTCCACCGCCGCTTCCGGCACCGACATCGGCAACTGGATGGGCGCAGGCGGTGCATGGCTGGCGGAACGCGTGCTGTTCCTGTTCGGCATCCCGTCAGTCCTGCTGCTGCCCCTGCTTTACGCTTTCGGTCGCAAGCTGTGGCGCGAGGCGGATGACGACGACGTCATCAGCGAACGCGCATGGTGGCGGACCGTGGCGACACTGGTCGGCGCGATGGTGCTGTTCAGCACCGTGCTGTCTCTGACCTTCGACGGCCCCGGCTGGTCGCTGCCCGCTTCGATGGGCGGCATCACCGGCCTTCTGGGCGCTTTCACGGTCGAATTCCTCGCCGGACTGGCGGGCGAAACGTTGAGCGGCTGGATCATCTTCGCCGTCGCCGTATTGGCCCTTATCGCGGGAGCCTCGCTTGCAGGCCGTGTCTTCGCGCTCGACTGGGCGCAATTGCTGACCCTGCCCGAAGCCCTGCGCTTCTCGCGCCGCCCTGCCCGCGAATACGACGCTGAGGACGATGCTATCGACGTCGCTCCGAAAAAGCGCGCGCGCAAGTCCGCCGAGCCGGAAGAGCGGGTCGCCGCCACCCTCGACGAAACGCCGCGCCGAAGCCCGGAAATCAGCGATCCGCGCACCCCGCCGAAGAAAGCCGAACCGGCCAAGGCGAAGCAGCGCGACATGTTCGCCGCCTTCGACCTGCCTAGCATCGACTTGCTGGAAGATCCGCCCGCCAACAACGCGCCAAAGCTCGACAAGATGGCGCTGGAACGCAACGCCCGCCTGCTCGAAAACGTGCTCGACGATTTCAATGTGAAGGGCGAAATCACCGCCGTTCGTACCGGCCCGGTGGTGACCATGTACGAGCTGGAACCTGCCCCCGGCATCAAGGCAAGCCGCGTGATCGGCCTGTCCGAAGACATCGCCCGCAACATGAGCGCGATCAGCGCGCGCGTTTCCGCCATTCCCGGCAAGACCGTGATGGGCATCGAACTGCCCAACAAGGACCGCCAGATGGTTGCGCTGAAGGAACTCGTCGCGTGCGAGGCTTTTGCCGATGCCAAGGGCAATCTGCCCATCATCCTGGGCAAGGACATCGCGGGCGAACCGATCGTGGTCGACCTTGCCTCCATGCCGCACCTGTTGGTCGCAGGCACCACCGGCTCGGGCAAGTCGGTCGGTCTGAACTGCATCCTGCTTTCGCTGCTGTACCGCTTCAGCCCGCAGGATGTGCGGATGATCCTGATCGATCCCAAGGTGCTGGAGCTCAAGAGCTACGACGATATCCCGCACCTCCTCGCCCCTGTCGTGACCGAACCGCACAAGTCCGTCCGCGCGCTCAAATGGGCGGTCGAGGAGATGGAGAAGCGCTACCGCATGATGTCGAGCATCGGCGCGCGCAACATCAACGGCTTCAACGAACGGGTGAAGACCGCGATCGCCAAGGGCAAGCCGCTCGGCCGCCGGGTGCAGACCGGCTTCGATCCCGACACGGGCGAGGAAATCTTCGAGGAAGAGCAGCTCGATTACGAAGTGCTGCCGCAGATCGTCGTCATCGTCGACGAACTGGCCGACCTGATGATCACCGTCGGCAAGGAAATCGAAGTGCTGATCCAGCGCCTTAGCCAGAAATCGCGCGCGGCGGGCATCCACCTCATCATGGCAACGCAGCGCCCGTCCGTCGATGTCATCACCGGCGTGATCAAGGCCAACATGCCGACCCGCATCAGCTTCAACGTGACCAGCCGCATCGACAGTCGCACCATCCTGGGCGAGCAGGGCGCCGAACAGCTGCTGGGACGTGGCGACATGCTCTACAAGCCGAGCGCGGGCGCACTCACCCGCGTCCACGGGCCGTTCGTGTCCGACGAAGAGGTCGAGGAAGTCGCCAGCCACTGGCGCGGACAGGGCAGCCCCGACTACATCGACGCCGTGACCGAGGAACCGGAAGACGGCGGCGGCCTGACCTTCGAGGACGAATTCACGGCCTCCGACAATCCGGAGGAACGCAAGTACCGGCAGGCCTGCCAGATCGTGATCGAGAACCAGAAGGCTAGCGGTTCCTGGCTCCAGCGCCAGATGGGCGTAGGCTACAACACCGCCGCCAAGTGGATCGAGCGGATGGAAGGCGAAGGGCTTGTCGGGCCTGCCAATCACGTCGGCAAGCGCGAGATCTACCGCGACGCCCACGGCAACCCGCTCTGACTTCTACGTAGCCTCATAAAAAGGGGGCCGGAGCTTGCGCCCCGACCCCCCGCCTGCTGGTCCGCAGGAACCTGATGAGGGAAGTTTACCAGGCGACCTGAAAACCAGCCCGCGCCCCCACTTCTCCGCTGTCGAAGCCCACCCCAAGGCCGGCGGAGAAGGCGGCTTTTTCCGACACGCGAGCGGTCATCGCCATCGTGCCGGCACCCTGATTGTCGAAGTAACCGACGCCGCCCGACAGGGCGAAGTTGGCACCGCCCGGAAGCATCGGCGATTCCATCGCCAGCGCCATGGCGACGCCTTCGCTGGCCCGGTCGATGGCCTTCGAGTTGCGGTCGGTACGATCGAACAGGTCGTCGATCTGTGCCGCCTGTGCCGATGACATCGACTGGAGCGAGGCGATGCTGGCCGTGTTGGTGGCGATGGCCGCACTGTTGGCGTTGACCGACGACTGCTGCGCGAAGCCCGACAGGTCCGGACCCATCGACAGGCCGAGCGTGCCATTCGCGTCCGCGGTCACGAAGCCGAGCCCGCCGGTCTGGTACTGGCCGCTGGTGTCGAGCGAAGCGACGACCACCTGTCCGTCATTGTCCGCAACCGCTCCGTTGCCGATGGCGATGGAGTTGACCCCGCCAGCGGACGACTGGTTGCCGATGGCCACCGCGCCGTCGCCGCCAGCATTGGCCGCTTCACCCAGCGCGACGGAGCGAACGCCGCCTGCCGCTGCAAGGTGGCCGACTGCCGTTGCACGCTCTGCCGAAGCAGCCGACTGCCAGCCCAGCGCGGTCGCGCCCGGCCCCATCGCCATGCCTTCTCCGCCCAGAACGGTCGTCGAGTTGCCGATCGCGAGGGCGTTGGCACCGATTGCCAAGGCATCGACTCCGTCAGCAACCGCACCATCGCCGGAACCATTCGCATCTCCGCCGATGGCGATGGCTCCGGCCTGCCGCGCTTCAGTATCGGCACCGATGGCAATGCCATGGGCATCCGTCACGAGGGCGCCGTAGGTGCCGTTATCGGAATTGCCGCCAAGCGCGATGCCGTAGTCGCCCAGCGCCGCAGCGTCTTCCGCACCGGCAAAGGACTGCGTCCCGCTGGCCGTGGTCTGATGACCGACTGCGGTTGCCATGGCGCCGTCTGCTACCGACTGCCAGCCCAGCGCGGTTGCGCCCGGCGTAGTCGCCACCGATTCGCCGCCGACGGCGGTCGTCGAGTTGCCCATGGCGAGAGCGGTATCGCCCAGCGCCAGCGCGTCGACGCCGTTGGCAATCGCTTCGTTGCCAATCGCAGTGCTGTTGTCCGTCTGTGCATCGGCGTTCTCGCCGATGGCGATGGAGCGGATGCCCATGGCCGTCGCGAGATGGCCGACAGCGGTCGAACGCTCACCCGACATGGACTGCCAGCCCAGCGCGGTGGCGCCGGGTCCGGTCGCTACGCTCTCGCCGCCGAAAGCGGAGGTCGAATTGCCCATCGCCATGGCGCTGTCGCCCACGGCAATCGCATCGACGCCGTTGGCAATGGATTCGTTGCCGATGGCGGTCGAGAAATCGGACTGCGCGTCGGCATTCTCGCCTACTGCGGTGGAGCGAACGCCCTGCGCCGTTGCGAGGTGACCGACGGCGGTCGCACGCTCTGCCGTCGCGGCCGACTGCCAGCCGAGCGAAGTCGCGCCCGGGCCCATCGCCATGCCTTCGCCGCCCAGAACGGTCGTGGAGTTGCCTTCCGCCAGCGCGTTTGCGCCGATGGCGACCGCGTCCACGCCGTTGGCCACCGCGCCGTCGCCCGAGCCGTTGGCATCGCCGCCGATCGCAACTGCACCAGCTTCACGTGCTTCGGTGTCCGCGCCGATGGCAATGCCATGCGCATCGGTGACCAGCGCGCCATAAGTGCCGCCGTCCGAATTGCCGCCGATCGCGACGCCATAGTCGCCGAGCGCGGCGGCATCTTCTGCACCGGCGAAGGACTGTGTGCCGGTCGCAGTCGTCTGATGGCCCACCGCGGTGGCCATCATGCCATCGGCGGTCGCCTGCCAGCCGAGCGCGGTCGCGCCAGGCTGTGTCGCGTCGCTTTCGCCGCCAACGGCGACGGTGGAGGCGGCGCTGGCGGTTGCCGGCTCTGCGCCCGCATCGTCGCTGCCGATGGCAACGGCGTCAGTGCCGGTCGCGCTGGCGCCGGTGCCGACCGCGGTTGCGCCAGCGGCGCCGGTGGTGGAATTGGTACCGCATTCGGTACTGTTCGCAGCGGCGCCGTCATTGCACTCGGGCGTCACGTCAGCCTGCGCCGGTGTGGCGAGCGCGAACATCGCGGTGCTCGCGAGAAGTCCGAACGCCAATGTCTTGGTGTGATTGCTTGTCATGGAAATTGCCTTCCTGTCTTTGGACCAGAAGACCGGGGACCTTGGCTCCCCTCCCGCGGGCGAACCCGCACGAACAAACGTTCCCGGCCAGCCACCACTTCGTGATGGTGCCAGCAGTTACGTCGCGGGTGTCCGATCGGATGCACCGCGAATGAACAAATTTAGCAGAAAATATTCAAACCGCTGAAATCCGACGGTTTTTTCCGGTCAAACGCGGTCGAGCGCGCCCGCGATCAGGATCGGCGGAGAAGGCTCCATATGGATTTCACCCGCGTCTTCGAAGGTGACCGCCAGCGCGGATCCTTCCACCAGCAGGCTGCGCTCGCGTTCTGACAGTTCGCGCGTGAAATTGCCCGACTGGGGGATTTGGCCGAGAGAGACCGGCGCGCCGCCTGCCGGGATCACCCAGAGTTCCGGTGCCTTCCCGGCCTCTGCTTCGAAGCCGGTCAGTTTCAGCGCGAGTTGCCCGCCAGCCGGATCGATCACGCCCGCAAGCTGGCGCTCGCCGCTTTCATCCTGGAGTTGCGCAATCAGACGCTCGCTCGGCGCCTGCGCGATCTGCGGGTCGCCGACCTCGCCGCCGCGGTCGCCCGGCGTTGCGACATAGATCGCGATACTCGCCGCGAGCGCCGCGAAGCCAGCCAGCGCGGTCGCAATGCTCCAGCGCGATGCACCTGTCGGATTGGCCGGGGTCGCCGCCGCCGCGCCGTGACCGTCCAGCGCATCGATCCGCGCCAGGATACCGGCCAGCACCTCGCGCGAGGGGGTTGCCGGTGCCGCGGCTTCCTGCATTGCGGACAGGCGCGTTTCCCACCAGCGAACGGCATCGGCGAAATCGCTGTCGCGCATCTGCAGTTGCAGCGCGGCAGACAGTTCTTCCCCCTCCAGCACGCCGAGCGCCAGTTCGCCCGCGCGAACGAAGGGGTCGTCGCCGTCGATATCGGTGTCGATCGGATCAGCCACCCAGACACCCTTTCAGCCCGGCCAGCCCCCGACGGATCCAGCTCTTCATCGTGCCGATCGGCACGTCGACCAGCTTCGCCAGTTCGGAGTGGCTGTATCCATCGAAGAATGCGAGCTTGATCGAGCGGCGATGATCGCCCTGCAGTTGTTCGAGACAGCGGCGCAGGGCAGCATTGTCTTCCACGTCGCAAAGCCATTCGTCGGCTGGCTTGAGTTCGTCGTCCTCTACCTCAGGCAGGGTATCGACGCCGCTTTCGCGAATGCGACCCTGGCGGCGCAGGTCGCTGATCGCAGTGTTGCGGGCGATGACGCACATCCAGCTGATGGGGCTTCCCTTCGCCGCGTCGTAGCGACCCGCGCGCTGCCAGACGCGGACGTAAACGTCCTGAAGCACGTCCTCCGCCCGTTCGCGGCCGGGCACGATTCGCAGGATCACGCCGAACAGCTTGGCCGAGGTCATGTCGTAGACCCGGCGCAGCGCATCGCGGTCGCCGCGCGCCATCTGCGCCATCGCATCCGCCAGTTGTTCGCGGCGTGTGGTCACCCGGTCCCCCGAAAGTTCAGTCGGCGCAACCTCGCAGATGCAGGTCAGGAGTCAATGACGGCTTTGGGGCATTTTCAAAAAGTTACGGGCCGCCCCCCGATCTGGGGGGACGGCCCGTTCCCGTTGGTCCTCAAAGGGGAGGGAGGATTACTTCAGGTCGCCAGCGGCCAGCGTGGTGTATTCGGTCGCGGCCGTGGTGCTCTTGGCCATCACGTCTGCCGGCGAGGCGACGAGGCCGATCTTGGCGAGCGGGCCGTCCTTGTTCCACATCGTGGTCCACTGGGAGACGAACTCCTTGAGGCCCGGAATGGCGTCGAGGTGTGCCTTCTTCACGTAGATGAACAGCGGACGCGCGCCGGGATAGGCGAAGGTCGAGATGTTCTCGTACGTCGGGTCCACGCCGTTCATCGGCAGGCCCTGCACCTTGTCCGCATTTTCCTCGAGATAGGAATAGCCGAACACGCCGACCGCGTCCTTGTTGCTTTCGATCTTCTGGACGATCAGATTGTCCTGCTCGCCCTGATCGACATAGGCGCCATCGCCGCGCACTTCGGTGCAGAGCTGGTCGTACTGCTCTTCGTCGGAATCCTTCAGTGCGGCCATTTCCGGGTTCGACTTGCAGCCCGCTTCCAGCACGAGTTCCTTCAGCGCATCGCGCGTGCCCGAGGTGCTCGGCGGACCGTAGACGAGGATCGGCTTGTTCGGCAGCGAGGGGTCGATGTCCGACCAGTTCTTCGCGGTCTGTTCCTTGCCGTAGGGTTTGGCGGCAATCGCCTGGTAGACGATTTCCGGGGTCAGGTTCATCGTGATGCCGCCCTGCGAGGAGGCAAAGGCGATCCCGTCGAGGCCGACCTGGATTTCGATCACGTCATTGACGCCGTTCTTCTGGCAATCTTCCAGTTCCGAGGCCTTCATGCGGCGCGAGGCATTGGCGATGTCAGGGTGCTGCACGCCAACGCCAGCGCAGAACAGCTTCAGGCCGCCGCCGGTTCCGGTCGATTCGATGCGCGGCGATGCGAAGCCGGGGTTCTCGCTGACGAAGGTTTCGGCCACTGCCTTGGCGAAGGGAAACACGGTCGAGGAGCCGACCGCCATGATCGAATCGCGCGAGCCGCCTTCGGCGCTGCCCGCTCCGCCACACGAAGCAAGCGCGACGGACGAAATGGCGAGGAAGAAAGTCGATTTAGCAAAACGCATTGGATTACCCCTTGGGAAGAAACTGTGGCCGCCGTTATGCGGCGAATGTGACAAACGCGTGACCGCGCCGGAGGATCAGAAATCCACCTGCGCGCGCACGCCGAAGGCATCGACGTCATAGGACGTATCACCGCCCGCCGCGGCGTAGACCGCGTCGGTGTAGGACAGCTTGGCATAGTTGAAGAACATGCGGGTGTAGTCGGTTGGCGACCACACGAGCGAGAACTCGTAACCGTCCTGCTTGCCGCCGACGATCCCGGCGTCGTTGAGATCGAGGAAATCGTATCGGGCATTCAGGCTGATCGCGCCGATGCCGCCTTCGCCGACTTCCTTCTTCGGCTTCACGCGGTCGAACAGGCCGTTCTTGTAGCCGCGCGTATCGCCGGGCGTCAGGAAATAGCCTGCCTCGACATAACCGCCGAAGAAGGTCGGGTTGTCGAGTCCGGGCCGGCTGACGGTCTGCCAGAAACCTTCCGCCGCAACAGACAGCGGGCCTGCGATAGCCGCCGCTTCGAGCCCGTAGCCGGTTTCCCTGGTGGCCGGCATGGAGCCGGTGTTGATGAACCGTTCGGACGTGAAGTGCACCAGCGGGCGCTGACGGTAACGCACGGTGGACCCGTCCTCCAGCATCGCCATGTGAGCCGAGCCGCCGAGGTGCAGCTGCGTGCCGCGGAATTTCGGCATGTAGACCGCGCGCCCGTCGAGCGACCAGTTCTTATTGGGCGTGTCGCCGATGTTGTCGCTGAAGATGCCGGCCTGCACCAATACGTCGCCGGTGGTAGCCTGCGCGGAAACGCCCAGACGCCGTTCGAACCCGAAGGCGTCGGTGAAAGCCGCACGCTCGATGAAGGACGTGTGCCGGCTGCTCGACAGCTCTTCCAGCCCCTGGAAATTGTTGTGCTGTCCGACAGTCAGCGTCAGCGGTCCGTCCGCATAGCTCAGCGAAGCATCGGTGACTTCCGTGGCATTGCCAGCGAAATCGACTTCGAACTTGTAACCGAAACCGCCGGGAATGTCGCCTTCGACGCCAAGGCGCGCGCGCCGCATCTCGCTGCCGAAACCGTCCTCGCGACCGGTCGAATCGGGAGCATCGACGAAACCTGCGTCGATGTTCAGGCGGCCGCGGGGCTTGAAGCTCCACCCGCTCTTGCTTTCGATCAGCGGTGCGCCCTTCCACGCGATGGTCGTGTCGGACGCGGCCTTCGCGCTGTCGGCGGCCTGCGTCGCTGCCTGCGTCGCTGTGGCGCTGGCGACCTGTGCCGCCTGGCCCGCCGCATTCGCCTTAGCCGAAGTGGTCTCGAGCTGCGCTTCCAGCGTGTTGATGCGCTGCGCCATGGCTTCCATCTGCGCGCGCATCGCCTGCAATTCCTGCTGCATGGCGACTGCATCGCTGGCCTGCGCCTCCGCAGGAAGCGCCCAGCCGGCCGCGACCATCAGCGCGAGGCCCGAAATCGTCTTTCCAGACGTCATCCTTCAAATCCTTTATGACAGAATCATTGCGGTTTCGCGGCGCGTCTAGGTTCGAGACGTGACAGTTTCGTGACACATCTGGTGGCAAACGCCCGGCTGCAGGGTTCCCGAGCCGGAACCGCTGCCGACGTCAGCCGCTTCTCTCCCGCCGGCGCTTGCGGGAAACTGGTTACAGTTGTAACTGCCGCGCGCATTCATATCAGGAGCACTCCCCATGCGGATCGGTACGCCCAAGGAAATCAAGAATCACGAATATCGCGTCGGCCTGACGCCGGAAAGCGTTCGCGAACTGGTGGCGCAGGGCAACGAGGTATGGGTGGAAACCGGCGCAGGGGCAGGCATCGGCGCGGGCGACAAGGAATATCGTGAGGCCGGCGGCATCATCAAGGACGGACCGGAAGACATCTTCGCCGAATGCGAGATGGTGGTGAAGGTCAAGGAACCGCAGGCCGACGAACGCGCCCGGCTGCGCGAGGGACAGATCCTCTACACCTATCTCCACCTCGCGCCCGATCCGCAGCAGACGAAGGAACTGGTCGAGAGCGGCGTGACCGCTATCGCCTACGAGACGGTCACCGGCCCCAACAATACGCTGCCATTGCTCAAGCCGATGAGCCAGGTGGCGGGTCGCATGAGCATTCAGGCCGGAGCCAGCGCGCTCGAAAAGGCGCATGGCGGACGCGGCGTTCTGATCGGCGGCGTGCCGGGTGTCCTGCCGGGCAAGGTCGTCATCATCGGCGGCGGCGTGGTCGGTTTCAATGCCGCGCAGATGGCCGTGGGCCTTGGCGGCGATGTCGAGATCCTCGACCGCGATCCCGAAGTGCTCGAAAAGGTCGGCACCTTCTTCGAAGCGCGTGCCAGCACCCGCTTTTCCAATCGCACCAATCTGGAAGACGCGATCCGGCAGGCCGATCTCGTGATCGGCGCGGTGCTGATCCCCGGCGCGGCAGCGCCCAAGCTGGTGACCCGCGAAATGCTGGGTCACATGAAGACCGGTGCCGTGCTCGTCGATGTCGCGATCGACCAGGGCGGATGTTTCGAAACGAGCAAGCCGACCACGCACGACAATCCGACCTACGTTGTCGACGACATCGTGCATTACTGCGTTGCCAACATGCCGGGCGCCGTGGCGCGCACCAGCACCTATGCGCTCAACAATGTGACCCTCCCCCACGCCCTGCGCATGGCGCGCCATGGCTGGAAGGAAGCGATGCGCCGCAACTCGCACCTGGCGGAAGGTCTCAACGTCCACGCCGGCCAGGTGAACTATCAGGCCGTCGCCGAAGAACTGGGTTACGATTATGTCCCCGTGGCGGACGCTATCGGCGGGAACTAAATATCTGAAAGGTTTTACTCCCCGCTAACCGAGCTGCACGTAAGCTGGGGGAATGAAGTGGGGGTTTACGGGCAAGGCGCTGGCCATGGTGGCCGTGTTGCTGGGCACGCTGTTGGCATCGCCCGACGCGGCCCGCGCCCGCGCGCTCGACACCGCCGACATCACGCGAACCTGCTACGCAAGCAGCAGTCGCGGCGAGGATGTTGGCGCCGTGATGGCCGATCCGGCACGCTGGCAATGCGGGGCCTTCGACGAAGATATTTCGGCGGAACGCCTGCTGCTGAGCTTCCGGCTGGCGGACGACGCCGCCACGCCCCGCAGCTTCGTCTCGCGACGCAGCCGGCTCGAAGCCGTGACCGTATATGCGCAGGACAGGTCCGGCGAGATTGCCTCCCTGCGATACGAGATGGGCGATCTCGTTCCCGCGGGCATCGAAGGCCTGGTGGCCGCGCAGGTGCCGGCGACCGGCCGTCCCTTGCGCCGCGTCGTGGTGGCGTTCGACATGCCGACCACCCCGGCGCTCGTCAGTTCGGCTCGTCTCGACACGGACCGGGAGGGAATTTCGGCGGGCGACCTGCGCAGCTACATGGTGGTTTCCGCCATCTGCGGGATGTTGCTGCTGCCGTTCCTGTTCAACTGGGCGTTCTGGCGCGTGTTGCGGGCGCGCTTCCTGCTGTGGCACGCGGCGCTCACCATCGCGATGTTGATGGCCGTTAGTTCATCCTCCAACCTGCTGGCGGTCGCGTTCGGCATGTCGAACCGAGTGGTGAGCGACCTCGCCACGCTGGGTTTCGGCCTCACCGTGGGAACCGGCGCAATGTTCGCGGCTGCCTTCATCGAGCGCAACAAGCTGAACCCGCTCCTGCGCCGGCTGTTGCCCTTCACCGCCGCATGGGCGGTATCGGCCAGCGCGCTTCATGCCGCCTTCCCCTACGTCCTGCGCCCGTGGCAGATCGACATCTACCTGTTCGCGTTCCTGCCGGTGCTCGTCATATTGCTGGCGGTGCTGGGCAATGCGCTATTCCACCGCAGCCGGGCGGCGATGTTCCAGATGATCGGCTGGGCGCCGCTGATCGTCACCGGGGTCATTCGCCAGCTTTCCTACCTGACGCCGCTCACTCCCATCAACGATGCCATGCCGCTGTTCTACTTCGGCTGCGCATTCGAAGTGCTCGCGACCGCGCTGGGCGTGGCGGACCGGATGATGCTGCTGAAAGTGGAACGTGACTCTGCGCGCAGCGCCGCCCGCGAGATGGAGCGACTGGCGGACCGCGACGCGCTGACGGGCCTGCTCAACCGCCGTTCGATCGAGCCGCGCTTCGCCCAGCTGCGGCGCGAAGGCTTCAGCACGATGGCGCTCATCGATCTCGACCACTTCAAGCGCGTGAACGACCGCTTCGGCCATCAGACCGGCGACGAAGTGCTGCGCTGCTGCGCCGACGTTCTCTCCCACAGCGACGACCGGGATACGATCGCGCTGCGACTTGGCGGGGAGGAGTTCATGCTGCTGCTGCGCGGACCCGATGCGAGCCAGCGGGCGGAGAACCTGCGGCAGATGCTGACCATACGCGTCGCGCAGAAGTTGGACGCGCTCGACCGGCCCGTCACCGCCAGCATGGGACTGGTCGAAATTCCGCGCGAAGGCTTTCTCGCCACGACCTTTGCCGATTTCTACGCCCGTGCAGACAAGCTGCTGTACGAAGCCAAGGAGACGGGCCGTAACCGCAGCGTGACCGAGCGTCTGCACAGCTTCGAGCCGCCCAGCATTCCCTCGCGCCGGGCAAGAGCGGCCTGAGCTTCAGTCGACCGGGTAGAACGGCGCGGCGATCTCCGGCCGGACGCGATGCAGCCGGCCGCTCGCCTTTTCGATCATCGCCCAGGTCGAGCGCGCGGCGACGATTACCTTTCCGCTCCCATCGCGAAATTCCACGCAGCGATCGAAACGCGCACCGCGCGGGGGATCGGGAATGAAGGTCGTCGCCTCCACGCTCTCACCCTCGGAGATATTGCCGCGGTAATCGATCTCGTGGCGCACGACGAGCCAGACGTAGTCCGCCTTGTGTTCCTCTCGCGCGACCGCTTCCCAATGCGCGGTCGCCAAGTCCTGAATCCACTGCACCCACACCGCGTTGTTGACGTGCCCCATCACGTCGATGTGTTTCGGCGCGGCGGTGAAGGTCCTGGTGAATGGCATCAGCGAATTTCCGTCGTCAGTTCGATATGTTCCAGTATCCATGAGAGGCCATCCCTGCGGAAGCGATAGATGTTGCTTGGCGAGCGATCCGCGCCGCTCGCGGTAAAGCCTGCAAGTCCGTCACGCTCGATCCTCCAATCCTCCGTCACTTCGAGGAGGCGCGGCATCGGGCCGTTCGATTCCCCGTCATCGATTAGGCCCGGCGGCAGACCCTTTGCCGCTGCGAATTGCCACTCTCCGAAGGGTTCCGCCATGAACATGCGAACCGATCGCGGGTCGCTCATCGCGTCAAGCACCACGTCCTTGGTCAGTGGCGGTGGATAGGTATCGACTTGCGGCAGCATCTGCCTTGCGAAACCTCCGCGAACGACAGCACGGTCGTAGCGCGCCGCGATGTCGCCCGGGGCGGCATCGAAATCACTCAGCGCCTCGATCGCCATCCGCGGCGAAAGGGCGTACCAAGCTCCTGCCGCAACGGCGAAGACCGCGAGCGTGACCACCGCCGCAATAATCGGACGCCTGTTCGTTGCGGCTGCACTCAAGGGTGAAATCAGCGCCTACTCCTCGATCCCAAGCTGCCACAGGATGAAGGCGAATTCCTCCGCCGCTTCGTAAAGCGAGGCGAAGCGACCCGACTTGCCGCCGTGGCCTGCGCCCATGTTGGTCTTGAGCAGCAGTTCGTTGTCGTTGGTCTTGGTGTCGCGCAACTTTGCGACCCATTTGGCCGGCTCCCAATAGGTGACGCGCGGATCGTTCAGACCGCCGGTAACGAGCATAGGCGGGTAATCTTGAGGGACGACCTGGTCGTAGGGCGAATAGCTGAGGATGTAGGCAAAGGCCTGCTTGCTCTCGATCGGATTGCCCCATTCGGGCCATTCGCCCGGCGTGAGCGGGAGGCTTTCGTCGAGCATCGTGTTGAGCACGTCCACGAACGGCACGTGCGCCACCACCGCGCCCCACAGGTCGGGATCGGTGTTGGCGACCACGCCCATCAGCTCGCCACCGGCGGAGCCGCCGCTGGCGCTGACCTTGCCCTTCGCGGTGTATCCCTTCGCGATCAGGCCCTTCGCGACATCGACGAAGTCGTTGAAGGTATTGGTCCGCTCGTTAAGCTTGCCCTGCAGATACCAGTTGCGCCCCAGGTCGTCGCCGCCGCGGATGTGCGCGATGGCATAGGCCATGCCGCGATCGAGCAGGCTGAGCCGCGAGGTCGAGAAATTGGGCGGGAAGGCATAGCCGTAAGCACCGTAGGAATAGAGGTGGAGCGGGCCGCCAGCCGGACGATCCTTGCGCATCACCACGCTGACCGGCACGTGCGTCCCGTCGCGCGCCGTGACGGTGAGGCGTTCGGTCGTGTAGAGCGAGGCGTCGTAACCGCTCGGGATTTCCTGCTGCTTGAGCAGTTCCAACTCGCCGCTGGCGACGTGGTAGTCGTAGACCGAATCCGGCGTAACCATGCTTTCGTAAGTCAGCCGCAGAGTGTCGACGTCGTATTCGGGATTGTTCGACAGGCCGGTCGAATAGCTCGCTTCCGGGAACGCGACCGGCGTGATTTTAGCCGGATCGTCGTAGGACCGCAGTTGCACCTGATCGAGGCCGTTCAGGCGCCCCTCTGTGACGTAGAAGCCTTTGTATAGGTCGATGTCGGTCAGGTAGAATTCGTCCGACCCGGCGATCAGCGTGGACCAGTTGCCCGGGTCGCTCAGCGGGGCGGTGGCCAGGCGGAAGTTGACGTGATCGTCGTTCGTATGGACGTAGATCGTGCCGTCGCGCACATCGACGTCATATTCCACGCCCTTGCGGCGCGGCTTGACCAGCAGCTGCTCGCCCGTCGGATCGTCCGCGCGCACGAGCCGCACTTCGCTGGTTTCGTTGTCACCGGTGGCAATCGCCAGCCAGTCGTCCTGAGCGGTTAGCCCCGCGCCGACGCGGAAACCTTCGTCCGGCTCGCGGAAAATCTCGACATCCTCGCTCACATCGGTGCCGAGGCGGTGGAGGCGGACATTGTCGACGCGCCAGTTCTCGTTCGCCTTGCCGTAAGCGATCATCGTGTCGTTCGCGACCCATGTCAGGCCCGACAGCGTTTCCGGTATCTCGTCCGGCAGCGTCTCTCCGGTCTGCAGATCCTTGATCCTGGCAAGGAACCGCTCGGAGCCGTTGTCGTCGTAGGAATAGGCGAGATAGCGCCCGTTGTGGCTGACCGAAGCTGCGCCGAGGCGGAAGTATTCCTTGCCTTCGGCCAGTGCGTTTTCGTCGAGGATCAGCACCGCATCGCCGCCGGCGGCAGGCTTGCGGTAATGCTGGCGGTACTCCTTCCCTTCTTCGAAGGCCGACCAGTAGATCCAGTCGCCGTCCTTTTGCGGAACGGTGGAATCGTCCTGCTTGATGCGGCCTTTCAGCTCTTCGTAGATCGTTTCCACCAGCGCCTTGCGCGGTGCCATGCGCGCTTCGAACCAGGCGTTTTCGGCCTTCAGGTAATCGAGCACGTCCGCGTCATCGATGGTGGGATAGGACTGGTCCTTCAGCCAGTGATACGGATCCGAAATCGTGATGCCGTGACGCGAATAACTGTGTTCGCGCTTCTCCGCTACGGGCGGGGCGGTAGGGACGGGCTGGGTCGCCTCTTCACTCACTTGGTTCGTATCCTTGTTCTGGGCCGATGCGGCCGAAGGGGCGGCGGCAAATGCCGCGCTGGCGATGGCGAGAAGCGATATGGCGCGCAGCGTAGTCATTGAAAGTCCCCCTTGGGCCGCTCGGCTGGAAAGCAGCTGCGAAACAGCCTATGTTGCCCGCCATGACCTAGCAAGCCTGCGCCTGCGCGAAAGCGTGCGATAGCGCCAAGGCCCGACACGAATTCGATACAGGATACGACGCCCATGCTGATGCAGACCCACGATGCCCGCCTTTCCGCCCTGAGGGAGGAGCTGTCGCGCCGCGGCCTCGACGGTTTCGTGATCCCGATCAGCGACGAACACATGAGCGAATATGTCGGCGACTACGCCCAGCGTCTCGGCTGGCTGACCGGCTTCGGCGGCTCTGCCGGCAGCGCGGTGGTGCTCAAGGACAGCGCGGCGATCTTCGTCGACGGGCGCTACACCGTGCAGGTGCGCGACCAGGTGGACGAGCGTTTGTTCGAATATCAGTCCGTCCCCGCCACCAGCCCGGCAACATGGATCGCCGCCAACGCGCCGCAAGGGGCAAAAATCGGATACGATGCGTGGTTGCATTCAGATGGCTGGGTGCAGTCCGTCGATGCCGTGATCGCCAGGCGCGGCGCCCAGTTGGTCGCGGTCGAAGGCAATCCGATCGATTCTGTCTGGGCCGACCGGCCCGAACCCTCCCCCGCCGTGGCGGAGGTTCATGGCGATGAATTCGCGGGACGCTCCAGCGCGGAAAAGCGGTCCGAAGTTGCCGAATGGCTGAAGGAAGAAGGGCACGACGCGACCGTGATCGCCGCGCTCGATTCCGTGGCATGGCTGCTCAACATGCGCGGCGCGGACATCACCCATACGCCAGTCGCGCTGAGCTACGTCGTCGCCCATGCGGACGGGACGGCGGACCTGTTTATCGCGCCGGAAAAGGTCACGGCGGAACTGACGCAGCACCTCGGCAATGCCGTACGCGTCCGCAGCCGCGAGGAATTCGTGCCCATGCTCGAAGGGTTGTCCGGCAAGACCGTCGCCATCGACCCGGACTACTCGGTAGCGGGCATCGCGCAGGCATTGAAGGCGGGCGGCGCAAAGGTCGTCACCGCACGCGATCCGGTGATCCTTGCCAAGGCGATCAAGAACCCTGCCGAGCAACAGGGCCACCGCGACGCACAGGCGCTCGACGGGGTGGCGGTGACCAAGTTCCTCCACTGGATGAGCATCGAGGCGCCGAAGGGCGGGGTCGACGAACTCTCCGCCGCCGCACGGCTGAAGGCTTTCCGAGAGGAATATGCGGGCCTGCGCGACCTGTCGTTCGACACCATCTCCGCCGCAGCCGGCCACGCCGCCCTGCCGCACTACAAGGTGGACGAGGACAGCAACATCCCGGTCCCGCCGGGCAGCATCTATCTCGTCGATTCGGGGGGACAGTATCCCGCCGGCACAACCGACATCACGCGGACCGTATGGATCGGCTCGACCGACGGCACGGCGCAGCCGACCGCGGAAATGAAGGACCGCTTCACCCGCGTGCTGAAAGGGCACATTCAGCTGGCGATGCAGGCCTTCCCGCCCGGGACCAGTGGCGGCCAGCTCGATGCGCTGGCGCGGATGCACCTGTGGAACGCGGGCGTGGACTATGCCCACGGCACCGGCCACGGCGTCGGCAGCTTCCTGTCGGTCCACGAGGGGCCGCAGCGGATCGCCAAGCCGGGCGGCGCGCAAGCCGGCACTGGCGAGCCTCTGCTTGCGGGAATGTTCCTCTCCAACGAGCCGGGATATTACAAGGCGGGCGAATACGGCATCCGCATCGAGAACCTCGTGCTGGTCGAACCGCGCGAAATCGACGGGGCGGAAGGCGACTGGCTCGGCTTCGAGACGCTGACATTCGTGCCGATGGATCGGACGCTTGTGAACCGCGATCTGCTCAGCGAAGCGGAGATCGCCTGGTGGAACGATTACCATGCGCAGACCCGCGCGATCCTTGCCCCGCAAATGGAAGGCGAGGTGCTGGCGTGGATGGAGGAGCAGTGCCGCCCGCTCTAGGCGAACTGTCGGGTCGATGAACGCCGCGCCGCTGCTGCGACACTTTGCGACAAATCTGGCCGCACCCGGCATAAACCTGCGACAGTCGGCGGCTAGAAGGGGAACACGGACTGGCGGGGCGCCGAGCAACTCCCTCCCCCTCTGTGACGAGGCGCCCCGTTGGTCCAACCCCATGAAGCAACGGAGTATCCCCATGACTCGCAAGTCCAAGATCATCGCCGGCAGCCTCGCTGCGATCGCCACGCTCGGCGCTGGCGCTGCCATCGCCCAGACGCAGACTGCCCGCCCAGACATGACCCGCGCCGCCGCGACGCAGCGTGCCACTGCCATGTTCCAGAAGATGGACGCCAATTCGGACGGCAAGATCGACGCCGCCGACCGCGAAGCCCGGCAGGAAGCGCGCTTCGCCCGGCTCGACACCAATGGCGATGGCACGATTTCCGAAGACGAATTCAATGCGAAGCGAGACCGCCGGGCCAATATGGGCGAGCGGACGGCTGGCGATCGCATGGGCAAGCGCGGCGGAATGCGCGGCCATCGCGGTATGCATGGAATGCGCGGCGGCATGATGAAGGGCGCCGATGCCAACAATGACGGCGCGATCACGCAGGCCGAATTCTCCGCCGCAATGCTCGCCCGCTTCGACGCGGCCGACACGGACCGGAACGGCACCATCTCCGCAACTGAACGCGAAGCCCAGCGTGCCGAGCGCAAGGCGCGGATGGACCAGATGCGCGCCGCTCGCGCCGCACAAAGCCCCGCCAATTGACTAACCGATGACGGAGACGCCCGTCACCGTATTGCTGGTCGATGACGAACCGACCTTGCGCGAACCCCTGGCCGAGTATCTCACCGGTCAGGGGTTCGTCGTGCGCGAGGCCGAAAGCGCAGCCGCGGCGCGCAGCCTCCTGCTGACCTCGCGCCCCGACATCGCGCTGCTCGACATAATGATGCCGGGCGAGGACGGCCTTTCGCTGTGCCGCCACCTGGTCGAGACGCAGCACCTGCCGACCATTCTGTTGACCGCGCGAGGAGAGCCGACCGACCGTATCATCGGCCTCGAGATCGGCGCCGACGACTACGTCACCAAACCGTTCGAGCCGCGCGAACTCGTCGCGCGCATCCGCAGCGTATTGCGCCGGGTCGATCGGCCCACAACCGATGCGAAAGAGGATGCGCACTATCTGTTCGAAGGCTGGCGGCTCGATCCGGTTCGCCGCCGCCTGACCGATCCCGAAGGCACGCTGGTGCCGCTTTCGAGCACGGAGTTCCGCCTGCTTCGGGCGCTGCTCGACAATCCGCAGAAAGTGATGGACCGCGACCTGCTGCTCGACATCGTGCAGGGGCGCGAGGCGAGCCTGTTTGACCGCGCGGTCGACAACCAGGTCAGCCGGTTGCGGCGCAAGCTGGAAGCGGACAGCCGCAATCCCGCGCTTATCCTGACCGTGCGGGGCGGGGGCTATCAACTTGCCGCCGACGTGCGCCGCGCTGTCGCAGGCACGGCCTGACCCCATGCGCCTGTGGCCCCGCAGCCTTGCCGGACAACTGATCGCCACGGGCGGGATCGCCCTGCTGCTCGCTCACCTGCTGGCGGCGTTCCTGCTGGTGCGCGCGGCGGAGGAACGACAGGCCGAAGACCTCGCCAATGCGGCTGCCCTGCGTCTCGTCCCCGCACTGTCGGATGAGACAATGATGCAGCGACGATTCGGGCGCGAGCGGCGCTTCGGACGCATCATGCAACGGGTCAGCGTGCCGGACTATGCCGCGCTGCCCGGCGACCGGCCCCTGCCCGAAATCGGCGAGCGGCTGGAAACCATCCTGCAGGACGAGGGCATCGCCATCGACCGCCTCGTCGTCACATCGCGAAGCGCCCGATCCGACCCGATGGTCCGTGCCATGCTCGGCCAGTCGTCGCCCGAACGACAGGCGCGGTGGGGGGAGCGGCAGGTGCTGGTCGCAGCGCTCAAGCCCGCCGGTGCTGATGAGTGGCGCGTCGTGCGCGTTCCGATCCGGCCCGACCGGCGCGGGCTGCCCGCGGCCATGTGGCTTCAGCTGGGTCTCGCCTTCCTCGTTCTCGCCATCGGGCAGTATGTCGTGCTGCGCCGGATCACCCGTCCGCTCGCAGCGCTGAAGGGGCGGATGGAGGATTTTTCCGCCCGGCAGGCCACCGACGGGCAGCTGGCGCCCAGCGGCCCGCACGACGTCGCCAGCCTGATCGAAGCGCACAACGCGATGGAGCGGCGGGTGGTCGGCCTGCTCGACGAAAAGGACATGATGCTCGGCGCGATCGGGCACGATCTCAAGACCCCGCTCGCTGGGCTGCGCGTCCGGATCGAGAGCGTTACCGACGATACCGCGCGCGCGAAGATGGCCGCGCAGATCGAGGAAATGGCGCTGATGCTGGACGACATCCTGTCGCTTGCGCGGATCGGACGGGCACAGGAAGAGCGCGAGAGCATCGATCTAGCTGCATTGCTGGAAACAGTGGTCTCGGAATACGAGGATCGCGGCGAGCCGGTTACGCTGGCCGAGGCGAACCGCACGGTTCTGCCCGCGCGCGAGATCTGGCTGCGGCGTGCGATGCGCAATCTGATCGATAACGCGCTGCGCTATGCCGGAAAGGCGCAGGTTTCACTTTCTACAGACGCAGGCGGCATCGTGATCGCGGTCACGGACGACGGGCCCGGAATACCGCCCGAAAACATCGCTGCGATGCTCGAACCCTTCGTGCGCGGCGAAGTGTCGCGCAACCGCGCCACGGGAGGCGCGGGCCTCGGCCTCACCATAGCGCGCGCCATTGCCGAACAGCATGGCGGCACCCTGTCGCTCGCGAACCGGAAAGGCGGCGGGCTGACCGCCGCAATTCACCTACCGCATTAGGCTGCCGAAGATATTGCGCACGAAAGCGGTCGCCCCGGTCTTGAGCGGATCGGCGCTCGATTTCTTTCCCAAGGCCGTCGCCACCGCGATCGAGGCAAGCGAGCCAGCCGCAGCCGTCATCGCGCCCTTGCCCGCCTTTTCCCACATGGACGGCGTCTTGCGCGGCTGCTTTTCCACCGCGTCGCGGCCCTTGGCGGCGACTTCCTGCGCTGTCGCCTCGGCATCGGCCGCTTTCTGCGCGAGCACTTCCTCGGCGCTTTCACGGTCGACGGCGGTGTCGTATTTCCCCTCCACCGGGCTGATCGACTGAATGATCGCGCGTTCCTTCGCCGTGAGCGGCCCCAGGCGGCTGCGCGGCGGCTTGATCAAGGTCCGCTGCACGATCGATGGCGCGCCGTCGTCCATCAGGGTCGACACCAGCGCCTCGCCCACGCGCAATTCGGTGATCGCTTCCTCGACGTCGAGGTCGGGATTGATGCGGAAGGTCTCCGCCGCTGCCCGGATCGCTTTCTGGTCGCGCGGAGTGAAGGCGCGCAGCGCGTGCTGCACCCGGTTGCCGAGCTGGCCCGCTACCTCGTCCGGGATGTCGATCGGGTTCTGGGTGACGAAATAGACGCCCACGCCTTTCGACCGGATCAGGCGCACGACCTGTTCGATCTTCTCTTCCAGCGCCCTCGGCGCATCGTCGAACAACAGGTGCGCCTCGTCGAAGAAAAACACCAGCTTGGGTTTCTCCGGGTCACCGACCTCGGGCAGGCTTTCGAACAGTTCGGCCAGCAGCCACAGCAGGAAGGTCGCGTAAAGCTTGGGGCTGCGCATCAGCTTGTCCGCGGCGAGCACGTTGATGTAGCCGCGACCCTGTTCGTCGGTGCGAAGGAAGTCGGCGATCTCCAGCGCCGGTTCGCCGAAGAAATTGTCTGCGCCCTGACTTTCGAAGCTCAGCAATTGCCGCTGGATCGCTCCGACGCTCTGGCGGCTGACATTGCCGTACTTGCCGGACAGTTCCTTCGCATTCTCGCTGGCGAAGGCGAGCACCGACTGCAGATCTCCGAAATCGAGCAGCAGCAGATTGTTGTCGTCGGCGTAGCGGAAGACGATCTGCAACACGCCTTCCTGGGTGTCGTTGAGATCGAGCAGGCGCGACAGCAGCAGCGGACCCATCTCGCTCACCGTGGTGCGGATGGGATGGCCCTGCTCTCCGTAAAGGTCCCAGAAGATCGCCGGATTGTCCGAATAGGCATAGTCGGTCATGCCCAGTTCTGCGGCGCGTTCCTCCAGCTTGGCGGCGTGCTTGAAAGTGGGGGAGCCGGGCATGGCAATGCCGGAAAGGTCGCCCTTCACGTCGGCGAGGAAGACCGGCACGCCCTGGGCCGAGAAGCTTTCGGCAAGCCCCTGCAAGGTCACCGTCTTGCCGGTGCCGGTGGCGCCTGCGATCAGGCCGTGCCGGTTGGCGCGGCCAAGGTTCAGCGCCTGCCGCTCTCCGTTACCGGCCAGGCCGAGGAATATCTCGCTCATCAATCGTGTCCCCCAAAGCGGCGTAATATGCGCGCGGTTTGGCGAGCGGGCGGCGCGGGGTCAAGCGCGGCGCTCGACACCGGCGCTCAAGCCACTATGTCGGGGCCGGTGAATACCGCTGCGCCTTTCGTATTGCTCGACGATGCCCGCAGCGAGGGTGCCGCCGACGCCCAGCTGTTCTCGAACCCGGACCGCATCTTTTCCGCGCATCGCCCGGCAGAGGTCGCCTCTGTCCTGCAAGCCGCAGACACGGCACAGCGCGAGACGGGCAGGCATCTGGCAGGCTTCATCGCCTACGAAGCGGGCCTCGCGCTCGAGCCGAAGCTGCATCCCCTCGCCGCAGCGCGCAGCGGCGGCAGCGGGCCGCTCGTCTGGCTGGGACTGTTCGATGCGCCGGAACGGATTTCCGCCGCGCAAGTGCCCGCCTGGCTCGCCGCCCACGCCAACAGCACTCCAGCGCCGAGCGTCGGACCGCTCGACCCGCAGCTTTCGATGGGCGGCTACATGAAGGCGTTCGCGCGGTTGCAGGAGGCGATCCGCGCGGGCGACATCTACCAGGCGAATCTTACCTTCCCGCTGGCAGGCAGTTATCGCGGCGACCCGCTTTCGCTCTATGCGGCGATCCGGCCGGCAGCCAACGCAGGCTACGGCGGTTTGGTGTTCGATGGGTCGCACTGGCTGCTGAGCTTCTCGCCGGAATTGTTTGTTGCGACCGACGGGACTTCCGTGAAGGCCAAGCCGATGAAGGGCACGCGCCCTCGCAGCATCGACCCGGCGCAGGACAGCGCGCTGGCGGACGAACTCTCCGCATCGGTGAAGGACCGGGCCGAGAACCTGATGATCGTCGATTTGATGCGCAACGATCTCTCGCGCGTGGCGCAGCCGGGCAGCGTGAAGGTCGACCGGCCCTTTACCGTCGAATCCTATCCCACCGTGCACCAGATGGTGTCGAGCATCCGCGCGAAGCTGAAACCCGGCACCGGTGCGCTCGACCTCGTGCGGGCGCTGTTCCCCTGCGGTTCGATCACGGGCGCGCCGAAGATTCGCGCGATGGAGCTGATCGCCGAGGTAGAGCGGGACGCGCGCGGACCCTATTGCGGCGCCATCGGCCGCATTGCCCCTCCGGGAGAGAACGAGGGTGGCGAAGCCGCGTTCAATGTGGCAATCCGCACCCTCCGGCTGACACCGGTCGAGAACGGCCACGGCCAAGCAGTGCTGGGTGTCGGATCTGCCATCGTGGCGGATTCGCTGCCGCTCGCCGAATGGCGCGAATGCGTGATTAAAGGGGGTTTCGTGAGGCAATCTTCGGCTGAGCTGCGGGCCGCCGGGTTCGACCTGATAGAGACCATGCGCTTCGAACCCGACAGCGGGATCGACCTGCTGGAGCTCCATCTCCAGCGCATCGGCACGAGCGCGGCGGAATTGGGCTTCGCCTTCGACCGGCACGAGGTCCGCAACCGCATCCAGGCCTTGTGCTTCGAACTGGAAGAAGCCGCCCGACTGCGGCTGGTGCTGGCGCGCAGCGGCGCGATTGCGCTCGAAGCCTCTCCTCTGCCGGAGAAGAAATCGGGCGCTATGCAATGCGCGCTCCTCGCCCTGCCGGTGGACGAGGGCGACTGGCGGCTGCGACACAAGTCGACCGACCGCGGCTTTTACGAAGACGCGCTCGCCATAGTCCGCCGCGCGGGCGGGGACGAGGCAATCCTGCTGCGCGACGACGGTTGCGTGACCGAAGGCAGCTTCACCAACATCTTCGTCCCGTCTGACGAGGACGATGTGCTGCTGACCCCGCCGCTGGAACAGGGACTTTTGCCCGGCGTCCTGCGCCGCTCCCTGATCGAAAGCGGCAAGGCGCGCGAAGCGGCGATCTCCCTCGGCGACCTCGCTCGTCCCTTCTACATCGGCAACGCGGTGCGCGGGCTGATGAAAGCCCGGCTGCTCGGCGCATGAGCGCGATTCCGGTCCTGTTCGAGGATGGCGAGGCGCTGGTCATCGACAAGCCTGCCGGCCTGCCGATCGAAACGCCGCGTCGGGGCGGCCCGTCGCTCGACGATCGGCTGGCGGAGCTGGCCTTCGGGTTCCAGCGCCTGCCCGTGCCGGTCCACCGGCTCGACACCGACACGTCAGGTTGCCTCTTGCTGGCCCGCAATCCCAAGGCGCTCAAGCGTTTCAATCGCGCCTTTGAAGAACGGCTGGTCGGCAAGCGCTATCTCGGCATCGTCGCGGGCGAAGTGGCAGAGGAAGAAGGGCGGATCGAACTGGCGCTCAGCAAGATTTCGAGCGCGGAGAAGGGCTGGCGGATGATCGCTGCCAAGGCCGGCAAACCCGCCGTTACCGACTGGCGGCGGCTGGCGGTGAAAGACGGACTGACGCTGGTCGAATTCCGCCCCGAAACCGGCCGCACCCACCAGATTCGCGTCCACGCGCAGCACGGGCTCGGCTTCGCGCTGTTGGGCGACCCGGTCTACGGCGGGCAGGTCGGGCCGGTGGCCGCCCCGCGCACCATGCTCCATGCCGCGGGCCTGACGGTCGAGCGCGAGGGGAAGCCACCTATCGTTGCAGAGGCACCTCTGCCGGACAGCTTTACCGCACTCGGCTTTTCCGATGGCTGACGTCATCGACCGGGCGCACGCGCTGGCCGAGGAAAGCTTCATCGCATCCTCCGGACCGGGCGGGCAGAACGTCAACAAGGTCGCCACCGCTGTCCAGCTTCGCGTCGACATCTACGCCCTGCGCCTCCCGCCAGCCGTGTTCCACAGGCTGAAGGGTATCGCCGGCAGCAGGCTGACCAACGCCGGCGAGATCGTGCTGACCGCGCGCACCCACCGAACGCAGGAAGCGAACCGGGCCGAAGCCCGCGAACGGCTGACCGAGATGCTGAAGGAGGCGCTGACCCCGCCGCGCGTGCGCAAGAAGTCGCGGCTCAACCGCGTGGGCAAGACCAAGCGGCTGAAGGCCAAGAAGGAACGCGGCGAGGTCAAGGCCGGGCGCGGCAAGGTTTCCCGCTCCGACTGGTAGGCCCCCGGAGCGCTTCGCCCGCTTGCGTGCTTGACTTTCACGCGTGAATCACCCAATGGCGCGCCTGGAACGGCGGCGCGTTGCGTCGCCTGTTGTTTTTATGGCCCGCTGTGGCCGCCCAGATATTCAGGAATAACGCCATGGCGAAACCCGCAACCGTCAAGATCCGGCTGGTCTCCACCGCCGACACCGGCTTCTTCTACGTGACGAAGAAGAACCCGCGCAACATCACCGAGAAGATGAGCTTCCGCAAGTACGACCCGGTCGCGCGCAAGCACGTCGAATTCAAGGAAGCCAAGATCAAGTAAGATCGGCTTCCCGTTCCGACTGAACGGCTGGAACCAATCGAATTCACTGGCAGTTCAAGGCGGAACCGATAGGACACCGCCCATGAACAAACTCACTTCATATCTCACCCGCTCCGCCGCGCTGCTCGGCGTGGCGAGTGCTGCCATCGCCCTTCCCGCAACGCTCGGCACGCCTGCCGCACAGGCAGCTACCGCAGCTGGCGACATCGACAAGGCGGTCGCCGCGCTTCGCGGCATCACCACGATGAAGGCCGACTTCGTCCAGACGGACCGCAGCGGCCAGTCCGTCACCGGCACGATGACGCTGAAACAGCCGGGTAAGATCCGCTTCCAGTATGCGGACAGCGTACCGTTGCTGATCGTTTCGGACGGGCAGGCGCTGACCATGATTGATTACGAGGTCAACCAGGTCCAGCGCTGGCCGATCAAGAACTCGCCGCTCGGCGCGCTGCTCAATCCCAACAGCGATGTGAAGAAGTTCGGCAAACTGCAGCCGACCAGCAACCCCAATGTCGTCAGCGTGCAGGTGCGCGATCCCAAGAAGCCGGAATACGGCATGATCACGCTGATCTTCGTCCGCAATGCCGGTGCGCCCGGCGGCCTCGAGCTTGCCAGCTGGGTCGCGCTCGATTCGCAGAACAAGCGCACCAACGTGCGCCTGTCCAATCACCGCTACGGCGTTTCGGTTGCTGACAGCGCGTTCAAGTATCGCGACCCCCGTCGCACCGCTGGTCGTCGCTAGACAACCGTCTGGCGCAGGCCGGTATTTCCTAGCGATGGAACGAGGGCGACCGTTCATTTTTGGGAAAGAACGACGGGCGTAAACCTGAAATTAGCCAAGGACGGAAAGAGGCGGGTTTCCCCCCTGTTGCCCCGTCTCACGATACCCGGCTTGGCCAGCGTGACGAACGCTCAAGAGAACCCTCGACCCAATTGCCCCCGGGTCGAGGGTTTTCTTGTAGCTGCGGCCTTTTCCGCAATTGGGCAGCACTCGCTTGCCCGCCCCGCCGCCGCTCCTTAAGGCAGCGCCCATGGTCTCTGTCGCTACCTGGAACATCAATTCGGTCCGCCTGCGGATGCCGATCGTCGAGCGTTTTCTGAAAGAGGAAGCGCCCGACGTTCTCTGCCTGCAGGAGATCAAGTGCCAGGAGCACCAGTTCCCCTACGAGGCGTTCAAGGCGCTCGGCTACGAACACATCGCCGTGCATGGGCAGAAGGGCTACCACGGCGTCGCCACGGTCAGCCGCCTCCCGCTCCGCGAGTTCTCCCGCCACGACTGGCAGGACAATGGAGAAGCCCGGCACGTCGGCGTCGAATTGCCCGACCATGAGGGCATGATTATCGAGAACGTGTACGTGCCCGCTGGCGGGGACGAGCCCGACCGCGAGATCAACCTGAAGTTCGGCCAGAAGCTCGACTTTCTCGAACGGATGACCCGCTGGGCCGACGCGATCGACCGGCCCACGCTGATCGTGGGGGATTTCAACATCGCCCCGCTCGAAAGCGACGTGTGGAACCACAAGCAACTGCTGAAGGTCGTCAGCCATACGCCGGTCGAGGTGGAGAGCCTGCAACGCTTCATGGACGCGCATGGCTGGGCCGATATCGGGCGACAGCACATTCCCGATCCGGCGCGCTACTACAGCTGGTGGAGCTACCGCGCGAAGGACTGGAAGGCGAACGATCGCGGGCGGCGGCTCGACCATATGTGGGCCAGCCCGGAACTCGGCGCGCAGACCACCGGCCACCGGGTGATCGAACACGCACGCAGCTGGGACAAGCCGAGCGACCATGTGCCGCTGATCACGGATTTCGCACTCTGAACGAGGCTTCGCCCTCGCGGCGCGCGGCGCAGGCGGTCGATGCACTGCGCCACGGATGGCCCCTTGCCATAGAAGGCGCGCCGCTGCTGCAGCCGGTGGAAACCGCGTTCGGCGACATGGCCGCCGACACGATGCTGCTTTCCGCCAGCCGTGCCGCCACGCTGAAGCTGGCGAACCAGCGCGCTGCCGCCGTGCCGCGCCAGCCTGTGCTGATGCGCGCGGCAGAGCCGTTCGACCTGCAAGCGGCGCTCGCCGTGGCGGACCCCGCGCTCGACCTCACTGCCCCGATGAAAGGGCCGTTCAAGGCACTGGAGTGCCCTTGGGAGGAGCAGGCGCGCGCCGCGCTCGAACTGGCGCGCATGGCCGGGGTGCTCCCGGCGTTTCTCGTCGATCCGAAAGGCGCGGGCGAGCCGGTTGAGCTATCCGCCGGCGACGTTGCCGCCTTTGCCGATGCCGGAAGGCTGCAAATCGCCACCCGCGCCAAGCTGCCCGTCGCTGCGGCGGAAGGCGCGCGCATCGTGGCCTTTCGCAGTCCCGACGACACGCGCGAACACGTCGCACTGGTGATCGGGGAACAGCGCAGCGATGCCCCTCCGCTGGTGCGGCTCCATTCCGAATGCCTTACCGGCGACATTCTCGGCAGCCTGAAGTGCGACTGCGGACCGCAGCTCGATGCAGCGCTCCATGCCATGGCGGAGGAAGCCGGGAGGGGCGGCTGGGGCGTGCTGCTGTACATGCGGCAGGAAGGGCGCGGCATCGGCCTCGTCAACAAACTGCGCGCCTACCGGCTGCAGGACCAGGGCTTCGACACGGTGGACGCCAACACACGGCTGGGCCTGCCCGACGAAGCCCGCGATTTCCCCACGGCGGCGCGGATGCTCGAACTGCTCGGCGTGCCTGCGATCCGGCTGATGACCAACAACCCGGCCAAAGTCGCGGCACTCGAAGCGCACGGCGTGACCGTGGCCGAGCGCGTGCCGCATTCCCTGCCCGACAACCCGCACAATGCCCGCTATCTCGCGACCAAGCGCGACCGGGCCGGCCACCTGCTGCCGTGAGCGCGGTGCTTGTCCGCCCTGAGGCGCGCGGGGACGCATCCGCCGTCCGGGCGGTCCACGAGGCGGCTTTTGCCGGAGCGCCCCACGCCAGCGGGACGGAAGCGGAGATCGTCGACCATCTGCGCGCCCATGGCGATCTCGCGCTGTCGCTTGTCGCGGAAAGCGAAAGCGGCGTGGTCGGCCATGTCGCGTTCTCGCCGATCGACATCGCGCAAGGCCCGCCGGACTGGTTCGGCCTGGGCCCGGTGGGCGTGCTGCCGAAATGGCAGCGGCAGGGCATCGGCTCCGCTCTGATCGGACGCGGGATTGCAGATTTGAGAGAGCGCGGCGCGGGCGGCATCGTCCTGCTTGGCGATCCGGAATACTACGCCCGCTTCGGCTTCGCGCACGATCCGCAGCTGCAATATCCCGGTGCTCCGCCAGCCTATTTCCAGCGGCTGGTGCTCAACGGTTCCCCGCCCGCAGGCGTGGTCGCTTACGCCCGCGGATTTCGCTGATCAGCGACGGTCGCTGACCTTGATGCCGGACCCCAGTTCGTTCGGGCCGATCGCCACGCGGTCGTCGGTCCAATTGGCTATGAAGGTGCTGTTTCGCGAGACACCGGGTGCGAAGCGGGCGTCGTTGCCTGCGATCAGCAGACCTGTCGAATCGGTCTGCCGCCCTTCCGGCGCGATGGTGATGAAGGCGGAGTAATTCTCCTTCTCGCGCCCCTGCACGAACCAGTTGTTGCTGATCTGCCCCTGTGACCCGCCGGGCAGATCGATCATGTAGTTTGTCGCGCGACCCTTGCTGTCGTCGAAGCTGCTGGAAGCGATTTCGACCCGCTTTGCGCGAGCCTTCACATAATGTCCGCCGCGCCCCTGTTCGAACCGGCTGCGAGTGACGCGCAGCAGGCCGTATTCACCGACGTAGATCGAATGCGCGCAGCCGCCGGCTCCCTCGCAGGTGCCGAGGCGCGAGAAGGTCGACTTGTCGATGACGATGCGCGACTGTGGCGCGTTGTGGGTCAGAATGCCCTGCTGGCTATCCTGGAACCAGCTCTGCGCGACGGTCAGGTCTCCCTGTTCCAGCCGGATGCCGGAACCGTTGAAATCGGGCACTGCCATGTTGCGGAAGGTCATGCCGGAAACGCTCGCGCTGCGGCCGCGCAGCACAAGGGCCGCCTTGCCTTCGCACGTCACGCCGTCGAAAATCACCTTGCCCGGCTCGCTCGCCAGATAGCTGATTTCACCGCCCTGCTGAACCGCGCACTGACGGTAGGTGCCGGGCGCGATGGCGATGCTGGCGCTGCCATTGCCAACGGCGTTCACCGCGTCCTGCAACCGTGCGAAGCTACGCCCGCTTTCGACCACGGTAAACGGCCCCTGCGAGCCCTGCGCCAGCAGCGCGCCGGCGGGAATGGCCGCGATGGCCGCTGCGGCGATGAGCCACAGGGCCGGAGCAGGTGCGCGGGGCGCGGGATAGACAGAACTCGCCATCCCGCCAGAGTTAACCGGGATGGGTTAACGGCGCGCTAAGCGTGCTCAGCCCGCGATGAGGGCACGGCATTCGCCAAAGCCGATGCGGGCGAAGCCATCCTTTTCGGCGTAGGCAGACATTACCAGTTCGTCGCCGTCCTGCAGGAAGGTCCGCGTTTCGCCGCCCGGCAATTCGATAGCCCTCTTCCCGCCGCCGGTTATCTCGATCAGACTGCCGAGGCTGTCCTCGCTCGCGCCGGAAAGCGTGCCGGTTCCGTAGAGATCGCCCGCGTTGAGGTCGCAGCCGTTGGATGCGTGATGGGTGATCAGCTGCGCGGCGGTCCAGTACATCGCTTCTCCCATGGTGCCCTTGCTGAGGCGATGGGGCGCTTGCCCGGCCTCGCGCATGGCGCGGGTGGAAAGATGCACTTCCATCGTCACGTCGAAGCCGCCTTTTGCGCCGTCCCGCGGATCGTCGAGGTGGGGCAGAGGTGCCGGGTCGCCGGCGGGACGCTCCATCAGCGCGGTGCGGAACGGGGCGAGCGCGTCCGCCGTCACCACGAAGGGCGATACGGTGCTCGCGAAACTCTTGGCGAGGAAGGGGCCGAGCGGTTGATATTCCCATGCCTGGATGTCGCGGGCCGACCAGTCGTTGAGGATGCAAAGTCCCGCGATACGCTTGCCCGCCTCAGCGATTGGCACTGGCTGGCTGAGCGGATTATGACCTGCAACCCAGATGCCCATTTCCATCTCGTAATCAAGGCGCTGGCACGGGCCGAAGCTCGGCTCCTCCGCATCCGGGGCCTTTGTCTGGCCGCTGGGCCGCGCGACCGGCGTGCCGGAAACACGGATGGAGCTGGCCCTGCCGTGATAGCCGATGGGCACGTATTTGTAGTTCGGCAGCAGCGGGTTGTCGGGCCGGAACAGCGATCCGATGTTGGTGGCGTGTTCGATGCCGGTGTAGAAATCGGTGTAGTCGCCGACCACGAAAGGTACGTGGAAGGTACACTCGCCCATCGGCACGAGCGCCGGCGACAAGACATCGCGCTGCATTTCGTCGGTCAGTTTGCGGAACAGGTCCCGGCGCAATTCGCCAGCCTTTGCGGTGCCCCCGGCGAACAGGCGATTGAGCACGTCCGCGCCCGATGCGCCCTCCAGATGGTCGGTGAGGTCGAGCACGAAGTCCCCGATTGCCGCGCCCGCCACCGGCCCGCCGCCGCTGTGCGAGAACACGCACAGGGGCAGGTTCTGCACCGGGAAGTCATGGTGGCCGTCGGCCCCCTCTACCCAGCAGCGTGCATCGATGTCGTGAGTAAAATCGGTATCGGTCATTCGGTAATCTGTCCTTTCGGGAAGCCCTGCCAGCAGTCGTCGTAGTCCGATTGCAGCAGTCGCTCTGCCAGCGCCGAGGCAGCAGGGCGCAGGACCCACCGGCTCTCGAACATGAAGGCGAGCGTGTCGTCGAGTTTCTGGGGCTGGAGGTCTGCCTCCATCGCGCGGCGCGTCGAGGCCACGTCGGGCCCGTGCGCGCCCATCTGGTTGTGGAGGGATGAACCCCCGGGCGCAAAGCCGCCGCCCTCTTTCGCGTCGTATTCCCCGCGTACCAGCCCCATGAATTCGCTCATGATATTGCGGTGGAACCACGGCGGGCGGAAAGTGTCCTCGCCCACCAGCCAGCGAGGCGGGAAGATCACGAAGTCGCAATTGGCGGTGCCCGCAATCTCGCTCGCGCTGGTCAGCACGGTGAAGATCGAGGGGTCGGGATGGTCGAAACTGATCGAGCCGATCGTGTTGAAACGCGCAAGATCGTAGCGATAAGGCGCGGAATTGCCGTGCCATGCCACCACGTCGAACGGGCTGCGATCGAGCGTGGTGCAGAAGAACCGCCCCTGGAATTTCTGGATGACGAGGTGCGGTTCCTCGCGATCCTCGAACCACGCGACCGGTGCTTCGAAGTCCCGTTCGTTGGCGAGCGAGTTTGCGCCGATCGGCCCGCGTTCAGGCAAGGCGAACGGCGCCCCGTAATTTTCACAGACATATCCGCGCGACGGGCCGGCCACCGCCACGGCGAACTTCATTCCGCGCGGAATGACCGCGATGTGGCCGGGCGGCACTTCGAGACGGCCGAGCTCGGTCGTGATCGACAGCGCGCCTTGCTGCGGCACGATCAGCATCTCGCCATCCGAGTTCTGCATGACGCGCCGCTGCCGGTCGGGATAAAGCGTATCGGAGTTCCGCTCCTTCGCGCCTTGCTCGGCCCAGTCCATCGCGGTGTTGCACGCGTACAGATGCACGGCGATGCCGCTCATCGTCGCGACATCGCCATTGGCGGCCCAGGTCGTCATCCCGTCGATGAAATCGGTCGGTTCGCTCGGGAACGGAACGGGGTCCCAGCGGAGGCGATTGGGTTCAGGAAATTGCGGGATCGGTCCTGAAAGCCATTCGCGCACATCGCGGTAGGGCGAATAGGGCCGATGATCCGCACTCGGCCGCAAGCGGTAGAGCCAGCTGCGGCGGTTCTCGCCCTTCGGTGCCGTGAAGGCCGAGGTCGAGAATTGTTCAGCGTAAAGGCCGTGCGCGGGCCGCTGCGGCGAATTGCGCCCTTCTGGCAGCGCGCCTGCCACCGCCTCGCTGGCGAAATGGTTTCCGAAACCGGTTTGGTATCTCATGAAACTAGTTTTAGCATGGCCTTCCCGCCTAAGGAACGGGCAAGTTCACCATTCGGTCCCACGAGGACTTAGGCCGCGTCGGCGGCTGGCTTGCCGTCTTCCGGTTTCGGATGGATGAGGTAGCGATAGACGCCCCACAGATTGATCGCGAGCAGGCACAGGTTCTGCCAGCCGATCCCGCTCGCATCCTCGCTCAAGAATCCCCACCCGACCAGCGCCAGCGAAGCGGTGACGAACAGGACGAACGCCCATCCCGTCACGCGGCAGCTGACGTCGGAGGCGACCACGGCGGCTGCTATGACCGCGGCAATCGCGCCGTACCATTGGAGCAGGTCGAGCACTGCGTCAGCCCGCCTCCACGCGATAGTCGATCGGCTTGAAGCTGCCGCCGTTGGAGGCATAGGCGCTGCAGGCCGTCAGTCCGATCACCAGGTCCATCTCCGCCCGCAGGCGAATGAAATCCCCGGCCACACTGGTCGGCGGATCGACGGACAGCGACCCGTCCGCCTTCAGCGGCACATTCATGAAGACGTTGAACGCGGTCGGTATGGCATCGGACGCCACGCCATAGGGCAGCAACGCTTCCGCCAGATTGCCGAAGCAACCGCGATGGAGGGGTTTGTCCGGATAGAAGTGCCGGAACGTGTCGTAGGAACACGGCGTCAGCAGGAAGTCGTGCGTCCCCACCGTGTCCTCCACGATGGTCAGCATGACGCTGGAACGGTTCGACCACAGCCTGGCGCCCGTGGTGAGCTTGACCGTTTCCTCGTAATCGAAGGTCCGCCCGTTGGAGATGATTTCCCGCGGGTCGGAACGTGATACGGCGATCAGATCGCTTACCTGTCCGCCATCGGGATCGATCACGGTGAGTATCTCGCCCTTCGACAGTTCGATGGCGACACCGGTGCGAGGCTCTATGCGTTCGGTCATGAGCCCCTCGGATCGCTGAAGGGGCACGTCCAGTCGTCGCCGACCTGCCGGCCGCTGTACTGGCGCGCCTCGCTGCTCTCGCCGTGGCGCGACAGCATCGGGTTGATCGAGCCATCGAGCCGCTCGTCCCGCGTCAGGATTGTCTTGCGCATCTTCTCGTAACGCTGCTGTTCGCGAAGCTGTTCGAACTGTTCGTGCAGGTTGAACACGAGCGTCGGATAGCGGGTGCGGCGTGCGGTGCGTGAAGCGTTGGGATGCAGGCCCACCACGAAGTAGGCCTGGCTACCGAAGCTGAGGGAGAAATGCGGGTCCGCCGGATCGCTGCTGACATTGGCGCTGTATTCCTGCCCGCGCCAGCCATCCTTTGCGGCAAGCGATTGCAACCTCTCCCACATCGCCGCCTCGAACTGTTCTTCATTGAGGTCGAGCGGTCCTTCGAACACCACGGCGAGGCTGCGAAGACCGCTGGGATCCTTTTCGTACGCGCGGCCCCAGTCGAGCAGGCGGTCGTGTATCTTGATGTCGTTCCACGCGCTGGTCAGCGACCATGCGGTTTCGATCTGGAGATTACCCGTCGCCAGCGCGGACTTCGCGCCGACGCAGGGGAATGCCGCTTCCTCGATATGGGCGGTCAGGGCAGCGGCCAGCCGGGGATCGCGCGCGGACAATGGCCCGTCTCGCAGGGATGTTTCCTCTTCCATGCCGCGTAAGCGCACCAGCGAGTGCTTCGTTTCAACAACAAACAAATCTTAGGCGGGATTTAGCGGGGCCGTATCCGTCGGCTCTCAGCTCGCCTTGCGAAGATTGCCCGGTTCCGGCTTCACATCGTCCTGCGCGCGCTGTTCCTGCATCCGCCGGGCAATCTCGTCCCTCACCATCGGCAGGCCGAGGTAAAAGCCCTGCATGTAGTCGCAGCCCTGCAATTGCAGCATCCGCGCCTGCCATTCGGATTCAACGCCCTCGACCACGGTCTGCATCCCCAGCGTGTGGCCGAAATCGATGATCGAGCGGATGATCCGCGCGGCTTTCTCGCTGCGGCCCAGCTCGTGGATGAAGGAACGGTCCAGCTTCATGCCGTCGAGTTCGAAGTTCTGCAGGTAGCTGAGCGAGGAATAGCCGGTCCCGAAATCGTCGAGCCACACCTTGATGCCCACGGCGCGCAGGTGATCGACCGCTTCGCGCGTGGTGGTGATGTCCGCGATCAGCACGCCTTCGGTTATCTCGAGAATCAGCAGGTCGGGCGAAGCGCCCTTGCTGATCAGCTTGTCGATGACCCTGTCGGCAAAATCCTGGTGGCGGAAGTAGATCGGCGAGACATTGACCGCGACGGGCATCTGCAGCGCCTTCGCCGTGTCGAGCGCCTCGTCGAGCGTCCAGTCGGTCAGCCGCACGATCTGGCCGCTGTCTTCCGCGACCTCGACCATCAGCGCGGGCGAAATGCCGTTGAGCGCGCCGCCGTGCGAACGCAGCAGCGCTTCCACCTTCTCGATCTTGCCGGTGCGCGAATTGATGATCGGCTGGTAGTTGAGCAGGAAACGTCGTTCGAATTCCGACTGGCCAAGTTCCGCGCGGATGGTGTTCTCGCGCATCTGGCGATTGGACAGCAGATCGTCGAAGATATGGTAGCCGCCATTGGCGACGCCCTTCACCTCGTACATGGCGAGGTCGGCACGGCGCAGCAGTTCGTCACCGCCCTGCACCGCCGGATCGCCGATCGCGATGCCGACCGAGGCGCTGACCTGCACGGATTTTCCGGCGAGGTCGTAGGGTTCGCCGATGCCCGCCACCAGGCGGTCGCCAACGCGCCGCGCGTCGAGTTCGTCCTTGTATGGCAGCAGCGCGGCGAATTCGTCACCGCCAAGGCGCGCGAAGCCGAGCGAATCTTCCTCAAGGATCTCCGCCGCGCGCAGAGCGACTTCCTGCAGCAGCAGATCGCCGATGTCATGGCCGAGCGTATCGTTGACTTCCTTGAACCGGTTGAGGTCGAAGAAGATCAGCATGACCATCGTGTTGGCCGAATGGGTTTCGGCCAGGTCCGACAGCGTGCGGTTGAATGCGGAACGGTTGAGCTGCCCGGTCAGCGGGTCGCGGCCCAGCTTGACGACCGATTCCGCGAGGTTGCGCTGCAACTGGCGCTTGTCCTCTTCCAGTCCGCGGATGAAACCCGTCAGGCCGATGCCGCCCGCAGTCAGCGCCAGTGCGCCGCAGACGGCAAAAACGCGCGCGAGCAGCACCTGGTCGAATACCAGTGCCAGCGAACTGCCCGCCAGACCTGCGCCGCCGAGGAGCAGCAGACCCGAACAGTATTCGGTTAATAGGGCTTCCAATCGTTGGAACATGGGGCGCTCAGACGCTTCTCGCTTCCATCAGGCGGCGCAGCTGTTCGGCCGCGCGCTTCTTGGTCAGGTGCGATTCGCTTTCCAGGGTGGTGACCCGCTCCGACTGAGCGAGATGGGTCGACATGCGCGCGCGCAGGATTGGCAGGCTGATCGGCTTCACGACATAGTCGTTCGCCCCGGCCTCGATCGCCTGCACGACGTCGTGTTCCTCACCCATCGCGGTGCACATGATGATCGGGAGCTGCGAAGCGGAGTAGTCCTTGCGTATCTGGATAAGCGTTTCCAGCCCGCTGAGGCCGGGCATCATCCAGTCGAGCAGGATGATGTCGGGCCGTGCGTCGCTGACGATCGCGATCGCGCTGGCGCCGCAGTCGGCGGACTGGACCGCGTAACCGGCGGACCGCAGGGTCCGCTCCAGCAGCACGCGATTGTCCTCGATATCGTCGACGATGAGGACGTTCTTCTGGGACTTGCGCACGTCGCTCACGCCACTGCCTCCCACAGACCTTCTGCAATTTCGCGCGGAGCGGCGCTGCCCTTGAGGTAGTAGCGCGCACCGGCCTCGATCAGGCGGCTGTGTTGCGGGGCGGAAAGGTCCGCGCCCGAAACCACGATCAGCGGGATGGAAGCGAGCGCCTCGTCCTTGGAAAGCAGTTCGATGAACTCGAATCCGTTCAGCTTGGGCATGTTGAGGTCGAGCAGGATGGCCTTGGGCGCGTGAGCGCGCACGGCAGCCAGTCCTTCTTCCCCATTAGAGGCACGGCGCGGCGTGAAGCCAAGGCGGCGGATCGTGCGGTCGAGGATTTCCACCGCGTCCTCGTCATCGTCGATGATCAGGACATCGCCGCTGCGTTCCTCGTCATAGATCGCGATGAGCGAGCGCAGCTGCGATTCGGAGACTGGTTTGCGGACCACATCGGTCGCCCCCGATTCGAGGCCGCGGGCACGGTCGTCATCGACGGTCACGATCAGGATCGGCGTGCATTGCATACCGGGAAGCTGCCGCAGTTCGGGCAGGATCTCGTAACCCGAACGACCCGGCATGAGAGCGTCGAGCAGGATGATGTCCGGCTTGATCCGCCGCGCGATTTCAAGGCCGTCCGCGCCGTTGTCAGCCGACACGACGCGGTAACCTGCCCGCTGGACCCAGCGCGAAAGCAGATCGATGGCCGCAGCGTCGTCGTCTATCACCAGCACGGTGCGGCGACCATCGTCGCTGCGCTGCGGGATGCGGTTGCTGTCGAGGGGATGTGTCACGGGCGAGGCCACTTCATAGCGTTTGTCGATTGGAAAGGTCATTTTGTACTGCACCGTGTCGGGCGAAAGCCGGACACAATCGATGGAACCCTCGACGGACTTCAGCAGCGCGTCGGGAACTTGCGGGATGGATTCCGGCGAAATCTGGTCGCCGCCCGCGGCAATCGGGGCAGCGGTGAAGGCGACACACAGCTTGCCGCGCTCGTCCTGCGGCTCGATCACGTCGATATGCGTCGTTCCGCCGGGTGCCCGGGTGGAGCAATGCTCCACGATACCGGCAAGCAGGCGGGTCACCTTCTCGCGATTCCCGAACACGGTGCGCTGCGTGTCGCGCAGTCGGGGCGCGATCGTGACGGAGCTTCCGTCGCCCACGTCCTTGCGCGCGACCAGATCGATCATGCGGTGCAGGTCGAACGGCAGCGCATCGTGCATCGCGGGCCGGGCGCGCGTATCGCCCTGCGAGAGAAGGTCGTCGATCAGGCTGAGCAGCGTCTGACCGGCATCGCGAATACGGCGCAGGTCGCGGCGGCGAGTCTGCGGGTCTGCATCGAGGTCTTCCAGCAGGATCGACGAATAGCCGAGCACGGCATTGAGCGGCGTACGCAGTTCATGGCTGAGCTTGGCAAAGAACTTCGCCTGCTCGGCTTCCTGCGAATTGAGCAGCGTCTGGGTGTATTTGCGCTCCACACTGGCATTGCGGAAAGCGCGGGTCGCAGCCTTGAGCTGCGCGTCGGCCTCGTCGATCCAGCGGCTCGAATCCCCGGCGCTCGTGGCGCGGTAGTCCATGGCGACAACCAGTTCCTGCAAGCTGATCCTGAGGCGCGAGAATTCGCCCGCGCGCTGGCGTGCGGCGGTCCAGGCCCAGACGGCGATCACGGACAGCATGATCGCCACGCCGAGCGCGAAGGCCGGAACGTCCGCGCCGCTGACGCGGCCAGACATCGCCAGCGGAACGAGGATGGCGGCGGCCCCGCCCCCGAGCGCTCCGGACGCGAGCAGCATCCGGCGCGCGAAGGATCGCAGGACCATCTTCTTGAGGAAGGCGTCGTTCATGCTGCCTGTGCCTCGGTTTGCTGATCGAGAGGGGCCAGCGGCTGCGCCTCGCGCAGCGCCGGGATCCGGATGGTAAAGCTGGTCCCGACGCCGAATTCGCTGCGCACGGTCACCGTGCCGCCCATCATCTCGACAAAGCGCTTCGTCAGGGCAAGGCCAAGTCCGCTGCCGCCGAACTTGGTCGCAGTATCGTCTTCGGCCTGGCTGAAGTTCTTGAACAGGCGCTCCACCCCGTCGGGCCGCATTCCGATGCCGCTGTCGGTCACTTCGAGCGAAAGCCACTCGCCGTCTTCCTCGCGCGCGATCAGCGCGGTCAGCATGATCATGCCCTTGGTTGTGAACTTGGCGGAATTGGACAGGAGGTTGAGCAGCGACTGGCGGACCTTGAGCGCATCGAGCTGCACCACGCCGAGATCTTCGGGAATGTTCAGCACCAGCCGGTTGTCGCGCTTCTTCGCCAGCGGCGTGGTCGTCGCGATCACGTCGGACAGCAGATCCTTCACGTCGACGGGTTCTGCCTTCAGGTCGATGCGATTGCTCTCGATGGAAGACAGATCGATGACGTTGTTCACCAGCGCCAGCAGGTGACGGCCGGCGGCATGGATGCGGCCAAGGTCCTGTGCCTTGCGTTCTGCATCCGCTCGTTCTTCCCAGTTCTCCTTGAGCATCTCGGTGTAACCGATCACCGCGTTCAGCGGCGTGCGCAGCTCGTGGCTCATCTTGGCGAGGAAGATCGACTTGCGCTTGCTGGCCTGCTCCGCCTCGGTCATTGCGGTGCGGAGTTCTTCCACCCGGTGACGCTGATCGATCGTTTCCTGCTCCAGTCGCAGCGAGACGCGCATCACTTCCTCGTAGAAGAGGCACATCATCGTCATGTAGGTCAGCGCCGCGAGGATGGAGAAGGTGTTCGGCAGGACGAGCGCTTCCTGTTCGACCAGTTCAGGGAAATCACCCAGCGCGATTCGCGCGACCGTGAAGGCGAACAGCTGCAGGGCGATGCCTACCAGCGCCTGCGTGATCGAATTCGCGAGGTAGAAGAAACACAGCACCATCGCGATCAGGAACCACGGCAGCAACGGCGAGCTGATGCCGCCGAAATAGAATGACCCGAACAGCGACAGCCCGACCAGCATCTGTACGCTGGCCATCGCCGCGGCTTTCATGCTGCCCGTGTAGCGAAGGATGAAAGGCACGGCGAAGAAGCTGGCAACGCCGAGTTCCGTGACCCAGAACTGCCAGATGTCGTCATGCAGGTTCAGCAGCAGAAAGGCCGTCACCGTGTGGCCCATCAGCGGGCCGACCAGGTGCAGCAGCACGAAGTTGCGAACCATGGCCACGTCGCTGTCCGACGCGCGGATCGACTGGGGAATGAACCAGTCGAGAATTTTCACAACATAGGCGGCCATACGTACCCCTTCCACTCGTCGGGGTCGTAGCTAGGCGCAAAGCCTTAAAAATACCTCAAAAGCCCGTTTACCAATATTCAAAATCTCGCCCCTATCCAGTGCCTCAACGGGGTTAACGAAGGGGCACGGGTACATGAGCGTTCTTGAAACGGGCTCGCGCTGGACGCTGAGCGCCCTTCTCGACCATTTCATTCCGAAGACGATGCTGGCCGATACGGAGCAGCATCGCCGCGCGCGCATGTTCATGCTGAGCCATGCCTTCGGGCCGATCCTGGGCAGTTCGCTGCCGGGCTATCTCTACGTCATGGGCATCGTCACCGATTACCGCGTACTGGTGTTCTTCCTCTCGATCATGGCCTTCTGGCTGTATCCGTTCGCGCTCAAGGCGACCGAGCGGTATCGCCTGCTGGCCTTCCTGTCGGTGCAGAACCTGTCCTTCTGCGTCGTCTGGGCGTGCTATTCCTTCGGTGGTCTGCTTTCGCCATTCCTGCCGTGGACGCTGATCATTCCGCTGCTCTCGTTCCTGTACCTTCCTTCTGTCGGGTGGGTCCGTAACGTGCTGCTGGCGCAGTTGCTGATGAATGTCTCGATCCTGCTTTACCTGTGCCTCGGCCCGGTGACCCTGCCCGCGATCGACGTCGACGAACTGCAGGTGATCGGCCTCATCTCCATGGCCTCGGTCGCCATCTATTTCGCAATGATGGCGCTGTATTTTGCGAAGATGTTCAACGAGCAGCGCGAGTTCGGACGCGAGCTGAACCAGCTGGTGACCTCCTCCGACAACCTGCGCAACATGACGACGCTCGCCGAACAGGCCGGCGCCGCGAAGGCCGACTTCATCGCCAGCATGAGCCACGAGCTGCGCACGCCGTTGAACGCCATCATCGGCTACAGCCAGTTGCTGCTCGAAGAGGCAGAGGACGAAGGCGACCTGGAGGGTTCGGAAGACCTGACCCACATTCACAAGTCGGGCACGCACCTGCTCTACCTGATCGATCACATCCTCGATTATTCGCGGATCGAAGCGGGGCGGATGCCGGTCAACCGGACGGCAGCGTCGTTGCGCTCCGCCTTCCCCGCGTGGCAGGCCGAGATCCACAAGCGCGCCAAGACGGTCAAGCTCCAGCTTGCCGAAGGCGTGGCGCGTGACCAAGTGATCCTGGCCGACTGGGGCGCGCTGAAGGCGATCGTGTGCAACACTGCGCTGGGCGTTGCCGCGACCGATCCGGAAGCCTCCATCACCATCTACCTCGAAGCCTGCCAGGACGAACGCCTGCTGTTGGGCATCGAGCAACGCGACAGCGACGGGCAGCTGATGCCGATCGAGCTTCGCAACGAGATTTTCGAGACGGCGATGGATGTCTCGCCGACGCAATACGGCGGCATGGGCATCGAGCCTGCTCTGGCGCTCAAGTACATCAGCCTGCTGCAGGGCCGCATTCTGGACCCGCGCGAGCGCCAACCAGCCGACGCCCTGTGGATTTCCTTCGCTGCGCCCCCCGCCAGCGAAGATGCGGCCGACGACGGCATGGCTTCGGCCAGCCGTATGCCGCGCGCCGCCTGACCCCTCATTCATACCCGGAGAACCGACGTGCCGAGTGTCCTCATAGTTGAAGACAATGAAATGAACCGCGACATGTTGAGCCGCCGGCTGCAACGCAAGGGCTGGACCGTGCACCTCGCCGTCGACGGGCCGGACGGCATCTCCGCTGCCACCACGCATTTGCCCGATGTCATCCTAATGGACGTCGCGCTGGGCGAAATGGACGGGTGGGAAGCCACCCGCCAGATCAAGGCCGATCCCGCAACCTCGAACATTCCCATCATCGCGCTGACCGCACACGCCCTCGAAAGCGATCGCAAGCGCTCGGTCGAGGCGGGGTGTTCGGAGTTCGAAACCAAGCCCGTCGATATCGTCCGGCTGCTCGAGAAGATGGTTCGGCTAACAAATTAACCAATTTCCTTTTCCAGAATTTCAGTCGCGTCCGTGCAGTGACGCCAGAATTATCAAAGGTGGATTTTGAGATGTCTGATTCGGAACGTTTCGACGCGCTGTCTGGCAGCATGAAGGATTTCCGGCACCTCGCCGGGTCGAACCTGCTGGGCCGGGTAGGCGCATTCTACGACTGGCAGGAAGAACGCCGGAAGCTCGGCGTGTGGCCGCTCGGTCGCTCGACCGAGAACGGGGCTTTCAGCCGCTGCACCGCGCGCACCGACAATGGCGAGCTGTTCGCCGGCGTCAACTTCGCCAGCCAGGACTATCTCAGCCTCAATTCGCACCCCGAAGTGCTCGAAACCGCGATCGCGACCATGCGCGAACATGGCGTGCACTCGGCCGGTTCGCCCGCGCTCGTCGGCAACACCTCCCTGTCGCTCGCGCTGGAGCGCAAGATCGGCGACTTCCTGGGTTATGACAACGTCGCGCTGTTCCCGACCGGTTGGGCCGCGGGCTTCGGCGTGATCAAGGGCTTGGTCCGCGCCAACGACCACATCGTGATGGACGCGCTCAGCCATGCCTGTTTGCAGGAAGGCGCCAATGCCGCCACCCGCAACATCCACCTGTTCCGCCACAACAATCTGGAACACGCCCGCGAGAAGCTGGCGAAGATCCGCGCGAACGACACGCAGAACGGTATCCTCGTGGTGACCGAAAGCCTGTTCTCGATGGATTCCGACACGCCCGACATCGCGGCGATGCAGGAACTGGCGCATGAATTCGACGCCGTGCTGGTGGTCGATGTGGCGCACGATCTCGGCAACCTCGGCCCGACGGGTCGCGGCTTGATCGAAGCGCAGGGCATGATCGGCAAGGTCGACGTGGTCATGGGCAGTTTCTCCAAGACCTTCGCTTCGAACGGCGGCTTCGTCGCCGCGCGGGGCCGGGCGCTGAAGGAATACATGCGCTATTACAGCTCGCCCAACACCTTCTCCAACGCCATGTCGCCGGCCAATGCCGCCATCGTCGGCAAGGCGTTCGACATCGTCGATTCCGCCGAAGGTGCGAAGCTGCGCGAGAAGCTGATGCGCAACATCCTCATGCTGCGCGGAATGCTCGGCGGGTGCGGGATGGAAACCTATGGCGATCCGTCTGCCATCGTGTGCGTCAAGATGGGCAGCGAGGCGCTTGCCCGCCTGACCAGCCGCCAGCTGCCCGCCGCAGGGATGCTCGCCAATCTGGTCGAGTTCCCCGCCGTGCCGAAGGGCCAGGCTCGCTTCCGCCTGCAGGTGATGGCGAACCACACGCAACACGACATCGTCGACGCCGTGCACCGCCTGTCGGCTTCCAGCGACATCGCCGAGAGCGAGCTGACCGCGCTGACCGAAGGTCGCACCACGATCGAGAAACTGTCTCAGGTGCTGCCGAAGTTCAACGTCCCGGCCGACTACGAAGAAAAGAAGGCGGAAGCCGTCGCGGAAAAGCCCGGCAAGTCACGCCGCGCGGCTGCGTAGGGTTTACTCCGAATTAACCAGAAGCTGGTAAGCATTTCCCATACGGAGGAAATCTGAGATGAGGAATACTATCAAACTCGTGTGCTCTGCCGCCATCTGTGCGGCAATGGCCACTCCGGCCATGGCGCAGGAAGCGGGCGAAGTGAATGTCGCCGCGTCCGTCGCCCGCACGAAGCTGATCGACAAGGGTGAAGTCTTCACCAACGGCGTCCAGGATCCCGAAGCGGCCTACGAGACCCGTGAAGCCTATCACTCGGTCGTCACCGTGGAGTATTTCCCGGTCGACAAGATCTCGCTCGTCGGCTCGATCTCGACGCCGCTCACGACCAACAATATTCCGGCCGGCTCGCTCGCCGGACTGCCGAACCTGGGCGATGACGAGTTTGTCATGGCGACGGCGGGCGCCGCATTCTACCCGGTCAAGGGCGCGATCCGCCCCTATGTCGGCGGCGGCATCGCCTTCCAGATCACCACGCAGGAACGCGACGGCCTGGCCGTCGATCTCGACATTCCCAATGCCCATGGTCCCTACGTCAACGCCGGGATCAAGGCTTCGGTGAACCGCAATCTCGACGTCTTCTTCGATGCGCGCAAGGCGTGGTATTCCACCGCGGCGACCGGTCTGCTCCCGCTTGACGAGACCTACACATCGTTCGCAGACGTTCTCGCCAATGCGGAACTCGATCCGTTCACCTTGCAGCTCGGCCTGAACACGCGCTTCGGCCACAGCGGCGAAGACACTGCCGCCCCGGCGCCGCGCCAGGCGGGCGACATCGTGCTGAAGGGTGGCATTACCAATCTGCGCCTGCGCGACGAAGTCGACCTCAGCGTCGGCGGCGCGCCGTTCGCCAATGCCGGTCTCTCGACGTTCGAACACCAGACGGTGTCGGTGCAGGCCGGCTATTTCCTCACCGATGCGCTGGCTCTCAATGCGACGCTCGGCTTCCCGCCGAAGATCAGCGTCTATGGCGCAGGCTCCATCGGCGCGCTGCCGATGCTGGGCAAGGTCCGCTACGGCCCGACCGTATTCACGCTTCAGTATCACTTCCCGACCAGCGGCCGCGTGCGGCCCTATGTCGGGGCGGGCGCTGCCTACATGATCGTCTTCGGCACGAACGACGGCGCCTTCGAAAACCTCGAGATCGAGAACGATCTGAGCCCGGCACTGGAAGCCGGCGTGGACTTCGCGGTCAGCGCGAAGACCGGGATGTTCGTGGAAGTGAAGAAAGCCTTCCTCCGCCCCACCGCCACCGGCAACTTCCTTGGCGCCGACGTGATCGGCGACACGAAGCTCGACCCGCTGGCCGTGACTGCCGGGGTGTCATTTTCTTTCTGAGAGTGAAGTGGTGCCCCATAGACGATAAAGATGGGCACTCAAATCTTTGGAGAATATTCGTCACTCTGCCTCGCTGACGTCCGCTTTGCGCGCTAATCTCGGCCATTCCAGAATCTCGCGCCATGACCCGTAAGCTGCCGTTCGCTCGAGATTGAGCAGTTGGCAGCTATGCGCCCCAATATTAGACGTTCGAGGCCGCTACCGAACAACCCGAAAGCAGAATGTCCGTTTTCAGCATGCAATCGCTGAGGCGCTATCGTCTGAAATTAGGGTGGAAAGCGGACATCCGGTTGAATGACGCGATGCGAAGCTTAACGGTTACGAGAGCGGCGCACTCCTTCGGCAAAAAAGGGTGGGTAAGGGCAAGCCGCACGCCATCGCGCAAGGCTCGGATAAATTGCTAGCACCTGTTCCGACCAATCTGGGGCATTACCTTCTAGAAGGATTGAGCTGCCGACCCGCCGAGTCACCTCTCCTTTAGGGCGATAGGCAAGGATCGCGAGATCGCGACCGTCGAAACGCGTACCTTCCGGCCAGATAACTAGGTTATCGTAACGGGTCGCCCCCGCCCCACGCACGAGAACAAGGCACTCGCCGCGGCGTTCGAGAAAGCCCTCGGCATTTGCTGTCACCGCCCCATCCGCATGATAGAGAGGTAAGTCGACCAACGCGGGAACAGATGCGGGCGAGGGAAGCGTGCCACAGTTGGCGAGAATCAGAAGAAGTAGGAAAGTAGGAGTTCGACGCATGACCGAGAAACGCTTTAGACGCTAATCGGGTTCACCAGAGTCCGATGTTTCACTCTAGAACCAGCCAAGTCATAATTCTGGATCAGAAGGAAAACGAACATCGGTAACGCCCACAGGTGATGTGAGGTCTGAAATGGGGTCGCCTCCAGAATGGCTGCTGGTGGCGAGAAACCCTCGCTAGCACAATGTCCGGTTTCGGCTCAAACCGTGGCAAAGCTGCCAGTCCGGTACTCGGAGGCTCGCCCCTGTCGACGAACGTCAGATTATAGGGTGGTTTTCGGACTCTAGGCAGCACCTACAAATTTGCCGAGAGCGTAAGCCCATTCTCCTCCAAAACGAAGGCACGAATAAATGCCGATGAGCATAAAACCGCCGTAAAGCATACCCTTCGAGCGATCCGCTTTCGATTTACGCTTCATCTCCATGCTGCTCTCCTCGTGCTTCCTAATTCACTGCATATCATCGCTCCAGAACGTCAACAACGGGGTCGTCAGCAGCTAGGCTGCTTTTGCAGCGTTTCCCCGATTAGCAGTCGGTCGACTTTCAGTAAGGTAGAATTGAGCTGGAAGAGCCGCAATTAGGGTGGAAAGCTGACATCGGCCCTGTGTCAGTCCACCTTATCGTATCGAACTGACTTGCTACGGTCGAGGGAGGACAAGTCGACCGTGAGGCCGTGTTGATTGGTGCAGATTGCATGTAACTAGGCTGTGGAACCACAACCAAATCGCATCTTCCGTTGAGGTCCACCCGTGGCGTCGAGGCTGTCGCGAGTATGTTATCGCCCTTTATTCTTATCAGATCGTATGAAGTCTGCCCCTCGGGAGTGAGTAGCGGATTGCCTCTAATGACGATGTCGGGGCAGGATGCAGCACGATACGTGCCCTCAACCTCTTCAACGCTGATGGTTGGCGGGCTCTGCGAACATGAAGCTACGCCTAAAGCCATCAAGATAATGCACGCCCAACCGTGCGCCCTTCGGCGATGGCCAAAAGGTTGTTCTGGATGATTTCCTCGCTCTCAGCGTCGAGCGCGCTGGTCGCTTCATCGAGGATCAGGATACGGGGGTCGGTGATCAGCGCGCGCGCGATCGCAAGCCGCTGGCGTTGCCCTCCCGAGAGGTTCGCCCCGCGTTCTTCGATCACCGTGTCATAACCATGAGGCAAGGTAAGGATGAACTCATGCGCGCCGGCAAGTTCGGCGGCAGCTATTACCTTCTCCATCGCGATGGTCGGATTGGCGAGCGCGATATTTTCGCGCACCGTACGATTGAAGAGGATGTTCTCTTGCAGCACGACGCCGACCTGCCGCCTGAGCCAGGCAGGGTCGACAAGCGCGAGATCGGTTCCGTCGACCAGCACCCGGCCCTGTTCGGGCACATAGAGCCTTTGCACCAATTTGGTCAGCGTCGACTTGCCTGAACCCGATGGTCCAACGATGCCCAGCATCTCGCCCGGTGCCACATCGAGATTGATACCGCGCAGTGCTTCGGGCGCATCGGGGCGATAGCGAAAGCGCACCTTGTCGAACTCGACCCGCCCCTTGATCGGCGGTAGGCTTGCGCGGTTGGGGTTGTGCTCAGGCTCGGCAGGTGCATTCAAGATATCGCCCAAACGGTCGACCGAGATGCGCACCTGCTGGAAGTCCTGCCACAGCTGCGAGAGCCTCAGGATCGGCTGTGCGACGCGGCCAGCCAGCATGTTGAAGGCGACGAGGCTACCCACGGTCAGTTCGCCCGCGATCACCGCTTTAGCGCCGAAGAACAAAATCGCCACCGTGGTCAGCTTGCTCACAAGCTGGATTAAATGGCTGCCCCAGTTGGAGAGCACGGTCACATCAAATCCGGTGTTGATGTAGCCTGCGAACTGCTTCTCCCAGCGGTCGCGCATGCGTGGCTCGACCGCCATCGATTTAAGCGTGCCGATACCGGTGACTGTTTCAACAAGAAACGCCTGATTTTCCGCACCGCGCTTGAATTTCTCGTCGAGCCGGGCGCGCAGCGGCGGAGTAATGAAGACCGAGATTCCAACATAGATCGGGATGGTGAGCGCGACGATCAGCGTCAGCAACGGTGAGTAGAGATACATCACCGCGAAGAAGACGATGGTGAAGAACAGATCGATCACCACCGTGACTGCGTTGCTCGTGAGGAAGTTGCGAATATTCTCCAGCTCACGGACACGCGCCACACTGTCGCCCACGCGTCGCGCCTCGAAATAGCTGAGCGGCAACGCCACCAGATGCCTGAACAACGCAGCCGATAGTTCTGCATCAACCCTGTTCGAGGTATGTGCGAACAGCCAGTTACGCAGGGCCGAGAGCAACGTCTCGAACACCAGTACGGTCGCAAGGCCGATTGCCAGCACTTCGAGCGTGGTCATCGACTGGTGCACCAGCACCTTGTCGATCACCAGCTGAAAGAAGATCGGCGAAGCGAGCCCCACGAGCTGCAGAAAAAAGCTGCCAACCAGCACGTCGCGCAATGGCTTGCGGTATTTTACCAGTGCCGGAATGAACCAGCTGATGTCGAAGGCGCGCTTTTGGCCGGCTATGTGCTCGCGGCTTGTCATCAGCAGCAGAGCGGCTTCGCCGCCTGCCAGCGCAAACTCTGCCTCGACCCGTTCTTCGGACCAGATCTCGGGACGCTGACTGTCAGGTTTCAGCACCATGTGCCGCACCCCATTGTCGCCGCTCTCGTCGACTTTCAGCAAGATAGCGGTACCGCCATCACGCAATTGCACCAGCGCCGGTAGAGGTAGCTTGGGGAACTCGCCTGGAGCTGCGCGCTTGCGCCCGGCAATCAGCCCGAGCTTCTTGGCAACGCGGATCAAATCATTGAAATCGTACGGTCGATCACCCTGCCCACGATCGTGATGGATCTGTGCAGGTTCAGCAGGCACCCCCAGAAACTGCGCGAGCAGCACAAAGCTCGCAAGTGCCGCGTCGGCGGGGACCGCCGATGGTTTATCGTCCGAATCTGCCATGAATCTCTTCGACCCCAGAGCCATGCACTATAGCTTAGCGCCGATGGCGCAAGGTTCTTCTAACGCAAACCTGCTTTAGCGACGATTTCCGATCCTCCTCTAGGATGATCGGTCCAAAGGCGGCTCCCAAGCTTGCGCATACGCACGTAAATCGCCGGTCTAGCAGCCGCTTAGACGATAGGGGGTGCGCGTGAGTGCCGGCGTTGAACCGGAGGGGTGAACGCGCGATGCTGAGGCTTGGCGACCTGCTCTGGTCGAACGAGCGACGCCGGCGCGTTTTGCGGTTCATCACCGGCGTGCCATGGAAGTTTGCGTGCTGCTGGTGCTCTGGCTGACCAGCACTGCCTTGGCATTGGCGTCCTTGCCCCACTCCTCGTTTTACTGAGGCCGCAGCCATGCGCCGATCACGCTGGGCATCGCACTGCCTGCCCTGCAACGCCATTAGCAGTGGGCGCTGGCGAGGCCGATGAGCCAGGTGCGGCGACCGAACATGATAATCCCTTCGCGCTTCAACAATACGGCGGCGCAATCGCAGCCGCAGCCGCAGCGCGATTCGATTTTGTAACCATTCCAGGCAAGTCAAGAATCGCGCAGGTGGTCTTAGTGCTCATCTCTCGCTGTAAGGCCGGACCGAACACCAGCGCCATTGCAATGGCAAATTGTCGAATGTGTCTCGAAAGTCACAGTGACAGAGTCCCAGAAGCTTTAGGTCAATCAGTAACTTGTCAGAAACTTTGCCCGCTCTAATCCGATTTGGCCAATCATGAGGGGGCAATTATGAAAGTATTGAATGTCGTCGTCGCGGCTGTCGCGGCGATCGGTCTCGGCGGATGCGCCACCGTGCTTAACGGCACCAACGTCGATTTCGCAGCGGACACCCGCCCGGACGGCGCGCTGGTGAAATACTCGAACGGCGCATCGTGCACCACACCTTGCGCGCTGGAGCTCAAACGAAAGAACGATTTGCGCGCTGACATCACGCTCGATGGATACAAGCCCACCTATGTGCTTCTACAGTCGAAGCTTGGCGGCAGCGCTTTCGGCAACATCCTTGCCGGCGGCGGTGTTGGCGCGATCGTCGATGGATCGAACGGGGCGAGCAATCGTCTCTATCCCCGCCCGCTGATCGTGCGCCTCGCGCCACTAGGCTCCGATGAAGGCGCAGTGCTGCTCGACAAGGACGGCAACGTCACGAAGACCGTGCGACAGCACAATGACGAAGTGCGCGTCGATGTTGCCAAGACGATTGGGCCGAAACTGGCAGGTCTCGAGGGCAGCGAGCCGCAATAAGACTTTATCACAGCAAATGAGGGCGGCGAGGCTCTAGCTTCGCCGCCATTTACATTGCGCGAACCCAACACCTCAAAGCGCATCAGTGTGGCCGCAATCATAGCGTGCTCGATGTCGTAACCTTGCCGACTGGGAAAATAGAATGGCGAATGGCAGTCGCGCCGACGGTATTGCGTCGGATGAGATCGCTAGACTGAGGGATGAGGAAGAAAATCCCCGGGCCTCGCCCTGACAGCCATCGTTGATTTCTATGTATGTGATGACGACGAAAGTCGCCAGCGCGCGAATGGGCGTGCTCGAGCCGCATATCGACAAATGGCGTCAGCGGAAGCCGAGCTCACTGCTTAAAGGAACTTCAGGCTTACGCTCAGGCGGCACGACAGCAGATCGCCGATTGGGTATCGCCGCTGCTCACCTTGATCGTCGCGCTCACCATTCCGGTCTATATGACGATCTCCATATTTATCACCCCGCCCCTGCTCATCCGGCTCGACGAGGAGTCCAAGCGCGGTGCGGAGAACCAAGCATTTCTGGTCGAAACCGTCATCGGGATCGGGACGCTCAAGTCGATGGCTGTCGAACTGCGCATGCGAGACCGATGGGAAAGGCAATTTGCCGGTTATGTTCGAGCGGGATGGGACGTCACCGTGCTTTCGACCTGAAGCAGTCACGTCATCCAGCTGGTTTCCAAGCTAACCACGGTCGCCATACTGTTTTTTGTTGCACAAGCTGTTATCCGCGGCGACCTAAGCGTTGGTAGCTTGGTCGCATTCAACAAGCTGGCCGGTCGAGTGGCCCAGCCCATCCTTCGCCTGTCGCAATTGTGGCAAGATTTTCAGCAGGTTCGGATATCGGTCGACCGACTGGGCGACATCCTCAATGCTCCCGCCGAACCCGAACACAATCCCGGCCGCGCCAGCCTTCCACCCATTCGCGGAACGATAACATTCGACAAGGTCCGGTTTCGATACCGGCCCGATGCGCCGGAGGCATTGCGCGGCGTGAGCCTGGAGGTCGCAGCGGGAGAAATGCTCGGGATCGTCGGGCCGTCAGGGTCTGGCAAATCAACGCTTACGAAGCTCGTGCAACGGCTCTACGTGCCCGAACAGGGGCGCGTCCTGGTGGATGGTACAGACCTCGCGCTGGTCGATCCGGCATGGCTCCGTAGGCAGGTCGGAGTGGTCTTGCAGGAGAATATCCTGTTTAATCGAACCGTGCGCGAGAATATTGCCCTCGCTAACCCGACCATTGGAATGGAACAGGTAATAGCCTCTGCACAAATGGCAGGCGCGCATGAATTTATCCTCACGCTACCCCATGGCTACGACACGATCATCGAGGAACGCGGCGCCAATCTGTCGGGAGGCCAGCGGCAACGGCTGGCCATTGCACGCATTGATCACCAATCCGCGCATTCTGATTCTCGACGAAGCGACCAGCGCACTAGACGCCGAGAGCGAGGAAATCATCCAGGCCAATCTCGGGCAAATTGCGAAAGGGCGCACGGTCCTCATCATCGCGCATCGATTGTCCGCAGTGCGGCCATGCGACCGGATCATCACGGTCGAAGATGGCGCCATTACGGAGTTCGGCAGTCACGCGGCATTGCTCAAGGCCGGGGGCCGGTATGCTCAGCTCCATGCCAAGCAGGATGGCTATGCAGAGGCGAGGGCGTGAGCTGGTTTTCCCAAAAATTTCCGGGCCTAACTCGCCATATCGGCATCGCGAAGGAAAGCTGGCGACTGCAGAACCTCAATAACAAAGCGTTCGAGGCAAAGGAAAGCCACGAGTTTCTTCCTGCCGCGCTTGAAATCATCGAAAAACCGCCAAGCCCCGGACTTCGATGGCTGTTGTGGCTCTCCTGTGGGCTGTTTGTCCTCGCATTGATCTGGGCGACAATCGGTAAGGTCGACGTGGTTGCGGTTGCATCGGGCAAGACAGTACCGGATGGAAGCGTAAAGATTGTTCAGCCGATCGAGATCGGCGCGGTGCGCGCGATCCATGTGAGGAATGGCCAGTTCGTGAAGAAGGGCGAACTGCTGATTGAACTTGATCCGACGCTGGCCAGCGCCGACGAAGCGCAAAGCGAACAGTCGCTAATGTCGGCGCAGATTGTCCAAGCCCGTAACGACGCCCTGCTTGCGCATGTCGAAGGCAGGCCCGCACTTTTCGCTGCTCCCGTCGGAAGTGCGTCTGACATTATACGCACGGAGCAAGCGTTCATTCGCAACGCCATCGCGCAATACGAAGCGCAAAGCGCAGCACTGACACAGCAGCGCGCAGAGAACGCCGCTGAGCTGCAAGCGTCTAGCGCCGAAATCGCCAAGCTTGAGGAAGCCCTGCCCTATATCGACCGGCAAATGAATGCCCGCGCAGAGCTCGCCCAAAAGGGTTATTACTCTAAACTCAAACTGCTCGAATATGAGCAACTGCGCGCCGAGCACGTACGCAACATCGAAGTCCAGCAAGCCAATCGGGCACGTGCGATCGCATGAATTGGACGGCTAGATGCGGAGCTAAGGAGCCTGCGCGCGAACTTCGGCAAGACGGCAGTTACCAATCTCGCGGAAGCCAACGATCGCGCCAGTCTTGCGAGCGAAGAGTTGCGCAAGGCCGAGCGCCGCCGCCAGTATCAAGAGCTGCGCGCGCCGGTCGATGGGGTGGTGCAGCAGCTGACCGTGACGACCGTGGGCAGTGTCGTGCAACCCGCGCAGCCGCTGATGGTGATTGTGCCGTGCTCTAAGGCCACGGAGGATAGGGCAAGCTGCAACAGCAGCATCTCGGTCGAAGCGTTCGTCCAGAACAAGGACATCGGATTCGTGAAGGTCGGACAGCGCGTCGCGGTCAAACTCGAAGCATTCAACTTCACCGATTATGGCCTAATCGAAGGCACAGTCGTGGACATCAGCCGCGATGCGATCGACCAGAGCGATGCTCCTGCTGGCAGCGTGCGCGACGAGAATGGTCGGCCCGTTCAACCGGGGCTGGTCTATGCTGCAAAGATCAGCCTGCCTTGCGAACCCGGTAATCCCGAGCGCGCGCCGCTCTGCGACCGTGTCCAACCGGGCCTTGCTGTCCAGGCCGAGATCAAAACCGGCCAGCGGCGGATTATCCAATATCTGCTCTCACCCATCCGCCAAGCGCTCGGTGAGGCAGGGCGGGAGCGGTGAGCACATCTCGAAAGATATCCAACGGTGCGCCGAACTTTACCTAACCGTAATGGGTGCGTGCAATCTTCAGGGGCATGAACCAACATTCTTCGGCCATAGAGCTCGATCACATAAGCTGTGCATTGCTGCTTGCATTCCACTTTGCTTCTGGCAGGTTCATATAACGAGAGGGGAAACGTTATGGGGCCATCCGATAAAAGCGAAGGCTACAAGCGCGTTTGTCAGATTTTGTTAAGGCTCGGAATCGCGTCTTCGCTCGCTCTAGCGCTTCTAGCCTGCCCGAGACCAAGCACAGATACCTGGCAGCCGCTAGATGCACATGGAGCCGATGATACCTCGGCGACGTCCGAACAGTTTGTAATCCACCCCGAGTCTGTCATTTCTCTCCAACTCTCATTTAGTCCAAAGGCTCTCTCTTATCACTCAGCCGAGAACCTGCCAGATGATGCAGAGAGTTATGGCCGGCAGCGGTCTCTACGAGAAGCGCAGTTGTGGGGAAAGAAATTTGCTTCTAGCGATTTCCCTTCAGCCTTAAATTTTTCCGGAAATCCTGTCGAGAATGACGGGAAAAATTTGATAGTCACGATCAATTACTATGCTGAAGATAATCCAGACAAATTTTTTTCTGAAGTGACTTTTCGTCAAGGACGGCTTTTCATGAAGAAGCGCTTTGAACCATCACGCGGCCCGAGGAATAGTATTCCAGGATCGCCCGGCCAAAAATCGCTATCCTCGCTCTATGGGAAAGTTAATGCCTTTTTGTCAGATTTCCTCCGGAGCCACCATAGATAACATCCAATCAAGGAATTCTACATGGTCATGATTGCTAGCCAATCAATCTCTATTTTTGATCGTGCAAAGGCTCCTGCATTTGCTGAAGATGGCTCTGTTACCTATGCGTATTATCGTGCTCTTCCACCATATTATCCAGTCGCAATCTCGGAGTTGGTTACCTCCGATAGAGAGACTTTTCAGCTGGGCGAGTTTTTCTTTGATTTAACGGAAACTAAGTTCGCATCGCTGATCGCTAGAGCAATCGCGGAAACGATTGATAGTGTAACAAAGTTTGCTTCAATTTCCATAGTTCCGTCTGAAGAGGTTCTTGGCGATGTGAACTTCGCCGGAGATGGGCAGCGAGGTCATTTTCAAGGTAATAGTGGTTTATTTACGGCCATTTTCGGAGACACGCACCTGAATGGGCAATCTGGTACCAGTGATATCTGGATTACCCAAAAAGCGTTTGATGATGGTTCCGCTGCAGTATTTTGGACGGTTGTTCACGAGTTCGGCCATGCCCTCGGCCTTACCGATTTTACTGACAGCGAAACCACTCAAAAGCACTCCATAATGTCTTACTATGAACATGAAACTAGCGGCAGTAGAGTTTTTGAGTTTCAATTAAGTGACATTGCAGCTCTCCAGTATATTTATGGTTCAAGCAATTCTAGTTCGACCGATGATTCGTATAGCTATGGCGATTTTGTTGATTTTTTGCCGGGCGCTTCGGGCGAACAGGCACGCCATTTCTCTTTATGGGACTCGGGTGGTCAGGATGAAATTGACCTACGAGCTTCTGCTGGTTCTGTGTTTGTGGACTTACGGCCTGGGCATTTTTCGTCGATTGGGCCGTCCAGCGGCGTCACTATCACCTCAGGAAGTGATGAAATTTCGATCGATAGTTTCGGTATCGAGAACGTCTCATTGGCGTTCGGGACATACATTGAGGACGTTGTTGGTTCCGATCATAACGATTTAATTGTTGGGAATCTTTTTGCGAACAATATCAACGGTGGAGACGGGGATGATCTTCTCTTCGGCGAAGGCAAGGCTGCTCAGGGTGCCGGAGGACTGCTCGGTTTTGGGGGCCTAAGCGGTAGTGACGGCGACTACACAAGGATCAGCAAGGGTCGCCTCCAGCCACGTTCAGTCAGCGTAGGGGGAGACACAATCGACGGCGGCAGAGGTGATGACGAAATTCACGGTAGCCGGAGTGATGATCGACTGACAGGCGGCGAAGGCGCTGACCGGCTTTATGGTGGCCGGGGTGACGATACACTCTATGCGGACAAAGAAGATACCGTCCTAGATGGCGGGTCCGGAGAGGACACAGTCGATTATTCGGACTCCAATGAGGCGATAGACTGGGGCGCTGATTCAGCAACAATCAAAGATATCGAGCGGATCATTGGCAGCGATCATGATGACACGTTTGAGCTACCCTCCGGCAGCTCTGGCTTGGTCAAGATCAACGGCGGTGCTGGAGATGATATCATTCGTGGGAATGATGAGACCAACACCCTGGAAGGGGGCGATGGGGACGATGACATATGGGGTGAAGAAGGTGACGATTTCATCTTTGGTGGTGATGGTGACGACAGAATTGAGGGCGGCGATAGCTTCTACGCGCTGGCTTCGGACAAGGACACCATCCTTGCTGGATTGGGCGACGACATTATTGATGGCGGTGCCGACGACGATGAAATCGATGGCGAGCTAGGCAATGATCGAATTCTAGGTGGTCGCGGAGACGACAAGATACTCGGCGGGGTTGGCAATGATATCCTAGTTGGCGGTTTTGACGAAGACACACTTCGCGGCGGTGCTGGTAACGACATCTTGGATGGCGCCCAACAGGACGGTCCTAGTGGCAACCCATTCGATGGAACATCACCCGACCAGCTATGGGGCGGTGCGGGCAATGATACATTCCTGACGAACAACGGTGACGTGATCCACGACCCAGATCGTGGTGATCGGATCAAATTTGAAGGCGTTTTGCTGACCGGAGGGACTGAGACCGAAGAGGGGTCCGGAATCTTTAAATCCGGCGATGGATTTACCTACACATTGATTGGTTCAGATCTCCTCGTCGAAGACGACGACATTTTTACTGATAGCATCACGATCAAGAACTTCACCAATGGCGTTGCCGGCATTCGCCTCAAGAAAGAAGAAGACGAGCCCGATGACGATGTAGCGGAAGAGCAACGCGACCCGCTGATCATCGACCTGAATGGCGATCGCAATGTCGTAACCGGCCTGGCCGCGAGCGCGGCCTATTTCGATCTCGACAATGACGGGTTTGCGGAGCGCGTCGCCTGGGCGAGCGCGGCCGATGGTTTCCTTGTCCGCGACCTCAACGGCAATGGTTCGATCGACAACGGCTCCGAAATGTTTGGGACTGGCCAGGTCGATCGCGATGCAGGCGAACTGGTTGAGCGAGGCGAGGCGGGCTTTGCGGAACTCGCTTTGCTGGATTCGAATGGCGACGGGGCGATCACCGCGGCAGATGCCGAATTCGACACGCTGCGTGTCTGGGTCGATGCGAACAGCGATGCGGCAACCGACGAGGGTGAGCTGGTCACGCTTGCCGAGCTCGGTATTGTCTCAATCAGCTTGGCGACCGAGAAGTCGGATCACTTCGCGATTGACGGCGACTCCTCGACAGTGACGCGAGCGTCGAGCGTCGGCTTTTCCGATGGATCGACCGGCACAATCTACGATGTCTATCTTTCGATCGATCAATATGATGCGCGCGAGATCGTTGATCCAGCGCTCGAACTAAGCCAGGTCGAGGACCTTCCCAACATCCTTGGTTCCGGTTCCCTATCGGACCTGCATGTCGCAATGGCGCGCGATCCGGGCCTCGAAAACCTGGTGCGTGAACTGGCAACGCTCGATCCGAGCCGCGCGGGTGAAATTCATGAGCGTGTGCAGCAGATCATTGTCCGCTGGACGGGCGGCGAGGGCATCGATCCGGAAAGCCGCGGCAAAACGATCAATGCACGGTGGCTCCATGCGATAGAGCAGATTGGCGGCGATGGGTTCAACCAGGCTGTTGTCGGCATGAATCCGCGCGTGGACGCGGCCTCGCTGCTGATCGAAGAGTGGTCTTCGCTGGTCGATCGAGTGACCGCAAGGCTGCTGGGTCAAAGCGCGCTCGGTGCGCAACTAATGCCGGATGCAGTGTTTGAATCAGGTGCAAACTATGTCGTGGCGGATGGCGCGACGCTTGACGGAGCGCTCGCGGATGCTGTGGCGCAGGCGCCGACGGGCCGCGACGAACGCTTGCGTTACTGGAAAGCAATATCGGGCACTGTACGGCAATATGCCGTCGCTCTGGGTGTCACCGAAACCGAAATCGATTCTGCGCTGGACTCAATTCTTGCCGGTCAAGGTGTAGACCTGACCGGCGCAGAAATACGTGACGCACTGCTTGTCGGCGATGCCAGCGGTGTCGGGATGGCAACGCGACTAAGCCTTATAGGGCGAGACCTCTACCCTGGTGGCCGCGTCCTAATCGCGGACGGTGCGGATGTGGTGCTTGCTGGTCTTTCGCGTGACGATCGGCTCATAGTTACAGATGCAGTCAAGTCTCTAAGTGTCGTCGGCGAAAATGGTGGCGCTGATACTATTGAGCTCGCTGGTTGGTCGCGTGACACTACCTCGGTCACCTCTGAAATTCTGACGCTCAACACTAGCCGCTCAGACGGCACCGTCCAGTCCATCATTGGTATCCGGTTGGAAGATGGCGAGCGCTCGATTGATTTTCAGATCAGCATTTCGAATGGCGCATTGACATCTCCAGTCGATCGCATCGAATTTTCTAATGGCGAGAGGGTTCCTGTTTCGGATCTGATCTCCGATTCTGGGAACCTGGCCATTGGCGGACGGGGGCCAGAATACAGTTTTGCTGTTAGTAACGAGGACCAGTTTCTGATCGGCTTGGGGCCGTCGGATCGGTACTCGGTAACCGCCACAAGCGGCGTCGATTGGATTATTGAGGAACGTGACGAAGCTTCTCCCGCAGACCAGATTTTTGTCGATGCCAACCTGTCCGATGCGATCCTGCGGATATCTGGGGCACGCGGCCAAGACTTGACGGTCGGGGTCGCAGGCGGTGGATCGGCGACGATCGGCGGTCAGTTCTCCGGCGCGGGCATCCAAGTCGAAACATTCGTTTTTGCCGATGGCGCAACGCTCACGGCGAGCGAAATCCATCAGTTGCTGACCACTGGTGCACCGGATACCGAGATACTATCGGGCACTTATCTTGACGATGTGATCGACGGACGCGGCGGCAGCGACATCTTGCGTGGCGGACATGGCGATGATCGCTACATCGTACGCCCAGGCTATGGACTGACGACGATTGACGATCTGCAAGGCGATATCGTTATCGAATTCGACAGTTCGGTGCTGCGCGACAATCTGGACTTTAGCGTCGTCGGCTCGGACTTGAACGTGGTCGACCTTTCGACGGGCGATCGCATCGTCGTTAGAGGCTCACAGTCAGTGAGCAACACCACAATTGAGATCGGCGGCGCGACAATCAGTCCGGCGGCCATCTTGCTCGAACAAGCCTTGCTTGCCGGAACCACAACCAGCGGTACGATCTATGGGACTGCTGCGAACGAAAGCCTGACAGGCACCGACGGTGCCGATCTGATTGTTGGCAATGGTGGCAACGATTTCCTTGATGGTGGTCTTGGAAATGATACTTACCATGTGAGCGCTGGAAACATCCAAATTTTCGATGAAGGTTTCGGGTTCGACACGATCACGGTCGACAGCGCCTATTCCCTCGAAGATCTGACATTCGTCGAAAACAGGAACGGCTCGCTGATGCGTTTGCGCATCGGCGGGAGCGACATTCGTATCGATCTGAGAAACCGCGCGGATTATTCAGATGGTACCGCTGTGCCGGGCGAGGCGGATATTGAGCGGATAGAATTTGCCGATGGCCGAGGCGTGGATTTGGCAAATGGGCAAGTCCTGACTGGCGGTGACGGTGATGACATTCTGTTCACCTACGCGCATAGCCGGCAGACATTTGCACCAGGTGCCGGAAACGATCGCATTTTCAGCCTCAACGGGTGGCACGAAGTCATGCTGACCGAAGGCTTTGGGCACGACGAGTTCTTTGATAGATCGTACGATAACAATAACTTTGAGTTTTCGGGGATCGCTTTCGACGAGAACGTAACGTTCCAGCGCTCCGGCTATGACCTAGTCATTTCTGTTACCGCCGATGACAGCTTGACGTTGAAGGGTATTTTCGAGCCGCTGAGAAACAGCGTCCGCAATAGCTTCCTTCGTTTCTCTAACGTCGCGCTCTCGTTGAGTGACGTTGTGTCGCAAATGGCTGTCGCTACCGATGGCGATGATCTTCTGTTCGGCCGCGCGGACCTCGCCGGAGGCGCTGGCAACGACGTTCTTATCGGCACTCGCGACGCAAACAACTACGTGTTCACTCGCGGCGATGGGCACGACACCATCAAAGAGCAAGACAGCATCTTTGGTTCGGACAATATCGTCGATACACTGACGATGCAGAGTATCGATCGCGACGATGTGACATTCGCGCGCAGTGCGTCCGATCCGCTGTCATTGGTCATCACGATTAAGGATACGGGCGAGACCCTGACCCTCGACGGCACTCCGTTCGATGAGTTTGAATACAACGTTGAAGACTCGCTTGGAGATGGCTTCTCGCGCGGCGATGTGGCCGGAGCCCATTGGGTCGAGCGAATTATCTTTGCCGATGGCAGCGAGCTGTCGCAGCGCGACATTGAGCAAATCGTCCACGACAGCGAGCGAACCGAAGGATCGGATACGCTTTACAATTTCGGGACCCCAAGCAGCCAGTCGGCGACGCCTCAAGGTAGTGTGCTTGATGGCGGTGCTGGTGACGACATCTATATCAACCCGTTCCGCGAAATCCGCGTACGGATGAGCGCCGGCCAGGGCAGTGATGTTATCCGTAATCTCCAGGCCGAGCGTGTGACGGTGAATATCGAGCTGCAAGGGTTGAGTGCCGAGAAGCTTGCGGCATTCAATGAGTTTCGAAATGGTAAGGCAGTAACTGTCCTACGCGCCACCAGTGGCGAAGAATTGGTGATTGAGGGTCATTTAGATAGCGATGATCCTGTTGGGTTACGCCTGCGCATAACCGATGAACTAGGCACGAGCCACACTGTCGATCGCGAAGGCGCCGTGATCGACGACGCGCCAGCCACCAATGAGGCGGATGTTCTCAGCGGTCGACTCGACTTCGAGTCGGAAGGCGAAGACTTCGGCGAGTACATCGAGTTTGATGACGTCTTGGAGCCTGGCCGAGGCGACGATACCGTGTTTGGCCGAGGTGGTTCGGACACGCTGGTGTTCAACCTTGGAGACGGCATCGACCAGCTGCTGGGAAGCGGAACATATCACGTCTCGCTTGGGCAAGGTTTCGATGCGAGTGAACTGGAATTTTCGTGGTTAGGCGATGGTACCGAAAACGTCCTGATCTCCTTCAACGATCGCGGTGATGGGATCATTGGCGATGCGGACCGCATCGAAAACGTTGCTTATGCGGATGGCACAATCGTTGAGTTTCGCAATGGCGGCGAAGGCGGGGTCATCAATCTGTCGCCGTCGTCCTTCATCATCGAGAACCAGTCGAGCGACGATGAGTTTGTCGCTCTCAATGGCCGTGTGCGCCTCGCTTTCGGAGCCGACACTGGCATCGACAGCTTTTATGACGACTTCCTCTCGGATGGTGTGGCTGAAACGAACCCTGCAGAGCGAGGTTGGGCACAAAACACAATCGAACTGCGCGGTGCCAGTGCGCTGAGTGATTTTGAGTTCGTGCAGGATCTATCCTCGCCTGGCGACTTGGTGATCCGTAATTTGTCCACCGGTTCGACTATGCGAGTCGTCGGCCAGTTCCTCGGCGAAGATCCCGAAGGTGAGGTATGGATCGATATTGCGCGCGATGCTGGAGGTGCGCCCGACTGGAGCACGTTGGACCTCAACAATGACGGCATCGCAGACGTTTCGTTTTTCGACACCGATAATGACGGCCTACCAAATTGGGAGAATCCCGATGCCGATGGCAACGGCACACCTGATTGGCAATCGTCGACCAACACCGTGCTTGATGTCGATGGTGACGGTGTCGCTGACGTCATTGCATATGATGACAATGAAGATGGTACATTCGACGCTTTCGACATTCTTGGACCTGGCGGGTCGCTGGACGACACGGTCATTTTCTATGACACAGATGGCGACAATGTTGTCGATCGATTCGGAACCTTTTTCTCGCCCGATGCACCGCTCCCGCTCAATCCTGACGGATCAGTCAACTGGGCTGCGGTCGATGCGAACGGTGATGGCGTTTCCGACGTCGCGATTATCGATTTGGATGGTGACGGCGCGCCCGATTGGGACAATCCAGATATTGACGGCGATGGTACGCCCGATTGGCTCGAGCGCACGGTCGAAAGCTTCTTCAGCGGAAGCGGCGGATTCCTTGTAAGATCTATCGATCTCGTTAGCGGCGAGCCTCGCTACATTGTCGATAATTTCAGCCAGCGCATTGTTGTGCGCGATAGCGATAACGACGGCACTCCGGATCAATACGCGATCGACGATAATTTCGACTTCGTCCCCGACCCACTGGAACGCGACTATGTCGTCAATGAGTTCATACTGCTGGCTGACAGCCGACGCTATGAATGGGAAGAAATACTTCCTCGTGTGATCCAGCGCGACGAGAGCGGCACGCAGCTGCCAAATGTCGTCGACCTGGCATCGGGCAGGCCGCAGCCGACCGAAGGTGCCGACCGCTTGCTCGTCCGACGAGGTGAGACTGTCGACGCGCTCGGCGGCGATGACGTACTGTTCTTGCGCGATGGGCAAGCGACGGTTCGCTTTGGTGCAGGTTCGGGCCACGATATTGCCTACGATGCAGTGAATAGCCAACCGCTGCGCGGCAATGTTCTCGACCTTTACGATGTAAGTTCTCTGGCAGAAATCGAAGTGCTCACCTCGCCCGATGGCGGGGACCTGGTTATCAAACTCCGCGCGACAGGCGAGACCATCCAGCTGGTCGACCAGCTCGCCGAAGACGAGTTTGGAATCGCAACGCCGCTTATTGACGAGTTCCGCCTGTCCGACGGGACGGTGCACTCCTGGCAAGTCGTGCTGGGCCTCGTCAGCGGCATCGAAGGCGTCGGCGATGCGCTACTGACCGGCGATCCAAACGGCTCGGTGCTCGATGGTGGGACCGGGAACGACGTCCTCAACGGCGGCAGCGGCGATGATGTCTACGATTTTGGCCTTGGTTATGACCAGGACACGATCCGCGATACCGGAGGCAACGATCTCGTTCGGTTTGGTGCAGGTATTGCCTTCGACGATCTGGCGTTTTCGCGCAGCGGTCCGAATTCCGAAGACTTGCTTGTCGAAGTGGTAGGTCTTGAGCGGCTGACAGTCACTGTCAAAGGTCAGTTCGGTAGCGACGCATCGAGAATCGAGACATTTGCCTTGGCCGATGAAACCGAGTTCTCCTGGTTCGATGTCCAGCGAGCGGTCATCGCGCAAGAAAGGACCGCGAGCGACGATGAGATCGTCGGTTTCGCTTCGGCTGACCAGATCGCCGGCGGTGCAGGAAACGACATACTCCAGGGCGGCGCTGGCAATGACCGGATCGATGGAGAGACGGGCCGCGATACCGCTGTGTTCCGCGGCTCACAGGATGAGTATGAAGTCACTGTAGATGGCGACCGCGTAATGGTGCGCGATCTTATCGAAGGTCGTGACGGGAACGATACGCTGACCAGCATCGAGGAACTCAATTTCCTCGGCGATGGCTCGACGCTGCTCCTGAGTGCCGAGAACACGGCTCCGGAAGCGAATGGTGCAAGCTTTGTGATCGGCGAAGATGCAACGCTCGTGATCGATCGCTCCACTCTGCTTGCCGGTGTGAGCGACCTTGACGGGGATACTGTCGCGCTTTCGTCTTTGTCCGAGTTTGCCAATGGAACGGCGTGGATCGGTTCTGACGGTCAGATCCGTTTCCGACCCGATCGCGATTTTGCGGGCGATGCTGGTTTCAGCTTCACCGTTGCTGATGGCAATGGTGGCACCGCCACGGCGCAGGTCGCGATCACCGTCGAAGCCGCGAACGATGCTCCGAGCATCGCGCTTGAGGTGGAAGAGCTTACAATCTTTGAGGATTCGGCTCTCGATTGGCGCGTTCCGGATGGTGCGATCGGCGACGTTGATGGTGACGCTCTGTCGCTCACCGCAAAGTTGGCTGGCGGAGATCCGCTTCCTGCATGGCTGACGTTTGAAGGTGGACGTTTGTTCGGTACGCCGCCTGCCGATTTCAACGGCACAATCGATCTTGAGCTTATCGCGGATGATGGCGCGGTTTCGACGAGCGCTGGAGTTCGCGTAAACGTACTGGCAGTGAACGATGCTCCACGCATCGCGCAAGACCCGAGCGACGTACCGGTTCGGCCCGGTGAAGCGTTCGACTTTACGCTTGCGGCAACAACCTTCAGTGATCCGGAAGGCGACGCGCTCAGCTACCAGGTGGTTGCGGTCGATGGCGGTGACCTGCCTACCTGGATCTCGGTCGATGGACTGCGTGTCTTCGGCACTGCTCCGGCAGAATTCGGGGCACCGATTGAAATAGCTGTCGTTGCGAGCGATGGCCGAGCGGCGAGCGCGGCAGCGTTTTCGCTGTTCCCCCAACTCAACACAGTTCCGCAAGTGGGCAGCCCGCTACAGGATGTGTCGACTGAGGAAGATGCGCCCGTCAATTTCGCCATCCCTGGCGACGCGTTTGTCGATGCCGACGGTGATGTGTTGACGTTGACCGCGGCTCGGTCGGACGGCAGCGCACTGCCGGTATGGCTTACCTTCGATGGAGTAAGTTTCACGGGGACGCCGCCGCAGGACTTCAATGGATCGATCGAACTCACCGTGACCGCGAGCGATGGCGAGTTTTCGGTTGCGAGCGGCTTCACGCTGACAATCGATCCGCTCAACGATCAACCCGTGCTGCTTCAGCCGGTGGCCGACCAGATGTCCGCAGAGGACGCGCCGGTCTCGTTCGCGATTCCAGAGGGAACCTTCGCGGACATCGATGGAGACGCGTTGACCCTGTCCGCGACGTTGGCGGATGGAAGCGATCTTCCTGCGTGGCTGAACTTTGATGGAACTGTCTTCACCGGCACACCGCTGCAGGATTTTAATGGGTTCCTCGATCTGAGAGTTAGCGCGACAGATGGTGATTTTTCAGCAGCAGACGAATTCCGCCTGACTATCGACCCGGTCAACGATGCGCCTGCGGTGTTGCAGCCGATCTCCGATTTTGAGCGGCTTGGCGCAGAAAGCCTGTCGATCGATTTGTCAGATGGCGTGTTCGCGGATGTCGACGGTGACGATCTCACCTTCGCGGTGACCCTTGCCGGTGGCGCGGCATTGCCCAGCTGGTTCACTTTTGATGGAACAGTGCTTTCTGCCAACGAAGTTCCCAATGAGAACGCCGTGATCGACCTAGTGGTTACGGCGTCGGACGGCACCTTGAGTGCAAGCGACGAGTTCACGCTTACGCTCACGCCCAACAACACAGCTCCAGTTGCGTCCGATGACGGCATATTCGTGGGCGTGCAGGCGCAGGATCTGGTGATCCTTGCAAGCGACCTGCTGGCAAACGACACCGACGCTGACGGCGATCCACTGACCATGGTGTCGCTCGACTCCACCGGCGCAGGCTCGGTAGCATTCGATGCCGAGGGCAATATCGTCTACTTGGTCGATAGCACTTTCACCGGCTCCGACACGTTTAGCTACACGGTGTCGGACGGAATCGAGACGTCGACCGCTACGGTTTCGGTGCGTATCGACAGCATCTACGAGGGCTGGTCGCTCGGCACCGATGGCGATGACAAGCTGTTCGGCAACAACAAGGCGACGAATCGCCTGTTTGGCGGCTTGGGCAACGATCAGGTCAAAGGCGGCAAGGAAGAAGACTGGCTCGCCGGCGGCAGCGGCAACGACAAGGTCCAAGGGCTCAATGGCGACGATCACTTGTGGGGTAATGACGGCGATGACCAGCTGATCGGCAATGGCGGGTTTGATACAGCCTATTACTTCGGCGCGCGTTCGACCTACTCGATTGTAACCGCCAACGGCACAGTCTCGGTGGTCGACAATGCCCCTGGTGTCGATGGCGATGATGGCACCGATACGATCGAAGCGATCGAACAGCTGAGCTTCAAGAACGGGGAGACCGTTTCCGTGGTCTCGCCGATTATTCTCGACATCGATGGTGGCGGGATCGAATTGCTGTCGGCTAACGAAAGCCATGCGCAAATCGATTTGAATGGCGATGGCATTGCCGACAAGACGAGCTGGATCGGTGGTGGCGAAGGCTTCCTGTTCCTTGATCGCAACGGCGATGGGACGTTCTCGGATGCGAGCGAGTTCTCGTTTGTCGACGACGCCGAAGGTGCGCGGACCGACCTTGAAGGCCTCCGCGCGTTCGATAGCAATGGCGATGGCATCCTGTCGGCGAGCGACGCAAGATTTGCAGAGTTCGGCGTGTGGATCGACGCGGATGGCAATGGCCAGGTCGGAGCGGGTGAAACGCAAACCCTGACGCAGATCGGCATCGAGTCCATCGGCCTCGGCGGCTCGGCGGTCGAAGGCAGTGTCGAGTTTGGCGAAGTCGCGGTTATCAACGAAGGCTCATTTACGTTCGCTGGTGTACGAACAGCCGGTTTCTACGACGTCGCGTTGACTTATTTTGAGGGCAGCCTGCCGGAGCGTCGCTATGGGAAGCGGCTTGAGGCGCTCTTGTCCAGTGGCCGTAAACGGTTCGATCGGTGGCACTCGCGTCATCAGGAGCCATGGTTCGATGTTTTCGGCGAGCGTTTCCAAGTCTGCTTTCCTTTCGGCGAGTTCGAGGCAACGTTCGGCGTGGCACTCAATGATCACGAAGCTGCCCCTGATCGCGCATTTTTCCACCAACTTGAAATTGGGCAGAGCTCTCAACGGCCGCAGGTCTTGCCAACCGAGGCGGTGCAATTCGACCAGCTGGTGGCGAGCGAGCATAATTTCCCGAGTAATGTTGACTTCATTGACAGTGAAGTCTTGCTCGGACGTGCTTCATTACGACAAGGAATGGGTGCTTTCGTCAACGCAGCGCGCCTAGCTCGAGAAAACGCACTTGCTGGTACAAACCGGATGCGAAAACAGCCCATACCTGAACTTACCGGGATTCCGGCGGAGGATCTCGAACTGGCTCCGGCAGATCAAAAGTATCCCGCAGATTTGGACATCGAGAAGCGAGTTGCTCTCATCTCGCAGAGTTTAGCTGCGTTTGGAGCAAGGTCAGCAATGGATTGGCGAGCCAGCGCTCGAAACGAACAAGGGCCAACCGATTGGTACGCATGCTAAAGGCACCCTGGGCGCCTCGCAGAGTTTGTGGCGTGAAGAACCCATAGCAGGTCTTCACCAGGGAGCCCGTACATTTCTCGGGGCTGCCCAAAACCGCGGTTGGCGGCGTAGTTCACAAGCGACCTTGAGGACGGCCATGTTATTGCAAGAGATAGAAAGATCGCGACTATCGGCCGTTGTCCCAATCACCTGCTCGAACACGGGCCCTCAACTTCGCGATAGGATGCTCGACTAAAGCAACCTTACACATCGACAAGGCTAATGTCGCAGATATCGACGCTACAAACCAAGTTGCCCCCTGCAGGCCCGCCGCCTTCATCCAGACAGCCAGCGGGAATGCGCAAGGAAGACAGGATACGCCATATCGCCCATCCATCGCGATAAGGGAGTTGGCGCGGCGACGAAATCGTCCAAAAAGCGAGATAGGCAACGAGCGGAGCAGAAAGTTATTGCATCCAAACGAGGTAAATCTCGTCCCTCTGTCCCCCGTCAGCACCTATGGCAAGATTTGAGGTTGTGATTTAAGGAGGATTTGGGATTCGTCGTAGTGACGAAGGAACGAGGACGATGCCCAAATCCTCAAGTTCTAAATCGCCTGCCGAGCAGGTGGTAAAGGACATTCGCCGCAAGACCCGTCGGCACTTCTCCGCCGAAGATAAGATCAGGATCGTGCTCGACGGGCTGCGTGGTGATGACTCCATTGCCGAGCTGTGTCGCCGCGAAGGGATCGCTCAAAGCCTCTACTACCTAACTGTCTCAAACCAAGACTGTCAGGATAGCTATGGCCAAGATTTAACGAATACTGTTGCCGGTCGATAGCGATGCGCCGGAATCTTGGATTATGGCCCTGCAATTCACCGAGCAAATTAACACTGCCAGCACGCCGAGTGTCAGTGATGTTGTTCTGCTTCTGCATCTGAAGGACAATCTGCGCCATACGGGCCTAGCTGGCATGATGGACAGCGCGCATAGCAAGATGCTCTATGATGGAAAGCAGCTTACTCTGCCTTCCGGCGCAAAGCTGCGCATGGAAACCAAGCGCAAGCTGTCGTTTGGGTTCTCGCGCCCCACGACCATCATTGCGTTCTATGCGAATGACGAAATTCTTGAACAGGTCGATGGCTTGCGCAACGTGGCCGGTGTGGTCGCCGTACCTGAGTATCTTGGCTACGCAAGTGAATGGAAAGCACGATGGTCGCCCCTAGTCCCTGGCGAAAAGAGGGAGGAACCCGCCGCGATCATCGATGACCCGGTGATTGAAGCAGCCATGAAATCGCTTTCCCGCCTCATTAATAAGAGCAATGGCATCCTAGTGCCTCGCGACAAGGAATGGTCGCAAGAGACCCTGCGCATTCTTCGCAACAAGGGTCACACTACCGACCCCGCCAACTTGAAGTCATGGGCAATTCGTGACGGTTGGCAGGTGAAGGCAGCCGGTGAACTCGCCACCATCGCCAAGAAAATCTTTGACATGAAAAGCAAGCCGAGCCTTGCTAAAATCCATGACCCGCAGGGCAAATACGAGCGCTGGCAGAAAGGCGAATAGGCTTAAGGGACCACAACCTGCCCGTCCTTTTCCGTGTGAAAACGAACGGTGAATACGTCGCTGCCATCCTCAGCCCTGGCGGTGATGCTGTGAATCGTCCCGACAGGTTCGTTGTGCTCGAAATGCGTCATCGCATTTTGCAGCATGTGCATCGCCATTTGGGTTGTGACCTTCGTGCCGGGTAGCTTGGCGACGAGCTCCCGCTTACGGATGAATTCCTGTTCTGGGATGCGATAGAGATATTCGATTTTCATGGTAACATGTGCTCCCATCTGCCCTGCTTCGTCGAAGTGGCGCTGTCCGTATTTTTCCGCAAACATCGGCTCTGCGGCGTCGTGCCCAATGGCCTGAGCAATCCCTACGGCGAACCAGGCAAGGCTCTCCGCTTCCTTTTGGCTCTTGGAACTCCATGCCTTGAGTTTTCGCTTGTTCGCATGGAAGTAGTGACCGCGGCGCTTGACCAAGTGTTCAATGACGCTGTGCGTTGTGGAGTTGCCAGCTAGTAAGTTATCTGTCTCGGAGTGCTGTGCATTCTTAGGCCGCTGCCAAGTCGCTACCTCTTGCTCAATAATCTCGACAAATCGAGTATGTGACTCCAGTGCAGAAATTAGCTGATTTTGTCTGGACTCGCCATTGCCATACATGGTCTCGATCAACAGAAATGAATAACGAAACGAGTCGATATATCGCTCGCTTCCCAGGTTCTCGCGCGCCAAATGGGCAAGGCTCGCTTCATGCTGGGGCGCATCGCCATTCTCAGCGGCCATGATTGCTCGCGTGATAAAATCGTAGGTGATGGGGAGCGGTCTGTGTTCCTGCTTCCCAAGCTCGAATGAGTGAACGACAATGCGTTCTGCCTCTTCGTCCGTTTCCGCTTCATGATGAATCGAAATACGGTTCAATTCGAGTTCGGTGCTGAAATAGCATTGCAGATATGAGAACGCGCGGTCCAAGTGGTCACGAACCTCAGCGACGAAGTAGTCATCGCCGGTGATCGTCGCTTTGACTGGTCCTTCGAGAGTGTCATCAATGCGGAATGCGAGTTCGATAGGGCAGCCCGATTTCTCGAACTCAATGGCCGTTACAAGACCATCCTCATCCTCAACCATTCGGGCAGTCCCTCCAAGCAGGGGAATAGGCCAATGGTCGGGGAGCCTCATGGGGCGATCTAGGGGAAAAACGTAGCGAACTTTCATATGGGCAGTATGGAGATGGCGAGCCGAAATGAAAGCAACGCCTCCATGCTAACCGCGTACTGCCGAACTCGCAACTCAATCCAGCGTAGCTCACATGGTTGTATGGGCGTTGCTTGCGAGCCTGTTCAACCAAGCCGGCTGACGTCCGCTTTACCTCTAAGGCCTACTCAGGCGGACAGTCGATTCCTCGCCTCATGAACGGCTAGCATATTGATCACGGCGGTGATGTCCGCTTTGGCGACCGAACCGCCTAAAACCTGCCTGGCGGCTCCCGGCCCAACAGTTGCCCTCTACGGCTGCTCTTGAGCGCCGAAACTGCCCACAGGAATTGGCGGCTGCGGCGGTTCTTAAGGCACAATAATTATCGTGCCTGAGCAGTCTTATGGGCGGGCTCTCGCTTGGATCGCAGCCAAGCGAAGCGCTCGGGGTCCTGGTCGAGCAGGAATGCTCGTATGCGATCTTTCTCCGGATCGGGCATGCGAGCCAGCAACGCCTTGATGTCTTGGTCGACTGTTGCCTTGGCAGCCCCCCGCTGCTCGGCTTTCATAAACCACGCGTGACCGGCAATGAACTCGCCCAGTTCAATGTGAACGGCTCCAAGGAGCGTGCAGGGTCGGTAGTCGCTCGGCACTAGTGCGTGCGCCTGTTCGCCCAGCGCTTTGGCCTCAGCATGACGATTGACTGCTCTCAAGGCTGCGCCACGTGTCGTTGCCAAGGCCGATCGCACCTTGGGTGCTGATGTTGCATTCGCGGCCAGCGCGTCCTCGGTGAGGGAAATAGCAGATTCTGGTTGGTCACCTTTACGCCAGTGGCTGCTAGCGTTGACTGCAGTCCAAGGATCCCTGGTTTTGCGCCAGCCAGCAGTCAGAACTTCGGCTTCAACCAAATGCCAAGCGGCTGAAACCTCATCGGTCCAATAGCCTCCTGTTTCCGTTTGAAGCCACACGACGTCCTCTGGCCGCAGTCGTTTCCCCTTAGCCAAAGCTTTCAGCAGCCGAATGACGCGCGGATAGTGCTCCGGCTCGATGGCTCCCAACTTGAACTTCCGGCGCAGCTGCTTGGCCTCTTGCCGGCGCTTGTATCTCGGGTCACTGAAGATCGCGGCACTTGCCGCAGCGCGTTCAGCTTGGCACCTTGCTTCTTCAGCCGCTGCCTCGCTGGCAGCAATCTCAGCCTTATCAATGCGATGTGTGCGCTCAATGGCAGCCTCGCGCTTGAAATTGTCCAAATCGGTACGGCCGTCGACCAGCGCATGGAGGCAATGCAGCCCATTGGCCAAAAGGTAATCTCGGGCCAGCTCGCTAACGGGGGCCCCTGCGTCGAATTTTGCAAGAATGCCGTACAGCCGGGCCCCGATTTTCCGCGCACCAGGCAAGTCATCGACCAGATATTTTGTGGCTAAGCTACTTTGTTCGGAAGGGAGCATAGGAAGCGTGTAGAACCATTGTCCTACAGAATCCTTTTAATGCATCTAAGACGGCAGGGGCGCAGAGTGATGGTGTGGCAAGAGTCCGTCTCTCACACTTCCTCGCCTAAAACCAGACAGGACGCAATCGGCCCAGTTCCAGACCTCGTCAAAGGTACATTGGGAGCTAATGCGGGCCGGGACGCGAGCCTCGACACCAAGCGCTTCAGAATTTTCGTTACACGTCAATTGGTTGGGCGAACATCACGATAGCTTTTTTGGGCATCACTTTCAAATTTTCAGCTGATCCTTCCTGGTCTCACCCAGATGTTGTTCGCGTTCCATTTGGAACAAACTCGCTACGGCAACGTCAGCAAAAAACAGCAATTTTCATGCGTGCCTTTTAGCCCACTGATCTCGCCAAAATAGAGCGTCACCCGCTCTGCGCTACGTAACTTATGCGTTTAATGGGGAAGCGGCGGATGCAACTCCGGAATATGGTAGCCTTAGGAATGGACAATAGTGATGCCTGCGCGTTCTCCCAGTTCTCTAACGGCTTCAAGGGCTGCTGCATCGTTGATGATTGAAACTGAGGTCACTGTATCAAACAGTGGCGCAACTTGATGATCGCCAAAAAACATATACGCCCTGTCCTCATCGAATTGGCGCGACATCCACATCATTCCAGCGGAAGAGCCCGGAGCCTCGTAGATCGCTTGGGCCCAAGGCCTCGTCGTTGAATAGGACGACGCAGGACAATCAATCAACTCACCCCGTGCAAGCGAGAGCTTTTTCAGGTCTGCGCTGAACAGCTTGGTTACCTGAATGTCTCGCACCAGCTCAATTACAGAATAATGCAGCGCCGAGATCTGCGACATGCTGACGGTTTTGAAGCGGGCGTCCGGAGCTATGTCGTGAAAAATGGTCTCGAACGCGGCACACCCCAAAGATGCACCGCCGTAGAGCGTTGGAATGTACCTTCCTCCCGAACGGAATGGTGCAAACCTGCTTCCGATCTTGCCATTCTTGATGTCGATGGCGGCTCCTGGATTAAATTCCGTTGGCCCGAATTTCCCGTTGTGAATGCGGTGGATTTGGAGTCCGGACCCAAGATTGGCATAGTTGAAACCAAGATCCGGCGAAGGGTTTTCGATCGCTCTGACCTGTGGCCTGTTCATCCAAAGTGCTCTCCGACCGTGGACTTCGCGGCCGTGACGAGCGCATCAGCGTTGTCGAGCATGTCAACTGGTGCCTTGCCATCTAACCACTTGTTAGACGACACGAACCAAAACGCCGTTTCCCACGGACCAAGGGCTCCGTCGAAAATTTCCAAGACCTCACCCACAACTTTGCGAGGTTCTCCGTGCTCGAACTGAAAGGCCGGGAAACGCTGCATGCCTTTGAAATCGACTGCAAATATTTTACCAGCCTTTTTCCAGCGCTGGGCAAGGCTATGCGGATTCGTCGTCTTCCTCTTTGACAAATCATGGATTTCGGTCGCCTTATAGGTATCAAATTCCTCAAAGAATCGAAGCCGCAATTCTGCGTTGGCTTGGTCGATCTTGCGGCGCGGCGCAGCTAGTGGATCATTTGCCTCAGTTAGAACATTAAGCAGACGCTCAATGTAATCCTTAGACTGCTCATCCCTTACTTTTGGCAGGTGTTCCCGAACTTGAGAGGCTAGTTCGAGTACGTTTTCGTCAATGAAAACAACCTTCCGCCCCGGGTGTCTATGTTCGAGGGCTGAAATGGCCTTACGCACTATGACAGTCGTGGCATGGTCTGCAGTTTTGGTAGGAGTGCCGCGCTTCGCAGGCGACCGCCCCTTACCCTTCACGATGCTCGACGAGATGATTTTATCTGCATCGACGAGCCTCAGGCGTCCGCCAGAAATCAGCTCGTGTACCAATCCTTCGACAAGGACGTTGCCCCCGGCCACGCCCTGATCCCTGGTCTGTTCTTTTGTCTGCATAGCGCCTACATTGGTAGTTCCGTGAGATAAAGCAAGCACTAACGATTCTAAAAATTGTTGAAAAGCCACCCGTGACGGCTCGAACGAAGTTTGCGGTCAACCGTGATAAGCGCGCAACAGACTGACCGTTTCGATATTGTCGCATGCGGCAAGAACGCAGCGGGTTTTATAGGGCGCGATTGGGACAAAGGCACCGCCCCTCAGGTCCGGACACTCCTCTAACAGCAACGCGGGCTTGCCGGATCTTGCTTGGATTTCCAGTGCGTTGCCATCGTCGCCATAGGTGCACCTCATCAAAAATCCGCGGCAGGCTGAGGGACCGCGATCAACGCAACCGAGATGAAATCCAGGCCTGCACATCTTCTTCCGCCCACGCCACCGAGTATCCACCCAGCTGCACCGGCTTCGGAAACTTGCCTTCGCTCATCCAGCGGTAAATCGTCGAACGGCCAAGTCCGACACGATGCTGAACCTCGGGCAGGCGAATGAGCCGCGTCACCCGGCGGGGCTCTGTCGCTTCCTTGTCGATCCCTTCACCCACGATGGCCTCCTTCGACACCGGCGAAGACATCGCCAAGCAGGGCGTCCTTACGTTCGAGCTCATCGATATGATCGGAGAGCAGCCGTGCAACCCGGTGTGCCGTGCCCTTGGCCCAACGCGGCTTCACGTCATGAACCTGGTTGCCGAGGACTCGTTCGAGCGCCGAGGGCAATTCGCCGGAAAAGTCCTCGAAGAATTGCGCGAGGTCCGATTGCAGCCAGGCGATCGCGTGATCTCCGCTGCTGACAAGGAAAAGAAGCAGGTGTGCGTGCGGCGCGACACCGCTCGCTGCGAGAATGCGCAAGGCTTCACCGAGGCTGGCTGAGCGTTCGCCGCCAAGGACGCGACGCAGGGCATCCTTGTGGATCTGCGCATCGCGCGCGATGTCGCAGCGGGCACGGCCGCTGGTTTCGACAGCTGCTACAAGCAGCCGGGCGAGATCGGCGCGAACCTGTTGTTCGGCAAAGAGCGCCATGTTGGTCATCGATGAATCCTTTTCTCAAGATGTGATCGACTCACCGGCTAACCGCGAAGGAAGCCTGTAGGAAAACGAAAAGAACATCTAGAGAACATAGAGGAAGGGACGAATCAGCTTCCCTCGATGATTCGCGCGAATTCCGTCCGCACCAGCGCAGATCGCGGCTCGCATCGCTCAGAAGCCGGCACAGTCGGCGCTGCTCCGCGATCAGCCTGCGCGAATCCCGGCCAGCGCAACTCCCGATGTCGCTTTTTGCTTGGTTGGCAGCCCCAAAATCCAGTTCCCGATTTCCTACAGGCGCATGTTCTTTTTATGTTCTCTTTCGATTCGAATCAATGGAGTACAAATCGAGATGACCTGCCTCAATCGTCTGACCGCGATAGCGGTCGCCTGTCTGGGGATGATCGCGACCTCCTCACAGCAAGTCCGCGCGCAGGATTTCACCTTGTTCGAGCACGCGATCGTTCCGCCGAAGACTGACCAGCAGCCGGCAAGGCAATATCTTCCTGCAATCTACCAAGCAGAGCCAGCAAACGTATCCTACCGGGAAGGCCTGTATATGGCCGCAATAGCCGAGGCCGAGCGCCGGTACGGGCTTCCGACCAACCTGCTTCGTGCTCTTATCTGGGCTGAGTCCCGCTTCAATCCGATGGCCGTGAGTCCAGCGGGTGCTGCCGGGCTGGCTCAGCTTATGCCGGCCACGGCGCGAGAAATGGGCGTCCGTAACCGTCATGACCCTCTTGCATCGATCGACGGTGGCGCCCGGTATCTTCGCGATATGTTGGACCGGTTCGACGCGGTCCACCTGGCCTTGGCTGCTTACAATGCTGGCCCAGGTGCCGTCTCCCGATCACGCGGCATTCCCAACAATGGTGAAACGCCGCAATATGTCCGATCCGTGTTGGGACGTTGGCAAGCAATTGGTACGTACAATTGACGAAACTACCTGATTTCCGGCTATTGTCTGAAATCACGTGCCGGAATGAAGACGGACAACGCCAGTGAATGAGACCCCCGGTGAGCTGTTCGACTTTCGCAAGGCGTTGAAGGCACAGAAGCGCCGGAAGTTGAGAAAGGAGATCGCGTTGGGTTTGGGAGCATTCGCGATCGTATTTGCTGGAGGGATGCTGGCACTCAACTGGCCAGTCCATGACGCCAGCCTTGCTATCGACGATCAGTACCCTCAGGCTTTATTCCAGCAAGCAAGCTCCCCACAATTCGACATCTGCGGATCCGTCCGGCGCACATGCGTCGTGGATGGAGATACCTTCTGGCTTGATGGCGTAAAGATCCGCATTGCTGACATCGATACACCCGAGATCAGCGAGCCTCGTTGCGATTATGAATACCAACTCGGCATGCGCGCGACGCATCGCCTTGTCGAATTGCTGAATGGCGGGCCTTTTGAACTGAGGACCATCGGAAGCAGAGATGAGGATCAGTACGGTCGTAAACTGCGGGTTGTAACGCGCGGCGGCCGCTCGCTTGGCGATAAGCTGGTCAGCGAAGGGCTGGCGCGGACCTGGACCGGGAGACGTGAGCCATGGTGTTGAACCGCGATCAGGAATTGTGGGCCGTCGCACTCTGGGTCGAAAAGAACCATGGCGAAGAGGGAACCGCTTATATCGCGCAACAAATCCAGCGGCTATCCAACGAAGGGGACGAGGCAGGCATAGCAACGTGGAAGACTGTTGCTGAGCGCTTCGTTCAACTTAGCTGCCAAAGCTCTACGAACTGAGGCTCGGCACGATGCGGAATTGGCTTAAGGTCTGGGGCATCAGAATTGAGTTCGCCGTGCTGGCGTCAGTGTCCCTGCTAGGGCTGGTCCTGAGCCTTCAATCCTGCATTGGCTGAGAAGAAATTCGATCTTCCGATCAACCCTTCGCAAACTTCCCCATGATGACCTTTCCTCCTGTCCGCAGCTCATCGAGGTAGTCGCTCCACCATTGAGCCATTCGCACGCGCTCGTCCCAATGCTTGCCGCGATGGTAGATGCCACGCACAACATTGCTGTCGCCATGTGCCAGGGCACGCTCGATCGCATCGGGATTCCAAAGGCCCGACTCGTTCAGGAATGTCGATGCTGTCGCCCGGAGTCCGTGCGCGGTGACTTCTTCTTTCGAGTATCCCATGCGACGGAATGCGGCATTGAGCGTGTTTTCACTCATGGGACGCTTGGAGCTGCGCGCAGATGGGAAAACATATCCTTCGCGGCCGAGCATCTCGGCCAGATCAGTGAGATAGCCTCTAACCTGCTTGGAAAGCGGGACGGCATGCGCTCGGCGCGCTTTCATTTTACCGGCAGGGATCTTCCAGACCCCTTCGACGAGGTCGATCTCATGCCATTCGGCGTGCCGGAGTTCGCCGGGGCGTACGAACACATGCGGCGCTATCTGCAAAGCTAACTTCGTCACCATGTAGCCAGTGAAGTCGTCGATTGCGCGCAGCAGCCCGCCTAGCTCGGTGGGCTCGAGAATTGCTGCATAATGCGTGGCTCTCGGCGTTACGAGAGCGCCCTTCAGCATACTGGTCGGATCGGATTTGCAGCGGGTGGTAGCAACACCGTAGCGAAACACGCGGCCTGCGAACGAGCGGCATTTCTTCGCAGTCTCGTGCTTACCGGTGGCTTCCAGCCGTTTGAGGGGAGCCAGGACTTCGAACGGCTCGATCTCGTTGATGGGTCGGTTCCCGATGGCAGGCGCAAGCTTGTCGAGGAAATAATTGGCCTTGACGATCGTGCCATCGGCACGGCCATTCTGGACCATCATCTGTTCAATATACTCACGTGCGACGGCCTCGAACGTCTGTGCAGAAAGGAACTCGGCGCGGATTCTCCGCTTCCGCTTCTCAAAGGCCGGGTCGCCCCCTGAAGCAACAGCTCGTCGTGCCTCGTAGGCTTCGTCTCGCGCTTGCTTGAGACTGATGTCTGGATAGCTGCCGATGCAGAGCTTCTTTTGCGCGCCGCCGATCCGGTATCGGAATCGCCAAAGTTTGCCGCCGGTGGGCGTCACCTCAACATATAGGCCGCGCTCGTCGGTTACCTTGTACGGCTTATCCTTGGGCTTGAGTGCGCGGAGGCGAGTATCTGTCAGCGGCATGTGGGGGCCTTTTCATCTGGGCCTTTGCGAAACGGCCTCAAAAGGCCCACAAAAGTGTCTGGAACCCCCGAGAACAGGCGGGACGATCCGGAACGATCCAAGGGCCAAATCCCTAGGATTTCTGCGGGTTTTATAGATTATTTGGGAGAACGTGAGAAGAACAAATGGTGCCCAGAAGAGGACTCGAACCTCCACGCCCTTGCGAGCGCCGCCACCTGAAGACGGTGCGTCTACCAATTCCGCCATCTGGGCACACAGGCGAGGCGCGTCTTCGTTGCGCGTCCCGCGGGTAGGAGGGCGCCACTAGCTAAGGGCATGGCACGCTGTCAATGCGGATTTGCGCCGCACGTCACCCAATTCGCATCAGCCGCTTGCGTGGCCGCCGGCATTCTTGCAAGGGCTTGCCTTACGCAACGCCATCCAACCGAAGAGATATTCGGCACATGACTGACTCACTCGCAGGCAAGCTCGTCACCCTTATCGGGGGCAGCGGCTTTTTCGGCACCCACATCGCGCAGGCCCTGCTGGAGCGTGGCGCGCGGCTGCGGATTGCCAGCCGCAATCCCGAAAAGGCGCACAAGCTGAAACCGCTCGCCAATCTGGGGCAGTTGCAGCTGGTGCGCTGCGACGTCACCAGGCCGGATTCGGTGCGGGCGGTCATGCGAGGGACCGACATGGCGGTCTACATGGTCGGCAGCTTCAGTGGCGACCTGGAGGCATTGCACGCCAAGGGCGCGCAGATGGCAGCACAGGCGGCGACGGAAGAAGGGGCTTCGGCTTTCGTGCAGATCACCGCGATCGGAGCCGATCCGCAAAGCGACGTCGAATATGCCAGGACCAAGGGACTTGGAGAGCAGCTCGTTCGGGAGGCATTCCCCAAGGCGACGATACTGCGCCCCTCCATCCTGTTCGGCCGTGACGACGAGTTCGTGAACATGCTCGCTGGGCTGATCCAGAGCTTCGCCGTGTTGCCGGTGTTCGGACCGGAATCGCGGCTGCAATTGCTTCACGTGGACGACGCGTCGGACGCGGTAGCAGCTGCGCTGGGCGATGTCGGCACGCATGGGGGCAAGACCTACGAGATCGGCGGACCGCAGGCCATTTCCATGATGGAACTTCACGAGATGCTGGCAGAGGCGCAATATCGCCAGCGCACTTTTGTGCCGGTGCCGGACGCGGCCTCCGGATTGTTTGCAGCCTTGCCGCTCACGCCGATGAATACGCAGCAGTGGAAGCTGTTGCAGCAGGGTAGCGTGCCCGGCGGAGAACTGCCCGGCATTGCCAGGCTCGGCATAAACCCGCGCCCGATCGGCTTGTTGCTGGACGACTGGATGACGCGTTACCGCAAGCACGGCCGCTTTGCCGAGCGCGTGGCCTGAGGGCGAGGCCTACGGGGCGGACACACGCTCCACCAGCAGGATCGAACCGTCGCTGCCGATGATGCGCACGCGCTCTCCCGGCACGGCATCCTCGCCCTTGGCGAGCCATTCGCTATCGCCGTGACGGATGCGGCCCGTGCCGCCGTCGATGGCGACGGTAACGGTCGCCGTGTCACCCACCAGCCTTGCGCCGCGACGGTTCATCAAGGGATCGGCATCGTGGATCGGGTTGTCGCGCAGATAGCGGCGCCCGATGAAGACCGAGGCCATCGCCAGCACTGCGAACAGGACGATCTGCACCGGCAGGCCGACCGGCAGCATCCAGGCGACCAGCCCGGTGATGATCGCCGCGCCCGCCAGCCAGATCAGGAAGACGCCCGGCACCAGCATTTCCGCCGAGCCGAGGATCAGCCCGATCGCCAGCCAGACCCAGTGGGCCTCGATCGTATCCAGCCAGTCCATCATTCACCTCCGCCGGGATTGCCGCCCGGATTGCCACGCGTCGGCGGTACGCTCGTCTGCGCCGGTCGTTGGCGCACGGGCGTATCCACCGTCGTACCGGGCGTGAAGTCGCCGAGCGCCTCCTTGGCCAGTTCGCCGATCCCGCCGAGGGTGCCGATAAGCTGGGTCGCTTCGACCGGGAACAGGATCGTCTTGGCATTGGGCGAAGTGGCGAAGGCCTTGATTGCCTTGGTGTATTCCTGTGCCACGAAGTAGTTGATCGCCGCGCTGCCGCTGTGGGCGATGGCGTTCGAGACGAATTCGGTCGCCTTGGCTTCTGCCTCCGCCTCACGCTCGCGCGCCTCGGCGTCGCGGAAGGCGGCTTCGCGGCGGCCTTCGGCCTCCAGAATGGCCGCCTGCTTCTGCCCTTCGGCGCGCAGGATGTCGGACGCGCGCTCACCCTCGGCGTCGAGGATCTCGGCGCGCTTGAGGCGTTCGGCCTTCATCTGGCGCGCCATCGCTTCGGAGATGTCGCGCGGCGGGCGGATATCCTTGATCTCGACGCGGGTGATCTTGACCCCCCAGGGCGAGGTCGCGTGATCGACGACCGAAAGCAGGCGCGCGTTGATCTCGTCACGCTTCGACAGCGTTTCGTCGAGGTCCATGCTGCCCATGACGGTGCGCAGGTTGGTGGTCGTCAGCGCCATGATCGCGGCGTAGAGATTGGCGACTTCGTACGCCGCCTTGCCCGCGTCCAGCACCTGGAAGAACACCACGGCGTCCACGCCCACCATGGCGTTATCCTTCGTGATGATTTCCTGGCCCGGAATGTCGAGCACCTGTTCCATCACGTTGACCTTCTGGCCGACGCGATCGATGAACGGGATGATGAAATGAAAACCCGGCTCGGCGGAAAGGGTGAACTTGCCCAGCCGCTCGATCGTGTAGACATAACCCTGCCGCACGACCCGCACGCCCATCGCGACGAACAGGATCGCGATCAGCAAAATGGCGAGCAACGTAATCAGAAAACTCATGACTTCCCCCAAGACAATCCGTCCGAGGGAGAGATTAGCGCGCAGGGGGGCGCAGGCAAGCAAAACCGGACCGCTTTACAAGCGGCCGGTCATGCCTGGACTGGGGTGAGCTAGAGCGCGGCGGAGTAGGTCGCGAGCAGGCGGCCCCACGCGCGTTCCGCAGCATCACGGTCGTAGGCCGGGGAATCCGGCACGCACCAGCCATGGTCGGCGGGATAGACCTCGATCTCTGCCGGCACGCTCGCCGCGGCAGCAGCATCGCGCAGCGCGACCTTGTCGCCCGGTGCCTTCTCGTCGTCGTTCTGGGCGATGGCGAAAAGGTAGCTGGCAGGCGCATTGCTGAGCAGCTTGTGCGGGCTCATGTCGCTGTCGGTGGCGAGCCCGCCGCCGTGGAAGCTCCCCGCTGCCTTGACCCGCGATGGCGCGGCATAGGCGCTCCAGACGGTGAACGGTCCGCCCATGCAATAGCCCTGCGTGCCGATGCCGCGCGCGCTATCGACCACGTCCTGCCCGTCGAGCCAGGCGACATGTGCCTTGGCGTCGGCGACGATCGCCTCGGCCTTCAGCTTGTCACGCCAGGGGCCGACTTTCTGGAAGCCTTCTTCGGAACGAAACGCGGCAAAATCGGTGAACTGCTCGCCTGCAACGTCGCGATAATAGGGGTTCACCACCAGCACGGCATAGCCGGAACTGGCGAGGCGGCGAGCCATCATGCGCTTGGCTTCGCGCAGCCCTGCGATATCCGGCCAGAAGATGACGGCAGGATGCTTGCCGGTGGCAGGATGGACGAAGAAGCCATCGACCTGCCCGCCGGGTCCGGCATAAGTGACATTGCCTTCGGAAAGACCGGCGGCATCGCCTTGCGCCTCCGTCATGCCGGCACATGCGGCGAGCGTCGCTGCCCCGCCCAGCACGCCGAACTGGCGGCGCGACAAGCCTTTCGCTTTCGCGTCCTTGTCCCAGCCGGTGAGCATTTCACTGTCGCACATTGTCGTTCTCCCTTGTCCCGTCGCGCCCAAGGTAGTCTGCCGTGCTGCGCTGGCAAGGTGCTTGTCGGTCCGTGCCTTGCGACTGGAACGCGCAGGTCAGTCCCTGAACACCACGGTGCGCTTGCCGTTCATGAGCACCCGCTCTTCCAGATGCAGGCGGACGGCTTCGGCGAGCACCCGGCGCTCGATGTCGCGGCCCTTGCGGACCAGTTCATCAGGCGTGTCGGCATGGGTGATCCGCTCGACGTCCTGATGGATGATCGGCCCCTCGTCGAGATCGGCGGTGACGTAATGCGCGCTTGCCCCGATCATCTTCACGCCGCGCTCGAACGCCTGATGATAGGGTTTGGCGCCCTTGAAGCCGGGCAGGAAGGAATGGTGGATGTTTATGCAGCGTCCGGCGAAATGCGCGGCCTGCTCGTCCGACAGGATCTGCATGTAGCGGGCCAGCACCACCAGCTCCGCATCGACCTCTTCAGCCAGCGCGCGCACCTGCGCTTCCTGCTGCTCCTTGATCTCGCGCGTGACCGGAAGGTGGTGGAAAGGCAGGTCGCCCAGCGGGGTATGCGCAATCGCCTCGCGCGGGTGGTTGGAAACGATGGCTACCGGCTCCATCGCCAGCTCGCCGATTCGCCAGCGATAGATCAGGTCGGCCAGGCAGTGATCGAACTTGCTGACCATCAACATGACCCGGCGCGGACGGTCGCGGAGTGCCAGCTTCCATTCCATGTCGTGTTCGCGACCCAGACCGGCAAATTCACCGCGCAGCGCTTCGCGCGCGGCCGAGCCGGGATCGAACTCTATCCGCATGAAGAAGCGATCAGCCTCGCGGTCGTTGAACTGCTGCGCCTCCAGGATGTTTCCGCCGCGCTGGGCGAGGAAGCCCGTCACCAAGGCGGTCAGTCCGGGCCGGTCGGCGCAGGACAGGGTCAGGACCAGCGGGTCGGCCATTTCAGCGCCGCGTCAGCGCGTTTTCGCTCTGCGCCATCAGCGAGGCGATGATCGCGGCGACCGGTTCTTCTTCCTTGACCATGCCGACGCTCTGCCCGGCCATCAGGCTGCCGTTCTCCACGTCACCATCGATGACCGCGCGGCGCAACGCGCCCGCCCAGTAATGCTCGATCTGCAACTGCGCTTCGGCCATCGCGATTTCCTCGCGGTCGAGGATACCTGCCACTTCGCGCTGCTTGGCGGTGAATTCCTCGGTACCCTTGTTCTTAAGCGCGCGGACCGGAATGACGGGCAGGCGGGCATCGACCTGCACGCTCGCAACCGCGTCGCGCGCGCTGGCGCGGAAAAACGCCTTCTTGAAGTCGGGATGCGCGATGCTCTCGGTCGCGCAAGCGAAGCGGGTGCCAAGCTGCACGCCGACCGCGCCCATTTCCAGATAGCCTGCAATCGCCTCACCCCGGCCAATTCCTCCGGCCACGAAGACGAGGTGATCCTCCGCCAGCGCGGGCAGGAATTCCTGTGCCAGGACGCTGGTGGAGACAGGCCCGATATGGCCGCCCGCCTCCATCCCCTCGATCACTAGCGCATCGCCACCGCTTCGCAGTAATTTCTTGGCCAGCGCCAGCGTGGGCGCGAAAACGATGACCTTGGCGCCGAATGCCTTGATCGCCTCCACGCTGCCCTTGGGCGGGATGCCGCCGGCCAGCACCACGTGGCTGACACCGTGCTTCGCGCAGACGTCGATCAGGTCGAATATCTGCGGGTGCATGGTGATGAGATTTACGCCGAACGGCTTGTCCGTCATCGCCCGGGTCGCCGCGATTTCCGCATCGAGCAGGTCGGGCGTCATTGCACCACAGGCGATTACGCCAAAGCCGCCGGCATTGCTGATCGCGGACACCAGGTTGCGCTCCGACACCCAGCTCATCGCCCCGCACAGGATGGCATGTTCGCTGCCGAGGAAATCGATGCCGCGCTGCATCAGCGCCGTGGTTTTGGTGTAGTTCATGGCGCGCGGCGTTAGTCGGCGGGCGACGCGCGCGCAAGCGGCAGGCGCTAACTACCCTTGTTGCAGCGCAACACGCCTGCTAGGGGCGCGCGCAACTTGATTCAGCGCCATGTGGCGCATCCGTTCTCGAAAGACATCACAATGGCCTCCACGCCCCAATCGCTGCGCAACGTAGCGATCATCGCCCACGTTGACCACGGCAAGACCACGCTGGTCGACCAGCTGTTCCGCCAGTCCGGCACCTTCCGCGACAACCAGCGCGTGGAAGAACGCGCCATGGATTCGAATGAACTGGAAAAGGAACGCGGGATCACCATTCTCGCCAAGCCGACCAGTATCGAGTGGACGCCCGAAGGCGGGCACGAGCCGTATCGCATCAACATCGTCGACACGCCGGGCCACGCCGACTTCGGTGCCGAGGTGGAACGCATTCTCAGCATGGTCGACGGCGTGATCCTGCTAGTCGATGCCGCGGAAGGCCCGATGCCGCAGACCAAGTTCGTGACCGGCAAGGCGCTCGGCCTCGGTCTGAAGCCTATCGTCGTCGTCAACAAGATCGACCGTCCTGACGGGCGCGCGGACGAGGTGCTGGACGAAGTGTTCGACCTGTTCGTCAACCTCGACGCCAATGACGAACAGCTCGATTTTCCCGTCCTCTACGCTTCGGGCCGCTCCGGCTATGCGAGCGAGGACATCGACGCGCGTGACGGTGACCTGACGCCGCTGTTCAAGAAGATCGTCAGTCACGTGCCGGAGCCCGATCTGGATCCGGACGGCGCCTTCGCCATGCTCGCCACCCTGCTCGACCGCGACAATTTCCTCGGGCGTATTCTCACCGGCCGCGTCGAAAGCGGTCGGCTGGAAGTCGGCATGCCGATCAAGGCGATGGACGTGCACGGCAATCTGGTCGAAGCCGGTCGCGCGACCAAGGTCTTCGCCTACCAGGGGCTGGAACGAGTCCCCGTGCTGCACGCGCGCGCCGGTGACATCGTCGCCATCGCGGGCCTGACCGAGGCGACAGTTTCCAACACCATCTGCGATCCCGACGTCTCTGCGCCGATTCACGCGCAGGAAATCGATCCGCCGACGCTCAGCATGACATTCGCCGTCAACGACAGCCCCTATGCGGGCCGCGAAGGCGACAAGGTGCAGAGCCGCGTCATCCGTGACCGGCTGGAGCGTGAGGCCGAGACCAACGTCGCCATCCGCGTCACCGAAAGCGCCGAAAAGGACGCCTTCGAAGTCGCTGGCCGCGGCGAATTGCAGCTCGGCGTGCTGATCGAGAACATGCGCCGCGAAGGTTTCGAGCTGTCGATCAGCCGCCCCCGCGTGCTGTTCCGCGAAGAAAACGGCGAGCGGATGGAGCCGTATGAAACCGTCGTGGTCGACGTTGACGACGACTATTCCGGCACGGTCGTCGAGAAGATGGCCCTGCGAAAGGCCGAGATGACCGACATGCGCCCCAGCGGCGGCGGCAAGACCCGCCTGACGTTCAGCGCGCCCAGCCGCGGGCTGATCGGCTACCACGGCGAGTTCCTTTCCGACACGCGCGGGACCGGGATCATGAACCGCCTGTTCGAGAAGTACGGCCCCCACAAGGGCAAGATCGAAGGCCGTCAGAACGGTGTCCTCATCTCCATGGAACAGGGCGAGGCGCAGGCCTACGCGCTCAACACGATCGAGGAACGCGGCGTCCTGTTCATCGCCCCGAACCAGAAACTGTACCAGGGCATGATCATCGGCGAGAATGCCAAGCCGCAGGATCTCGAGGTCAATCCGCTGAAGTCCAAGCAGCTGACCAACTTCCGCGCCAGCGGCAAGGACGACGGCATCCGCCTGACCCCGCCGCGCAAGATGACGCTGGAACAGGCGATTGCCTACATCCAGCCGGACGAACTGGTCGAAGTGACACCGCAGTCGATCCGCCTGCGCAAGCGCCACCTCGACCCGCATGAGCGCAAGCGCGCTTCGCGGAGCGCCGAAGCGGCCTGATCGGCCGACCAGCCGCAGTCCATCGCCGGAACCCGGCCTGCGCGCTTCGCGTATCCTGATCGGCTGCCCGACAGCCGTGTCGCCTGACCGCCTCAGACGATTAGTCCGCTCCATTTAATCGATTGGACTAATCAGGCGCAGGCGGTCACTGTGAGCAAAGCAATCCTAGCGAGTCGTGCGCGGCTCGCTCCCAAACCTTGCGATCAGGAGAGACTTCATATGGATATGAAAACCGGCGAGATGAGCGGCGGCTGTCCGTTTACCGGCAATGGCGACATGCGTGCGCTGTTCGGCCGGACCAACCGCGAATGGTGGCCCGACAGCCTCGATATGTCCCCGCTGACGCAGGACGGCCGCACGGTCGATCCGATGGGCGAAGACTTCAACTACTGCGAAGCGTTCAACACGCTCGATTACAATGCGCTGAAGGCGGATCTGACCGCGCTGATGACCGACAGCCAGGAGTGGTGGCCGGCCGACTATGGTCACTACGGTCCCTTCTTCATTCGCATGGCGTGGCACGCTGCGGGCACCTATCGCACCGGCGACGGTCGCGGCGGCGCTTCGAGCGGGCAGCAGCGTTTTGCTCCGCTCAACAGCTGGCCCGACAACGGCAACCTCGACAAGGCCCGCCGCCTGCTGTGGCCGATCAAGCAGAAGTACGGCAAGAACATCAGCTGGGCCGATCTGTTCGTGCTGACCGGCAACGTCGCCATCGAAAGCATGGGCGGCCCGGTGTTCGGCTTCGGCGGCGGCCGCAAGGACGTGTTCGAGCCTGAAACCGTCTATTGGGGCACGGAAGAACAGTGGGTCGACGAAGGCGTTGCAACCCGCATCATTCCCGACGAAGGCAAGGCGCTGGAAAACCCCCTCGCCGCGATCCAGATGGGCCTGATCTACGTCAACCCCGAAGGTCCGGGCGGCAATCCGCACGATGCAGAAGGCATGGCGCGCGACATGCGCGAAACCTTCGCCCGCATGGCGATGAACGACGAGGAAACGGTCGCGCTGACGGCTGGTGGCCACGCCTTCGGCAAGTGCCACGGTGCCAAGCCTTCCGACACGTTCGGCAAGGCGCCTGAAGGCGAAAACCTGCACACCATGGGCTTCGGCTGGCTGACGGACCCGGAAGAGATCGGCAAGGGCCACATCACGACTTCGGGCATCGAAGGCGCTTGGACGCCCAACCCGACACAGTGGGGCAACGATTACTTCCGCCTGCTGTTCAAGTACGAATACGAACTGGTGCAGTCGCCTGCCGGTGCAAACCAGTGGACGCCGATCAATCCGGAAGAAGCCGACATGGCGCCGGACGCACGGGACCCGAACAAGAAGGTTCCGACGATCATGACCACTGCCGACATGGCGCTGAAGCGCGACCCGGAATATCGCAAGATCTCCGAACGCTTCCGCGACGATCAGGCGGCGCTCGACGATGCCTTCGCCCGCGCATGGTTCAAGCTGACCCACCGCGACATGGGCCCCAAGGTCCGTTACCTCGGCCCGGACGTGCCCAGCGAAGACCTGATCTGGCAGGATCCGATCCCCGCCGGCACGAAGCCTTCGGACAGCGCGGTCGCCGACTTCAAGAAGGCTGTCCTCGACAGCGGTCTTTCGGTTCGCGAACTGGTCAAGGCAGCATGGGCTTCGGCCAGCACCTATCGCCGGTCGGACCATCGTGGCGGCGCCAATGGCGCGCATGTCCGGTTCGATGCGATCAAGAACTGGGCGGTCAACGATCCCAACGAACTGGGCAAGGTTCTGAGCAAGCTCGAAGAACTGCGCGGTGACCTGTCGATGGCCGATGCCATCGTGCTGGCAGGCGCAGCGGCGGTCGAAAAGGCTGCCAAGGATGGCGGCTTCGACATCACCGTGCCGGTTTCGACCGGTCGCGGCGATGCCACCGAAGAGCAGTTCGATGCCGAGAGCTGGGAGCCGCTGGAGCCCTTCGCCGACGGTTTCCGCAACTATCTCAAGACCAAAGCTTCGGTGAAGACGGAAGACATGCTGATCGACCGGGCGGACCTGCTCGGGCTGTCGGTTCCGGAAATGACCGCACTGCTGGGCGGGATGCGTGCACTGGGCGCCGTCAGCGACCATGCCAAGCACGGCCACCGCATCGGCGTCCTGACGGACAGGCCGGGCGTGCTTTCGAACGATTTCTTCGTCAACCTGCTCCACATGGGCACGGTCTGGGAAGTGGTCGACGAGAGCGGCGACGAGGAATTCGTCGGCAAGTGCCGTCTCAAGGGTGAGGAAAAGTGGCGTGCCACGCGCACCGATCTCGTCTTCGGTTCGAATTCGCAGCTTCGCGCCGTGGCCGAAGTCTATGCGGAAAACGGTAATGAGGAAAAGTTCGCGCGCGACTTCGTCAAGGCGTGGACGAAGGTCATGGAAGCCGACCGCTTCGACATCGAATACGCCAAGTACAGCAAGTAAGCGGAACACCCGCATGCTTTGACCCCGAGCCCCCTCGGGTCGCAGGAAGCCCCCGGCAGCGATGTCGGGGGCTTTTCTGTTGGCGGGCAGGGAAACCTAAGGCCGCACGAGGATTGGTAAGGCATGAGCAAAACCTATCAGAACCTCGACCGTCTCCACATCGCCGGCCAGTGGCGCGAAGGATCGGGAGAGACCATCGCCAATATCTGTCCGTGGGACGAAACCACCATTTTCGAGATGGCCAGCGCCACCGAGCAGGACGTTGCAGAAGCCTGCCAAGCCAGCCTCGAAGCGCAAAAGGAATGGGGCGCCCTGCCGCCGGCTGCCCGGGCCGCCAAGATGCACGCGATCGCAGACGTTCTCGAAGCCCGGAAGGTCGAGATCGCGGCATGGATCGTGCGCGAGGCGGGCGGCACGAAGCTGAAAGCCGCGCTCGAACTGATGCTGGTGACGCAGGTTGCCCGGTCCGAAGCCGCGACCCTGCCCTACCTTGCGCAAGGGGCCATCGTGCCGGAGGACATCCCCGGAAAGGAATCGCGCGCCTATCGCCAGCCTGCCGGTGTCGTGGCGTTGATCAGCCCGTGGAACTTCCCCCTTCAGCTTACCGCGCGCACGCTGTTCCCCGCCCTCGCGCTGGGCAATGGCGTGGTGATCAAGCCTGCCAGCGATACCATCGTGACAGGCGGAACGATCTTCGCTGCCGTTTGCGAGGAAGCTGGGCTTCCCGAAGGGCTCGTTGCGGTCCTTCCCGGTTCAGGATCGACTATCGGCGATGCGCTGATCCGCCACCCGATCCCCTCTGTCGTCAGCTTCACCGGCTCCACCCCTGTTGGCAGGGGCGTGGGCAAGGCTGCGCTCGACGGAGAGAAGATCAAGCCGGTCGAGCTGGAGCTTGGCGGCAACAGCCCGATCGTGGTGCTCGACGATGCCGATCTCGATCTTGCGGTCGAAGCGAGCGTCTGGGGCAAGTTCATGCACCAGGGCCAGATCTGCATGATCGCCAACCGTATCGTCGTGGAAGACGCCATCTACGACGAATTCGTCAGCAAGTTCGTCGAGCGGGTGAAGCAGTTGCCGGTCGGAGAGCGCGACAATCCGAAATGCTTCATCGGTCCGATCGTCAACCGCGACCAGTTCGAGAAGATCAACGACATGATCGCCAAGGCCAAGGATCAGGGGGCAACCTGCGCTCTTGGCGGAGAGAGCGATGGCCTCGTCATTGCGCCCCACGTGTTTACCGATGTGGCCGAGGACAATTGCCTGGTCGCGAACGAGATCTTCGGCCCGGTCGCACCGATCCAGCGCGCCCGCAATGAAAGCCACGCCCTCGAACTGGCGAACGCGACGGAGATGGGCCTGTCGAGCGCGGTGTTCAGCCGCGACGAGGGCCGGGCGCTGGCCTTTGCAAAGCAGGTCCAGGCAGGGATGACGCATATCAACGACCAGACCGTCAATGACAGCCCGTTCGCGCCCTTCGGCGGGGTCAAGAATTCGGGCATCGGTCGGTTCAACGGGCAATGGGCGGTCGATGCGTTCACGGTCACCCGCTGGATCAGCGTGCAGCACCAGCCGCGCCAGTATCCGTTCAGTGCCGACGACATCGGATGACCGAACGCAACGGCTGATCGCATATTGAGGAACGGGCGGGCGGCAAGGCCGTAGGGATATTGCATGCGCTTCGCGCAGAAAGGATTCACTCATGAGCAAAACCGTCCCCCCCACCACCACCGATGCCGGCATCCGGGTTCAGAGCGACGAACATTCGCTGACCGTTGGCCGCGACGGGCCTATCGTGCTCAACGATCACTACCTGATCGAGCAGATGGCCAACTTCAATCGGGAACGGATTCCGGAAAGGCAGCCTCACGCCAAGGGCTCAGGCGCGTTCGGCTATTTCGAGACCACGGCCGACGTTTCCAAATACACCAAGGCCAAGCTGTTCCAGCCGGGTGTGAAGACCGAAACCGCCATGCGCTTCTCGACCGTCGCAGGCGAGCGGGGCAGCCCCGATACGTGGCGCGACCCGCGCGGTTTCTCGGTCAAGTTCTATACCGAGGACGGCAATTTCGACATGGTCGGCAACAACACGCCGATCTTCTTCATCCGCGACCCGCTGAAATTCCAGCACTTCATCCGCAGCCAGAAGCGGCGGGCCGACAACGGCCTGCGCGACCACGACATGATGTGGGATTTCTGGACCCTGTCCCCGGAAAGCGCGCACCAGGTCACGTACCTGATGGGCGACCGCGGCGTGCCGAAGAACTGGCGCGAGATGAACGGCTATTCCAGCCATACCTACATGCTGATCAACGAGGACGGCGAGAAGTTCTGGGTCAAGTTCCACTTCCATACCGACGTCGGCGAGATGAGCGGCAACGCCCACTTCACCCAGGACGAAGCGGTGAAGAAGGCAGGCGAAGACAGCGACTATCATCGCCGCGACCTGTTCGACGCGATCCACAAGGGCGACTATCCCAGCTGGACGCTGAAATGGCAGATCATGCCCTATGACGATGCGGCGACCTATCGCATCAACCCGTTCGATCTTACCAAGACGTGGCCCCATGCCGACTATCCCCTGATCGAGGTCGGCAAGCTGGTTCTCAACGAGAACCCGGTCGACTGGGACACGCAGATCGAACAGCTGGCGTTCGAGCCGAACAACATGGTGCCCGGCATCGGCCTGAGCCCCGACAAGATGTTGCTTGCACGCGGTTTCTCGTATTCCGATGCCCACCGCGCGCGCCTTGGCGTCAATTACAAGCAGATCCCGGTCAATTCGGCCCGCAACGCCGAGGTCAACTCCTACAGCCGCGCCGGACAGGGTCGGACCGTCAATGCCGTCGATCCCGTCTATGCGCCCAACTCCTACGGCGGCCCGGCGGCCCAACCGCAGGTAGGGGGCGAAGCGACCTGGCAGTCGGACGGCGACATGGTGCGACAGGCCTACACCCTGCGCGAGGATGATGACGACGTCAGCCAGCCGCGTGCTCTGATCAACGACGTGATGGACGACGCGCAGCGCGACCGGTTCGTCTCCAACGTCGCCGGGCACCTCGCCGACGGCGTCAGCGAGAAGGTGTTGGTCCGCGCGTTCGATTACTGGAAGGCCGTCGACCAGAAGATCGGCGAACGGATCGAAAAGATGGTCCGTGACAAGATCGGCGGCAAGTCGGAAGCGCCCGGCATGGCCAGCGCCCTCTCCATCAGCGGAGAAGGCCAAGCCATGCGCGAAGCCGCCGAATAAGCTCTTACCCGCGCATCGCCAGCTGTTTCACGCGGCGGTGCGCGGGGGTGGCGACCCCCGGACCACGGGCATTGGCGGCGACCAGCCCAAGCTCGGCCTGCCGCAAACTCTCGTCGGCCGAAACGGCGATCGCCCCCACTCCGGCATTCGCGGTGATGCCGCTCGCATCCTGCCTCTGCACGCGGGCAGCCTTCGTCAGATCCCCCACGATGCGCTCGGCAACGCGCAGTGCTTCGTCCACGCAGCCATCGGGCAGGATCAGACCGAAGGTCTCACCGCCGGTACGACCCACGATATGGCTGCGAGTCACGCGTTCGCGGAGAAACCCTGCTACCGCGCCGAGCAGGCGGTCACCCGCGCTTGCGCCGAAGCGCAGATTGATAGCGCTGAGACCGTTGAGCCTGATCAGCGCGACGGCACCGCCCTCGTCCCGTCGCGCGAGGTGGTTGAGCATCGCGATGAAGGCGCGGCGATTGGCAAAACCCGTCAGCTGATCCGTCACCGCCGCCTGGAACAGACGGTCGCGCAGGCGACGTTCCCGATCGACGCAGCGCAACGCGGCGATTGCGCCGACCAGATTGCGCGCGCCGTCATGCAGCGGGCGCAATTGCAGGACATACCAGCTGGCCGTCCCCTCGACAGTGCGTAACTGCACTTCCGTCCAGGCGCCGCGCAACTGACCTGACAACACGCCGCTGACATGGCGTTCGAGCCGCTCGACGTGGGTCGGAACCGCGAGTTCTGCCAGCTTGGGTCCAATCAGCCGCGCATCGAGCCTGAGCCCGATCTGATCGGTCCCACCGGCTGCGTGCTGGACGAACCCGCGCGGATCGCATCGTAGAAAAATATCGCCGCCAGCTTCCGCCAGCAGGCTGCAAAAGGCTGCCCCCTCCTGCAAGGACAGCCCAGCCCCCTGTAATGTCATGCCCCGCATCCAATTTGCATTCGCCAAAGACGAACAGACGCAACATCGAATGACAACCCGAAGAAAGTTATACTTGTTAGTTAACTGACTTTACTGTGATTCGATAAGTCTTTTATTAACCATCAAGGTCGCTTTGGCGAGTCATTTAAGTGCGGGCAACTCGGTCACAATTCGATGGCGATCTTCACTTTGCCAACGTCGACATTATACGCGTGGGCGATCTGCTCCCGACTGCGTGCGACCAATTCGGCCGCCCCTGCGCCGCGCCGGGGGTTCCGAAGGACGTCGGCGGAGACGCCCAGTTCGCTCGCCAGGGAATCGATGCGGTCGTCCTGCGGGCGTGATTTGCCCTGCTCCCACGCCCAGACCGTCGGCTTGCTGACGCCCAGGCTGTCGCCAAGCTGCTCCAGCGTCAGGCCGCGCTCCCCGCGCAGGCGGCGCAGCATGGCGCCGAAGGATTCGCCGATCGGCCCGCCGTCGTCCGGTTCGAGACCGAGCGCGGTATCGCTGCGGAGCTGCGCGGCGCTCAGCGTGCCTGCGCTCAGCGGTTCGTCGAACTTGCAGCCGTGCAGGCTGCCGCTGACCCATACGACCGTGGCAGAGGTCACCCCGGCCTGCGGCAGGTCGATATCGATGGGATCGCCGACCGCGAGCTCGCTCGCCGTTTCCAGCAACAGCCCGGTGGTCGAGGCGTTGTGCACCTTGACCGCGACCGCGCTGCCTTCAGGCAGGGCGCCGGTGGTTTCGAACCGCAGGACACGGCGCTGGTCGCTTCGACCGGCGGCGTTTTCTTCGAGATGGGCAGTGACTGACAGCGAACCGACTCCTTTTCATTCGGGAGTCGGCTGCGAGAGTTAAGATTGGGTTAGCGCGGGTTTGCCAATGCGCCGAACCGTGCCGGGCGGCTGACGCTTCAGGCCGCTTCGTCCGCCGCGTCGAGGCCGTAGGCCGTATGCAATACGCGCACGGCGAGTTCGGTCTCGTCCTCGTCGATCATCACGCTGACCTTGATCTCGCTGGTGGAGATGGCCTGGATGTTGATGCCGCGATCGGACAGCGCGCGGAACATGGTGGCGGCGACGCCTGCATGGCTCTTCATACCGACGCCGACGACGCTGATCTTGGCGATGTGGCTATCCGTGATGATGCGGTTGAAGCCGATCTCGCCGCGCTTGTCCTCGAGCAGGGCCTGCGCGCGGGCGAGGTCCGCCTGAGGCACGGTGAAGGTCACGTCGGTCTCGCCCTTGTCGCGCCCGACGTTCTGAATGATCATATCGACATTGATGCTGGCGTCGGCCAGCGGGGCGAAGATATGCGCCACCGCGCCGGGCTTGTCCGGCACGCGGGTGAGGATGATCTTCGCTTCGTTCTTGTCGTGGGCGATGCCGGTCACATGCTGGCGTTCCATCTCGCCTGTCTCCACCAATTGGTTCATTTCCTCGTCGCTGACGATCAGCGTGCCGGGGATTTCGTCTGCCGGGGTCGCATCGTCATCGATGAAGCTGGAGAGCACCTGCACGCGCACCCCTTCCTTCATCGCGAGGCCGACGCTGCGGGTCTGGAGCACCTTGGCTCCGACGCTCGCCAGTTCGAGCATTTCCTCGTAGGTCACCGCCTTCAGCTTGCGCGCTTTGGCGACGATCCGCGGGTCGGTGGTGTAGACGCCGTCGACGTCGGTATAGATGTCGCAGCGGTCGGCCTTGACCGCCGCCGCGACCGCCACCGCCGAAGTATCCGATCCGCCGCGGCCCAGGGTCGTGATGCGTCCCTTGTCAGACACGCCCTGGAAGCCGGGGATGACCGCGATCTCGCCCGCTTCCATCGCCGCGATCATGTCCGGCGCATCGATCGTCGCGACGCGCGCCTTTGCGTGGGCTTCCACCGTCTGGACGGGCATCTGCCAGCCGAGCCAGCTGCGCGCCTTGCAGCCCATCGCCTGCAAAGTGAGCGCGAGCAGGCCGCTCGTCACCTGTTCGCCGCTTGCGACCACGACATCGTATTCGGCCGGATCGTAGAGCGGATTCGCCTCCCGGCAGAAGTTGACAAGCCGGTCGGTCTCGCCCGCCATGGCGCTGACCACCACGGCGACCTCGTGCCCTGCGGCCTGCTGGCGACGCACGATACTGGCCACCCGGCGGATACGTTCCGTCCCGGCCATGCTGGTGCCGCCGAATTTCATCACGATACGGGCCAAATCCGTGGGCCTCCGTGCTGGAATGCTGGTGGTGAGGCTGCTAGCCAGAGCGAATGAGCGATGCAACACGCGTGACACCAAGCAAAACTTCGCCCGCTGCAACGATCCGCCCGCACGAGGCGGCGCATTTCGGCGCGCTGGCCAGGGAATGGTGGGACCCGAAGGGCTCCTCCGCCATGCTCCACCGGCTCAATCCGGTGCGGCTCGGCTTCGTGCGCGAGGCGATCGACCTGCACTGGGCGGGCGATATTGACAATGTACGCCCGCTGGCGGGCAAGAGCGCGCTCGACGTCGGCTGCGGGGCCGGGCTGCTGTGCGAACCACTGGCACGGCTCGGCGCCGAGGTGACGGGCGTGGATGCCTCGCCCGAGAATATAACGGCGGCTGCGACTCACGCGGCGGGGAGCGGGCTGGCAATCGACTACCGGGCGGGAGAGCTCGGCGAGATCGGCCTCGGCCAGTTCGACCTCGTCACAAGCATGGAGGTGATCGAGCACGTCGCCGACAAGCCCGCCTTCGTCGCCGCGCTGGCGCAGCGCCTTGCGCCCGGCGGGCTGATGGTCCTGTCCACTCCCAACCGTACGCCGCAGTCGAAGCTGCTGCTGGTCGAGGGGGCCGAACTGCTCGGCATGATCCCGCGCGGGACGCATAACTGGTCCGATTTCGTTACGCCGGAGGAACTGGAAGTGCTGCTTGCCGCACAAGGGCTTGCGATGGGCGAGCCACGCGGCATCGCGTTCTCGCCCGGCAAGGGGCTGCATCTGTCTGGCGACCTTTCGCTCAACTACATCGTCACCGCGCACCGGCGCGCCTAGTCGTTGGCCTGCTCGCTCTCCGGCACATCGTCGTCGGGGCCGTAATACAACCGCGCGCATTCGGCCGCGAGAATGCCGCCCACCAGTTCGAGGTCGTCCTTGTATGCGTCGGCCACGAAATCGAGCGTCGAGAGGTGGCGATCCTCGAAATACATCTCGTGTACGTCGTCGCGCCCAGCACCGTAGACGATGCGTGATACACCCGCCCAGATGCTGGCAAAGGTGCACATGCCGCAGGGTTGCAAGGTCGAATAGAGCGTCGCGCCCTTGATCCGCATGTCGCCCACCGCTTCGCCGCCAGCGCGCAAGGTGACGATCTCCGCGTGGGCGGTCGCATCGCAGCATTCGGCCGTGCGGTTCACGCCGCGCGCGACCTCCCGGCCGTCGCGCACTAGGACCGCGGCGATCGGCGTGTCGGCCGGATCGGTGCCCTTTTGCGCCACCGCATGATCGTGGGCGGCACGCATCCAGTCCTCGTCGGATCGTTCAGGCGCATGGTCAGGCAAGCGCATTTTCCCATTCGCTTTGAGTGAAGCCGACGAGCACGCGCTGTGCCTTTTCGACCACCGGGCGCTTGATCATGCTGGGATGCTCTTCCATCAGCGCAAGCGCCTTTGCCCGGTCGATGTCTTCCTTGTCCGCTTCGTCGAGTTTGCGGAAGGTCGTGCCCCGGCGGTTCAGCAGCACTTCCCAGCCCACCGCATCGGCCCAGCGGGACAGCGCCTCTCCGTCCACGCCTTCCTTCTTGTAGTCGTGAAATTCGTAAGCGATGCCCTGCGTGTCGAGCCACTTTCGCGCCTTCTTCACGGTGTCGCAATTCGGGATGCCATAGAGGTCGATCAAGGCGCGTTCCTTCGGGTCGGTCGTGTTGGATGGAACACATGGAACTGTGTTCTGACAGGCAAAACTCCGGAGTGTCTCGCCGTGTTCCGGAGCAGGCGATAGCCTTCCCACCGGAAACCCAGGAGAGCCGGCTAGGATAGGTGCGCGTCGGCGATTGCCACGGCCAGCGCGTCCGCCGCATCGGCCCCGGCTATGGCGGCACCGGGCAGGAGAACTTTCAGCATCGCCTGCACTTGCTGCTTCTCTGCCGCGCCGCTGCCGACCACCGCCTTCTTCACCAGCCGCGCCGCGTGTTCGCTGACACTCAGCGAGCCGCGGCCGCAGGCGGCCAGCACGGCACCGCGCGCCTGAGCCAGCTTCAGCGTCGATTGCGGGTTCTTGTTGACGAATACTTCCTCGCACGCGGCGCGGTCGGGCGCATATTGCCCGATCACTGCGAAGATCGCGTCGTGGAGATGGTGCAGCCGCTCTGCCGGGGGAGCCTTGGCGTCGGTCTTGACCTGCCCGTTCGCGACATGGGCGATGCGGCTTCCCTCCGCACGGATCACGCCCCAGCCGGTACAGCTGAGCGAGGGGTCGAGACCGAGGATCAGCATGGCTGCATCAGGCCGCAGCGTTCACAGCCGCAGGCCGAGGCGCGGCCCGAACTGCAACATGGCAAAATACAGCGCCACCGTGAGCGCGCAGCCCGCCGCCAGCGACAGCCAGAAGCCCGCGCCATGCCGCAGCAGGACCGGGATCAGCAGGAACATCGGCAGGCTCGGCAGGACGAACCAGAAGGTCGACTGCGCGTGGACCGCCATGTTCTCCGCATCCGGTCGGGCATGCCACAGGAAGACCATGCCGAGGATGGAGACGAGCGGAAGGCTCGCCACCAGCGCGGCGAAGGTCGGCATCCGCCGCCCGATTTCCGCAATGGCCGCGATCATCGCGCCGGCAAGCAGCGCCTTCGCGACCAGGCTCCACATCAGTCGAGCTTCGCCATCACGTCGTCGGGAATTTCGTAATTGCCCCACACGGTCTGCACGTCGTCATCGTCATCGAGCATATCGACCAGCTTGAGCAGCGTGCCCGCGCCCTTTTCGCCGAGTTCGACGGTGATGTTCGGCTTCCACGCCAGCTTCACGTTCTCCGCTTCGCCGAGCGATTTTTCGAGCGCTTCGGCAACTGCGTGCAGGTCTTCCGCCGCGGTCCAGATGGTGTGGCCGTCCTCGCTGCTCTCGATGTCTTCCGCGCCCGCTTCCATCGCGGCTTCGAGGACTTTTTCCTCGTCGCCCGCGCTGGCCGGATATTCGATCAGGCCGAGCCGTTCGAAACCGTGCTGCACGCTGCCCTCGGTGCCGAGATTGCCGCCGTTCTTGGAGAACGCGGTGCGCACGGCGGTGGCGGTGCGGTTGCGATTGTCGGTCAGCGCTTCGACGATCAGCGCAACACCGTCGGGGCCGTAGCCTTCGTAGCGCACTTCCTCGTAATTCTCGCCATCTGCGGCGTTCGCCTTGTCGATCGCGCGCTGGATGTTGTCCTTGGGCATCGACTGCGCCTTGGCCGTGTTGACCGCCAGGCGCAGGCGCGGGTTCATGTCAGGATCGGGCGTGCCCATTTTCGCCGCCACGGTGATTTCGCGGCTGAGTTTGGAAAACAGGTTGGAGCGCTTCTTATCCTGCGCGCCCTTGCGATGCATGATGTTCTTGAATTTGGAATGGCCTGCCATGGCTGCAAATCTGTCCGCTGGAAATGGAGGGAATGTCTGCGCTGCGCCCTAGCCCAGCACGCCGCTCCGGGCAATATCGTCGGGAAACGGACTCAGGCAGCGGGCTCGGAAACCGGCATCGTCTCGCGCAGGAAATCCACCACCGCCCCGTTGAAGGCATCGTTGCGGTCGCCCGCGACCATGTGGCCCGCCTGCGCGATGTCGGCGATGCGCGCCTGCGGCACCTGCGCGCTGAACGCATCGACACCCGCCTGCGAAACCATGTCGCTTAGCATTCCGCGCACGACCATCACGGCGATGCCCGGACTGGCGGCCAAGGTGTTCGTCGCCTCGTCGAGCGATTTGCGGAAGTCGCGAGGATCCTCGATCCCGAACTGCGCCGGATCCCAGTGCCAGTAGAGCCGGCCGTCGTCCTTCAGCCGCAGGTTCTTCATCAGCCCGCTGGGGTCCTTCGGGCGCGGGCGTTCCGGATAGTAGGCCGCAACCGCATCCACCGCTTCCTCGAGCGAGGCGAAACCATCGTGATGCGAATTCATGAAGCCGACGATGCGCTGCACGCCCGCCTTCTCCAGCCGCGGCACGACATCGACCAGCACCAGCGCCGCGGGCGTCAGGCCGAGGCCGATGCCCTGGATAGCGGTCAGCCCGCCCATGGACGCGCCGACCAGCGCGTAGGGTCCGTCGTGCCCGGCGATAACCGCACGGATATCCGACACGCGCGATGCCGGGTCGTAGGCCTTGCTGGCCGACCAGTCGCTTTCCCCATGGCCGCGCGCGTCGAGATTGACGACGCGATACCCGGCTTGCGCCAGCGAGGTGAGCGCCTTCGCCCAGCTGTGCCGGGTCTGTCCGCCGCCGTGCATCAGCAACACCAGCGGCGCACCTTCCGGCCCGCCGGCGTCGCCGACCAGCGTCAGCCCGTCATCGGTTCGAAAGGTGGTGCGGGCGAAGACCGTCATGGGGGAAGCGCCCCGCGTCAAACCATGCCGAGCGCGGTCTTGTAGGTGTCGAGCACCATTTCCTGTTCGCTGCGGTCGTCGGGCTTCATTTTGCGCAGGCGCACGATCTGGCGCATGATCTTGGGATCGTAACCGACTGCCTTGGCTTCCGCATAGACGTCGCGGATATCGTCGGAGGTGCCCTTCTTCTCTTCTTCCAGACGCTCGACCCGCTCGATCAGCAGGCGCAGGCGGTCGTCGGTGGCATTTGCATCGGTATCGGCCATGAGTGTGTGAATCGCTTTCTGTCTCGTGTCAGGGGGGAATCAGTGGCCGCGCGATAGAGGCTCGCAGCCGCGCGGTGAACCCGCCTCTTCCCTAATCCACGCGGTTTTTCGCGACGCTCGCTTCCATCGCCGCGATCTGTGCCTCCGTCGCGGGGGACTGGCGCGTGGCCTTCCATTCCTCTTGCGGCATTGCGTGGATCAGTTCGCGCGCCTGTGCCTTGTCGCCGTCATATCCGGCATCGCGAATCCAGTCGGCGAGGCAGTTGCGGCAGAACCCGGCCAGACCCATCAGCTCGATGTTCTGTGCATCGTGCCGATGGCGCAAATGGCGCACCAGACGGCGAAAGGCGGCGGCGGCCACGGCATCGTCCAGCGTGTCGAGCGGGTCGGGTGAATTCGTATCCATTGCAGGTCGGTCCTTGCTGTCGCGGGTTTAGCGGGTTGTCTTGCCGGTGCCCTGTGGCATAGCCGCTGGCCATGGCAAAGCTCGACCCCCGCGGCCGCAAGGTCAAGATCCTCGCAACCGTCGGCCCGGCGAGCCGCGATCCCGACATGCTGCGTCGCCTGGTCAAGGCGGGGGCCGACGCCTTCCGCCTCAACATGAGCCACGGCGCGCATTCCGACCACGCGGAAAGCTTCAGGGCGATCCGCGCGCTGGAAAAGGAATTCGCCCACCCCATCACGATCCTGTGCGACCTGCAGGGGCCCAAGCTTCGCGTCGGTACCTTCAAGGACGGGCAGGCGGTGATCCGCCACTCCGGCCATTTCACGCTGGATACCAATCCCGAACCGGGCGACGAGAACCGCGTCCACCTGCCGCACCCGGAACTGTTTGGCATCCTCCAGAAGGGCCAGCGGCTGCTGATCAACGACGGCAAGATCCGCCTCAAGGTCATCCGCGCAGAGAAGGACGCGATCCTGTGTTCGGCGGAAGTCGGCGGGGTGATCTCGGATCGCAAGGGCGTCAACGTTCCCGATGCCGAAGTGCCGATACCCGCGCTGACCGAAAAGGATCGCAGGGATCTCGCCTTCGCGGTCGAACAGGGCGCCGACTGGATCGGCCTCAGCTTCGTCCAGCGTCCCGAAGATCTGGCGGAGGCGCGCAAGTTGATGGGCGGCTACGGCTCGCTCTGCGCGAAGATCGAGAAGCCGTCCGCGGTCAAGCGGCTGGACGAACTGCTCGAACTATCCGACGCCGTGATGGTCGCGCGCGGCGATCTGGGCGTGGAGCTGAACCCCGAAGAAGTGCCGCCGCTGCAGAAACGCATCGTCAACGCTGCCCGCACGGTGGGCAAGCCGGTGATCGTCGCGACGCAGATGCTGGAAAGCATGATCGAAAGCCCGGCCCCGACACGCGCGGAAGTCTCCGACGTTGCGAATGCGGTTTACGACGGGGCCGACGCGGTGATGCTGAGCGCGGAAACGGCGGCAGGGCAATGGCCCGAAGAAGCGGTCACCATCATGGACCGCATCGCGACGCAGGTTGAGCGCGATGAAAGCTACCTCGCCCGCGTCCGCTTCCTCGACACGCCGCCCGATCCGACCACTGCCGATGCGCTGAGCCATGCCTGCATGACCATCGCCGACACCGTCCCGATCAAGGCCGTGGTGGTGTTCACCGGATCGGGTTCGACCGCGCGCCGCGTCGCGCGCGAACGGCCCAGCGTGCCGATGCTGGTGCTGACCCCGAGCATGCGGACCGCGCGGCGGCTCGGCCTGCTGTGGGGCGCGCACGCGGTTGCCACGAAGGACATCGGCAGCTTCGAAGAGATGATCGCCAAGGGCAAGCGCATGGCGCTGCGTCACGGCTTCGGTTCCGCAGGGGCCAAGGTGATCGCGCTTGCCGGCGTCCCCTTCGGCACACCGGGATCGACCAATCTCCTCCACGTCGTCTCGATCAGCGGCAAGGAACTCGAAGGCCGTGAGGACTGACGCTCAACCCGCCCTGGTCAGCTCGTTCAGGGTAAGCTTGGTCTGCGCGATATTGGCCGCGGCGCTGGCCAGAAGGTCTATCGACTGATCCATGATCATGTTCTGGTCGCGCATGAAGCGGCCGACCCGCGTATGCGCCTTGGCAAGATCCTCGTCATACTCCGCCAGCTGTTCGGGAGCGCGCGCCGTGGCGTCGAATTGCGAGGCGAAAATGTAACGCGTCTTCCCATCCTCCCCCGCGATCTGCGAGAGGTAGACGAGATTGACGAAGGGTGATCCGTCCTTGCGGAAATTGACCAGCGAGCAACGCAGTTGCCGCTTGCTGGTTTCGCCGGTGATGAAGCGGCGCATCCGGAAGCGCGCGTCCTGACTGCGCAGGTCCTGCTGCAGAAAACGGCAATTCTGGCCGATGATCTCTTCCGCGGCGTAACCCGACAGGTCGCAGAAGCGCTGATTGACGTAGATCAGCGGCTGATCCTCGATCGCGCAGCTGGAGATCGTCAGCGCGATGCGCGCCTGGTCCATGTATCGGGCCAGCTCGGTCGCGGCGAATGCGTCAGCTTCCCTGATGGTCCGTTCCTCTGACCAGTCCGATCATGCAGAAGTATGCGCCTGCTGCACTCCGGCGAGCAAGGCGGCTTCGAGATCGGAGCTGGGGCATGGCTTGCTGCAATAATAGACCGGCGTGTCTTCCGGCTGCGGCTGCCATTCGTTGTCGTCCATGTGCCCCGAATGGAACACGATCGGGATGTTGTGGCCTGCCAGCTTCTCCGCGACGGCGATGCTGCTGCCGTCCTCCAGCCGCAGGTCGAGAATGGCGAGATCGGGCAGCCCTTCGTCGAGCGCGGCTATGCATTGCGCGACGCGGGCGAACGGACCGACCACTTCGCCGCCCAGATCTTCCACGATGTCGCACAGGTTCATGGCCACGATCGCCTCATCTTCGGCGATCAGCACTTTTCGCTGGGCTAGTTCGGCTGGACACCCACCGGTTCCAGATCCAGGTCTATCGTTGCGGTCCATCCCTGCCCGGTCTCCGGATATTCGATCTTTGCGCCTAGCTGCTGCGCGGAATAGCTTACGAGACGAGTTCCGAAGCCTCCGCTGCCGTCGCCTTCAGGCGCGGCGGAGGTGCCGGTTTCCGTCCACGCAATTCGAACGCCGTTGCCTGTCACCCGGTTCCACGAAATTAACAAATGTCCATCGTCCTGGCCGAGCGCGCCGTACTTGACGGAGTTGGTCGTCCACTCGTGCAGGATCAGGGCCAGCGGCGTGATCGCTTCGATCGGAACTGCCACCGAAGGCCCTTCGATCGCGATGGCACCGCTGTTCAGATGCGCTTCGAGCGACCCGCGCACGAGGCCCTCCAGATCGACTTCCTGGTCGCCGGGCTGCTGGCTGAGCGAGTGCGCGCGACCCAGCGCACGGATGCGGTGGCTGACTTCGTCGGCAAGCTGACGCGGCGTATCGGACGTGCGGGCGGCACCCGACACGAGGCTGGAAATCACTGCAAAAAGGTTCTTCACCCGGTGGTTCATTTCGCGCAGCAGGAACTCGCGCTGTTCGGCAAGCTGCGCTTCGGGGCTGACGTCGTAAGTGACGCCGATCAGCCTCTTTTTGCCGCGCTCGTTCCCATCCTCGACCAGCCGGCCCAGGCCGCGCAGGTGGCGGGTCTTCCCGTCGGACAGGCAGATGCGGAAGCTGGCCTCGTAATCGCTCTCGCCAGCGATGGCGCGGCGCAGCGACGCCTCGACCCGTGAACGATCGTCAGGATGCACACGTTCGAGCAGCCGCTCGATATCGTGGGTTTGCTCCCCTTCCAGGCCCATCAGCTCCAGCTCCGTCGCGTCGAGCACGGTCACCCCGGTCTTGATGTGGTATTCCCACACCCCGATCCGCGCGACGCGAACGGCCAATTCGAGCCGACGCCGTTCCGATTCGAGTTCGGACTGCATCGCCAGCGCGTCGGAGATATCGGTGAAGACCAGCGTCGCCCCTTCGACGGTTCCGTCCTTCAGGCGGTACGGCAGGACCCGTAGCGACCAGTGCTGGCTGCCGTCGCGAGAGGTAACGGTGCGCGCCGAAACATCGCTGCCGGTCATGGCGCTGCGAACTTCGTCCATGATGTGATCGTCGTCGATCCGGCTCGACACTTCCGTCAGCGCCCGCCCCCTGTCCGACGGCTTGAGCGGATAGATTTCCGTCGCGGCGTCGGTGTAACTGCGAACCCGAAGGTCGCCATCGACCACGATTACCGCAAGCTGCGTGGAGCCGAGGAAGTTCCGCATGTCGGAATTGGCGACGGTCAGTTCGTCAACCTTCGATTTCAGCTCGTCGTTGACCGTGGAAAGCTCCTCGTTGGTGGACTGGAGCTCCTCGTTCATCGACATCATTTCTTCGTTGGAGCTTTTCAGCTCCTCGTTCGCGGTTTCCAGTTCCTCGACTGCGGAACGCAGCCGGTAACGGGTCAGCCGCAGCTCATCCTCCAGCTGCTGCACGGTGGAATCGCTCGGGCCGAGATCGATCAGGTCCTCGTCGTTCCCCGGCTCAAACGGGGCGGCGTCACGGAACACCAGCAGCAGCGTGCCATCCGGCAACGGATCGGCGATCACGTCGACCTTCTGGCTGCCGAACTCGGCCTGGACGGACACGTCGCGGCTGATCACGCGCTGCCGCGTTTCCACCGCCTGTCGCATCAGCGACGACAGCTTTTCGCGCAGGCCCTGACGCGCGATGGTCGGCGCGTAGATGCGCCGCGCGCCGGGATTGGGAAATTCGAAATACTTCGAGAGACGCCCGCTGGACGAGAGGATTTCGCCGGCCTCGTCCACCGTCATGCTGGCCGGCGCATAGCGTTCGATGATCCGGCGGACGGGAAGGTCCTCGTCCCAGTCGGGCTGCCTTTCGCGCGGAACGCGAGCCGGGCGGGCCCGGTTTGGTGCAGGCGCATCGATGCTGGCCGGCAGGTCGATCGGATAGACAGATCGGCCATCGGTGCGCTGGAACAGCCGCGCCTTCTGGTCGACCGGCTCGAACATGTCCTCGTGGCGCCCGATGCTCTCCGACGGGCCGAGCAGAAGGTAACCGCCCGGACGGATGGCGTAATGCAGGATCGGGAAGACCTGCTTCTGCAAGCGGTCGCCGAAGTAGATCAGCAGGTTGCGGCAGGAGACGAGATCGACCTTCGAAAAGGGCGGATCCTTCACCAGGCTGTGCGAGGAGAAGCGGATCATGTCGCGCACCTTGGGCGATATCTCGAAACGCCCGTCGTGGCCCACGGTGTAGTGCTCGCGCAGATTGCTTGGAATGTCGGCCAGCGCCGCATTGGGGTAGCTGCCGGCCCGCGCGATATCGAGCATCCGTTCGTCGATGTCGGTGGCGAAAATCTGCACGATGGGGCGGAATTGCCGGCCGCGCATCGCCTCGGCAAAAAGGATCGCGATGCTGTAGGCTTCCTCGCCGCTCGAGCAGCCTGGCACCCAGATGCGCAGCTCGCGCGACGGAGTCGCCTTTTCCACCAGCGGTTCGATCACCTTTTCGCGCAGCGTCTCGAAGAATTCGGGGTCGCGGAAGAAGCGGGTGACGTTGATCAGCAGGTCGCGGAACAGCGCCTCGCACTCGTCCTCGTCGCTGCGGATCCGGGCGAGATATTCGTCGGGCTTCTGGATCTCCAGCACCTGCATCCGCCGCTCGATCCGGCGCACGAGCGTAGACCGCTTGTACCCGGCGAAATCGTGACCGATCGCCTTTTTCAGCGTGTCGCACATCTCGTCGATATGAGTGCTGACAACCTCTGCCGCCTTCTCGCGGGAATCGCTTTCCTGCCGCCGGTCGAAGAAGCGCTGCAGCGTGTCGACGATCTCTTCGGGCGGCTTGACGAAATCGACGAGTCCCGTGCCGACCGCTGAGACCGGCATCCCGTCGTACCGCGCGGTGTCGGGTTCCTGCACCACGCACAGCCCGCCGTGTTCCTTGATCGCGCGCAGCCCGATGGTGCCGTCCGCGCCGGTGCCCGACAGGATAACGCAGGCCGCGCATTCGTGCCGGTCGAGCGCAAGGGATTCGAGGAAATCGTCGATCGGCCGGCGCAGGCCGCGCGGCTGTTCGAACTCCTCAAGCTCCAGCACGCCGTTCGCGATGCCCAGCCGGAACCCCGGCGGGATGATATAGATCTGCCCCGGATCGACCCGCTCCCCGCCCGCGATCTGGCGCACGGGCAGCTTGCACGCACGCGTCATCAGTTCGGCCAGCATGCTTTCGTGGTTCGGGTCCAGGTGCTGGACGATCACGAAGGACATGCCGACGTCCGGCGTCACTTCCGAAAGCATCTGGCGCAAGGCTTCCAACCCGCCAGCGGAGGCGCCGACACCGACGATGGGAAGCTGGGCTGTCATGGGATCAAGTCTCTCGATATCACGCTAGTCCTAATGCCAGGCATCGTGGTGCACAATGCCATCTATGTTAGGCAAAACAACGCGGCGGCATTCTGGTGCCCGGCGACGCAATGCTGAAATGTCACACTTTAAGGCAAACGCGGAAACGCTAGCAACTCTGCGGTTTGCAAGGCGCTTGCGCTCCTTTAGACGCCACGCCCGTCTGCGCGGGCCCCTCCCGGCGGGCGGAAATGAGAGAGAGATACCAGACATGATTAGCAAAGTTTCGCTGGCAGCGATCGCGCTGTCGGGCGCAGGCATGGCAGCCCCCCTCGCAGCCCATGCACAAGACGCTGAAGCCAGCGCAGAGGCAGAAACGCAGCGGGGCAGCGCGCTCGACAGCCTGAACGTCATCGTCGTCACCGGCACCAAGACGCAGGACGCCGAAGACGTGCAGGACGTGGCGCTGGCCGTCACCGCCTTCAACGCGGAGACGCTCGACGCGCTCAAGGTGCGCGACGTCCAGTCGCTGACCTATTCCGCGCCGAACGTCAGCCTCGACCAGGTCGGCACCAGCCGCGGCACCGCGAACTTCTCGGTCCGCGGTCTCGGCATCAACAGCTCGATCCCCTCGATCGACCCGACCGTGGGCGTGTTCGTCGACGGCGTGTACCTGGGCTTCAACGGCGGCGTCGTGTTCGACCTGTTCGACCTCGACAGCGTGGAAATCCTGCGCGGTCCGCAGGGTGTGCTGTTCGGCCGTAACGTGACCGGCGGCGCAGTGCTGATCAACACCGGCAACCCGACCGACTATTTCACCGGCAAGTTCCGCGCCTCGGTCGACGGCCCGTGGCTCGACGACGGTCGCGGCGGCTCCAACTACACCGCCAGCGGCGTGGTTTCCGGCCCGATCGTGGACGACACGCTGTTGTTCAAGCTGGGCGGCTACTACAACAAGGACGATGGCTACTTCCTCAACCAGTTCGACGATACGAACCACGGCGAGGCGGAAACCAAGATCGTGCGCGGCGCGCTGGAAGGCCGCTTCGGCGGGCTGAACCTGCTCGGCAAGATCGACTACTTCACCAGCGAAGGCGACGGCCCGTCCGGCCAGAACCGTGGCTTCTTCGACCGTGACAGCTTCGACATGGCCATCGACGAGAAGGGTTCGTACGAGAACGAGATCTGGACCGGCTCGCTCAAGGCCGAACTCGACGTCGGCCCTGGCACGCTGACCAACATCTTCGGCTATCGCAACTACTCGGCCGAAACGCTGGGCGACATCGACAGCTCCCCCTTCTTCCTGTTCCATTCAGGCACTGAGACGGAGCAGGAGCAGTATTCGAACGAACTGCGCTACGCCGTCAGCCTGAACCGGCTCGACCTGACGGTCGGCGGCTTCTGGTTCGACCAGAACATCGCCTACACCGAAACACGTGACCTGCCCCCGCTCAGCGCGCTGACCTTCTACGGCGGCGGTGCGCAGGACCATCAGGTTCTCGGCGCCTTCGCCAACGGCAAGTTCGCCCTGACCGATGCCCTGTCCGTCATCGCCGGTATCCGCTGGAGCCGCGAGGAAAAGAGCGCAGACGTGACCTACATCCGTCCGCGCCCGGCCTGTTCGGTGGTCGACGGGACCTGCCCGGTCACCGGCACCAACCCGTTCATTCCGACCGAGAACAACGGTTTCTCGGATGACAACAGCTGGTCGAATTGGTCGCCCAAGCTGGGTCTGCAGTACGAATTCGATGCCGGCCAGGTGTACGGCCACTGGACCCGCGGCTATCGCAGCGGCGGCTACAACTTCCGCATCACCAGCGCTTCGATCTTCGAAAACGTCGTTGTCCCGGCCACCGGCGGCAACTTCAGCTTCGACGAGGAAAAGGTCGACAATTACGAGATCGGCGGCAAGTTCCAGACGGTCGACAATGCCCTGACCCTCAACCTCGCGGCCTATGTCACCAAGATCACGGACATGCAGCGTGAAGTGAACCAGAGCTCGCCGACCGCCGGCGTCTCGCAGTTCATTCTCAACACCGCCGACGCGACCATTACCGGCGTCGAGGCGGAGGCCCGCCTGCGCGTGTCGCCCAGCCTGCTGTTCACCGGCAACATCGGCCTCATCGACGACAATTATGACGAAGTGCGCTTCGACATTTCCGGCGATGGCGTGATCGACGATGCGGACCTCGACCTCCGCCTGCCGCGCGTTCCGGAAATGACCTGGGGCTTCGGCTTCATTCACGAACTGGACCTCGGCAACAGCGAGATCATCAGCCGCGCAAACCTGCAGTATCGCGACGAGTTCGCCTACACCGACAACAACTTCGGTTACATCCAGGACGCGGTGAACGTCGATGCCAACATCACGTGGAACACGCCCGTCGATGGGCTGGCGCTGTCGGTCTACGGCAAGAACCTGCTCGACGAAGTGCAGGTCGGTGGCGACACGCAGCTGCCCTTCGGCGGACCGCTGTCGAACGGCGTGAACCGTCCGTTCGACTACTACCCGGCTGCCGGCACGCTCTCGCCGCTCAGCAAGGGCCGTCAGGTCGGCGTGGAAGCCACCTTCCAGTTCTGATCCCGGAACTGCGGACACAGAAAAGGGCGCTCCCTCGCGGGGGCGCCCTTTTTCGTGGGGTCAAAGGTTCAGGCGGAGGCAGCGGCGGACAGGCGCGCCCTTGCCTCGTCCTCGCCGATCAGCGGCAGCAGTTCGGCCATGTCGGGCCCGTGGTCGCGCCCGGTCAGCGCCTGACGCAGCGGCAGGAACAGCGGCTTGCCCTTGCGGCCGGTGCGCTCTTTCAGGGTTCCGGTCAGCGATTGCCAGGGCGCGCCGTTCCATTGCAGCACCTCCGCAGCCGCGGCCAGGAAGGCCCGGTCCTCGTCGGAGAACGCAGGCGGTTCGATCGGCCCGGTGACGACCTGCCACCATTCGATGACCTCGCTCGCCTTTTCGAGATTGGGGCGGATGGCGTGCCATGCCTCGGGCGTGAAGCCTGCGGGCAGATAACCCTTCACTGCATCGAATGGCAGCTGGTGGACGATCTGCGCGTTGAGCCGCGCCAGCTCCGCCTCGTCGAAGCGCGCCGGGGCGCGCCCGAAGGTCGAGAGGTCGAATGTCTCCAGCAGCGGTGCAGGGTCGAGAAACGGCTCGACCGGCTGGCTCGTGCCAAGCCGCGCGAGCAGCGAAACGATGGCCATCGGCTCGTAACCCTGTTCGCGAAACGCATCGCATCCCAGCGAGCCGAGCCGCTTCGACAGCTTGCCCTCGGCACCCACGAGCAGTGCTTCATGCGCGAATTCCGGTAGCGGTTTTTGTGCAGCGAAACCCGCAGCATAAAGTGCGGTAAACATCTGTATTTGCACGGCAGTATTCGAAACGTGGTCCTCTCCGCGCAGCACTTGCGTAACGCCCATTGCAATGTCGTCCACCGTGCTGGGCAGCATGTAGAGCCAGCTGCCATCGGCGCGCCGCACAACGGGATCGGACATCTGCGCAGGGTCGAATTTCTGCAATCCGCGCACACCATCGTCCCACACGATAGGCGCGTCGTGATCGAGCTTGAAACGCCAGTGCGGTGCGACACCTTCGGCATCCTTCTCGGCGCGCTCCGCTTCGGTCATTTCCAGCGCGGCGCGGTCGTAGATCGGTGGCAGTCCCCGCCCCAGCTGGATTTTGCGCTTGAGCTCAAGCTCCTGCGCGGTCTCATACGCCGAGTATATGCGTCCCGCTTCGCGCAGGGCCTCGAACGCGGCCTCGTAATGCGCGAACCGCTGCGACTGGCGCTCCTCCCCGTCCGGGGTCAGGCCCAGCCAAGCAAGGTCCGCGCGGATCGCCTCGACATATTCCTCCCGCGAGCGTTCCGCGTCGGTGTCGTCGATCCGCAGCAGGAACTTGCCGCCCGCGCGCTTGGCAAGCATCCAGTTGTGCAGCGCGGTGCGGATGTTGCCGACATGAAGACGCCCGGTGGGCGAAGGGGCGAAACGGGTGATGACACTCATGCCCGCCCCTATAGGCTTTCCTACGCGAGATTGAAGCGCGCGCGCACCTTGGCGATTTCGTCGCGATAGGCGGTGATGGCCTTGCGATCCTCATCCGACCCGTGGGCGTCGATCCACGGCTGAAGCTCCGCAATCTCGTACAACGCGATATCGATGTGGCCGGGCAGCGTCTCCAGCGCGTCGAGCTTTTGCGCCTCGAACTGCGCGACATATTCCGGCGGGAGATTCTTTGGCTGCTTGCGCCCGGCGACGCGCCACTGGTCCTTCGTCCGCGCCATCACCTTGTGGAGATGCTGGCGGATCAGCTGCACGGCCAGCGCGCCCTCCCCATTGGCGACGAAGCCGTCGAGCGCCATACGGGTGCGTTCGTCCAGCCAGTTGGAGAAATGGAAGCCATCCCGCGCCCGCAGCCAGTTGGCGACCTGTTCGCTTTCACGCGCGTCGATGTAGCGCGCGATCAGCGGCATGGAGATCATGTGACCGTCATCGAGGAATATCCGCATGGCCTGCGCCTTGGTGATGTCGCCGGTCTTGTGAAGCGCCGTGGCCGCGTTGCTGACGCGCTCGTAATCCTGCCGGAACCCCTTGAAACGCAGCTCCGCGCGATTGGCAAAGTCTCGCGCCAGGGCGACGAGATCGGCGGGCGGCGGCGGAGGGGGCGGATCGACCCCGAACAGCCGTCGCTCCATGTCGGAGAGGGGGCGGTCCGGGTCGCCCTCAGGCTCTGGCATGCCCGCGCTGGTCATGCCGCGCTCATCCGCTGCGGAAGCTGTGCGTGATGGGATAACGTCGGTCGCGGCCGAAGTTCTTGGTACCCAGCTTCACACCCGGTGGGGCCTGTCGCCGCTTGTATTCCGCGACGTGGAGCAAATGCTCGATCCGCTTCACCGTGTCCCGGTCCAGCCCATCCGAGACAAGCTGGTCGATGCTCTTTTCCTGCTCGACAAGGCCGTAGAGGATCTTGTCCAGCACCTCGTAGGGCGGGAGGGAATCGTCGTCGCGCTGGTCGTGGCGCAGCTCCGCGCTGGGCGGCTTGGAAATGATTTCCGGCGGGATCACCACCCCTTCGTTCCCCAGTCCCAACTTCGGGCGGTGCGAATTGCGCCACGCGGCGAGGCGGAACACGGTCATCTTATAGGCGTCCTTCAGCGGGTTGTAGCCGCCCGCCATGTCGCCGTAGATCGTGGCATAGCCGACGCTCATCTCGCTCTTGTTGCCGGTGGTCATCAGCATCGGGCCAAACTCGTTCGACAGCGCCATCAGCGTCACGCCGCGAATGCGCGACTGGATGTTCTCTTCCGTCGTATCGACTTCGACATCGGCAAAATCCTCTGCCAGCATCGCGTCGAAGCCGTCGACCGCGGGCTGGATCGGAATGGTCTCGTGCCGGCAGCCGATCATCTCGCTGCATTCGCGCGCGTGGTCGAGGCTGGCCTGGCTGGTGAAGCGGCTCGGCAGCATGACCGCCCACACCCGCTCCGGGCCCAGCGCGTCGGCGGCAATGGCAGCGCACAGCGCGCTGTCGATGCCGCCCGACATGCCCAGCACCACGCCGGGAAAGCGGTTCTTCTCCACGTAGTCCCGCAGCGCGAGGACCATGGCGTTGTAAACGTCTTCCGGATGTTCGGAGAGCGGGTGCAGCTCGCCCCGGTCGCAGGCCCAGCCATCGCCGGCGCGGGTCCAGCGCGTCTCCGCGATCTGTTCCTCGAAATCGCGCATCTGCCAGGCGAGCGAACCGTCGCCGTTGATGACGAAGCTCGCGCCGTCGAAGACCAACTCGTCCTGCCCGCCGACGCGGTTGAGATAGGCCATGGGGATGCCGGTATCGATCGCACGGCGGCGCGCGACATCCTCGATCCGCAGTTCGTCCTTGTCGATTTCGTATGGACTGCCGTTGATGCAGACGAACATCCCTGCGCCGAAGTCCGCGAGGTGACGACACACATCGGGGTGCCAGATGTCTTCGCAAATTGGCAGGCCGAGCAACGCGCCGCGGAAGCCCACCGGCTCCGGCAATGGACCGGGCACGAACAACCGCCCTTCGTCGAAAGTGCCGTAATTGGGGAGTTCGTACTTGAACCGGGTGGCGACCACCTTGCCCTGGTCGAGCAGGGCGACGCCGTTGTGCAGGGCCCCATCGCGCACGAAGGCGCTGCCGACCAGCATGGCAGGGCCGCCATCGTTGGTGGCGCGCGCCATCGCTTCCAGCTCGGCAGCAGCGCGATTGACGATTTCGGGCTTCAGGATGAGGTCTTCGGGCGGATAGCCGATCAGCTGCATTTCGGGGAACACGACGAGATCGGTCTTGCCCGCGCCCTTCCTCACTTCCAGCATCTGTGCGGCATTGCCGGCGATGTCGCCGACGCGCTGGTTCAATTGGGCAAGCGTAATCGAGAGCGTATCGGTCATGGGGGCGGTGATGCCGTGAAGCCGCGACCCGCGCAACGCCTAAGCGGTGCTGGCAGCGCGCTTATCGCCGGATCAGCACGACGCTCCTCCCGCCGCCGCGGATGACGACGCTGGCCGGATTGACCCATTCGATGGTGTTTGACGCGGCCATAGCCTCCCAGATTTGCGGAACCTCCGGCGGGAAGCCGATTTCGCAGACCATATCCGGCGCCTCTCGTGGGGCGAGACGGAACGTGACGCCATCAATGGAATAGCTAACCGACTGGCCCGCGCACCCCGGCTCCCACCAGATCTGTTCGAAGTCGGCCTCGACCGGCAAATCGTTGGAGAGAGCCTTTCCATCAATGGATTCGACGGTCCATGCACCGGTGAGGTCGGCCGAGCGGGATGCCTTCTCCTCGGCGGACGGTATGCGCTTCAGTTGCACCGTGCCGCCGGGGCCGGAGAACCACAGGCCGGAACGCACGAAGCGTACCGTGTCCGCCCGGTCGAACGCGGCGCTGATTGCTTCTTCGCCCGGCGCGAGGGAGCGGGCGCACATGGCGACGGATTCGCCATAGTTGAACGGGCCAGTGGCGATGCTCTCGCCCTGACGGGTGTAAGACCAGTCGTCGTAGATGCACTGCGAGACGAAATTGATGCGGTCGGCGCCGATCGTAACGGTCGGGTCCGAACCTTCAATCCCGATCACCGGCTCCGCCTCGTTGACGTAGATGACCATGTAAGTGCCGGCGAGCGAACGCTCCTCGGCCGGCTTGGCCTGCTGCGGTGCCTCTCCAGCCGGAGACTGCTCCACCGGCGAACATCCCAGCAAAACGACCGATGCGAATGCCGGACCGAACTTCACCACCGCGTCTCTCCTGTCCTGAATGCAAAAGGGCCCCGGACGATACTCTCGTCCGGGGCCCTTGAATGCCAGTCAGGCTGAACCGCGGATTATTCCTCGGTCGCTGCGCCTTCGTCGCTGGTCTGCAGGTAATCGCCGGCGTCGGCATCGGTGCCGTGGGTTTCACCCTCGACACGCGCCAGCGGATCGTCGCCCAGCGCCGCTTCCGGACCCTGCGCGAGTTCGGCTGCGTGCTCTTCTTCCGCCGTGTTGGCAGCGACCAGAGCTTCCTGCGTCTTCTTCCATTCGGCACGGATCGCGGCGTCGCGGCCCGATGCGGCGATGCGCACCCGGTTCATGCCCGCGCCGGTACCGGCGGGGATGAGACGGCCGACGATGACGTTTTCCTTCAGGCCGATCAGCGTGTCCTTCTTGCCCTCGACCGAAGCCTGGGTGAGCACGCGGGTCGTTTCTTGGAAGGACGCCGCCGAGATGAACGAACGCGTCTGGAGCGAGGCCTTGGTGATGCCCAGCAGCACCGGCTTGCCCTGCGCCTTGCGCTTGCCCTTCGCCAGCTTGGCGTTGGTTTCGTTCATTTCCGCGTAGTCGACCTGTTCGCCCGGCAGCAGCGTGGTGTCGCCGCCATCGGTGATCTCGACCTTCTGCAGCATCTGGCGAACGATCACCTCGATGTGCTTGTCGTTGATCTTCACGCCCTGCAGTCGATACACTTCCTGGATCTCGGCCACGAGGTATTCTGCCAGCGCTTCCACGCCCAGGACTTCGAGGATGTCGTGCGGGTTGGGCGAGCCGGAAATCAGCGTATCGCCCTGCTTCACGAAGTCGCCTTCCTGAACGTCGATGACCTTGGTCTTCGGGATCAGGTACTCGACGGGTTCACCCTCCTCGGGGATGATCGCGATCTTGCGCTTGGCCTTGTATTCGCGGACGAATTCGATCTTGCCGGAAATCTTGGCAATGATCGCATTGTCCTTCGGAATACGTGCTTCGAACAGCTCGGCAACACGCGGCAGACCGCCGGTGATGTCGCGGGTCTTGGCGGCTTCGCGGCTGGCACGAGCGAGAATGTCGCCCGCTTCGACCTGCTGACCGTCTTCGACAGAGAGCGTGGTGCCCGGCGCCAGCATGTAGCGCGCGGCCTCCGTATCGTCGCCCTTCTTGCCCGAGCTTTCGTCGCCCATCAGGGTGAGGCGCGGACGCAGATCGTCCTTCTTGGAACCGCGAGCCTGAAGCTCCGTCACCACGCGCTGCGCGATGCCGGTGGCGTCGTCCACACGCTCTTCCAGTGTCTTGCCTTCGACAAGATCCTGATAGCGCACGATACCCGCAGTTTCGGTGATGATCGGCAGCGAGAACGGATCCCACTCTGCCAGACGATCGCCTTCCTTCACCTTGGAGCCGTGTTCGAACATCAGCACGGTACCGTAAGGCACCTTGTGGATGGCGCGTTCACGGCCTTCGGGATCGATCACCACCATCTCGCCCGAGCGGGCGAGCGACAGGCGGCGGTTCCGCTTGTCGGTGATGGTCGGCATGTCGCGATATTCGACCGTACCGTCGCTGATCGATTCGAGGTGCGAGGTTTCGTTGACCTGCGCCGCGCCGCCGATGTGGAACGTCCGCATCGTCAGCTGGGTGCCGGGTTCACCGATGGACTGCGCGGCGATCACGCCGACAGCCTCGCCGATGTTGACCGGCGTACCGCGGGCAAGATCACGGCCGTAGCACGTACCGCAGACGCCCTGTTCCGCTTCGCAGACGAGCGGCGAACGGATCTTGGTCTGCTGGACTTCGGCAGCCTCGATCTCGGCGACCATCGGTTCGTCGAGCAGCGTGCCCGCCTTCACGATGACTTCGCCGGTCGCGACGTTGACGATGTCTTCCGCCGTGGTGCGGCCGAGAATGCGCTCACCCAGCGAGGCGATAACCGAGCCGCCCTGGACGATGGCACGCATTTCCAGCGCGTTCTTGGTCTTGCAGTCGTTCTCCACGATGACGCAATCCTGCGACACGTCGACGAGGCGGCGGGTCAGGTAACCCGAGTTCGCCGTCTTGAGCGCCGTGTCCGCCAGGCCCTTGCGGGCGCCGTGGGTGGAGTTGAAGTATTCGAGGACGGTCAGGCCTTCCTTGAAGTTCGAGATGATCGGCGTTTCGATGATCTCGCCCGACGGCTTGGCCATCAGCCCGCGCATACCGGCAAGCTGCTTCATCTGCGCCGGCGAACCACGCGCACCCGAATGGCTCATCATGTAGATCGAGTTGATCTGCGCCTCGCGGCCGTCATCGTCCTTCGGACGCGCCTTGATCTTGTCCATCATGGCGTTGGCCACGGTGTCGCCGCAACGGCTCCACGCGTCGATCACCTTGTTGTACTTTTCCTGCTGGGTGATCAGGCCGTCCTGGTACTGCTGCTCGTAATCGGCAACCAGCGCCTTCGTTTCCTCGATCAGGCCGTCCTTCTCGTGCGGGATGATCATGTCATCCTTGCCGAACGAGATGCCCGCACGGCAGGCGTGACGGAAGCCCAGCACCATGATGGCGTCGGCGAACAGCACCGTGTCCTTCTGGCCGGTGTGGCGATAGACCTGGTCGATCACGTCGCCGATTTCCTTCTTGGTGAGAAGGCGGTTGACGACGTCGAACGGCACGGTGTGGCTCTTGGGCAGGCACTCGCCGATCAGCATCCGGCCCGGCGTGGTTTCCACGCGAACCATGACTTCCTTGCCGCTTTCGTTCGTTTGCGGAACGCGGGTGTGGATCTTCGAGTGGAGCGTCACCGCGCCCACTTCCAGCGCCTGGTGCACTTCGGCGATGTCGGCCAGCACCTTGCCCTCGCCCGGCTCGCCTTCGCGGTCCATCGAGAGGTAGTACAGGCCCAGCACCATGTCCTGCGAAGGAACGATGATCGGCTTGCCGTTGGCGGGCGAGAGGATGTTGTTGGTCGACATCATCAGCACGCGCGCTTCGAGCTGGGCTTCCAGCGAAAGCGGCACGTGGACGGCCATCTGGTCACCATCGAAGTCGGCGTTGAAGGCCGAGCAGACGAGCGGGTGCAGCTGGATCGCCTTGCCTTCGATCAGCACGGGCTCAAACGCCTGAATGCCGAGGCGGTGGAGCGTCGGTGCGCGGTTCAGCAGGACCGGGTGTTCGCGGATGACTTCATCCAGGATGTCCCAGACTTCCTTGCGTTCCTTCTCGACCCACTTCTTCGCCTGCTTCAGGGTCATCGACAGACCCTTGGCGTCGAGGCGGGCGTAGATGAACGGCTTGAACAGCTCGAGCGCCATCTTCTTGGGCAGGCCGCACTGGTGCAGCTTGAGTTCCGGACCGGTCACGATGACCGAGCGGCCCGAATAGTCGACGCGCTTGCCGAGAAGGTTCTGGCGGAAGCGGCCCTGCTTGCCCTTGAGCATATCGGACAGCGACTTGAGCGGACGCTTGTTGGCGCCGGTGATGACGCGGCCACGGCGACCGTTGTCGAACAGCGCATCGACCGATTCCTGAAGCATGCGCTTTTCGTTGCGGACGATGATGTCCGGCGCACGCAGTTCCATCAGGCGCTTCAGGCGGTTGTTGCGGTTGATGACGCGGCGATAGAGGTCATTGAGGTCCGAGGTCGCGAAGCGGCCACCGTCCAGCGGCACCAGCGGGCGCAATTCGGGCGGGATGACCGGCACGACTTCGAGGATCATCCATTCGGGGCGGTTGCCCGAATCGATGAAGCTTTCGACGACCTTCAGACGCTTGATGATCTTGGCGGGCTTGAGCTTGGACTTGGTGGTCTCAAGCTCTTCCATCAGATCGTCACGCTCACGCTCGAGGTCGAGTTCCATGAGCATGGTCTTGACCGCCGCGGCGCCGATGTCGGCGGTGAAGGCGTCTTCGCCATATTCGTCCTGCGCGTCGAGCAGCTCGTCCTCGGTCAGCAGCTGGAACTTCTCCAGCGGCGTCAGGCCGGGTTCGGTGACGATGTAGCTTTCGAAATACAGCACGCGCTCGAGCTGCTTGAGCTGCATGTCGAGCAGCAGGCCGATGCGCGACGGCAGCGACTTGAGGAACCAGATGTGCGCGACCGGCGCGGCCAGTTCGATGTGGCCCATGCGCTCGCGGCGGACCTTGGTCACGGTCACTTCGACGCCGCACTTTTCGCACACGACGCCCTTGTACTTCATGCGCTTGTACTTGCCGCACAGGCACTCGTAGTCCTTCACCGGACCGAAGATGCGCGCACAGAACAGGCCGTCACGCTCGGGCTTGAACGTGCGATAGTTGATCGTCTCGGGCTTCTTGATCTCGCCGAACGACCACGAGCGGATGCGTTCCGGCGAAGCGATGCCGATCTGGATCTGGTCGAAGGTCTCCGGCTTGGAGAGCTGGTTGGTGAATTTGGTCAGTTCATTCATGACTTAAATCCCATTCGGGTAATTTCTCACAGGCGGAAGCGGGAGGAGGCGTGGCGCCCCCTACTCCGCCGCGATCTGCATGCCGTCGTCGCCCTCTTCGTCACCATCGGTGAAGCTGGAGAGTTCGACATTGAGGCCGAGGCTGCGCATTTCCTTGACGAGCACGTTGAAGCTTTCCGGGATGCCGGCGTCGAAGGCGTCGTCGCCCTTGACGATCGCTTCGTACACCTTGGTGCGGCCGACCACGTCGTCGGACTTCACCGTCAGCATTTCCTGCAGGGTGTAGGCCGCGCCGTATGCCTGCAGCGCCCAGACCTCCATCTCGCCGAAGCGCTGACCGCCGAACTGCGCCTTACCGCCCAGCGGCTGCTGGGTGACGAGGCTGTAGGGGCCGATCGAACGCGCGTGGATCTTGTCGTCCACCAAGTGGTGCAGCTTCAGCATGTAGATGTAGCCCACAGTCACCTTGCGGTCGAACGCATCGCCGGTACGGCCGTCGAACAGCGTGACCTGACCCGAGGAATCGAGCCCAGCCTTTTCCAGCATGGCCGACACGTCCGCCTCGCGCGCACCGTCGAACACCGGTGTGCCCATCGGAATGCCGTGACGCAGGTGACCGACCAGCTCGACGATTTCGTCGGTCGAACGCGACTGGATGTCGTCGGCGTAGTTCTCGCCATAGATGTCGACCAGACGCTCGATCACGGCGGTAGGCGCCTTGGCCTTTTCCGGATCGGGGTTGGCCTGACGCCATTCCTCGAGAGCTTCGGTGACCTGCTGGCCCAGACCACGCGCCGCGAGGCCGAGGTGGGTTTCGAAGATCTGACCGACGTTCATGCGGCTCGGCACGCCCAGCGGGTTCAGCACGATGTCGACCGGCGTGCCATCTTCCATGAAGGGCATGTCCTCGGCAGGAAGGATGCGCGAAATCACACCCTTGTTGCCGTGGCGTCCGGCCATCTTGTCGCCCGGCTGCAGCTTGCGCTTCACCGCGACGAAGACCTTGACCATCTTGAGCACGCCCGGTGCCAGTTCGTCACCGCGTTCGAGCTTCTCCTTGCGGTCGTCGAACTTGTCCTTGATGGCCTTGATCGCCTCGTCGTACTGGCCCTTGATCGCTTCGAGACCGGCCTGGCGGCTGTCGTCCGCAACCGCGAACTTGAACCACTCGTGCCGTTCCACGCCGTCGAGCACCTCGTCGGTGATCTCGCTGCCCTTCTTCACGCCCTTCGGCGCCGCGCTGGCGGTCTGGCCGACAAGCATGTCGCGCAGGCGATTGTAGGTGGCGCGGTTGAGGATGTTGCGCTCGTCCTCGCTATCCTTCTTGAGGCGTTCGATCTCCTCGTTCTGGATGGCGCGGGTACGATCGTCGATCTCGATTCCGTGGCGGTTGAAGATGCGAACATCCACGACCGTCCCGGCGACGCCGGGCGGCAGGCGAAGCGAGGTGTCGCGCACGTCGCTGGCCTTTTCGCCGAAGATGGCGCGCAGCAGCTTCTCTTCCGGCGTCATTGGGCTTTCGCCCTTCGGCGTGATCTTGCCCGCCAGAATGTCACCCGGATGCACTTCGGCGCCGATGTAGACGATGCCCGCTTCGTCGAGGTTGCGCAGGGCTTCCTCGCCGACGTTGGGAATGTCGCGGGTGATGTCTTCCGGACCCAGCTTCGTGTCGCGGGCCATGACTTCGAACTCCTCGATATGGATCGAGGTGAAGACGTCGTCCTTCACGATGCGTTCGCTGATCAGGATCGAGTCTTCGTAGTTGTAGCCATTCCACGGCATGAAGGCGACGAGGCTGTTCTTGCCCAGTGCCAGTTCGCCGAGATCGGTCGAAGGACCGTCGGCGATGATGTCGCCGGTCTCGATGATGTCGCCCACCTTCACCAGCGGACGCTGGTTGATGCAGGTCGACTGGTTGGAGCGCTGGAACTTCTGCAGCGTGTAGATGTCGACGCCGGGATTGCCTTCGTCGACTTCGCCGCTGGCGCGGATCACGATACGGCTGGCGTCGACCTGGTCGACGATGCCGCCGCGCGTGGCGGAAATCGCCGCGCCCGAATCGCGCGCCACGGTTTCTTCCATGCCGGTGCCGACGAACGGCGCCTCGGCGCGCACCAGAGGCACGGCCTGACGCTGCATGTTCGAGCCCATCAGTGCGCGGTTGGCGTCATCGTTTTCCAGGAACGGAATGAGCGATGCCGCGACCGAGACGAGCTGCTTGGGGCTGACGTCCATCAGCGTGACCTGCTCGTTCGGGGCCATCACGAATTCGCCGTTCTGGCGGGTCGAGACGAGTTCCTCGATGAATATGCCGTCCTTGTCGGTGTCGGCCGAGGCCTGCGCGACGGTGTGCTTCTGCTCTTCCATGGCGGAAAGGTAGGTCACGTCGCCCGAGACTTTGCCGTCCTTCACCGAACGGTACGGCGTCTCGATGAAGCCGTACTTGTTGACGCGGGCGAAGGTCGACAGCGAGTTGATCAGGCCGATGTTCGGGCCTTCCGGCGTTTCGATCGGACAGATGCGGCCGTAGTGCGTCGGGTGAACGTCGCGGACTTCGAAGCCGGCACGCTCACGGGTAAGACCGCCCGGCCCGAGCGCCGAAACGCGGCGCTTGTGGGTGACTTCCGACAGCGGGTTGGTCTGATCCATGAACTGCGAAAGCTGGCTGGAGCCGAAGAATTCGCGCACGGCAGCCACGGCGGGCTTCGCGTTGATCAGATCGTTCGGCATTACGGTGCTGACGTCGACGCTCGACATCCGCTCCTTCACCGCGCGTTCCATGCGCAGCAGGCCGACGCGGTACTGGTTTTCCAGCAGCTCACCCACCGAACGCACACGGCGGTTGCCGAGGTTGTCGATGTCGTCGACTTCGCCCTTGCCGTCCTTCAGGTCGACCAGTTCCTTCACCACGGCGAGGATGTCTTCCTTGCGCAGCGTGGTGACCGTGTCTTCTGCATCGAGGTCGAGGCGCATGTTCAGCTTCACGCGACCCACGGCGGACAGGTCGTAGCGATCGCTGTCGAAGAACAGGCCTTCGAACAGGGCTTCTGCGGTTTCCTTCGTCGGCGGTTCGCCCGGACGCATGACCTTGTAGATTGCCTCGAGGCCTTCCTCGCGGTTCTCGGCCTTGTCGACCTTCAGCGTGTTGCGGATCCACGGGCCGGTAGTGACGTGGTCGATGTCGAGCAGTTCGAGCTTGTCGACCCCGGCATTGTCCAGCTTCTCGAGGTTCTCAGGCGAAACTTCGTCGCCCGCCTCGATGTAGATGCGACCGGTCTTCTCGTCGATCAGGTCGACGCTGGCGTAGCGGCCGAAGATTTCCTCGGTCGGAATAAGCAGGGTCTTGAGACCGTCCTTTTCCGCCTTGTTGGCAGCGCGCGGGCTGATCTTCTGACCGGCGGGGAAGATTTCCTCGCCCGTCTTGGCATCGACCAGCGGGAAGGTCGGCTTCTGGCCGCGCCACTGCTCGGGATTGAAGGCGATCTTCCAGCCTTCGCCCGCCTTGCCCGACGCGCGTTCCCAGGTCACCGTGTCGTAGAAGTGCGCGAGGATGTCCTCGGCGTCGAGGCCGAGGCCGTAAAGCAGCGCGGTGACCGGCAGCTTGCGCTTGCGGTCGATACGCACGTTGACGATGTCCTTCGCGTCGAATTCGAAGTCGAGCCAGCTGCCGCGGTACGGAATGACGCGCGCGGCGAACAGGAACTTGCCGCTGGAGTGGGTCTTGCCGCGGTCATGGTCGAACAGGACACCGGGCGAACGGTGCATCTGCGACACGATCACGCGCTCGGTGCCGTTGATGATGAAGGTGCCGTTGCCCGTCATCAGGGGCATGTCGCCCATGTAGACGTCCTGCTCCTTGATATCGAGGACGCTGCGGGTTTCGGTTTCCTGGTCCACCTCGAACACGATCAGGCGCAGCGTGACCTTCATCGGAGCGGAATAGGTGATGCCGCGCTGGCGGCATTCGGTAATGTCGTACTTCGGCGGCTCAAGCTCGTAATGGACAAAGTCCAGCTCGGCCGTGCCGGCGAAGTCGCGAATCGGGAAGACGCTGCGCAGGGTCTTCTCAAGGCCGGACACGTAATCGATCGCCGGATCGGAGCGCAGGAACTGCTCGTAGCTCTCGCGCTGCACCTCGATCAGGTTCGGCATTTCCACCACTTCGTGGATGTCGCCGAAGATCTTGCGGATGCGGCGCTTCTTCGTACCGGTCGCGGGAACGGAAGCCTTGGATTGAGTCGCCATGGAAATATGTCGCCTTCGCGTTTCGAATTCATGTTCTGGCGCGGGGGTGCTCACGACATGCGAAAAGCCGCGATCGCCCTCCCTGATCCGGGAGGCGGCGGCTCTATGAGGCGTCGTGAGGCCGGCAGGCCGATCATCCTGATGAAGCGCTGCGCGAAGTCGCTTCCTGTCTCGATCGGTGCCGGATGTGAAAAGCCATATAGGATTCGCGGCGCCACTGGTCAACCGGTGCGACGATCGGACCAACGCAATTGCGCTATACCGCAGAACGATACCCCGAATATTGTTTTTCGATATTATCGTTTGACAATAAGACCGACTCGCCATATTGAATATCGATATTGCCAATCAAGGATATCGATAAATGGCCCGTTACAGCAACAACATCGTCGCGGCGCTCGCCGCTGTCGTCATTGCGCTCACCAGCATGTCGGCGCTGATCGAAGTTCCACCAGCAGCGGCGGGCACCTACGCCGCCGCCCCGCTGCTCGCCTGACCGATGGAGAACAGTCCCATGAAAACCGCACTCAAAGATCCGCTGCTGCTGTTCGCAAAGGCCGTCGCCATCTTCCTGCAAGGGGTGATGGCGCTAGGCGGCGCGATCCTGGCGCTCGTCATCCTCGCTGCCCTGTTCGGGCGGGGCAGGATCCTCGCCGAGATATCCGGCAAGATCGGAGAGGCTGCTCCGGCTGGCTTCTACCCCGCACTGATCGGCATCCTGCTGGTCGGACTCGCCATAGTGGCGCTGCTGTTCTTCTTCTTCGACAAGCTGCGCCGCATCATCGGCACGGTGGGCGAAGGCGATCCGTTCCAGCCTGAAAACGCCAGGCGGCTCAATATCATGGCGTGGCTGATGCTGGCCGTGCAATTGCTGTTCATTCCGGCGACGGCGCTCGGCCTGATCCTGGCGCAAGTGGCCGACGAGATGGATAATGTGGATATCTCGTCCGACGGGAGCGTGGATATTTCAGGCATATTGCTCGTCGTCATCCTCTTCATCCTCGCCCGCGTGTTCCGCAAGGGCACCGAAATGCGCGAAGAGCTGGAAGGAACCGTGTGATGCCGATCAACGTCAAACTCGACGACCTGCTGCACGAACGCCGCATGACTCTGACCGAACTGGCGGAACGCGTGGGCCTCACCCTCGCCAACCTGTCGATCCTCAAGACCGGCAAGGCCAAGGCGATGCGCTTCTCCACGCTGGAGGCAATCTGCCGCGAACTCGACTGCCAGCCGGGCGATCTGCTCGGCTATGAAGCGGAACGTTCTGGCGCAGAATGAAGCGCTGCGGGAACTTAGCGCGAATATGGCGATTTTGTGGCATAACCTCCCGGCGCAGTTCGTCGGGGCAAAGGAGAAAAGACATGAAGAAGATCATTCTCGTCGCCCTTCCCGCAACGCTCGCGCTGGCCGCCTGCAACAGCGAACCGGCCGAAACCGAAACCGCTGACGCGACGATGGAAGCCGAAGACACTGGCATGGCCGATTCCTCGATGGAAGGCACCATGGGCGAAGGCGCTGCCGGCACCGCAGAGGCGGCCATGACCGAAGAAGAACGCGCCAAGGCCCTCGATACGAGCGCCGAGATGGACGAAGAAATGGCCGACCGCGTCGAGGATTACGACGAAGCCGCCGCCGACCGTCTCGAAGCTTCGGCCGAAGCCAAGCAGGAACAGCGCGACGCGATCGACTGATCTGTCCGCACGCAAGCCGAGCTTGACTCGGAAAGCAAAACCCTTAGAGGCCCGCCACAGAACGGCGGGCCTTTTTGGTTTGTCCGTTCATCCGTCCGAGACAGCTGCTGGCCGGGATCTGCCCGACCTTAATTTGCAGCCTAGACGGGGAAACGAGATTTTCGCCGGGCCTTTTGCAGGCCCAGCAGATCGGCGTGATGCGTCACGCACCTCCTTCCCCAGACGCGGACCAATGCCCCCGGTGCATCAGCGCCGCGGGAAACGTGAGCCGGTCGTTCGCCCTCCAAAGGCGTTCGGCCATTAGTGAAGGAGTATGGCATGGATCGTTCGCAAAAGTCCGATTCGGTCGCCCAGCTCAGCGATGTCTTCAAAGAGGCAGGCGTGGTCGTCGTGACCCGCAACCTCGGCCTGACGGTGGCCCAGTCCACCGATCTGCGCTCGAAGATGCGCGAAGCCGGTGCGTCCTACAAGGTCGCGAAGAACCGCCTCGCCAAGCTCGCCCTGAAGGACACCGACTACGCCGGTATCGAGGAATATCTGAAAGGCCCGACGGCCATCGCATATTCCACGGACCCGGTTGCCGCCGCCAAGGCTGCAGTCGAATTCGCCAAGACGAACGAGAAGCTCGAAATCGTCGGCGGTTCCATGGGCGCGCAGGTGCTCGACGAAGCAGGTGTGAGGTCGCTGGCCTCGATGCCCAGCCTCGACGAGCTGCGTGGCACGATCGTGGGTCTCATCAACGCGCCGGCGACCAAGATCGCCCGCGTCGTCAACGAGCCCGCGGCCAAGCTTGCCCGCGTCTTCGGTGCCTATGGCGCCAAGGACGCTGCCTGAATTTCTCAGGCGCAAGCGGTTCGAAGCATACGAAACGAAACATACCGGGGCGCTGATGCCCCGATCTAATGGAGTGATACATCATGGCCGACGTAGCCAAGCTTGTAGAAGAACTGTCGAAGCTGACTGTCATGGAAGCCGCCGAGCTTGCCAAGGCGCTGGAAGAAGAGTGGGGCGTTAGCGCCGCCGCTGCTGTTGCCGTTGCTGGTCCCGCCGCTGGCGGCGCCGGTGATGCGGCTGCTGAAGAGCAGACCGAATTCGACGTCATCCTGACGGGCGACGGTGGCAAGAAGATCCAGGTCATCAAGGAAGTCCGCGCGATTACCGGCCTGGGCCTGACCGAAGCCAAGGCGCTGGTCGAAGGCGCGCCGAAGCCGCTCAAGGAAGGCGTGAACAAGGCGGAAGCCGAAGAAGTGAAGGGCAAGATCGAAGCAGCTGGCGGTACGGTTGAACTCAAGTAATTGGGCTCAGTAAGCCCCAGCGCTTACGCTTCGATCCGTCACGGATTGCGAAAGGGCGTCACCAGCAATGGTGGCGCCCTTTTACTTTCAGCACCAAATCGGCTTGGCCAACTCAGCCGCTTCGCTTTCCAAGCCAGAATGCTCCGCCCAGCGCCAGTGTGGCGAGCGCCCCCGCCGCGGCGTAGGTCGCCGGGCTGACCGCGTCAGCCTGCGTGCTGGCGAGCGCGGGCGCGTCTTCAGGCGAAACACTGGACGCATCGGCCCCCTCGCGCGGGACGAAGCCCTGCTCGGTCAGCACCATGGTGTTGAGATCGAGCCCGCTGGAGAGCGCGCCCTTTTTTGCTGCCTCTGCCAGCTGAGCGAGCATCTTCGGCTGGTTCGCCGATTGTTCGAGCGCAGTATTCAGCAAGGTCGCCTGCACCATCAGCGCCTCGGCATATTGCTGTTTCCCGGCATCGTCCGCCTCGGCAAAGCCGGACGTCGCGGCAAAAGCATTGCGCGCCTGATCACGCACCGCAGCGATGGTCGCTGCAGGCGGCGTATCCTGACGCTGGTTGGCGACCAGCCATGCCGACATCCACCATAGAGCGTAGGCGTCTGCGATGTTGGCGGGATCAAGCCCGTAGGACTGCATCACGCCGCCGATCTCGTCGATCAGGTCGGGCTGTGATGCAAAAAGGCGGGCGAGATCAGCTTTGGCAGGTTCGCGTGTTTTCGCGACGAAGGTGGCAAGGTTAGTGCTGGTACGTTGAGGTAATGTTCGGAAGTTCAAAACGTCTGCTGGATTACGGTCTGGCACATCCGCGCTGCCGCCAAAAACCTGATCGCTTGCCGCCCACGCCGCCTCTTGCTGCGTGACGTGGTCAATCGAAACAGTGTTCGTCAGCACGCCCATGTCAAAAACTTGCGCGTAACCGAAAGAGCCGGTCGCAATAAAACCGATGACGACGACTGCCCTGACGAGGCGGCTCATATGGCGCGAATCGCGACCCATCAGATCACCCCCGCTGACAGTAAAACAGGGCGCAGCATAACATTGCGCCCTGCCCAGATCGATACCTTTGCGACGTCGCCTCTTACGAGCTATGGTCGATAGACCTTCGCCGAGAGATTTGATCGCCTTGTTCGTCGCGTTCATCTTGATGCCGAACTCCTGAGATGCGGCACCAAATTTCGCGGTCTTGTCGGGTGTCTTATCGGTGATTTGACCGGCCAGAGATTGCACCTGGCTTGCCTTGGCGTTCAGTTTATCGCCAATGATCGAAGCCAAAGCCATCAGCACTGGCGCATGACCCCGCCCATCTGGGCCACAATGTCCGGCTGGGTGGAAAAAAGCCGCTGGAGGTCGTCGGCGGCAGCGGTATCCCTCTCCCGCGTCCGCTCGACGAACCCTGACAGATTGCGCGATGTACGCCGCCGGTCGTAGCTGAAATCGAGGTCGGCAACTTGCTCAGTCGCGTCGACGGCAGAAGGGTCTGCGACGATTTCCTCGACACTCTGCGTGGCAGCTTCGATGTTAGCATTGGCGATACCGGATGAAATAAATGCGCCATCCATGTCCTGGCCGTGTGCAGGAGTAGCGAGCAAAAGATGCAGCGCAACGATAGCGAGTATTGCGCGCATCAGCCCGTTTTTCCGAAACTCCGACCGACAAAAAATGCCACCGCGATGCCTGCTCCGGCGACGACTGCCAGGCCTAGATACGTTGCCGCTCCATCGGTCTGTTCGGTCGCAAGGCTGACATTGCGCTCATCCGACGCATCGGCACCTTCGCGCGGGACGAAGCCGTTTTCGGTCAGGACCATCGTGTTGAGATCGAGCCCGCTGGCGAGCGCGCCCTGTTTCGCTGCCTGCGCCAGCTGGGCGAGCATCTCCGGCTGGTTCGCCGATTGTTCGAGCGCAGTGTTCAGCAAGGCCGCCTGCAACATCAGAGCCTCGGCATATTTCTGTTTCCCGGCATCGTCCACCTCGGCAAAGCCGGGGGTGGCGGCAAAGGCATTGCGCGCCTGATCGCGCACCGCCGCAAAAGTCGATTTGGTCGGCGTATCCTGACGCTGGTTGGCGACCAGCCATGCCGACATCCACCATAGAGCGTAGGCGTCTGCGACGTTGGCGGGATCGAGCCCGTAGGACTGCATCACGCCGCCGATCTCGTCCATAATATTGGGTTGAAAGGCAAACAGTTTTTCGAGCTCCCTCGCGGCGGCCTTGTCTGTCGCTGCCGTCCGCTCGACGAATTCTGCCAGGTTCTGGCGCGTTCGGCGCTTGTCGCGACGATAATCGAGTGACGGCGCGCCACTGGCGGCAGGTCCCGGGGTTTCATTCAGGACCACATCGGGGACGGAATTTGAATCCCGCAGCGCAGTTCCGATGGGATCGTTCCCGGTCGCACCTGAGATGATGTGGCCGAAGAAGTCCTGAGCCAATGCTGGAACCGCCATCAATGCGACCGGTCCACAGACGGCAGCCAGGAAGTAGCGGTGTTTCATATAGCACCTGTAATTGGCTGCGAAGGCGACGGGGGCAGCATAGGCCGCCCCCGTGTATCTTTCAACTTTGAAGCAACTGTTATTGTTTGCGAGCCATCGTGGACAGACCCTCGCCGATCGTTTTGATCACCGTACTGGTCGACTGCATCAGGTAAGAGAATTCCTGTCCGGCGACCTGAAGGTCTGTAGATGCCTTGATCGAGCGGTTTTTGCCTTGCTTGTCGAGGGCGCGCGCCATGGTATCCATATCCTGTATCTTGGAATCCAGCGCCCTTGCCATGGCGTCGGCGATCTTCTGCAGCCAGCTGCCCTTGCCCTTGCTGCCGGCGCTCTTCGCGCGCTCCTTGCCTTCGGTCATCGCTTCGCCGAGCTTGAAGATAAGGTTGTTAAGATCGTCGTTGGCCGCCCGTTCGAGGCTTGCCTGGTCACGGAGCGAGAGGTTCGATTCGCTCGCGAAAGCGCTGACGGCCTCGCGAACGTTTTGACGGGCCAGCCCCGGCATCCCCATCTGATTGGCAAAGGACGCCTGCGCCAGATCGATCATCGGCTGCGGGAGACCCATTCGCTGGCCGATTTGCTGGAGGGCGTTCATTGCGATTTGCGATCCGATGGTCCGCATGGCCAGATTGGCCCATCCGGCCGGGCCCATTGCCAGAGACGCCAGATTGACGGGGTTAACCAACGACCGAGCAATACCGAAAACGTTCATGACCTTACCTCCTTCGAACATGGATATTGTCAGGGCGGCTCATCCGCCTCGCAGCCTTTGTGGCAAATCGTGGGCGCTCGGCGTATCGGCAGAATGCAGAGGCGAGGTCTGCAAATCGTATAGGCGCTGCCGAAGCATCGCGAATGCGCGCCTCTGCCGCACGCTTGCAACCTAAGCCTTGCAATCCTCGCGATAATCCGCAGCCTCGCAGGCCGGAGTCGCAAAGGATTGCCAATGAAGCCCCCTCTCATGATTAGCGTCCGGTCAGGGCTGGCCACACTCATGGGTGCTCTGTCGCTCGCCGGAGCTTCGCCCGCTGCCGCACAGCAACGCGAGGACGGTATCCTGGGCGACGACTTCGCCCGTGATGCCGGCACGATCGTCGTCACCGGGGAGCGCCCGATCGGTCGCGACCTGTTCGAGCCGGTCGAACTCCCCGAAACCTCCTGTCTCGTCAGCGCGCCGGAGATCGGCGCCGAGGAACCCGGCTTCACCATCGACGCGTCCGACCTCAAGAAGATCAGCCAGCTGGAGCGGCTGCGGAAGCGGACGCGCGCGGGTACGATCTTCGTCTCGGGCGGAAGCTTCGTCGGCCAGAAGGTCCGCGATGCGCAGCTCTACGACATGTGTTTCTTCGGCACGGATTTCAGCCAGACCGACTGGACCGGCTTTTCCGGGAGCGGGATCGGCTTCGTGGACAGCGATCTGACTGGGGCGAGAATGGCGGGCACGGTGATGCCGTTCGTCCTGCTGCGCGACAGCAAGCTGGCCGAGGTCGATGCGCGTCAGGCGCGGTGGACCAATGGCCAGATCGACGGCGGCTGGGAAGGCTCGGTCCGCAATCTCGACCTGTCGGGGGCCGACCTCACGGGCTTCCGGATCGAATGCGGCACCGACCCGGTCAACGGCTGCCCGACCGAGCGCGAGGGCATGTCGCTGTCAGGCGCGAACCTGCGGCGAGCAAGCTTTTTCGCCTTCTACTGGCCGCAGATGAAGCTCAACGGCGCGACCATCGACCAGACCGAACTCTCGCTCGATCACTTGCCCTACCTGCCCGCGGCCCAGCTTGTCGGCCCCGTCGTCCTGCGCTCCCCGCGCCGCGCGATCATGCTGTTCCCGACCGAGGCGCGCGCCCTTGCCGAAACCGGCCTTGCGCTGGACAGGGCGAACGACCCATGCGCCAGTGGCCCGACCGGGGCGCTTGCCGTCGCCTGCCAGGTTCCGGGGAGCGATACAGCAGCCTTGCTCGGTGCCGTAATTCGGCTGGAAGGCGCGGCAGCCAATTCGCGCGGCTATGCCGGAAGGCGCAACGCCTGGCTGGCCAGCCGCGATGCCTGCCTCGACCTTGCCGATGACGAGGCAGTGTCGGCATGCGTGCTGGCGGCCTATCGCGCGCGCGAAGAAGAATTGCGCGGTGCGACGGGCGGCCCGGCCTGGCTCGACAGCGAGGGCTATCGCCTGTTCCTCTCCAGCGAGGCTGCCTTTCCGACCGCCAGCGACAATCCCGGTCTTTACAGACGGGTGCTGCCGATCATGCTCGATACCGCCGTCGCGGCGCTGATCGTGCGGATCGACTCTCGCGGGCGGATCGACGCCAAGGGCGTGACCGAGGGCGGTTGCAGCTTCGAAAGCGCGAACCTGTTCTACGATCCGCGGACCGACACGATCTCGATCCCCGCACGCTCTCGCCGCCGTGCTGCGGGCGAGCGGCTGATCGCTTTCACAGGCAGCGATGCCGAGGTACGGCCCGAAGGACTGGAGCGGCTGGGCGCCTGCGCCGGGGAAAGCGACTTTCCCCGCCTGCGCGCACTGCGACTGGGCGAACAGGTGCTGGCCGATATCTACGCGCGTTTCTGAAGGCGGTCCGCAAAGGGCTTCCCCTATACGAAACGTATAGCGACAATCGCCCGCCTGTCGTGGGATGATGCACGTCAGCATCCGACTCGTGAAAGTCCATGAAAGGCGGACAATGGAAGTTTCGCGCATGAACTCCATCGACCCGGCACGCTCCGGTTCGCATTTCGCGCGCACGTCGTCCGCAATCGCTGCGGCGAGCGATTCGCGCATCGCGGCAGCGCGGCAGGCCCTCGCCAGCCGGGCGCCCGATCCGGTCGGGCAAGCGCGGCTGCTGCAAACGGCCGTCACCGGCGCGATAGCATCGGCAGTCGCACCTTTCGCTCCTGCGACCACGGCAGCAATTCCGCCCGCCCCGTCGACGCGGGAACTCGCCGCGATGGCGCACGCGGTTTATACGCCGGGCGCCGCGCCGCCTGCCGGATGGAGCATCGCGTCTGCAGCGCAACTCGCCGAAGTCGGCCTGACGCCCGAAATGCTGAGCTCGCCGACATCCGAGTTCCGCGCGGAGGTCTACGCGCGCGAGATAGCGGGCCAGACCAGTTTTACCGTCGCCTTCCGCGGATCGCAGAGCGCCAGCGACTGGCGCAGCAATCTGGGTCAGGGCGTCGGTATTCGTACCGATCACTATAACCGGGCGCTGGAGATCGGACGGCGGCTGATTGTGCCGGAGGGGTCGCGCGTGACCATCACCGGGCATTCGCTGGGTGGCGGACTGGCATCGGCAGCCGCGCTCGCGGCGGAGCTCGATGCGACGACCTTCAATGCCGCCGGACTTTCCGACACGACGCTTTCCGATGCACGTGCCATCGCGGCGCGCGACGGCACAGTGGATATCCCCGATATCAGCGCCTTCTACGTCCGGGGCGAAATCTTGTCGGCCCTGCAGGACGGCGGCGACAGGGTGATCGGCGGTTTGCTCGGCGGAATTCCGGGCGCGATTGTCACCGATCTGCCCGAAGCCGTTGGCACCCGGATTGCACTCGATCCGGTCAGGCCCGAAGGCATGGGCTGGTGGCAGGACCACGCGGTCAACCGGCACATGATGGATTATGTCATCTCCAGCCTGCGCTAAGGCGACGACAGCTCGCTTGCCCTCGATGAGCTGCGGCGGCTTGGCCTCGCCGGCTTCGGCTTCTATGTGTTGCCGAACATGAGACGCCTTGCAGCCTTGGGAATGGTCCTGGCTCTCGCCCCTGCAATCGGGAGTTGCACAAGCGTGAATGGCGGATCGTCCTGTTTCGAACGTTCCCAGCCCGTGCTGCCGGTGGCAGAGGCTGTCCGGCCGCGCCTGACCAACGGCGAGGCTGGCAGGCGCATTTTCGATGCCGTCGCTGCGGGAGACATCGAGGCTGTCGAAGCAATGGTTCGCAGCGATCCGAAACTGCTCTCCACCCATCGCCGCCTTGCCGAGGGGGAGCGACCGGCCAACGGCAATGCGGGTGACCTGCTGGTCTTCGCCGTCGCTCGCTGCGATGCGCGGATGGTCGGCGCCCTGCTGGAACTGGGCGCCGATCCGGACGGGACGCCGGCAGGTCTGCCGCTGACGCTCGCCGCGCTGGCGGACGACCCACTGATGGCAACCATGCTGTTACAGGCCGGGGCCAATGCCGACGCCCATACGCCGGACACCTCCACGCCTTTGCGTGAGGTACTGTATTTCGAGCGCAGCGATGCCGTCGAGTTGCTCATTCGCGGCGGCGCCGACGTGAACCGCGCCGACGCCGTCGGCGGGACACCGCTGGAGGCCGCCCTGACCTTTGCCGACTACAGGTCGGCGGAGATTCTGATGCGCGCCGGGGCCAATCCCTGGCAGGTCGCGAACAAGGGCACCCTGCCCGCAGCACTCCTTGTTTCGCCGGCAAAGGAAGGCGGCGACGAGACGATTCGGCAGCGCTTGCTCGAACAACTGCGTGCCAACGCGCCGAGCTGGCCTCCACCCTCCGCAACGGAGGTAACTCGCAACGTGCTGGCGGGCAGCTGGCCCACCCCGGCCATGCAGGAAGGCGGCTTCGTCGTAACCGAGCAGGCGCTGGAATCGATGCGACGCTCTGCCAGGGCCGGTCGGTGATTCGGGCTGGAGTATCGCCTTGGTAGGGCCGGTCCGGTCATCTGGTATCGGCGCAATCGGCGCCGTTCGCGGGTCCAGCAGCCGGTCCGGTTCGCCTGCCGGTGGTTCGATGCGATCACTCGCCGGCCGGATTGCCGAGCGCATGACGCGCGAGTTCCGCCTGTTCGACGAGCGCGAAGGCGGACGCGGCCGCCACCAGCCGGAAGCGGAGGACATCTACGAGATTCGCGCGCTGGCCGGCACACTTTCCGGAGACCTCGGCGGGCGTCCCGTCGACGAAGGCCGACTCGCCCGTTCGCTTTCCGACTTCGCGCAGGAGAGCGCCTCGCTCTTCGCTGCGCGGCCCGAGGCGGCATCGCTAGATGCCATCGCTCGCGCCATCGCTGCGCGCGAACCGGCGCAAGCGCAGACACTGCATTCGGTCGATACGGCTTTGGGCCAGATCGATCAGACGACGCGCGACATCGCGTCGTCCCGGCCCCGCTGAGACTTCGCCTCTTCAAACCGCAGCTCGTCGACACGGAAATCGCGTCGCCGCAGCGCATCGACGAGGGCGAAGCGCACCTGGCCTTGCTGCAAGGCCGTCAGCCGGGGATCGAGACCGCTGACGCGAATGGCGATGCTGCCGTCGGCGCCCATCCGCAGATGCGCCATTTGCGCCGTAGACCCGGCGGCGAAATGCACCTGCGCCTCCGCGCCGGCGCTGCCCGGGCGCGCTTCGGCGATCTGCGCCGCGATACGATCGATCGTCGCGCGATCGAGCTGACCGTACCGCTCCGCCGAAACTTGCTGTCCGGTTGCAGCCTCCGCCTGTTGCAAGGCGAGCAGGGCGCCGCCCGGTGCGCCTTCCCCGCGCTCCCGCTCGCCATCGCCCCGGTCCCGGCTCGCTTCCTCGCGCTGCTGGCGGAATGCCGCATCGCGCATCGTAGTTTCGAAGCTCCCCCGTCCGCTCTCCCGCTCGAGCCGTTCGGCAAACCTCTCGCCCAGCGCGCGTTGTTCGGCGGCGCGGCGTGGCGGGTGTTGCCGGGGCGATGGCGCGGGCGGATCGTTCGGCTTCGACGACGGAGCGGCCCGCCCGGCTGAAGTCACCTCGCTCATGCCTCTTCCTCCTTGCACTCCAACGCATGATCAGCGCGGCGTCTGAGGTGAGCGGCCTGCCGGTTCACGATCTTGCCGCGTTCGCGCTCGCGTTCGTGCAAATGCCGCGCATGGTCGTACTGATCCTGCGCCCGGCGTTCCTGCTGCACCGATTCACTGCGCCGCTGCAATGCGCCGCTAAGCCTGTCGCGCGAAATCTGACGCCATAACAATGCCTGCGGGTCGGATGGATCGTCGAAGAAGCTGCACTCTGCATCTTCCGCCCCATGTCTGGCTTCCGCAGCCTCCCGCTCGAAGTTACGGCGCTGCGCCGCTACATGATCGAGCCGCTGGTGCGCGGCGCACCTTTCACGCTCCGCCCGGCGTTCCCGCACATTCGCGATTCGTCGCATCTGATCCTGCTGCCGCGTCACAGGATGGTTTCCCCGATGGCGCGAAGCCGCGCGACCGTGGTCGTGGCATCGCTCGCCTCATCCGGCGTCTGGCGCAGCAGGGCGTGGATGGCGTCGCGTTGCTCCAGCGCTGCGTCGGCGAGCAAATCATGCCCTGGTTGGTATTCACCCATCTGCAGCAGCAGTTCGATGTCGGACAGTTTCGCCAGCATAGCGCGCACCGCCTCTGCCGCCGAGACCTGGCCGGACCCGGCGAGCTTGCGGAACAGACGCGACTGGCTGGCCGGTATATCGATCGCGGGATAGTGCCCACGCGCGGCCAGCGCGCGGGACAGGTGGATATGCCCATCTAGCAATGAGCGCACCTCTTCGCCAACGGGATCCTCCTCCTCGCCCTCGGTGAGCACGGTGTAGAGCGCGGTGATCGTGCCGTTCGCATCGTTGCCGGCGCGTTCGAACAGGCGCGGAAGTTCGGCGAAGACCGATGGCGGCAGGCCGCGCCGCACGGCGGGCTCGCCTGCTGCGAGGCCGATTTCGCGCAGAGCGCGGGCGAAGCGAGTGACGCTGTCCATCAGCAGCAGGACATTCCTGCCCTGCGCGCGAAACCCTTCGGCAATGGCGGTTGCGGCCCGGGCAGCGCGCACCCGCTCCATCGCCGGCCGGTCCGAAGTCGCGACCACCACGACGGAACGGGCGAGGCCTTCTTCACCCAGCGCATCGCTGACGAACTCGCGCACCTCGCGGCCGCGTTCGCCGATCAGGCCGATGACGATCGCATCCGCCTGTGTATGCCGCGCGAGCATCGCCAGCAAGGTTGATTTTCCCGCTCCGGCGGCGGCAAAAATACCCATCCGCTGGCCCTCGCCCAGCGTCAGCAAACCGTCGATCGCGCGCACCCCGCTTGCGATCGGGCGATCGATCGGGCGGCGCTCCATCGGCGAAGGGCTGGCGGCGCTGAGCGGGCGGTCGGGCAGCGCATCGACCGGCCCCTTGCCGTCGATCGGAAACCCATGCGCGTCGAGCACCCGCCCGAACAGGCTGTCGTTTGCGGGCACGCGATCCGCCCTGTCGCGCAGCACGACTTCGGCATCGACCGCGATGCCGCGAAGCTCTCCCATCGGCGTCAGGATCATGTCGTCGCCGTCGAAGCCGACCACTTCGGCACCCAGCGGCTCGCTGTCGTCGGACGGGACAATATCGACGACGTCGCCGATCCTGCCGCGCGCGCCGCGCACCCGCAGTGTGGTCCCAACCGCGCCGACCAGCCTCCCGCGCCGCTCGAACAGGGGTGCGCGAAGCCCGTCAGCCAGAAGTGCGACTTCAGCCATTCCGAGTATCCGCAAGGCCCCAGCGTCGGCGGAGCGCCGCAAGCTGAGTGTCGAGATCGGCGATGATCCGGCCATCGCCCACCACGATCCGGCACTGCATCGGAGCGAGCGCGGCGTCGGCTACTACGCTCACCGAATCTTTCCCTTCGAGACTGCGGGCAACCTGCTCCGCCACGTCGGGGGAGACTATCACTTCCACCTCGCTGGCCCCGGCCCGGACCAGCGCCTGCCGGACGAGGCCGGTTGCAATCTCGGCATCCTCGCGCCGGCCGATCAGCAGTTCGACTGCCTGCATGGCGGCCTCCACCGCCTGCCGCTCCCGCCGCCGGTCTTCTTCCGCCATGTCCCGCCGCAGCGAATCTGTAGCCAGCGCCAAAGCCTCGCGCATCTCTGCCAGCGCTTCGGCTCGGCCGGCCTCGTAGCCTTCCTCGCGTGCGCGCCGGGAAAGCTCGGCAGAGCCGCGCTGCAGCGCTTGCGCTTCCTCAAACAGTTCCGCCGCGTCACGGAACCGGCGTGCCGATTGCGCCGGGATGCGTGCAGACTGCAATTGTAGCACCTTGTCGCCGGCAAGCATCGTGACCTTCATGCGGCAAACTCGCGATTGGCAGATTGCATGCATATGTCGTGTGCGATGGCCGCGAGCGGTGCCAACTTGGCAGACCTGGCCGCAGCCGCCAGCAAGATCTCGCCGCGAGCTGCCAATTCGGCCGGTAGCGGGAGGGACGCGGGCACGTCGGGCAACGCAAGCTCGTCGATCTGCGCGTCGCAGACCCTGTCGAACGCGTCTTCACCGACACAGGCGGCGAGCCGCGCAAGGCTGGGTCCGTGAAGCTCCGCATCGATTGCTTTGCGCGCGGCGAGCAGCGCCAGGACCCGCGCGAGTTGAACCCGCAATTCGCCGCTGCACGTTTGCCAGGCAGGCGGGCGGACAACATCTGCGAAGCCGGGCACGATTTCGCCGCGCATCCGCGCCCCGAAACGCGCCGCGCGCCCGTCTGAGCTGCCTGCGTCAGCCACGGGAGGGATCGATACGTCCGACGGCGGTCGAACTGGACGATGGCCGGCCAGTCGCCCGGTTCGCATTCCTGCGCCCGGCCCAGAACCGCCACCCGCCGACGGTCAGCAGCGCGACACCGAGCAGGCTCGCCACGATAAACAGCACATCGGCGAACCGATCGACCAGCGTTGCATCAGGCGCCGCCGGAGCGGGCTTTGCCTCCGTCATGGCGATACTGACCTTGTCGTATTCAAGGCCCTCGATGCTGTTCGTCACGAGCGCCTTGATCGCTGCCGTCTGGCTACGCAAATCGAAACCTTCGCGATATTTGACAAATACGGATGCGGACGGCGGATTGGCGACGCCGGAAAGGGCATCGGCTTCCGGCATGGCGAGATGGACCCGCGCCTCGACCACGCCGTCGAACTGGCTGATCGTGTTGGAAAGTTCCTGGCTGAGACCGTAGACGAGCCGTGCCCGCTCGGCGAGCGAGGACGAGGTAAAGCCTTCCTTCTTGAACACCGTGCCAAGCGATTCGTAGCGTTCGCGCGGCAATCCGTTGTCGCGCAGGACATCGACCGCGCGGGAGAAATCGCCCGTTCCGACTTCGACGGAAAATGCGCCTTTTTCGCCAGCGACTTTCGCTGCGTCGATCCCCGCCCGGTGGAGCGCAGCGATCATGTCGTTCGCTTCGCCCTCATTGATGTCGCGATACAATTCTTGACCGCTGCATCCCGCAAGCGCGGCGGCGGCACATAATGCGAGCAGGCCACGCGAGAGGAGGCTGCGTCCTTGCATCATCGGATCGGTCCTTTCCCGCATCAGCCCTGCTGGCGGAACAATTGCTGCACGCCATCGGCGCTGCGGTTGGCGATGTTCGAGGTGAGCTGGCACTGGAACATGAATTCCTGGCACTTCATCGTCAGCTGCACGATCTCGCCGGGCGTAAGCTCGCCATTGCTGGCCTCGGCAGTGCGGGCGTAATCCGCCACCGAGCGAGCCTGCGTGTCGATTCCGTCGAGCGCGACGAGCAGTTTGCCGACCGGCGCCGGCAACCCGCCGTGGGCGATCCCGCCGGGCGCGGAGGCCCGATCGAGCGAGAGGGCAAAACGGTTCGCCTGCGCCTCGCTCGCTCCCGCCCCGCCCGATCCCGCAGGACCGAGTTCGACGAACCGCGTGTTGATCTGCGAACCGGTCATGGCGGAGATCGCGCCGCCGAGCAGCGATGCGTCGGCCATCTCAGCTCTTCCGTGCCATGGTTTCGAGCGCCTTGGACACGCTGTCGAGCGAGGTGTGGCTCGATTGCGCCATGAAGCTCATTCGCATGGATTCGGCGGTGAGCTTGGTAATCTCCGAGGGCGAATCCGATCCGTTCTCACTGCTGATTACGCTCGCCTGCGATTCGATCTTGGCAGCCTGGTTGTCGAGCGCCGAGCCCCACGAACTGGCAAAGGCTTCGAACCAGTTCCGGCTGCGGCCGGCAGGCTGGAACGAGGTGGTGCTGGACAAGTCGGCCAGCATGCGTCCCGTGATATTCGACATTGCCATTCTCCTTCTCAAAACTCGTTTCCCGCAGAAATTCGCGGGTATTTCACGAAGTTCACATCACCAGAATATCGCGCAGGCCGTCACGCTCCACCGTCAAACTGCCTTCCCCGATCTCCACGATCCGGTGGCCGGTGGGCAAAGCCGCCCCGGCGAACCAGCGGGTTCCGTCCTCGGTCACGATGTAGCCGGGATCGCCGGCCACGAAGCTCGCCGCGCCGTATCCTGGCGCGTTGAAGAAATAGGCCAGATCCGCCTCGCCTGCGCCCGGACGCTGGGTGAAGCGTATTGCACCCAGACCCGGGAGATCGCGGCGCAGCAGGCCTGTCAGTTCCGTCTGCCGGTCGCGAGGGAGGAAGGCAGCCTCGATCTCCAGCGAATCGTTGCCGGTCACGCGTACGTCGCCCTCGACATTCTGCGCCGTCAACAACTCGCTGGCAGCCGCCGCGGCAGCGCTCGCAGTTTCGACCTTGACCAGCGCTGCGGGATGGTTCGCTCCGGCCCAGCGGCGCAGGCGGCCGAGTTGCGCCTCGTCCCGCAGATAGCCGGCAATTGCGACCTGCCCGCTTTCGCTCTGCTCCACCGAAAGTCCGGCGAAACCGGCTGCCGCCAGGTCGCTGCGGACAGTCTGCGGAGACTGGCTGTACTCGCCCGTCAGCCGCGCGCCGAAATGCGAGCCGGCCGCGATGCACAGCAGGGCGGCTCCACCCAGCGCCATCATCCGCGGGCCTATCTTCGAACGCGACACGCGCGCGCGCGCAGGGCGAGAGCGCAATTCGATACGCTCGGCAAGATCGGTCGGCGGACATTCGGCGACTTCCGCAGGCAAGGCTGCCTCGCTCTGCTCTTCGGCAATAGTCTGCCCCGCCTCGGACCAGCGCGTTTCGTCGTCGGCACCCACTGCAAAATACAAATCGCCGATCCTGACGGGCAGATAAGGCTCCAGCCGGATCTCCTCGCCGACACCGATGTCACGTCCGAGCACCTGCACCGAACCGGCCTGCACGCGAAGCGTGGGTCGCGCCGATGCCGTTACCAGCCACAGCGCGCACCCCCTGGTCGAGCGGTCGCGCAGCACGATATCGTTTTCGAAACTGTGCCCGATCGCCAGCCGCCGTCCCTCCGGGAGCCGATGCTCAGCACCCTGCGAGCGGCCCGACAGGACGCGCAGGGTTAGCGGCAACTCGCGCGCTGCCGTTTCTGCTGGCATCTGGGTGAGGGCATTCATCGCGTTCTCCGCCGGATGGGTGCGTCGCCGCGCAGCTGCTCGATCGTCAGCGGCTCGACCTGGTTCGACGCGAATGTCGGCGAGCCGAGGTTGCTGATGCGCGGCGTCAACAGGAACAGACGCTCGACATGGTCTTCACCCTTGCGCCGCTTGCGGAACGCCTGGCCAAGGACGGGGATATCACCGAGCAGCGGCGTCTTGCTCTTGCTGTCAAAGCTACGTGTGCTGGTCATTCCTGCCAGCAGCACGCTCTCGCCGTGGCGCACGACCGTCTGCGTCGCGATTCGCGGCCCCGCCGCCGTCGGCACGCCATCGACGACCAGCCCGTTCAGCTGCGTATCGCTGATCTCCAGCTGCAAGCGGATACGCATGTCGCCGCCATCCTCGATCGCGGAGGGCCGGATACGCATGGCGAGGCCATAATTCACGGAAAAGGCGTCAACCTCGCGCTCCCCTTCCAGCTTCACGACCTGCTGGGTGGTGATATCGAATGTGGCGACCTGGTTGTTGGCGGTCGACAGCACGGGCCGGGTCACGACGCGCAGGGCGCCGCGCCCTTCGAGCGCCTTGATGCGGGCGAGGAAAATGTCGCCGTCGCCGCTCAGATACCCGCCGGTGATGCCGCCCGGACCGAGGTTGGGACCCCCGCCGAACAGCATCGCGAGGCTTTCCAGCCCGAAGCCGAAGTCGAGGCCGAGCTCCTGCAGCCGCGAGACATTGAGTTCGAGGATCGTGACCTGCGTCTCGACCATCAGCGGCTCAATATCGAGGTTGGCGATCAACTGTTCGTAGACCTGCATCGTTTCCGGGCGGTCGCGCACGATCACCGCATTGACGGTCGGATCGGCGGAAATGCGGGGGCCGTCGAGATCGGGGCCGCTGCTGCCGCCGTCCTCGTCCTCGTCGCGAGAGAAGTCGCGGTCCGAGGCGCGGCGATCGCGCAGGCCGTTGAGGCCGCTGATGGAATACTCGTTGCTCGCGCCCGAAGTGACGAGGCCGACCTGGCGTCCGTCCCCCATCTGCTCCGTCAGCAATGTGGCGACGCCAGGGATCACGGTCAGCCGGTCGGAGGAGCGGACCTCCCGGTCGGCGGCATCACGATACTTGAGGTAGAAGATGCGAACTTCGAAGGGGCTGCGCCGCCCGGCGTTGCGGATCACCTCGGACCGCACGCTGGCCCGGGCAAGGGGAGCACGTACGAGCGGGGACGCGATGGCCGAATGAGCCAAAGCCTTTTGCGGGACCGGCTGGATCACCGGCGCGGCCTCGGCGGCAGCAACGCGCGCTGGAGCCTGCAGCTTGCCTGCCATGCCTTCCAGCCGGTCGAGGAAGGCGGGCACGCCGGTCGCCATAACCAGCCCGTTCCCGGCACGGGCGCGGTTGACGTCGCCGGTCATGTTCAGCCGCTCGGCCTGAGCGACGAGTTCGCTTGCGGCGGACGTCTGGATGGAACGGCTGGCAACTTCGTCATTGCTGTAGATCCGCACCACGCCGCCATCCCAGTAGGCGACCAGACCGTAGGCCCGCGAGATCGTGCCCCAGATCTGTTCGGGCGGGCCGCGGAAGATGCCCTGCACCTTGCCTTTCACCTGCGTGCTCACCTTGGCGCGTAGGCCGGCCTCGCTGAACAGGTCGGCGACGAAATCGCGCACGTCCTGCCCGCGCGCGCTGATTGACACCGGCTTCGCGGTAAACGGTGGCTCAGACGCTGTCGCCGCTGCGGGAGCGAGCATGAGACTGGCGAACAAGGATGCCACGGCGATATGCGTGGCCTCGGGAAAACGGACAAGCCGGGTCAGGGGGATCACTCTGCTGCCTCCAGAAAATCGTCGTCGCTGGCCGCAGACCGGTGGGGGACCAGATCCGGAGCGATGTCGAGCTGCCGCACCACGTCGAGCGGGACGGCGGGGTTGAGTTCGTTGAAGCTGATCACGGGCACATCGAACAGGTCGGCGGCGCACACGAGCCGCAACGGACGCCGAAGATCCTGCGCGGTAAGCACGGCGCGGGCTCCGCCTTCGCGCACTTCCTGGCCGATCAGCCTAACGAGATGGCGCATCTGCAGCGGATCGATCGCCAGCCGCGCCTGTCCATCGATCGCTGTCATGGTGGCGCGAATGGTGTCTTCGGCCCGGGGACCGATCATCATGACGGGAAGTCGGCCGTCGACGCACAGCGGCGCGACGATATTGCGGCGCAGAGCTACACGCACACGCTCCGCAATCGGCCCCGCATCGCGCTCCACCTGCCCGGCCGTGCCGATGGCTTCGACGGCGTCGCGCAAATTGCGAAGGCTGACCTGCTCGTCGGCCAGCATCCGCAGCACATCGACAATCGTCTGCATGGAGACGGAACGGACTGCTTCCTTGACGACTTCGGGATGGGTCTCGCCCAGCCAGTCTAACAGCGCGGTTGCCTCCTGCAGGCCGAGGAAGATCGACAGGTTGCGGCGCAGCAATTCGCCCACGAAAGCCGGCAGGCGGTCGTGCAGATCTTCTGGAAGCTCGTGCGACGCACCGAGCGGGGCGTCGAAAGCGACGAGTTCCCAGCTACCCGCAGCTCGCTCCGCCGCGAAGTGCTGGATCCGCAGCGCTGGCAACGCAACGCCAGAGGCGTCGTGCACGGCGACCCTCGCGGCATCGACCGATGCGGCAAGACGTTCCATCTCGCCGGCGGTCATCGCGCCGGGCGCAATATAAAGCACCAGCGGATCGATACGCGGCGCAGCTCTCGCCTCGAGAAAGATTTCTTCGGGAGCCGGGCGCGCTGACACATCGCCGCCCGCAAGCTTCCGCCGCACCAAGGGACCGGTGACAGGGTGCCGCCAGACCCCTGCCGCCACCAGCCCCAGGCCCAGGGCAAGGAACACGGCAAGCGGGAAGCCGGGGATCAGGCCGAGCACCAGCGCGATCACCCCGCCAGTTATCAGCGTACCCGGCTTGTTGCCCACTTCGGCGAAGATGGCTGGTGCGAGATCGGGATTGACCTCGGGATCGTTGCTGCGCGTGACGAGAAGGCCTGCAGCCAGCGCGCACAGGAAGGCGGGTATCTGCGCCACCAGTCCATCGCCGATGGTGAGGATCGAGAACACGCTCGCCGCCTCGGCTAGCGACAGCCCGTGCCACATCGTCCCAACGGCCAGCCCGCCGAGCAGGTTGATGACGACGATTACCACAGAGGCGATCGCGTCGCCCTTCACGAACTTCATGGCCCCGTCGAGGCTGCCGTAGAGCTTGCTCTCCTGCTCGATCAGATTGCGCTTGGCCCGCGCCTCGTCCTTGGTCAGCAGGCCGGAGCGGAGATCGCTGTCGATCGAGAGCTGCTTGCCCGGCATGGCATCGAGGCTGAAACGGGCCGACACTTCCGCAACCCGTTCCGACCCCTTGGAGATGACGATGAACTGGACGACGGTGATGATCAGGAAGACCACCAGTCCGACCACGATGTTGCCAGCCGCGGCCGTCTCGCCGAATTCGCGGATGATCCGCCCCCCGTCCATCTCGGTCAGGATCATGCGGGTCGTGGCGACGCTGATCGCAAGCCGGGCGACGGTGGTAAACAGCAGGATCGAGGGGAAGGTCGAGAAATCGAGCGGTTGCCGCACCCCGATGACCGCGACGAGTAGCAGCGCGCCGGCGGTGAGGTTTATCGCGATGAACACGTCAAGCATCGCCGGCGGCACCGGCAGGATGAACATGGCGAAGATCGCGATGAGCCCCAGGATGACCACCATCTGTGCGCCCGGCAGCATGCGTGCAGCGCGATTGATGGTGGCGGCGAGGTCCATCAGAAATTCACCGCCAGGCCGCTTTCACCGGCGAGCTTGGAATAGATCGCCTTGACCTTCACGACGTAGTCGCGCGTTTCGCGATAGGGCGGGACACGCATACCGTGCTTGCGGACCGCACCCTCCCCTGCGTTGTAAGCCGCCAGCACCAGATCGACGTTGCCATCCATCCGCTGCCACAACTGCCGCAGCAGCTTCGCTCCGGCATCGATATTGCTATCGGGGTCGAACAGGTGATCGGCATTGGCGACACCCAGCATGCGCCCCGTCCCCGGCATGACCTGCATCAGCCCGCGCGCCCCGGCATGACTGACAGCCCGGGGCCGATAGCGCGATTCCTGCGTGATGACAGCATGCAGCAGCAACGGATCGACGCCATGGCGGCGGGCCGCCAGCGCGATCTTCTCGTCGAATGGCGTGGTGTAGCTTTGCGGACGCAACGCAAGGATAGCTTCGGCTTCTCCATCGCCATCTGTGTCAAGGAGGGCGGCCTCGCCAGGCTGAACGACCGGCTCGACGAACGAACCTGCTGCCGGCACGATTGCAACGACGCCGCCATCGGGACGCATCACAGTGCGGGTGCGCGGTTCCGAGCGTGGCTGGCCCGATGCGCTCTTGTTCTTTTCCCGCAATGGCTTGCCATTGGTCAGCAGCATCTGCCCTTCGCGGTCCAGCATCGTGCCAGGGTCGTCGTAGTTCCAGTCGACCGGTACCGGAGCAGCGCGGTTGGCGCGGTGGGCTGGCGATTCGATGATGGAGGCTTCCGGGCAGTGCCCGATGAGGCCTTCGAACTGCCGCAGGGAATCAAGGTTCGCAACCCGCACAGGCGCATCGATCGGACATTCGCCGGGTCGCTCGATTGGCTCCGGTTCGCGCTCCTTCGCCGTTGCGACGGAAGGGAGGCAAGCGAAACTAACGAGTATTAATTTGACTAATTTTAGACAGGATTTCTTGTGCTGTTTGCGATCACGCCAGAAAAAGCGCGCAGCATTACTTCGTTCAAAACGAACCATGCGACCTCCCTCCAGACAATTTGTCTGGACCGACCCGTAGAAACCCAGTCTCGAGAACCCGCGAAGCATCTGCCCTGCTTGCGCTTTGGGCTCTGCTGTCGATTATTACCGATCATGAAGAAACTTTGAAGACAGAACCGCCCGACCTGTCGAATCGCCATATGCCTATGATTTAATTGAATTTTAACGAAAGATATGCACAGATTTGCCTTTTCGGTTCACCGTAAACCGATGCCATTTCATCGTCCGTCCCGTGTTCTGCCGGAACCACTTTCCTTCGAGTCGTTTTCGTTTCGTTTGTGAGTAATTCTGTTCATCGTTGACTTTAGTGCCTGCTAGAGGCTTACCTCCAAACAACGTCCGGGCTGCCCCCCGGGGATTCGGTATCGCCATGCCCGAACTCGGGTGCTGCGATGACAAGCTGAAGACGCATTGGGGGTCGCATGGCAGACAAGGACAAGGGCGGCGACAAGACCGAACTGCCCACTCCGAAAAAGCTTAAAGACGCGCGCGAAAAAGGCGATATCGCCAAGTCACGCGAGATTACCGCTGCGGTCGGCACGTTCGGCTGGCTGGCCGTGGTGCTGGTGCTCGGCTCTGAAATCGCAGGCCGTATCGCTACCTATTCGGACCGGGTCGTCATCGCCGCGGCATCCGCCGATTTCGCGGGAGTCGCTTCCGGTTTCGCCCTCGAAGGCGTACTGCTGCTAATAACCGTGGTGTGCATGGCGATCCTGCCGATTACGCTGCTTAATACGATCTCTGAGTTGCTCCAGACCCGTGGCCTGTTCGCGACGAAGAAACTGACCCCCAAGTTCGAGAACCTCAATCCCGCCGAAGGGTTCAAGCGCCTATTCGGCAAGCAGGGGCTGGTCGAACTGGTGAAGACGCTGGCGAAAGCGACGGCCGTCGTTGCCATTGTCTGGCTGGTGTCGCGATCGCATCTCGACGGGATGGGCGAAATGCTCCTGCCCGCCTCGCTCCCCTTGTGGGAAGACGGTGCGGGCGCGGCGGCTGCGATGTCGGACGCAGACCTCACCCTGGAGATAACGCTCAAGGTTCTGGGTGCCGTCGCGGTGGTATTCGCCGGCGTCGCCGTGCTCGACGCGGCTTGGACCCGGCACAGCTTCACACGCCGCATGATGATGAGCCGCCGCGATATCAAGCAGGAGGTCAAGCAGGACGAAGGCGATCCGCACATCCGCTCCCACCGCAGGCAGCTGGCGCAGGAATGGGCGCAGGGCGGCGCGATCGCGGCGACCGGCAGCGCCACAGCCCTGCTCGTCAATCCGACGCATATCGCGATCGCGCTCGACTATTCGCCTGAAAAGGCGCCCGTGCCGGTGGTCGCCGCGCGCGGCGAAGGTTCGGTCGCGCAGGCTATGCGCCAAGAAGCGGAGCGCGCCGGCGTGCCGATCGTGCGGC
>NZ_JBTLRP010000001.1:89350-144637 GCF_054482795.1 Altererythrobacter sp. CAU 1778 | reverse complement strand
CGCGCCCTGTGGGCGCGCGGCGAGGTGGGTGAGATCGTGCCGGAGGAACTGTTCGATGCGATCGCGGAAGTCATATTGTGGGCGAAACGTGCGCGCGATGGCCACGCGCCGATGCTTTGCGATCTGCAACGCGAGCGCGAAGAAAATGGCGACGCCCGGAATGCGGCCAGCCGCGCCCAGACCAACGCACCCAACCAACAAGGGCTCCAACACGAAAGGATATCCGCCGCATGAGCGCCGGAACCGTCTTATCGTCCATCTTCGCTATCATACTGTCACTCGCTTTCGTGCTGGCCCTCGCATTCGGCGCGATCTGGCTCTTGCGAAAGTTTCAGGACGGCAGCTTTGGCAAGATCAGGCCGGGCGAGGGGGGGCGCACGCTGCGTTTCGAGCGGGCGCTCCCCATCGGTCCGCGCGAGCGGCTGGTGATCGTCGAACTGGACGGCGAACACCTCCTGCTCGGCGTTACTGCCAGCACTATCACGCAGTTGCGAAGCTGGCCGAAGGACGAGGCAACATCCTTTGATCAGACGGAGGATGCGCCAGCGGCGCCCCCCGAATCCCGCCAGCGGTTCCGCCTGCCCATGGCGCGGAGCGAGCCTTCGTGACGGCGGCGCAGGCCGGTATCGCAAGCGCCCTGCCGGACATCGCACCGGAACAGGCCGGTTTCGCCCACGCCGTCGCGCGGGTCTTGCGCGATCACGGCCTAGAGGTCGCGATCCGTTCGGTGCAGGGATCGGAAGGCGGTTGGTACCTCGGACCGAATTTCGCCTTCCGACCTGCACGGGCAAATGCCGCACCGGTCGGGGCCGACGGCCAAAGGCTGCAACAGGCGCTCGAAGCTCACAGAGAATTGCTCGATATGGTGGAGGCGGCCACCGGACTTGCGGTCGAGTTTAACGACTACGGTGCTTTGGAGGAGGACTGTGCAGCGACGGTTCTGTCCCGCTCCGATGAGCTCGCCGGCGAACTAGTCGCGCTGGTCTCTTGTCCGTGCGCTCCCTTCGCGAGGGCGAAGTCGCCCTTGTCGCTCGAATGCATCGCGGCGCAGCTTTCCATGGAAGACGCGGCGAATACCGGCCCCGGCGACATCGTGATTCTCTCGGCAGGACCATGGCCGTTGCGGCAGTCGTCGGGCGACGCGGGCGCCGCGCGCCTGGGCTTCGATCCATTGAGCGGGCGGGTAGCGCCTTTCCCACAACCAAATTCAACAGCAGCCGGAGAGCATTCGATGGCCGAACGCCAAGGAAATGAAAGTTTCACCGTGCCGGTCGGGATATCCCTGCCCGATACGGTGGTATCGGCGGCAGATCTCGACACACTGGCGCAGGGCGGGACGATCGAACTCGGCGCGGTCAGCGAAGGTCTGAATGTGACGCTCTCCGTCGGAGGGCGCACGCTGGGGCGCGGCGAGCTGATCAGGCTGGGCGACAGGTTCGCCGTGCTGATCGAAGATCCGGCCGAGACGGGCAGCACCCAGACTCCGAGCGACGATCCGCATATCGAGGACGACGTCTGATGGAACTCGGTTCGTTTACGCCCGGCTCGGCGTTATTCACCGTCATCATCATCGCGCTGGCCCCGTTCTTCGCCGTGATGGTCACCAGCTTCACGAAGATCGTGGTTGTGCTCTCCATAGTCCGCAATGCGCTTGGACTTCAGCAGACGCCGCCGAACGTCGTGCTGAACGGCCTTGCGCTGATCCTGACGGTATACGTGATGTATCCCACCTTGCAGGATATGTCGGCGGCAGCGGGGATCGGAGACGGAGCGGTGGCGACGATGCCGGGCGACACGCCGGAATTGCCGCCGGAGATTTCCGATACGGGCGAAATCCTGACAACCGCGGATCGGGTCAAGGAGCCGCTGCGCGATTTCTTGGTGAGGAACAGCGATGCCGGCGACCGGGCGTTCTTCCTCGCCACGCAGCGCCGTATCAGCGGGCCAGACCGGGCCAGCGCGCTAAGCGACACCGATTTCGTCATCGTCGTGCCCGCCTTCGCCGTGCGCGAGCTCAAGATCGCCTTCCAGATCGGCTTCCTGATATTCTTGCCTTTCCTGATCATTGATCTCGTCATCTCCAACATATTGCTGGCGCTGGGCATGATGATGCTCAGCCCAGTCACCATATCCCTGCCGTTCAAGATATTACTGTTCGTGCTGATCGACGGCTGGGTGAAATTGAGCCACGGGCTCGTCCTGTCGTACGCGATGTAGCGCCCCGATGGATCCGACCGACATCACGATTGAGGCGCTGTGGCTTGTGCTGCTGCTCTCGGCACCGCCGATCATCGCGGCCTCGCTGGTCGGCTTGCTGGTCGCGGTGATCCAGGCGGCGACGCAGATTCAGGAACAGACTCTCCAGTTCACGCTCAAGTTCTTCGCCATCGTGCTGACGCTGTTCATCACGGCCTCGCTCGTCGCGGGCAGCCTCTATGCCTTCGGCGACCAGATCTTCTCCAACTTTCCGCGGATGGTCGGATGACCGTGGCCGCGGCTATCGGGGATTCGCTCGTCTCGGCAGCGCCCTGGACGGAGCAGGCCCTGCTGGTCGGCGCGGCATCGGCGCGCTTCGCCTTTGCTTTCCTGATGATGCCGCTGTTTTCGCCGCAGCTGGTGCCGCCGCTGGTGCGGAACTCGCTGATCGTGACCTTCGGGCTCGTCGCGCTGTCCTTGCCGGTGGGGTTCCAGCCCGATGTGCTGAGCGCCGGGGACTGGCTGTGGCTGCTGGCGCGCGAGGCAGCGGCGGGCGCGATCATCGGGTTGTTCTACGCCACCTTCCTCTGGGCAATGGCGTCTGCCGGGGAGATCATCGACAGCAAGACCGGAGCGACCATCGCCCAGATCGTCGATCCGCTGAGCGGCAATACGCAGTCGCTGTCCGCCACGCTGCTTGGCCGCTTCGCGCAGGTCACATTCGTGTCGGCAGGGGGTCTGACGCTCCTGGTGGGCACGGTGATGGTGAGCTACGCCGTATGGCCGATGGGGCCGGGCGGCGTAGCGCTGGACATGCGGGCCGTCACACTGTTCGAAGGGGAATTCGGGCGGTTCTTCATGATCGCCTTCGTGCTTGCCACCCCGGCGCTGCTGGTGCTCTACGTTATCGACCTCGGCCTCGGCCTGCTCAATCGTTTCGCGCAGAACTTCAACGTCTTCATGCTTTCCCTCCCGATCAAGAGCCTTGCTGCGCTGTTCATCGTGGTGTTGATCCTACCGCTGCTCGGCCGCATGGTGATCACCGATCTGACGTCGCGCGATGCAGTTTCGCAGGGTATGCTGGAACGTGTGGGCGAGCCCGGATGACCGACCCCGCACCATCGGACGACGCAGATCTGGCTGTACTCATCGCGCGGATGCGCGAAATGGCTGCGAGAGACCCGGCACGGCAGCGTCAGGTCACCGTTGGCGAATTCCTGGTCGATGGCGCGCGGGTGCCACTGTCCTTCGTCGAGAGCCTCCAGCAACTCACGCGCATGGAAGCCGCCGCCTTCCGCTTCGCCGGCTGGGGCCGATCCAATGCCGATATCGCGACGTTGCTTGCGATCAGCGAGGGCACGGCGCGAACGCATCTCAACAGCACGGTCCGCAAGCTGGATCTGGACGGCATGCGCGAGCTGGTGGCGCTGGGCGGGCTGCTGTTCCACTCGCTGGATTGAGCCGCGGCAAAGAGCGCGGCCTATACGTTCTGCAGATACCGGTCATTACGGCGGAGGCTTAGCGTGCCTGCCGAAGCATCCGGAGAACGCCCGTGATCGAAGGCTCGACGTCAAGCTCGCCAGTTCGCCAGTCCCCGGCTGCGACCGAGCGATCCTATACGACGCCTGCCGCGACGGCTTCCACATTACTCGCCCGCCACCGCGCGGGCGGATTCGATGCATCGGGCCTGCAGCGCGATGCCGCTTTGCTGCGCGCGCAACTGCCTGGACAGGCGCAGGCGGTTGAGGCGCAGATCGCCGCCAGGCTTACGCCGAGGGAGGCAGGCGAATACGCCCGTGCGTGGGATACGGCACAGGTCTGCACCGTCCCCGCCGGCCTTGTCCCGCAGCAGGCGCCGGCGAACGATCCGGGTGGCCCCTCCACTGCGACAGTGGTCGCCGATCTGACGCAGATGACGCTCGATCTGGTGGGGATCGTCGAGCCAACGCCGTTCGCGGACGGGAGCAATGCTCTGATCTCGCTTGGCCGCATGGGCGGTGCCCTGTGGAACCGCGAGTGGGGAGAGGCCGGCGGACACCTGCTCAACGGCACGCTTTCTGCGGCCGGCGTCATTCCCTATCTCGGCGATGCGGCAAAGGCGGGCAAGATCGGCAAATGGGCGCAGACCGTGGCCGATGCCGTGACGATGGCCGCCCGCAACCCGGCCGCCCGTGGCGCGCTGGAGGCACCGTTGCGCGAAATTCGCGATCTCCTGGACAAGATCCCTCAAGGCGCGATCGATGCGATGCCGGGCAGTGCGCGCGAATCGCTCGAGCGGATGAGGACGCAGCTCGACGAATTCTTCGATCCACCCCCCGCCCCGCGCGCCATCGACACGCGCCCACAGATCCAGATCGACGGCGGCAGTCCCGGCAACTGGTCGCGCGAGCTCAATGCGCCGAACCTCCGCGCCAATGCCGACTACCAGGTCAATGGTTACACCTATCGCACCAATGCAGACGGCCAGGTCGAAGCCGTCTCTGGCCGGCTCGATCTTTCGACGGCAGAACGCAATGGCTACCAGCAACGCGTCGCAGGCAGGGACGACAGGCTGGAGAGCGATCAAGGCGGTCATTTGATCGCCAGCATATTCAGCGGGCCAGGCGAGCGCGTAAATCTGGTACCGATGGATGGAAACCTGAACATGGGCCGATGGCGGTCCATGGAAGATACAATGGCCGCTGCGCTGCGCGAAGGTCGCAGCGTTGATGTGAACATCACTGTCCGCTATCCGGAAGGCAGTGCCCGACCCAACGCATTCCGTGTCGAATATACGATCGACGGGAACACGCAGGTCGAAACATTTCGCAATCGGCCCGGAGGCAATTGAGTGAACCAGACCGCGCTTTACCAGACGCTAGCGCAGGCGCTGATGGTAACTTGCCCCGATGGCTTCGAGGAAGCCCGCATCGATGCGGAAATTGATTCCGACTGGTCGAAGAAAGCCTACAGCTGCAAGGTCGATGGCGAATGGTCGCAGGGCCGCTCAATTCCGGCAGAAACCGATTTCGATGTCGACGATGCGCTCTACGAACTGCGCGACCTCATGCAGCAAGATGGCAGGGCTGCCTGGACCAGCTGCCGGTTCACGCTGAAGCCCGACGGCACCTTCAATCTCGACGTTACATATCCGGATTGACGCCGCGGGCAGGGGCTAGAGGCCGTAGGTCAGCCGTACGCCCATCATGTCGATGCCGGGGTTCTGTTCGCTGTTGAACAGCTGCGCGTGGCTGATGTGGACCCAGCTCGCCTCGATATCGAGCCGCTCGGTCAGCTTCGTGCCGATAGCGATTTCGGGCTCGAACAGCACGCGGCTGCCGAGATCGGTGCGGGTCCGCGTCTCCGGATCGAAGCGCTCGCTCGGTCCGTCGTGGACCACCACGCCAAGGCCGGGCCGGACGTAGAAGCGCTCGCTGCCGATTTTCCAGCTGAGCCCGCCCCCGGCAAAGCTGGTGTCGCCCGCCGTGTTGATCGAGGCGAGAACGTAAGGCTGCGGTTTGCCGAGGAAGTTCAGCGCCTCCTGCTTCTCCCATCGATAGCCGAGCTCGATGTCCGCCCCCGCCTCCTCGACAGCGAAGGTGAAGGGCGTTTCCACTTCGTGAAAATAAGCTCCGGCAAAAACTTCCTGCGCCTGTGCCGGCGCAGCAAGCGTCAGCGCGCCGAGCGTGGCGGCAATGGCGAGCGTGGTTCTTGTCATCTGGCGGACCCCTGTTGCTATGCCCGCGCCTTGGCTGTTGCCAGCTTGCCGCAAGCTTAAGAGAAAATCCGGCGACGTCCGGCTCGGCGCTGTCCCGCCACCACCCTCGCCACTATCCGGGGCGGCTTTATGACGCAGACAGACGCCTTTCCGAAGCCCGGCGCGCATCCATGGAGGACCGAGATACGGGCCACCTTCGCGCTCGCCTGGCCGCTGGCGTTGGCGAATCTTCTGCAAATGCTGGTCTTCGCGCTCGACGTCATCTTCATCGCGCGGCTGGGGGAGCGTCCGCTGGCAGCCAGTTCGCTCGCAATGGCGCTGTTCGGCACCGCCATGTGGATGTTTATCGGCGCGACCGGGATGGTCTCTGCTCTGATCGCGGCGGCGCTGGGCGAAGGGCGCGGTGTGGTCCGCAAGGTCCGCCGGGCAACGCGCATGGCGCTGTGGCTTTCAGTGCTGTGCGGGCTGCTGGTGATGGTGATGTGCTGGTTCGGAGAATCGATCCTGCTTGCGACCGGGCAGGAAACGGACATCGCCGCAATGGCCGGGCGATATCTCCGGATCCTGATGTGGGCGACCATTCCCGCCATCGCTGCCAATGTGTTGCGCAGCTATGTCTCGTCGCTCGGCCGCCCTTACATCGCCACGCTCGTCCTCACCATGCAGATCGGGGTGGCGGCGGCGACCAACTACATCTTCATCTTCGGCAAGCTTGGTGTCCCGGCCATGGGCATCGAGGGCGCGGCGATCGCCAGTGTCATCACCGCGGTCTTCACCCTGTTCGCCTACGTCGCGCTGATCGCGCGCTATCCCGACCTGTCGCGCTATCGCATCTTCGGGCGGCTGTGGGTGTTCGACCCCGTTGCCTTTCGCACGCTTGCCGTGACCGGCGCGCCCGTTGCGCTGACCATTCTGGCGGAAGCCGGTCTGTTTAATTCCGCCGCCTTGATGATGGGGCTGTTCGGCACCTCGCAGCTCGCCGGACACACACTCGCCCTCCAGATCGCCGCGCTTGCCTTCCAGGTCCCGTTCGGCGTGGGACAGGCGGCGACCATCCGCGTGGGCTATTTTTTCGGCGCGCGCGACCGTGAAGGGATGGGTCGTGCAGGGTGGACCGGGATTGCCATGGGCGTCGGCTTCATGGCGCTGACCGCCAGCATCATGGTGTTCGCCCCGCACGCGGTGCTGCGGATCTATATCGACCCTTTCGCGCCGGAGAACGCCGCAATGGTGGCCTATGCCATCCCGTTCCTGCTGGTTGCCGCAGCGTTCCAGCTGTTCGACGGTTTGCAGGCGGTGGCGGCGGGCGCATTGCGCGGATTGCAGGACACCCGCACGCCGATGTTCATTGCGATCGTCAGCTTCTGGGTGCCGGGCCTGGGTGCGATGTGGTGGCTGGGACTCAACACGCCGCTGGAGGGCATCGGGCTGTGGATCGGGCTGCTGGTCGCGCTGGTCTGCGTGGCCTTCGCGCTGACGTGGCGGTGGCAGCGGCGCGATGCGCTGGGCCTGACGACAAGGCTGCCGGCTCAGCCCGCCTGACCGCGCCAACGCCCCGGCGGAAGCGAAAGATTTTTCGCCGCCGCCCCGTTGACTCCGTCAGGGCGCAACCCCAAATGCGGCGCGCTGGCACTCTCCCATCGGGAGTGCCAACGACGTTTCAATCTCTCAACCGAAAGAGGTCCAACTATGGCATTCCGTCCGTTGCACGACCGCGTTCTGGTCCGTCGCATCGAAGCCGACGAAAAGACCGCCGGCGGCATCATCATTCCCGACAGCGCCAAGGAAAAGCCGAGCGAAGGCGAAATCGTCGCCGTGGGCACCGGCTCGAAGGCCGAAGACGGCACCGTCACCCCGCTCGACGTCAAGGCAGGCGACAAGGTCCTGTTCGGCAAGTGGTCGGGCACCGAGGTGAAGGTCGACGGCGAAGACCTGCTCATCATGAAGGAAAGCGACCTGCTGGGCGTGATCGACTGATCCACGCTTCCAATCCGCACAAGACCCCGGCTTTCGCCGGGGATCGATAGAACTTCTCAGGAGAAAACATCATGGCAGCCAAGGACGTAAAGTTCGGCCGCGACGCGCGCGAGCGCATCCTCAAGGGCGTCGACACGCTCGCCAATGCCGTCAAGGTCACGCTCGGCCCCAAGGGCCGCAACGTCGTGATCGACAAGAGCTTCGGTGCCCCGCGCATCACCAAGGACGGCGTCACCGTCGCCAAGGAAATCGAGCTCAAGGACAAGTACGAGAACATGGGCGCGCAGATGCTGCGCGAAGTCGCATCGAAGGCGAACGACGCCGCCGGTGACGGCACCACCACTGCGACCGTGCTGGCTCAGGCCATCGTTCGCGAAGGCATGAAGTCGGTCGCTGCAGGCATCAACCCGATGGACCTGAAGCGCGGCATCGACATCGCCGTGACCCGCGTGGTCGAGAACCTGAAGTCGCGTTCGAAGGACGTGTCCGGTTCGCAGGAAATCGCCCAGGTCGGCATCATTTCCGCCAATGGCGACCGTGAAGTCGGCGAGAAGATCGCCGAAGCCATGGAAAAGGTCGGCAAGGAAGGCGTGATCACCGTGGAAGAGGCCAAGGGCCTCGAATTCGAACTCGATGTCGTCGAAGGCATGCAGTTCGACCGCGGCTACCTGTCGCCCTACTTCGTCACCAACCCCGACAAGATGACCGTGGAACTGGAAAATCCCTATATCCTGATCCACGAGAAGAAGCTGTCGAACCTGCAGTCCATGCTGCCGATCCTCGAAGCCGTGGTGCAGAGCGGTCGTCCGCTGCTGATCATCGCTGAAGACATCGAAGGCGAAGCGCTGGCGACCCTGGTGGTCAACAAGCTGCGCGGCGGCCTGAAGGTCGCAGCCGTGAAGGCTCCGGGCTTCGGCGATCGTCGCAAGGCAATGCTGCAGGACATCTCGATCCTGACGCAGGGCGAGATGATTTCCGAAGACCTCGGCATCAAGCTCGAGAACGTCACTGTCGGAATGCTCGGTGAAGCCAAGAAGATCACCATCGACAAGGACAACACGACCATCGTCGATGGCGCAGGCGCCCAGGAAGACATCAAGGCACGGGTCGAACAGATCCGCGCCCAGATCGAAACCACCAGCAGCGACTACGACAAGGAAAAGCTGCAGGAACGGCTCGCGAAGCTGGCCGGCGGCGTGGCCGTGATCAAGGTCGGCGGTGCTTCGGAAGTCGAAGTGAAGGAACGCAAGGACCGCGTCGACGACGCTCTCCACGCAACCCGCGCTGCTGTCGAAGAAGGCATCGTTCCGGGCGGCGGTACTGCGCTGCTCTACGCCACCAAGGCTCTCGAAGGGCTGAAGGGCGAGAACGACGACCAGACGCGCGGCATCGACATTATCCGCCAGGCGATCATGGCGCCGGTGCGCCAGATCGCGCAGAACGCCGGCTTCGACGGTGCGGTGGTTTCGGGCAACCTGCTGCGTGAAGACAACGAAGCGCAGGGCTTCAACGCGGCCACCGACGTGTACGAAGACCTGGCTGCTGCCGGCGTCATCGACCCGACTAAGGTCGTGCGCACCGCGCTTCAAGATGCGGCCTCGGTCGCCGGTCTGTTGATCACCACCGAAGCGGCGATCAGCGAAATGCCGGAAGACAAGCCGGCTGCGCCGATGCCCGACATGGGCGGCATGGGCGGTATGGGCGGCATGGGCTTCTAAGCCAGCCACCCTGCGCCATTGCGCTGAAACATCAGGCCCGGCAGGAGCGATCCTGCCGGGCCTTTTGCTTACCGTCCGAGGGCGGAGAAATATTTGAAACTTCCGGCACTTTCGCCGAAAGTGCGCGTTATTCCCAATTGCGCTTTTTCTTGGAAGGGGTCTCTTGCGCGCATCCGGTTCCAGCATGGCTGCCACGGCAGGACGCCGCCCCGCGCGAGCAGGGCGTTCGGCCGCCCCGGACATCCGCATGGAACTGCGCCGCAGTACCGCACAGGAACATCTCGCGACCGAGGAAGCTTTCGCCGTCTTCGATCTGTCGCAGGTCAGACATTACAGCCTGTTCCTGCAGGCCCATGCCATGGCCCACCGCGCGATCGAGCCCAGTTTTCGTGGCCGCGGTTTCGCTGGCTGGGCGTCACGTACCGACCTGATTGCAGCCGATCTGACCGCCCTTCAGGCGCCGCGGTCCGCCGCCGCTGTCGAGCCATTGGCGTTCGACAACGACGCCGAGGTCTGGGGCGCGCAATATGTCATCGAGGGCTCGCGCCTCGGCGGGGTGGTGCTCGATCGGCAGGTGCCTGCCGATCTGCCGCGTGCCTATCTCTCTTCCCAGGGCGAAGCGGCCCGCGAATGGCGGCGCTTCTGCGATGCCCTGACCGTCGAGGCCGCTGACCAATCCGCCGACTTCGTGGAACAGGCGCTTGTCGGTGCCCGCAAAAGCTTCGCCGCGTTCCGCGCGACTGCCGAACTCCTGACGCCGAGAATCCCGTGAACGAAACACTCCCCATCGATGCCAAGATTACGCTGACCAATTGCGATCGCGAGCCGATCCAGACGCCAGGCGGCATTCAGCCACTCGGCTTCCTGCTGGCGATGAGCGCCGACTGGCTGATCCAGCGCGCCGCCAATACGGAGAAGTATCTCGGCAAGCAGCCGCACGACCTGCTCGGCACCTCGCTCGGCAACGTGTTCTGCGCGGACGCGATCACGACGCTTCGTGCCCATATCGCCATGCTGCGCGGCACAGACGCGGTCGAGCGCATCCTTGGCCTCGCGCTGAATGAGGAGGGCGAAAAGTTCGACGTCGCGGTGCATTTCTCAGGCAATTCGGTAATCATCGAATGCGAGCCTGCGACCGACGATCAGCTCGAAGCGTCCGCCGCCACCCGGACGGCGCTGGCGCGGCTGAGCCAGTGCAAGGATTCCGACGCCCTGCTGAGCGAAGCGGCGCGCCAGTTCCGCGGCCTTCTGGGCTACAGCCGGGTGATGATCTACCGCTTCGCCGGCGACGAAAGCGGCGAAGTGGTGGCGCAATCGGTCGCGCGCGGGACCGACAGCTTCCTCGGCCTGCATTTCCCGGCCACCGATATTCCGCAGCAGGCACGCAAGCTTTACGTCCGCAACACCTTCCGCATCATCGCCGACGCCCATGCCGATCCGGTGCCGATCGAACCGGTGGGAGAGATGCCGCCGCTCGATCTGTCGATGGCGCTCTACCGGGCGGTGTCGCCGGTCCACCTCGAATACCTTCGCAACATGGGCGTGGTCAGTTCGCTGTCGGTCTCGATCATCGTCGAAGGGCGGTTCTGGGGCCTCATCGCGTGTCACCATGACCGGCCGAAGGTCCCGAGCTTTGCGGAACGCAGCGCGGCGGAGCTGTTCGGCCAGATCTTCTCGCTCCAGCTCGAGAGCAAGCTGCGCGCCGAGGTGTCCGAATACGAAGACGCGGCGCAGCACGTCTCCAACCGCTTGATGAGTGCGGCGGCGCAGGACGAAAGCCGTCTGACCGACGCCGAATGGCTGCATGACCTGATGCCCAGCGCCATCCGCTGCGACGGCGTGGGCGTTTATGTCGACGACAGCGTCTCCCTCGACGGGCTGACGCCGGGGCACGACAATTTCTGCGAGCTGATCCGCGCGCTCAATCGCGCCGATGCACAGACGATCCACCACGGCGACCGCATTTCTGCCTTCGCGCCCAATATCGATCCGGAAAGTTCGCCGGTCGCCGGCTTTCTCGCCATCCCGATCTCGCGCCGTCCGCGCGACTACATGGTGCTGTTCCGCAAGGAGCAGATCGAGACGGTGCGCTGGGCCGGGCAGCAGGCCAAGCACGTCGAACAGACGCCCGACGGGCTCAAGCTAAGCCCACGCAACAGCTTCGACGAGTGGCGCGAAATCGTCAGCGGCCGGAGCGAACCTTTTACCCGTGCCGAAGTCCGCGTTGCCGAAAGGTTGCGAACCACGCTGCTCGAAGTGGTCCTGCGCCTGACCGAAGCGGCAAGCGAGGAACGGCGCCGCGCGGGCGAACAACAGAAGCTGCTGATCGCGGAACTGAACCACCGCGTCCGCAATATCCTGGCGCTGATCCGCGCGCTGATGAGCCAGTCGCGACGCGAGGGCGGATCGATTGCCGAAGTCATCGACACGCTCGAAAAGCGGGTCAAGGCGCTCGCCAGCGCGCACGACATGCTCACGGCCAAGAACTGGTCCCCGGCGAGCCTGCGCGGCCTGCTGGAAACAGAGGTCGAAGCCTATATCGGGCCCAATGTGAAGGCGGGCGGCGACCGCATGAGCATGGACGGTCCCGACGTTGCGATTGCACCCGAAGCCATCCCGATAATGGCGCTGGTGATCCATGAAATGGCGACCAATGCCGCCAAGTACGGTGCGCTGAGCGACAGTGGCACGCTCGAACTGGCATGGCATATGTCGGAGATCGGCGATCTGGTGTTCGACTGGCGCGAGCGTGGCGGCCCCGCCGTCCAGCGCCCCACGCGCCAGGGTTTCGGCACCACCGTAATCAACAATTCGATCCCGCACGAACTCGGCGGCGAAGCGGAAATCCATTACCGCACTAGCGGGGTGGAAGCGCGCTTCACCATTCCTGCGCGCCATGTCGCCTTTGCGGAGGCCGCACCGGAAACGCCTGTCGCCAGACCCGAAGCCGCGGTTGCGCCGGAAGCGGCTTCGCTCGACGGAATGCACATGCTGCTGGTCGAGGACAGCATGCTGATCGCCTTCGACGCGGAGGACAAGATTCGCGACATGGGGGCTGGCGAAGTCACGCTCGCAGCGAGCGTCTCAGCGGCTTGCGAGGCGATCAAGGAAGGCGGCATCCAGATCGCGATGCTGGACTTCAACCTCGGCAAGGAAACGAGTTCCCCGATCGCACGCGAGTGCACCGACCGGGGCATCCCGTTCTTCTTCGCCACCGGCTATGGCGGCGACGAAGCCATTCCATCGGAGTTTGCCGGCGTCCCCGTGGTCGTGAAGCCTTACACTTCCGACCAGATCGAGGACGCCATTCTCAAGTTGCTCGGAAAGGGAGGCTAGCCTCCCTTCCGGCTCGCTTCGGCGCGGGCGACGACTTCGGCGGGCCAGGTGACCTGCGTCTGCGTCTGCGGGTTGAACAGATTGCCCTGATACTGCGCCGCCTCGGCAGCGGCGATCTCGTCCGCGGTCAGAAACTCGCTCGGCTCCAGTGCCAGCACGTCCAGCCCGCGCGCGATCTCGGTCGCGTAGATGCGGCCGTTGTACCAGTAAGCGCTCCAGTACCCGCCCAGCACCATCTGGTCGGCGTCGACCGGCCCACGGTCGAAATAGGCGATTTCGTGAATGTTGGCCGGGTCGGTGAAGTCGATCACGCTGATCCCGCCCTGATACCACGCCTGCACGAAGATATCGCGTCCCGGCACCGGGATGATCGAGCCGTTGTGCGCGACGCAGTTCTCCTTGTCGCTCTGCGGTGCAGGCAGCTTGAAGGTGCCGTTGGCAACCAGCTTGCGTCCCTCGATCGCATAGAAGGCGTCGGCGCCCCAGTTCATCGGATCGCCCGCCTGGCAGCGCGGACGACCGCCGCCACCCCATTCGTCGGTGAACAGCACCTTGGTGCCGTCATTGTTGAAAGTGGCCGAGTGCCAGTAGGCGAATCCCTTGTCCGTAACGTCGTCGATCCGGACCGGCTTTCGCGGGTTCGAGATGTCGAGGATGATGCCATTGCCCGAACACGCGCCCGCCGCCAGCTTCTTCGCGGGGAAGACGGTGATGTCGTGGCACATGTCGGTCCGGTAGGTGTCCTGCGTCCCTTCACCGTGGTCGCCGCCACGCCACAAGCCCGCGATCTGGCCTTCCGCCGCGAACACGCGGGGGCGATCGACGATGCGCGCGGCCGCCGGGTTCTTCACCGGGATTTCGATCACGTCGATGCTGAACAACGCGGTCTCGTCACCCGCAGTGTCGAAGCAGCCCGCCAGTTCCTCGTTGTCGCGCACGTAGGACGTGCCGGAATTGTAGAGCACGATGCTGCGTTCGTCCGCGCTGACGATGGAGTGCGTGTGGCTGCCGCGGCAGGTCTGGACGATGCCGACCTGTTTGGGCTGCGTGATGTCGGAGATGTCGAAGATGCGAATGCCGCGGAAGCGGTCCTCGCTCACCTTCCCCTCCACGCCCTGAAGTCCGCAATCGATGCGCGCGCGGCTGTCCTGCACGCTCATCACTAGCAGGTTGCCGACGATCGAGACGTCGCCCTGCCCGCCGGGGCAGACGGTCGAGCTGACGAGGGCAGGCACGCCATCCTCCCCCAGCCGGTACGCGTTGAAGCCGTGGTAGTTGCCGGTGACGAGAATATCGCCGGAAAACGCCATGTCGGTCTGGGCGAAGGACAGCAGCGAGCCGCGCTCCCCGAACTGCGGTTTAGCCTCTTCCTCCTCCGCGTCTTCGGCCTCGGCGGCGGGCGACTTCGGGGCCTCGGCTTCCTCGTCCTCGTCCTTCTTCGTCTTGAGCGGTTGCAGGCCACCGGGATTTTCCGGATCGAAGAACCCGTCCGGCTTGGGCATGGCCGTGACCAGCCGCATGTTGCTGATCGCCTGCCCCGCATCGCGGAAGCCCGCCGCCAGCGTCGCGCGCGGATCGGACGAGAGACCGGCGAGGAGCGTGTTCATCCGCTCGATCTCGGCCTTTTGTTCGGTCACGACGTCGTTGGTGAATTCGAACATCACCGGGTCGTAGGCCGTGCCCGGATTGCGGTGCAGTTCGTCCACCATGTCGAGCGCGCCCTGATGGTGCGCGATCATCATTTGCAGGAACATCCGGTCGAACGCCGTTCCACTGGCCGCTGCCAGTGCAGCCATCTGCTCCGGGCTCGCCATGCCCTTCATCATGGTGTGCGCCCCGTGCGCCCCGTGCGACATCGGCATGGTCAGCGGTTCGGAGCGCGCCTCGAGCCATTCGCGCATGAACTTCATCTCGTCCGCCTGGCTCGCCTCGATCCGGCCGCCAGCCTTCACCACGTCCTCGTTATTGGTGCGCGAGGCTATCAGCGCCGCCATCTCCACGGCCTGGCTGTGGTGAGTGATCATGTGCTGCATGAATGCGGCATCGGCCGGGGCGTAGGACGTATCTGCGAGCCTCGTCGCCTGTTCGGCGGTCAGCACCTTGCTGGGCTGGCCCGGAGCGCCCGGTTGCACGATAGGTGCGCCCTGCGCCAGGGCTGCGGGTGCGGCCCCTGCCAGCAGCGCGGCCAGCGCGGCGCGCGCGAAAAATCTCGTCGAAGTCCCCATGGAAGAAGCGTCCCTGTCGTGTCGTTTCGTTGACGCCATTCGCCAGCAATGTCGCTTCGCCGTCAAGTGCCGTTGGTCGATGCCCATGCGTCGCTCGTCCCGCACTTCGCGCGGTCTCGAAACAAGCGCGTGATCCGTGCGTTGAGCGGGCAGAACCACAAGAGAGGAGACCGATGGAACTTCCCCACCAGACCACTGTCGCTGTCGTCGACGGCCACAACTTCGCCCTTTTCGAGAACGCCGGATCGTCCGCAGAGCCGCGCCTCAAGCCGCTCGAACGGGTCGATGTCGACGGTACCAATTTCAGCGCAGGCGTGCGCCATCAGGATGAGGTCGGCCAGAAGCTGGGCCGAACCGACCTGGACGAACTCGCACACGCCGCCGCCGCTGCGGAATGGCTCAACAAGGCCGCCATCGGTGGCAAGATCAGCAAGCTGTTCGTGGTGGCCGATCCCAAGTCGCTGGGCGAGATGCGCCGCCACTATCACACCAAGCTGCATGATGCGCTGGTCGGCGAACTCGATCGTACCATGACGTCAGAACCCCCTGAGCAGATCGCGAAGGTTATCGCCTCGGCATAGGAATCCGCCGCCCGCGCGCAATCGTGCGGGCGGCTGACATCGCAAACGAACCGGTCCGTCGTAATTTTGTTGCGATGACCGGAACAAATGTCATTAAGCTTTTGCAAATGCAGCTTGGTGTAATTTGCGAAACATGTCGAAAAATATGATCAATCGCGCGATTGTGGGCCTGGCTACCGGGCTCGCACTTCTTGCCACGCCCGCACTTGCTGAAACCGGCGCCGAACAGCGCCAGAATTTCGAGGCGAGTTTTGACACTGTGCTCGGCACGGAAGTCCGTGCGCCGCAAGTGTATCGTGCGGATTACGACAGCAATTTCGAACGCCTGATCGCGGGCCTTGCCGATGGCTCCAAGGGCCGGATCGGCGTGGCGGCGATGGACCTCACCACCGGACAGAGCATATCGATTCTGGGCGATCAACGCTTTCCGATGGCCAGCACGAGCAAGATCGCGATTGCCGCGACCTTTCTAGAGGGTGTGGATCAGGGCCGCTGGAGCCTGACGAGCGAATTCCCCCTCATGGTGCCGCAAAGCTCGTCGGCGTTCTCCACCCGTGTCGCCCCGGTTAAACCCGGAGCCTATCTTTCGGCCAGCACGCTGCTCGACATAATGATCACGCGGAGCAACAATCAGGCGACCGACGCCTTGCTGAAGGTCGTCGGGGGTCCGCAGGCGGTCAACGACTGGGCGCGCCGCGCGGGCATTACCGACTTCACCCTGTCGCGCGATATCGCCACTCTGGTGCGCGACGATGGAGAAATCGACCCGGCCCGGCAGATCGATCTGCGCGACAGCGCGACGCCCCAGGCAATGGTGCAGATGCTCGCCGGATTGCATGAGGGCAAATGGCTCAGCCGTTCGAGCCGCAATCTCATCATCAACACGATGGAACGCACGCGCACCGGCAAGCGCCGCATCCGCGGACTGATGCCCGCCGACGTGACCGTTGCGAACAAGACCGGCTCGTTGAACAACACGTCGAGCGACATCGGCTTCATCACCGGCCCGGACGGTCACACGATCGCGGTGGCGATCTACGTGACCGGGCAGGGCGCGCGGCCCAATCGCGAATCGCGCATCGCGAGCATCGCGCGCGGACTTTACGACGGTTACCAGACGCAGATCCGGCACATGGCCAATGCGCGCTATTCGCGACCGGGAACGGTCGGCTCCGCGAACTGACGTTGGTGCCGGGCTGAACGCTGGCCCAGCTTCGTCTTTTCAGGACAAACAAAAAGGGCGGCACCCGAAGGTACCGCCCTTTTCGTTGTTTCGCGAAAGCGAAGATCAGTCAGCCTGAGCTTCTGCTTCGGTTTCGTTTTCGACGTCAGCTTCGACTTCAGCAGCAGCTTCGTCGGTTGCAGCAGCAGCGTCAGCAGCAGCAGCGTCAACGGCTTCGCCGGTTTCGACAGCAGCGCCTTCAACGGCTTCGCCAGCGGCGTCAGCGTTTGCAGCGGCGTCGGCCATGGCCGAATCAGCGGTAGCTTCAGCGGCGTCCTGGGTGCCTTCCGAGCAAGCGGCGAGCGACAGAGCCGAAACGGCAGCGGCAGCAAGAATGATCTTACGCATAATATGATGTTCCTTTGAACAGCGAGTAATCCGTCCGGACACTCGCCCGGAGGACAAGGCCGGATCCGCACGGGGCGGCTCCAGCGATGTGAGATGGCAAATAGAGGCAGGAATGTGGCAGCGCAAGGCGAAAAGTGGCGGTCCGTCCCCACAATCGCCTCAAGTGCCGGTATTTGCGGCAATCTTTCCGCAATGAGGCAATTGCGGCGTCTGGCTGATTGCCGGCGTGCGTGGCGTCGAATCCGGCTGACCCGCCCCCAATCCGCTGCTAGATGCGGCGGATATGGCCGACATCGATACCAAGAAGAAGCAGCACCTCTACCTCGTCGACGGTTCTGCCTACATCTTCCGCGCCTATCACCGGCTGCCGCCGTTGACGAACCCCGAAGGCACACCGGTGGGCGCGGTATATGGCTATACCACCATGCTGTGGAAGCTGGCCGACGATCTCGACAAGGCCGATGGCCCGACGCACCTCGCAGTCGTGCTCGACAAGTCGAGCCAGTCGTTCCGCAACGAACTGTATTCCGAATACAAGGCCCACCGCCCCGACCCACCCGAAGATCTGGTCCCTCAGTTTCCGCTGATCCGCGACGCCACCCGCGCCTTCTCTCTGCCGATGATCGAGGAGCCTGACGTCGAGGCGGACGACATGATCGCCAGCTACGCCAAGGCCGCCATCCGCAAGGGCTGGGACGTCACCATAGTCTCCTCCGACAAGGATCTGATGCAGCTCATCGGGCAATGCGCCGACGAGGATCTGGAACCGGGCGTGACCACCGGCGGCTGCATCGACATGCTCGACACCATGAAGGATGCGCGCATCGGGCGCGATGAAGTCGTCGAGAAATTCGGCGTACCGCCCGAACTTCTTGGCGATGTCCTGGCGCTGATGGGCGACAGCGTCGACAATATTCCCGGCATTTACGGCATCGGCCCCAAGACGGCGAGCAAGCTGATCTCGGACAATGGCTCGCTCACGGCCGCGCTCGACGCAGCGCCGGAGATGAAGACGAGCAAGCTGAAGGAACGCCTGCTGGAGGGCCGCGAGATGGCCGAACTCAGCCGCGTGCTGGTGACTTTGAAAGAGGACTGCCCGCTCCCCATCGCGCTCGACGACATGGTGCTCGACGGCATTCCGCCCGAGCCGCTGGCCGGGTTCCTCGAGTCGCACGGTTTTCACTCGCTGCTCAAGCGACTGGGCGCAGGCGCCGGCAGCCCCAATCGGGCGACCAATCTCAATCCCGTCAAGCAGACGCAGGCGAGCGCCGAGGCTGCAGGCAATCGCCAGCTACTGCCCGAAATGCCAGCCGTCGATCGTTCGGCCTACGAATGCGTGCAGACCATGGAGCGTCTGCGTCACTGGATCGACCGCGCCTTCGCTGCGCGGATGGTTGCCGTAGATACCGAGACCAGCAGCCTCGACGCCATGCGGGCAGAACTATCGGGCATCAGCCTCGCGCTCGGCCCCAATGACGCATGCTACATTCCGCTGGGCCACGGCGGCAGCGACATGTTCGCCGAAACGCCGGAGCAGGTCGACCGCAGTGCCGCCGCGGATGCGCTGCGCCCGCTGCTCGAAAGCGATGCCGTCCTGAAGGTCGGCCACAACATCAAGTACGACATCAATATCCTCGCGCGGTGCGCCAATATCCACCTCGCCCCGGTGGACGACACGATGATCGTCAGCTTCGATCTCGACGCGGGCCGTCAGCTCGAAGGCATCGGCGGCGGGCACGGCATGGACGAATTGTCGCAGCGCCACCTTTCGCACACCACGCTGACCTTCAAGGACATCTGCGGCAGCGGCAAGAAACAGATCCCGTTCGGCGAAGTGCCGCTCGACAAGGCGACCGAATACGCCGCGGAGGACGCCGACGTCACCTGGCGCCTGCACAAGCACCTTCACCCGCGTCTGGCGCTGGAAGGCGGGACCAAGGTTTACGAGCGCGTCGATCGCCCGCTGATCCCTGTCGTCGCCGCGATGGAGCGCAACGGCATCAAGGTCGACCGTGCTGCCCTCGCCCGCCTGTCCGAGCAATTTGCCGAAACCACCACGCGCATCGAGAAGGAAATTCACGCGCTTGCGGGCAGTGAATTCACCATCGGGAGCCCAAAACAGCTCGGCGACGTCCTGTTCGACACGCTCGGTTACAAGGGCGGCAAGAAGGGCAAGAGCGGCCAGTATTCGACCGACCAGTCGATCCTCGAACGCCTTGCGGGCGAAGGCGCGCCGATTGCCAACAAGGTGCTGGAATGGCGCCAGCTGACCAAGCTGCGGACCACTTACACCGACGCGCTGCAGGCCGCGATCAATCCCGACACAGGCCGCGTCCATACCAGCTACAGCCTCGTCGGCGCACAGACCGGCCGCCTGTCATCGACCGACCCCAACCTGCAGAACATCCCCATCCGCACGGAAATCGGCCGCGAAATCCGCAAGGCCTTCGTGCCGGAGGACGGCAATGTCCTGCTCGCCGCCGACTACAGCCAGATCGAGCTGCGCCTCGCCGCGCACATGGCCGATGTGCCGCAGCTGAAGGAAGCTTTCGCCAGCGGCGAAGACATCCATTCGCGCACCGCGACGGAGATGTTCGGCACGGTCGACCGCGACACCCGCGCGCGGGCCAAGACGGTGAACTTCGCCATTCTCTACGGTATCAGCCGCTGGGGCCTCGCCGGACGTCTCGGCATCGAGGCGGACGAGGCGCAGGATATCATCGACACCTATTTCAAGCGTTTCCCGGGCATCCAGCAATATATCGTCCGCACGATGGAGCAGGTGCGCGAGCGCGGCTATTCGGAAACGCTGTTCGGTCGCAAGACGTGGTTTCCGCGCATCACCTCCAAGAACCCGAACGAGCGCGCGGGCAGCGAACGCGCCGCCATCAATGCGCCGATCCAGGGGACCAGCGCCGACATCATCAAGCGGGCGATGGTGCGCATGATGCCTGCGCTGGAAGACGCGGGCCTCGGACGCGTGCGGATGCTGTTGCAGGTCCACGACGAACTCGTGTTCGAACTGCCCGAAGGCGATGTCGCTGCCGCCAGCCCGGTGATCGAGCGCGTGATGGCGGAGGCTGCCCTTCCCGCGGTCAAGCTCGACGTGCCGCTCGGCATCGAGATCGGCCATGGTAGCAGCTGGGATGCCGCGCATTAGCGTCTGGCGAAACCTCTCGCGGTTCGTGCCGCTGGTGCTGATCGCCGCTGTGCTGATCGGCGCGGTGCTGCTGATCATGCGAACGGTCGAGCACGAGCGCAACGAACGCCAGCAGGTCGAAGCGACCAACCTTATGCTGGCCGAGCTGCGCAATCTGGGCCGTGCGGTGATCAATGCCGAAACCGGCCAGCGCGGCTACTTCATCACGCTCGACCGCCGCTATCTGGAACCTTACCTCATCGGCAAGGAGCAGTTCGAGCCGACGCTGCGCCGCCTGCGCGAAGTGCACGGCCAGACAATGACGGCGCGGCAGGCCGAGCTGCTCGACGAGATCGAAACCGCGGGCCGTCGCAAGTTCTCCGAGATGGAAGACAACGTCGCGCTTATCAGTGACGGCAAGATCATCGACGCCCAGACGCAGATATTGAGCAATGACGGGCAGCGCAGCATGGCGCAGTTGCGCACGACAATGGCCGAAATGGAGCGTATCGAGCTCGCCATCCTGAAGGATGCCGCAGCCGAAACCGCCGCTGCCGAAGCCCGCGTCCTGCCCCTGCTTGCGCTGCTTCTCGCCATGCTGCTCGCCGCGATCGCGTTCGGCTACTTCCAGATTCGGCGCACCGCGCGGGCAGAGGCAGAGGCCGCGAACACCCGCCAGCTTTCCGAAGCGCGCGATCGCGCCGACCTGCTGGCGCGCGAACTCAATCACCGGGTCAAGAACCTGTTCGCCGTGATCCTCGCCATCGTTCAGCTGAGCGGTCGCGGCAATCCGCAAGCGCAGCCTGTGGTCACGAGCATTTCCGACCGGATCAAGGCGCTGCTGAAGGCGCATGAAGTGACGCAGGGCTCCGACGGGGCCGAGCACGCCGACCTTCGCAGCCTGATCGAAACCACCATCGCGCCCTACCGCGGCACGGACTGCACCGCCGAACTGTCCGGGCCGCAGGTGACGCTCAGCGCGCGGCAGGCCACCCCGCTCGGTCTGGCGCTGCACGAAATGACGACCAACGCCGTCAAGTACGGCGCCTGGTCGAACAACGGCGAGATCGCGATCGCCTGGCGGGTAAGTTCGGCCCGCGATGGAGAGGCGCTGGCGCTGACCTGGCGCGAACTCGTGGATGGCGGCGTCGCCCAGCCCGCAGGCAGCGGGTTCGGCAGCCGGCTGATGGACACCTCCGCGCGCCAGCTCAGCGGCACGGTGGAGCGCAGCTTCACGGACGAAGGCGTCGAAATCGTCATCTCCTTCCCGCTCGATCCGGGCGCGGTCTGACCGACGGGCCGCTTGAAGGCGGACCGGACGCACGATAGGGCGCGCCAATGTCGGAACGCTACAATCCCGCCAACTGGAGCCTCGACTGGGAAGAGGTAACGGTCGCCGCCGTGGCAGTCGTCCTCGCCGTGATCGCGGCCTGGCTGCTGCACCGCCTGCTCTTCGCGCTCATTCACCGGGTCACCCGATCAACCGAGACGCAGGTCGACGAGATCATCATCAGGCAGGTCAGGAAGCCTGCGAAATGGGCTTTCATCGCCATCGGAGTGACATTGGTCGCGCAGAGCGTGCCGGAGCTGAAAAGCGCGTGGGAGCCGCTCGCCCAGTTCGTGCGCCCGGCCCTGCTGGGCTGGATCGCCTACACACTGGTGAAGGCCTTCACCGCCGCGATGGAAATCCGGCTGGAGGCGTCGGACGACCCGGTCGCCGTGCGCAGCCGCCGCACGCGCATCTCCGTGCTGTCGCGTACCGCGACCATTGCCATCGTAATCATTACCATCGGGCTCATGCTGCTGGGCATTCCGGCCGTGCGCGATATCGGCACGACGCTGCTCGCTTCCGCGGGTCTTGCCGCACTGGCGGTCGGCGCAGCCGCGCAACCCGCGCTCAAATCGCTGATCGCCGGCCTGCAGGTGGCGATCACGGAGCCGTTCCGCATCGGCGACCTCGTCAAGGTCGATGGCGAGGCAGGCCGGATCGAGGAGGTGCGGATGAGCTTCGTCACCGTGCGCACCTGGGACGAGCGGGTGATCGTCGTGCCGACCAGCCGATTCCTCGACCAGAGTTTCGAGAACTGGTCGCGCAAGAGCGAGAAGCTGACTGGACCGGTGATGCTTCACCTCGACCCGGCGGCCGACATCCGGCCGATCCGCGCGGAGTTCGAACGATACACCAAGGCGCACGAACTCTACGATGGACGCAATCTCGCGCTCGTGATGACCGAGACCTGGCCCGAAAGCATCGAGCTGCGCCTGTCGATGAGCGCCGACACCATCGGCGACCTCTTCGCGCTGCGCTGCGACGTGCGCGAACACATGCTGGCCTGGCTGCGCGACGAAATGCCCGACGCGCTGATACGTCACCGGCTGGAAGTGCCGCACGGTCACCCCAAGGCAGGAGAGCCCTGAGGCGGCAGCGCCCGGCGCTACTCGATACCGCCGGGCACTTCCTGCGTCCCCTCGTCCGGGGCGCTGCCGTGCTTCCTGTCCCGCGTGGGTTCGAGCATGCCTTCGTGCAGGAAGCCGATGGGATTGACCTGCGCCGCCCGCTTCTTCAGCTCGCCGCGCATCTTCTTGTATTCTTCTTCCATCTGCGCGGTGACAGTGGCGCGCGAATCCTTCAGCGCCTCGTCGAAATCGGTCTTCGTGACCAGATCGACGTCGCCGCCCACGCGCCGCAGGGCATTGAGACCTGCGCGGCGAACGACGTCCTCCAGATCGGCACCTGTGAAGCGGTCGGTCTTGGCAGCGACCGCCGCCAGATCGACATCGCCGGCCAGCGGCATCTGGCTGGCATGGATTTTCAGGATGTGTTCGCGGCCCGGCTTATCGGGGGTGCCGACGTAGACGAGTTCGTCGAAACGGCCGGGGCGTAGTAGCGCCGGGTCCACCAGCGCGGGACGGTTGGTCGCACCGATGACCACGATCGACTGCATTTCCTCCAGCCCGTCCATTTCGGCGAGGATCGTGTTGACCACCCGCGCAGTCACCTGCGGTTCGTTGCCGCTGCTGCCGCGCGCCGGGACGAGGCTGTCGATCTCGTCGATGAACACAACGCACGGCGCAACCTGCCTTGCGCGGGAAAACAGCTTGGCGATCTGCTGTTCGCTTTCACCGTACCACTTGCTCAGCAGGTCCGAGCTTTTCATGGAGATGAAGTTCGCTTCGGCTTCCTTCGCCACGGCCTTCGCCAGCAGGGTCTTGCCCGTGCCCGGGGGGCCATACAGCAGGAAACCCTTGGCCGGACGGATGCCGAGGCGGCGGAAGGCTTCCGGGTTCTTCATCGGCAGCTCCACGCCTTCGCGCAGCTTTTCCTGCGCGTCGCCGAGGCCGCCGATATCGTCCCACCCGACCTTGGGCGCCTGCACCATCACCTCGCGCATGGCGGAAGGCTGGACGCGCTTGAGCGCTTCCATGAAATCCTCTCGCGTGACGCAGAGTTCGTCGAGCACTTCCGGCGGGATCGTCCGCTCGTCGAGGTCAAGCTTCGGCATTATCCGCCGCACCGCCTCGATCGCGGCCTCGCGGGTCAGCGCGGCAAGGTCGGCGCCGACGAAGCCGTGCGTGGTGCGTGCGAGTTCCGCGAGATCCACCCGGTCGCCCAACGGCATCCCGCGCGTGTGGATGGCCAGGATTTCGCGCCGGCCGCTTTCGTCCGGTACGCCGATGATGATTTCGCGATCGAAGCGACCCGGACGCCGCAGCGCCTCGTCGATCGCATCGGGGCGGTTGGTCGCGGCGATGACGACGAGGTTCGTGCGCGAATCGAGCCCGTCCATCAGCGTCAGCAGCTGGGCGACCAGCCGCTTCTCAGCCTCGCCCGGCGTGCTGTCGCGCTTGGGCGCGATGGAATCGATCTCGTCGATGAAGATGATCGAAGGGGCCGAGCGGCTCGCCTCCTCGAACACTTCGCGCAGCCGCTTCTCGCTCTCACCATAGCCGGAGCCCATGATTTCCGGGCCGTTGATGGTGAAGAAGTTGGCATCGCTTTCGTTGGCGACGGCCTGCGCCAGCCGCGTCTTGCCGGTCCCCGGCGGGCCGTGCAGCAGCACGCCCTTGGGCGGATCGACGCCAAGGCGCGTGAACAGTTCGGGATAGCGCAGGGGCAGCTCAACCATCTCGCGCAGGGCGTCGATGGTTTCCTGCATCCCGCCGACGTCGTCGTAATTCACGACAGCGCGAGCATCTCGCGGTTCCTCGAACTCGGCGCGCAGTTCGACTTCCGTGTCCTCGTCGATGTGGACGACGCCCTTGGGGCTGGTCGACACGACGGTGAGCCTAATCTGGGTCAGCGCGTAAGCGGGCTGGTTGAACATCCGCGCCACTTCGGGCGGCATGTTCTGCACCGGCTGCTGGCCGGTCGTTGCGACAAGATCGCCTGCGAGCAACGGCTTGCGGAAGAAATTGCGCTTCAACGCCTGCGGCGGGCCTTGCAGGCGCATCTCGCGCTGGGCGGGTGCGAAGACGACGCGCTTGGCGGGCTGCGATTCGACTGCGCGGACCTGCACGTGCTCGCCCGATCCGGCTTCCGCATTGCCTCGCTGGAGGCCGTCGAGGCGAATGACGTCGAGCGCCTGGTCTTCTTCGTAAGCCGGAACAGCCATGGCGACCGTGGTGCGCTTGCCGGTGATCTCCACCGTGTCGCCTTCGGTTATGCCGAGCGCCTGAAAGGCCGAGCGCGGCATCCGCGCGATCCCGCGGCCGCTTTCCTCACCCTTGGCCGCCGCGACCTGCAGGCGGACGCTGGTGCCCTCGCCCTGATCCGCCGGTTTTGCCGCTGCGTCTGCCATGCCTTCTCCTGTCCTCGGAACACCGAATTGCCAAGGGCAAGCTAGGAAGCCCCCCGCCGGTTTGCAAACGGGCAGCCCCGGGAATCGTGCCAGCCGAGCATCGTGGCAACGGGCAAAGAAAAAGCCCGGCCGTTGCCGGCCGGGCTGGAAAGTTTTGGGAGAGGATGCCTGAAAGGCCCGCCCTATGTGCAGTTGCAGCATTTATTGTGCAAGTGCGAAAAGGTCGGGTCAGATTGCAAAAAACGCAACCGGCTGAAATCGTTAGCGTTCCCGCGGCTGCGGTTCCGTGATGAGTCGCGCACAGCCGCGATGGGGCTGCAATTCGAGTTCCGCTCCGCGCTCCAGCACCGCCGTATGAGAAAACGGCAGCCCCGACATATCGTCCTCGCACGCGCCTTCGCGAACCGTCAGGCGGAATCGCGACTCGGGCGCACCGGGGTCGAGCTGGCCGGAAAAGCTTGCTCCGCCCGAGACTTGCTCGCGCGAAACCCGGAACGACCGGCCATCGAGTTCCTCCGGCGATTTAAGTTCCATCGTCACACCCTTGCTGGTCAGCGTCAGGAATGGCTCGTTGAAATGCGCAACGTAGTCGCGCTGTGCTTGCGCGGTCACGGTCGCACAGCCGGCGAGTGGCAGCAGCGCCAGCACAAGGCAGTCGCGATGGCTCAGGAGGCGTTTCGACATGGCCACGTCATACACCATCGCGCCGACGGGTGACAGACGCGCGGCGAGACGATAGGGCTTGCCCGATATCGCAGATGCGAACGACCCGGAGGATTGATGCAGAAACTCTACCCCGATGCCGCCGCCGCTCTCGACGGATTGCTCGAAGATGGCCTGCTGATCGCCTGTGGCGGCTTCGGCTTGTGCGGCATTCCGGAACGCCTGCTCGACGCGGTGCGCGATTCGGGGGTCAAGGACCTGACCTTCGCCAGCAACAATGCCGGAATCGACAACGAAGGCATCGGCAAGCTGCTGCGGACGAGGCAGGTCAGCAAGATGATCTCCTCCTACGTGGGTGAGAACAAGGAGTTCGAACGGCAGTTTCTGGCGGGCGAGCTCGAGGTCGAATTCTGCCCCCAGGGTACGCTGGCGGAACGGATGCGCGCGGGCGGCGCGGGCATTCCCGGCTTCTATACCAAGACCGGCGTCGGCACCCAGGTGGCCGAAGGCAAGGAAGTGAAGCGCTTCGTGGGCCGTGACGGACAGGAAGAGGACTTCATTCTCGAACGCGGCATCTTTGCCGACCTTGCGCTGGTCAAGGCGTGGAAGGCGGACGAGACCGGCAATATCGTCTTCCGCAAGACCGCGCGCAATTTTAACGTGCCAGCCGCGACCTGCGGCAAGGTCTGCGTGGTCGAGGTTGAGGAGGTCGTGCCCGCGGGCAGCCTCGATCCCGACAGCATCCATCTGCCTGGCGTCTATGTCCAGCGCATGATCGTGGGCGCGCCCTACGACAAGAAGATAGAGTTCGTGACGACCCGCTCGCGGGAAACGGCATGATGCGCGCGTCTGCCACGCTCTGCGCGGCCGCGCTGCTGGCCGGCTGCGTCATGGTAAACGATTACGGCGACCCGCCTGCACCGGCGATCGCCTCGTCCGCCGCCCTCACCGGAGACAGCGCCGCGCCCGATACCATGCGCTGGCTCTACGGCAGCGGCGAAGCGGCAGCGGCCTCGGTCCAGACATGGCGGCAGCTGGCGGATTATACGGTCGCGGTTTCGCGCCAGCGCAAGGTGCCGCAATCGGTGCCGCTGGGCTTGCCGGAAGCCGCGGGCGGCATCGCCACCCCGTCCTGCGTAGACGAGGACGGCAGGACAAAACCTTTCGCCGCGGTGTTCGACGTCGACGAGACCGTGCTGCTCAACACCGGTTACGAATATTGGCAGGCCTATTCCGCATCTTCCTATGACAGCGCGAAATGGCGCGAGTGGGAACAAGGCGGCGCGGGCATCGCCCAGCCCGTTCCCGGTGCGGTCACAGGCCTTAGGCGGCTGCGCGAAGCGGGCATCGCGGTCATCTTCAACACCAACCGCAATTCCGACAGTGCCGCGCCGACTGCTGCCGCGATAGAGGCCGCCGGGCTCGGTCCGGCTGTTCACAAGGAAAATCTCTTCCTGCGCGGCGACGATGACATGGGCAGCCGCAAGGATGGCCGCCGCGCCACCATCGCGAGCAAATATTGCGTCATCGCGCTGGCGGGGGACAACCTTGGCGACTTCGCCGACGTGTTCAATGCCGACGAAGATGCCGTGCAGCAGCGCCGGGCCATGGCCGCGCGCGGCGCCTATGCGCAGCTGTGGGGCAACGGCTGGTTCCTTCTGCCGAACCCGGTCTACGGCGCGTGGCAGAAGGGAAGCGTTAACGAGGTCTTCCCGCCAGAAACGCGCTGGACCCCCGCAACCTCAGACCAAGGCGAGTGAGATGAGCGAAACCGATACAAAGCAGGGCTGGACCCGCGACGAAATGGCCGCCCGCGCCGCGCGCGAGCTGGAGGACGGCTTCTACGTCAACCTCGGCATCGGCATCCCGACGCTGGTCGCCAATCACATTCCCGACGACATGTTCGTCACGCTGCAGAGCGAGAACGGGATGCTCGGCATCGGGCCGTTCCCCTATGCGGGCGAGGAAGACCCGGACCTGATCAACGCGGGCAAGCAGACCATCAGCGAACTGCCGCACAGCGCCTATTTCGACAGCGCCTTCAGCTTCGGCATGATCCGCGGCGGGCACATCGACCTGACCGTGCTGGGCGCGATGGAAGTCAGCCAGGGCGGCGACATCGCGAACTGGATGATCCCCGGCAAGATGATCAAGGGCATGGGCGGCGCGATGGACCTCGTCGCCGGGGTCAAGAAGATCATCGTCGTGATGGACCACTGCGCGAGGGACGGCAGCCCGAAATTCATCCCCGATTGCACCCTGCCGCTGACCGGCACCGATGTCGTAGACATGATCATCACCGATCTCGCCGTGTTCCAGCGGCCCGACCATGACAGCCCGTTCCGGCTGGTCGAACTTGCCCCCGGCGTCAGCGCAGATGATGTCGCGGCGAAGACCACCGCGCATTACGAGGTTGCCCTGTCTTGAGCGGGTACACCCTCGTCACGGCCAACCGGAACTATTCCAGCTGGTCGCTGCGCCCCTGGGTGCTGATGAAGGCGCTCTCCATTCCGTTCAGCGACCGGATCGAGCCCTTTACCAAACCGGTCAACTGGGACGAGTTCCGCGCTTTTTCGCCCACCGGCCAAGTCCCGGTACTGATCGACGGCGAGCGCACGGTGTGGGATTCCCTCGGCATCGCGCTGTATCTGGCGGAACGGCACGAGGGCGTGTGGCCTGCTGACGAGGCGGCGCGCGCTTTCGCGCAATGCGCCGTCGCTGAAATGCACGGCGGCTTCTCCGCGCTCCGCAACGATTGCACCATGAACGTTGGCGTGCGCGTAACGCCGGGGGAACACAGCCCGGCCTTGGCTCGCGATGTCACCCGCATCCGCGAACTATTCGAGCAGGGGCTGGAGCAGTTCGGCGGACCGTGGCTGGCAGGTAAACAGTTCACTGCGCTCGATGCCTTCTACGCGCCGGTCGCCTATCGCATCCGCACTTACGGCCTCGATGTCGGCAAGGGGCAGGCCTGGGTGGACCATATTCTCGCACACCCGGCCATGCAGCAGTGGGAAGAGGAGGCGCTGGCCGAAAGCTGGCGCGAAGCCTCCCATGAAGAAGAGCTCGCCGCTTGCGGCCGCATCACGGCGGACTATCGCACCCGATGATCGCGTGGCTGGACGAGCCACGCAATTCCCGCGCTCCGCTTGCCGGTTTGAAGGTGTTGGAACTTGCCCGTGTGCTGGCAGGCCCCTGGGCCGGGCAAACGCTGGCCGACCTCGGTGCCGACGTGATCAAGGTCGAGAGCCCGGACGGCGACGGCACAAGGCTGTGGGGTCCGCCGTTTTTCACGCGGGAGGATGCTGCCGGAGAAACCGTGCGCGAGGCTGCCTATTTCCACGGCTGCAATCGCGGCAAGCGCGGGATGGTCGCCGACTTCAACGAAGCAGGCGACCTTGCTGCCGTGCGCGAACTGGCGCGCGAGGCGGACGTGGTAATCGAGAACTTCAAGCCCGGCACGCTGGCACGCTTCGGCCTCGACCACGCCAATCTCTCAGCGGACAACCTCGCTCTCGTCACCTGTTCGATCAGCGGCTTCGGCCAGACCGGCCCGCGCCGCGACGAGCCGGGTTACGACTTCGTGGTGCAGGCGATGAGCGGGTTCATGGCACTGACCGGCGAACCCGACGGCGCGCCGATGAAGCACGGCATGTCGATCAGCGACCTGTTCTGCGGCTTATACGCGACCATCGCGATCCAGTCCGCGCTGGCAATGCGGATCTGCACGGGGACCGGACAGCACATCGACATGTCGCTGTTCGATTGCTCGGTCGCGCTGCTCGCCCATCAGGCGCAGAGTTTCTACGCCAATGGCGAAAATCCGCCGCGCATGGGCAACTCTCACGCGCAGGTAAGCGCCTACGGAGTCTTTCCGACGAAGGACGGGCCGGTGGTGCTCGCACCCGCCAACGACGGCTTGTTCCGCAAGTTGCTGATCGTGCTCGAACGGCCCGATCTTCTCGAAGACTCCCGCTTCGCCACCAATGAAGGCCGGATAGCCCACCGCGCGGTAATCGACGGGATCATTGCCGGGGAAACCGTCAGCTGGGCGCGCGAAGCTCTGCTCGCCGCCTGTGCCGACGCCGGCATCCCGGCAGGCCCGATCCACCAAGTGGAAGAGGCGCTTGCCGATCCGCAGACACTGGCACGGGGGCTACAGGTGGAGGTCGGCGGAATGCGCTCGCTCCGCAGCCCGATCGTCTTTTCCGATGCCGAACTGGCGCTCGACCTCCCGCCACCACTGCTTGGCGGCGACGACTGACGATCAGCCGAGAGCGGCCTTGAGGTCGTCCACCAGATCGGTGCGTTCCCACGGGAAGTGATCGCCCTTCGCGTTGCGACCGAAGTGGCCGTAGGCAGCGCTGGCACGGTAGATCGGCTTGTTGAGGCCGAGATGCGTGCGAATGCCGCGCGGGGTCAGCCCGCCGAGCTTGTCGATGCTGCGAATGGCGTTCTCCAGCGCGTCGTCCGCGACGGTGCCGGTGCCATGCGTGTCGACATAGAGCGACAGCGGCGCGGACACACCGATGGCGTAGCTGAGCTGGATGGTGCAGCGCGTGGCAAGACCCGCCGCGACGATGTTCTTGGCCAGGTAGCGGCTGATATATGCCGCGCTGCGATCGACCTTCGTGGGATCCTTGCCGCTGAACGCGCCGCCGCCGTGCGGGGCCGCGCCGCCATAGGTGTCGACGATGATCTTGCGACCCGTCAGCCCGGCGTCACCGTCTGGCCCGCCGATCACGAAGCTGCCCGTCGGGTTGATGTGCCAGGCGGTTTCGTCCGACAGGAAGCCGTCTGGAAGAATGTCGGCGACCACGCCCTTGACGTAGCTCTTGAGCGTCGCCTCTTCCTCGCCCTTGTCGTAGCCTTCGGCGTGCTGGGTGGAAACCACCACGGCAGTGCAGGCTACTGGCTTGCCGTTGCGATAGCGCAGCGTCACCTGGCTCTTGGCGTCGGGTTCGAGGAACGGCGCAGCGCCCGATTTGCGGTCCTGTGCCATGCGGTGCAGGATCTTGTGGCTGTAATCGAGCGGGGCGGGCATCAGATCGTCGGTTTCGTCGCAGGCGAAACCGAACATGATGCCCTGGTCGCCCGCGCCTTCGTCCTTGTTGCCGCTGGCATCGACGCCCTGCGCGATGTGCGCGCTCTGGCCGTGCAGATGGTTCTCGAAGGTCAGCGTTTCCCAGTGGAAGCCGTCCTGCTCGTAACCGATTTCGCGCACGGTGTCGCGGACGACCTGTTCGATCTCTTCGAGTGCGCCATCGACCCAGTCACCGTTCTCGAACACGCCCTTGCAACGGATCTCACCGGCGAGCACCACGCGCTGCGTCGTCGTCAGCGTTTCGCAGGCGACGCGCGCTTCGGGATCCTTGGAGAGGAACAGGTCGACCACGGCGTCGGAAATCTGGTCGGAGACCTTGTCCGGGTGGCCCTCGGACACGCTTTCGGAAGTGAACAGGTAATCGGAACGCATATCAATCCTTCCCGCTGGCGGGTTCTATAGGTGCAATTTCAGGAAATTGTCGTGTGCTTTGCGCGGCGCATAGCAATGAGCGCCAGCAGGATAAAGAGCCCCGCCCAGCCGAGCGGCAGAAAGTTGCCGAGGCGGGCGAACAAGGTCGGCGCGGCCGCTGGCGGAATGCGGCCTTCCATGATTCCTGCGCGATGCATCGGCAGATAGTCGCGCACCACGCCGCGCGCGTCGATGACTGCGCTGATACCGGTCGTGGTGGCGCGCAGCACCGGCAAGCCTTCCTCCACCGCGCGCATACGCGCCTGCGCGAGATGCTGCGGCGGGCCGAACGCGCCGAACCAGCCATCGTTCGACGGGTTGAAGATGAAGTCCGGGCGATCGCCTGCATCAGCGACCTGACCAGAAAAGATGATCTCGTAACAAATCTGTACGCCGGTGCGCCGCCCTTCGCCAAGGTCAAGCGTCGCCGCGCCGGGGCCGGGCCAGAAGTCGATCGCACCCGGCACCAGCCGCGACAGGCCGAGCGGCTCCAGCACCGGGCGCAGCGGCAGATACTCGCCGTAGGGAACGAGATGCGCCTTCGCGTAACTGCCGACGAGATCGCCCTGCCCGGTGATCGCCGTAACCGTGTTGCGCGCACCTGCCGCGCGACCATTCTCGATCTCCAGATCGACTGCGCCGGTGAGCAGGGTGGAGTTGTTGCCGATCAGCTGCCCGATGCGGCGACGGGCGTAGAGCGGGTCGCCGCGCGCGGTCATCTGCGTGTAGTAACGCTGCGGATAGCCTTCGCGCAGGTAATCCGGCACGCCGGATTCCGGCCACAGCACAAGGCGCTCCCGCCCTTCGGCTACGGACTTGCCGGAACGGGTGAGTTCGGCGGTGCGGATGAAATTGCTCTCGAACATCGCGGGATCGTTGAGCACTTCCTGCCGGATGTCGGGCTGGACGAGGAGGAAGTCCTGCACGCCCTCCTCAGCCGATCCGATCGGCGGGGCGAGCATGGCCAGCGTCACTGCGGCCGCTCCGGCACCGGCGAACAACCAGCGGCGCTCGTGCGCCATCATCCAGAGCGCGCCCGACAGCAGCACCGCGACACCCGACAGTGCGTAGGTGCCCATCCACGGCGCGATCAAGGCGAGGCCGGGACGCCCGAAATCGCCGAGCAGCACCATGCCGAAGGGGTTCCACGAATAGCCAGTGAAGACCCACGAGCGCAGCCATTCGGCGACGATCCAGCAGCCGGCGAAAGCAAGCACCAGCGACCAGCGCCGTTCGCCGCGTGCCAACGCCGCAGCGCCAGCGGCTGCTATGGCCGGATATACCGCGAGATAGATAGCCAGCAGGGGCACCGCCGCCCAGCCGAGGATAGCGGGCATGTTCGCCTGATAGGTGAAGGCAGTCGCAATCCAGTTGTTGCCGAGCGTGAAATGCGCCCAGCCGAATATCCAGCCAAGCGCGAAGGCGTGGCGCCAGCCCGTCGAAGCGGACAGCAAGGCAACGAAGCCTGCCATCGCCAGCAGCGCAATCGGCCACAGGCCGAGCGGCTGGAAACCCGTCGCGGACAGCAGACCGAGCAGGAGGGCAGCGAGGCGCGGGTGCGCCCGGCCAGTGTCAGTCAGGCGATGAAGCACAGCCGCCATTGTCGCGGAAACCCCGCGCGGGGGCTTATTCGGCCGCCTCTAGTGCGCCTTCGCCGCTATCTTCGACCTTGGGCTTGCGCGGAGCACGGCGGCGGGGCTTGGGACTGCTTCCCTCGTCACCTTCGCTCGCGATCGAGGGCGGAAGCGCCGACGGGTCGAGACCGTTGCCGCCCGAATCCTCGCCGCCATCGTCCTTCCGTACGCGGGGTTTGCGTGCCCGCGGCTTGCGCGTTTCGCGAACGAAGGGGTTTTCGCCATCTTCGTCGTTGTCGTCGCTGTCGGAGCCGCGATTGTCGTCGCCGTCGTCGTCGTTGTTCTGGCGGCGATTGCGCGATTTCTTGGGCGCGCGCTGCTGCTGCGGCTGGTGCTGCTGCTGATCGTCGTCGTAACCGTCGTCGTCATCGTCGGACTGGTTGCGATCATCGTCACGCTTGCCCTGCGTTTCTTCCTTGCGGGCCTTGTTGTCGGCAAGAACGCGGAAATAGTGGTCGGCAAACTGCAAGTAATATTCCGCCTGCACGCGGTCGCCGTTGAGCTGCGCGTCATGCGCGAGCTTCTTGTACTTGTCGAGCATCTGCGGGGCATTGCCACGAGCGCGGCTGTCGATCCGGTTGGACTGATTGCCGCCGCCCTGCTGGCGATTGTTGCTGTTGTTCCCGCGGCCGCGCCGACGGTTGTTGCCACGATTGTTGTTCAAGGGAATGGATTTCCTCTTTACGCGCCCTGCGGACCGATTGCCCGTTTCCGCACTGGTCGCCCTGACCCCTCATTCACGCACGCACCAACCAATGGTGCGGCGTTAACCCGTATCTGCCGATTTCCCTAGCTTGGGGCCGTGTGGCCGGAAGTCTCATGCAAATGTCGGATCAGGCCGTCGCGGGAGGGGAACAAAGCCGCCTGCCGTGGGCCTGCAACCTGAGTTAATAAGCTTTTCGGGACTTGCCAACCCCTATTGCAAGATAAGTGTCCGGGCGCGTCCCCCCAGGTCGCGGCGCAATTCGCTGCGGAAACCGGCGGCCTCGGCGATCTGCCCGACTGCAATTGCCTGCTCCGCACCGATCTCCAGCACGGCGATGCCACCATCGCTCAGCAGCGCGCGCAGCTGCGGGATCAGCACCCGGTAATCGTCCAATCCCTCCGGCCCGGCGAACAGGGCATCCGCCGGTTCGAAGTCGCGGACGTCGGGATCGAGCTCGGCAGCGTCCTCCACGTAAGGCGGATTGGCGATAATCAGATCGAATTTGCCGAGGTCGTGCGCCCAGTCCGGCTCGGTCCAGTCGCGCGGGAGGAACCGGGCCCGCGCGCCGATCAGCCCCAGCGTCTGTGCGTTATCCTGCGCGACGGCGAGCGCCGCCTCGCTGGCATCGACGCCGATGCCGGTCGCGTCGCCGAGTTCGAGCAGGCAGGTTACCAGCAGGGCACCCGACCCGGTTCCGCAATCGAGCACGCGCCGGGCCTGCGGAGCGACTTCCAGCGCCGCTTCGACGACGCTCTCGCTATCGCCGCGCGGGATCAGGACGTCGGGCGTCACGCGGAAGGTGCGCCCGTAAAATTCCTGCCGCCCAAGAATGTGCGCCACCGGCTCGCGCACCGCGCGGCGTTCGACAAGTTCCGCAAATACAGCTGGCACGTCAGCATCCATGTGCCGCAGCAACAGGTCGGAACGGGCCACGCCCAACGCGTGCGCCATCAGTAGCTCGGCATCGAGCCGCGAAGTGTCGCTGGTGTCCGACAGGCGCTGCGCCGTGGCGCGGACGGCTTCGGCCACCCTCACCCGTCGAGCGCGGCGAGGCGCTTGGCCTCGTCCTCGGCGATCAGCGCGTCGATCATCTCGCTAAGTCCGGTGCCTGCCAGCACCTCCTCCAGCTTGTGCAGCGTCAGACCGATGCGGTGGTCGGTGACGCGCCCCTGCGGGAAGTTGTATGTGCGGATGCGTTCGGAACGGTCGCCGCTGCCGACCATCGCGCGGCGAGCTTCGGCCTCGGCGCCGTGCACTTCCTCGCGGCGCTTTTCATACAGTCGCGCGCGCAGCACCTGCATCGCCTTGTCGCGATTGCGGTGCTGGCTGCGCTCGTCCTGCATGGCGACGACGATGCCGGTCGGTACGTGCGTTATGCGGACAGCGGAATCGGTGGTGTTGACGTGCTGCCCGCCCGCCCCGCTGGACCGGTAGATGTCGATCTTGAGGTCGTTCTGATCGATGCTGACATCGACCTCGGTCGGTTCGGGCAAGACGGCCACGGTGGCGGCGCTGGTATGAATTCGCCCGCCGCTTTCGGTCACGGGCACGCGCTGCACGCGGTGGACGCCGCTTTCGAACTTCATCTTGGCGAACACGCCCGTGCCGGTCACGTTGGCGACGATTTCCTTGAAGCCGCCGACCTCGCTGGCGTTCATGCTGACCGGTTCCACCTTCCAGCCCTGCTCGCCCGCGTATTTCTCGTACATGCGGTAGAGGTCGCCCGCGAACAGCGCCGCCTCGTCTCCCCCGGTGCCGGCGCGGATTTCGAGCATCGCAGGGCGCGCATCGGCCGAATCGCGCGGCAGCATGGAAATGGCGAGCGCACGCTCCTTTTCCGGCAGGGCGGCACGCAGGGCGGAAAGTTCCTCCTCTGCCATGGCCTTCATCTCAGGGTCGGCAAGCATATCCTCCAGCCCGTCGATCTCTTCGCGCATGGTCTGCACCTCGCCCGCGGTCCTTGCGACCGGTTCAAGCTCTGCATAGTCGCGGCTGGCGGCGACGAATTCCTCGCCTTCCAGCGTCCCGCTCGCCATCCGCGCTTCGAGCTCGGCGAAGCGGTGGGCGATCTGGTTCAGGCGTTCGGTAGGGATGCTCACTCGGAATCCGTGCCGCTGTCTTGGGGTTCGGTGTTGAAACCGTGCGGCAGGTCGTCGGGCCAGGCATCCATGTCGGGCACCTCGATACCCATCGCCTCGTTTTCGCGCAGCCAGTTCGCGTTCTGCGCCTTGCGGACGATATCGCCGACGTCATTAGGCGCGACTTCGGCCTGCTCGCCGTCGTGCAGGTCGCGCACGGTGACAACACCCTTTGCCAGCTCGTCCTCGCCGATCATCACGGCTAGGAGCGCGCCCTGTTCGTTGGCGCGCGCCATTCGCTTCTTCAGCTTGCCGCTCGCAAGGATGTCGACATTGCTCCAATCCTCGCGCAGCGTCCGGGCGAGCTTGTAAGCGACGTCCATCGCGCCATCCGCCATCGGCAGGATCGCGACGTCGAAGGTCGATCCGGGGACGCGGTCGTCGACCAGCATGGCCAGCCGCTCGATCCCTGCGGCCCAGCCGACCGCCGGCGTCGCCGCACCGCCAAGGCTTTCCATCAGGCCGTCGTAGCGCCCGCCACCGAGAATGGTGCTCTGGCTGCCGAGTTTGCCTGCCGCCTCGCTGCCCTCGTCGGGGATAAATTCGAAGGCGGTGTGACGATAATAGTCGAGCCCGCGCACAAGGCTTTCGGCGCGCTGCCATTTGACCCCCGCGGCGTCGAGACCGCTGGTCACCGCATCGAAGAAGGCGCGCGCCTCGTCCGAAAGGTAGGCGTCGATCTTCGGCGCGTCGGCCACGAAGGCGCGGTCGCGGCGGTCCTTGCTGTCGAGAATGCGGAGCGGGTTCTTCTCCAGCCTCTCCTGCGAATCCTCGGACAGTTCGCCTTTTACCGCACGGAAGTATTCGACCAGCGCCGCGCGCCACGCCTCGCGGCTGTCCCCGTCGCCAAGGGTATTGAGATGCAGCGTCACGCCGTCGATCCCAAGCTCCTTCAGCAATTGGTCGGCCAACGCCAGCAGTTCCACATCCGCCTGCGGCTCGGCCGCGCCGATGATCTCCGCGTCGAGCTGGTGGAACTGGCGATAGCGGCCCTTCTGCGGACGTTCGTAGCGGAACAGCGGTCCGTGGGTGGCCAGCTTCACCGGCGCGTGCTGCTGCCAGCCGTTGGAGAGATAGGCGCGCGCGATCCCGGCCGTGAATTCGGGACGCAGGGTCAGCGAATCCCCGCCGCGGTCCTCGAACGAGTACATTTCCTTGGATACGACATCGGTCGTCTCGCCGATGGCGCGGCTGAACACTTCGGTCTTTTCGAACACGGGCATTTCCACCCGGCGGAAGCGGTAGAATTTCCGCACCCGCTCGAACGTGTCGACGACGTGCGCGAAAGCCTCCGCTTCGGGTCCGAAAATGTCCTGCGTGCCGCGAATGGCCTGGGGTGTCTTGCTCATATCGCGCGCGCATCTAGCGCGTTCGGTGGAGAGGGGAAAGCCGCTCGTCGAACGCTCGCTTGCCTTCGCACCGGCTCGCCCGCATGGATTGCGCCCATGAAAACAACAGTCGCGTCGCTCGCACTCGCCTCCGCCCTCCTCTTTTCCACGCCGGCAAGCGCCCAGTCCCGGCCCGAAGGCAACAGCGCTCCGGTCGCACCGCAGCTCGCTGACGGTACGCCCCTGCCGCAGGACACGCCGTGGCCCGGCGGCACTATCGCGCTGAATATCGACGCAACCGACACCCCTCGGGGCGTCTATGCGGTGACGCAGACGATCCCGGTGGTGCCGGGCACGCGGCAGCTGGAACTGCTCTTTCCGGAATGGCTGCCCGGCAATCACGCCGCGCGCGGGCCGATCAATCTGCTTTCCAGCATCCGCTTCTTCGCAGGGGGCCAACCGCTGGAATGGCGGCGCGACACGCTGGACGTCTATCGCTTCGTGGTTATCGTGCCCGACGGCGTGACCGAAGTGACTGCGAACTTCCTCCACACCTCCCCCGTAACGGGCAGCGAAGGGCGCGTCACCATGACGCAGGAAATGCTCAACCTGCAGTGGGAAAAGATGAGTCTTTATCCCGCCGGGCATTACACCCGCCGGATCGAGGTGAAGCCGACGGTAAAAGTCCCGGCCGGCTGGCAGGTCTTCACCGCGCTCGACGGGCAAGTCCGTGCCGGCGATACGGTCAGCTGGCGGGAAGTCGACTACGAAACGCTGGTCGATTCGCCGATCTTCGCGGGCAAATACGCCCGCCAGTGGTCGCTTGACGACAACGTGAAGCTCGACGCCGTGGCCGACGCGCCCAAGTATCTGGAGCTGGAGCCCGAGAACCTCGCCCGCTTCGAACGGCTGGTGGACGAGGCGGACGCGCTGTTCGGCGCGCGCCATTTCGACCATTACGACATCCTGCTGGCGATGACCGACCGCATGGGCGGCATCGGACTGGAGCATCACCGGTCGGCGGAGAACCAGTACGAACCCACCGCCCTCACTGACTGGGAGGCGATGGACTGGGACCACAATGTCGTCAGTCACGAACTGGTGCACAGCTGGAACGGCAAGTTCCGCCGCCCCGAAGGCTTGTGGACCCCCGACTATCGCACCCCGATGCAGGACGACCTGCTGTGGGTCTACGAAGGACAGACGCAGTTCTGGGGCTGGATCCTCGCGGCGCGTAGCGGCTTGCAAAGCAAGGAAACGATCCTTGGCACCATCGCCAATGCAGTGGCGATCTATTCCGAAGGGCAGCCCGGCCGCGCGTGGCGCAGCGTGCAGGATACGACATACGATCCGATCATCAGCTCGCGCCGGCCGCTGCCCTACAGCTCGCTCCAGCGCAGCGAGGATTATTACGTCGAAGGCGCGCTGACCTGGTTGGAGGCCGACCAGATCATTCGCGACGGGACGAAGGGCCGCCGCGGGCTCGACGACTTCGCGCGCGCCTTCTTCGGCAAGACCGATGGCGACTGGGGCGTCTCGACCTATGATTTCGACGAAGTCGTCGAGACGCTGAACGGCGTCTTCGCTTACGACTGGGCAGGCTTTCTCGACACCCGCCTGCGCCAGCCAAACCAGCCCGCCCCGGTGCGCGGGCTGGAGATGGCGGGATACCAGCTGGTCTGGAAGGACGAGCCCAATTCCTACGCCGACGGGCGAATGAAGAATTCCAAGGGCCTCGATCTCTACTATTCGCTCGGCATGAACCTCGATTCAGGCGGCAAGGTCACCGCCACCTTGTGGGACGGGCCGGCCTTTGACGCGGGCATTGTCAACGGGGCGGTCGTCGTCGCGGTCAATGGCGAGGAATACAGCGCCAGCGTGATCAAGGATGCGGTGACGGCCGCGAAGGACACCAGCGAGCCGATCGAACTGCTCGTGAAACGCGGCGAGCGTTACGACACCATCGCGCTCGATTACCATGGCGGCCTGCGCTATCCCTGGATCGAGCCAGTCGGCACCGGGCGCAAGGGCCTAGATCGCCTTCTCGCGGCCCGGGCGCAATAGCTCGACTTCGCCATTGGCATACGACAATAGTCCCATCGCGCTTGCGACCTGCCGCCGGCGCGGTTAGGGGCCGCCGGACAACTCCTGGGAGAGGGCCGGAACCACCAGAGCCGGCCCGTAACAGCCAGCCGCAAACAAGGACGCTTCATGCGCATCGACCTGATCCCGACGGGCGACAATCCGCCCGAGAGCCTCAACGTCATCATCGAGGTGCCGACCGGCGGCGAACCGGTGAAGTACGAATTCGACAAGGAAAGCGGCGCGCTGTTCGTCGACCGCATCCTGCATACGCCGATGCGCTATCCGGCGAACTACGGGTTCGTGCCGCACACGCTGTCGCCCGATGGCGACCCGCTCGACGCGCTGGTCATCGCGCGCTCGCCTTTCATTGCGGGCTGCGTGGTCCGCGCACGCCCCATCGGCGTGCTAAATCTCGAAGACGAGCATGGCGGCGACGAAAAGCTGATCTGCGTGCCGGTCGACACGACGTTCCCGTATTACTCGGACGTTGGCGAGACCAAGGATCTGCCGAGCATCATCTTCCAGCAGATCGAGCATTTCTTCACCCACTACAAGGATCTCGAAGCGGAGAAATGGGTCCGAATCGGGCAGTGGGGCGATGCCGCCGAAGCGCGCCGGATCGTGGTCGAAAGCATCGAGCGCTGCAAAAACGCCTGAACGCCCGATTTTCGTCGGCCGCTTTTGAGCGGTGCCGGATGACCCCGTTCTCGGTCAAAGGTTAACGTCCCGGCGCGTCCGTTAGCGGCTGCGTGAGGTTGCGTGCCGAGCAAGCAGATCGGCATTCTACGTAGCTGTAAGCCGCTCGCAGATATGGTAATTCTGCCACTATGCGACACGATTCGTCGCCCACAGCCTTCGTTTCGTCGAGAAACGGCAAAAATTAAGCAATCCTACTGTGGTGTTAACGCTTTCCGCATTAGAGTGTGCCACTGGGGTACATGCCGGAGTTAATCCTGCCGAAAGGCAGCAAATGCAACGGCTGAACCAAACAGGTGGGGTGGGCGCTTCATAATTGTCCGCCATACCCGGAGGGCTAGGGCATAATGGATCGCACATCTCCCGCACGGGACAATTCGGACAACAATCGCAGCGCGGAGCTGACCCGCAAGGGCGCCTCCGGCCGTTACTTGCTGGCGCTCGAACCGCGCATGATGTTCGACGGTGCCGCGGTTGCGACCGTAGCCGAAGTGGCGGTCAACGCCGTCGCGCACGCCGATGCCGCGGTCGATTTCACATTGCCCGATCCGGGTCATGCCGCCCCGGCCCTTGCCTATCGTTCCGCCTTCGAAAGCGACCTGTTCCAGCACAGCCAGATGGCGCCCGGCACCCGGCCTGTTGCCATGGCCGGCTTCCTCAGCCGTGACGGACTGGCTCCGCTCTCCGCACCCGACAAAAGCGATCCGGCATCGCGCTTCCTGACTTTCCCCGGCGAAAGCATGGACCGCGTCCGGATCGATCCGGCCACCGGCGACCTGATCGAAGGTCAGACCGCGCTCGACACCACGAATCCGTCCAGCGCCAGCAGCACGCAGGATCTGGCGCCCGAACGTATCGCAGTCGACACGCTTGACGGCGGCGCGGCGATCGCGGGCACCGGCAACACTTTCATCTTCATCGACAGCAGCGTCGAAGGATACGAAGCGCTGGCGGAGGCCTGGGCCGATCAGGGCAAGGTCGTCATCATCGACAGCACGCAGGACGGGATGGACCAGATCCTGGCCGCGCTTGCCGGTCAGACCGAGATCGAGGCGATTCACTTCGTCAGCCACGGTGCGTCCAACACCTTCGTCATGGGCACGACGTGGTTCATGACCGACACGGTCACCGGCGAACTGGCGCAGAGCCTCGCCCTGATCGGATCGAAGATGTCTGCGGACGGCGACATCCTGATCTACGGCTGCGATGTCAGCGACAGCGCCCAGGGCCAGCAGTTCATCGACGCCTTCGCCGCCGTGACCAGCGCGGACGTCGCCGCATCGGACGACGGCACCGGCCACATCATCCTGGGCGGTGACTGGGATCTGGAAGTCCGCACCGGCACGATCGAGGCGACGACGCTTATCTCGACCGAATATGCCGGTCTTCTCCAGTTGACCAACAGCGGCGGCTGGCTCGATCTGGGCAACCAGACCTACCGCGCGGTGATCGACGGCGTGACGGTGACGATGCAGTTCGTCGACGGTGGCGGCGATTTCAACACCTTCGTCACCGCGGCGCCTTTCCGCTTCAACACGACGCGCGAAACGGTGAACAACGCGGCGACCGGCCTCGGCTTCATCTGGAACAATTCCGCCACCGCTGGTCAGGTCATCGTGACCTTCAGCGAAGCGATCGCCAATCCCATCCTCAACGTCGGCGCGCTTGGTGGCGTGTCGGGCGGAAACACCAACAGTTCGGTCTGGACGGTCGCCAGCGGTCAGACGCTCACCGAAGTTCGCGGGGAAGACCAGTTCGATACCACCACGAACAGTTTCCAGCGCCGGATCGTGACGCAGGGCAGCCTGCCAGCGACCGACCAGTTCCACCGTTCGGGCGCGGTGCAGGTCAATGGCACCGTCACCTCCGTGACGTTCAACGTCACGCGGGCCGGCGCACAAGGCGTGGGCGACGGCGTGGAACTGGGCTGGTCGCTCGACGATTCGCCCCCCTCTGTCGCGCTGACGCAGGACAATCTGATCACCAATGGTTCGTTCGAGAATGGCAATTCGCCGTGGACGTCGAACGGCCCGCTGGAGATCACGAACAACGAAGCTGGCTACGGCATCCCGCAGACGACCGACGGTGACTTCTTCATCGAAGTGGAAGGCGGAACCGGCGCGTCCTACATCCAGCAGACGATCACCACGGTCGCCGGGCGCGACTACGTCATCGAACTCGATGCCGTTACCCGCAACAATGCCAATATCGGTGATCGCTTCGAAATCCTCGTGAACGGCGTGTCGATCGGCACCTTCACGACAGGCGCGCAGTGGAACGCGTTCGGCGCGACCTTCACCGCCGATTCCGCCAACAGCACGATCCGCATCCAGAGCCTGGGGTCCCTGTCCGGCATCTCCGCAGGCGCGGCGGATACCGCCGGATTGATCGTCGACAATGTGCAGGTCTACCAGCAGGATCGCTACAACACCTATGTTCCGGGATCCGGCCTGCTCGAATTTATCGAAGCGGGCTCGGTGCTGAACGGCGATGCGACAGACGTCCTCAGCGGAACGACGATTACGCTGACCAATCCGCAGGCGGGCGACCGCCTTCTGGTCAACGGCTCCACCGCCACCAGCGGTACCGTGAACGGCATCGCCTATACCAACACCGGCACGCAGATCATCTTCACCGGCTCGGCGACGGAAGACGCCTACAAGGCCGCGCTGAACACGGTTCGTTACGAAAACACGCTGGCTGCTCCCAGCACCGTGCAGCGCGTGGTGTCCGTGACTTCGCGCGACAGCACGGATGGGCGGGCGATCAATTCGTCCAACACCGCGTTTTCCTACATCGACGTGAAGGTCGGCAACGTGCCGCCGCAGGTCGATCTGAACGGCGACGATCCCAATTCCTTCGTGAATGGCGTGGGCTGGACTCACAACACTGCCAATTCGCCGGCGGCGGAAATCACCGGTCCGACGGTCATCGCGTCTGGCGGCAACGAAACCCCCGGCCCCGGCCTTACCTACAACCTCAACAACTCGGTCGCCGTGATCGGCGGCGTGACGAGCGAGACCTATTCGGAAGCTCGCGCCGAGGGCGAGTACCTTCAGTACACCTTCACGACGGCAGCCGGGATTTCTCCCGGCGCGCTGCTGACGGCGTTCTACAGCGCCGACTGGGGCAATTTCCCGGGCGGCGCACCCGCACCCGGCTTCCAGATCGCGATCGAGGTTTCGTCCGACGGCTTCGCGACGTCCAATATCCTCGTACGTGATTACCAGGCGAGCGTGGCAGGCGGCGGAGCCTACGAAGGGCGCTTCAACGATATTCCCGACGGGTATCAGCTGAACCCCAACACCACCTACACCGTACGCGTATATTTCTACGCGGTGAGCAGCGGCACCAGCCTGGTGTGGGACGACTTCCAGGTCTTCGTAGATAACGAGACCTTGAACTACACGACCGCCTTCACCGAAGACGGCGCGCCGGTTTCCATTGCCGACGTCGACGCGTTCACCACCGATTTCGACAACGCGAACCTGCAATCCGCCTCGATCACGCTGACGAACGCGCAGGCTGGCGACCAGTTGCTGGTCAACGGTTCTGCGGCAGCCACCGGCACCCTCGCGGGCGGCATCACCTATACCATCAGCGGCAACACGGTGTCGCTGTCGGGCAATGCCACGCAGGCCGACTACACGGCAGCCATTCAGGCGATCCAATTCAACAACACGTCGCAGAACCCCAGCGACGTGGACCGGGTCATCAATGTCACCGTGAATGACGGGCTGGCGACATCGCGCACCGCGACGACGATCATCGACGTCATCCCCGTGAACGATGCACCCGTCGCCATTGCGCCTGCCGCGGACACCGCGGTCGATGCCGAAATCTACAGCTATAACGCCGCAGCCCTGTTTACCGATGTCGACGGCGGCGCGCCGACATATAGCGCGACCGGCCTTCCCGCCGGGCTGACCATCAATCCGACCACCGGCGTCATTTCCGGAACGCTGGACAATTCCGCCAGCCAGGTGAACGGCGGCGTTTACAACATCGTCATCACCGCCAACGACGGGCGGGGCGGCACGACCAGCACAACGCTGCCGCTGACGGTCACCAACCCGGCTCCGACTGCGACCAATGACAGCGCGACCACCGCGGAAGACACCGCAGCGACCATTCCGGTCCTCGCCAACGATACCGATCCCGATGGCGATGCGCTGACCGTAACCGCGGCCTCGGCGGGCAATGGCACCGTCACGATCAATGCCGATGGCTCGCTGACCTATACGCCGAACGCGAATTTCTTCGGCAGCGATACGATCACCTACACCATCAGCGATGGCGAAGGCGGTACGTCTACCGCGCTGGTCGCGGTCGCCGTTACGTCGGTCAACGATGTGCCGGTGGCAACGCCCGTCGGCGCGCAGACCGCCATCGACGGCCAGGTCGTCAATATCAGCGTCGCAACCCAGTTCAGCGATGCCGACGGCGATGCGCTGACCTACTCGGCCACGGGCCTGCCCGCCGGTCTGACCATCGATCCGGCCACCGGTGTCATTTCCGGTACGATCGACAATTCCGCCAGCCAGGTGAACGGCGGCAGCTACTCGGTCGTCATCACCGCCAGCGACGGCAATGGCGGCACCGCGACGCTGACCATCCCGGTGACGGTCACCAACCCGACGCCCACGGCGAACAACGACACGGCGAGCACGAACGAGGATACGCCGGTCACGATTCCGGTGCTGGCGAACGACACCGATCCGGACGGCGACACTCTGACCGTCGTCGCGGCCTCGGCCGGGAATGGCACGGTCACGATCAATGCCGATGGGTCGGTCACCTACACGCCGAACGCGAACTTCAACGGCACGGATACCATCACCTACACCATCAGCGATGGCGAAGGCGGTACCTCCACCGCGACGGTCACGGTCACCGTCGCGCCGGTCAACGATACGCCGACATCGGTCGGCTCGCTGCCCGCGCAAAGCTCGCTCGATGCGACGACGATCGCCCCGATCGACACTTCGGGCGCGTTCGCCGATCCGGAAGGCGACACGCTGACCTACACGGTCGCGGGTCTGCCCGCCGGCCTCACTATCGATGCCAATACCGGCATCATCAGCGGTACGCTGGACAATTCCGCGAGCCAGGGCGGCGCCTTGGGCGACGGGGTTTACACCGTCACCGTCACCGCGACCGATCCCGGCGGCCTCACCGCCACGCAGACCTTCACCTACACCGTCGACAACCCCGTGCCGGTGGCCGTGAACGACACGGCGACCACGGCGGAAGATACCCCCGTTACCGTCAACGTGCTGGCGAACGACAGCGATCCGGATCTCGACGCGCTGACGCTCGTCTCCGTCGTGGCCTCGGTCGGTCAGGCGACCGTCGTGGGCAACCAGCTGATCTATACGCCGCCTGCAAACTTCAACGGCACGGCTACCGTCACCTACACCATCAGCGATGGCGAAGGCGGCACGGCAACGGCCACGGCCACCATCACCGTTACGCCGGTCAACGACAATCCGGTGGCCGATCCGATCCCGACGCAGAACGTCAGCGATGCCGCCCCGGTTGCGCTGGCAACGGGCGGATTCTTCAGCGACGTCGACGGCGACGACCTGACCTTCTCCGCCGCGGGCCTGCCCGCCGGGCTGACGATCGACCCGGCCACCGGCCTGATCACCGGAACGATCGACAATTCCGCCAGCCAGGTGAACGGCGGCGTCTACACCGTGACGATCACGGCGGACGACGGCAACGGCGGAACGGTGACGCAGACCGTCACATTCAATGTCGCCAATCCGGCACCGACAGCGAATAACGACAGCGCCAGCACCACTGAAGACACCCCCGTGGTCATCCCGGTGCTCGCCAACGATACCGATCCCGACGGCGATACGCTGACCGTCACCGACGCCTCCGCGGCCAACGGCACGGTCGTGATCAATGCCGATGGCACGATCACCTACGCGCCGAACGCCAATTTCTTCGGCACGGATACGATCACCTACCAGATCAGCGACGGCGAAGGCGGCTTCAGCACCGCCGTGGTCACCGTCACCGTGGGCGAAGTGAACGACCCGCCGGTTGCGACGGGCGTCATCGCCGACCAGGCGAACGGCGATTCGGACGTCATTAGCCTGCCGGTGGGCGCAGCCTTCTTCGATGCCGATGGCGACACGCTGACCTACACGGCCATCGGTCTGCCTGCCGGGTTGACGATCGACCCGGCCACGGGCGTCATCTCGGGTACGATCGACAATTCCGCGAGCCAGGTGAATGGGGGTGCCTACACCGTCACCGTCACCGCGACCGACGGACGCGGCGGCACCGACAGCCTGACCTTCGACTGGCAGGTCGACAATATCGCCCCGCTGGCAGCGAACGATACCATCACCATTGCCGAGGATACGCCGACCAACATCGCCGTCCTCGCGAACGACGTCGATCCGGACGGCGACGACCTGACCGTCACGTCCGCATTCGCGGGCCACGGCACGGTCACGATCAATGCCGACGGAACGATCGACTACGTGCCGGATGCCAATTTCAACGGCACCGACACCATCGTCTACACCATCAGTGACGGCGAAGGCGGCAGCTCGACTGCGACGGTCGACATCACCATCACGCCGGTCAACGATGCACCGACGACCACGGGCATCCCCAACCAGAACGGGGACGATGGGGAAGCGGTCACCATCCCCACGGCCGGATCCTTCACGGACGTCGATGGCGACGACCTGACTTTTACCGCGGTCGGCCTGCCCCCGGCACTGACGATCGACCCGGATACCGGCGTGATCAGCGGCGTTCTGGGCAGCGACACTTCGGTGAACGGGCCCTACACCGTCACTGTCACCGCGACCGATCCGAGCGGCGAATCCGTCAGCACGACCTTCATCTACACGGTTCAGAACGTACCGCCCGTGGCAGTCAACGACACGGCGACGACGGCGGAAGATACCCCGGTCACCGTGGCCGTGCTCACCAACGACAGCGATCCGGACAACGACCCGCTGACGATCACCTCGGCCAGCGCGACCGGCGGGACCGTGGTGATCAACGCAGACGGTACGCTGACCTTCACGCCTGCGGCCAACTTCAATGGCGAAGCGCTGGTTACCTACACCATCTCCGATGGCCAGGGCGGCATCGCCACTGCGACGCTGACGGTCGACGTCACACCGGTAAACGATGCTCCGGTTTCGGAACCGATCGGCAACATCGTCAATGAAGATGCGCAGGCGGTTTCCGTCGACACGGGCGACTTCTTCTCCGACATCGATGGCGACACGCTGACCTTCACCGCCACCGGCCTTCCCGCCGGTCTGACCATCGATCCGGCCACCGGCCTGATCACCGGCACCATCGACAATCAGGCATCGCAAGGCGGTCCTGCTGGCGACGGGCAGTATTCGGTCACCATCACGGCAGACGACGGCAATGGCGGAACTGTCAGCCAGACCATCATCTGGGCAGTCACCAACCCGGCCCCCACCGCGGTCAACGATACGGCGACCACGGCGGAAGACACGGCCATCGATATCGATGTGCTGGCAAACGATACCGATCCCGACGGCGATACGCTGGTCGTCACCAGCGCAACGGCAGCCAACGGCACCGTCACGATCAACCCGGATGGCACGATCAATTACGTGCCCGACGCCAATTTCAGCGGCACCGACACGATCGTCTACGAGATGAGCGACGGCAATGGCGGTGTCTCGACCGCCAGCGTCACCGTGACCGTCACGGCGGTGAACGATGCGCCGGTCGCGCGCGACGACACGGCCACCACCAATGAAGACACGCCGGTCACCATCGGCGTGCTTGCCAACGACACCGATGTCGATGGCGACCCGCTGACCGTTACCGCCGCCACGTCGCCGGACGGCACGGTCACGATCAATGCCGACGGCACGATCGTGTTCACGCCCAATGCCAATTTCAATGGCACGACCAGCATCACCTACACGATCAGCGACGGCAATGGCGGCACCGCGACGGCGACGGTCGCCGTCACCGTCGTTCCGGTCAACGATCCGCCGGTAGCGAACCCGGATGCGGCGACGACGGCGGAAGATACGCCGGTCACGATCGCACCGCTGGTAAACGATACCGATGTGGACGGCGATCCACTGACCGTCACCAGCGCCATCGCGGCCAATGGAACGGTCACGATCAACGCCGACGGCACGGTGATCTACACGCCGGACGCCGACTTCAACGGCACCGACACCATCACTTACACCATCAGCGACGGCAACGGCGGCACCTCCACGTCGACCATCACGATCGACGTCACGCCGGTGAACGACGCGCCGGTCACGACCGGAATTGCCGCGCAGACCAGCGTCGACGCGGCCGTCGTGTCGCTCGACGTGTCGGGTTCGTTCTCGGATGTCGATGGCGACACGCTGACCTACGCGGCCACCGGCCTGCCGGCCGGCCTCACCATAGACCCGGCCACCGGCATCATCAGCGGCACGATCGACAATTCCGCAAGCCAGCTGGCGGGCGGCGTCTATTCCGTGACGGTCACGGCGGTTGACGGCAATGGCGGAACAGTCAGCACGACCTTCACCTACACGGTCACCAACCCGGCCCCCACGGCGAACAACGACACGGCCACCACGAATGAAGATACGCCGGTCGTCGTTCCGGTGCTCGGCAACGACACGGATCCCGATGGCGATGCGCTGACGGTGATTTCGGCCACGGCGCCCAACGGCAGCGTGGTGATCAACGCCGACGGGACGATCACCTACACACCGAATCCGAACTTCAACGGCACCGATACGATCACCTATCAGATCAGCGACGGCGAAGGCGGCACCTCGACAGCCATCGTCACCGTCACGGTCGATCCGGTGAATGATGCTCCGGTCGTCGATTCCGCTCCGCCCGCCATCGCCAATCTCGATGGCGAAGCGGTCAGCTACGACTTGTCCGGCACCTTCGCCGATGTCGATGGCGACACGCTGACCTACAGCGCCACCGGCCTGCCCGCAGGCGTGACCATCGATCCGGTCACCGGCATCATCAGCGGCACGATCGACAATTCCGCGAGCCAGGTCGGCACCGGCCTCTACACCGTCGTCCTGACGGCGAGCGACGCCAATGGCGGCACGGTTTCCACCACCTTCGTCTGGTCGGTCACCAATCCGGCGCCGACGGCGAACGATGACACCGCCTCCACCAACGAAGATACGCCGGTCGTTGTCGACGTGCTCCTCAACGACAACGATCCCGATGGCGATGCGCTGACCGTCATTTCCGCCAGCGCGTCGAACGGCACCGTCGTTATCAACGCGGACGGGACGATCACCTACACGCCCGATGCCAACTATTTCGGCACGGACTCGATCACCTACACCATAAGCGACGGCGAAGGCGGCACGTCGACGGCGACGGTCACCGTTACCATTGCGTCGGTCAACGATGCGCCGGTGGTGGACACCGCGATTCCGTCGCAGACGACCACGGACAGCGCGACGGTCAGCTACGATGTCTCGGGCAATTTCTCCGACGTCGATGGCGATACGCTGAGCTACGCCGCGACGAACCTGCCCGCGGGGCTCACGATCGATCCGGCAACGGGCGTCATCAGCGGCACCATCGCCGCCGACGCGAGCCAGACGAACGGCGGCGTCTATCCGGTCACCGTGACCGTTTCGGACGGCAATGGCGGCACCGTCACGACCACCTTCAACATCACCGTCACCAATCCGCCGCCGGTGGCTGCGAACGACACGGCAACCGTGCTGGAAGACGGCGCGGTGGTCATCCCCGTGCTCGACAACGACAGCGATCCCGATGGCGATGCGCTGACTGTGATCTCGGCCAGTGCCGCCAACGGCACGGTCACGATCAACGCCGACGGGACGATCACCTATACGCCGAACGCCGACTTCAACGGCAGCGACACGATCACGTACCAGATCAGCGACGGAGAAGGCGGGTTCGACACCGCAACTGTCGCAGTCACAGTGACGCCGGTGAACGATGCTCCGGTCGCCGCACCGCTGACCAACCAGTCGGACAGCGATGCCGATGTGGTCTCCGTACCCGTCGCAAGCGCGTTCACGGACATCGACGGCGACACGCTGAGCTATACCGCCACCGGGCTTCCCGCCGGTCTCACCATCGACCCGGTCACTGGCGTCATCAGCGGCACCATCGCGTCCGATGCCAGCGTCACCAATGGCGGCGTCTACAGCGTCACCGTGACGGCCAGCGACGGCAATGGCGGCACGGCGTCGACCACCTTCACCTGGACGGTCGACAACCCCGCCCCCACCGCGAACAACGATGTCGCGACGACGGCGGAAGACACGCCCGTCCTCATCGACGTGCTGCTGAACGACACCGATCCGGACAATGACGCGCTGACGGTGACGTCCGCCACCGCGGCCAATGGCTCTGTCGTGTTCAATCCGGACGGCTCGATCACGTACATTCCGAACGCGGACTTCAACGGCACCGACACGATCACCTACACGATCAGCGATGGACAGGGCGGCACCGACACGGCCACCGTTACCGTCACCGTTACGCCGGTGAACGATGCGCCGGTCGCAGCGACCATTCCCGATCGCTTCGCCAACGACAGCCAGACCGTCAGCGCCGATGTTTCGCCCTATTTCAGCGACGTCGACGGCGACACGCTGACCTTCAGCGCCGTCGGCCTGCCGACCGGCCTGACCATCGATCCTGTTACCGGCATCATCAGCGGCACGATCGACCCGGCCGCGAGCGCCACCAACGGCGGCGTCTACACCGTCACCGTGACGGTGAGCGACGGAAATGGCGGCGTGGTGTCGACCGATTTCACTTGGACGGTGGCCAATATCGGCCCGGTTGCGACCGACGATGCCGCGTCCACCAACGAAGACACGCCGGTCAATATCGACGTGCTGAACAACGATACCGACCCCGATCTCGACCCGCTTTCGGTCGTCTCCGCCACGTCGGCGGAGGGCACCGTGGTGATCGAGGCCGACGGTACGCTGACCTTCACGCCCAATGCCAATTTTAACGGCACGGCCACGATCGACTACACCATCACCGACAACAACGGCGGGTTCGCCAGCGGAACGGTGACGGTCACGGTCTTCCCGGTCAACGACGCGCCGGTTGCGGGCACTGTGCCCGCGCAGGCCGACAATGATTCCAATGTCGTCTCGCTCGATACTTCGGGCGTGTTCAGCGATATCGATGGCGATACGCTGACCTATTCGGCCATCGGCCTGCCCCCGGGCCTCACCATCGACCCGGTCACCGGCGTGATCAGCGGCACGATCGATGCGGACGCCAGCCAGACCAATGGCGGTGTCTACACGGTCACCGTCACGGCGGACGACGGCAATGGCGGCACGGTCCCCACGACCTTCACCTGGACCGTCGCCAACCCGGCGCCGATAGCGACCAACGACCTGGCGACCACGCCGGAAGATACGCCGGTCGTCATTTCGGTCCTCGCCAATGACAACGATCCCGATGGCGATCCGCTGACGGTTACTGCAGCCAGCGCAACCAGCGGCACCGTCGTTATCAATGCCGATGGTTCGATAACCTACACGCCAGCCGGGAATTTCAACGGCACGGATACGATCACCTACACGATCAGCGACGGCAATGGCGGCTTCGACACCGCCACGGTCACGGTCACGGTCACATCGGTGAACGATGCACCCGTCGCCGGCACGATCGCCGATCAGGTATCGAGCGATTCGGACGCCGTTTCCATCCCGACAGCCGCGGTCTTCAGCGACGTCGATGGCGATACGCTCAGCTACAGCGCGGCGGGCCTGCCTGCGGGCCTGACCATCGATCCCGCCACGGGCATCATCAGCGGCACCATTGCAGCCGATGCCAGCCAGACGGGCGGCGGTGTCTACACCGTCACCGTCACCGCCGACGACGGCAATGGCGGCACGGTGTCGACGACGTTTACCTACACCGTCACCAACCCCGCCCCGGTCGCGGCAAACGACAGCGCCTCCACGACAGAGGATACGCCGGTCGTCATCGACGTGCTGGGCAATGACAACGATCCGGACGGCGACCTGCTGACCGTGGTCTCCGCCTCCGCTCCGAACGGCACCGTCACGATCAATGCGGACGGCTCGCTGACCTACACGCCGAATGCTGACTTCAACGGCAGCGACACCGTGACCTACACCATCAGCGATGGTCAGGGCGGCTTCTCCACGGCCTTTGTCGATGTGACGGTCGCCTCGGTCAACGACGCACCGGTGGTCGATGCGCCGCTGGTCAGCCGCACCAATGCCGATGCGGACGCGGTCTCCTTCTCCGTCGCGGGCAATTTCTCCGACGTTGACGGCGATACGCTGAGCTACAGCGCCACCGGCCTGCCGGCAGGCATCACCATCGATCCGGTCACCGGCATCGTCGGCGGCACCATCGACCCGGCGGCAAGCCAGGTCGGCGGCGGCATCTACACGGTTACCGTGACTGCCAGCGACGGCAATGGCGGCACCGTGACCTCCACCTTCACCTGGACAGTCACCAACCCCGCCCCGGTCGCGGCGAACGATACGCTGACGACGGCGGAAGATACGCCTGCCACCGTGGCAGTTCTGGCGAACGACAACGACCCGGACGGCGACGCGCTGACGGTCGTTTCCGCCACCGCCGCGAACGGCACGGTGACGATCAATGCGGATGGTACGCTCAGCTATACGCCCGACGCCAATTTCAACGGCACCGACACGATCACCTACACGATCAGCGACGGCAACGGCGGCTTCGACAGCGCGACCGTAGCTGTGACGGTGACGCCGGTGAACGACGCGCCGGTCGCGAATCCGGAAACCTTCTCGGCCTCTGAAGATACGCCGCTGACGCTCAATGTCCTGGGCAACGATACCGACGTGGATGGCGATCCGCTGACCGTTACGGCCGCGACTTCGCCGAACGGCACGGTCACGATCAACCCGGACGGAACGCTGACGTTCGTCCCGGCGCCTGACTTCAACGGCACGACCACCGTCACCTACACCATCAGCGACGGCAACGGCGGCACGTCCACCGTCACCTCGACGATCGTGGTCGCTCCGGTGAACGACCCGCCGGTCGCCACGAACGACACGGCTACCACCAACGAAGACACGCCGGTCAATATCGCCGTGCTCGCCAACGACAGCGACGTCGACGGCGATCCGCTGACAGTGACTGCCGCGACTTCGCCCGATGGAACGGTGACGATCAATCCGGACGGCACGATCACCTTCGTGCCGAACCCGAACTTCAACGGCACGGCGACGATCACCTACACCATCAGCGATGGCAACGGCGGCACGGACACCGCCACGGTCGCGGTGACGGTCAATCCGGTCAACGATGTGCCGGTCGCGGCGAACGATACCGCGACCACGGCGGAAGACACGCCGGTCACCATTCCGGTGCTGGCGAACGACACCGATGCGGATGGCAATCCCCTGACCGTGGTCGGCGCGACCTCGCCCAACGGTACGGTCACGATCAATCCGGACGGCACCATCACCTTCGTGCCCAACCCGGACTTCAACGGCCCGGCGACGATTACCTACACCATCAGCGACGGCAACGGCGGCTTCGCAACCGCCACGGTCGCGGTCACCGTGACGCCGGTCAACGACCCGCCAGTTGCGCTCGACGATAGCGCGTCGATGCAGGAAGACGGCACGCTGACGGTGCCGGTGCTGGCGAACGACAGCGATGCCGATGGCGATGCGCTGACCGTCACGGGGGCTACCTCGCCGGACGGCACTGTCACCGTCAATCCGGACGGCACCATCACCTTCGTGCCGAACCCGGACTTCAACGGCACGGCGACGGTCACCTACACCATCACCGACGGCAATGGCGGCACCGATACCGCAATCCTGACCATCGCGGTCGCGCCGGTGAACGATGCCCCGGTGACGCAGCCCGACACGGCCACCACGCCCGAAGACACGCCGGTGACGATCGACGTCCTGGCCAATGACGGCGACGTCGATGGCGATCCGCTGACCGTGGTCGAGGCGACCTCGCCCGACGGTACAGTGACGATCAACCCGGACGGCACCATCACCTTCACGCCGGCGCCGGACTTCAACGGTCCGACGACGATCACCTACACCGTTTCGGACGGCAATGGCGGCTTCGTCACGCAGACCGTCACGGTGAATGTCGGCCCGGTCAACGACGCGCCCGAAGTGGTGCAGCCGCTTCCCGCCGCCAGCGGCGACGATGCCGACGTGATCACGATTCCGACCGCGTCGAGCTTCACCGACGTGGACGGCGATCCGCTGACCTTCTCGGCCGCCGGTCTGCCCGCAGGGCTGACGATCGATCCGGCGACGGGCGTCATTTCGGGAACGCTGGATAGCGGCGCCTCCATCGGCGGCCCGAACGGCGATGGCACTTATACCATCACGGTCACGGCGAGCGACGGCAACGGCGGGACGGTCAGCACCAGCTTCACCTTCACCGCCACCAATCCGCCGCCCGTCGCGGTGAACGATGCGGCGCGGGTGAACGAAGACGGCCAGGTCACCATCCCGGTCCTGGCGAACGACAGCGATCCGGATGGCGATGCACTCACCGTCATCTCCGCGAGCGCGCCCAACGGAACGGTGACGATCAATCCGGATGGCACGATCACCTACACGCCGAATCCGGATTTCAATGGCACGGACACGATCACCTACACCATCAGCGACGGCAATGGCGGCACCGCCACGGCCACCGCAGTGGTCGCGGTCACCCCGATCAACGATCCGCCGGTGGCAAATGCCGATGCCTTCACCGGCACGGAAGACACGCCGCTGGTGCTCGATGTGCTGGCGAACGACACCGACGTCGATCGCGACCCGCTGACGGTCACTGCCGCCAGCTCGCCGGACGGCACGATCACGATCAATCCGGACGGTACGCTGACATTCGTGCCGAACCCGAACTTCACCGGCACCACCACCGTCACCTATACGATCAGCGATGGCAACGGCGGCACCTCCACGGTGACCTCCACCATCACCATTGCCGCGGTCAACGACCCGCCGGTCGCCACCGACGACGTCGCCACCACGGACGAGGATACGCCGGTCACCGTGGATGTGCTGGGCAACGACAGCGATGCCGATGGCGACCCGCTGACGGTCGTCTCCGCCAGCTCGCCCGATGGCACGGTGACGATCAATCCTGACGGCACCATCACCTTCGTGCCGAATGCCAACTTCAACGGCACCACGACGGTCACCTACACGATCAGCGACGGCAACGGCGGCACCTCGACCGCGACCGTCACGATCGGGGTCACCCCGGTC
>NZ_JBTLRP010000001.1:0-89250 GCF_054482795.1 Altererythrobacter sp. CAU 1778 | reverse complement strand
GATCAATCCGGACGGCACCATCACCTTCGTGCCGAATGCCAACTTCAACGGCACCACGACGGTCACCTACACGATCAGCGACGGCAACGGCGGCACCTCGACCGCGACCGTCACGATCGGGGTTGCGCCGGTCAATGACGCGCCGGTCGACGGCAATGAAACGGCGATCACCACCGATCAGCCGGTCACCATCGACGTGCTGGCAAATGCGTCCGACCCGGATGGCGATCCGCTGACCGTGATCGAGGCGAGCGCCGATGTCGGCACCGTCACCATCAACCCGGATGGCACCCTCACCTACACGCCGGCGCCGGGCTTCACCGGCACGGCGACGGTCACCTACGTGATCAGCGACGGCAATGGCGGGTTCGTCACCTCGACCGTCACCATCCAGGTCGGCGCCTATATCGGCACCGACGTCAACGCGCTGCTCGAAGGCGATCCGTTCTCGAACGGCTTCGGTCCGTACATCGGCCTCCCGGCGAACGACGATACGCTGGATGGCGGATACGGTTTCGAAGGCGTGCCGCTGATCATCAGCGATACGGTCAATTCGTTCCGCTCGCTGAACTCGCTGCCGCCGCTCTATGGCGAACGGCCGCTGCTCGACAGCGTCAACGGGATCCGTTCGCTAAGCGGGCTCGGCGACCTGTCCGGTGCGGACATGCCGGTGATGCAGGTGGTCGAATATCTCGACAGCCTGCGCGACTATCGCTCCGATATCGACCGCCTGTTCGACCCGCAGCTGGGCGACTTCGTGATCGAGACGCTGACCGGTTTCTCGGTCCGCTCGCTCGAAGCGCAGGAAGCAGGCCTCATGATAGAAAGCGTCTCGCGCGACGACGTGCTCTACGTCGAGATGCGCGACGTCGGGGCGGACAGCGACCCGCGCTTCACCCGCTTCGCAGTGATCGGCGCGGACGGCGCGGCGCTGCCCGACTGGATCCGCGTGGACCAGCGCGGGCTGGCCATCATCGAACGGCCCGTCGGCCTCGACGAACTGCACCTCGTCATCATCGGCTATCGCGAGGACGGCACCCAGGTGCGCGTGCCCGTGGTGATCCAGGGCGAGACCGGCGAAATCCAGCTCGACGGTGCCATTCAGGGCGACAAGCTCTCGCACGCACAGACTCTCGGCAAGGCCACCGCGGATGCCCGCGATGGCGCCACCAACGAACAGCAGCGGCTGCTGGCCGCATTCGGCGAATAACGGAGTGGGCAAGATGAATACGATCAAACTTCTGGGCGGCGTCTCGGTCGCCATGCTGCTGTCGGCCTGTGCCGTCACGCCCGAACCGCTGACTCCCAGCGACCTGTCGGCGACTGCCGAACGGTTGCAGCGCGAAGTCGCCGCGAATCAGGAACCGGTCGCCGGTTCGATCGACCTCTACGAAGCGATGGCGCGCGCGCTGAAGTACAATCTCGACTACAAGGTCGCGATGATGGAGGAGGCGCTCAAGGCGCGTGAGGCCGACCTCAAGACCTACGACATGCTTCCGCAACTGGTCGCCAATGCAGGTTACGCCGGCCGCGCCAATTATTCCGGCGCAAGCTCGCTCTCGCTGATTTCCGGGCGCCAGTCGCTCGAACCGTCGACTTCGGCGGAAAAGGACATCTTCGCGGCCGACCTGTCGCTCAGCTGGGACGTGCTCGATTTCGGCCTGTCGAAAATTCGCGCCGAACAGGCCGCCGACCAGACGCTGATCGCGGAAGAGCGCCGCCGCAAGGTCGCCGGCCGCGTGATCGAGGAAGTCCGGACCGCCTACTGGCGCGCGGTCAGCGCCCAGCGCCTGCTCGACAAGCTCGGCCAGCTCGAAGGTTCGGTTTCCGAAACGCTCAGCAACAGCCAGCGGCTGGCGGAACGCCGCGTTTCGGCTCCGCTGACCGCGCTGACCTACCAGCGCGAACTCATCGACATTCAGGGCAACATCCGTGGCCTCCAGCGCGAGCTTGTCATCGCCAAGGCGCAGCTTGCGGCGCTGATGAACCTCGAGCCCGGAACCCAGTTCGAACTGGTGATGCCCGACCGCGGCGTTGCCATGCCGCAGGTTGGCTACAGCGCTGACGACATGATGCTTTCGGCGCTGCGGAATCGCCCGGAATTGCGGGAGGTCGCCTACCTCCAGCGGATCAACACGAAGGAACTGGATGCCGCCGCGCTTTCCGTCCTGCCGAACCTGCGCGGTTTCATCGGGCTCAATTACGATTCCAACGACTTCCTGTATAACAACGACTGGCTGAACTACGGTGCCCGCGCGAGCTGGAACGTGCTCAACCTGTTCCGCCTTCCGGCCCAGAAGCGTGCCATCAATGCAGAAGGCGACCTCGTGCGGCAGCGCGAGCTGGCGCTGGCGATGGCAGTGATGACGCAGGTGCACGTTGCCCGCGCACAGCTCGGCCACCGGATGCTCGAACTGGAGACGGCGCAGCAGTCGAACGACGTGCAGAACAAGATCCTGCGCCAGATCGACGGCGGATACCGCGCCGGTTCCATGAGCAAGCAGACCATGCTGCGCGAAGAGATGAACACGCTCGTCTCCGAAGTGAAGTACGACATCGCTTACGCCGAGGCGCAGAACGCCTATGCGAACCTCTACGCAGCCATCGGGCTTGATTCTTTCGGCCCGGATGTCACTGGCAGGGAAGATGTCGCCACGCTGGCAAACTCGCTGCGTGGCCTGTGGGATCGCAGGGCCAGCGCGCCGACGGTCGAGTGATAGGAACAACCTTCGATGGACGAGCCTTTCGTCGACGATAACGAAGCGACAACCGACAAGCCCGCCAACTGGAAATGGCTTGCCGGTGGGCTCGGGCTGATCGCGCTGGTGACGGCGGGGTATCTGTTCGCGGCCGGTGCCGACGGCGAAAGCTGGGGCGGTCAGGCGGACGAGGCCGACACCGTTGCCGAAGCCGAAGCGGTCCCCCCGCCGGTCGCCAAGCCGGTCGAGGAACAGAAGCTCGAAGCGCGCGGCGTGCTGCAATCGGCGAACGAGGCGACGATCGCCTCGCGCATCACGGCGCGCATCACGTCCATGCCCTACAAGGTCGGCTCGCGCTTCGGGCGCGGGGCGGTGCTGGCGCAGTTCGACTGCAGCCAGACGACCGCACAGCTGCGCGCCGCCGAAGCGGCCAGCGCGGCTTACCAGAAGACCTACGAAACAAATGTCGAGCTGGACCAGTACGAGGCGATCGGCACCAATGAAGTCGCCGTCTCCAAGGCCAATCTGGGCAAGGCGCAGGCAGAGGCGTCGGCGATCCGCGCATCGCTGAACGACTGCTCCGTCCGCGCGCCGTTCTCCGGCACCGTGGTCGAGGAAATCGCGCATCAGGGCGAAGTCGCGGCCAGCGGCCAGCCGATGATGAAAATCCAGAGCGGCGGCTCACTGGAAGCAGAGCTTATCGTGCCGAGCTCCTGGCTCACCTGGCTCACTCCCGGCGTCAAGTACCGCTTCGTGATCGACGAAACCGGCGAGGAAGTCGTCGGCTCGGTCAAGCGGCTGGGCGCATCCGTCGATCCGGTCAGCAAGACGATCCGTATCACCGGCGACGTCAGCCCCGGCGAAGGACTGGTCCTGCCCGGCATGAGCGGCACCGCCACTTTCGAGAAGCCCAAGCCCGCACCAAAGGAAACGCCCGCCGCCGAAAAGGCGGACAAGCCCGCCAATGGCTAGTCGCCAGCCCAAGGTGACAATCGACGCGGGTCAGGCGGCGACCGCCGCGGGTGCCCCTGCGCCCGATAGCGGACAGGCGGGCGGCACATCGCTCGTCCAGCTGTTGCAGTTCGAAGGCGACATTCGCCGACCGAAAGAGGTGATGGAACTGCTGTTCCTGCTCGCCAACGACACGCGTCGGGTGGTGCCTTACGACCAGCTGTTCATCATGCGCCAGGCGCGCATCGGCTCCGGCTTCGAAGTCGCGGCGGTGTCCAGCCTGCCGACCGTCGATCGCAACTCTCCGCTGATACAGGGCGTGGAGCGCACGCTTGACGAGTTTCTGGCGAAGAACGGCTCGTCTGCTCCGGCCCGCTTGCGCTGCCGTGGCGACGAGAACGATCTCGCGCTGCAGGAATACCCCTTCCCCAACTGGTACTGGCAACCGTTCCACGATGCCGACGGCCAGGTCTTCGGCGGAATGCTGTTCGCGCGCGAAAAGAACTTTGCCGACAATGACGAAGGCCGAATCGCCCGCGTCGGTGAAACAGCAAGCCACGCATGGCGCGCGCTGACGGGCGGCAAGCCCGTGCAGCGGATCCGCAAGCCGACCTCGCGCGAGAAGAAGGCGCTGCTGATCGCGCTCGTCATCGCATTGCTGTTTCCCGTCCGCCTGACCGCCATCGCCCCGGTAGAGGTGGTCGCAGCACGTCCCTTCGCGCTGACCGCACCGATCAACGGCGTCATCTCGCGCGTCGAAGTGGTGCCCAATGCGCCCGTGCGGCAGGGACAGCCGCTGGTGCGCTTCGACGACCTGAAGCTTTCGAACGAAGTCGATATCGCGCGCGAACGTGTCGCCGTCGCCGAAGCGCGCGCCGAACGCGCCAACAGCGAAGCGTTCGACGACCAGTCGCTTGCCCGCGAAATCTCGGTATCGCGCAGCGAACTGGAACTGGCCCGCGCGGACCTCGCCTACGCGCAGCAAATGGCCCAGCGCAGCGCCATTGCCGCACCGCGCAATGGGATGGCGATCTTCTCCGATCGCCGCGATCTCGAAGGGCGCGCGGTGCAGATTGGCGATCCGATCATGCAGATCGCCGATCCCGACGACGTCGTGTTCCGTATCGACCTGCCCGCCAAGGAACAGCTCAGCCTCAAGCCCGGCGGCCCTGTCGAGGTGTTCCTCGATTCCCAGCCGCTGTGGGCGATCAACGCGAAGCTCGAAACCGCCAGCTATCAGGCACGCATGACGCCAGAGGGGGTGATGGCCTTCGCCCTGACCGCGCGCGCGACCGACGGCTCGGCCCGGATCGGATCGCGCGGCACCGCCAAGGTCAGCGGCCGCTGGGTACCGCTGTTCTATTCGCTGCTGCGGCGCCCGATCGCATCGTTCCGGCAGACACTGGGCATCTAGGCCCGTGGCAAGCATCCCCGCCCTTCCCGCAGCGCCCGGTCCCGGCCTTCCCGGCCTGCGGCAGGAGCTGCGCATCGACCGCGGCGAACCCCAGCGTACCGGCGCGCCCAGCTGGACCGTGTTCGATCCGGTCGGCTACAAGTACTACCAGCTCGGCAAGGTCGAATTCCTCATCCTGTCGCACTGGGCCGACGAAACCTTGGCAGACCTCAAGCCCGCTTTAGCTAGCGAGGGATTGTCCGCAACAGAGGCGGAAGACGCCTTCAACGAGGTCATCCAGTTCGCCATGCAGCACAACCTCGTGCTGCGCCCGGCCGAGGACACGGCCCGCGCCTTCACCGCCCAACGCAATGCGATGAAGAAGACCTGGTGGCGCTGGCTGGTGGAAAATTACCTCTTCGTCCGCATCCCGCTGGTGAAGCCCGCAGGCTTTCTCGCGCGGACGCGGCACCGGGTGGACTTCCTGTACACGCCGGCGAGCGCGGTCGTTTTCGCGCTGCTCGCTTTCACGGGCCTATTGCTGGTGGCGAAGCAGTGGGACGCCTTCGTCGCGTCTTTCCTCTACTTCTTCAATCCGCAGGGCTTTGTCGCCTATGTGCTGGGCATCGCCTGCGTGAAGGTGCTGCACGAACTGGGCCACGCCTACACCGCGACCCGATACGGCTGCCGCGTGCCGGCGATGGGTGTCGCCTTCCTGGTGATGATGCCCGTGCTCTACACCGACACCACCGGCGCGTGGCGCATCCGCTCGCGCCGCAAGCGGTTGATGGTCGATTGCGCGGGCATGATGACCGAGATGATGGTGGCCACCATCGCCACGCTCGCATGGGTGTTCCTGCCCGAAGGAACGCTGCGCAGCGTTGCGTTCGTGCTGGCGACGACGAGTTGGGCGATGAGCCTGCTGGTCAACGTCAATCCCTTCATGCGGTTCGATGGCTATTACGTTCTTTCCGACGCGACCAACCTGCCCAACCTCCAGCCGCGTGGCTTCGCTCTGGCGCGCTGGAAGCTGCGCGAATGGCTGTTCGCGCTGGGCGAGCCTGCGCCGGAGGCCCTGCCGCGCCGCACCGTCGCGTGGATGGTCGTCTATGCCTACCTCACCTGGATATACCGCCTGGTGCTGTTCGTCGGCATCGCGCTGCTGGTCTATCATATGTTCTTCAAGGCGCTGGGCATCCTGCTGTTCGTGGTCGAGATCGGCGCCTTCATCGCGCGGCCGGTCTTTCTCGAACTGAAGGAATGGCACGCAAGGCGCGGGACCATCGCGCGTTCGCCCCGTGCGCGGACGCTCGGATTCGTGCTGCTGGCATTGGCAGTTCTGGTTTTGCTGCCGATCGACCGCCACGTCGAGGCACCGGCCGTTCTCGATGCGCGGGTCAATCAGCCACTGGTCGCAGGCGATCCCGCGATCGTGGAGGAAGTCCTCGTCCACAATGGCCAGCGCGTGGCCGCTGGCGCCCCGCTGATGCGGCTGCGCCTGCCGAACGTCGACCAGCAACTCGCCGCCGCGCAGTTGCGCCTCGCGCAGGTTCGCACGCAGGAAGGGCGCGCGACCTCGGATCAGGAGGATCGCGCCAATTTGCAAGTGCTCGGTCGCGAACGGGCCACGCTGGAGGCGGAGATCGCGGGCCTGAACTCGCAACAGGACGGGCTGGTCCTGCGGGCGCCGGTCAGCGGCCTCGTCACCGATATCCCGCGCGAGGTTCGTCCCGGCATATGGGTCTCGGCCCAGCACGAACTGGGCCGCATCGTCACGCCGGGCGACGTCGATGTGCAGGCCTTCGTGGCCGAAGAGGACATCTGGCGCATCGCGCCCGGCGCTGGCGCGATGTTCGTGTCCGACGATGCCGCTTCGCGCTCCACGCGTCTGCGTGTGAGCGAGGTCGCCAGCATTGCGAGCGAGCGGCTTGACCAGCCGATCCTTGCGTCGACGCAGGGCGGCCCGATCGCGGTCGAGGATGGCGGGCGCGATGAAGAGGCTCGCCCGCGCGAACCGGTCTATCGGGTGGGGCTCTCGCCGGTCGCCACCGGCACGGAGCGCCGCGTGGAACACACGACCACGGGCCGGGTCCAGATCGATGCCCGCGCCGCGAGCCCGGCGATGCGGTTCTTCAATCACGTATCCTCGGTGCTGCGCTCGGTCCTCTGACCGGCGGCAGCGGTCGTCATTCCACCGGCTTGCTGGAATCGAGCAGGTCGGGCCTGCCATCACTCGTCGCGGCGCGTTCGCGGGCGACCATGTCGGCGATCTCGTCGCGCGGGGCCACATCCTCCTGCGTGTCGGATGGTGCCGCGGAACGGGGCGCGGGCGCGGGTGAGGCCTGCCCCGCCGACTTGCCCGACGCCTCGATATTCTCGAACGGCAACGGTCCGGTGCGCGGGTCGAAGCGCAGGCGATAGATCGGCTCCGGCAGGCCGAAACCGCCATCCTCCAGCGCCCGCTTCACGTCCGCGATGGTGCGGCTTTTCGCGCGGTACCAGTCGGCATCGCGCTGATCGACCCAGCCCAGGAACTGGATCACGATATTGGAATCGCCCACTTGCACCGTGCGCGCTTCGGGGGCCGGATCGCTCAGCAGATAAGGCAGCGCGGCCATCGTTTCGCGCCCCAGCCGCCGCGCGGCGTCGGGATCGTCATCTGCATCGATACCCAGTTCGAAATCGAACCGGCGGTTGGGGTTGGTGGTGTAATTGAGGATTACCGCCTTGAAGACCTGCGCGTTCGGAATGCGCAGGTGGTTGCCATCCAGCGTCATCAGGATTGTCGCGCGGCTGGTCAGGCGGATCACCCTGCCTTCCCGGTCGTCGATCAGCACATGGTCGTTGGCACGGAACGGCTGGCGCAGCGACAGGAACAGCGAGGCGACGTAATTCTCCACCGTGTCGCGCATCGCGAAACCCAGCGCGAGCCCTATGACGCCCGCCCCGCCCAGCACCGCGCCAAGCAGGGTTCCCGCCCCGATCATGTCGAGACCGACCAGCAGACCGCCGACGACGAAGGCGAAGCGGATCGCGCTGCGAATGAGGTCGGAGAGGAAGCTGTTAGGCGCCAGCCGGTGCCAGATCCCCGCGAAGCTGGCGATGAGGTAACCGAACCCTGCGATGACCAATGCCACCACCAGCGCGGCCAGCGCCAGCGGCGCCATGTCGATCCAGCCGGACACGCGATCCTTGAAACCGCTCAACGCACCAATGCCGCTGTCGACGGAAGTGTCGCGCTCGATGCCGTTCTGCACTGTGACCACACCGGACACGCGCGAGGCGATCTCTTCCGCGCGGGCGATGTCTTCGCGTTCCGGCACGGTGCCGGACAACGACACTACGCCTGCATCGACTTCCAGCGTGACGTCGGCAAGCGCCGGTATCTCGGCAAAGATGCCGCGCAGGCGACCCGCTATGCGGTCGTCCGCGCCCGCGTCCGCTTCGGCGTCGATCGTTGCGGAAGGTGGCGCGGGCGTCGCTTCCGCTTCCGTATCGGGCGCGGAGGGCAGAAGCGCGTGGGCCGGCCCGGCGGAGAGAATGGCCAGCGCCAGCAGCAGCGCGCTCCACAACCGCATTGTCATTCGCCCGCAATCCTCATGCCGTCGATCCGCAAGGTCGGTACCGCGAGCGCTTTCCATGTTTCGAGATCGTCCGCCGGGACGAGCGCCGCGAACATATCGATAAGATTACCGGCAATGGTGAACTCCGCCACCGGCCCCGCGATCTCGCCGCCACGGATGCGGTAACCCGCCGCACCGCGGCTGTAGTCGCCGGTCACGGAATTGACGCCCTGCCCGATAAGTTCGGTCACGAAGACGCCGTCCTCGATATCGGCCATCAGCTCTTGCCGCGAGACGGTTCCGGGTCGAAGCGTCACGTTGCTGACTCCGATGCCCGCCGCGCCTGCCGATCCGCGCGAGGCGTGGCCGGTGGGCGCGATGCCGAGTTGCTCCGCGGCGGAGAGGTTGGTCAGCCAGCCCGTGGGGGCGCCCGCATCGACGAGCACGCGGTCCGCGGTCGGCAAGCCTTCGCCGTCGAAGGGGCGGGAACGCAGCCCGCGCTTGCGATGGGGTTCCTCGACCACGTGGATGCCACTGTCGAACAGGGTTTCGCCCATGCGTTCGAGCAGGAAGGTGCTGCGCCGCGCTGCTGCCGCCCCGCTCATCGCGCCGATCAGATGGCCTATCAGGCTCGCCCCGATGCGCGTGTCGAAGACGACCGGCATGGAGCCGCTCTTGAGCCGCCCGGAACCGAGCCGCGCGACCGTGCGCCGCGCCGCCTCGCGCCCGATATCGGCGGGCGCAGGCAGATCCTCCCGGTGGCGGGCCGCGCGCTGTTCGTAATCGCGCTGCTTGTCGCTGCCGCTGCCGCCGACGAGGCTGCAACCGATGACGTGGCTAGTTCCCGCCAGTTCGCCGACGAAGCCTTCGCTGGTGGCGATGGCGAGCCGCGCGCTGGAATATTCGCAACCCGCGCCGTCGCTGTTGGTTACGCCTTCGACGGCGCGGCCCGCGTCCTCGGCCTCTTCCGCGGCGGCACGCAATTCCTCCGGCGATGGTTCACGCGGGTCGGCAGCATCGCAATCGGCAAAGGGCGGCTGCGCCAGTTCGTCGGGGCGGGCGAGGCGGGCGTAAGGGTCTTCGGGCGCAGCCCTGGCCATGGCTACGGCGCGCTCCACCACTTCGGCCAGGTCCGCCTGCTGCCCGCTCAAATTGATCGACGCCGTGCGCGTCCCGACAAAGACGCGCAGGCCCAGTTCGTCCTCTTCGGAGCGCGATACGTCCTCCAGCGCTCCCAACCGCACGGAGACGCCCAGCGAGCGCGAGGAATGGGCAACCGCTTCGGCCGCATCGGCCCCTGCCTTGCGGGCGAGGTCGATAAGGCGGGCGCAGGTATCGGTGAGATCGGTGGTTGTCGTCACGGCAGTGGTTTCGTTCATGCCACCGCCCATCGCGCGCCTTGCAGCGCGTGGCAAGGTATCTCGCCCGTCAGGTCAGCCGAACGAGGCGAGGCCGGAGAAGATCGCGGTGAGCAGGAAAGGCAGGCCGATCGCCATGAGCCAGAGTCCGGTGAGATCGCGGCGAAAGCGGGAGCCGAGCCGAGGATCGTCCGCCTGCTCCGTGCCGATTGCAGCCCAGCGCTTCTCGAACGTCCGCAAGGCGGGGATGATGCCGCCCACCAGCACGATCAGCGAGAGAAACGGCAGGATCGACCCGCCCAGCCCCTTGATCGCGCTCATGGTCACGAAGATGTGGAGCCCGGTATAGACCAGCAGGGCGTAGGCGACATGGTCGCTCATGCGGCGGGCGTAGTCATGCTTGCGCGCCTCGCGCTGCTGCGCCCGGGTGTCGAATGCGGTGCTTGCGGCGACCTTGTCCATGTCGAGTCTCTCCCACTCTCTATTTGTCGCGAGTATTTCACCACTTGTCGCAGCAATCAAGTCCGCCCGGTGTCCGTCCCGCCGTGATGCGCGGAATGGCCATGCAGGAATCCTGCCAGTCGATGGTTTCGGGGGGTTCTCGTTAAGTTGCGATTTGCTAAGAGGCGCAGGATGAGTGCGCTCGACAACCCTCCCCCGGCCGGTCCGCAAACCGGCACCGGTACGCTGGACCAGCTGGCGCAGGTATCCGAGGACCTGCCCGCAAATGCCGCGCCGCCGATCCCGCAGGGCGGGCTGGAAGTCGTCTCCATCGCCAAGAGCTACGACAAGCGCAGCGTGCTGACCGATATCTCGCTGACCGTCGGCAAGGGCGAGGTGCTCGGTCTGCTCGGCCCCAACGGCGCGGGCAAGACGACCTGCTTCTATTCGATCATGGGCCTCGTAAAGCCCGATTCGGGCCGCATCCTGATGGACGGCGAGGACGTGACCCGCCTGCCGATGTATCGCCGCGCGATCCTGGGTCTCGGATACCTGCCGCAGGAGACCAGCATCTTTCGCGGCATGACGGTGGAACAGAACATCGACTGCGTGCTGCAGATGGTGGAACCCGACAAGCAGGTCCGCGCCAGCGAGCTGGAACGCCTGCTCGAAGAATTCGGCCTCACCCGCCTGCGCGAAAGTCCGGCGATGGCGCTGTCGGGCGGGGAACGTCGCCGCTGCGAAATCGCCCGCGCGCTGGCGGCCAAGCCGTCGATCATGCTTCTGGACGAACCCTTTGCCGGGATCGACCCGCTCTCCATCGGCGACATTCGCGATCTGGTGAAGGACCTGAAGCAGCGTGGCATCGGTGTGCTGATCACCGATCACAACGTGCGCGAGACGCTCGACATCGTGGACCGCGCCTGCATCATCTACGGTGGACAGGTGCTGTTTGCCGGAAGCCCGCAGGAACTCGTCGCTGACGAGAACGTGCGTCGCCTGTACCTGGGTGAAGGCTTCACGCTGTGAGGCACGGCGGAGGATAACGATGGCGCTCGGTCCCAGGCTCGACCTGCGGCAATCGCAATCGCTGGTGATGACGCCCCAGCTGCAGCAGGCGATCAAGCTGCTGGCGCTGTCCAATCTGGAAATCGAGACGTTCATCGGCGAAGCGCTGGAAAGCAATCCGCTGCTCGAAGCAGGCGAACAGCGGGTCGAGGATGCGCCCGAACCCGCCGCCGATGCTGCCGAAATTCACGATTCCACACCCGGAGACGGCGACGCCGCGCTCGACATCGATCCCGATTCCCTGGACCGGGACCGGGATACGGGCGACTGGTCGGCGGCGTCCGGTTCCGGCGGCATGAGCGACGATCTGCCGTCCATCGAGGACCGCGCCGAACGCTCGGAGACGCTGGCCGAACATCTCTACGCCCAGCTGGGGGCCGTCGCGCCGGACCCGCGCTGCGAGTTCATCGCCCACTATCTGATCGGCCTGCTCGACGAGGCAGGCTACCTCGCGACGCCGTTGCGCGGCGTGGCGCTGGATCTGCAGGCCGGCATCGACGACGTCGAGGCCGCGCTGGTCGTGGTCCAGAGCCTCGATCCGGCAGGTGTGGGCGCGCGCAGCCTTTCGGAATGTCTCGCCCTGCAGGCGAAGGAAGCCGACCGCTACGATCCCTGCATGGCGCGGCTGATCGACAATCTCGACCTGGTCGCGCGCGGCGATTTCAACCGGCTCAAGCGGATGTGCGACGTCGATGACGAGGATTTCGCCGAAATGCTGGTCGAACTGCGCGGTTACGATCCCAAGCCGGGCCTTGCCTTCGGACAGGGCGAGGCGAGTGCGGTGGTGCCCGATATTCTGCTCGACCGCGCAGCCCGGGGAGATGGCTGGGACATTCGCATCAACGAGGCGACCTTGCCGCGGCTGGTCGTCAATCGCAGCTATTACCTCGAACTGCGCGAAGGCTGTACCGACAAGGCATCGAAGGGCTGGCTGAGCGAAAAACTGGCCGACGCCAGCTGGCTTATCAAGGCGCTCGACCAGCGGCAGAAAACCATCCTCAAGGTCGCGGGCGAGATCGTGACGCAGCAGGCGGCCTTCTTCCGCGCCGGCGTATCGGGGCTGAGACCACTGACGTTGAAGACCGTGGCCGAAGCGATCGATATGCACGAAAGCACCGTCAGCCGCGTCACCTCCAACAAGTTTCTGCACTGCGAACGCGGGACCTTCGAACTGAAGTACTTCTTTACGTCCGGCGTGGGCAGCGCAGACGGCGAAGGTGCGTCGTCCGAAACTGTGAAGGCGCGCATCAAGGCGCTGTGCGATGGGGAGGACCCCCGCAAGATCCTGTCCGACGACAGCTTGGTGGACCTGCTCAAGGCCGAAGGGTTCGACATCGCCCGGCGCACGGTCGCCAAGTATCGCGAGGCGATGGGCATCGGTTCATCGGTCCAGCGGCGGCGCCAGAAGAAGCTGGCGGGCGCACTTTAACCACGCCGCCGCAGCCTGTGGATAAGTGTTGCTCAAAAGACTCAAGCATTCCGCCATTCCAAGGCTTTACGGCTTATTAACCTTTTTCCTTCAGACCTTGTGTGGTTAATGACTGTCAACACCCCTTTAGAGGGGGTTACCACAGGGGCACACGGGGGAACTACCATGCGGGTACTGCTGATCGAGGACGAGCCGACAACGGCACGCGCCATTGAGCTGATGCTTACCACCGAAGGCTTCAACGTCTACTCGACCGACCTGGGCGAGGAAGGCTTGGACCTTGGAAAGCTGTATGACTACGACATCATCCTGCTCGATCTGAACCTGCCGGATATGCACGGCTACGACGTTTTAAAGAAGCTGCGCGTCGCCAAGGTGCAGACGCCGGTGCTGATCCTGTCGGGCATTTCGGAAATGGATTCCAAGATCCGCAGCTTCGGCTTCGGTGCGGACGATTACGTGACCAAGCCGTTCCACCGCGACGAGCTGGTCGCGCGCATCCACGCCGTGGTGCGCCGGTCCAAGGGCCACAGCCAGAGCGTGATTCGCACCGGCAAGCTGGCGGTGAACCTCGATGCCAAGACCGTCGAAGTCGACGGCGCACGCGTTCACCTGACGGGCAAGGAGTACGCCATGCTGGAGCTGCTTTCGCTCCGCAAGGGCACCACGCTGACCAAGGAAATGTTCCTCAACCACCTGTATGGCGGGATGGACGAACCCGAACTCAAGATCATCGACGTTTTCATCTGCAAACTCCGCAAGAAGCTGTCGAATGCTTCGGGCGGAGAAAACTATATTGAAACCGTCTGGGGTCGCGGTTATGTTCTGAGGGATTCAGAGGAAAAGGCTGAAGCCGCCTGATCGGGCTTACCGGTCGAAGGTTTCAATTTTCAGACCCCAAAATTCCCCCCCGCGGCCTCGGCCACGGGGGGTTTTTTGATGGAGTTCTGCGGGGCGTTCAGCGTCCGTCTCTCCCGAATGGACCGGGACTGTACGAAACGTATAGATACAAGTCGCGCTAAGGCGGGCAGTTTGTACCGACAATTCCGACGCCTACGGAGAATCGGTCCCATGCAAGTTTCCGCAAGCACCAGCGCTTCCGCAAGCAGGCCCGTTCAACGCGACAACGCCAATGCCAGCGATGTCCAATACACCGTCCGGCGCGGCGATACGCTGGGCGCGATCGCGCAGCGCTTCGGCACAGATGTGTCGGCCCTGGTCGCGCGCAACGGAATCCGCAACGCCAATCTAATTTATCCGGGGCAGCGGCTGACCATTCCTTCTGCCGGGATGCAATTTGCCATCGTCGCGCGCGGTGATACGCTCGCCGGAATCGCTGCGCAGAGCGGCGTCTCCGTGGCGCAGATCGTCGCCGCCAATCCGCAGATCAGGAACGCCAACCTCATCTTTCCCGGAGACCGCGTCGCGATCCCGGCCGGCACGACGACCGCGCCCGCGACATCGCCGCGCGAGCCTTCTGCGCCGCGCGCTGTGGATCCCGTCGGCGAAACCCGGCTTTCCGGCGGAACATTGCGCCTCACTCAGACCGACATCGTCAATATCAAGAAGACCTTGCAGACCGAATGGGTCCAGACTGCGGGCGACGCGCAGGCGCACGGCATCATCGACACCATCCTCAATCGCACGGCATCCGGCCGCTGGGGGGACAGCGTTTCCGACGTCGTCAATGCGCGGTATCAATTCTCGGATATCAACGGACCCGTATCGTGGGGCAACAACCGGACCTCGGTCGAGCAGATCCCGATGTCGAGGGTGAGCGGGCGGGTCGATCGCCTGGTCGACGCCTATCTGGCAGAACGCGCCGGCGGGCGGCCCTCCTCGATCGGCACGCATCTCAACTACGCGAACCCCCACTACTCGAGTCCGCGCAATCTCGGCTGGATCATGGCGCTGGACGGTCCCGTGCTCGGAAGCGGGCGCGCAATCCATCGTCACGGTACCACGCCCGATCTGGAGCGCCACCGCCCCGATGCCTTTGCCCTCGCTCTGCCGGGTACTGCCGCGACCGCCCCGCCCGCAGCGGGGCCGGCGCTTCCGAACCGTCCTTTCGACGGGCGCGCCGTAGCCGCGGCCAACGGCGTGGAAATCAAGGGAGCATCCGTGAACATCTCCCGGCTCCAGCCCGAAATGGCGCCCGTCATCACAGCAGTCGCCGATGCAGCCCGCCAGCTCGGCCTTCCAACGCCTGTCATCACATCGGGCAATGACAGCAGACATTCGAGCGGCTCGCTGCACTACAGCAACGCCGCACTCGATTTCCGCGGGCGGAACATTTCGATTGCGCAAGGCAATGCGCTGCGCGAAGCGGTACAGCGGGCACTGGGGCCCGAATACGACGTCCTGTTCGAGACGTTTCCGGACAGCAACAACAACCATCTCCATGTGGAGTTCGACCCGAATTGACCACGCCGCACCCCTGTCGCCTGTTGCTCGCCGGGACACTTGCCTGCCTGACCATCGCAGCTTGCGATGCGCCCGACGCGGCTGTGGCGGCGGATGACGAACAGGGCCAGGTCGCGAATGCCGGAACATCGCTGGCCGCGCCCGGCACGAGTAGCGGGACTGTCGCCGGAACGGCGGGCGGGTTGGAAAGCGCGCAAGGCGACAGCCCGCTCGGTCATACCGGCACGCCAACGCAGCCGACGAGCGAGGGTCTGTTCGCCGCGAATTCCCGTGTGCTCGGCAAGCGCGATCGCCAGATGGTCGGCGGCGCGGCCTGCGAAATCACCTTCACCTATCCCGACTACCCGCCGCAGATCGTGATCTGGGAAGAACCCTGCAAAGCAGTCGACGCGCGCATCATGCGCCAGCCGCAGCTCGAGGAGTTCAATCGGTGGGAGCGGATCGACGAATACGGCCGCAAGGCCATCGCGGAGCGCACGGGCGGCGATGTACTCTATGTCGGCGGAAGCTTCTCTGCCTCGGTTTTCCCGATGGACTACAACCAACTGCCATTCGAGATTGCCGTCGCCGACTGAGCTTCGCGCGCTGGACGCGGGCGGCGAAGTTTTCTAACCGCCCGCCGCATGACCGCGCACAAACCCGGCGATCCGACCACGCTCAACCGACTCTACGGCCGGAGCCAGGGCAAGCCCCTGCGCGCCGGGCAGCAGGAACTGGTCGAACGGTTGCTGCCGCAGATCGCCGTTCCCGCCGACGGTCCCGTCACGGCTGACCGGCTGTTCGGCCACGACTGCCCGCTGCACTTCGAAATCGGCTTCGGGGCAGGCGAACACCTCGCCTATCGCGCGGACATGCTGCCCGACCACGGCTTCATCGGGGCGGAACCCTTCCTCAACGGGGTCGCCGGCGCGCTCGGCCATATCCGCGATGGCGGGCTTGCCAACATCAGGTTGCAGCATGGCGACGCGCTGGACGTGTTGCAGCGCATTCCCGACGGGTCGCTGAGTTTCGTCTACCTGCTCCACCCCGACCCTTGGCCCAAGGCCCGCCATGCAAAGCGGCGCATGATGAACGATGGGCCGGTCGATCTGATCGCGCGCAAGCTCAAGCCCGGCGGGGAGTTTCGCTTCGGCACCGATCACGCGGTCTACCTGCGCCATGCGCTGATGGTGATGCGGCGCTTCACCACGGCTGCCGAGGGACCGTTCGAATGGCTCGTCGAAAACCGGGACAGCTGGCATAATCGCCCCAGCGGATGGTGCGAGACGCGTTACGAGCACAAGGCCCGCACGGTTTTCGGGCACGAAGTCTGGTATTTCCGCTTTCGCAGGCGATAGCCTTTTCACAATAGACAACAGGCGCTTGGAATCTCACAAGCGGGCCTGACGCGACTCCGCCATCTTGCGAGCCGCGCTTTCGAGGTGCTGCCGATGCGCTGCGGATTTCTGCCGATATGATCGCTGCCTTCGTGGCGGAAAATTCCGCCGTGATCGGGCTGGTCGTGCTGCTTGGCCTGTTCATCGCATTCGCGCTCGAACGGCGCCCGCCGGTCGTCGTCGCCGTGTTCGGCGCAGCGCTGCTGATGGTCCTGCAATTCCTGTCCCCTGATGAGATGCTGGGGGTGTTCGGAAACTCCGCGCCGATCACGATTGCCGCCATGTTCATCCTCTCGGGCGCGCTGCTGCGGACGGGCGCGCTGGAGGGCGTTTCCGGCTGGGTCATCCGGCGCACCTTGCGAAAGCCACGGCGCGCGCTGGGCGAAATCGTCGGCGGCACGTTGTTCGCTTCTGCCTTCATGAACAACACGCCGGTGGTGATCGTGATGATCCCGATCGTCCGGCGGCTGGGGCGGGTACTCAAGATCCCGGCCACCCGCCTGCTCATCCCGGTCAGCTACCTCACCATCCTCGGCGGCACGCTGACCCTGATCGGCACCTCGACCAATCTGCTGGTCAACGGCGTCGCGCAGGAAGCGGGGCTGGAGCCGTTCGGCATATTCGAGATCACCGGTGTCGGCATCGCAAGCGCGGTCGCAGGGCTGCTGGTGATCGCGGTGCTCGGCCCCCTGCTGCTGCCCAGCCGCGGCCCGCGCAACATGGACGAAGAGCGAGAGAGTGACGTGTATCTCTCGCAGCTGACCCTGACCGAGGACAGCAAGTTGATCGGGCGGCGGCTGTCGAACACGCCGGTGTTCCGCCGGCCCGGCCTCGGCTTCCTCGCCCGCCTGAACGGTCGCGGGCTGGAACGCAACGGCGTGGGCGACGAGGTGCTTGAGGCGGGCCATAGCTACGTCGTGTCCGCCACGCCGGAGGAACTCGCATCCCTGGCAGAAGCAGCGGATTTCCGCACTGGGCTTGTCGGTATCGGCGGAGGCATCACCACCCGCACCGACGGCCGGCCCGAAGACCTCGTGATCGTGGAAGCGGTCGTCTCCGCCTCGCACCCCGTCATCGGGCGGAGGCTGGCGGAGATACCGATGCTGTCGCGCCTGAAGGTGCGCGTGCTCGGCCTGTCGCGACCCCGGCACCTCGCTGGCCCCACCCTGGCCGACGTACGGGTTCGCGCAGGCGACCGGCTGCTGATCGCCGCGACGCCCGATGCCGCGCAGGCGATCCAGGCGAATGTCCAGCTGACCGACGTCGCGCAAAGCACCATCCGGTCCTTCCGCCGGAGCAAGGCACCGCTCGCCATAGCGACGCTGGCGGCTGTGGTGATCGGCGCGGCGGCGTTCGGCCTGCCGATAGAAGCGATGGCGATCATGGGCGTCGCGCTGGTGCTGCTGACGCGCTGCCTCGAACCGGACGAGGCTTGGTCCAGCCTCGATGGCAATACGCTGGTGCTGATCTTCGGGATGCTCGCCTTCGGCAAGGGACTCGACAATGCCGGTACCATCGAACTGATCGTCGACTGGCTGCAACCTCTGATGGGCAAGGGTTCGCCGATCCTGACGCTGATCGTCATCTACGCCGTCACTAGCCTGCTGACCGAAATCGTCACCAACAATGCCGTGGCCGTCATCATGACGCCCATCGCGATCGCGCTGGCTCAGGCCGCCGGCATCGACCCCCGACCGCTGGTGATCGCGGTGATGTTCGGAGCGAGCGCCAGCTTCGCGACGCCCATCGGCTACCAGACCAACACGCTGGTCTACGGCGCAGCGAACTACCGCTTCACCGACTTCCTCAAGATCGGCGTGCCGATGAACCTGGGCGTCGGTGCGGCTGTCTGTGCGGTGCTTTCGACGATGCTGTAACGGTTTCGGAACGCCTTGCGTGGCGGCGCGCTGTTGCCATGAACCACGACCGCGAAAGGCATTTCACATGAGCAAGACCATCGTCATCCTGGGCGCATCGCGCGGCATCGGCCTCGGCCTTGCGAAGACCTTTCTCGAACGGGGCTGGAACGTGGTGGCGAGCGAGCGTTCGCGCAGCGACGAGCTCCATGCGCTGGACGACGACAGCTTGCGCATCGTGACCTGCGACGTGACCGAGCCGGAAAGCTACGCCGATCTCGGGCTGGAAGACGGCTCGGTTGACGTGTTGCTGGTCAATGCCGGCATTTCGGGCGCGAAGCACCAGTCGGCCTCGCAAGCCACGGCGGACGAGGTCGCGCACGTGATGATGACCAATGCCTACGGCCCGACGCGAGCGGCCAGGACGCTGCTGGGTGCGGTGCGCGACGGTGGGACAGTCGCCTTCATGTCGTCGCTGATGGGGTCCATCACCGACAGCTCCGGCGGCTACGAACTCTACCGCGCCAGCAAGGCCGCGCTCAACATGCTCGCCAAGGGCGTGGCGGAGCAGGATGCGAAGGGCCGCGACATCGAAGTGCTCGCCCTGCATCCCGGCTGGGTGCAGACCGACATGGGCGGTCCGAACGCAACGCTGACCATAGAACAGAGCGTCACCGGCCTGGCCGACGTAATGGAAGCGTCCGGTGGCGGCGGCTTCCGCTACGTCGATTACAGCGGCAAGGAACTTCCGTTCTAGGCGATCAGCCCACGACCCCGGCGCTCGCCAGCACGGCAAGCGTCAGCACGTCGGGCGCGATGGCGGTCATCGGGGCGATCTGCACCGGCTTCTCCATGCCCACCATCATCGGTCCGATGGTGGAAGCACCCGCCAGTTCGCGCAGCAGCTTGGCCGACAGGTTCGCCGATTGCAGGCCCGGCATGATCAACACGTTGGCAGGCGCCGAGAGGCGGCTGAACGGGTAGAGCGCCATGACCTTCGGATTGAGCGCGGCGTCAGGTGCCATTTCGCCTTCGTATTCGAAGCCCACGTCCTCTGCATCGAGAATGGCGACGGCTTCGCGGATGTTCTCCAGCCATTTGCCGCTGGGATTGCCGAACGTCGAATAGGACAGGAAGGCAACGCGCGGATCGTGGCCCAGCCGCCGCGCGACTGCCGCGGTTTCCTTGGCGATATGCGCCAGCTCTGCCGAACTCGGCCGTTCGTTGATCGTCGTATCGGCAAGGAAGACGGTGTAGTTCTGCCCGATCATCAGGTGGATGCCGAAGGGCACCGCACCGGGCTTGGGATCGAGCACGAGGTTCACCTCGCGCGCCGTCTGCGCGAAGGGGCGCGTAAGCCCCGAAATCATCGCGTCGCCATGGCCCATGGCGACCAGCAACGCGGCGTAGATGTTGCGTTCCTGATTGACCATGCGGCGCACGTCACGTTCCGTGTAGCCGCGCCGCTTGAGGCGTTCGTAAAGGTAGTCGACCATCGCCGGCACCTTTTCGCTGATCGCGGAGTTCTCGATCTCGAAACTGCCGGGATCGGACACGCCGAGCATGTGCAGCTTGTCGACCACGGCCTTGGTCCGGCCAACCAGGATCGGTGTGCCGTAACCGAAGTCGCGGAACTGGATCGCCGCGCGCAGCACAACGTCCTCTTCCGCTTCGGCGAAGACGACACGCTTGGGATTGGCCTTGGCATCCTCGTAAACGCGGGTGAGCACCGAGGTCGTCGGGTTGAGCCGCGCTTTCAGCGACACGCGATAGGCGTCGAAATCCGCGATCGGATCCTGCGCCACGCCCGAATCCATCGCTGCCTTCGCAACGGCGGAAGACACGACTTCCATCAGGCGCGGGTCGAACGGCGCGGGGATGATGTAGTCGGTACCGAACTTGTGATTGACGCCGTAAGCTGCGGCGACTTCTTCCGGCACGCGTTCGCGCGCGAGGGCGGCGATGGCCTGAGCGGCGGCGATCTTCATTTCTTCGTTGATGGCGGTCGCCCGCACGTCGAGCGCGCCGCGGAAGATGAAGGGGAAGCCAAGCACGTTGTTGACCTGGTTCGGATAGTCGCTGCGCCCGGTCGCGATGATCGCGTCGGGGCGTACGGCCTTGGCATCCTCAGGCCGGATTTCCGGATCGGGGTTGGCCATGGCGAAGATGATCGGGCGCTCGGCCATGTGCTCGACCCACTCGGGCTTGAGCGCACCGGCGGCCGACAGGCCGAGGAAGACGTCGGCGCCCTTCAGCGCTTCTTCCAGGCTGCGTGCCTCGGTTTCCACCGCGTGCGCGCTCTTCCACTGGTCGACATTGTCGCGACCGGGATAGATCGGGCCGGACCGATCGCACACGATCACGTTCTCGTGCCGAACGCCCATCGCCTTTATCAGCGCGGTACAGGCGAGCGCCGAGGCGCCCGCGCCGTTCACCACCATCTTGACGGTGTCGAGGTCGCGGCCCGTCAGGTGGCACGCATTGATCAGGCCAGCAGCGGAAATGATCGCGGTGCCGTGCTGGTCGTCGTGCATGACCGGGATGTTCATCCGGTCGCGCAGCGCCTGCTCGATCACGAAACATTCGGGCGCGGCAATGTCTTCTAGGTTGATGCCACCAAAGGTCGGCTCCATCAGGGCGACCGCTTCGATGAACTTGTCCGGATCCTCGGTGTCGAGTTCGATGTCGATCGAATCGACGTCGGCGAACCGCTTGAACAGCACCGCCTTGCCTTCCATCACCGGCTTCGACGCAAGCGCGCCGAGATTGCCCATGCCGAGGATCGCGGTGCCGTTGGAAATCACGGCCACCAGGTTGGAGCGCGCGGTGTATTTCGCTGCATTGGCCGGATCGTCGGCAATCGCCTGCACGGGCGCCGCCACGCCGGGCGAGTACGCCAGGCTGAGGTCGCGCTGCGTGACCACGGGCTTGCTCGGCACGATCTCGATCTTACCGGGCCTAATCGTCTCGTGATAAAACAAAGCTTCGCGTGTGGTGAAGCGGGTAGTTTCGTTCTCGTCCAAGCGATGCTCCTGTATCCGGTGCCGCCCCTAACCCAGCAACCGCGCAAACGGTAGGGGAAACCTTCGCCTGCGCCCTTTGCGCGAATCGATGCCGCGGCGCTACGCCCGCTGACACGATGGCCAGCGGCAATTCTTCCGGGGCGACCCCCATGATGGCGCAGTACCATGCGCTGAAGGAGCAGGCGGGCGAGTGCCTGCTGTTCTACCGCATGGGCGACTTCTTCGAACTGTTCTTCGACGATGCGAAGACAGCGGCGCAAATCCTCGACATTGCGCTGACCACGCGGGGCGAACACGGCGGCGCGCCTGTGCCAATGTGCGGCGTGCCGGTGCATTCGGCGGAAAGCTATCTTGCGCGCCTGATCCGCGCAGGCTGCCGCGTCGCGATTGCCGAGCAGGTGGAAACGCCGGACGAAGCCAAGGCCCGCGCCAAACGCGATGGCACGCCCAGTTCGAAGGCGCTGGTCGCGCGCGACATCGTGCGCTTCGTCACGGCGGGAACGCTGACCGAGGAAGCCCTGCTCGAACCGCGCCGCGCCAATGTGCTGGCGGCGGTGTGCGATCTGCGCAGCGGTATCGGCATCGCCTCGGTCGATATTTCCACCGGGCGGATGCAGCTGGAGGAATGCGACGCTGGCCGCGTCGCCGCAGCGCTGGCCCGGCTCGGCGCGAGCGAGACCGTGGCGCCCGACGACATGGCCGACGCACCGGAAGACGCGATTGCCCGGCCGCGCGGCGATTTCGCCAGCGATGGCGGGGAAGCGCGACTGAAGGCCATCCACGGCGTCGCCACGCTCGATGGCTTCGGCAGCTTCTCACGCGCAATGCTGGCGGCGGCGGGCGGGCTGATCGCCTATCTCGACCATGCGGGACGCGGCAAGCTGCCGCTGCTGCTGCCCCCGGAAATGCGCGCAGGCGAAGCGCACATGGCGATGGACGCAGCAACCCGCGCCAGCCTCGAAATCCTCGAAGCGCAAGGCGGCGGGCGCGCGGGCAGCCTGATCGCGAGCGTGGATCGCTGCGTCACCGGCGCGGGCGCGCGACTGCTGGCAGAAGACCTCGCCGCCCCGCTCGCCAACAAGCCCGGCATCGAGGCGCGGCTGGCGCTGGTGCAATATGTGCACGAGGACAGCCTGCTGCGCGGCGACCTGCGCGCCGTGATGAAGGGGCTGCCGGACATCGGCCGCGCGCTGGGGCGTGTGGTGGCCGGCCGCGGAAGCCCGCGCGACCTCGGCCAGATCCGCGACGGCCTGTCCGAAGCGCGGCGGCTGCGCGACCATCTGTCGAAGCGCGAAGCGCGCCCCGCCATGCTCGACGCGCTGCTGCCCGATCTTTCCGGTCACGGCGCGCTGGTCGACCTGCTGTCGCGCGCGTTGGTCCCGTCCCCGCCGACCGAGCGGCAGAACGGCGGCTTCATTGCGGAAGGCTACGACGCGGCGCTCGACGAATTGCGTGCCATGTCGGGCAGCGCGCGGCGCGCCATCGCTGCAATGGAAGCGCGATACCGGGCGGACACCGGCATCGCCTCGCTCAAGATCAAGCACAATGGCGTTCTCGGCTACTTCATCGAGGTGTCGGCGAAGCACGGCGATGCCTTGATGGCCCCCGACAGCGGCTTCACCCACCGCCAGACCATGGCCAATGCGGTTCGCTTCAATTCGCTGCAACTGCATGAGGAAGCCAGCCGCATCGCCGAGGCTGGCGGACGCGCGCTGGCCGCGGAGGAGGCGCATTTCGAAGAACTGGTGGAAGCGGTCGTGGCCGCGCGCATCGCCATCGCAGCCACGGCCGCGGCGCTTGCCCGGATCGACGTCGCCTGCGGTCAGGCAGAGCGCGCGGCAGAGGGTGGCTGGTGCCTGCCGCAAGTGGTGGATCACGCCTGTCTCGAAGTGACCGGCGGACGGCATCCGGTGGTGGAGACCGCGTTGGCCAAGACTGGTGAGCGGTTCGTGGCGAACGATTGCAGGCTCGGTCCGGACGATCGGCTGTGGCTGGTTGGCGGGCCGAACATGGGCGGCAAATCGACCTTCCTGCGGCAGAACGCGCTGATCGTCCTCCTGGCGCAGGCGGGCGGATACGTGCCGGCGGAAGCTGCGCGCATCGGGCTGGTCGACCGCTTGTTCAGCCGTGTCGGCGCCTCCGACAATCTGGCGCGCGGACGTTCCACCTTCATGGTCGAGATGGTCGAGACCGCCGCCATCCTCTCGCAGGCGACGGAGCGCAGCTTCGTTATCCTCGACGAGGTCGGTCGCGGGACTTCCACTTACGATGGTCTTGCACTCGCGTGGGCCGTGGCCGAGGCCGTGCATGAGAGCAACCGCAGCCGCTGCCTGTTCGCGACGCATTACCACGAAATGGCCCGGCTGGCCGAAAGCTGCGAGGCTTTGTCGCTGCACCATGTGCGCGCGCGCGAGTGGAAGGGCGATCTGGTGCTGCTGCACGAAGTCGCGACCGGCCCGGCGGACCGGAGCTACGGCCTTGCCGTCGCCAAGCTCGCCGGTGTTCCTCCGCAGGTCGTCGCGCGTGCCGACGCGGTGCTGGCCAAGCTGGAGAAAGGCAAGGCCGAAACAGGCGGTCTGGCAGCCGGGCTGGGCGATCTCCCGCTGTTTGCGGCGACGGCCGTCCCGACCGGGAAAGCGCGCAACCAGTTGCGCGAAAAGCTCGACAGCATCGATGCCGACGCACTCTCCCCGCGCGATGCGCTGGAATTGCTTTACGACCTCAAGCGCCTGTCGGCTTCAACCGAAGGTTAAACCTTTCGCGCTACCACTCCCCGCGTGAGCGGAACCGAACTCAAGATGCGCGGACCGGCACTGCTGTTCGCAGCGGCCGTGGTGGGCATGACCGCCTTCCTGGCGAGCGACGACGGCGTGCTGGAGCGCGCTGCCGGAGGAAAGGACGCGCCCAAAATCGTCGAAGGCCCGCAATCCGCAGGCAAGCCCGTCGCCGCGCCGAGGCCTTCTCCCTCGCCCGCGATCATCGAAGGCGATGGCAATGGCGGATGGACCGAAGACGGAGTGGACAACGCAGAGGGTTACGATCCGACCCCGGCGGAATGGTCCGACGACGGTGACGATAACAGCGACAGCAACGAAACCGAGCTGATCGAGCCGGACGTTATGGTCGAGGATGCACCGGGCGAACTCGGCGGTTCGGCCCTGCCCCCCGGCATCTAGGGAACCTTCCCGCGCGCGACCTGTCTTATCTGAAGGGCATGAGCGACAAGGATTCCAACGAACTCGCGGTAGAACGCACCGATCTGGCCGAAGATCGCACGGTCCAGGCGACCGAGCGCACGTTCGCCGGATGGATGCGGACGGCTTTTGCCGCCATCGGCATCGGCCTTGCCTTTCGGGCCGTGTTCGGGGAATTCGACCCGCCCTGGCTCGCGAAGGCCATCGCCACATTGTTCGTGATACTTGGCGCGACGATTGCGTGGACGGCTTATGGCCGGGCCTGCCGGACGTTCCGGCAACTCTCGACGCACCATGTCGACACGCCGAACATACCCAACATTCGCTGGATGAGCTGGTCGATCATCGTCGCCGCGCTGGTGCTGATCGCGGGCTTCTGGCTGCTCAACGACGGCAATCTCGCCGCCGAGTGAACAGCCAGAGGCGCGAAGGCGGCTAACTGTCGTCCTTCTCGAATTCGGCGTCGTGGCCTTCGCCATACTTGCCGGCGTCATCGTCGTGATTAGGCTCGCCGCGATAGGCACCCATGTCGATCCGGCCAGAGCTTTCCATATCGCGCATGTGATCGACGGTATCCTGCGTGGAATCGCCCATCAGGCCGCTCTTGTTCGGTCCCTTGGTGCTTTCCGTGGGGCTGCCGGTATCTTCGGTCAGCGCCTGCGCCTGCTTGGCAACTTCCTGCGCCTGGCTGCGGTGGTCGTCCTGCTCGTCATTATGCGTTTCGGGGGCGAGATCCGCCTGACGCTGCTCCTGGCTCAGGCCGTCTTCGTTCTTCTTGTCGGTCATTTCCGGTACTCCTTTGCCCCTTCAACGAGCGGCAAAGGCGCGCGGTTCCACGACCTCAGCGGTTCGCGCCCGGAGTCCAGAGCACGTCGCCCGCACCGCCGGCATTGATCGCGCGAGCCATGACGAAAAGGCAATCGGACAGGCGGTTGACGTAGGTCAGCGCCGCGGGATTTACCGGCTCCGCATCGGCGAGCGCGGCGAGCGCCCGCTCGGCCCGGCGCACGCAGGCGCGCGCGACATGGACACGCGCCGCCGCCTCGCTGCCGCCCGGCAGGATGAAGCTGGTGAGCGGGTGCATTGCCGCATTCATCGCATCGATGCGGGCTTCCAGCCAGTCGGTCTGCGAGGGCACCATGCGCAGGACCATTTCGGACGGTTCGAAGTCAGCCCCGCCCACATCCCCCAGCGGCGTGGCGATATCGGCGCCGCAGTCGAACAGGTCGTTCTGTATGCGGGTCAGCATCTCGGCATACTCGCCTTCCAGCGCGACGACCGCCAACCCGATGGCACTGTTCGCCTCGTCCACAACGCCGATCGCTTCGAACCGCGGATCGAATTTCGCCCGGCGAGAGCCATCGACCAGGCCGCTGGTGCCGTCGTCCCCGGTGCGGGTGTAGATCTTGTTGAGTTTTACCATCTGCCGGCAGCTATCGACCGAAGCGGGGGTTCGCAATAGCGACCGCCTTCACGCAATTGCCCGGCAACGTGATGAAAGCCTGACGAAGAGACGTGCGGGACCGATATGGAGGAAGATTAGTCAGTCTAGCTGTTGAGCGCGAGCAGAACGGCAACCACCACGATTGCCAGCGCCTGGTACTTGATACGCGCAAACATCGCCTTGTTCTGACGCAGCTGCATTTCCGTCGCGCCATCGCCCGGCGTCTCCAGATCGGCCTTCGACGTCTGCAAAAAGGCGACGATGCCGCGGATGAGCTGGAACAGGGCTGCCGCCATCAGCGCGATGAGCAGGATGATGAGGATTGCGTTCATGGCGACTATCTAGGGATTGCCGAGCGAAATGTCAGCGGGCAATTGCTGCAACCGCAGTTGCCGGGCGAGCAATTCACCGTCGTCACCGGCCAGCCGCCGCTCCGTAAGTCCCCAGCCCAGCTCTCCCGAGCCGCGCCGCTTGGCAAGTTTGCGGCCTTCCCGGTCCAGAAGCAGGGGATGGTGGTGCCAATGCGGCACCGGCAGATCGAGCAGCGCCTGCAGCAGGCGGTGGACATGGGTGCTTGCAAACAGGTCGGCCCCCCGCGTCACCAGCGTAACGCCGTCCGCGGCATCGTCGAGCGTCGCGGCGAGGTGATAGCTGGCGGGCAGATCCTTGCGGACCAGGACGACGTCGCCCATCGCCAGCGGGTTGGCCTTCTGCACTCCGGCGAGCGCGTCTTCCCATGTGAGTGGCCCCGTCAACTCCAGCGCCCTCGCGACGTCGAGGCGCCAGGCCGCGCCTTCCGGATCGACCGCGCGGTGGCGGCAGGTGCCCGGATAAAGCGGCCCGCCATCGCTATCGCGCGCTGTCGCTGCGGCCGCGATCTCCGCGCGGGTGCAGCAACACGGGTAGAGAAGGCCTTGTCCACGCAGTCGCTCCGCCGCTTCGGCATAGCGCTCCAGCCGCCCAGACTGCGCGGCGACTTCTTCCCATTCGAGCCCGAGCCACGCCAGGTCGGCACGAAACTGCTCCGCCAGTTCGGGTCGGCTGCGGGGGCCGTCGATATCCTCGATCCGCAGCAGGAAGCGCCCGCCCGCATCCTTCGCCAGATCGTGCGCGACGATGGCTGACCATGCGTGGCCCAGATGAAGGGGGCCATTGGGGCTTGGGGCGAAGCGGGTCACGATCATTTCGCCATCGCCATAGCGCATCTGGCCGCAACTCGCCGCAATTCCTGTGGATTTGCCTTTTGTCACAGGCTTGACGCTTTCCCGCGCAAATGCTCCCCTGCCGTCATCGGAGGGGACCCGAACTTATGTTCAAAGCCGATCTGATCGAACGCCAGGCCCGTTTCCGCAGTGCGGAAGGCGATCCGTCGCGCAGCCTCGACAGCTGTCCGGCGCTGGTGCTCAATGCGGATTACACGCCGCTTTCCTATTACCCGCTCAGCCTTTGGCCCTGGCAGACCGCCATCAAGGCCGTCTTCCTGGAGCGGGTCGACATCGTCGCGAGTTACGAGCGCGCGGTTCACTCACCCACGCTCGACATGCAGGTGCCGAGCGTGATCGCGCTGCGCCAGTACGTCCGCCCGAGCGAATTTCCCGCCTTCACCCGCTTCAACCTGTTCCTGCGCGACAGCTTTGCCTGCCAGTATTGCGGCAGCGGGAAGGATCTTACCTTCGACCACGTCATACCCCGGCGACTTGGCGGCAAGACGAGCTGGGAAAACATCGCCACGGCCTGCGCGCCGTGCAACATGAAGAAGGGCGGACGCACGCCGCAACAGGCGCATATGCAACTGCACCTGCGCCCGATCCGGCCGACCAGCTGGCAGTTGCAGCAGCGCGGCAAGAGCTTCCCGCCCAATTACCTTCACGAAACCTGGCGCGACTGGCTCTACTGGGACATCGAGTTGGAAGAGTAGCGCATACGAAAAAGGCGCCGCCCGCGGGCAGCGCCTTGTTTCCGTTCCGTCAGGATGGCTGCTTAGCAGTTGCCCTGTACGCCGTCGGCGCAGTCACCGACCGATTCGACGTCTTCGCCGAGGCCATCAATCGTGTTGCAAGCCGGCAGCAGAATGGCCGAGCCGCTGAGTGCGAGAATTGCCAGAAGCTTCTTCATAGGGGTTCTCCGTTGATGCAGACTGCATGGGGTCGCGCCAGCAGCATGGTGTCACGTTAACGCGCGGACAAACCGCTGGTTCCGCTGGGGTTCATCCCGGCGGCGTGGCGTCACGTAACGGCGGAGCGCTCAGCGAAGCGCGGCTCGCGCCATTCCCCCGTGTCGAGAATATCGCGCAGCGCCTCCACCGCGCGGGCGCATTCGGCGAAGCGCAGATAGGCCGGGGCGAAACCGAAGCGCAGGATGTCGGGGGCGCGGAAGTCTCCGATTACGCCGCGCGCGATCAGGGCCTGGCTCAGTTCGTAGGCGTTGGCGTGACGGAAACTCAGCTGGCTGCCGCGTTTCAGCGGGTCGGTCGGGCTGACAAGCGGCAGGTCGATGCCGGCTGCGTCCATACACTGCCGGAAGAATTCGCTGAGGTTGCGCGACTTGTCCCACAATGCGGTCACGCCGATGCGGGCGATCAGATCGACGCCTTCCTCCAGCGCTGCGAGGCCGAGGATCGGCGGCGTTCCGCATTGTAGCTGCTTTGCGCCCGCAGCCGGGGCATAGTCGTCGGAAAAGGCGAACGGCTGCGCGTGGCCGAACCAACCGGTCAGCGGTTGCTGAAGCTGCGCGTGGTGCCGTTCCGCGACATAGGCGAAGGCTGGCGCGCCCGGCCCGCCGCAGAGATACTTGTAGCCGCAACCGACCGCGAAATCCGCCTGTGCCGCGTTCAGTTCGACCGGCAGCGCCCCGACCGAATGCGACAGATCCCACAGCACCAGCGCACCCGCATCGTGCGCGGCTCGCGTTAGTGCGGCCATGTCATGCATCGCGCCGGTCTTGTAGTGAACGTGGGTGAGCAGCAGCAGCGCGACGTCATCGTTCAGCGCATCGACCAGTTGCCCGCGTTCCGCCAGGCGCCGCTCGGCCAAGCCCTGCGCCTCCAGTCCGGCGATCATGTAGAGGTCTGTCGGGAAATTGCCCGGTTCGGACAGCACCACCTTGCGCCCCGGCCGCATCGCGAGAGCGGCGGCGATCAGCTTGAACAGGTTTACCGAGGTCGAATCGCAGGCGATGACTTCGTGCGGTGCGGCTCCGATCAAAGGGGCGATCTTGCCGCCGATGCGCTGCGGCCAGTTTACCCATTCGGCATCGTTCCAGCTGCGGATCAGCCCTTCGCCCCATTCCTCGCGCACCAGCCGTTCCATCCGGGCAGGCGTCGATTTCGGCAGGCAACCGAGGGAATTGCCGTCGAGATAGACGACCACCTCCGGCACGGCGAACTGGTCGCGCCAGTGTGCCAGCGCGTCAGCGGCGTCGAGGCGTTCGGCCTTGTCCAGCATCACAAATCCCTCAGCACCGCACGGACCGGGGAGGCATCGCCGCCCACGATGGGCAGCGGCAGGGCGATCAGCTCGTACCGGCCCGCAGGCACGTCATCGAGCACCAGCCCTTCCAGCACCCGCATGTCCGCCGCCAGCACTGCCAGATGCGCATCCATGCTCTTGCTGTCCTGCGGATCGAGCGATGGGCCGTCCATCCCGATCAGGACCACTCCCGCCTCGGCCAGCGCCGCGACGGTGGCAGGCGCAATTGCCGAATGTTCTTCCTGCCATGCCTCGTGCGGAAACGCATCGTAGGTGCGAAACAGCACCCGGCGCGCACCATCCAGCGCCGGCAGATGGCGCGGTTCGACCAGCGCCCCGCACCCGCGCGCGTCGACCACCAGGCACTCGCCCAGGAACGGCTCCAGAGGCACGGTCGCGATGTCGGGCGCGCTCGCAGAATAATGCAGCGGCGCGTCGGCATGGGCGCCCGTGTGGGTCGACAGGGTCAGCTTCGACACGTTGACCGGCGACCCTGCGCCCATGTCCCACGTCGCCTGACCGGAGAACGGCGTGTCGCCCGGCCACACCGGGACGCCCGGATGGAGCCGCTGCGAGATGTCCCGGATGCGCCGTTCCGCCATCAGATCGCCGTCCTCACGCTGAGCAGTTCGGGGAAGAACACCTGCTTCAGCACGCCTGCGAGATAAGGCACCCCCGGCGTGCCCCCGGTCCCGGTCTTGAAGCCGATGATACGCTCCACCGTCTTCAGGTGCCCGAAGCGCCAGCGCTGGAAATGGTATTCCAGATCGACCAGTTTCTCGGCCAGTTCATACAGATCCCAATAAGTTTCCGGCGCGCGATAGACCTGCGCCCATGCGGCCTCCACCTGCACCGATGGTTCCCAAGGGGCTGTCACTTCGCGTTGCAGCACGGACTGGGGAATGGCGAAGCCACGCCGCGCGAGCAGGCGCACCGTCTCGTCATAAAGGCTTGGCCGGGCCAGCTCGTCGCGCAGCTGCTGCGCCACCTGCGGCACGGCCTCGTGCATCGTCACCATGTCGGGATTGCGGCCGCCGAGCAGGAATTCCATCAGGCGATACTGCGCGGACTGGAAGCCGCTCGAATTGCCGAGATGCGGGCGCACGGTCGAATAATCGTGCGGTGTCATGGTGCTGAGAACGTCCCAGCTCTGAATGAGCTGACCCTGCGCGCGTGCCACCCGGGCGAGTTGCTTGAATGCGGGCCGCAGATCGTCCGCGATCACGCATTTGCGCGCTTCCATCAACTCGTGAAGGCACAGCTTCAGCCACAACTCGCTCGCCTGGTGGACGATGATGAACAGCATCTCGTCATGCGCGCCGGACAGGGGATGTTGCGCGGACAGGATGCGATCGAGATCGAGGTAGGACGAATAGGTGACGTCTGCATCGGTGGCTTTGTCGCGCGGAACTGTCATGCCCCCGGCCCTAGCGCGAAAGGTGCAATTGTAACTACCCCTCAATCACGCGGGTCTGCGGGTGGTGCTTGTCGAGATGCTTCTTGATGATCCGCAGGTTCTTGCTGTTGGAACGGTACACGAAGTCGAACAGGTCGCCGGCGACTGGCACTGCACCGAGGAGCGAGTCGAACGCGATGTGGCCGCCCATGCGCCAGAGCTGCCATTTCGGCAGGCCGAGGTTGCGCGCTTCCCAAACGATGTAGGCACCCATCGCCGCGGTGATGAAATCGCCGACCACCGGCACCAGGCCGACGATCGAGTCCAGCCCCACAGGCACGCGCGTGCCCGGAATGACGAAGCTGCGTTCGAGCAACTGCTCCATCGCCTCGATCCGCTTGCGGATGGAAACCGGGTCGGTCCCCACCGGTATTTCCGGCATCATCGGCCGGGGGCGTTGCGGATCTGGCATGAAACGGTGGCTCCTCTCTCCCGCCCTATCTGGGCATTTCGGCAAGCGGCGGCAAGGGATGGAAGGCCCAGATGTTACCGGCAAACCCTGTCACGTCTCCGCGAACCAGCGACCAGCGTATCGGCGCGCCGAGCGGGATGAACACATTGGTCGCATCGAACTGCACCTGCGCCTCGCCCAGCAGGCGGCGGCGTTCGGTATCGTCGGCGGTCCCGACCGATTGCTTTACCAGTGCATCGGCGGCCTGCGAACAGGCCCCGCGCGCCACGCTGCAATTGAACTGGTTGAGGAACCATCGCGCCCCGCCGAACCGCGCCACCCTGTCGCGAAGAACGAGATCGGCACTTGCGACATCGGCGGCACGTTGCGCCGGAACTCCGATTGCCAGCCATTGCTCGGCCAGTTGCGCGAACATGATGTCGGAACCCGGCCCTTCCGGCAAATAGACCCGCAACGGCCCAACGGAGCCACCACCCGCCCGGAAATTCGCGATTCGCGCAGCGGCAGTGCCGCGACGTGCATCGAGAGCGATGCCGTCCCAGCGCGGCGGAACGCTCGTCAGGGCAGTGGGCACCACGCTGGTAGCCGACACCCAGCCGCCGATGGAGAACGGCGCGATCAGGGCTTCCCGGTCGAGCGCGAGCGATAGCGCCTCGCGCGTTGAGGCATCGCCCAGCACCCCTTCCGCCCGCACGACGTGGAGGCCGAAGAGCCCGATCGCCGGATCGAGGCGGACGGTCCCGCGCGAAAGCGGTCCGACCTCTGCCAGCGGCAGGTCCGACAGCGAACCGCCCAGCACGATATCCGCCTCCCCGTCCTTGAACCGCGCGGTCGCGGCCTCACTATCGCCGACGAACAGAGCGATCCTTCGCACCCGGTTGCGCCAGCCGTCCTCGGTCGGCAGGCCGCGCCGTTCGGGCGCCGCCATGTCAAGGGCGCGTTGCCCCTGCGGTGGGGCGTACAGGGTCATCGGAATCGAATCGGTGCCGGTCGGGGTCAGCGCCATTTCCGGCTGGGCGAGCAGTTGCAGGAAATCGGGCACCGGACTCGACAGGCGGAACTCGATCACGCCTTCGGCCATCGTGCGAACTTCGCGCACCGGAGCCAGGTCGAGCCCCAGCGAAGTTCCGTCCAGCGCGCGCAACCGGTCGCGAATGACGCCGCGGACGCTGTCGGCGGTCAGCGCCCGGCCATCGGGCCAGTCGCCATCGCGCAGGCGGAAGACATAGCTGCGGCCTTCGTCGGTCACGATCCAGCGGTCGGCAAGGCCGGGGGCGACCAGCCCTTCGGGATCGAGCGTGACCAGCCCCACGCTCTGCGCTGCGCGAAGATGCTGTGCCGCGCCGGAAAGGCGCAGGCCGGAGGCGTAGGTGCTGTCCGCCTCTCCGATCAGCGCAACTTCGAGAGGTCCGTCGTTGCCGCCCGAGCAGGCCGCAAGCAGGGCGCACAAGAGAGCAGGAAGGACGAAGCGACGCATTGCCGGCCGTCCTAGCACCGGCGCGGCGTCAGGTCAGTGGCGAAGTGGTCGCGAAACCGCGAAAGAATCAGACCTTGCGGAGCTTGGCCGGATCGGGCGCTTCGAATTTTGCCGTGGGCACGCGCAGGAAGCGCGGCGTCGTCTCGCCAGTCGCGGCACCGGGATTGGAGCGAACGAGGTCAGGGTCGATTTCCTGGGAAAAGGCAACGCCGAAGCGCGAGCCTTCGACCCATGCGACGGTCGAATCGATCGCGTCGATATTCTTGAGCTTCACGGAGATGCGCTCGCCGCGAACCACGTGCAGGCCATCGCCATCAGCCATCATGCCGCCCGGCGACAAATTGCGGACCTTCAGGCGATGCTGGCGGCCGTTGTGCTCGACTTCCGCGAACAGGAAGAAGCTGCTGCGGTTGACCTGCCTGGTGTCGACGCTGCTCATTGTCCTGCGGTCCTCAAATCTCGGCTTTCGTTTGCAGTTCGGGCTTTGGACAGTGCCTTAGACCCTGTTGGCAAACAAAGGTTTAACCGTGATCGCAAGATTTGCCAGCGGGCGCGGGCGGCAGCGTCCACCCGCTGCGCTCAGTCGTCGCGGCTGATGCGTTCTTTGCGCTCATGCGCCTGCTGCGCTTCCACGGTCATCGTCGCAATCGGCCGCGCGATCAGGCGCTGGAGGCCGATCGGGTCGCCGGTGACCACGCAATAGCCATATTCGCCTTCGTCGATGCGGCGGATCGCGGCGTCGATCTTGGCGATCAGCTTGCGCTGGCGGTCGCGGGTACGCAGTTCGATCGACCAGTCGGTTTCGCTCGACGCGCGGTCGTTCAGGTCGGAATCGCGGATCGGGCCGTCCTGCAACGATTGCAGCGTATTGTCGGCTTCCGTGTGAATATCGCGCTTCCAGTCCTTCAGCAGCTGGCGAAAATATTCGAGCTGCGCTTCGGACATGTATTCTTCGTCGGCCGCGGGCACGTAGCCGCCGTTACCCGCAGCCGGGCGGTGATCGGTTTCGGTCGATTTCGCGCTATTGGACGCCGAGGGCATCGCTTGCTTCTCCACCACATCGCCGTGATTTCCGTAAGGGCAACACCCCTTCGCAAACCGACCGGCGCGCCGCCCCCCGGCGGCTCGCGGCGGCCTATACGGACAGGCGCGGACCATCACAAGCGGACAATGGAAAAGGCCCCTAATCCTTGCCCGATTAAGGGCAGCCTAACGGCATTTGTGCGACTTGAACTTGCGAAATGGCAAGTATCGTTAACGGTTTGCTTACCATCTTGCGGAAGAACGGGGGTCGAAGGCGGCTGGGGGGCTGCCCGACATTTGGGGGTAAAAGATCATGCAACTCGTACAAATCACCGCTGCCGAACCGGCCACGATCATCAATGCCGATGGCGATCTGTCCATTGCCGGCTATCTTTCCGCCGCTGCCGACGGCTGCATCGAATCGCACTATCACCTCGGCGTCGCCTATTCGACGGGCAGCCATGGCCTGTCCTGCGATCTGATCGAAGCGCACAAGTGGTTCAATCTCGCCGCGACGCAGGGCCACGAAGAAGCCGCCTGGTGCCGTGCCGACGTGTCGGACGAGATGACCGCCCGCGAGATCGCAGAGGCCCAGCGCCGCGCCCGCGAATGGCTGTCCGCCATCAGCCGCCGCGCTGCCTGAACCTTCAGCCCTTGCGGAAGGGCGTGCGCGCGCTGAGGTAATTGCGGTCCGCCGCGATGCCCTCACGCTCCCGCACCAGGAACTCCGCCACCGCGCTGCGAAAGCCGGGATCGGCGATCCAGTGGGCGGACCGGGTCTGCACCGGCTCGTAACCGCGCGCCAGCTTGTGGCCGCCCTGCGCGCCCGCCTCGACCCGGTCGAGGCCGAGCGCAATCGCACTCTCTATGGCGCGGTAATAGCACAGCTCGAAATGCAGGAAGGGCTTGTGCAGCTTGCAACCCCAGTAGCGCCCGTAGAGCGCGTCCGGCCCGACGAAATTGAGCGCGCCGGCAATCGGCTCTCCGTCGTATAGCGCGAGATATAACAGCACCGCGTCGCCCATCCGCTCGCCGAACAGGTCGAACGCCTCACGCGTCAGATACGGGCTGCCCCATTTGCGCGATCCGGTATCCTGGTAGAATTCCCAGAACGCATCCCAATGCGTATCGTGTATTTCCGGCCCGCGCAGGGAGACAATCTCGACCCCGTCCTGCGCCGCGGCCCGTTCCTTGCGGACCGCCTTGCGCTTGCGTGACGACAGCTCGGCGAGAAACGCGTCGAAATCGGCGTATCCGCGGTTGGTCCAGTGGAACTGGATGTCGCTGCGGATCAGCCAGCCCGCATCCTCGAACAGCGGCAACTGCTCCGCCTCGACGAAGGTCGCGTGGGCGGAGGAAAAGCGATTGGCAGCGCAAATCTGCTCGGCAGCCTGCAGCAGCGGCTTGCCCAGCACGTCGTCGGCCAGCAGCAGGCGCTTGCCCGTCGCAGGCGTGAAAGGCGCGGCGATCTGGAGCTTGGGATAATAGTCGCCCCCGGCCCGCTCCCACGCGTCGGCCCAGCTGTGATCGAACACATATTCGCCCTGACTGTGTCCCTTGGCATAGCTCGGCATGGCGGCGACGAGGCGGCCCGCGTCGTCCTCGATCACGATCGGCGCGCTCTGCCAGCCGGTGCCGGGTCCGACGCTGCCCGAATCCTCCAGCGCCGTCAGGAAGGCGTGACTGGTGAAGGGGTTGCCATCGTTCAGCGCATCCCACGCTGACGCGTCGATCTCACCTACGGAAGAGACGAGGCGCGCGGTGTAGGAAGAGTCGGCCATATGAGCCGATGATAGGGATTCATCCGCCGATTGCGAGCCGCGCGCCGCTCAGCCCAGCCCGGCCCCCTCGGCAATCGGCGCATCGGCGTACTCGCCTGCAATCTCGGCCAACGCGGGCGAGCGCACCGTCCAGGTCAGCAGCGGCAATCCCCGCGCGCGCTGGGCGGCGGCAAATCCGCTCGGCAGGTCGCGCACATCGTAAGCCAGAAAGTGCGGCCGAGCGTGCCAAAGCGCGGAATGGCGGCTGAGCCTGCCCTGGAAGCTGCGCGCGTTCTCTTCCGTCACCACCAGCCCGCGCAAGACGCGCGGCGCGCGGGTGGAGAACCAGCGGCCAACGCGCGGGTCGAAGCTCATGATCGCCACGGGGCCGCGATAGCCTTCCAGTGCCCGGCGCACGGCCTTGCACAGCGTATTGGGCCGCCTCTCCCGCCGCGACTTTATCTCGATCAGCAAGGGCACCTTGCCGGCCACCTGCCGGAGCAGGTCTTCGAGCGAGGGCACCGTGCCCGACTGCTGGTTCAGCCGGATTGCGGACATTTCCTCCAGCGAACGCTCCGCCACGGCACCGGTTTGGTCCGTCAGCCGTTCCAGCGTCCAGTCGTGGAAGACGGCTGCCCGGCCGTCGCGCGTCAGTTGCACATCGCATTCGATACCATGACCCGCCGCGATCGCCGCCGCGAAAGCAGGGGTGGAATTCTCCAGCGCCTGTTCGCCATGCAGACCGCGATGAGCGTAAATGGTCCCGCCCATCCAGCCGACTCTGGCCGGATCGGGCGCGGGCGCGCGCAGCCGGTCGAGCCAGCCGAGCATCGCTGCCTCAGTCCTTCAGCTTCACCACCGTGTCGACCTCCACCGCCGCGCCGAGCGGCAGGTCGGGCACGCCCACGGCGGCGCGCGCATGCTTGCCCGCATCGCCGAACACCTCGACCATAAGGTCGCTCGCGCCATTGGCGATCTTGGGCTGATCGTGGAAATTCGCGACCGAGTTGACGAACACGCCGAGCTTCACGATCCGCTCCACCAAGTCGAGCGAGCCGAGTTCCTTGTGAAGCTGCGAGAGCACCATCAGCCCGCAGGCGCGCGCGGCGGCCTGTCCGCGTTCCATGCCGACATCCTCGCCCATCCGACCGCTCACGAGGGAGCCGTCGATAAAGGGCAACTGGCCGGAGACATACGCGAAACCGCCTGCGACCACGACGGGCACATAACTTGCCACCGGCGCGGCGGCGGGGGGCAGGATGATGCCAAGGTCGGAAAGCCGGTCGGCGATGCTCATGTCACGTTTTCCTCTTCCAGTTGCGCCAGCAGCCAGGGCAAAGCCTCGTCCCAGGTGTCGATGCGCGCTTCCGCATTGCCGGAGATATGCGCGCAATCGATCGCCGGAGCAATCGAGGGCTCGCCGCAGAAATGCAGCGTGGTGATGCCCGGCGCGTGTTCGCGGGCGGAACGGTGATGCTGGGCCAGGTCGTCGATGAAGATCGCGCGGCTCGGCGCGTATTCTTCGACGATGGCTTTCAGCGCCGGGCCTTTCGGCCCCTGATTGGTGAACACCCGTGCATCGATCCCGTGGCCGGCAAGCTGGTCGATACGCATGTCGCGGTGGCGGTCGTGAAGGTTGGTCAGGATGACCACATCGGCCTTCTCGCCCAGCGCGCCCATCGCCTCCACAGAGCCGGTGATCGGATGCTGGCGATGCATTTCGGTGTCGAAGAAACCGCGCAGCAGGCCCCAGATTTCCTTTTCTCCGACCTGCTCGCCGCTGTCCTTCCAGCGCATCGCTTCTGCGAAATTGTTGCCTTTCAGCTCGAAATCGACGCCTTGGCTTTCGCAGAGCCAGTCGCGGAAAGGCGCGATCATGTGCAGCAGCACTTCGTCGCAATCGGAAATGATCAGCGGGCGGCTCATGCGGACAGCTCCTGTGCGGCGGCGGCAAGCGTTGCGGGCGCGACATCGAGCGCTTCGGCCGCGCCGATGAGGTCGGGTTCGTGATTGGCGAGGAATTCCAGCACCGCGCCGATCACGGCGGGTTCGCGCAGCCCGGCGCGCAGGGCGTCCGGCGTCAGCCCGGTCAGCGTCAGCAAACGCTCGGCCCGGTCCTCGTCCTGCAACACCCAGCCCAGTGCGCCGAGGCCGAGCGCCATCGGGTCGGTGGCGGCGGCGGGGGACGAAGAGGACGCGCGAATTGTCACGAGGGGGCGGCTTACCTAAGGATGTGGGCGGAAGGAAATGTGCCAGTGGCAAAGAGAATCCTGGTTGTCGAGGACAACGATCTCAACCGCAAGCTGTTCTGCGACGTGCTTAAGGCGGGCGGCCACACGGTCGAGCCTTGCGCCGACGGGCAGGAAGCCTTCGCCCGTGCGCGCGATTTCGTGCCGCACCTGATCATCATGGACATCCAGTTGCCCAATGTCTCCGGCCTCGACCTGATCGCCCAGATCAAGGGCGACGCGACGCTGCGGCAGATCCCCGTCCTCGCCGTTACCGCCTACGCGGGCAAGGGCGACGAGGACCGTGTGCGCGATGCAGGCGCGGAATCCTACCTCGCCAAGCCTGTCTCCATCGGGCCCTTCATGGCGGCGGTGAACGGATTGCTGCAACCGGCGCAAGCTTGACTTTTGTCGCCCCAGCCCGCTTGTGCGCGGCTTGTCGCCCCACTCTCAGGAGCACCCTAGACCAATGGACAAATCCGCCGTCGACGCGCGCATTCGCGACCTGATCGAGCCTTTCAACAAGAAAGGCATCGCGATCACCGACACCACCAGCTTCCAGAACGACCTGGAATTCGACAGCCTGACGGTGATGGATTTCGTCGCTGCGATCGAGGATGAGTTCGACATCATCATCTCGATGAACCAGCAGGCGGAGATCGAGACCTACGGGCAGCTGGTCGACGCCGTGTGCAAGCTGGCAGGCGACTGAGGCAGGCATGAGCGAAGGCATCAGTCAGCCCGACCAGCCGCAGGACGTCGCGGGAGACAGCTCGGCCCCGGCGGGCGACCTGTTGAGCAAGTTCGATCCGCTGATCAAGCAGCGCGAGGATCTGCTGGCGGCGGGATACGAAGACCCGTTTAACCTGGTGATGGAGAAGGTCCTCTCCCCCACCCGCGCGATCTGCAACGGGCGCGACACGATCCTGCTCGGCACCTACAATTACATGGGCATGACCTTCGACCCCGACGTGATCGAGGCCGGGCAGCAGGCGCTTGCCACGTTCGGGTCGGGCACCACCGGCAGCCGCGTTCTGAACGGGACGTATCAGGGCCACAAGGAGTGCGAGGACGCGCTGAAAGAGTTCTACGCCATGGACCACGCCATGGTGTTCTCGACCGGCTATCAGGCGAACCTCGGCATCATCTCCACCATCGCGGGCAAGGGCGACTACATCGTCCTCGACATCGACAGCCACGCCAGCATCTGGGACGGGTGCGCGCTGGGCAATGCCGAAGTCGTACCGTTCAAGCACAACGACATCGAAGCGATGGAAAAGCGGCTGAAGCGCATTCCCGAAGGCGCGGGCAAGCTGGTCGTGCTGGAAGGCGTGTATTCGATGCTCGGCGATGTCGCGCCGCTCAAGGAAATGGTCCGCATCGCCAAGGAAAACGGCGCGATGGTGCTGGTCGACGAAGCGCACTCGATGGGCTTCATCGGCGAAAACGGGCGCGGCGTGGTGGAAGATGCGGGCGTGATCGACGACGTCGATTTCATCATCGGCACCTTTTCCAAGAGCGTCGGAACGGTCGGGGGCTTCTGCGTCTCCAACCACCCGAAGTTCGAGATCATGCGGCTGGTGTGCCGCCCCTATGTCTTCACCGCCTCGCTCCCGCCGAGCGTGGTCGCCACCGCCGCGACCAGTATCCGCAAGCTGATGCACGGCAGCGAAAAGCGTGCCCATCTCTGGGAAAATTCCAAGCGCTTGCACGGCGGGCTTAAGGCGCTGGGCTTCGAGCTTGGCACGGACGAGCCGCAAAGCGCGATCGTGGCCGTCATCATGCCCGATCTGGAGCGGGGCGCGGCGATGTGGGAAGCGCTGCTGAAGGAAGGGCTCTACGTCAACCTTGCGCGTCCGCCGGCGACACCCGCTAACATGACCCTGCTGCGGTGCTCGCTCTGCGCCGAGCACAGCGAGGAAGAGGTGACGATGATCCTCGGCATGTTCGAGCGTGCGGGACTGGCAGTGGGAATCATCGGCTAGGAACACTCCGGCCCTCTCCTGCGTCTATCGGGCAAAGGAGAATACGATGAAGACCACCAACACCGGCACCGCGAAATACGAAGGCCTCGGCAAGGGCGGGAAAGGCCATGTCTCGACCGGCTCAGGCGCGCTGGCCGATCAGCCCTACGGCTTCCAGACGCGCTTCGAAGACGCGGCGGGGACCAATCCGGAGGAACTTATCGCTGCCGCCCATGCGAGCTGCTTCACCATGGCGCTTTCGTTCAAGCTGGCCGATGCCGGTCATGAGGACGGCACGGTTGAAACCGATGCCGTAGTCACTCTGGAAAAGGACGGTGACGGCTTCACCGTGACCAAGTCGGCCCTTTCGACCAGGGCGAAGGTGCCCGGCCTCGATCAGGCGAAGTTCGAGGAACTGGCCGCCGACGCAAAGGCGAATTGCCCGATTTCCAAATTGCTCAACGCCGAGATCACGCTGGAAACCAGCTTCGAAGTCTAGGCGTTCGCCGGTTCCGATGCGGTGGCGGGCAAGTCGCACTGGCTTCCCGCCGCCTCGTCCGTCCCGCCGCCGAGCTGCGTCAGGGCGATGAAACCGCCGACGACCAGAACGACGAAAATCGTGGTGAGCGTGCCGAGATACTCGTCGATGATCCGCTTGATCGGCGCACCGAACAGGCGAAACAGGATCCCCACCGTCATGAAGATCAGCGCGCGGCCTGCCAGGCTCGCGAGCAGGAACGGCAGGATCGGCATCTCCATGAAGCCCGCCGTAATCGTCAGCAGCTTGAACGGCACCGGTGTCGCCGCGGCGATGATGACTGCGATTACGCCGTATTCCTCGAACGTACACTGCGCGGCGGGGAAACTTTCCGTCAGGCCGAGCGCCGCGATCAGCGGTTCGCCTACGGTATCGTACAGGCCCCAGCCGATCGCATAGCCGAACATCGCGCCTGCCACGGAGGCAAGCGTTGCGACACCTGCAAACCTGATCGCCTTCTTCGGTTCGGCAAGACACATCAGACCGAGCAGCGGGTGCGGCGGGATCGGGAAGAAACTCGACTCCATGAAGGAGAACAGGGCAAGCCACCAGACGGCATGGGGGTGTGCCGCCTTTTCCATGGTCCATTCGTAAAGGCCGCGCAGCCACTTCATCGGGTTCGTCTCCGTAGGAGCGGCGGCGGTTAGAGCAGCAGATGCGACCGCACAAGCGCCTTCGTTTAACCTGATTGGCACTTTTCTATTGACATCGTCACGCTGTTTGGTTAGAGAAACGGAACATCGCGAAATACCGATTCGATACGGGCGGCCCGCCGGCAAGGCGCTCCGCCCGTTTTCGCGTCTGCCGTGTGCAGGCGATACGCAGGAGGGCACATCATGGCGCGCAGCAAGCGAACCACCACCGGTGAGCGAAAAAAGCTCAGTCCCCACTGGCCGAAACATTTTCTCGAGGCTCTGGCGCAGACCTCCAACGTTACCAAGGCTGCCGAGGCGGCGGGCGCCGACCCGAGCGTCGCTTACAGGCGCCGCCGCACGGACCACCTTTTCGCCCGCGCATGGCACGCGGCGCTCGTCGAAGGGTACGAACACCTGGAAATGGACCTGCTCTCCCGGCTCCGCTCCGGCGAGGCGAAGGACGGACCGAAGCACGACAACGGAGCCGCGCTGCGCCTGCTGGCCCTGCATCGAGACACGATGGCGCAGGAACACGCCCAGCGCCGCAACATGGACGTCATCGCCGCCCGCGCGCTGATCGAACAGAAGCTCGACGAACTGCGCAGCCGCGTGCTGGCGCGGCGCGATGCGATGGAGGGCGAATGAGCGCCGAAGACCCCTTCGCCTTCGCGGGTGACGCAAGCGATGCCGATATTCACGACTTCAGCGAGACTCTCGACGAAGAGACGCTGTTCAGCCTTGCCCGATACTGGGACGGGCACTTTCCACTGTTCGCCCACGATGGCCAGCGCACGCCGCAGGGCGACTGGCGCATCTGGATGGTCATGGGAGGGCGCGGCTTCGGCAAGACCCGTGCCGGGGCCGAGTACGTCCGCGCGATCGCAGAGGGCGACCGCTTCGCGCGGATCGCGCTTGTCGGCGCAACGCTTGGCGAGGCGCGGCGGGTGATGATCGAGGGAGACAGTGGGCTGATCCAGTGTGCCCCGCCCGAACAGCGCCCCGAATTCGAGCCCTCGCTGAACCGCCTCACCTGGCCCAATGGCGCGCAAGCCTTCGTCTATTCGGCTGCGGAACCGGAGGCGCTGAGAGGCCCGCAACACAGCCACGCTGACTGGTCAGGCCCAGAAGGAATATACGGTCAATCAGGCCATCGCGCTGACCGACGCGCTGCTGCAGCCCGTGGTGCATGGACACGCCGACGCCCCGCCCTCAGGCGCTGCCGAAGGGGACGCATGGATCGTCGGCCCTTCCCCCGAAGGAGCTGGAGCGATCAGCCAGGCGCACTCGCCGTCCTTACCGAAAACGAGTGGAGATTCGTAAACCCGGTGGAGCGGATGCAGATATTCGATTCCACCGCAGGCAGCATCGCAGTCTGGCGCGACGGAGCGTGGTGGTGGCCCCAAGCCGTGACCTCTCCCACTGGCGGCGGAACGATAGATGCAGAGGCGCGCGCGGCGCTCGGGGCGCTGCAGGACGAGCTTCGCGCGGCTGGCATCCTGCCGACTTAGGGAGCTTTTCGCGGCACGCACCGTTGAAGAAGGCGAAACCGTTACCTTGTCGCAAAAGGATAAATGCATGCGCGCTCTCGCTCTCTTTCTCGCCGCCACGACTGCCCTCCCCCTGGCCGCCTGTGCCGACTACGGTTCGCTTTCCACAGAGCGGATCGGCAGCGCGCAGATGAAGTTCGCCAACGGATTGCCCGCAGGCACCGTGCAAATGTTTCGCAATGGCGACAATGTGCAGGTCACGGGCGCGCTGGCAGGTCTTTCTGCCGGAACCCATGCTGTCCACCTGCATACGACCGGCACCTGCACGGCGCCCGATTTCACCTCTGCCGGTGGCCATCTGAACCCGGAAGGCAATACCCATGGATCGCAGAGTCCGGGTGGCGCGCACTTGGGCGACATGCCGAACTTCACCGTCACCGCAAACGGAGCGGGCACATTCAATACGACGCTTGACGGGAGCTATTCTGAAGCCGTCGCGGCATTGTTCGATAACGATGGAACCGCGGTCGTGGTCCACGCCGGGGCTGACGATTATCGCACCGATCCCGCGGGCGACGCCGGCAGCCGGGTGGCCTGCGGCGTCGTGACGCAAGGCTGATCTCTCAGGCGGCGTAGCGGGTGGTGTCCGCCACCCCCGCTTCGTCGAAACCCTTGCGCCGAAGACGGCAGGAATCGCACAGTCCGCAGGCTAGCCCGCCGGGCTGCGGATCATAGCATGACCAACTCATCGCCGGATCGAGGCCGAGGCGGGCACATTCGCGCGCGATATCCGCCTTTGTCATATGCTGGAGCGGTGCGTGGATCGTAAATCCCGCGCCCTCGTCGCCCGCCTTGGTGCCGAGGCGAGCGGTCTCCGCGAAACTGGCTATGAATTCCGGGCGGCAATCGGGATATCCCGAATAATCCAGCGCATTGACCCCTATAAAGATGTCGCGCCCTCCGCTCGCTTCGGCGAATGCCGTGGTCAGTGACAAGAAGACGAGATTGCGCGCCGGAACGTAGGTGACCGGAATGTCCGCGCCCACCCCGTCCTTTGGAACGTCGATATCATCCGTCAGCGCAGAGCCGCCGAACTGTCGCAGGTCGAGTGGCAGTACGACGTGGCGCGATGCGCCGAGCATTGCGGCGATGGCTCTGGCCGATTCCAGTTCGCGACGATGGCGCTGGCCGTAATCGACGCTCAAGGCGTGCAGTTCGAAGCCCGCCTCTATCGCAAGAGCGGCGACCACCATCGAATCGAGGCCGCCCGACAGAAGCACTGCGGCTGCGCGTTTGTTGTCCGGTGTATTCGGCATGGCTGCGCAACTAGGCCGCAGCCGCAACTCGATCAAGCGTCAGCGGCAAGTTCCCGTAAGCCGGGCTTCGGCAGAGAAATGGAACGGGGCGCCGTCCTCGATACCCTGGCTTTCGATCTGGACGATCTCCCGGGTTTCGCGCTTGATCGTGGTGCTGCCGGATCCATGTCCCTCGCAGCTGTAATTGACGGTGGCGGTGCCGCCTTCGTCATTGACGACGAACGTGCGACATCTTGCGCCCTGGTGGCGCAGCTTCACCAGCTCGCGGCCGGTTTTCACGCAAAGTTTGCGTGGGGCACCGCCGTTACGGAACCGCAAGGTCCACTCGCCGCTTGCCAGCGAAGCAATGGTGCGGCCTTCCACCGGCTGCGCGGCAGACGCCGCGATCGATAAGCCGGCGCCCAGCACGACAGCCGTGCCCAAGCCGATCGCTGTCTTAATCCTGAGTCGCATATTCGTTCTTTCCGGAGTGTCCGCAGCATAGCATCAATTCGATGATGCGGACAGTAACACCGCAATCTTTGCCAAAAACTACATGGTGAGAGTAAATTCGCGGCTACAGAAAGCGCAATCGACGACAACGTTCCCGCCATCGTTGCGCATTTCCTTCTGTTCCGCTTCGGGAAAACGGCGGACGACGTCTTCGAAATGTGCGATCGAGCACCGGCATCCTCGGGTGATCGAAGCGCCTTTCAGCGTCCGAACTTCCTCCTCCTCGTGAAACAACCGCCAGACAAGGGCTTCCATCGTCAGGGCAGGATCGACAAGTTCCTCGTGCCGCAATGAGCCTCCCATCACCGCGACATGTTCCCATTCGGGGTGGTCAAGCTTGACGTGGAGTCGCTCGCGGCCCTCTTCGCCCTCGGCTAGATGCTGGAGGAGCATCCCCCCTGCCACGGTTCCCGCATCGCTGCTGCGCACTCCCACGCGAATGAGCGTCGGCACCTGTTCGGACTGAGCGAAATAGTTTTCGACCGCCTCGGCCAGGGAACGGCCTTCGAGCGGGACGATTCCCTGATACCGATTGCCGGTGGAAGGCACGTCGAACGTGACGGCGAGATAACCTTCCCCGAACAGGGATTGCAGCGTGGGGTTGCCGCCTACGTCGGCCAGCGCATCAGCATCGTGATCGACGTAGCCGCGCAGTTCGCCGTCGCGGTAGTCCACCACCAACAGGTTTACCGCCCCGCCCGTGGCCTGCGCCTGCATCGTCAGCTGCGCCCCTTCGCCCTTCAGGAGCCCACCGACCAGCGCGCCGAGCACCAGGGCTTCGGCCAGCAGCTGCCTGACTGCTGGTGGATAGTCGTGTGCGGCAAGGATAGTATCGAGCACCGGCCCCAGGCGCACCGCGCGGCCGCGCGCGTTTCGCTGCGGCAGCGTGAAGCCCAGCAGCCGGTCCTCGTGCGTTTCGCCGTCTTCGATCAGATAGTCGTCTTCCATGGCCCGCCATATGGGGGCGCGCCACGGGATTGGTAAGACGTCAGCCGATCACAGCAGACCGAAGCACCACAGCAGGACCGACTTCTGAGCGTGAATGCGGTTCTCGGCCTCGTCGAAGACCACCGATTGCGGTCCTTCGAAGACTTCTTCGCTGACCTCGTCGCCGACATGGGCAGGCAGGCAATGGAGAAACTTCGCATCCGGCGCAGCTCGGGCCATCAGCTTCGCATCGACCCGGAACGGCTCCATCGCGGCGAGCTTGTTGTGAACGTGCTCCTGCCCCATCGAAACCCAGGTGTCGGTCACGACGACATCGGCCCCGCTTGCCGCTTCTTCGGCATTGTTGGTCAGGGTTACCTTGCACCCGGCGGCCCGTGCCATCGCGACGAATTCGGCCTCCGGCTCGTAGCCCTGCGGCGTGCCGATCCTGACGTTGAACTTCATCAGCGAAGCCGCCTCCAGAATGGAGTGCAGCACGTTGTTGCCATCCCCCAGCCATGCCACTTCGAGGCCGGGCAGCGCCTTGCCATGCTCGATAGCGGTCAACAGGTCAGCGACGATCTGGCAGGGGTGCGACCGGTCGGTCAGACCATTGATCACCGGTACACCGGCGTGGCGCGCCATTTCCTCTACCTTGGCGTGATCGTCGGTGCGGATCATGATGGCGTCGCACATCCGCCCCAGTACGCGCGCGGTATCGGCAATGCTTTCCCCCCGCCCGAGCTGGCTGCTTGCTGCATCCAGGATCAGCGCGCTGCCGCCAAGCTGCCGCATTGCCATGTCGAAGCTGACACGGGTGCGGGTGGAGCTTTTCTCGAAGATCATCGCGAGCACGCGGCCTTCCAGCGGGCGGTCCGCGTCGGGCTTGCCCTTCGGCCAGTCCGCGCGCGCTGCCTTGCGGTCGATCGCGTCATTGATCATCGCCGCGATCGCGTCTCCGCCGGCGTCCGACAGGTCGAGAAAGTGCCGCACCGCCATCACGCCGCCTTTGCGTGCGCGTAACTGGCGGCACCTGCGGAAAGCTTGTCGAAGAACTCGTCGATTTCCGCGTCTCCGATCACCAGCGGCGGGAGAACGCGCAGCGTGTTGTCGCCGGCCGCAACGGTCAGCAACTGGTGATTGTCGCGCAGGTGGACGAAGAAGGGCCGGCTTTCGACCTTCATCTTGAGGCCCAGCATCAGACCTTTGCCGCGCACGAGTTCGAACAGGTCGGGATAGTTGCCGATGAACTGTTCCAGCCGACTGCGAATGCGCTCACCCTTCTCGCGCACTTCGGCGAGGAAGGCGTCGTTGGCCACCACGTCCATCACCGCGCTGCCCGCCGCCATGGCGAGCGGGTTGCCGCCATAGGTCGATCCGTGCGTGCCAAAGGTCATGCCGCGCGCGGCTTTCTCGGTCGCGAGACAGGCACCGAGCGGAAAACCGCCGCCAATGCCCTTGGCCGTCGCGAGGATGTCCGGCTCGATGCCGTACTGTTCGTAGGCGTAGAGCGTGCCGGTCCGTGCGACACCGCACTGCACCTCGTCCAGCACCAGCATCAGATCGTGCTCATCGGCCAGGGCGCGCAGACCTTGCATGAAGCCCTCGGATGCCGGGCGGATGCCGCCCTCGCCCTGGATCGGCTCGACAAGGAAGCCAGCGGTGCGCGGACCGATCAACGCCTTGGCCGCTTCCAGATCGTCGAACTCGCAATATTTGAACCCGGCGAGCAGCGGCGCGAAGCCGTGGTGCATCTTTTCCTGATTCGACGCGCTGATCGTCGCCATGGTCCGACCATGGAACGCGTTCTTGAAGGTGATGATTTCGAAGCGCTCGGCATCACCTTCGTCGCCCGCATTCTGGTGATAGGCGCGCGCCGTCTTGATCGCCGCTTCGACCGCCTCGGCGCCCGAATTGGTGAAGAACACCGTGTCGGCGAACGTATGATCGACCAGCGTCTGCGCCAGCTTCTCGCCTTGCGGGCTGCCGTAGAGGTTGCTGACGTGCATCAGCGTTTCCGCCTGGCGCTGGATCGCACCGATCAGACCGGGGTGGGAATGGCCCAGAAGGTTTACGGCAATGCCGCTGGCGAAATCAAGATAGCGCGTGCCATCCTCGTCGATCAGATGGCAGTGCTCTCCGCGCACGGGGCGGACGCCGCACCGGGGGTATACGGGCATCAGCGGAGCGATCGACATGGGCTTGGTCCTTCGTGAAGTCGTGAATTTCGTGTCAGGTGAAACGAGAAATGGCGGCTAGCGAGCCATAGCATCGCGAGCCGCCATTTCTAGCGTTGTGTCCGCCGCCGCAAGCGCGGTCGGCGCGGCAGGATCGGGTCAGCCCTGTACGGGGACCAGGTTCACTGCCGAATGCTTGCCTCGTCGGTCGACTTCGATGTCGAACTCGTAACGTTCGCCTTCGTTGAGGCCCGACAGACCCGAGCGTTCGACCGCGCTGATGTGCACGAAAGCATCGGGCGCGCCATCGTCGCGCACGATGAAGCCGAAGCCCTTCATCGAGTTGAAGAACTTGACCGTGCCGGCCGCCTTCTCACCGGTCAGCTCGCGCTGCGGCGCTGCGGGCCGGCTTTCGACCGCAATGACGTCACCGACGACCTGCAGGTCGGCAGCAGAGACCTTCCCGCCACGATCGACGAGATTGAACTGCAGCTCCTGCCCTTCGGCGAGGCCTTCGAGGCCCGCACGTTCGACCTGGCTGATGTGGACGAACACGTCCTCGCCGCCTTCGTCGCGCTGGATGAAGCCGAAGCCCTTCTGGGTGTTGAAGAACTTTACCTTGCCCTGGCCGGTACCGACGACCTGTGCGGGCATACCGCGGGGCGCGCCGCCACCGGCACCGCCCCGGTTGCCGCCGCCGAAGCCGCCGCGGTCGCCACCGCCGCCGCCGCCGCCATAGCCGCCGCGCGGGCCGCGATCACCGCCGCCGCCACCGAATCGGTCGCCGCCGCCGCCGCCGAAGCGATCGTTATTGCCGCCGCCGAACCGGTCGTTGTTACCGCCGCCGAAGTCGCCGCCGCCCTGGTAGAACGGATCGAAGCCCTCTTCACCGAAACCGTCGCGCTTGTCGCGCCCACGCCGGCGCCCTTTATCGTAACCCATGAACCTAAAACAAACCTTCGCTCCGCCCTGTAAGAACTCGTCACGAAGCCGGGCGAAGAGCTTCGAAACCTCGGGCCGATAGGCGAAATTTGGCCGCCGGACCCTTCCCTCGGCTGGTGGCTATAGCGCATCATCTTGTGCAGAGCGAACGTTTTAAGCGCAACTGTCGCGCGCCCTGTCCGCGCGATGCGTGCACGAAGGTGCTTGAACCGCGTGAATCGCTGCGCCAAAACTGGCGGCAATGGACATCATGCCTCTCCTATCGGACCCCGCCGCCTGGGCGGCATTGCTGACCCTGATCGCACTCGAGGTGATTCTGGGAATCGACAATCTGATCTTCATCGCGATCCTGTCCAACAAGCTGCCCGAACACCAGCAACAGCGCGCGCGTCGGATCGGCCTCAGCCTCGCGCTGATTATGCGAATCGGTCTGCTGTTGCTGATCGGCTGGCTGGTGACCTTGCAGACCCCTCTGTTCGATCTCGGCATCGTGGGGACAGAGAACCAGTATGGCGAACCCAGTTTCGAAACCGCCTTTTCGGGCCGTGACCTGATCCTGCTGGCAGGCGGCCTGTTCCTGCTGTGGAAGGCGACCAAGGAAATCCACCATTCGATGGTACCGGAAGACAATTCCGGCGACCTTCTCGACAAGACGCCCGGCGTGGCGGACGCGGTCAAGGCCAGCTTCGGCGCCGTGATCGCGCAAATCGTCGCCATCGACCTGGTCTTCAGCGTCGATTCGATCCTGACCGCCGTCGGGATGACGGATGACATCCCGATCATGGTGACGGCAGTCGTCATCACGGTCGGCATCATGATGGTCGCGGCCGATCCGCTGGCGAGGTTCATCGAAGCCAATCCCACGCTGGTGATGCTGGCTCTCGCCTTCCTCGTGATGATCGGGCTGGTCCTGATCGCAGACGGCTTCGGCTTCCACGTGCCCAAGGGTTACATCTACGTCGCCATGGGCTTCTCGGTCGGAGTGGAAATCCTCAACATGGTGCAACGCCGCCGCAAGATCGCGAAGAACGCCGCGGCATGACCGATTTTCGCGCCCTGTCCGAGACCATGCTCGCCAGCCCGCAGATCACCCCTGCCGATGTGGCAGAGGCGAAGGCGCAGGGCGTGACGCTGATCGTCAACAACCGTCCCGACGGTGAAGAGCCCGGCCAGACCCCCGGTGCCGAAATCGAAGCTGCCGCGCGCGAGGCGGGCCTCGAATACATCGCCATCCCGGTTACCAGCGCGGGCTTCAGCGAGCCGCAGGTCGCGGCGCTGGAGGAGGCGCTGGCGCAGGCGGAAGGCAAGGTGCTGGGCTATTGCCGTTCGGGCACGCGTTCCACGCTCTTGTGGTCGCTGGCACAAACGCGCGGCGGCGAAGACCCGCAGGCTGTCGCCGCGGCGGCGGCCAGCGCAGGATACGACGTGTCCCCCATTCGCCCGGCGATGGACATGTTTGCCGGACGGGCGCAATCCGAAGACCCGTCCTAAGGCTGACCTACTTGCGGTAATCGAGCGGCGGGTCGCGATCCCCGAGGAGGGAGCGGTACTCGTACCCCTTGCCGCGCGACGCTTCGAATTCGGCCCGCGCCTGTGTCCGCAACGCCTCGTTGGAGAACAGCTCGATCGCGGCCAGAGTCATGGCTTCCGCGGCCACCTGCGCGCCTTTGAAGCCGATTGTCGTGCCGCTGGCGGCCGCGGATTGCCAGCTATGCGCGCTGGTGCCCGGCACCCATGCAGCGGTCCGCACGCCCACTGTCGGCGTGGCCCAGCTGACGTCGCCCACGTCGGTCGAGCCGTAGCCGAGCGACTTCTCGTAGGGCTGGATCTGCGCCGCGCTTTCCAGAGGCTTAGCCGCATCGCCAAGGCTTTCGGACAGCTTGGCAGCGAACGCCCGCTCCTGCGCCGTATAATCGACGCCGCCGACCTGCCGCAGCTTCGTGTCCATCATCTTTGCCAGCGTCTCGTTCACCAGCAGCGGGTTGTTGCCGTGGATGATCTCCCATTCGACCTGCGTTCCCGTGCCGAGCGCAGCGCCGCGCGCGATATTCTCCAGCCGCTCCCACATCGCCTCCACCTCGCCGGTCTCGGAATGGCGGACGTAGTAGAAGACCTCGGCGAAGTCGGGGATGACATTGGGGGCGCTGCCGCCTTCGGTGATGACGTAATGGATGCGCGAATCCATGGTCGTGTGTTCGCGCATCATGTTGGCCATGATGTTCATCGCCTCCACCCCGTCGAGGGCGGAGCGCCCGCGTTCCGGCGCGCCGGCGGCATGGGCGGACTTTCCGCGAAAACGGAACTTGGCGGAGCGATTGGCAAGGCTGGTCTGCGCCGCGGCGCTGTTCTCGTCATCGGCGTGCCAGTGGATGGCGAAGTCGACATCGTCGAACAGCCCGTCGCGTACCATGTAGACCTTGCCCGAACCGCCTTCTTCCGCAGGCGTGCCGTACAGCCGGACCCGCCCCGGCGTGCCGCTGAGTTCGAGCCAGTTCTTCACCGCGATCGCCGCGCTGAGCGACCCGGCACCGAAGAGATTGTGTCCGCAGGCATGGGCGGCGGCGGCATCGCCACGCTCTTCGCGCACCGGCTCGTCAGTCTGCGAAATGCCGGGCAAGGCGTCCATTTCCGCGAGAATGGCGATGACCGGGCCGCCCTTCCCCCATTCCCCGACGAAAGCGGTCGGGATGCCCGCGACACCGGTTTCGACGGCAAAGCCTTCCGCCTTCAGCTGCGACTGAAGCAGCGCGCTCGATCGTTGCTCCTGATAGCCGACTTCCGCGAATTCCCAGATCTGGCGAGCAACCTCGGCCGTGCGGCCGGCTTCCGCTTCGGCCAGGGCAGCGCCGTCTGCGGACTGTGCCTGCAATGCGCTGGCAGACAGGGTTGCCGTTACGGCAAGCATGGTGGCAGCGGTCTTGAGCATCGTATCCTCCCGTTATCGCGCCAGTTCTACCGCACTCATCCCTCTCGGCAAGGCTCGACGGGCCTGCCGGCCTGTGCCAGCATGCGTCATGGCCACTGCCGCACAAATGCTGGGTTCGCTGCTCGCGATTCTCGCGCTGGCGTGGCTCGCGCAGCATTGGCAGCTTGGCGGGGACAGCCGCATCATTGACGACGCGCATGCCCGCACGCTGGCACAAGAGGCGCTTTGCGGCTTCGATCCGGTGGAAGTCGCCGTCGACCGTGCCGGACAGGGTGCGCTGCTGCGGGACGGTGCGAACCGTGTGCTCCTCCTTCGCAAACACGGCTCCCACTTCGCTGCGCGGCTGCTCGATTCGGAGAGCGAGGCGCGGCTGGACCGACACCTGCTCACCATCACCCCGGCGGAGCGAACCTTCGGCAGCGTGACCTTCGATCTGGGCGATGCGGCGGCGCACTGGGCCGCGCAATTCCGCCACGTCGGGAAGCCCGCCCATGCTTGACTTCAACCCCATCGACTATGCCGTGCCCGCCTTCGTGCTGCTGGTACTGCTCGAAATGCTGTGGGCTCGGCGGCGCAAGCCCGATGCGTATGAACCGCGCGACACGCTGGTCAGCCTCGCCTTCGGGCTGGGCAGCACGGTGGCGGGCATCGCCTTCGGGGGGTTGATCCTCGCTCTCTCGCTTTGGCTGTACGACTATCGCCTGCTGACCGTCGGGTGGGCGTGGTGGGCATGGCCATTGTGTTTCGTGCTCGACGATCTGGCCTATTACGCCTTCCACCACAGCGCGCACCGCGTGCGGTGGTTCTGGGCGAGCCACGTGAACCACCATTCGAGCCAGCATTACAATCTCTCCACCGCGCTGCGGCAGACCTGGACGGGCTTTTTCGCGGCGTCGTTCGTCTTCCGGTTGCCGCTGATCCTGATCGGATTTCACCCGGTGATGCTGGCGATCTGCGCGGGCTTCAACCTGATCTACCAGTTCTGGATCCATACGGAGGCGATCGGTCGGATGCCGCGCTGGTTCGAAGCGGTTATGAACACGCCGAGCCATCACCGCGTCCACCACGCGACCAATCCGCTCTACCTCGACCGCAATTATGCCGGCGTCTTCATTGTATGGGACAGGATGTTCGGCACCTTCCAGCCGGAGCTGGACGAGGAGCGGGCACGCTACGGCATCGTCCATCAGCTGGGCAGTTTCAACCTGCTGTGGGCCGCCTTTCACGAATGGATAGGCATTGCGCGCGACCTGCGCCGCGCGCCGTGGCGGCACAAGCTGTCCTACCTCTGGCGGCCGCCGGGGTGGAGCCATGACGACAGCCGCGAGGGGTCCGAGGCGATCCGCGCGCGCTGGATGGAGAGAACGGGTCGCTGACAGCGGTCCAGAGGAGAGAGCAGATGGACGAATTCGACATCATCGTGATCGGCGGCGGCAGCGGCGGCAGCGCGGTCGCGGGGCGGCTGGCCGAGGACGGCTCGCGCTCGGTCTGCCTGCTGGAGGCCGGGGGTCGCAACAACACCATGCTGGTCAAGACGCCCGGCTTCATGCCCTTCCTGCGCGGCGACGTGAACTATCGGTACGAAACGGTGCCGCAGAAGGGTCTGAACGGGCGCATCGGGTACCAGCCGCGCGGCAAGGGACTGGGCGGATCGAGCGCCATCAACGCGATGATCTACATCCGCGGCAATCGGTGGGACTACGACAACTGGGCGCAGCTTGGCTGCACCGGCTGGGCCTATGATGACGTGCTGCCCTACTTCCGTAAGGCCGAGCACAACGTGCGCGGCGCCGACGAATACCACGGCTACGACGGCCCGCTGTGGGTGTCCGACCAGAAATGGATCAACCCTGCCAGCCAGGCCTTCGTCGACGGTGCAGCGGCCTTGCAACTGCCGGTCAGCACCGACTTCAACGGCGAGAAACAGGCGGGCTTCGGCGTTTACCAGGTGACCCAGCGCATGGGTGAACGGTGGTCGGCGGCGCGCGCATATGTCGAGCCGATCAGAGGACGGCGCAATCTCGACATCCGCATCGGCGTGACCGTGCAGAAACTGGAGATCACCGACGGACGCGTCACCGGCGTCACCTACAAGGTCGGCAAGCGCGAGCGGACGATCACCGCGCGCGGCGGCGTGGTCTTGTGCGCGGGCGCGTTCAACACGCCGCAGATCATGATGCTGTCCGGCATCGGTCCGGCGGAGCACTTGCGCGAACATGCCATCGACGTGCTGGCGGACCGCGCGGCAGTCGGCTCCGACCTGCAGGATCACCCGGACTACGTCTCCGCCTTCGCAACGGAAAGCGACGAAACCATCGGCGATAGCCTGAAAGGCACGCTTCGCATGGCCAAGGCCATCGTCGAACACCGCCGCAAGCGCACCGGCATCATGACCACGCCCTATGCCGAAGCCGGCGGGTTCTGGAAGGTCATGGACGACGCCCCCGCTCCCGACGTGCAATGGCACTTCGTCCCCGCGATGCTGGAGGATCACGGGCGCGAAAAGGTGAAGGGCCACGGCTTCTCCCTTCACGCCTGCGTCCTGCGCCCGGAAAGTCGCGGCACGGTTCGGCTGGCCACGCGCGAGGCTGGCGATGCGCCGCTGATCGATCCCAATTTCCTCGACGACGACCGCGACATGGCAGTGCTGCGCGAAGGCGTGAGGCTGTCGCATCGCATCGTGGACACGCCGCCGCTCAATGCTTTCGGCCCGACCGACCGCCACCCCGTCGATTTGCAGGACGATGCCGCGCTCGACGAGATGATCCGCAACCGCGCGGACACGGTCTACCACCCGGTCGGCACCTGCCGCATGGGCGGCGACGATGCGAGCGTGGTCGACCCGAAGCTGAAAGCGCGCGATGTCGACGGCCTCTGGATCGCCGATGCCAGCGTGATGCCGCGCCTCGTCAGCGGCAATACCAACGCGCCCAGTATCATGATCGGCGAACGCTGCGCCGATTTCGTGAAGGCCGCGCTGGCCTAGCGCGCTGGCCTAGAGCCGCTTCACCATTGTCGCGAGCGGTACGGGAACGGCGCCGTTGGTGTCGAACCACTCGCTCTCGATCGTGTAGCCGCAGGTGAGATAGAACGGCACGCCCGCAGCGGTCGCAGCCATTTCCATGGCAGCGAAGCCCTCCGCGCGTGCGGCGGCCTCGGCTGCCTCGATGATTATCCGGCCCACGCCTTTGCGTACGTGATCTGGGTGGGTGTACATGGCCCGGATGCGGGCGCGCTCGGTTGCCGGGTCGAGCAGGCGCGGATCGCGGCCCGCGCTGTGATTGCCGCCGTACAGCGTTGCCCGCCGCGACCAGCCCCCGCACCCGGCCAGCGCATCGCCATCCTCGACGCAGAAATAAGTACCGTCCTCGATCAGCTGGCGATCGAGCCCCATCGCGGTTTTCGATGCCTCGATCTGTTCAGGGCTCAGGAAACCGCGCTGCAATTGCTCGATCGCAAGCGCCATCAACGCCGCGATGGCATCCACGTCCTCATCGGTGGCAATTCGCAAATGTAGCATCAGGGCTCTCCGCACGAAAAAGGGGCGACCCGCAGGCCGCCCCTCTTATTACGACAATCCGTGGGCGATCAGAACTCGTACCGTCCGCGGATGTAGTAGCTGCCGCCGTTGAAGCCGAAGGGCGAGCGCTCGCCATACTTCGCACCGACGATCCCTGCCCACGGGTTGAGCGTGGGATAGGTGTCGAACAGGTTCTGCGCGCCGACCGACAGTTCGAGCCCGTCGATGACTTCGTAACCGACTTCGGCATCCACCGTCACGCGCGCGCCGGCATCGATCGGCAGCGTGTCGTCTTCCAGGTGGGCTTCGTAATATTTGCCGAAGTAGTTGGCGCGAAGCAGGCCACGCACCCGGCCCTGCTCGTGCGTCAGGTTGAGGAAGCCCTTCCAGCGCGGCAGGCCTTCTTCCAGCTGGCGGGCACGCACCGGAGAGATCGTCGCGCCCAGATCGGTCACTTCGGTCTTGGTGTAGTTCACCGCCAGCGTTGCATTGGTCCGCCCGCCTTCGGTCAGGAAGAACCGCGCATTGGTGACGAAATCGACGCCTTGCGTACGCGTGTCGAAATCGTTGTTGAAGAAGGTGAAGGCCACCAGATCCTCGAACCCGGTGAAATCGGCCCGGTCGATCACCCCAGCTGCGTCAAGCTGCGTCAGCAGCTCTGCCGGAGCGGGCGTGAACGTGGCGGTGCAGTTGTTCGCCACCCCTTCGCGGTCTGCGAGATAGCAGAGCGCCGCCGGGAAATCGATCGTGGACGAACGCGAGATGCGGTCCTTCAGCTTGATGTTGAAGTAGTCCAGCGTGAAGCTGATCGCTCCGACATCTCCAGCCACGCCGAGAGTGAAGCTGTCCGCCTTCTCCGGCCCGAGAGTCGGACGGGCAAGACCGAGGCCGCCATTCGCGGTCGAATCGGAAATGTAATCCGATGCGATCAGGCCAGCCGGGCTGTTGAGCGGGAAGGTGCCTTCATCCTGCAGCTCGCCGTTCGAGAACTGCGTCGTCACGTTAATGACGTTGGCCTGCCCCGCAGTCGGCACATGGAAGCCGGTGGAGTAGGTGCCGCGCAGGCGGAAGGCATCCGACAGCTTATAGAGCGCCCCGACCTTCCAGGTGGTGGTGTTGCCGAAGCTCTTGGTGTCTTCGTACCGCACCGCAGCCTGCAATGTCAGCGCCTCGATCAGGTCGGCTTCGATATCGATATAGCCTGCCTTGTTATCTTCCTTGAAATCGCCGGCGCTGTTGGGGGCGAAGCCGGGGAAGCCGTTCGAGCTGGTCGAGAAACCCTGCCCCGTCGGATAGGCCGCGGTCGGCTGGGCGAGCGGGCCGAGCGCGTAGGACGCGGCATCGCCTGCCGTGATGCCGAAGGTTTCGTCGCGATATTCCGCACCTGCCGCGACATAGACCGAACCGCCGCCAAGCGGGACGTTGTAGCCGACGTCGAGGTTGAAGACGTTTTCGGTCTGCGAGTACGCCCCCGGGCTGAACCGCGTCGGCGTGTTGGGGCCGAGCGAGGCGTTGATCGTGTTGCGGATCTCGAAGAATGCCTTGTTGCGACCGTGACGGTAGCTGAGGTCGAAATCGAGTCCGCCAAGCAATTGGCCGCGCAGGCCCGTCGCGATCGAATAGTCGACAACGTCGCCGCCGAAGCGCGGGGTGAAGCCGCCGGGGAACAGTTCGACGAAGGAGAAGCAATTGTCGTCTGCGGTGACAGCTGCCAGCACGGTCGGGTCGGGGATCAGCCCGCCTTGCGTCAGTGGGATACCCGCCGGGCAATCGCCCGCCGTGGTGTTCGACAGATCGCCCACCAGCACCGACGGTACGGCATTCGGCGCGTTGGAGGCAAAGCCCGTGACCGGATCGACCATCGGACCGGCATAGACCCCGCCGCGATTGGTCGGATTGCGATAGAAGAACCCGCCGTCGACATTGCGCTCAGCATAGTTGCCGAAGGCGTACCAGGTGACGTCGTCGGTCAGGTCGAGGCCGAAGTTCGCATACAGCTTCAGATCGTCGTTGACGTTGGGCTGACCCCAGATCTGCGCCGGGTCGGCAACCGCGGTGTTGCCCGCCGCTATGAGCGCAGCGGCATCGTCGCGCTGGATCGAGCGGTTGGTCGCGTCGGATTCGCCATATTCGGCGCTGAGGTTGAAGAAGCCGCCTTCACCCAGCGGCACGCCGAGGTTCGCGGCAATGGTGTAGGTATCGCCATCGCCTTCGTAGGTTTCGCCCCACTTGGCGGTGACCTCCCCGCTGTCGGGGGAATCGCGCAGGATGAAGTTCAGCACGCCGGCAATGGCGTCGGAACCGTATTGCGAGGATGCGCCGTCGCGCAGGACTTCGAGCTGCTTGATCGCGATGGACGGGATGACCGAAATGTCAGGTCCCTGCGAACCGTCGGAGATACCGCCGCCGAGGAAGGAGATGACCGATGCGCGATGCATCCGTTTGCCGTTGACCAGAACCAGCGTGTTGTCCGGCGAAAGGCCGCGCAGGTTCGCCGGGCGCACCAGAGTGGCCGCGTCGGAAATCGGCTGGGTACTGACGTTGAACGAGGGCACCGAGATACGCAGCGCGTTGCCGATATCGCTCGACGCCTGATTAGAAAGCTCCGCGCCGGACACGATGTCCACCGGGGCGACCGTGTCCGCGGCCGAGCGATCTTGCTGGCGCGTACCGGTGACGATGATGACTTCCGCTTCCTCGTCCGCGTCCTGGGCGTAAGCCGGGGCGGAGAAAGCGAGCGATGCCGCGCCGCAGGCCAGGGCGGCCCGGCAGGCAGTGATGCGCAAACCCTTTTTCATGTTTCGAAACTCCCTCACTCGGTCGCAACAGATGCAACCCGTCGTTAGTCTTTCCATGAAACAAAAATGACACAAGGTTTTTGGCAGTTGTTGCGTCAACCGGCGCTTTGGCGTTGCATTGTTACAACACGCAAAAAAAGGGCCGGAGAAAACTCCGGCCCTTCAACAGTTTGTGTTCGTTCGCAGGAGGAACGTGGGTTAGCGGGGGGAGGGGGAGAGGAGAGAACCTCCCCCCGCCAATTCGGTCAATTCGGTACGGGGACATCGCGCGGCCCGTTTCCCCCCGTCCGCGCGATGCCACCCGATCAGTTGTAGGCGCGCTCTCCGTGGTCGGAGATGTCGAGGCCTTCGCGCTCGGCAGCCACGTCGACCCGCAGGCCGGTGACCATCTTGACGACGAAGGCAGTGATGGCGGTGCCCACGGCAGCCCAGGCAATTGCCACTGCCACGGCGATGATCTGCGTCATCACCTGCGCGCCCATGGCGGTCGAACCGTCGCCCGGTCCGCCGAAGCCCGGCTGGTAGACAATCCCGGTGCCGATCGCGCCGACGATCCCGGCTACGCCGTGGATGCCGAACACGTCGAGCGAGTCGTCATAACCGAACTTGGGCTTGAGCTTGGCCACCGCAATGTAGGCGATGATCGAAGCGACGATGCCGAGCACGATGGCGCCGAACGGGCCGGAGTTGCCGGCTGCCGGGGTGACCGCGACGAGACCGGCGATGAGGCCCGATGCGAAGCCCAGTGCGCTGCCCTTGTGGCCGGAGAAGCGCTCCATCAGCATCCAGGCCATGGCACCCGCCGCCGTGGCGACGAAGGTATTGATCATGGCGAGGCCCGCAACGCCGTCAGCTTCGAGTTCCGAACCGGCGTTGAAGCCGAACCAGCCCACCCACAGCAGACCTGCACCGACCAGCGTCAGCGTCAGGCTGTGCGGCGGCATCGGTTCTGCCGGGTAGCCCGTGCGCTTGCCGAGGAACATGCACAGTACCAGAGCCGAGACACCGGCATTGATATGCACGACCGTACCGCCGGCGAAGTCGAGAGCGCCCATTTCGAAGAGAAGGCCGCCGCCCGCCCACACCATGTGCGCGATCGGGAAGTAGACGATGGTCAGCCAGATGGCGGTGAACAGCATCGCGGCGGAGAACTTCAGCCGCTCGACCGTCGCACCCAGAACCAGCGCGGCGGTAATCGCGGCGAAGGTCATCTGGAAGCTGACGAAGACGTACTCGCTAATCACTTCATCGCTGAAGGTTGCCGCGGTCGTGTCCGGCGTAACCTGGCTCAGGAACAGATTGCCCCAGCTGAAGAAGGCGTTGCCTTCCGGACCGAAGGCGGTGGAATAGCCCCACATCACCCAGATCAACATGGCAAGACAGGCTGCACCGCCGACCTGCGTCATGGTGGAAAGCATGTTCTTGCCGCGCGTCAGGCCGCCATAGAACAGTGCGAGGCCCGGCAGGATCATCAGCAGGACCAGAATGGTGGCAGTCATCATCCAGGCGTTGTTACCCGGATTGGCGACGGCGGCGGCAGCTTCTGCCGCAGGCTCGGCCGCTTCCTGCGCGAAAGCGGCGGTGGCGGCGAACAGGCTGGCGCCCAGCGCCGCTGCACCGCAGATCGTTTTGCGGATCATCGTGTTACCCCTCGTTGCGTGAAACGCGCTCACAGCGCAGTCTCGCCGGTTTCGCCGGTGCGGATGCGCGTCGCTTCCGCCAGGTCGAAGACGAAAACCTTGCCATCGCCGATGCTGTCGGTGCTGGCGGCTTGCTGGATGGTTTCGACCACCTGCGCGGCCATGGCGGCGGGCACGGCGATTTCCAGCTTCACCTTGGGAAGCATATTGGTCGAGTATTCCGCACCGCGGTAAATCTCGGTCTGGCCTTTCTGGCGGCCGAAGCCCTTGACTTCGGACACGGTCATGCCGGCGACGCCGACCTGGCCAAGCGCTTCGCGCACCTCGTCCAGCTTGAACGGTTTGATAATGGCGATGATGAATTTCATCATGGACCCCTGCTGTTGCTTGACCGATCCCACGGCCAGCAAAACACAATGCAAGGGGTGTGCCAGTTCGGCAGTGCGTTAAGATTGCGGCAATAATTGCTGCGCCGCACCACGGCATTCGAGCCGATGCGCCGGAAAATGCGTCAGGCGCTGCCTATTTTTTGTGCAGAGTCAGCTCGGCATGGACCGGCAGATGATCCGATGCCTGTGCGCTTAGCCCGCTGTGATGGACCCCCGCCGGACCGCACTTCCAGTGTCTGCTGGCGATAATGCGGTCGAGGCAGGCGATCGGCCTGCGGCTGGGGAAGCTCTTGCCCGGCACCAGCGAGTGCCAGCCTTTGCCGAACTCGCGCATCGCGCCCGAGCCGTGCCCCCATTGGTTGAAATCGCCCATCAGCACGGTCGGTAGATCGCCGTCGATCTCTTCGAGATGCTTCAGGATCGCGCGGATCTGGTCACGGCGGCGCAGGCCCGACAGGTCGAGATGCGTGCCGATCACGCGCAGCCGCTTGCCCTCGACCTCCAGATCCACGCGCACCGCACCGCGTGGCTCCAGCGTCGGCAGCACTATCGCGGCATGGTCGATCATCCTGAAACTGCGCCGCACCAGCAGGGCGTTGCCATGCCAGCCGAGGCTTTGCGGGCGCCGCGCAACGGGTACCGGGCGCCACGGCGTGTCGTCCAGCGCGGCGCGCGGCAGCACGGTGGCACGTTCCCCGACGCGGCGATCGGCTTCCTGCAAGGCAATGACATCTGCATCCATCTCGCGCAGCACGCTGATGATGCGGTCATGGTCGCGCCGGCGATCGACGCCGACGGCCTTGTGAATGTTGTAACTGGCGAAGGTGAGCTGCAAGCGAGTTTCAGGCCTCGCCCGCGATATAACGATCGGTCGGGCGCGCTGGCAGGCCGTCGATGCTGCTGATTCGCAGCGACATCTTCGCGGCCCATTCGTCCGGATTGCTGTTGGCGTGGGCTTTCTTCAGCGTCGCACGCTCGTCGCGATATTCCATGAAAGGCACACCCCAGCCGCAGCTGGTTTGCACGCTTTCCACCGCGATGTCGAAGATCTGGCGAGTTCCGGGAAGAAGGGTGAAGTGCTGCGCCAGCCCTTCCCACTCCGCATCGGCGGGCAAAACGGCACGGCCCTTGCCGTAGATCCGCAGGATCAGCGCGGGTTGTTCGAAATTGCAGAACATGACGGTGATGCGGCCACCCTGGCCGTTATCGTCGGCCATGAGATGCGCGTTGGTCTCGTTCCCCGATCCGCCGAGGTCGAGATAAGCGACACGGTCCGGCCCGAGAACGCGGAAAGCATCGTAACCCTTGGGGCTCAGATTGATCCGCGCACCTTCCGCCGCCGTGGCGACGAAGAACACCGGCTGCTTCGCGATCATCGCGATGTGCCTGTCGTCCAGCGTGTCGAAGAAGTCGGCCATGGAAGCGAAGCTAAGCCATCGCGCTGCGCTTGTCACCGCTCCTTGGTGGCGGAGAATTTCAGTTCGGGGTTCTTTTCCTGCTGGTAGTTCACGTCCCAAGGGCTTTTCGCCATGAACACGAGATCGCCGTCGCGGTCCTTGGCAAGGTTGGCGCGATTGAACTTCTCGAACTCGTCGAGCGCCTTGGTATCCCCGCCGATCCAGCGCGCGGTGGCGAATGGCGAAGGCTCGAGCGCGGCTTCGACCTTGTATTCCGCGGAGAGGCGGCTGATCAGCACTTCTAGCTGAAGTTGACCGACCACGCCGACGATCCATTGCGCGCCGATCTCCGGATAGAAGACCTGGATAACGCCCTCTTCGGACAAGTCGTCGAGAGCCTTGCGTAGCTGCTTGGTCTTGGTCGGATCTTTCAGCTGCACGCGGCGCAGGATTTCGGGCGCGAAGTTCGGGAGGCCGGTGAAGCGAACCTCGTTCTTCTCGGAAAGCGTGTCGCCGACGCGCAGCGTGCCGTGGTTCGGTATCCCGATGATGTCGCCCGCCTGCGCGGTGTCCGCGATTTCGCGGTCCTGCGCGAAGAACAGGATCGGCGAATGAACCGCGATGGGTTTGCCGAGGCCGCTCGGCGTCAGTTTCATGCCGCGTCTGAAAGTGCCCGAAACCTGCCGCATGAACGCGATGCGGTCGCGGTGGTTGGGGTCCATGTTGGCCTGCACCTTGAAGATGAAGCCGGTTACCTCGTCGCGTTCCGGGCCGATCTTCTCGTCACCTGCCGGTTGCGGGCGCGGCGGCGGGGCGTGTTGCGCGATCGCATCGATGAGTTCGGTGACGCCGAAATTCTTGAGCGCCGATCCGAAATACACCGGCGTCAGATCGCCGTTGCGATAGGCTTCCAGGTCGAATTCGGGATAACCGATCTGCGCCAGTTCGGCATTCTCTGCCACGGCGTCGGGCAGGGCAAAATCGGCCACGCGCTTGCCGTGGAATTCTTTGGACGGACCTTCCGGCACGACGACCTCGCCGCTCGCGAAGTCGAGGATGCCCTGAAATTCGCCACCCATGCCGACCGGATACATCTGCGGCGACACGTCGAGCGCGAGCATGTCGGCGATCTCGTCCAGCAGTTCGAACACCGGGCGGCCTTCACGGTCGACCTTGTTGACGAAGGTAATGATCGGCACGCTGCGCAGGCGGCACACCTCGAACAGCTTGCGCGTCTGCGGCTCGATCCCCTTGGCCGCGTCAATCACCATGATCGCGGAATCGACCGCGGTCAGCGTGCGGTAGGTATCCTCGGAGAAATCCTCGTGCCCCGGCGTGTCGAGCAGGTTGAAGGTGATGCCGTCCCGCTCGAACGTCATCACGCTGGACGTCACCGAGATGCCGCGCTGCTGCTCGATCTTCATCCAGTCGGAACGCGCCCGCCGCGCCGCGCCGCGCGCCTTGACCTCGCCCGCAAGGTGAATCGCGCCGCCGGTCAGCAGCAGCTTTTCGGTCAGCGTGGTCTTGCCCGCGTCGGGGTGCGAGATGATCGCGAAAGTGCGGCGGTTGGAAGTCATGTGCTCTCTTGAGGGCGCGCCACGCGGAAGCCCGCGAAGTCCTGATTGACCGGCATGGGTTCGAGCCGGTTGATGTTGAGATGCGGCGGCAGTTCGGCCACCCACTTGATCATGTCGGCTATGTCCTGCCCGGTCATCGGGTTGGTGCCGCGATAGAGATCGTCGCTCGCCTGCTGGCTGCCGGTCCGCACCAGCGTGAACTCGGTCTCGACCATGCCCGGCTCGATACTGGTTACGCGCACGCCCGTACCGTGCAGGTCGGCGCGCAGCGCTAGTGTGAAGTGGTTCACGAAAGCCTTTGACCCGGCATAGACGTTGCCGCCCGGATAGATGTAGTTCCCCGCTACCGACCCGATCGCGATGATCGCGCCCTTGCGTTCGATCAGCAGCGGCAGCAGCAGCCTCGTCAGCACCACCATCGCCGTCACATTGGTGTCGATCATCGTATGCCAGTCGTCGAGGCTGGCTTCCTGTGCGGGCGACAAGCCTTGCGCGAGGCCGGCGTTGTTGACGAGCAGGTCGACCCCCGCGAACTCGGGCGGCAGCGCGGCGATCGCTGCGTCCATCGCGTCGGTATCGCGCACGTCGAAACAGGCCGCGTGGACCTTGTCCGCGCCAAGCTCACCGACCAGTGCGTCGAGCCTGTCCTGCCGCCGCCCGGTGGCGATGCAGCGCCAGCCGCTGGCGACCAGAGTGCGTACCGTTGCCTCGCCGATCCCGGCAGTGGCGCCTGTTACGAAAGCCGTTTTCATCCGCGTAGCTCCGCTCCGTGTTTCGCCGCTGCTGCGACGATCTTGTCCGACAACGCCTTGATTTCGGCATCGGTAAAGGTCTTCTCGCCCGGCTGGAGCACGACTTCGATCGCGACCGATTTCCTGCCCTCCGGCACGCCCTGCCCGGCGAAGACGTCGAACACTTGGGCGTCGGTGATCGCCTGCTTGTCCGCGCCGCGCACGGCCTTGACCAGATCGCCTGCAGCCAGATCGGCAGGGACGAGGAAGGCGAAGTCGCGGGTGAGCGCCTGCAGCGCGGGCGGCGTGTAGGCGGGCCGGGCGAAGCTGGCTGCGCCCTTCCTTGCCGGAATGCCGTCGAGGAACAGCTCCACCGCCACCACCGGCCCTTCGATGTCGAAGGCCTTGAGCGTCGCCGGATGCAAGGCGCCAAAGCGGGCAAGCACGTTCTTGGGGCCGAGCCGCAGCGTGGCGGACTGGCCGGGGTGGAACTGGTCGCCCGCCTCACCCATCACCATCAGGTTCGCGACCGGCGCACCAGCCGCTTCGAGCAGAGCCATCGCTTCCGCCTTCGCGTCGTAGGCGTCGAACGGGGAGGTCTTGCCGCTGTCCCAGCCGCGCGCGGTCTTCACACCGGACAGCACCACGCCGAGCGTCGGCTTTTCGTCACTCGCGCCATCGCCCTTGCGGAAATAACGACGCCCGATCTCGAACAGGCGCGAGCCATCCGACCCCCGATCGGCATTGCGTTTCGCCGCGGAGAGAAGGCCGGGGATGAGCGAGGGGCGCATGGCCTTCATGTCCTCGCTGATCGGATTGTCGAGCACCCAGAGCGGAGCGCCATCCGCGAAATGCTCGGCATCTGCGGTAGGGAGGAAGGACCAGGTCACGGCCTCGTGCAGACCGCGAGCCGCTGCCGTCCGGCGCAGCCTGCGTTCCATCACCTGCTGCGGCGAAGCGGTTGGCCGGGCGACGCCCTCTGCCCGCGGCAGCGCCACGCTTTCGACGCGGTCGAGACCATGAACGCGCACGACCTCCTCGACCAGATCGGCCGGTCCTTCGATGTCGTGGCGGCGCGGCGGGCAGGTCACCTGCCAGTTGTCGTCGACCCTGAAATCGAGCGCTTCCATGATGCGGCGCTGGTCCGCTTCCGGCACGTCGATACCGCCGAGACGGGCGGTCATGGCAGGATCGAACGCGACCACCTTCGGTTCCACCGGCGGAGCGCCGACGCGCGAAACCTCGCTCGCCTCTCCGCCGCAGAAGCGCAGGATGAGGTCGGTCAGCAGCGCCAGCCCGTCGTCGAGGAAGGCAGGATCCACCCCCCGCTCGAACCGCGTGCGCGCATCGCTGGCAAGGCCGAGCCTGCGCCCGCTCACCCCGATGCGTTCCGGGTCGAAATAGGCGATTTCCAGCAGGACATCGGTCGTCGTTTCAGTGACCCCCGTATCCTCTCCGCCCATGATCCCGGCGACGTCGTGGACGCCATTGTCGTCGGCGATGACGGTGATGCTGTCGTCCAGCGTGTAGGTTTTCTCGTTGAGTGCGAGCACCGTTTCGCCGTTGCGCGCGCGCCGCGCCACCATGGGACCGCTCAGCTTGGCGAGGTCGTAGGCGTGCGCCGGCCGCCCGAAAGCGAGCATGAGGTAATTGGTCATGTCGACCACGGCGGAGATCGGGCGCTGCCCCGCGGCCTTGAGGCGGCGCTGCATCCAGTCCGGGCTGGCCCCGTTCGAAACGCCGCGGATCACGCGGCCATAATACGCCGGCACACCTTCGGCATCCTCGATCCGGATCTCGACCGGGCACGCGCCCTTGCCGACGATCTGGGGAACCTCGATTGGCTTGAACGTGCCCACGCCCGCAGCGGCGAGATCGCGCGCGAGGCCCATCACGCCCATGCAATCGGGGCGATTGGGCGTGATCGCTACGTCGAACACCGGCGAGGCGTTGTGATATTCAGCGAAGCTCGCGCCAACCGGGGCATCGGCGGGCAGTTCGATGATCCCGTCGTGTTCATCGCCGAGTTCCAGTTCGCGCACGGAACACATCATGCCATTGCTTTCGACCCCGCGGATGGCGGATTTGCGAAGCTCCATCCCGTTGGCGGGCACCACTGCGCCGGGGAGGCCGAGCACGCCGGTCATGCCCGCGCGCGCATTCGGAGCGCCGCAGACGACCTGAAGCGGGTCGCCTTCGCCCGTGTCGACGGTCAGCACCTGCAACTTGTCGGCATCCGGGTGCTTCGCGGCGGTCAGCACCTTCGCGACCTTGAAACCGGCGAGCTTGTCCGCCGGATCCTCGATCCCCTCGACCTCGTGGCCGAGCGTGTTCAGCGCGGCCGCGATCTCCGCCACCGAGGCATCGGTGTCGAGAAAGTACTTCAGCCATTCCAGGGAAAACTTCATGCGCGTGCTCCTACGCCCGCGGACAGGGTCGGCTGGTCGAACGGCGAGAAGCCGTAATGCGACAGCCAGCGACCGTCGCCGTCGAAGAAGGCGCGCAGATCGTCCATCCCGTATTTGAGCATGGCGAGGCGGTCGACGCCGACACCGAAGGCGAAACCGGAGTATCTGTCCGCATCCACGCCAGCGAATTCGAGCACGCGGCGATTGACCATGCCGCTGCCCAGCAGCTCCATCCAGCCGTGACCGGGCGCATCGCCGTCACCGCCGAGGACACGGCGACCATCGACGTCCTGCCAGCCCACATCGACTTCGACCGAAGGCTCGGTGAAGGGGAAATAGCTGGGGCGCAGGCGCAGCACGATGTCCTCGCGCTCGAAGAAGGCCTTGAGGAAGGTTTCCAGTGTCCACTTGAGGTGGCCGAGGTGGATGCCCTCGTCGATCACCAGCCCTTCGACTTGGTGGAACATCGGCGTGTGGGTCGCGTCGCTGTCGGACCGGTAGACACGGCCCGGCGCGATGATGCGGATCGGGGCGCCCTGTTCGACCATCGAACGGATCTGCACCGGCGAGGTGTGGGTGCGCAGGAGCATCCGGCGACCTTTGCCGTCCTCGTCCGGGAAGTAGAACGTGTCGTGCATGGCGCGCGCGGGATGGGCTTCCGCCATGTTGAGAGCGGTGAAATTGTGCCAGTCGTCCTCGATCTCCGGCCCGGTGGCGACCGAAAAGCCGAGGTCGGCGAAGATTTCCGCCAGTTCGTCCATAACCTGGCTGACCGGGTGGACGCTGCCGCGCGGCGCGACCGGGGCGGGAAGCGTCAGATCGAGCGTCTCGCTCGCCAGCCTCGTTTCGAGTTCCGCCGCGTCGAGCTGCGCCTTCTTGGCGGCGATCGCGTCGGCCACGGTGCCGCGAAGACCCTGAATGAGGGGTGCCTGCGACTGGCGCTCTTCCGGCGACATCGCGCCGAGCGTCTTCATCAGCGCCGAGATCGAGCCCTGCTTGCCGAGATATTCGATCCGCAGAGCCTCCAGCGCGTCCGCGCCTTCTGCCTGTGCGATGCGCGCCGTCGCATCGCTGCCGAGTTGTTCCAGATTGCTCATGCCATTCCGCCTGAATTCCAAGCGGTCGCCTCTAGCGGGGCCGGGCGCTTAGCCCAAGCCCGGATTTCGCTGTTGCCAGGGCCTCGGCTTATTCGGCCGCGTCGTTGCGCGTCAGCCTTTGCTCCCGCTCCAGCGCGTCATAGCGCAGCACGGTGGGCAGTTCGATCGGCTTGGCCGCGCCCAGATCGGCCATCCGCGGTCGCATGATCGGGTTGATGATGGGGTGTGGCAGCTTGGCGTAATCGGACGGATTCATCCCCATGAACTGGTGAAAATCGCGATTGAACTGCGCCTGATCGTAATACTGCCCGTCGAGCGCGCTCGACCAGTTCTGGTTCGGCTCCAGCATGAATTGCGCGAGGCTGCGCAGGAAGCGCTGGCGGCGCAGCAGCAGGCTGGGCTTGAACCCGAAGTAGCGCTTGCACAGCCGGCCGAGCGACTTGGAAGACAGGCCGACGGCGCGCGCAAGGCCCGCGACATCGGCCAGATCGGGATCGCGGATCGCCTCCTGCACGGCGAAGATATCCTCCTCGTGCGGGACGGGCCGATGTTCCATGGCGAGCAGATGTTCGACGATCCGCCGCGCTTCCGCCGGGGCATCGGGCCGTTCGTCGAAAATAATGTCGGTCAATCCGGCGAAGGGCGCGAAGGCGGGCTCGACATTGCCGTCCACGATGGTGTCGGCAAGCGCGTCTGCGGGAACGTCGATGAACCTGGCCCAGCCCGCAGGTTGCAGACCGATGCCCCAGCACCGCGCCCGCGAGATACTGAACCACACGGACTGGCTGGTCGGTCCGTTGGCCGTGAAACGGTAGCGCTCTTCCAGCTCCCCCGCCCCCACCCGTCCACGCGGCGGGGTCGGATCGGTGAACCGCAACGCGGCACGTTCCGGATGGAGGTAATCGACGATCCATTCCCCATCGGGGACGTTGATCTCGGTGAGGTACAGAGCCGTCAGGTAGGGCTGCAACTCCGGCGGAGGTTGCAGGAAAGTGACAGCAATCGGCGATTGCTCTTCCGGCACGGGGCCCGACCCTTCGATTGTTCTAAACCAGCAGGAAATGCTGGACGAAAATACTATCCGAACCGGTCCATCGCGCAATTTCCAAGCAAATCCAAGGGTCAATTTGTCATGTCGGCAGGAGATGGCGTCCAAAACGGATGCAATTTCCAGCGCTTGGAACGCAAAACGCACGGAAACGGGATGCCCGTTCCGTGCGTTTCGTGAGCCTTGTGGCCCGTTGTCATTCGCCGCCGTCAGGCAGCGGATGCGATCAGGCGATGGCCTTCTTGGCTTCAGCGATGATCGTCTTGAAGGCGGCGCCTTCGTTCATCGCGAGATCGGCCATGACCTTCCGGTCCAGCTCGATTCCGGCCAGCTTCACGCCGTGCATGAACTGCGAATAGGTCAGGCCTTCTTCGCGCACTGCGGCGTTGATGCGCTGGATCCAGAGCGCACGGAAATTGCGCTTCTTGATCTTGCGATCGCGATACGCGTACTGGCCGGCCTTCTCGACCGCCTGGCGCGCAACGCGGATGGTGTTCTTGCGACGACCGCGATAGCCCTTGGCTTGATCGAGTAACCGCTTGTGCTTCTGGCGCGTGGTAACGCCGCGTTTAATGCGGGGCATAGTCTATATCCTCCTGCTTACTTGAGCCCGTAGGGGGCCCAGCTTTTCACGGCTGCCCAGTCGGCCTTGGCCAACACGTCGGTGCCGCGGTTCTGGCGGATATACTTCGCATTATGGCTGATCAGGCGGTGGCGCTTGCCGGCCACACCATGCTTGACCTTGCCGGTTGCGGTGATCTTGAAGCGCTTCTTCACACCGCTCTTGGTCTTCAGCTTGGGCATTTTCATCTCCTGTGTCAGAGACACGTCCGAACCAGCCCTGGCAGCCCTTGTCGCCAGGCCGGCACATGAATCACGTGTCGGTGAAGCGGGCGCCAATAGCGGATCGTGGCCAGAATGCAAGCCGCGCGAGCCGATCCGCACGGGTGCTCAGTCGGCGTAGATCATCTTGCGCGTCATACCGCCGTCGACATTGATATGCTGTCCGGTAACGAAGCCTGCGTCGATCAGCCACGCAACCGTCCCGGCGATGTCCTGCGGCGTGCCGACCCGGCCCGCCGGATGCTGCTCGCGGTCCTTCTTGCGGTGCGTGACCTCCTCGCGCAGGGACTGCTTCTGCCAGTCGCGCGTCTCGATCCAGCCCGGCCGGATTGCATTGACGCGGATGTCGGGGCCGAGCGAGACGGCCATCGCATGTGTCAGCGCATCGACGCCGCCCTTGGACGCAGCATAGGCGAAGGTTTCCGGCTCGCTCATCACCGCGCGGGTGGAGGATATGTTGACGATGCTCGCACCGCTGGCTCGTCGCAGCAGCGGAAGGGATGCACGGCTGCAAAGAAAGGCGGCGGTAAGCGAGGCGTCGATCCAGCCTTGCCAGTCTGTCAGGGAAAGGTCCTCCAGCGGACCGCAATAGGGATCGGCGATCCCGGAATTGTTGACGAGACACCGCAAGGGGTCGTTGCCGAGCCATTTCGCGAGCGTGGAGAAAGCGCTTTTCACGGCATTTTCCTGCCCGACGTCGGCCACGAGGGTGAGCAGCCTGTCGTCCGGCCATGCCGCTGCCAGTTCATTCAGCGCGGCCTCATCCTTGTCGAGCGCCGCAACCCGCCAGCCCTCGCCCAGAAAATGCAGCGCAACCGCGCGCCCGATCCCCGCGCCGCCGCCGGTAATAGCAATCGTGTCCGTCATGCCACTCCAACGCACATCTGCGCCGAGAGTGCCTCAACGTGCGCCTCAGCCGAGCGCTTCGACCACGTCCTCCAGCCGCGCCGGATCGCCGACCGCGATAACGTGGCCGTCCGAACCTGCGTGCAGCGGGTCACCCTGCCAGTCGCTCATCACTCCGCCCGCGCCTTCGACCACGGGCACCAGCGCGGCGAGGTCGTAGAGCTTCAGCCCCGCCTCGGCCACGATATCGACGTGCCCGCTCGCCAGCATGGCGTAGTTGTAGCAATCGCCGCCCATCACCATGCGCTTGTGATCGGTTTCTCCCGCGAGCTTCATGAAGCGGTCGCCTTGCTCGACGGTGAAATAATGCGGTCCGGTGGTGGCGATGGTAGCGGCAGACAACTCCGGGCAACTGCGAGTCCGCACTTCCGTCCCGTTGAGCGTCGTCGGCTGGCCAGCGACGCCGACCCATCGTTCGCCGAGGATCGGCTGGTCGATCACGCCGAGCACCGGAAAGCCGTCTGCCAGCAGCGCGATGAGGGTGCCGAAGAAGGGGCGACCGGCAAGGAAATTGGTCGTGCCGTCGATCGGGTCGAGCACCCACTGCCGGCCCGACCGCCCCTCGTGCTCGCCAAACTCCTCGCCCAGCACCGAATCCTGCGGGTACTCGGCCATCAGAATGCGGCGCATTGCTTCCTCGGCGGCGCGGTCCGCCTCGGTGACGGGCGAGGCATCGCCCTTGCGCTCGATATCGATCGGCTGGCGAAACCGCGGTCGGATCGCGTCACGCGCCGCGTCGGCAAGCCGGTGTGCTACTGCTAGTTCGGAAGTGAGTTTCATCGATGCGTTTCAAGATAGCGGTCAGGAATGGCGGGATCTCCCCACATGGTCGCAACCAGGCCGAATGCCAGCGCAATTCCGCCCAGGGCCACGAAAAGAGGAATGGTTCGCGAACGGATGTGCCAGCTCAGCGCGCAGGCGACGTGCACGAACAGCGAGGCTACCCCGAGGAAGTAGTAAGGCACGAAGAACGTCGCCAGCCCGGCGTGAAATCCCGCCGCTGCAAAGTGGTAATTGGTATCGAGGCCAAGCGTGAAACGACCGGCCAGCACCGCTATGACGTGGTTGAGGAGAAACAGGGCAAGCACGATGCCCGACCCGGCCTGAAGCCATGGAATATAGCCCGTCCGCGAACTGCGCGTCCGCCAGATCATCGCCAGCCCCGACCCGATCTGGAACACCAGCGCCGATAACAGCAGCGGCTCGACGAGCGCATTGCGGTAGAACGGTCGGACCCGTGACATCATCTCGATATGGGCTGCCTGCCCTGCGAACATGGCGAGGTGGTTCGCCATGTGTAGCGCCAGGAAGATCAGGATGAGCAGCCCGCTCGCCAGATGCAGCGGTCGGATGCGACGGTTGCGATCCGGACTTGCGTCCATCCGGCCGGGTCAGTCGAACAGGCTGGAGACGCTGCTTTCGTCCGCGATGCGCCGCACCGCCTCGCCGATCAGCGGCGCGATGGTGAGCGTGCGGATGCGGCTCGAATCCCTCGCGGCATCGCTGGCGAGGATGGTGTCGGTAATCACCAGTTCCTTCAGGGCGCTCTTGTCGACGCGTGCGACCGCCGCGCCCGACAGCACGCCGTGCGTGATGTAGGCGGCGACGCTGGAGGCGCCCTCGTCCAGCAGCGCCTGCGCCGCGTTGCAAAGCGTGCCGCCCGAATCGACGATGTCGTCGATCAGGATGCAGTGGCGGCCCTTTACCTCGCCGATGATGTTCATCACCTCGCTCTCGCCCGGACGGTCGCGGCGCTTGTCGACGATGGCGAGCGGCGCGTTGTCGAGCCGCTTTGCCAGCGCACGGGCGCGCACCACGCCTCCGACGTCGGGAGAGACGACCATCAGGCTCTGGTCGCCGTAGCGCGCCTGGATGTCCGCCGCCATGACCGGCGCTGCAAAGAGGTTGTCGGTCGGAATGTCGAAGAAGCCCTGGATCTGCCCGGCGTGCAGGTCGACCGAGAGGACGCGGTCGGCCCCGGCTTCGGTGATGAGGTTCGCGACCAGCTTGGCCGAGATCGGCGTGCGCGGGCCGGGCTTCCGATCCTGCCGTGCGTAACCGAAATACGGCACGACCGCGGTGATCCGCCGGGCCGAGGCGCGGCGCAGCGCGTCGATGCCGATCAGCAGTTCCATAAGGTTGTCATTGGCCGGGAAGCTGGTCGACTGGATCAGGAAGACGTCCTCGCCGCGCACGTTCTCGTGAATCTCGACGAAGATTTCCTCGTCGGCGAAGCGGCGCACGCTGGCATCGGTCAGCGGCATCTCGAGATAGCCGGCGATGGCGCGGGCAAGCGGCAGGTTGGAATTGCCGGACATGATCTTCATGGAGTCGAAATCCCGTCGGATGGAAGTTGCGCTGACGCCCTAGAGGCGCCGTCCGTGCCGCGCAAGATTGCCAGTCCCGGGCGCGGGGGATAGGGTTGGGCGATGGACACGCTGCCCATCATCCTGATTGTCGCTGGCGTGATGCTGATCGCCCTTCGCATCTGGCTGGGTCCGAACACGCCATCCGCAACGGCTGCCGTTCCGCCGTCGCCCGAGCTGGCCGACCCCGACCTGTGGAGCGCGGAGGCGCTCGCCGAACAAGGCACGTCCGACACGGTGGCCGAGCTGGCTGCTCAGGGGCGCGCGGACGAGCTGCGCGGTCTGGGCTACGAAGGCGACATTCCCGACCGATAGGCCCGTCGGCCCGGATCAGACGCGGTGTTCACCCTTGATCCACCGGACCGTGCCCGAGCTGGCGCGCATCACCACGCTTTCGGTCGTCATGGTGCCACCGCGAAGATACTTCACCCCGTCGAGCAGCGATCCGTCGGTGACGCCGGTTGCGGCGAAGATGCAGTCGCCCTTGGCAAGTTCTTCCAGCTTGTAGATGCGGCCGAAGTCCTTGTCTTCGATGCCCCATTTGCGGGCGCGCGCCTTTTCGTCGTCGTTGCGGAAGACGAGGCGTCCGTTGAATTGCCCGCCGACGCAGCGCAGCGCGGCGGCCGCCAGCACACCTTCGGGCGCGCCGCCGGTGCCCATATACATATCGATGGTCGTGTCGGGGTCGGTCACCGCGATGACGCCCGCCACGTCGCCGTCGCCGATCAGCACGACGCCGCAGCCCAGGTCGCGCAGTTCCGCGATAAGCTCGGCATGGCGCGGGCGGTCGAGCACGCACACGATGATGTCGCCCGGCTTCACGCCCTTGGCCTCTGCCACGGCGCGGACATTGTCGCTCGGCGACTTGGCGAGGTCGATGATGCCGTCGGGATAGCCCGGACCCACAGCCAGTTTTTCCATGTAGGTGTCGGGCGCATGGAGCAAACAGCCTTCTTCCGCCGCCGCCAGCACCGCCAGTGCGTTGGGTCCGGCCTTGGCAGTGATGGTCGTGCCTTCCAGCGGATCGAGCGCGATGTCGATCTTCGGACCTTTGCCCAGTCCCACCTTCTCGCCAATGAAGAGCATCGGCGCTTCGTCGCGCTCGCCTTCGCCGATGACGACGGTGCCATCCATGTAGAGTTCGTCGAACGCCTCGCGCATGGCTTCCACGGCGGCGGCGTCGGCGGCCTTTTCGTCGCCCCTTCCGACCAGCTTGGACGCGGCGATGGCCGCTGCCTCCGTCACGCGCACCATCTCCAGCACGAGGACGCGGTCGAGGATCTGGCTGCCGGTCGGCTTGTTCATCGGTTCACCTGCAATTCAGCGGTTGGAAAGGTAACTCGCGCGGGCGCTTAGATGGTGCGAAGGGGCTTGTCGAGAATGCGAAGGGCTGTCGTGCCGCTCTCTGTGGTCGTTTTGATGACAGCCGCGCCGCTATTCGCGCAGCAGAGCATTACCGCCGAAGACGCCCTGCGGCGCGCGGACGAGGTCTATGGCCCGCCCGACGTCCAGACGAGCGTCCGGCGCTGCGACGGAGAAAACCAGGAAGACCCGGACGTCATCGTCGTGTGCCGCAAGCTCGAGGAACAGCGCAAGTTTCGGGTGGGGTCGAGCACCGATCGCGGCGAGAACAGGAGCGACGGCATTCCGCGCGCGGAGGACATTCCCGGGGTGATCGGGCCAGGCATCTTCACCGGGCCTGCGACCGCTTCGGGTTGCGGCCTCGGCTGCCCGCCGGAAATGCCGCCGATGATCGACCTGAAGGCCATCCCCGAAGCGCCAGCGGGATCGGACGCCGACCGGGTCGCACGCGGAGAAAAGCGCGTCGATTGAGCGGGCGCGTCAGTCCTTGAGGACGTGCATCACCAGCGGCTCTTCGGTCAGGCTGTCGGAACCGCGCAGCGCATCCAGCGCCAGAGTGACGCAACGCTCCGGCCCTTCATGCGTGACGATGGCGATCAGCACCTCGCCCCCATCGTCGCTGCGGCCCTTCTGGATCAGGCTTTCGATCGAGACACCGGCATCGCGCATCGCGGCAGCGATTTCCGCCAGCACGCCGGGCTTGTCGGTGACCGTGAAGCGCAGATAGGCACGGCTGGTACGCTCGCCCGGATCGGCGGCGTCCATCACCTGCAACTGTGCGCAGGGCAGCGAGAAAGGCGGACCCACGTCGCCGCGGGCAATGTCGATCAGGTCGGCCACAACGGCGCTGGCGGTCGGGCCGTCGCCCGCGCCCGCACCCTGGAACAGCAGCCGGCCGGAGAAATTGCCTTCGGCCACCACGGCATTGGTGGGGCCATCGACGCTGGCAAGCGGATGATCGCGATGAACCAGCTGCGGTTGGACGCGCTGGAACAGCCGTTCGATTCCGTCCGCGCCCACCTGCGCCTGCGCCATGCCGATCAGGCGGATGACGAAGCCAAGGGAGCGGGCCTGCTCGATGTCGGCGGCACGCACGCGGGCGATGCCTTGCGTGATGACGGCGCCGAAATCGGGCTGCACGCCGAAACCGATGCCGGCAAGGATGGCGAGCTTGTGCGCGGCATCGACGCCCTCGATGTCGAAGGTCGGGTCCGCCTCGGCGAAGCCCAGCGCCTGCGCTTCCTTCAGCACATCGCCGAAATCGGCGCCGGTGTCCTCCATGGTGGAAAGGATGTAATTGCAGGTGCCGTTTAGGATGCCGTAAATACGCTCGATCGCATTCGCCGCGATCCCTTCGCGCAGGCCCTTCACCACCGGCACGCCGCCAGCGACGGCGGCTTCGAATTTCAGCGCGACGCCGGCGGCTTCCGCCATCCGCGCAAGCTCCAGCCCGTGATGCGCGATCATCGCCTTGTTGGCGGTGACGAACCCCTTGCCCGCGTTCAGCGTCGCACGCGCCAGAGCCAGCGCGGGACCGTCCGATCCGCCGACGAGTTCGGCCACGACGTCGACGTCCTCGCGCATGGCAAGGGCGGTCATATCGTCTTCCCAAGCGAAACGGCCCACGTCCACGCCGCGGTCGCGCGAACGGTCGCGCGCGCTCACCGCGACCACCTCGATCGGCCTTCCGGCGCGTCCGGCGATCAGGTCGCGATTGGCATCGAGCAGGCGGATCGCGCCCGCGCCGACCGTGCCGAGGCCGGCCAGCGCGACGCGCAGGGGTGCGGTAAAGGTTGTGCTTTGCGTCATCCCGCCGCCCCTAGCCCGAGGCGCAGGGCGGCGTGAACCAGTTTCTCTTGCCGCGCGCCTATCCGAAGTTGCGCGCGCACGGCCCCAGCGATTGCAGTACGAAGGCATAGTCCTGCTCGGCCAGCCGCCTCAGATCGAGCGAATCGCCAAGCACCGCCCCGCCGGGCAAGCGCGCAGGAAGGGCGCAGGCAAGGCGATACCACTCTATCGTGTCGCGCGCCGGAGCGCTCGCGGACTGGTCGACGATCTCCGAGAACGAGACACCCCAGGCAGGCTCCATGCCCGGCCGCCGGACCACGGTGATCGAGGCCGGATCGCCGCTGGCGGTTCGCAGGAATATCTGCGTTTCCGATTCTCCGGTCAGGTTGCCGAACACCGGCAGGGCATCGCGCACGCCGGTAATTGCTGGCGGCGTATCGGCAGCGGCAAGCTGGCGCAGAATGGGCAGCAGGCGCTGCTCCAGCGCCTGGGTCGCGGGTAGCTGCGCCATCGGCGCCACGAGCTGGAGCATCGTCGGCTTGCCGGGCACGGGCCGGGCGAACAGGACGACGTCCTGCTTCTTCAGCTTGGGCACCTTGCCCTTCGCGCTCAGCGGCACGTCCACGACATATTGCAGCGCCGATCCGATGGCGGACTGACCGGCGAGCAGCGACTGGGTCTCCGCCTCGATGTAGAGACGCGCCATCCCCGGCTTCAGGCCCGGCGCACGTTCGGCCTTCACGGTCACCTGATCCTTTACTTTGGCGCGCACGACCATGTCGGCCGCATCGCTCCACGCGGCGAGGTCGGCGTAGGTCGGGCCCGAATCCGCAAGCTGCGAGACCGAAGCAGGGGCCTGCGCCAGAAGCGGCGCGGGGGGCGCCATGCTGGCAGACGCGAGGGCCGCCAGCAGGGCAGTTCGAACAAGGGGTTTGCTAATCGTCATGGTCCTGTCGTCTTTCACATAAACCCGCGGAAAACAAACCGTCCGGGCACCGTTTTGCGCTTGCATAGTATCTCAGGAGCAACACCCGTGAATTGGGTCTTAACCGATAAAGCGTTTGCGCGGCTGTTGACTCCTCGTTAAGAGCAAGGCGAACGGAACCGAGGATCAGGAGAACACAGTCGGTTTCCGATCGGGCTCGCTTACGAACCGCGCAGGCTGTTTTCCAGCCATCGGTTCGCTTGGCGCCAGCAGGGAGGATAGGCCGACTAGCGTAGCGATGCGCGGCCTGTATTTGCGGGTGCCAGGTATAGGGGTCACACCCCCGAGACAGACAGTGGAGTGAAGGAACTGAATGGCTTACGCTGACCAACAGATGAGCGGCAATCGCATTATCGCTCTGATCATCGTTGCCCTGATTCACATCGTCATCGGTTACACGCTTGTGACCGGTCTTGCCTATTCTGCGGTGAAGAAAGCCGTTGAGCGCGTGACGACGGTGGACATCGAGGAACCCGAGCCGGAACCGGACGAACCGGAGCCGGAACCGGAACCCCAGCAGGAAGTGGCACCGCCACCCCCGGTCGCTCCGCCGCCGCCGATCAACGTCAGCGTGCGGCCGCCGGAAATCCAGACGCAGACGCGCATCCCGCCGCCAGCGCCGCCGGCTCTCGTGATTCCGCCGCCCGCGCCGGTCGCTGCGCCGCCGCCGCCCCCGCCCCCGCCGCCCGCACCATCACAGGCTCGCGGTGTGCAGCCTGACGGTCTCAACCGCTGGGCCGGCCGGATCCAGAGCAACTATCCCTCGCGCGCCGCTCGTGAAGAACGTGAAGGTCGCGTCGGTGTTGCCGTGCAGATCAATGCGGAGGGCCGCGTGTCGTCCTGCCGCGTCTCCAATTCGAGCGGTCACTCGGACCTCGATCAGGCAGCCTGCAAGGGGATGGAGAGCTATGCGCGCTTCAAGCCCGCGCTCAATGATGCCGGCAACCCGATCGCATCGAGCTGGTCCACCACGATCGTCTATCAGTTGAACTAATTTGCGTCGGCCGCCTCGCCGGGAGCGCGGTCAACCACCACACACAAGCGTTTTGAAGAGGACTGATTCCTATGTTTATTGAACTTCTTGCAGCAGCAGGTGCCGACACTCCGCAGAACCAGTTCGGTTTCTGGGAAGCCATGGAGCAGGGTGCTCCGATCTCCTACATCATCCTGGGCGTCCTGGTGATCATGTCGGTCGGTTCGTTCTACATTCTGATCACGAAGCTGCTCGAACAGCGCAAGATCATGTCGCAGTACTCGGGCGTTCGCTCGCACTTCTGGCGTGCCCCGACGATCCGCGAAGGCGCTGGCAAGCTCGAGAAGAACAGCGCATGGCGCCAGCTCGCCGACGACGCCCTGAAGGCCGAAGACGAGCACGCCAAGATGGCCGACCAGATGGAAGCTCACGACTGGATGCACGGTTCGCTGGCCCGCTCGGAAGCCTCGATCAACGCCAAGCTCGCAGGCGGCCTCCCGTTCCTCGCGACCACCGGCGCGACCGCACCGTTCGTCGGCCTGCTCGGTACGGTTATCGGTATCTACCGCGCACTGATCAACATCGGCCTCGCCGGTTCGGCATCGATCGACAAGGTCGCCGGTCCGGTTGGTGAAGCACTGATCATGACCGCCATCGGTCTGCTCGTCGCCGTTCCGGCGGTGCTTGCCTACAACTGGCTGCAGGCCCGCAACAAGCGCATCGCCGAAATGCTGAACGGCTTCTCGACCGACCTTCTCGCGAACATCAATTCGCGTGGCGCGGTCAAGCCTGCCCTGCTGACGAAGACCTCGACCCAGCAGGCCGGCAAGGCCGCCACGACCGCTCCGGCCCGTCCGGCTGCGGCTCCGAAGGCCTGATAGCCAGGCGACTTCGCATCAGGGGACGGCGCGCCGCCAGCGGTGGCGCGCCAGCCCTCTCAAGACCGAAAACATAAGTTAGGATCCAGATATGGCAATTTCGGCAGGTGGAGGCGGCAACGAAACGCCGATGTCCGACATCAACACGACCCCGCTGGTCGACGTGATGCTCGTGCTCCTCATCATCTTCCTCATCGCCGTTCCGGTCGCGATCCAGACCATCGAAAAGCTGGAAATTCCGGTGTTCGAATCGGTCGAATCGAAGGACAAGGTCGAAAACCTTCTGCTGACCGTCAGCACGACCGATGAGGGCGGCCTCAGCGCCGGCGAACCGGGCTTCCAGGGTGCATCGCGCAACGGCGAATGCCGCGTCTATTTCAACAATACGACGCCGGTCGATTCGCAGTCGCTCTATGACCGTGCTTTCCAGCGTCTCGACAACATCGTGAAGCGCGAAGGCGGCATCGAAGCGATCATGCAGGATCCGGAAAAGATTCCGCAGGTTCACATCCGTGCCGACAGGAACGCCCCGTGGCGCTGCGTCGCAGGTGCGGTCTACAACGTCCAGTCGGCGGGCTACCCTACGGTGGGCTTCATTTCGAACCCGGTCGACCCGAACGGCTGATGCCCCGGCATCACCCGGCTTAAGAATTCAGGAGTAACATCTCATGGCAATGTCAGGCGGCAAGGACGATGGTTCGCCGATGATGGAAATGAACACGACGCCGCTTATCGACGTCATGCTCGTTCTCCTCATCATGTTCATCATCACCATCCCCGTGGCTACGCACTCGGTCGATATCGATCTACCGCAGCCCGACCCCAACAGCACGCCACCGGAAGTCGATCCGATCAAGAACAAGATCGTGCTGACGCAGAACAACGAAATCCTGTGGAACGGCAGCACCATTTCGCAGGGCAATCTCGTCGCCAATTTGCAGCGTTCGCTGACCCTGCCCGTCGAGCCCGAACTGCAGTTCGAGCCTGAACCGTTCGCCAGCTACGATATCTCTGCCCGCGTGCTGCAGATCATCAAGCAGTCCGGCGTGACCAAGTTCGGCTTCGTCGGTAACGAGAAGTATCGCGCATTCGGCACCGGCGGCCCGGCCAACCCGGTCGGCTGAGGTCCAAGTCTAAATCGAATTGAAAGGGGCGGAGCAATCCGCCCCTTTTTCTTTGCCTGACGGTTTCGTCACCGGGTCCGATACAGCGCCGCCAGGCGCCACCATTCAATGCCTCTTGCCAACCCTCCTAGATTGTTACAGTATAACATTCAGAGGAGATTGCTCATGCGATTGAACGCCTATGCGCCGCCGGCTCGCTTCGCCCCCGCTCCGATGAAGGATCTGAACGTCACACCCTTCATCGACGTTCTCCTGGTCCTGCTGGTGATGCTGATCCTCACCATTCCCATCGCGACCCACGTCACCGACATTCCCCTGCCCAATGGCAAGGCCAGACCTGCGGACCCGCAGATCAACACCGTCAGCATCGACACTGCCGGCACCGTCAGCTGGAACGGAACACCCGTCAGCGAGGGCGAACTTGCCGCGTCCGTCGCGCAGGCCGCGGCGCTGCCCAGCCAGCCCGTTCTTCGCTTCGACCCGCAGGATGCCGCGCCCTACGACACATCGGCACGAACCATCGCTCTGATCCGACAGTCCGGTGCAGACAAGTTCGCCTTTGCCCGCCTGCACGAACACCGCGATTTCAGCACGGGAGGCTGAGTTGCGCGGGCCACACCTCCCTTACGATCACGGTCGCCCGATCGCGACACTCGCGCTCGCTCCTCTCGCTGGTGTGCTGTTGACCGTGGCGCTGGTCTTCCTGGCCTTGCGTCCGCCAGTCACGCACGCGATCGTGGTCGATCTGCCAGCACCCTATCCCGACGACTGGATGGTCGACCTCTCACCCAATGTGAACCGCCTGATAGTCACGGAGAGCGGCGAAATCCTCTGGAATAGTTCTGAAATTAGCCATGCCGAACTGCGCCATATCGTGATCTCAGGTTTCTCGCGTCCGGCCGTGGCGTTGCAATTCGACCCGGTCGAAAATGCGCCCTTCGAAGTCGTCCTGCCTGTGCTCGAAACATTGCGCGAGGTGGGCGCGCTCGAAAGCTGTTTTCGGTTTCTTCGCCTCAATCGCTACCGCAATTACGAAGCGGCCCCGGTCGATCTCGACCCCGAGCCGGCCGCTTCCTACGAGTGCATGGACCCAGCCTTCCTCTAATCCTCGAACACTTCCGGCGTATCGACGCGCATCGCCGTGCCCGCAAGCGTCTCCGCCTCCAGCAACAGTTCGTCATCGACCGCACCCTGTGGCGTGCGCTCGCGCCCGATCAGCGTCATTACCGGAACAGCCAGCGGACTGACCCTGTCGAGTTCGACATGGCACATCTGGTCCGCGGCAGTGTCGAGCAGATCGCCGAGGCGGCCGATGTCCGTCATCAGCGCCCGCGCATCCGCCCATGCCGCTTCGAGCAACAGATGGTCCGGCTCGTATTTTCGCAGCACGTCGTAAATCAGGTCGGTCGAGAAGGTGACCTGCTTGCCCGTCTTGCGCTTGCCGGGATGCTGCCGTTCGACCAGCCCGCCGATCACAGCGACCTCGCGGAAGGCGCGGCGGAGGAGGTGCGAATCCTGAACCCAGTCGATGAATTCATGCGCGAGGATATCGGGAGAAAGCAGCGGGCGCGGATCCGCCACCGGCTTCATGCTCCACACCGCGAGGCAATAGTCGTTGGCGTTGAAGCCCAGTGGCAGAAGTCCGCGCTCCTCCATGCGCTTGGTCACCAGCATCCCGAGGCTCTGGTTCGCGTTCCAGCCGACGAAGGTGTAATAGACGGTGTAGTGCTTGCCGCCGTGCGGGAAGCTTTCGACCAGCAGCGTGTCCGGACCCGGCATTTGACTGCGCCAGTCCTGCACTTCCAGCCACTCGCGCACATCGTCGGGAAAGCGCGACCAGCCCGCGCGGTCGACCAGCATCGCGCGCACCCGGTCGGCCAGATGGGTGGTCAGCGGCATCCGCTGGCCGCCGTAGCTCGGTATCATCGCCGCCTTGCTGCTGGCGCGCACCTGCAGCTCCATGTCCTTGATCTTCTCGACTTCGAGATTGATCCCGGCAAACTGGAAGGTGTCACCCGGCGAGAGCGCGGCGGCGAAGCGCTCTTCCACCTTGCCGAGCGAGCGTCCGTTGCGAAAACGCACGTCGAGCATCTCGGAATCGACGATGATCCCGGCATTGAGCCTATGGCGTGCCGCGTGCTCCGGGTGCGTGAGCCGCCACACGCCGTCCTTGTCGCGCACGATCCGCTTGAACTTGTCGTAGGCCTTGAGTGCGTAGCCCCCGGTGGCGACGAAGTTGAGCACTCGCTCCCAATGCTCCTGCGTCAGCCAGGCATAGGACAGGCTCGAGCGGACCTCGGCCAGCAGTTCGTCCTCGTGGAAGGGCGCGGCGCAGACGCAGGCCATGACATGCTGTGCGAGCACGTCGAGCGCGCCGGGGCGGAAGTCCTCGCCATCGCGCTGACCTTCGTCGACTGCTTCCTTCGCCGCCGTCGCTTCGAGGAATTCGAAACGATTGCCGGGCACCAGGATGGCGCGGCTGGGCTGATCGAGCCGGTGGTTGGCGCGGCCGACGCGCTGGAGAAGCCGGCTCGATCCCTTGGGCGCACCCATCTGAACCACGCAGTCGATGTCGCCCCAGTCAACACCCAGATCGAGGCTGGCGGTCGCCACGAGGGCGCGCAGTTCGCCGCGCGCCATCGCGCCTTCGACCTTGCGCCGCGCCTCTTTCGACAGCGAACCGTGGTGGACGCCGATGGGCAGATTGTCCTCGTTCGCATCCCACAGGTGCTGGAAGATGTATTCGGCCAGGAAGCGGGTGTTGGTGAAGACCAACGTGGTGCGATTGCGGCGGATTTCCTCGTAAAGCTGCGGGATCGACCAGGTCGCGGCATGGCCGCCCCACGGCACACGCTCCTCGTCCGGCAGCAGGATCTCGACCTGCGCGGGCGCGCCGGCCTCGCCCTCCACCAGCTGCACCGCGTCGATCTCACCCCAGGGGGCAAGCCATTCGCGAAACGATTCTGGCTCGGCCAGCGTCGCCGACAGGGCGGCACGCTGCATATCGGGCGCGATGGCCTGCAGGCGGCTGAGCGACAGTGCCAGCAGATCGCCGCGCTTGCCGGTGGCGAAGGCGTGGACCTCGTCGATCACCACCCGCTTCAGGCCAGCGAACAGTTCGAGGCTGTCGGGATAGCTGAGCAGCAGCGAGAGGCTTTCCGGCGTGGTCAGCAGCACATGCGGTGGCTTGATGCGTTGGCGCTTCTTGCGGTCAGAGGGTGTGTCGCCGCTGCGCGTCTCGACCCGGATCGGCAGGCCGATCTCTTCGATCGGGGTCAGCAGATTGCGCTGCACGTCATGCGCCAGCGCCTTAAGCGGACTGACATAGAGCGTGTGCAAGCCCTCAGGCGGCTTCGCATCGCCGAGCCGCGATGGCGCGAAATCCGCCAGCGTGGGAAGAAAACCCGCCAGCGTCTTGCCCGCGCCGGTATCCGCCACCAGCAGCGCGTGGCGCCCCGCATCGGCAGCATCGAGCATTTCGCATTGATGCCGCCGCACACGCCATCCGCGACCCGCGAACCAGTCGGCAATCTCAGGCGGAACGTGGGCGGCGGAGGAACTCATCGCCGCCCGATATGGGGACGATGCTCAGTCGTCCCAAGCCTCGGCGTTCTCGGCGTCGTCTTCCGACTCGTCTTCGGCGGCCATGGTCGTGAGTGCCGCGTGTTCTTCCAGCTCCGCCACCGTCTTTCCGACCGCCTTGGCGATGCGCGTCTTCTCGTCGGCGGAGAGGTCGGTGAAGCTGCGCTCAGCCGGAAGATCGGCCATCGCGGTCTTCATCGTTTCTTCCATGTTGCCGAAGCCCTGCATCATCAGTGGCATGGTCGACATCACCGCCGACATGACCTGCGGGTCGGAGAAGAGAGCCATCGATTCGGTGGCGTAAAGCTGTCCAGTCGGGGTTGCGAAAAATGTCGAGATGTCGGCCAGCTGATCATTGTCGAAGCGTACCGCATAGGCCCGCGAGAGGCCGTCGCGCATGGGCTGCTCCATGACGGAGAACATGTCGCCCATCATACCGGTCATCGCGCCCATCATTGCTTCGCCGCGCGTCTCGAAGGCCGGATCGAGCATGAGTGCGACTTCACGCTGTTGTGTTTCGCTCAGCGCCCCGATCTCGTCCTCGTCGAGGCCGAGCTTGCTCTGCAGTACCATGTTGGGACCGCCGAACATGCCGAAGATCGGCTTCATGGTCGATTCCATCACCTGCGACATCAGCTTGCCGTAGAAACCTTCGGGCATAATCGTGCCGACGACCGCGCTCGCCGCCGGAAGCCGGGCTTCCTGCGCCTGCGTCAGCGGCTCTGCCTGAAAAAGGCCGCTTATCATCTGCGAGAACTCGGCAAGCTTCGCCTCGTCCATGTCGACATTTTCGGATGTGTCGATGACGACTTCCGGTTCGTCGTGATGCTCTGCAGCGGCGGGTGAAGCCAGTGCGATCAGACCTGCCGCGCCGAACAGTGTAAAGCCTTTCAACATATTCCCCCCGTTTCTAAACCCTAGTGGCCCACGCTCTCGCCGCGCTCCAGCCCGCTCAGTTCGAGCTGTTCGTCGATCTGCGCGAGGAGACGGTTCAGGCCGTCTTCGCTGTCACTTTCGGCGCGTGCGACCAGCACATCCTGCGTGTTCGAGGCGCGAAGCAACCACCAGCCGTCATCATTGGTCACGCGCACACCATCGGTCGTGTCGGCCACCGCATCGCTTGCCGCAATCCGCTCGGCAATTTCGCCAATGGCAGCGAACTTCCTGCTTTCGTCGACCTGGAAACGCATTTCCGGCGTGTTGAGCATCTGCGGCATATCGGCGCGCAGCTGCGTCACCGATTTGCCGAGATGCGCGGAGGCCGCGATCAGCCGCACGCCTGCATAAAGCGCGTCGTCGAAGCCGTAATAGTCGTCGGCGAAGAACACGTGTCCGCTCATTTCTCCGGCGAGCGGGCTGCCTGTTTCCTTCATTTTGGACTTGATCAGCGAGTGGCCAGTCTTCCACATCAGCGGCTTGCCGCCGTACTGGGAGACGCTGTCGAACAGGGCGCGGCTGGCCTTTACGTCGGCAATCACCGTCGCGCCGGGGCGGTTGCGCAGCACGTCCTCGGCATAGATCATCAACAACTGGTCGCCCCAGATCACCCGACCTTCCCCGTCGATCGCGCCGATGCGGTCGCCATCGCCGTCGAATGCCACTCCGAAATCGAGGTTCTTGTCCGCGACGATGGCCTTCAGGTCGGCGAGATTGGCTTCCACTGTCGGATCGGGATGATGATTGGGGAAGTTGCCATCGACTTCGGTAAACAGCAGGTGATGTTCGCCCGGCAGGCGCGCGGCCAGCATTTCGAGCACCGGCCCCGCCGCTCCATTGCCAGCGTCCCACGCGACACGCAGGTCGGCCAGTTTCTCGGAAGCAATGCCATCGAGCGGGGTAAGCAGGCGCTCGACATACTCGAGCTGGATGTCCACGCTGTCCACGGCGCCCTTGCCGTCCGACCATTCGCCCGCCGCAGCCATCCGGCCGAGCGTCTGGATGTCCTCGCCAAAGAACGGGCGGCCCTGAAAGACCATCTTGAAGCCATTGTAGTTGGCGGGATTATGGCTGCCGGTTATCTGGATGCCGCCATCCATATCCTCGCGTGAGGCCTCGGCATAATAGAGCATCGGCGTTGGTCCCATGCCGATCTTCAGCACGTCGCAGCCGCTTGCCGTCAGACCTTCGACCAGCGCGTGTTCGAGGATGGGGGAACTGACCCGTCCATCATACCCCACCGCCACCTTCGTGCCGCCCGCTGCCCGCAGCATGGTGCCGAATGTGCGCCCGATCGCCCGCGCGTCGTCGGGGCCGAGGGTTTCACCGATGATCCCGCGGATGTCGTATTCGCGCAGGATGGTGGAATCGAATTGATAGCTCATTGCAGCGGCTTAACCGCCGCCGGGCAACTCGTCGAGCAGGATGTCGCGTGCCGCGTTCGCCTCGTGCACCTGGTCGTTGGTGCCGCCCCGGTCGGGATGGACGATGGCGATGAGGCGGCGGTGCGCCTCGATGATCTCGCCGCGCGGGGCATCGGCGCGCACGCCAAGCAGCTTGCGCGCGCGGAACACCGCCTGACTGCGGGTGGATTGCCCTTGCAGAAATTGCCACGGCCATTTGCCGGTAAGTACGCGGACGGCCAGGCAGATGACGCCCGCAATGAGTAGTAGCTTCGTCATGGCTCAGGCAGGTTCCAGCGCGGCGGGTGCATTGGAAGGCATCGGCAGCTTGAGGTTCGCCACCAGCTGGCGCAATTCCTGCCGCGCGACGATGTGGCTGGTGCCGAGCTCGCCCAGATGCCCGCGGTCGAGCAGGGTCAGCCCGCTCGGGAACAGCTCGCGATAGATTACGCGTTCCGACAGGCCTTGCGCCACGCGGAAGCCGACTCGCTTGCTGAGTTCGGTCAGCGCGTTGTCGACGCGGTACTGGTTTTTCGCTTCCATGTGATGCGTGCGGTTGCGTACCACGACCCAGTCCATCTCGCGCCGCTGTTCCTCGATCGTCGCGCGGCTGCGCTTCAGGCGCGCTTCCCAGATCAGTTCCGCATAGAAAGACAGGCGGCGCACCTTGAAGGTCTCCGCATCGACTTGCCCGATCAGGTCGAAATCAACGAAGCTGTCGTTCATCGGCGTCACCAGCGTGTCGGCCTGCGTCGCGACATGGCGCGCCAGCGGATCGTCGCGGCCCGGCGTGTCGAACACGATGAAGTCGCAGCCCTTGCCCAGTTCGCGCGCATGGGCGTCGAGCGCGTCGATATCGCCATCTTCGAACACGTCGAAGCGCGCACCGGGCAGGGTGATGTCTCGCCGCCGCTCCGTCTCGGCGCGGTTCTCAAGGTAGCGGAACAGTGTGCGCTGCCGCGGGTCGAGGTCGATCGCCGCCACTTTCGCGCCTTGATAGGCCAGCGCGACCGCGACGTGCACCGCCGTGGTGGATTTGCCCGTGCCACCCTTTTCGTTGGCGAACACGATCCGGTGGGGGCCTGCTTGGCTCTGCGACACGCTACTCGATATCCTTTTATAGTGCCGGTCGTTGCCAGCCGATTGCGGCGGCGGCTAGATGGCGGACCTGTCAGCGACATATACTGGATAGCAGCCACGCCATGCAAACCGTCACCACGCTCGAACCGTTGAGAACGCAAGTCGCCTCACTGCGCGATAGCGGCGGCACCATCGCGCTGGTGCCGACCATGGGCGCGCTGCATGAAGGTCACCTGACCCTGATGCGCGAAGCGCGGCGCCGTGCCGACCACGTCGTCGCGAGCATCTTCGTCAATCCCACGCAATTCGGCCCGAACGAGGATCTGGATGCCTATCCGCGCCAACTGGCCGAGGATTCCGCCATGCTGGAGGGCGAGGGCATTACGCTGCTATGGGCACCGACCGTGGACGTCATGTACCCCGACGGCTTTGCCTCCAGCATCAATGTATCGGGCGTCAGCGCGGATTTCTGCGGAGCCAGCAGGCCAGGCCATTTCGATGGCGTCGCGACGGTGGTGTGCAAGCTTTTCAATCAGGTCCGCCCCGACATCGCCCTGTTCGGGGAGAAGGACTATCAGCAACTCGCCGTCATCCGCACCATGGCGCGCGATCTGGATCTGACCCTGCCCCATGCTGACGCAATCCACGGCGTGCCCACCGTGCGCGAGGCGGACGGGCTCGCGATGAGCAGCCGCAACCGATACCTCTCGGAACAGGACCGCGCCGCCGCAGCCAACCTCCCGCTCGCCATGCGCGAGGCGATCCAGGCAATCACGATCGGCAGCGACGTTGCCGCAACCCTGGCAGCGCTGGAGGCTCATCTCTTGCAGGCCGGGTTCGACAGCGTCGATTATGCCGCCGTAGCAGACGCCCGCACGCTGGCCCGTCTGAATGAGACACCCAACACCCCCGCCCGCCTCTTGGTCGCCGCCCGCATCGGCGGCACGCGCCTGATCGACAACATGGCAGTCGCAGTGGAACTTTAGACGAAGGAAGAAACTGGCGCACCCGACAAGATTCGAACCTGTGACCTCTGCCTTCGGAGTGCAGAGTTTACGGACAATCCGAGACAAACTGAAACACCGAAGACGTTGAAATAAAGCCATTTCCTATCTCTGCTTGTTTCCAATAATCCCTGCATGTATTCCATACGCATTCCATACAAAACGGAATGAGGGAATTGGCAGTGGCATTGGACCTGAGCAAAGTCGGCAACCGGGAGCGGTTGAAAGTGCAACGCGAGCCGCACTGGCAACGGCTGCGCGCCGGGTGCTTTCTTGGCTTCCGGCCCTCCAAGCGCGGGGGCAAGGGCACATGGATTGCCCGCGTCTATGACGAGGACGCCAGCCGCTATCAGGTGAAGTCGCTGGGCGATTTCGGCACACTGCCCGGGAACGAGATGTTCGCAGCGGCCAAGAAGGAAGCCGAGAAGCTGGCTGAGCTTGTGGAATCCGGCGGCGAAATTCGCGCCAAGATTGAGACCGTTGCCGATGCCTGCCGTGAATATGCCAAGGACCGGCCAGAAGCAGAGCAGCGCTTCAAGCGTTACGTCTATGAGGATGCAATCGCCAAGGTGAAGCTGGACAAGCTACGCCGCCGTCACGTCAAGGAGTGGCGCGAGCGGCTGGAAGCACAACCGGCACTTGTGAGCCGACGCAAGAAGGGCGATCCGGTGGAGCGCGAGCGGGCACCATCTACCGTCAATCGCGACATGGCCGTGCTGCGAGCGGCATTGAGTAAGGTTCTGTCACCCGGCGCACCGAATAGCGAAGCGGCATGGCAGGAAGCCTTGAAGGCCATTCCCAACGCCAATGGACGCCGTACGCTCTATCTGGACCGCAAGCAGCGCAAGAAACTGATCGGAAGCACCGACGCAGAGGCAGCACCCTTTATCCGCGCCCTGTGTCTCTTGCCGCTTCGTGCCGGCGCTATGGCGGCACTCACGGTTGGCGACTTCGACAAGCGCACGGCGGAACTTACCATCGGCAAGGACAAAACCGGGAAACCACGCCGTATTCAGTTGCCGCAAGAGGCTGCGCAACTGCTCGCCAAGCAGGCCAAGAACAAGCTGCCAGGCGCACCGCTTTTCATGCGCGCCAATGGCAAGGCATGGGACAAGGATAGCTGGAAGCGGCCAATTGCAACCGCTGTGAGCGCCGCTGAGCTCCCGGCCGATGCCACCGCCTACACCTTGCGACATAGCACCATAACGGACCTTGTGAGCGCGGGCTTGCCGCTACTCACCATTGCGCAGATTTCCGGCACCAGCGCGGAAATGATCGAGCGCCACTATGGGCACCTTGCAAGTGATGCAGCGGTCAAGGCGCTTGGGGAACTGGCTCTGTGATCGGTATCGCAGGCCGCCATCGTGAGGCTTCCGAAAACGGCACGTAAAGATGATTGGATCGTTGAGGGATTATCTCGCTAAGCTCTGTACGACTGGGCGATTGGGACTGATCGAGGCAGCGAAACGCTGACGAAATACGCCAAAAACCGCAACTCTTCTGCGATCCGCAAGAACGCGAAAAGATATCTCGTGATTATTGGTGTTTATAACGAAGTGAGTGGCCTGCGGCTCAGCGCAAACCCGCTATACTCGTAGACGGGTTGATTCCGCTCAAAACGATATTTCAACGTGAATCCAAAGGCGTATCTCCCGAATTTGCGGGGTACGGTGTGCTCACGTTTCCAGTGACGGTGGAGTGTCCAGAAAAGCGAGACTAGGTGCTTGCGGCGCAACGCATCGCTTACAGTTGGATTTGCAGCCTCGCTGGCGTTTGAGGCTGCTTGTGGGCCGTAAGCTGACTGTCCGGTTCCAGTCATCAGAGGGCGGAAAGCTGCCGTTCGGCTTACGTTTAGAGTTTCGGACGCCGAGAGGCGTCGGAAAGTCGACGGTGCCCGAACCTGCGGGCCGCATGCGATGAGCTATGGGGATTTCGAGTTTGGGCTGGTCCTGGCGTCTGCTGACGACGC